>JBKPAD010000001.1:0-532596 GCA_046726235.1 Pseudomonadota bacterium
CGGGGGGGCCGGGTCCCTGGCGGTGGTGCCCGCCGGGGCCCCCCGCCTGGCCGGCGCGCCCCCCCCCCCCCACCGCCCGCGGCGCGGCGTCGAGGTGCTGGTGTATCGGCTCGAGGCAGGCGCGTTGCGGCTGCGCCGTCACCGCCTGCGGCGCCTGCATCGGAAGCTGGCGGTGATCGACGCGCGCGTCGCCTTCCTCGGCGGCATCAACGTCATCGACGACATGGACGCGCCGGGGCAGCTGCCGCCGCGCTACGACTACGCCGTGCGCATCGAAGGGCCGCTGCTGTTCGACATCCACGCCGCCGCGCGTCACCTGGCGAACCTCGTGCGCTGGGCCCGGCTGCGGCACCGGCGGCGGCCGCCGGCGGCACCGCAGCCTTCGCTCGAGCCGCGCGGCGACGTCACCGCGGCCTTCGTCATCCGCGACAATGTGCGCCATCGGCGCAGCATCGAGGAAGCCTACCTGGCCGCCATGGCGTCGGCGCGGCGCGAGATCGTCATCGCCAACGCCTACTTCCTGCCCGGCCGCAGCTTTCGCCATGCGCTCGCCCAGGCTGCGCAATCCGGCGTGCAGGTGATCGTGCTGCTGCAGGGCCGCGTCGAATACGCGCTGCTGCATTACGCGACCCAGGCGCTCTATGGCGCCCTGCTGAAATCGGGGGTGCGCATCTTCGAATACCGGCGCAGCTTTCTCCACGCCAAGGTCGCCGTCGTCGACGACCGCTGGGCGACGGTCGGATCGAGCAACATCGACCCGTTCAGCCTGCTGCTGGCGCGTGAAGCCAACGTCGTGGTGCACGACGAGGCCTTCGCCGGCCGGCTGCGCGCGAGCCTGCGGCGCGCAATGGACGACGGGGCCACCGAAGTGCTCAGCGACGACCTGCGCCGACGCTCGATGTCCGCGCGCGCGCTGAGCTGGCTTGCCTACGGGATGGTGCGTGTGCTGATCGGCGTCACGCGATACGGGGGAAGCGAGTACCGCGAGTAGCCGCGGCCGCGTGCTGCTCGACCAGCTGCACGACCTGCAGCGGGCAGATGCGGTCGTTGCCGCAAAGCCGCTGCTCGGCGATGAACCCGATCACTTCGGACACCTGCTCGCGAATCCGGCGCGCGACCTCGGGCGGGCTCGGCTCCTCGTCCCAGCAGACGAATTCCACGCGGTGGCACTCGGGCGAGATCGTGCAATGCAGCCTGGCGGTGCCCGCCGCCTCTCCGTCGCGCACGGGAACCGAGATGTCGAAGCCGCAGCCGTCGCTGGCGACGTGCCGGCAATTCTCGCAATGGAGGACGAGGCCCTGTTTCTTGATGCTCATGCAATCTTCCCGGCGGCAAAACGCCGCAATCCCGTCAGGGTTTCAATCCTAAGGACGGCCACCGGCGGCGGGAATACCGACCCGGCGGTATCGCGGCTACCGGTTTACGGGTAACGGAACGGGCATCGCCCGGACCCGTGGCACGCGGTCGAGACGCCAGTGGGTGCGCGCCCAGCCCCATATGGCACGCACGTCTGCAAGATCGCCGGGCGGCTCGTGGCCGAGGAAGCGCAACGCGGCGAGCAATGTCGCGGCATCGTCGCCGCCGTCCACGGGCAACGCCCGCGTCTGCTTCGAAAGCTTTTCCCCCGCCGCATCGACCACCACCGGCAGGTGCGCATAGCCGGGACGTGGAAAGCCCAGGCAGGCCTGCAGATGAATCTGGCGCGGCGTCGAATCGAGCAGGTCGGCGCCGCGAACGACGTGCGTGATGCCCTGGTCGGCATCGTCGGCCACGACCGCGAGCTGGTAGGCGAAGTAACCGTCGGCGCGCAGCAGGACGAAGTCGCCGACCTCCGTCGCCAGGCGCTGGCTCTGTCTTCCCTGCACTCCATCCTCGAACTCGATCTCTGCCGTGCCGACCCCGAGCCGCCAGGCGCGCGCCTTGCGGCCGGGGGGCAGGCCGTTGCGGCAGGTGCCCGGATAGAGGGGGGCGCCATCGGCCGCGAGCGCCGCGCCGGCGAGGTCGCGCCGGGTGCAGGCGCACGGGTAGGCAAGCCCCTTGCCGCTGAGGGCATCGAGCAGTTCCGCGTAGCGTGCCTTGCGGCGGCTCTGGACGAGGACCTCGCCGTCCCACTCGAAGCCCATGCGCTCGAGCGTGCGCAGGATGCCGGCGGCGGACGCGGCGGAACAGCGCGGTTCGTCGACGTCCTCCATGCGCAACAGCCACTCGCCGCCGCGCGTGTGCGCCTCGAGGCAACTGCCGAGCGCGGCGACCAGCGAGCCGAAGTGCAACGGCCCCGTCGGCGATGGGGCGAAGCGGCCGCGATAGGCTGTCGATTGACTCATCGGCGCGATTGATACCACGCCGCGAAACAAACCGGTAGCATTCCGCGACCATAACCAAAGGCGGACGGAGCCATGGCAACGATAGAACTGACGACGGACAATTTCAAAGAGACGATTTCGAGCCACGACATCGTGATCATCGACTTCTGGGCCAGTTGGTGCGGCCCTTGCAAGTCCTTCGCGCCGACCTTCGAAGCGGCCTCGGAGAAGTATGCCGACGTCGCCTTCGCCAAGGTCAACACCGAAGAGCAGCAGGAACTCGCGGCCGCCTTCAACATCCGCTCGATCCCGACGCTGATGGTGTTCCGCGAGCAGATCATCCTGTTCGCCGAGGCCGGCGCGCTGCCCGCCCCGGCGCTCGACCAGCTCGTCGAGCAGGTGCGCCAGCTCGACATGGACGAGGTGCGCAAGGAAGTGGCCGCCCAGAGCAACTGACACCGATAGACGCAGGACCGACGCACATCATGATGACCGACATCGCCGATCTTCTCGACGGCCTCGACTTCTTCAACGATTTTGCCTACGGCGAGCTCGAAACCCTCGCCCGTCATCTGAAATACGTCACCGCCAAAGAGGGCGAGGTGATCTTCGAGGAAGGCGATCCCGGCACTTACATGCTGGTGCTCGTGGACGGACGCATCTCGATCTCCAAGGGCGGCGAGAGCGGACACCACCTGCTGTCCTACGAGGGCAAGGGGCGCATCGTCGGCGAAATGGCGCTGCTGGATCGCGAGCGCCGCTCGGCGACCTGCACCGCGGCCACCGACTGCCAGTTGCTGACGCTCGACCACGAAGGGCTCGAGCGGCTGGCGACGGGGCAGCCGCTGCTCGCCTACCGCTTCATGTTCAGCATGGCGCGGCTGCTATCGCGGCGCCTGCGGCGCACCTCGGGCGTGCTGGCGGAATACCTGCACTGACCTTCAACCGGGGGGCGGCACGCTCCACGCGAACTTGCAGCGGCCGATCTCCTCGTCCGACATCACCGGCCGGATGATGCACGAGCGCTCGCGCTCGATCGCCTTCGCCTGCGCCGCTGCCCGGGCCACCTCGTCGGCGCGGATTTTCGCTTCCGCCTCCTGCTCGCGCAGCAGCCGTTCGGTCTCGAGCTGGGCCAGGCGCGCCTTCTGAGCGGCAACCGTCTGCTCCGCCTTGCGCGCCGATTCCTCGATCTCCGCCTTGCGTTCGAGTTCGCCGATCTTCTCTTGCCGCTTCTGCTCGGCGAGCGCTGCCACGGCTTCCTTGTCGACCGGCGCCGGCGCAGCCTCCGCTGACGGAACCGAAGCCGCCGCCGCGCCCGCCGCCGCTCCTGCACCCGCTGCGACTGGCACGCGCAGGCGTGGCGACAAGGTCATGCCGGAGCTCTTCACCGCGTCGTCGTCGCCCGCCTTTTTCGCCGGCGTCGTCTCGGTGCCCTTCGACTTCGCGCCGATGCGCTTCGCCTCGCTGACGCCCGGTCCGACCGCGAGCGTCACCGCCAACAGCAGTGCCGCTGAAAGTCCCGATTTGCGCATCGCCCTTCCTCCCGTTTCTCAATGACGACCGGGAGGCTAGCGCGGAATCGCAGGATCCACAAATCAGCCGGGCGGCGGGAAGCTCCAGACCCACTTGCAATGGGCGATCTCGGCGTCCGTCATCACCGGCTTGATGACGCAGGAGCGCTCGCGCGCGATCAGGCGCTGGCGCATCTCCTTGCGTCGCTCCTCCTCGGCGCGACGGCGCACCTCGGCCGCCGACTCGCGCACCAGTCGCTCGGTCTCCGCCTCCTCCTGCTCCACGCGCCCGGTTTCGACCGCCTGCTCGGCCCGCTTGCCGGCCTCCTCGACCTGGACCTTGCGCTCGAATTCGCTCAGGTTCGCGCGCCGGCGCTCCTCGCTGGAAGCGTCGCCGCCGATGGCGCTGATCGTCGGCGTCGCGGGCGCGGGGCGCGCGGGAGCCGGTGTCGGCGCTGCCGGTGCGGGTGCCGGTGACGTGGCCGGTTCGGTCGGCTGGACAGGTTCGGCTGGCTGAGCCGGCGGGGTGCTTTCGGCCGGTGCGGCTGGCGGCGCAGGCGCCGCGGCGCCCGGGGTCTGCGCGGGAGCGGGCGGGATGTCGCCTTCCGGCGCCTGGGCCGGTACGCCGGCTGCCGCGCACGCCAGGGTCAGGCCGAGGAATAAGCGCTTCAACATGCGCGCGAGCGGCAAGCGGCGTGCCGCCATGCCGGACGGGTCGCTTGCCTCTATACTGGCCTCCCCCGCACAAGAACAACGGCCATGCGACGACTCCTCGCCATGCTCGCGCTGCTCTTCGCCGTACCCTCCGTCCATGCGCAGGGCGGGCTGTCGGACATCTTCCGTTCGGTCACCGGCGCGTTGCGCGGCGGCACGCAAGCGGCGCCGCAGCAGCAGGGCGCGACGCCGGTGCTCGGCGTGCGCGGCATGGACGAAGCAGAGGCCCAGGCCGCCGCACCGGCCAGCGACGAATACGTGACGATGGAAGGCTGGGCGGCAATCAAGGCCGAGGCGCTCGCCGCGGCGGGCAAGCGCGGCCTCGCCGCCCGCGCCGCCGAGTTGAAGAAGACCTCCGCCGCCGCGTCCGGCAAGCCGGACTGAGGAGAACACGATGCGCATCGCCGTCCTCGCTGCCTGCCTGGTGTTCACCGCGCTGCCTGCTGCAGCGCAGATGTTCAACCTCAACGCCATCGTCGACGCCGTCAAGGGCGTGGCCAAGAGCCAGGAAGTCGCCTCGATGAGCGAGGCCGACGAGATCGCCGTCGGCAAGGAAATCGCCGCCAAGACGCTCGGCACCTACCGTCTGGTACGCAACGAGAAGCTGCAGCGCTACCTGAACGTCGTCGGCCTCTGGGTCGCCTTGCAGTCGGAACGGCCCGATCTGCCGTGGCGTTTCGCCGCCGTCCAGTCCGATCAGGTCAACGCTTTCGCCGTGCCCGGCGGCGCGGTGCTGGTCACCGCCGGCATGCTGAAGCTGCTGTCGAACGAGGCGGAACTCGCCTGCGTCATCGGCCACGAGGTCGGCCACGTCGTGCGCAAGCATCACCTCGCGCTGCTGCAGAAGGAATTGCTGCTGCAATCGGGGTCGAAGGCCGTCGGCGAGGCGGTCACCTCCGGCGGACCGAAAGACGACGTGCGGAAGTTCCTGGCGTCCGAAGGCGCCGAGCTTTACGCGCGTTCGCTCGACCGCGATTCCGAGCGCGACGCCGACGGCGACGGCGTGCTGCTGGCGGCACGCGCCGGCTACGACCCGGCGTCCTGCCTGTTGTTCATGCAGCGCATGGCCGGCCTGAAGCAGGAAGCCGGCACGCTGGCGTCGCTCTACAAGACCCACCCGCAGGCGGCGGAACGCGCGGCCGATGTGGACAAGGCACTGGCGCGCCTCGAAGGCGCCGCGCCGGGCGACGGCGCCCGGCCGGCGCTGGCCTTCAAGGGCCGCTAGATCAGACGTTAAACGGCAATTGAAGGACTGAAACCCGCGTCGTTGCTTGCTGTGGTGCTCCGTACATTGTCGAAATGCCCCCAAGGATGCCCCCAATTTGCTTGGGTGCCGGGTCGAAGGACTCCGAACACGCACGGCCGGTGGCGAACATCAGACGCGGTTCAACGGGATAAGGCCGACCGGCCCTATCCCGATTCATGCTAGCCGAAGATCGCCTGCTCGATCCTGCCAAAGTCCAGGTAGCGTGCGTACAGCGCCTCCGCGGTATCTTTGTCGCCGATCTTGCGCAAGGTGTCCAAGCAGCTTTCCAGCGTCACCGCTTCAAAGCCGGAGATTGCAGGAGCCCCGGAGGCCAAGTGCGTCATGTACGAATTCGCGGCGGTGTCGCAGTTGCTGTTCTGCGCCGGGTAGATGACAACGAAGCGGCCCCGCTCGTAGAGTCCGTTCTTCACCATCGAGAGACTAAGAAGATGTTCGCGCCAAAGTTGTTGGAGCGGGTTCGTGCGCAGTGTCGGGGCATCGTGGGCCTTGAATACCGCCACACTTCCGGACAGTTCGTCGTAGCGGGGCCGGAGAGTGGCCGGCGGTTCGTTCATGGTCTCGGTGTACTTGACCTCGATGGCGACGAAGCCCTCTTGCCCGTCCGGCGTCGTGCAGGTCACGAATACATCGAAGGCCGAATGATCCTCGGTGAAGGCCGGGTTGCCGCGTCCCGGTGAGTGCTCAAAGTAGATGCCGGTCACGGATTCCACCAAGTCCGGGAACAGTTGCCGGAAGAAGCGATTGCCTTTGTCTGCATCGAGCTTCAAGCCGCCGAACAGATTGAAGCAAAGGGGCTGGCTGGAAAGCAGGTTGGACCACAGGCGCTCCTCGTCAATCATCGCACCGGGTTCTCGATAGACGGATTCCCGCAGAACCAGCTTGGTGATGTCGAGAGAAAGGAAGTTGTCGCCCCGCTTGATGCTTTCCGCATGAAGGCGGCTACCCAGCTTGCGGCGTCGCCCTTTGGGCGTTCGGTGGGTGCCGATCGAAAACCCCTTGTCTTCGCGCCAGAGCGATTGCAGCAGGCGTGCCGCCGCTTTGAAACGCGTATCGCCGCTCTCGTTGACTTGGTGAGCCTTCAGTACCGCTTCAGGAATGATCGGAAGCCGTTCATGCTGCATCGTCGTTGCTCCTTGTTGGTTTGGGGGCCGAGGAACGGCCCTGCCAATGGAGCTTCGACTTACGGTTGGAGAACTGAACTTATCTGACGTTCGTTCTCCGAGCCAGCTATGCAGTCCTGCTTTGCAGGTGGTCGCACAGGGTCTTGATCTGTTCAACCACGAACTCGCTGTCCTTTGATCTGAGTCCAGCCAACCACGCGGAGATACGAATGGCCTGGTCCGACGGTTCAACGGAAGACTCCGCCAGCAGGTCGGCCGTGCGGGTCTTCAGCGTTCTTGCCAGTATGTCGAGCGTAATAAGCGAGGGTACGGTAACGCCGCGCTCGAACCGGGAAATCGTTTCGGCATCAACGCCGATACGTTCGGCCAGTTGATCCTGGGTCCAATCAACCGCCTTTCGTCGTTGCGCAATTCGCTTCCCGAGGCGCTTGCCAAGCTGAAGTCGAGCCTTCGCCGAGTCAACCATATCCGTTGTCCATGGAAACAACTTCCATGGTTGACTTCCGCCGCTGGGTTCGGAAGGATGTGATATGTTGATAGGCCACATATTAGTACGACATTTAGCTGCCTATCGTGCATGCCGGTGTCAACCAATTCGACCGACTGGCGTTTGATGGTGATGCCAATGGATTATTAGCCTTCAAGGGGGAATGATGAAGAACTGGGGATTGAATGTCCGCGCAGCCAGCTTTGTGGTCGGATTGACCGCCGTCGTTATTTCGCTGTTCGGATGTGGATACACGCAACCGGACGCAAAGTTTCTCGAATCCGAGTGGCATTTCCAAGGCACCAGCGTTGGAATGGGAACCGTAGCAGAGTTCGTGAGGGCAATCGGAAACTCTCAGATGACCAATGGGAAGCACCTTGAGGTCGCTGGCTGGACGAAGGATGACAACGTCTATGTACTCCATGCCAAGGCAAAGGATTCGATAGAACTTCGCTTTACCCACATATTGGCGAGTCCATCGAATGGGGCTCGGTCTTCGCTGGACTCGGTCAAGTTCGACGGACAAGAATTCCCGCCGATCCAGTTCTTCAATCTCGTTATCGGTTCACAGGCGGCGCAGGTTAAGCAGGAGACCGCGCCGACCCCAGCTAATGCGCAACAACCAGTCGCGGCGTCGGCGGCCCCCGTTGGGCAAACGGAGCCAAGTGGAAAGGCGCAACCGGTAAATCAGGTCGAGCAAGAAGGCCCGTGCAAAGGGCTGGACCTAACCGTCACGTCCTCTCAGTTGGAATGCCTAGACAAGAAATTTGAGATTGCGGACTTGTCCCTGAACGATAGCTACAAGCGTGTCATCTCGGGCCTCGACGGCGACAGGAAGGCCGCCCTCAAGAAGGAACAAGTAGTTTGGATCAAAGAGAAAGAATCCAAATGCGCAACGGCCGGGGCAGATGTGGGTGGCCAGATGGCGCTAGTGGTGGCCGCCGACTGCAAGCTGCAGATGACTGAAAGCCGGTTGGCCTACCTCAAGAACTACAAGTAAAGCTGCCGCTACCTCGTCAGATCTCGACTCATAGTGGTGGAGCCAGCAGACTGGCGAGGTAGGCGGTGGCTTGGCTGGCCTTTGCCGCTGCGGCAAATATGGCACGTTTGTCATTCCTTAGAGCTCGAAGCCAACTCTCTACGTAGGCGGCATGGTCGATTCGTGGCTCGGTCGCAATACCAAGGTCGGCGCAAAGGAAGGCAGCGCCCAGTTCCGCAACTAGTTCTTCCATGGCGTAGGCATCACTACCGAATCGTCCTCTCAGATCGCGAGCGCAGCGGCGTTCATGGCCGGTCCAATGAGTAAGCTCATGCAGAGCGACGCCGTAATACCCGGCGGAGTTGTGAAAGGCTCCTAAGGGCGGTAGATGAATCTCGTCCCGACTCGGTACATAGCAGGCGTTGGGACCGCCATGATGAATAGTGGCGCCGCTGGCTGATATTAGGCGGTCGGCGTTCTCGTGCCGCTCAATCTCAGGCGGCAGGGGTAACGAGGGCGGCAGGTAGCCATCGACTTGTGCAGCATTGAAGACATATGCAGCCCGCGCGACAAAGCGCCGGGCGCTTGCTTGCACATCATCATCCTCGCCGGCATCCCGACCCTTGGAGTCGGCTGGCTTGTAGAACACAGTTAGTGTTCCCGTTTCCCCCTTGCGGACCTGCGCGCCCGCAGAGTGCCACTGGCGAAAAGTCGCCCACTCGGTCGTCGGATAGGACCGTGCCTGTTGGCTACACCATAGGCTCAGGACGTTGATTCCCTTGTAGCTGTAGCGGCCGACGGGATTGCTGGGAATGCCGGAGGCCGAGCCAAGGCAAAGGCCAGCATTCCAGGGCATGCGGTATTCCCCCGCGCCGGCCTCGATGGCGGCAATGATCGCTTGCGTGATGCCCTGGTACAGATCGGCTTGGATTCGCTGCGTCATGGCCGCCCTCTTCTGAACTTAGCGAAGGGGGTTCAGGCCGACCCAGCCGCAATTAACGCGGGCCGTCCAGCATCGGCAAGCGCAAAGCCATTGGAAAGTTCAGTCGATCGCCAAGCACCCCACGATAAATCAGTTGGTTGCGCTCATCGCACTGCCTAGAAGAAAGGGCAGCGGCGGCGAGGTCTTATAGATGTGTGAAACACCTTCTGGTGCCGGTGGGTGCAAACCATGCCGGGCAACACTGCGAAAACGCGACGCTCCGGAGCGGTTTGACCCTAAACCACCACGAAGGAGTAGTTATGTATTCGATCTCGGAACGGCAACCAACCGATCACCGTCGCGAGCAAAGCGAGGAGCCAGATTCCATCTGGGCATCGGAGAGGGAAGAGCGCGCCAGAAACGCCATAGAGTCGGGTTATGCCGGCTGGGAAAGAAAGGGTTGCCGCACCGGCTTTGCAACAGCGGGCAACGGCAGACATTCTAAAGTCCTGGCAGCGCTATGGGGAGACGACGAAGCGAGCTACGAAGGGCTTCCACATAAGGAACGAGCACTCAGGACTTTCAGCAAACGGCCCGCGAGGGCCGGACATCCCAAACAACATTTGAGCGCGCGGCAATTTGTCGAGCTTTACAGCGCGGTCTCATACGCAAACCAACTCGGCATCGTAATGAACGTGCATGTCAGCATTACTTGGAAGTTGCTCGGCATTCACGGGCACGAGGAAGCGGCCAAGGTCCTCCGCTACGAGTTCTTCAAGCATTTGCAGGAATGGTGCGAGTACAGAATGCCCGCTGGGCATCGCTTCGTGTGGCTCTACGTCCATGAAGTAGGCCGACGGCATGGCTTCCACACGCACTTTCTCACGGCCATCCCGGATGAATTGCGGCCAGAGTT
Organism: Pseudomonadota bacterium; assembly: GCA_046726235.1. Classification (GTDB taxonomy): domain Bacteria; phylum Pseudomonadota; class Gammaproteobacteria; order Burkholderiales; family Rhodocyclaceae; genus Nitricoxidireducens. The sequence continues at coordinate 10,221 of JBKPAD010000001.1, forward strand.
CCGGGAATGGATGGCAAATCGAATTGCCAAGGTGTCGCGCATCGGCGTTGTGCCCAAAGAAGCGTATGAAATAACTGCCCCGCCCAGCGACAGGATTGGCCGGCAATGGCGATACCTCCAATACCTCTGCAAAGGGATTGGTGGTGATGAGGAAGTGGCATCGATGGTTGGAACCGAGCCAATTGTCAAAGCGGAGTCCCTCATTAGACCGCGCGGCAGAGGCCCCGCAGAGGTCCGGTGCAGGAAGCGCTGTGGTGTGTCCAATGTCATCGGCGCGCAGGCCCGCCGTGACGCCCAGTTTGAATCGTTACTGGAACGGGGCGTGGCCGACGTTCGCCAACTGTATGCAGGAATGGAATACCTGGGCTACCTCAGGAATCATCCGAACGCCCCTCGCGGCGATGTGATGCCCCGCCTGCTGGAGAATGAAGTGCGCGTGCAGGAAATCATGGCAGAGGACGCGGCAAATGCCGTTGCCGATTCTGCACAGCGGGCATTAAGAAGGGCCGATCTCGACTATCAGCGCAAGGTAGCGCGGCGGCTGGACCGGCAGCATGAGGAACGGCTTGCCCGGCTGGGGGAACTGTTCAGGTGCTAAGTGCAGAATCGCAAGAGTACAGAAGGCGGCCTAACGGCTGCCTTTTTCCTTCATGAATACCAGCGGTTAGCGAGTGCCGACGGAGCCATGAATGCCTAGTGAACGTCGGCCACGCCCCGTTCCAGTAACGATTCAAACTGGGCGTCACGGCGGGCATGCGCGCCGATTGGCGAACTTGTTTAGCGAGAATCAGCCGGTAGGTCTAACGAGGCTGGAAGTAGAAGCAAGGAGGTAGGCCCCTCTGGGGGGAAAGCGGAGGGGAAGGTAGGGGCTGGAGGGTGGTGGTGGTGGTGGTGGTGGAAGTCAATCGGCGGTAAAAAATGTAGCGGGCAGCTACAGCAGTTTGCAGCCATTTCGCATCGATTTTTCGGTAAGTCCCGAGCGTTCCTGAGTCGCGTAAGAAAGCGAAGCGCCGCGACAGCGGTCTGTCATAATCGCCCGTCCCCACCTTCGCAGGCATAGAGCATGACTATCCCGTTTGAGCCGACCAGTTCCTATGTGTATCGGGCTTCGCGCTACGAACTGCTGCCCCGCATCGCGGAGATCGCCAAAGATTTCGGTGACGAGCCGTTCCTCCTGCGGGACATTTCAAAGCGCCTTCTTGCCGAGACCTACACGCCTGAGCAACTAGAGATCAAGGTGAAGAAGGAACGATCGGATAAGACGATCAAGATGCGTAACCTATTCGGGTTTTACATTCCGTTTCTTGCTGAGAACCTGAAAGTCTTCGAGAACCTCGGTGGCGGAATGTTCCGAAATATCTCGCTCGAAGAGGAGATGGCAGAGGCTGATGCCGTCGCAACTGATATTGAGTCGGACGATGCGGGCGTTATCTACGCCTACTCCTTCCCGGCAATCGTCTGTAAGGATGGCAGATTTCCCATCAAGGTCGGATTGACCACTACCGGCGATGCAGAAGCAAGGGTGACGCAGCAGTGCAAACAAACCTGCTGCTTTGACTTTCCAGTGATTCTAGGAACATGGGAAGTCCAGCGGGTCGCAGCCGTAGAGGACGCCATTCATTCGACGCTCGAAGCCCGCGGCTCAAAACGTCGCGCGCCGGGCACGGAGTGGTTCGACACCACAATCGAAGAAATCGCGAGCATCGTCAAGTTCATTCAGCCGACGGCGCATGCCGTTTCCCGTCCATAGCAGGCGCCCGTCTTAGTGCTGGGTGCAGCCTCGAACGGCAGGCAATGAATCCAGCCACCTTTCCGCCTCCGATACCGGGATGATTGTCCGGCGACCAAATTTGCGAGCCGTTAGCCGCCCGGCCTTCAACTCCGCATAGACCGCGGTGCGGCCAATGCCAGCCCATTGGCAGAAATCGGCAACAGAGAATACGCCGGGGGTTGGGCTCACTTCTTGACGTTGTTCCATTTGCTGCAACCTCTCTGCTCATTCATCGAGCGCAGATGTAGTTGGCAACGGCATGGCGGTTGCAGCCCGTCTGAGGCAATATGCGCGATCCCCGCATTCTTTCGGCGGTGGTCGCCGCCGCCATCTTATGGACATCAGCGAATTTCTATATTCCAAATTTGGGACATGGTATCGGGCGGGCCAGCCCGACTATGAATCCAGTCTAGAACGACGCGACGAGGGCATTCAGCTTCTAGTTGACGGCGTCAGGTCCGGCGAGATCAAGTACCTTGATAGTGTCGATTCCCCTATGACTAGGCGAATCAAGGAGCGTCACGGTCTCGACGAGTTCGAAACCAACAGCCACTGGCTGGGTAGCGATCAAGAGTGGACATGTCCCTGCTGCCGAAGAACGAAATTCGAAATCTCTCGGGTCGGAAACCTCAATCAGATTCTCGCAAAGTTGGTGGCGCATCACGACCATATGGGGGACTTGCTAGAAGAGCGCTTCAATAGGGTTTTTGCATCCACCGGAACCGATGAAGCGAGGGCGACAGGCAAACGCTTAGTCGAGAGAATCGCTACTGCATTTGCTGCTCACGACGAAGTTCTGATCTGTGAAGACTGCAATCATGCGGACAGCGAAGCCAAGAAGCTTGTAAACGCCGCCAAGCATTTCTCCTTCACGCCCAATCAGATCGGGCGGTTTGTCAAACCGGCGCCCCACAGAGGGCATGACATTGACAAAGCGGTGGTGCGAGAAGTTTGGGAGGAGGTCGAGCCAGTTTTCAAGCTCCGTGTCGATTTGATTAACCAGGTTGCGGAAGCCGCAGTCGCCGGAAAGCATTGGTATGAGCCGTTCCCCTGGCTGCATGATCCCGTACCTACGCTTGAGGCCGCCAAGTACCGCGTCGAGTACCGGACGATTCGAGAGTCGGTGTCTACGGAGAAGCTCTTTTCATTGCTTGGCCCACAGTCCAAACCAGATCGTCGAGACTATTCGAAATGGCGAACAATTCCGAAAAGGAGGGGGAAGGCGATTCCTCCGAACTACGTCCCAATGCTCCTTTCCAATTCTGGGTCTGCAAAGACTTGGGAATCCCTTCCTGATGACTGGCATTGCCCGGTATGTAAGCGGGCGAAAGCGGCCATTCCCTATGTTGGAGATAAGGGCGGAATCGTTATTGCCGTTCGTTCGGTCGGTGAGCGAGGGCCGTGGCAGGGAACTAGGGTTTGCGGCAGTTGCACAACTGTCCTGTTTGGCCTCAAGGACGAGGTTGAGAAGCTTCTTGGGGTCGCGTTCAGAAGCAGCTACTGTTTTTCGTCCCCATCTGAACTGGCAGGAATCATCAGTCCGGAGGCAAACCAAGGCGCCCATCGAGTATTGGCGGATGAAGCTGCCATTCTGGTAAACCGATGCGTGTCTCGCCACCATTCGGGTTTGGAGAAGCAGTAGTGGTCGGTGTCGTCCTGATTGCGGGCGCTGGTGGCCGTTGAACCGGCATTCCGCTCGGCGCTTCAAACGTGCGACTATGCATCGGTCCAAAGCCGCCGCTAAAATTCCCCGATTGACCAGCCTCGCAATCCAGCCGCGCCCCTGACGCTACCGAGCCTCGTGACATCGTCATGGCGGTCGGTCTGACTGTACGAACTACCGGGAAACCCAAATGAACCCTGGAAGGAAGCTGGATGCTGCTACCGCGCAACGCCTGCTCGCGACATGGCGGGCATTGCGCGAAGGGCGCCTTAAAGTGGCGCCTCAGTATAAGGAACTGGCTGAGGAATTCATGGCGGCGCCCTTGACCACGGTTGGTTTGGTGGACACGGTCCGCCTTTCCGACGAGGCTATTTCCTTTGGCCGGATGGCCGGGATGGCAGTGTCTTTCTCCGAGGTCAACAAGGAAGATGCGCCGGCACCTTCCTTGCCGGTGGGAGAGGCGCAGCAAGAGCTCTTCAGGCTGTTCGCCCAGCTTTTCGGCGCATTGACCGGCCGAGCCATCGAACTCATTGCGGCTGAACGGGAGATCAAGGAGCTGATGCTCTGGCGTGCACTGCATGAGCCGGAAGCAATGGCCGATGCGACGAATCCTGTAATCGAGGAGCTGACCGCTTTCTATAACGCCAATGCGGTCAGCACCTTCCAATTCGCAAAGACTCTGGGCGGCATGCGCCTAGTGACCGGTGGGCAGCGCACCTTCGGTCCATCTGCTCTCAATGCCGTGCGCATTACCGGCCTGTACGCAGATACGCAGCTTGTTCCTGATCCGATCCACCCCTTCCTATCCACCAACCTTCATCTGAATGCCCGGCATCTTCAACTCGCGCACGCGCTCTTCTACGTCCTCCAATTGCGCCCCCTGGTCGATGCTGGTTTGCCCGTTCCGCCCGTAGTTGTCTTCCCGAGTTTCGAAGAGCAGTTGGAAGCGAACGATGCCTACACAATGTACGGGATGGAGCAGATGGCGGTCAGGATGATTAGCCCGCTTTGCACCGGCAGCGTCGCATCTATCGACGAGTTGTTCGAATATGCGAGAAAGCATGGCGAGGCATTCGCGCAGGCGCTTCTGGCGAATGGCCTCTTTGTACCGCCGGGGCGCCAGGCGGGACGCCAAGTCAGCGTTGCGGAGGCCATCAAGGAATACATTGACGCGCTGGAAGGCGTCCGGTCAGCAGAAATGCTTACGAAGATGAAGGCCCTTCCGGCTGGCGTTCTGCTGCTGAATGGCGTTCTGGAACGTCTCCGGCCTCACTATCACCTGCTCGAAAACGCGAGTGAATTGGGCGCGCAGCCACTACTCTCGCAGCCTGTCCACTGGCACTACTTCGAAATATGCGCGCAGGCGAACGCCGAAGACTTACACCGCAAGAGTGTGCTGTCCGAGCAAGCCTTCCACACCCTTAAAGCTGTGCAGGATGACAGCCTCTCCTGGCTAGCGACTATACCGGTTCAGACGCTCGTCGAGCTGATAGCAAACAACGAACACCGCTGGCTTCGGGATGAGCTAAACAAGTACACCGCCCAACTGGCGGCTAACGGCACGATCGACACGAACGAAATGGTTCGCGAAGTCAGTCACGGCCTCGCCTCGCTTGTTCAGCGGCAACAGAAGGCGATGAACGATATCGAACGCAAATACGCACCGAAGAAGGGGGCAGCCTATTTCGGCGTTGGAGCTGGTCTCGGGGTGGTTGCGACCGCTGTGCTGCTGCCGAACCTGTCCCCGATACTCGGTGTTGCACTTCCGGCTGCCGCTGCGGCCGCTGCACTCGGGAGTGGAGCATTGGGTTTCAGCAAGGAAAAGATCGGCGAGCATGTCGAAAAGCGCCACGCCGAGCGCTCGATGCTCGGCATCCTTGCGACGGTGCGCCCCCGTTGAACACGAGCCATTCTCTACCAGCGTTGGTGGCGCGTCTGTGAGCGCGTCGGGAGCGTGCCGTCGCGGCTACGCGGTCATCGGTTGCTTGAGAAGGACCACGTTAGTCTCGCCCCGCTTCCACTGCTCCAGCAGATCGGCCCACTGCTGCATCATATGGGCGCGGTCCTTCAAGTAATCCGCGTGGTTGTATGTCCGGCGGACAGCATTAGGTTCTTCGTGAGCCAGTTGGCGCTCAATCCAATCCGGCGAATAGCCCAGTTCGTTCAGGCGCGTGCTGCCCGTGGTTCGTGTTGCATGAGGGCTGAATTTTCCGGCCCAGCCCAGCACGTTCAGCATTTGTCGAAACGACGCCGAAACCATTGGCTTTGTCTTGCTGTCTCGATGCGGGAAAACGTGCCGCCTCGTGCCTGTGATCGTTTCCATCCCGCGTAGCAGCGTCACCGCTTGGCTCGGCAGAGGAATCAGGTGCTCCTTGCGCTTCTTCATGCGCTCGGCTGGTATCCGCCAAATAGCCGCGTCCAGATCGAATTCCGACCACTCCGCTTCAACGACCTCGGAGGGGCGCGCCAGTGTCAGCCACATGAGATTGAACGCGCATTGAATCTGGTAGCCTCCGCCGTGCCCATCGACGTCGCGCAGCAGTTCGCCAATCTCCTTCGATGAAAGCGGCCGTTTGTGCTGCGTCTTGTTCGGCGGTAATGCCTTGCGGACCGGATAGACGGGATCGGTCTCCGCGCGAAGAGTGGACACGGCAAATTCAAAGATTGCCGACATAGTGCGCCGAGCCTCCGCGGCAACCGAAGCGCCGTTGGCCTTGGCCGACTTGTTGAGGATGTCGAGGATATGCGCAGGGACGATCTGACGCATCGGCAGTTTCCCGACATGAGGGAAAACCACGCGCCGCAGCATATCGAGCCGCCGCTTCTTCGTGACCTCCTCCCAGTCCTTCATCGCCAGCCATTCCCTAGCGACAGCCTCGAAGGTATTGGCTTGCTCTAGCCCTGCCGTGATGCGGTCAAGGCGCTTCTGTTGCGCAGGGTGGATGCCTTGTTTGACCAGCTTGCGGGCGTTCTCGGCTTCTTCGCGAGCCTCCTTGAGCGAGAGGTCGGGGTAACTGCCGATGGCATAGCGGTTCTCCTTCCCCCCGATTCGATACTTCCAGCGCCAAAGCTTTGATCCGCCCGGCGTGACTTCGAGGTAAAGGCCGTTGCCGGCAGAAATCTTGTAAGCCTTTTCGGCGGGCTTTGCGCCACGCAAGGCGGCGTCGCTGACAGCCCGTTTAGGGGCACGCTTTTCCGGTGGGATTCCCGCTCCGGTGGGAACTTGGGGGCTATTTGGGGGCATCTATCTCTCTTCCAAAAAGACGCTGCGCTATATGCCCCCTATTGTGCCCCCATACTTCACGAATGTCGATGAACTATCGCGAACACAAGAGAACAGCTTTTCCTTTATTGATCAATGCCAACAAGGCACTCTCAAACATCGGCGAACATTGATGAACGTAAGTTTGCATTTAGACGTTGAACAGGAAGTTCAGCACGTCGCCGTCCTTGACGACGTATTCCTTGCCTTCGGCGCGCATCTTGCCGGCTTCCTTGGCGCCGGCTTCGCCCTTGTAGGCGATGAAGTCCTCGTAGGCGATGGTCTGGGCGCGGATGAAGCCCTTCTCGAAATCCGTGTGGATGACGCCGGCCGCCTGCGGCGCAGTGTCGCCGGCATGGATCGTCCATGCGCGCACTTCCTTGACGCCCGCCGTGAAGTAGGTCTGCAGCCCGAGCAGGTGGTAGCCGGCACGGATCAGGCGATTCAGGCCCGGCTCCTCGAGGCCCATGTCGGCGAGGAACATCTGCTTCTCGTCGTCGGCGAGGTCGGCGATCTCGGCCTCCATCGCGGCGCAGATGGCGACGACGTCGGCGTTCTCCTTGGCGGCGTGCGCACGCACGGCGTCGAGGTTCGGGTTGTCCTCGAAGCCGTCGTCCTTGACGTTGGCGACGTAGAGCACCGGCTTGGCGGTGATCAGGAAGAACTGCTTGATGTTGGCCTTCTCTTCCTTGGAGAGGTCGAGCGCGCGCACCGGCTTGCCTTCGTTCAATTGCGCGAGACACTTTTCGAGCGCGGCGGCGATGATCTTGGCTTCCTTGTCGCCGCCGGACTTGGCCTGCTTCGAGTAGCGCCCGAGCGCCTTCTCGACCGTCGCCATGTCGGCGAGCGCGAGTTCGGTGTCGATGACTTCGATGTCGTCCAGCGGATCGACCTTGCCGGCGACGTGCACCACGTTGTCGTCGGCGAAGCAGCGCACGACATGGACCACGGCGTCGGTCTCGCGGATGTTGGCGAGGAACTGGTTGCCGAGGCCTTCGCCCTTCGACGCGCCGGCGACGAGGCCGGCGATGTCGACGAACTCGACGATCGCGTGCTGGATCTTCTGCGGCTTGACGATTTTCGCCAGCTCGTCGAGGCGCGGGTCCGGCACCTCGACGATGCCTACGTTCGGCTCGATGGTGCAGAACGGATAGTTCTCCGCCGCGATGCCCGACTTGGTCAGCGCGTTGAACAGGGTGGACTTGCCGACGTTGGGCAGGCCGACGATGCCGCATTTCAAACTCATGATTCGTCCTTCTTGGGTGCCGGCGGTTTCGAGTTGATCTTCTGCGTCGCGGCGTTGAATTCCGACTTGGCCAGCAGCGGCCACGCCAGCAGCGCACGGTCGAGCGCCTTGTCGATCTCTTCCATCTCCTCGCGCCGCGGCGGCTTGAGGACGTAGTTGACCACGTCGTTGCGCTCGCCCGGATGGCCGATGCCGACGCGCAGGCGCCAGTAGTCGTTGGTGCCGAGGTGTGCGCTGATGCTCTTCAAGCCGTTGTGGCCGCCGAGGCCGCCGCCGAACTTGAGCCGCAACTGACCCGGCGGGATGTCGAGCTCGTCGTGCACCACCAGGATCTCGGCCGGCGCGATGCGGTAGAAGTGCGCCAGCGCCTGCACGGCACGGCCCGAGTCGTTCATGAACGTCGCCGGCATCAGCAGCCAGTGGCCCGACGCGCGCGCGTTGGCCGTCCAGCCGTGATAGCGCGATTCCTTGGCGAAGCTGGCGCCGATCTCGCGCGCGAGGCGCTCACAAAACCAAAACCCGGCGTTGTGCCGGGTTTCGGAATATTCGGCCCCGGGGTTGCCGAGGCCGACGATCAGGCGCAGCGGAGACGACAAGGAATTACCGCTTGTCGGTCTTCTCGGACTTCTTCTCGGGCTTCTTCTCGGCCGGCGGAGCGACGACCGGAGCTTCGACGACCGGCTCCTCGGAAGCGGCACCGCCGCCGCGGACGACGATCGAGGCCACGACCGGGTCTTCACCCTTGTGCAGGACGACTTCGACGCCGGCCGGCAGCTTGAGCTCGGAGACGTGGATCGACTTGCCGCCGACGAGGTCCTTGAGGTCGACTTCGACGAAGCCCGGCAGGTCCTTCGGCAGGCACTTGACGTCGAGTTCGGTCATCACGTGCTGGACCATGCCGCCGGAGAGCTTGACGCCCGGGGCGACGTCGGCGTTGACGAAGTGCAGCGGCACCTTCTGGTGAACCTTGTGCGTGGCGTCGATGCGCTGGAAGTCGACGTGCAGGATCAGCTGGCGGTAGGGATGGCGCTGGACGTCGCGCAGCAGGCACATCTCCTTCTTGCCGCCGAGGTTCATCGTCAGCACGGACGAGTAGAACGCTTCCTTGCGCAGGTGCTGGAAGATCTCGTTGTGGTCGAGGTCGATCTGCTGCGGCTTGGCTTCGCCGCCATAGACGATGCCGGGGACCCGGCCGGCGCGACGCAGGCGGCGGCTCGCACCCGTGCCCTGCTCGTCACGCGCATTCGCGTTGAATTCGATTTGCATGTAAAGCTCCATCAATTGGAACCGTCCGCGACCAGACGATCCGGGTTGTGCCGCGGCGACATGCCGCGGCGTGAAAACTCACTCCATGAACAGCGAGGAGACCGACTCCTCGTTGCTGATGCGCAGCAGCGTCTCGGCCAGCAGGCCGGCGATCGGCACGACGCGGATGTTCTTGCAGGCCTTGGCATCCTCGCGCAGCGGGATGGTGTCGGTGACGACGAGTTCGTCGAGCGCCGATTCCTTGATGCGCGAGACTGCGGAGCCCGACAGCACGGCATGCGTACAGTAGGCGACGACGCGCTTGGCGCCGTGGTCCTTGAGCGCCTGGGCGGCCTTGCACAGCGTGCCGGCGGTGTCGACGATGTCGTCCATGATCACGCAGGTGCGGCCGTCGACGTCGCCGATGATGTTCATCACTTCCGAGACGTTGGCCTTCGGGCGGCGCTTGTCGATGATCGCGAGGTCGGACTCGAGGCGCTTGGCGATGGCGCGCGCGCGCACAACGCCGCCGACGTCCGGCGACACGACGAGCAGGTCCGGATGGCTCTGCTTCCAGATGTCGCCGAGCAGGATCGGCGCGGCGTAGATGTTGTCGACCGGGATGTCGAAGAAGCCCTGGATCTGGTCGGCGTGCAGGTCGACGGTCAGCAGGCGCTGGACGCCGGCAGCCTGCAGCATGTTGGCGATGACCTTGGCCGTGATCGGCACGCGCGCCGAGCGCGGGCGGCGGTCCTGGCGGGCATAGCCGAAATACGGGATGGCGGCGGTGATGCGGCCGGCCGAGGCGCGCTTGAGCGCGTCCGCCAGGATCACGACTTCCATCAGGCTGTCGTTGGTCGGCTGGCAGGTCGGCTGCAGGATGAAGCAGTCGTGGCCGCGCACGTGCTCGAGGATCTCGACGGTGATCTCGCCGTCCGAGAACCGGCCGACCGTGGCCCGGCCCAACTTGATGTTGAGCCTCTTCACGACGTCGGTCGCCAGCTTGGGGTTGGCGTTGCCGGTAAAGACCATCAGGCTGTCGAAAGCCATGTCCGCCCCTGAAAACGAATCGGGCAGGCGCCGAATAGAGCCTGCCCGCCACGAGTTTTTTGGCTGGGGAGGAAGGATTCGAACCTTCGCATGCCGGAATCAAAATCCGGTGCCTTAACCAGCTTGGCGACTCCCCATTCGGCTTGGCGACCCTGATTGCCGGTCCGCCGAAAGGACGCGCATTCTCCGGGTTTTCCGGCGCTATGTCAATGCAGCAGCAGGGTTTTGGTCGAGACCGCGGGCGACGAAGCCGCGCATCGTGTCCGGAAGGGCGTCCAGAGCGGCCCGCGCATCGGATTCACCGGCAAAAGCCGCGAAACAGCAGGCGCCCGAACCGCTCATGTGGGCAGGACCGCGCTCGCGCAGCCATTGCAGGTGGCGCGCCACCTCCGGATAAAGCCGGCAGGCGACCGGCTCGAGGTCGTTGCCGCCGAACCCGGGCCGCCAGTCGGCGGCGGCGATCGCAGGCGTGTCGCGCCGCAGGTCGGGCGCGCGGAAGATTTCCGGCGTCGGCACCGCCACGTCGGGCGTGGTCACCAGATACCAGGCCGGCGGGGGTGAAACGTCGGAGAAACGCTCGCCGATGCCTTCGGCGAAGGTGCTGCGACCGTGCACGAACACGGGCACATCGGCGCCAAGGCTGAGGCCGAGGCGCTGCAATTCCTCCGGCGAGAGGCCGCAGCCCCAGAGGCGGTTGAGTGCCAGCAGCGTCGTCGCGGCGTCGGAACTGCCACCGCCGAGTCCGCCGCCCATGGGAATGCGCTTGTCGAGTTCGATGGTCACGCCCTGCCGTCCGCCGACGGTCTCGCGCAGCAGGCGTGCGGCACGCACCGTGAGGTCGGTTTCGGGATCGACGCCGGGAAGCGGCCGAGCAGGCAGGATCGCGTCGTCGTCGCGCGGCGCGAAGCGCAGCACGTCGCAGCAGTCGATGAAGCGGAACACGGTCTGCAGAAGATGGTAGCCGTCGGTCCGGCGCCCGACCACGTGCAGGAACAGGTTGATCTTGGCTGGCGCGGGCCAGGCGCGCTGCCAGTCGTCGCTCAATCCAGCCGCCATTCGTCCACCTTGAAGCGCAGCTCGATGTCGTCGCGGCGGAATTCGACCAGCGTCGGCAGCGCATGGGCGGCCGGCGACTCGTAGTCGAGATAGCGGATGTCCCAGCCTTCGACGAAGGCCTGGCGCGGACGGCCGAGGGCATCGCGCTCCGTCGCCGCCACCTCGCCGACCAGCCAGCGCGGCAGCGCAGACAAGGGCAGCGCGAAGCCGAAAACCTGCGCCGACAGGCCTTCCCAGTCCGCCGCCTCGACGCTCTGCCGGTCGGCGGTGAGCAGCCGGGCGCCGCGCGCGTCGCGCGTCAGCTCGGCGACGCCCTGCCCGAGGGGCGTAGTCAGCAGGATGCTGTCGGCGGCGGGATCGTGCCGCCAGGAGAGGTTGGCGTGGTTGCGCTTTTCGCCCTGGCGCACGGCGAGGCGGCCGTCGACGCCGAACGCCGTGATGCCGGCGCGCGCCGGACGCGCGACGATCTCGCCGGCTTCGCGCGGCGCCAGCGCCTCGCAGCCGGCGAGCAGGCCGGCGGCCAGCAGGACCAGCAGCGCTCTCAGGGTGTGAACCGCTTGATCGTCGCGGCCAGCGCGGCGTTGCCGGGGCTCGTCTTGGCCGCTTCGTTCCAGGCCTTGACGGCCTCGTCCTGGCGTCCGAGCATCCACAGGACTTCGCCGTAGTGCGCGGCGATCTCGGGATCGGCCCGCAGCGACAGCGCGCGCTGGAGCACGTCGAGGGCGCCGCGCATGTCGCCGCGGCGATACAGCAGCCAGCCCTTGCTGTCGAGGACGAACGGGTCGTCGGGCGTGAGCTGCAGCGCCTTGTCGATCAACTGGCCGGCCTCCTCGAGACGCTCGCCGCGATCGGCCAGCGAGTAGCCGAGGGCGTTGTAGGCGTGCGCGTGATCCGGCTTGAGCTCGATGAGGCGGCGCAGGTATTTCTCGAGCGTGTCGGTGCGGCCGACCTTCTCCGCGGCCAGCGCGGCCTCGTACAGCAGTTCGGGCTGATCCGGCGACGCGGCAAGGCCGCCTTCGAGCACGGCATAGGCGTCGGCCGGGCGCCCTGCCTCGCGCAACAGCTGCGCCTCGCCGAGCAGGAGCTGCGCGCGATCGCGCGGATTGACGGCCTTGGCGCTCGCGAGCCGCTTGCGGGCTTCGTCGAAGCGGCCCGACTGCGCCAGCGCGTTGGCCATGCGCACCTGCGCCGGCACGTATTGCGGGCCGTCGCCAATCTGCTCGTACCAGCGGATCGCGTCGTCCCACTGCTTGCGCTCCTCCGCGATCTGCCCGAGGTAGAGGCGCGCCGTGTCGATTTCCGAGTGCCCCATCTCGACGAGGCGCAGCAACTGCTTCTCGGCGACCACGGAGTCGTTGAGCTGGAGCGAAAGCACGCCGACCGCATAGATGGCGTCGGCGTTGCCCGGATTCTCCTCGAGGATCGCGCTGAACTCGCGCCGGGCTTCTTCGAAGCGCTTTTCGCCGACCAGCGTGCGGGCGTAGGCGATGCGCACGTCGCGCGCCTTCGGGTTGGCGGCGATGAATTCCTTGAGGCCTTCGAGGTTCTTCGGGCTCGGCGTGACCTGCGCGCGCACCAGGGCGGCCTGTTCCCAGTCGGGACGGATGCTGAGCGCCCGCTCGATCTCGAGCTGCGCGCGATACGGATCCTGCGCCTCGTAGCACGCCACGGCGCGCGCGAAGTGCGCCTCGGCGACGCCGAGGTAGGGCACGGTCACTTCGTCGATGATGCGTCGAACCGCCGCCTTGTCGGTGCTGCGCTGGAACACCTGGTTGAGGCGCAGCAGCGCCGGCCCGACGTCGGGGCGCGCCGCCTCGAGCAGCTTGGCGACATGAACGCCGAGTTCCTCGGTGCGGCCCGCGGCGGCGAGCAGGCTGGCCAGCATGTGGCGCGCCGGCGACGAATCCGGCTCGATCTCGACCCACAGGCGCGCCGATTCGAGCGCCGGCTCGTACTGGCGCGCATAGACGGCCATCTCGGCCGCGCGCCTGGCGATGCGCGGGTCGCGCGTCTGCTTGGCGAGGTCGCGATAGGTGCCGACGGACAGGCCCGCGTCGCCGCGGTGCCCGGCCATTTCTGCCACCAGGAAGCGCAGCAGCAACTGGGGCGTCAGCTCGATCTTCGGCAGGCGCGCGGTCGCGGTCTCGTCGAGCGTCGCCTGCGGATCGGCCTCCTGCGCGCACAGCGGAGAAGCGGTCAAAGCGGCCGCCACGAGGGTTGCGATAAGTCGCGACTTCATAGGGGAACGGAAGGAAAAGTGCTTCAAATACAATGGGGCCATCTTAGCAGCTTCGCAAGTGCGCCACATGCCGGAACTTCCCGAAGTCGAGGTCACGCGGCGCGGCATCGAGCCGCGCATCGCCGGTCGGCGGCTGACGCTCGCCACGCTGCGCGCGCCGGCCTTGCGCTATCCGCTGCCGACGGACCTGACTGCCCGGCTCGCCGGTGCCGTGCTTAGGGGCGTGCGCCGGCGCGGCAAGTACCTGTTGTTCGAGTTCGACGCCGGCCACCTGTTGCTGCATCTGGGCATGTCGGGGAGCCTGCGGCTCGTGGCTCCCGGCGACCTGCCGGCGAAGCATGACCATGTCGACCTCGTGTTCGGCGACGTCGCGCTGCGGTTGCGCGACCCGCGCCGCTTCGGCGCCCTGCTCTGGATCGAGGGCGATCCGCTCGCCCACCCGCTGCTGGCGAGCCTGGGAGTCGAGCCGCTGGAAAGGGCATTTACCGGCGACGTCCTGGCGGCCCTGCTGGCCGGACGCCGCACGGCGATCAAGCAGGCGCTGATGGACTCGCGCCTGGTCGTGGGCGTCGGCAACATCTACGCCTCGGAAAGCCTGTTCCTGGCCGGCATCGATCCGCGCCGGGCGGCGGGCCGCGTGTCGGCCAGCCGGATCGAGCTTCTGGTTCCGGCAATCAAGACGACGCTGCGCGCCGCGATCGCCGCGGGCGGCAGCAGTCTGCGCGACTTCGCGCATGCGGACGGGGGATTCGGCTGCTTCCAGACGCATCATCGCGTCTACGACCGCGAGGGACAGCCTTGCGTTCAATGCGGATCGCCGATCCGGGCGATCCGCCAGGGGCAGCGCAGCACCTACTTCTGCGCGCGCTGCCAGAAGTAGGGCTTACTTGCCGGCGGTCAGCCGGTTGAACTTCGCCATCAGCTGGTCTTGCGACTCGACGTGGTTCGGGTCCTGCGGGATGCAGTCGACCGGGCAGACCTCGCGGCACTGCGGCGTGTCGAAGTGGCCGACGCACTCGGTGCACTTGTCCGGGTCGATGACGTAGATCTCGTCGCCCTGGGTGATTGCGCTGTTCGGGCACTCGGGCTCGCAAACGTCGCAGTTGATGCATTCGTCGGTGATGATGAGAGACATGCTGTTTCCTTGTCAGGAGTTGAGTTTGGCTGCCAGCCGCTCGACGACGAGCGGCTGGACGAATTTCGTGACATCGCCGCCGAGGAGGGCGATTTCGCGCACCATGGTCGCCGAGATGAACATGTACTGTTCGGCCGGCGTCAGAAAGACGGTTTCGACATCGGGATACAGAATTCGGTTCATCCCGGCCATCTGGAATTCGTATTCGAAGTCGGACACCGCGCGCAGGCCACGCACGATGACTTTCGAGTTGTGCTCGCGCAGGAACTCCATCAGCAGGCTGTCGAAGCCGCGCACCTCGACGTTCGCATACGGCTTGAGGAGCTCGCGCGCGATGTCGACGCGCTCCTCGAGCGTGAAGAAGGGCTTCTTCGAACTGCTGACGGCGATGCCGACGACGACGCGATCGAACAGCTTGGCGGCGCGGCGCACGAGGTCCTCGTGGCCGCGGGTCAGCGGATCGAAAGTGCCGGGATAGACCGCGACGCCGTTGCTCATTCGTGTTCCATCAAGTGAAAGAAGACCTGCCCTGCCTGCCCGCGCCTGACCGTTCGCCACGCGCCGAGCGTTTCCAGCCCGTGCTCGGCCTCGGCGTAGATGCGCATGCCGGGCTTCGCCAGACTCGCCAGATGCGGCTCGATGCGTTCGAGCCAGCCCTGCCGGTACGGCGGATCGAGAAAAACCAGATCGAACTGGCGTCCCTGCGTTCCGGCCGAGGCGGCGAATTTTAGCGCATCCGCGCACACCGGCTTAAGACGTTCGACAGACAGGCTCGCGGCGTTCTGCCGCAGCGTCTCGAAAACGCGGCGGTCCGTCTCGACCTGCGTCACGCTCGCGGCCCCGCGCGACGCAGCCTCGAAGCCGAGGATGCCGCTGCCGGCGAAGAGATCGAGGCAGTCGAGGCCATCGAGATCCTGGCCCAGCCAGTTGAACAGCGTCTCGCGCACGCGGTCCGGCGTCGGCCGCAGGCCGGGCGCGTCGAGCACCTTGACGAGCCGGCTGCGCCACTCGCCGCCGGTGATGCGCACCCGACTCAAGGCTGGGTGTCGGTGGCGACGATGACCGTGACCACGCCCTCCGGCTTCACGTGACGCTGGAAGGCTTCGCGCACGTCCTTGACGGTGACGGCCTCGATCTTCTTCGGATACTGGTCGAGGTAGTCGAGCGGCAGTTCGTAGAAACCGATCACGGCCAGGTAGCCGAGCAGCTTGGCGTTGCTGTCGATGCGCAGCGCCAGGCCGTCGATCAGGTTCTTCTTCGCGGCGGCGAGTTCCTGCTCGGTCGGGCCCTTGGCGACGAACTCGTCGAGCACGCCCCGGGCGACCTTGAGCGCCTCGTCGGCCTGCGCGCGCTTGGTCTGCAGGCCGATTTCGAACGGGCCTTCGAGCTTGCGCGGCGAGAAGTACGAATACACGCTGTAGGCATAGCCGCGCTTCTCGCGCACTTCCTTCATCAGGCGCGAGACGAAGCCGCCGCCGCCGAGGCTGTAGTTGCCGACCTGCAGCGCAAAGAAGTCGGGATCGCCGCGCTTGATCGCCGGAATGCCGACGTGGATGTGGCTCTGGGTCGCCGGATGCGGCACGCGCAGCACGCGGCTTTCCGGCTTGACGACCGGCGGCACCTGCATCGTCGCATCGCCGGGCGGCAGGGCATCGGTCAGGCGCTGGGCGATACGCTCGGCCTCGGCGCGCGTGACGTCGCCGATGATCGAAACGACGGCCCGCTTGGCGCCGAAATAGGTGCGATGGAAAGCCACCAGGTCGGCACGCATGATGGCCGTCACGCTCTCCACCGTCGCCACGGCGCCGTAGGGATGGTTGGGGTAGAGCAGGCCGGCGAAGCGCTTGGCGGCGATGCTGTCGGGCCGCGTATCGGATTCCTGGATCGCAGCGATGGTGCGCGTCTTCTCGCGCGCGAACGGCGCCTCGGGGTAGGTCGGCTGCGTCAGCAAGGTGCGCATGAGTTCGAGCGAGCCGTCGCGCTCGGCCGGCGACGACAGGGTGCGCACGGCGAGGCCGGCACGGTCATGGTCGCCGGAACCCGACAGGCGCATGCCGAGGTCGACGACGCGACCGGCGACCTGCTCCTCGTCCATGGTGCCGGCGCCGGCGTCGAGCAGGCCGCGCGTCAGCGAGGAGACGCCGCTCTTGCCCGGCGGATCGAAGGCCGAACCGGCGGCGAAGTCCACCTGCACGTCGAGGATGGGCAGCGCATGCGTTTCGACGAAATACACGCGCGCGCCGGAAGGGGCTACCCAGTGCTCGATCTTGACGCCGGCTTCGGCGGCGAAAGAGGCAGCAACGGCGATGAGGACAAACCAGATCTTCTTCATGTCGTCCTCCTCAGTGCCGAACCGGCACGGCGGGCTTGCGCGCCGGAACCGAATCGATCGGCTGCGGATCGAGCGTCGCGATCGTCAGCACGTCGTCGTTGAAGTACTTCTTCGCCACCGCCTGCACCTCCGCGGCGGTAACCGTGCGCAGCTTGTCGATCACCTTGTCGACGTCGCGCCAGTGGTGGCCCGCGGCCTCCATGCCGCCGATTTCCATCGCCTGCGCCATCATCGAATCGCGCTTGTAGGTTTGCGCAGCGACGAGCTGGGTCTTCACGCGCGCCAGTTCCTGCTCGGAAATGCCCTCCTTGCGGATGCGCTCGATCTCGGCGCGCAACGCCGCTTCGAGCTCTGCGACCGAACGGCCCTCGCCGGGCTGGCCGGCCAGGGTGAACATGCTTTCGCCGCGCGCGGCGGCATCGTAGCCGGCGCCGGCAGACTGCGCGACCTTCTGCTCGCGCACAAGGCTGCGCGGCAGGCGCGCCGCCTCGTGGCCGTCGAGCACGGCGGAGAGCACGTCGAGCGCGTAGGGGTCGCGATCGCGGTCGACGTCGATCAGCTTCGGCACCTTCCAGGCCATCGACAGATAGGCGAGCTTGGCGGGCGCCTTGACGACGACGCGCTTGGTGCCGGTCTGGTCGGGCTCGGTCTGCGGCTTGCGCGCCGGCAGGGCGCGCGGCTTCAGCTTGCCGTAGCTGCGCTCGGCGAGCCGGAACACCTCCTGGTGGTCGACGTCGCCGACCACCACCACGTAGGCGTTGTTGGGCACATACCAGCGCTGGTACCAGTCGCGCGCATCCTGCCACTTCATGCTTTCAAGGTCGTTCATCCAGCCGATCACCGGACGGCGATAGGGATGCGCCTTGAAGGCGGTGGCGTTGAGCGCCTCGTAGACCAGCGACTGCGGGTTGTCCTCGGTGCGCATGCGGCGCTCTTCCATGACCACCTGAATCTCGGCCGCGAACTCCTTCTCCGTCAGGCGCAGGTTGGCCATGCGGTCGGCCTCGAGCTTCATCATCTCGGGGAGCGCCCGCTTCGGCACGATCTGGAAATAGGCCGTGTAATCGAGGCTCGTGAAGGCGTTGTCGCGGCCGCCGGCCTCGGCGACACGCTTATTGAACTCGCCGGGCGCCAGCGTCTTGGTCCCCTTGAACATCATGTGCTCGAGCACGTGGGCGACGCCGGAGTAGCCATCGACCTCGTCCATCGCGCCGGCGCGATACCAGACCATATGAACCGCGGTCGGCGCGCGGCGGTCTTCCTTGACGATGACGCGAAGGCCGTTGGCGAGCGTCTTTTCGTAGGGGTTGGCAAACGCCGGCGCGGCGCCGGCGACGAGAAACAGTCCGAGCGAAAGCCCGGCGAGCATTCTTGGAATTGGCGTCATGTTCGGTGGGGAATCGAGCGTAAGAGCCTCTGTTAGAATGGTTTTTGAGCCCCGCATCATAGCGCGGCGGCCACCTTAGGACACACCACCCCATGTTTGGTTTCCTGAAAAAGGACACGCCGGCCGAGGCGCAGAAACCCTCCTGGACCGACCGGCTGAAGGCCGGTCTCGCCAAGACGCGCACCGCCCTGAACACCCCGCTCGGCGAGCTTTTCAGCCGCGCGAAGATCGACGACGAGCTGCTCGACGAGCTGGAAACCACGCTGCTGATGGCCGATTGCGGCGTCGACGCGACGCAATGGATGCTCGACGAGCTCAAGGCCCAGGTCAAGCGCGAGAAGCTCGAGACGCCGATGCAGCTGCGCCAGGCGCTGGTGCTGCTGCTCGAGCGCCTGCTGGCGCCGCTCGAGGAGCCGCTCGACGTCTCCACCCACAAGCCCTTCGTGGTCATGATCGCCGGCGTCAACGGCGCCGGCAAGACGACCTCGATCGGCAAGCTCGCGCACCACTTCCACGACGACGGCCGCCGCGTGCTGTTCGCGGCTGGCGACACGTTCCGCGCCGCCGCGCGCGAGCAGCTCATCGAGTGGGGCCGCCGCAACGACGTCACCGTGGTCAGCCAGGAATCCGGCGACCCGGCCGCCGTGGTCTTCGACGCCATCAATGCCGCCCGGGCGCGCGACGTGGACATCGTGCTCGCCGACACCGCCGGCCGCCTGCCGACGCAGCTCCACCTGATGGAGGAGATCGCCAAGGTGAGGCGCGTGATCCAGAAGGCCGACCCCTCGGGCCCGCACGAAGTGATCCTCGTGCTCGACGCCAACATCGGCCAAAACGCCGTGCAGCAGGTCAAGGCCTTCGACAAGGCGATCGGCGTCACCGGCCTCATCGTCACCAAGCTCGACGGCACCGCCAAGGGCGGCGTGCTTGCCGCCATCGCCCGCCAGTGCCCGAAACCGGTGCGCTACATCGGCGTCGGCGAAGGCATCGAAGACCTGCAGCCCTTCCGCGTCAAGGAATTCGTCGCGGCGCTGTTCGAGACGCCTGCCGACAGATGATCCGCTTCCAGCAGGTCTCGAAGCGCTATCCGCCGGGCATCGACGCGCTCTCGATCGTCAGCTTCGAGGTCGCCGAGGGAGAGCTTGCCGTCATCGCCGGCCACTCGGGCGCCGGCAAATCAACGCTGCTCAAGCTGATCGCCGCCATCGAGCGGCCGACCGGCGGCGTCGTACTGGTCGGCGGACAGAACGTCGGCGCACTCAAGCGCGCGGCGGTTCCCTACGTGCGGCGCAACCTCGGCCTGGTGTTCCAGGACCAGAAGCTGCTGTTCGACCGCAACGCCTTCGAGAACGTGATGCTGCCGCTGTCGATCGCCGGCTTCCCGCCGCGCGAGGCGGCCAAGCGCGTGCGCGCCGCGCTCGACAAGGTCGGCCTGCTCGAGCGCGAGAAGGCGCTGCCGATCGCGCTCTCCGGCGGCGAGCAGCAGCGCCTCGCGATCGCGCGCGCCGTCGTCAGCCGGCCGAAGCTGCTGATCGCCGACGAACCGACGGCGCACCTCGACGTCGACACCGCCGGCGACGTGGCGCAGATCTTCCGCGACTTCCACCAGGTCGGCGTCACCGTCGTCGTCGCCACGTACGACGCGACGCTGTTCCCCGAAGCGAAGCGCATCACGCTCGACCACGGACGGCTCGCGGCATGAACGCCTGGCTGATCCACCATCGCGACTCGCTGCTGCTGGCCCTGCGCCGGCTGGCCGCGACGCCGCTCAACACCTTGCTGTCGCTGCTCGCGATCGGCATCGCGCTGGCGCTGCCGGCCGGCGGACAGATGCTGCTCGCCAACGCGCTGCAGCTCGCCTCCGGCGCGGCGTCGACGCCGCAGGTCTCCGTCTTCATGACGCTCGACGCATCTCGCCAGGCCGCCGACGACATCGGCGAGCGCCTGCGCAAGCGCGACGACGTGCGCGCTGTGCGCTTCATGCCGCGCGAGGAAACGCTCGCGCGCATGAAGACCGCCGAGGGCCTCGGCGACGTCATCGAGATGCTGCCGAAGAATCCCTTCCCCGACGCCTTCGTAGTCGATCCGAAGGACGATTCGCCGGCCGCGATGGAAGCGCTGGCGCGCGAAGTCCGCAAGCTGCCGCGCGTCGAGCATGTCCAGCTCGACTCGGCCTGGGTGCGCCGGCTCGATGCGCTGCTGAAGCTTGGCCGCACGGGAGTGATCCTGCTCGCCGCCCTGCTCGGCGTCGGCCTCGTCGCCATCACCTTCAACACCATCCGCCTGCAGGTGCTGACGCAGCGCGCCGAGATCGAGGTCAGCCGCCTGCTCGGCGCCACCGATGGCTACATCCGCCGGCCGTTCTACTACTTCGGCACCCTGCAGGGCCTGCTCGGCGGCGTCCTCGCCTGGCTGATCGTCAGCGCCGCCGCCTGGTGGCTCAAGGCACCGATCGAGGAACTGGCGCGGCTCTACAACCTCGAATTCGCGCTGCGCCCCCTCGCCGGCTCCGACAGCCTGATCCTGCTCGCGCTATCGGCCGGCCTCGGCTGGGCCGGCGCTGCGCTGTCGCTCGGCACGCATTTGCGCGAGCACTAGAAAAGAAAAGGCCCCGCCGGGGCGGGGCCAAATGAGGTGATTTCTGTTCAAGCCCACGGGGTGGTGAACTCGGAGCGAATTCTAGGGATGGCGCGACGCGGCGCCAATGCGACACGGTGTCGCGGCTCAAATGGCCAGGGCGAGGCGGCGCAGGCCGAGGATGATCAGGACGGCGGCGGCCCCCCAACCAAGCCAGCGCACCAGCCAGGCGCGATTGGCGCGCAGTTCGCGGCCGAGATGGCCGGCCAATGGAACCAACAGAAGGATCGGCGTCACGGCGGCGCCGAGGCCGAAGGCGAGGCCGTAGGCGGCGCCCTGCGCGGTGCCGCCGGCATTCGCGGCAAGGCCCAGTAGCGAGGCGAGCGGCGTGCAGGGCGTCAGGCTGAGCGCCGCGCCGAGGAACAGCGGCGGCAGCGCGTCGCGCGGCGTGGCGCGCGCCTTCGCGAAGCGCAGCGGCGCGACGGCCGGCGCGTCGCTGCCGCAGCCCACGGCGGGTCGGGCGATCAGCCAGAGCCCCGCCAGTACGCTCGCCGTGCCAATGGCGGCGTTGCCGAGGTTGCCGCCGAGCGCCTTCGCGAGTCCGCTGCCCGCGAGACCGGCCGCGGCGCCCAGCAACGCGTAGGCGGTGACGCGGCCGGCGAGGAAGGTCGCGGTATGCAGCAGCGCCTCCTGGCGGCCGCCGGCACGGCCGAGCGCCCAGGTGCCCAGGAAGGGCAGGCAGGTCACCGTGCAGGCCGTCATGCCCATCGAGATGCCGAGCAGCCAGACGGTCGCGAGCGTGACCTCGCCGGCGAGCATCGCGTCAGGCATCGGCCGCTTCGCGCTTGACGAACTTGACCGGCTTCACCGTGCCGTCGGGCAGTTCGCCCTTGACGCGGTTCTTGTAGTACTCGCGGCTCGACGCGAACAGCGCCAGCGGTCCCCACTTGAGCCTGATGGTGCCGTCCTGCGGGCAGTACTCGGCGCAGCGTCCGCACAGCGTGCAGTCCTCGTGGTACGCCTTGCGCCCGTCCTCGCTGGCGATTTCCGGGATGTCCATCGGGCAGGCCTCGGCGCAGACGCGGCACTTGCCGCAGCTCTCGTGCTTCGTCTTGGCCAGCCGCATCGGCGACAGGCGCTGGAACACCGCGTTGAACGACAGCAGCGGGCAGATGCGGCAGAACGGTTGCCGAATCGCCAGCGCGCCGATGAGCGTGAAGCCGATCAGCACGTTGGCGACGGCGCCGAGCGCGAAGCCGACGTTGTCGCCGAGTTTCAGCGCCAACTGCTCGGTATTGCCGGTCAGCAGGGTGGTCGCGATGCGCGATGGGCAGATGTCGCAGTACGGGTTGCCGAGCGAATGTGGCGTGACCCCGAGACCGGTCAGCAGCGGCAGCAGCAGCACGAGGCCGAGCAGCAGCACCCACTTCACCGGACGCACGCGGCCGACGGCGCCGAGGTCGCCCTCCTCGAAGCGGCGCGGCGCGATGCCGAAACGGCGGCCGAGCTTGCCGATCAGTTCCTGCAGCGTGCCGAGTGGGCAGACCCAGCCGCAGAAGGCCTTGCCGATGACGAAGAAGAAGGCGAAGAAGGTGACCAGCATCATCAGCAGCGGCAGCACCATCTGGAAGGTCAGCTGCTGCGCCCGCACCATCGCCTCGCCGATGCGGTGATGGAGGATGTGCTGCGTCGGGATCAGCACGCAGTAGCCGCCGTTGGCCTGGTCGTAGGCGCAGGAGAGCGCCGGCAGCGCGTTGGAGATCTTGTCGGCCATGTAGCTGCCGACGATGACGCTGCCCCAGACGGTGACGAACAGCATCAGCAACTGGACGCCGAAGCGCAGTTGCGACAGCGTGAGCGGGAACTTGCTAGGCATCGACGCCTCCCTTGCGGCCGTTGGTTTCGCGCCGGCGCAGCAGCGGCACGGCCGCCGCCATGCCGACGACGCCGAAGAACGCGCCCCAGCCGAGGCTGCGGTCGCGGTCGCCGTCCTGGCCGTAGACGTAGTTGAAGGCCGTCACGTAGCGCCGGTCCGGACCGTCCCACTCGGTGGCGAGCACGAACTTCGCGCGCCGCGGACCGTGGCCGCCTTCCGCCTCGCGTCCAGACGCCGCCGGACGAAAGTCGCGCGGGAACAGCACCGTGGCGATGCCCTCCTCGTTCGTGAGGAAGGTCGAGCGGCTGCCGAACTCCGTCTCCAGGATTACTGCCTGGCGCGGTAGCGGCCCTCCGTTGGCGCGCACGAGGAAGCGCCACTTCTCGCTCTCGCGATACGAGCCGTGCTCGCGCGGCAGCGGCACCGGCACGATCTCGAGTTCATGGCGCGACTCCTGAAGCAGTGCGGCCGGCGACTTTCCTGGGTTGCTGAAGTACGCCGGGGTCGAGGCGACACGGACGATGCCCTCGCCTTCCTCGCGCGCGACGACCCAGTGGTAGTTGCCGACCTTGGGTGCCGCCGCTTCGATGCGCGCCCCGCCCTCGCCGACCGGGTACTCGACCGCGCGGCGCTCCGCGAAGCCGTCGGCCGCGAACACCCGCACGCTCCTCGCGTCGATGCCGGCCGGACGCAGGACGATCGCGCCGCGGTCGCCGCGCGCCATCGCGGGCTGCAGCGTCGGGAAGCGAGTCCATTCGCGCGCAGCGGGACGCTCGCCGCCCGGCCTCGTTCCCAGGGCCGCAGCCGCGGCCGGTGCCGCGCCATGGTTATGGTCGTGCTGGGCGAGCGCCGGGCCCAGGCCCAACGCTCCCAGCGCGACAAACGGCAACAATGAAGCTCTCATCGCATGCTCCTCAGAAACTCGCGGTCACGCCGGCCATCCAGTAGCGCGGCTTGCCGACGACGATGGAAAGGTCCTCGGCGTTGTAGACGCCGTTGTAGGCGCCGGTCACGTAGTGCGCGGCGTCGTTGGTGCCGCGTGCCGCCGACCAGTAGCGCTTGTCGAAGAGGTTGATGACGCTCGCGAACAGCGACCACTTGGCGCCCAGGAAGCCGGACTCGCGCACGTCGTAGTTGGCCGTCAGGTTGTAGAGCGTGCGTCCGGCCCACTTCTCCTGGTTGATCTCGTCGGCCCACGACCAGGAGCGCGCATCCATCTCCAGCGCGAGGCGCAGGCGGTCGCCGGGCTGCCAGCCGAAGGTCATGTTCAGCTGGTGACGCGGCACGCGCGGCACGTCGTTGCCGGTGTTGTTGTAGGGCACGAGACGGCAGGCGCTGTTCGACGGTACGTTGGTGAAGTTGCAGTTCGTGTAGGAGTTGCCGAGCGACAGGTTGAAGCTGTCGTACTTGGTGAACTTGGCCTGGATGTAGGTATAGGCGGCATCGAAGGTATAGGCGCGCTTGCGATCCGTCTTCAGCGACAACTCGATGCCGCGGTTCCTGACGCCGCCGATGTTGTCGTACATCTGGGGTGCGCCGGTCGTGCTGGTGCTGTACTGGCCGTTGGTGGCGAGGATGAAGTCCTTGCGCTGGATCTGGAAAATCGCCGCTTCGGCGTCGGCGGCGACGCCGAACACCTCCGTGCGCGCCCGCGTTCCCAGTTCGAGATTCAGCGCGTGTTCAGGCTTCAGGTTCTCGTTGTTCACCACCTTGGCGCCGCTCGTCGGCGAGAGGCTGCCGTTGTAGAGCTGCTCGGCCGTCGGCGCACGGAAGCCGGTCGAGATGTTGGCGAACACGTCGGCGCCCTCGCGCACGGCGTAGTTCGCGCCTGCTCGCCACGAGCCGACGTTGAACGACTTCTCACGGGTGAAGGGCGTGGTGATCTCGTTGGTGGTCCCGGACCAGAAGTCGAGGCCGATGTGGTCGTAGCGTCCGTTGAACGTCAGCGTCCACTTTGGGGCGGTGATCACCTTGAACTCGCCGTAGAGCGCGTTCACCGCCTCCTTGGTCTTGTTGTTGGTCATGACGGTGCCGGCCGCGACGAGGTCTACTCCTCCGTTGCAGTCGAAGGGCGCTGCCGAGTCCCGCTTCGCACAATATGAATTCTTTGCCGTATTGAAGTTCTTGTACTCGTTGCGGCGCAGATCGACACCGCCGAGCCAGCCGGTACTGCCGGCGTTGGTTCGCCACTCGGCCTTGATGCCACGCTGGGTCTGGTCGTAGTTGTTGATCGTCGTGTACTTGTCCTGGGCGCCCGCATCCGCGTCGCTGATCGATACGCCAGCCGTCGTGTAGCGCTGCGGCGCCGACCAGAACGACGTCTTGTCGCGGTACTCGTAGGCAGTCGCCAGCAGGTTGCTGCGTTCGGTGAGGTCGTTCGAGTAAGTCGCGTGCACCTTCTGCAGATTGACGTCGTACATGCGCGTGTAGTCGCGGCCGACGGCGCCGCGCGGGTCGACCGATGCCTGCGTCGCACCCTTGACCGAGCCGTGCTTGTCCTTCATGCGGTCCGACTTCTCGAAGCCGACGGCGAGGTCGGAGGTGTCGGTCAGGAACAGCTTGAGGTTGCCGTCGAGGTAGTTCGTTGCGTACGCCGACTGCCAGTAGTAGTCGTCGGCGGCGCGATGCGACACCTGCAGGTGGCCAGTGCCCCACTCGCCCGCGAAGCCGGCGCGCACGAGCTGCCGGTTGTAGTCCCATGCGCCCTGGTCGGCGGACATCGTCACGCCAGCGTACTTCGCGCCGCGCTTGGTGGTGACGATGACGGCGCCCGTCAGGCCGTCGTCGCCGAACAGGTAGGAGGCGCCGCCCTTGATCACCTTGATCGACTCGATGTTGTCGAGGTCGATATTGACCTTGCCGGTGCGCTCGAACACCGGCACGCCGTCGATGACGATGGCGACGCCGGGCTTCTCGCCCATGTAGCGCTGGTTCTCGATGCCGCGCAGCTTGATCTTGATCTCGTCGCCCGACGACAGGTCGGCCGTGACGCCGGGGATCGCGCGCAGCAGGTCCATCATGTTTTCGGGCCGCTTCTCGTCGACCGTCTTGGCGCTGATGTCGTGGACGCTGGCGGGCTCGCCGCGCTTCGAGGTGAAGCGGTCGTCGATGGTCGTCGAGGTGACTCTCACTTCGCCGAGTTGCGCTTCCTGGGCAACCGCGAGGAGCGGAAGTGAAGCGAGGAGGGCGACGGCTGTCTTGCTTGCATGGCGCATGTCGAATTCCGGCCGAACGAGGTTTTGGAGCGGCGGATTCTAGGTATGCCGAACGCGATATCTCTGCGACATGCCGCCGCATGCGACGTCGTGTCGCACAAAACCCCTGCGACATTTGGTCGCATTCCTTTCGTTTCTGCCCCCTCCTAGAATGCGACCACTGCTAATTGGTTGTTTTTTAATAATTCTTGATCGAAATCAAGAAAGGGGGAGACGTGAAGAAAAAGGTCCTCGCTGCCGCGATCATCGCAGCGCTGTCCAATGCCGGCCTCGCACAGTCCGGCGACCAATCCATGGCCGAAGTCACGGTGACGGGCACGCGCGAAGGCCAGGCGATCGCCGAAACCGCCGCCACCGTCGACGTCGTCAAGGAGAAGGAAATTCGCGAAACGCGGCCGACGCATCCCTCGCAAGTTATGGGCCGCATACCCGGCGTCTGGGTGACGCAGACCAGCGGCGAAGGCCACGTGACCTCGATTCGCCAGCCGCTGACGACCGGTGCCGTTTATCTCTATCTCGAGGACGGCATCCCGACGCGCTCGACCGGCTTCTTCAACCACAACGCCATGTTCGAGGTGAACGTGCCGATGTCCGGCGGCATCGAGGTCAGCAAGGGGCCCGGCACCTCGCTCTATGGTTCTGACGCCATCGGCGGCACGATCAATGTCCTGACGCGCAAGCCGCCGGCGAAGACCGAGGTCGAGGTCGGCGGCGACGTCGGCCCCTGGGGCTGGCGCCGCCTGCTGGTCAGCGGCGGCAGTTCCTTCGGCGACGACGCCGTGCGCGCCGACGTCAATGTCACCACCACCGACGGCTGGCGCAACAAGACCGCCTACGACCGGCAGGCGGCCACCGTGCGCTGGGACCGCGCCGTCGGCGGCGACGCGCTCCTCAAGGTCGTCATGGCCTACTCGAAGGTCGACCAGGAAACCGCCGGGCGTTCGACGCTAACGCGCGCCGACTACGAGAACGACCCGACCAAGAACACGGCCCCGATCTCCTTCCGCAAGGTGGACAGCTTCCGGCTCTCGGCCAACTACGAAAAGGAGGCCGGCGACACGCTGGTTTCCGTCACGCCCTACTATCGCCGCAACGGCCATGAACTGATGGCCAACTGGGCGCTATCCTACGACCCGAGCATCTCCGACACGAAGACCGATTCCTACGGCGTGCTGCTCAAGTGGCGCCGCGATTTCGCGCCGATGAGGGCGCGCGTGATCGCGGGTGTCGATATCGACCATACGCCGGGCAAGCGCAAGGAGGACCGCATTCAGGCGACGCTGACCGGGGACGTGTATACGAGCTATGCGGTGCAGGGCCGCATCTACGAATACGACGTCGCCTTCTCGGGCGTTTCGCCTTACGTGCACGGAGAGTTCTCGCCGACCGATCGCCTGCGCGTTATCGCAGGTCTGCGTTACGACAGCATGAAGTACAAATATGACAATAAGCTCACCGACGGCACGATCACCTTCGGTGCGAAGGTCTTCGGTCACGTGTCCGACACCACGGTCAGCTATCACCACTGGAGCCCGAAGCTCGGCGCAACCTACGCGATCTCCGAGCACCTCAGCGGCTTCCTCGCCTACAACCACGCCTTCCGCGCGCCGTCCGAGAGCCAACTGTTTCGGCCGTCGTCGGGGACCGCTGCGACGGCGCAGAGCAACGCCTTGGCGGCCGTCCAGCTCAAGCCGGTCAAGGTCAACAATTTCGAGGTCGGACTCAAGGGCCGTGGCGACAACCGCCTGGCTTGGGAGGTCTCCGTCTTCGACATGAAGAAGCGCGACGACATCGTCACTTACCAGGACCCGGCCGGCGCCCGTCTCGCCCAGAACGCCGGCCGCACACGCCATCGCGGCATCGAACTCGGCGCCGGCATCGATGTCGCCGCCACGTGGCGCATCGAGGGCAGCGCGTCGTACACCAAACATCGCTACGAGGAATGGGTGTCGAACCTTGCAAACTACAACGGCAGGGAGATGGAAGAAGCGCCGCGCCGTCTCGCCAACCTCCGCACGCAGTGGCGCCCTGCGTTCCTCGGCGGCGGACGCATGGAACTGGAGGCGGTGAAGGTCGGCGAGTACTGGCTCGATCCCTCGAACACCAACCGCTACGAGGGCCACACCCTGCTCAACTTGCGTGCAAGCACATTCATCTCGAAGGACGTCGAGGTGTTCGCCAATCTCAATAACGCCACGGACCGCCGCTACGCCGAGAGCGCATCGATTTCCGGAACGACACCGGCCTACGCCCCCGGCCTGCCGCGCGCGCTCTATGTCGGGGTGCAGGCCAAGTGGTGAGACGCCTGGCCGCGGTACTGACGGCGCTGGCCGCGACGCCGGCGCTTTGCGCCGATGCGACGCACGCGCCAGCGCCAGTCCGCGATCCGGGCAAGATGTGGCTGAGCCGCATCGAGCAGTCGCCGCAGCTCGCCGTCTCGGCCGTTTTCGACGCACGCGGCCGGCTGTGGCTGGCGCGCGCATCCGGAAAGCAGGTGACGGTCGCGCATTCCGACGACCTGGGCGCCACCTTCTCGGCGCCCGTCGGCGTGGCGCCCGCGCCCGAGCTCGTTGCGGCCGACGGCGAGAACCGGCCGAAGATCGCCGTCGCCGGCGGGAGCGTCTATGTCTCGTGGACGCAACCGCTGCCGCAACCCTTCTCCGGCCACATCCGCTTCGCGGCCTCGCAGGACGATGGCCGCAGCTTTTCGGCGCCGGTCACCATCAACAGCCACGTCGCGCCGACCAGCCACCGCTTCGACGCGCTGCTCGCCGACGCAGCCGGCCGGGTGACGCTGGTCTGGCTCGACAAGCGTGACGGCATGGCGGCCGAGAAGGCCGGCGGCAACTACAAGGGAGCGGCGGTGTATCTGGCGCAGTCGGCCGACTTCGGCCGCAGCTTCGCCCCCAACCGCAAGCTGGCCGACCATTCCTGCGAGTGCTGCAGGATCGGGCTTGCCGCCGACGTCGACGGCACGCCGGTCGCCTTCTGGCGCCACGTCTTCGACGGCGGCGTGCGCGACTTCGCGCTGGCGCGGCTCGACGAGGCACCGCAGCGCGCAAGCGAGGACGGCTGGCGCATCGACGCCTGCCCGCACCACGGCGGCGACATCGCGATCGACGCGCGCGGCGGTCGCCACCTCGCCTGGTTCACCGGCGCCGAAGGCAAGGCCGGCCTCTACTACCGGCGCATCGACGGCGCGCATGCGACCGCGCCGCTGGCCTTCGGCGACCCCGACGCGCAGCCCGGCCATCCGACCGTGCTCGCCGACGGCGAGCGCGTGATCGTCGCGTGGCGCGAGTTCGACGGCCGGCAGAACCGCATCCGCGTCATGGTCTCGCCGGATCGCGGGGCAAGCTGGGGTGCGCCCGCAAGGCACGCGGCCAGCGCCGGCGCCACCGATTACCCGCTGCTGCTCACCGGACGCGGACGCGCGTGGCTGGCGTGGAATACGGCCGACGAAGGCTTCCGCCTGTTCGCGCTCGGGGACGCACGGTGAAGCGGACGATCGCCCTGCTCCTGCTGACCGCATTCGCTGTCCTTGCGCATGCGGAGGTCAGACCCTTCGAGAGCGGCTCGCTGGCGAAGATTCGCGCCGCACGCGATGGCCGGCCGTTCATCCTCAGTTTCTGGTCGCTCGAGTGCGCGCACTGCCCGAAAGAACTCAAGGCGCTCGGCGAGCTCAAGCGCCAGCATCCGGCGCTCGACGTCGTGCTCGTTTCGACCGATACGCCGGCCGAGTCTTCGGCTTTGGCGGAATTCGCCGCGCAGAGCGGCCTTGCCCGCGCCGAGCAGTGGGTGTTCGCGGGCGATGCCCAGAAGCTGCGCTACGAGATCGACCGCCGCTGGTGGGGCGAACTCCCGCGCACGTACTTCCACGATTCGGCGCATCGCGTCGAGGCCAAGTCCGGCGTGGTCTCCGCCGAAGCGCTCGCCGATTGGGCGCGGGAGCAGCAGCGATGAGTTCGGTGCTGCGGCGCCCGCCTCCCGTCTGGCGCTCGCCGGCGTTCGGCGTCGTTCTGGCGCTTCACGCGGCCGGAATGGTGGCGCTGGCGGTATGGGACATGTCGCAGCCGGAAAGCGTGATCATGCAGGCGCTGTCCGTGCGCCTGCTCGAGCCGGAGGCGCCCAAGGTCGTCGAGGCCAAGCCGCGAGTGGAACCGCCGAAGGCTGCGCCCAAGGTGCCGGAGCCGCCGCGGCAGTTGCTGGCCGCTGCCGCCGATGCGCCAACCGCTCCTGCCGCGATGGCGGTGGCGCTCCAGCCCGTCGTGGCGCCGCGCGCGGAAGCGGCTTCGGCACCGGCCGCCGCACCCGCCGTGACCTCGGCGCGCTTCGACGCCGACTACCTGCAGAACCCCAAGCCGACGTATCCGCCGATGTCGCGCCGCCTCAACGAAGAGGGCAAGGTGCTGTTGCGCGTGCATGTAGGCGCCGATGGCAACGCCCTCGAGGTCGAGGTCAAGCAGTCGAGCGGCTTCCCGCGGCTCGATGCGGCCGCCCGCAGCGCCGTGTCACGCTGGCGCTTCGTCCCCGCGCGGCGCGGCTCGGATGCCGTCGATGCCTGGGTCGCAGTTCCCATCGTTTTTTCGCTCGAGCAGCAGTAAGGAGGTTTCCCATGAGCAATCTCGGTCTCGCCCATTTCTGGTACCAGGGGGACTTCGTCACCCATACGGTCGCCCTGATCCTGCTGCTGCTGTCGGCGGCTTCATGGACCTTGATCATCCAGAAGGCGTCGCGGCAGTGGCGCGCATCGCAGCGTCTCGATCACGCGACCAGCGCGTTCTGGCAGGCCGGTTCGCTGCCGCTGGCGCTGGCGACCATCGACCGCGAGGACAAGAGCGGCATCTTCTCCGGCCTGGCGCTGGCGGGTGCGCAGGCGGCGCAGCTGCACGAGCAGCACTCGGCGCGCGGCATCGGCGCCGGCGTCAACGCCAGCGAGTTCGTCACGCGCGCGCTGCGCAGCCACATGGTGCGCGCACAGGCGGAGATCGAGCATGGCCTCACCTTCCTCGCCTCGGTTGGCTCGACCGCGCCCTTCATCGGGCTGTTCGGCACGGTCTGGGGCATCTACCACGCGCTCGTCGGCCTCGCCGGCGCGACGCAGGTGGTGCTCGACAAGGTGGCCGGGCCGGTCGGCGAGGCCCTGATCATGACGGCGGCCGGCCTCTTCGTCGCCATCCCCGCGGTGCTGGCCTACAACGCCTTCACCCGCGCGAACCGCATCGTGCTCGCGGAGCTCGACGGCTTCGCGCACGACCTGCACGCGTACCTAACGACTGGCGCCCGCGCGGGTGCGGCCAACCTGGTCGACTTCGAATCGGCGCGCGCCGCCGCCGCACGCGCCTGAGGAGACCGCGATGTCCTTCGGATCTTTCAACGAGAGCAGCGGCGGGCTGCCGATGGCCGAGATCAACACCACGCCGCTGGTCGATGTGATGCTGGTGCTGCTGGTTATTTTCATCATCACCGCGCCGCTGTTCCACCAAGCCGTACCGATCGACCTGCCCAAGGTGGAAGCGCAGCGGCTCGACGAGAAGCCGCGCGCCATCAATCTGTCGATCGACGGCGAGGGGCGCGTGTTCTGGAACGGCGAGCCGGTGCACCGCGATGCGCTCGACGGACGCTTCGCCGCCGAGCGCGACCAGAACCCGGAGCTGCATCTGCGTGCCGACCGCGCGACGCGCTACGAGCGCGTCGCCGAAGTGATGGCGGCCGCCCAGCGCAACGGCCTGGTGAAGATCGCCTTCGTCACCGAGCCAGAAGGACGGAAGTAGGTCAGCCGGTGCTCCAGCCGCGCGGCCGCCGCATGCCGGCGACCTTGCAGGCCTGACCGACGTAGCCGTAGGGGAACAATTCGTAGAGCCGCCTGCGGCCCTGCCCGGGATAGCGGGCGTCGAGGTGGCGCATCACGAACCGCGCATCCGCCGCGACCTGATGCTCTTCGTAGAAGCTGCGCATGAAGCGGATCACGTCCCAGTGGTCGTCGTCGAGGGCGAGGCCGAGTTCGCCGCCGAGCGCCCGGGCGACATCTTCGTTCCATTGGGCAGGTTCGACAAGGTAGCCCTCCGCGTCGCGCGCGGGCATTTCACTGCAGACCGTCATGATCTTCTCCCGAGGGGTTGGTTCCGGACGATACATCACGCCGTGATATTGTCACGGGATGATATAGTCGGCGTCAAGCCCCCGCGCGCCCTTGCCATGACGAACAAGCCGATGACCAAGCGGGAATTCGAGACGCTGTCGAACTTCCGCTATCAGCTACGCCGCTTCATCCACTGGAGCGAGGACCTCACGCGCCGGGCGGGCGTCACGAACCTGCAGTATCTGCTGATGCTCCACGTGCGCGGCTTCGCCGGGCGCGAATGGGCGACGATCACCGAGCTGGCGGAGCGCCTGCAGTCGAAGCACCACGGCGTCGTTGCGCTCGTGACCCGCTGCGAGAAGCTCGGTTTCGTCGAGCGGCGACCGGGCCGCTCGGACGGCCGGGAGGTCGAAATCCACCTGACGGAGAAGGGCGAACACACGGTGGAGCGCCTGGCTCGCGCCCACCGCGAGGAGTTGCTGCGCCTGCAAGGCATCCTGGCGGTGCCGGGAAGCGACCAGTTCGACGGCGCAGTTTCCGGCCGACAACAACAATAGCTGAGCATTTTTCTCAGGAACTGGTAGAGTTATTAGCACTCGAATCGCGCGAGTGCTAAAATTCGTTCCGAGGAGGTATTCGATGAGCCACGCCCTGATGCTTGCCCAGTTCCCGACGCCGTCCACGGCCGGCAGCCTGGAAGCCTACATCCAGGCCGCCAACCGCGTACCCATGCTGACCGAGGCCGAAGAAGTGGCCCTCGCGCGCCGACTGCGCGACGATGGCGACCTCGACGCCGCCCGGCAGTTGGTCATGTCGCACCTGCGGCTGGTGATTGCCATTGCCCGCGGCTACCTCGGCTATGGCTTGCCGCACGCCGACCTGATCCAGGAAGGCAACATCGGCCTGATGAAGGCCGTCAAGCGCTTCGATCCCGAGCGCGGCGTTCGCCTCGTGTCGTTCGCGGTCCATTGGATCAAGGCCGAAATCCACGAATACGTCCTGCGCAACTGGCGCCTGGTGAAGATCGCCACGACGAAGGCGCAGCGCAAGCTGTTCTTCAACCTGCGCTCGATGAAGCAGAGCCTCGGCACGATGGGCCCGGCGGACGTCGAGGCGATGGCCAAGACGCTCGGCGTCAAGCCCGAAGAGGTCGTCGAGATGGAGACCCGGCTGACGGGCGGCGACGTCTCGCTCGAGCCGACCTCGGCCGACGAGGACGAGCACTACGCGCCGATCGCCTATCTCGCGGCCGACAGCAGCGTCGAGCCGACCGCCGTCATCGAGCGCAAGGAACGCGACCACCTGCAGAGCGAAGGCCTGCGCAACGCCCTGAAGGGCCTCGACGACCGCAGCCGCGCCATCGTCCAGCGCCGCTGGCTGGTCGAGGACGGCGAGGAAGCCGCGACGCTGCACGAGCTTGCCGCCGAATACGGCGTCTCGGCAGAGCGCATCCGCCAGATCGAAGCCAAGGCGCTGCAGAAGATGCGCGGCCTGCTGGCTGCCCCCGCCTGATCAGGCGGTTCCCTGCACCTCATCGACGGGCAGCTGCGGCTGCCCGTTTAGTTTGGCGCCGCGCCCGTAGCCATAGGGATGCCAGTCGGCGCCCACCGTCGGCGGCACGGGCCAGTTGCCGTGCGGCGGCGGCGAGACGGTCGTCCACTCGAGGGACATCGAACCCCAGGGGTTGTCGCCGGCCGGCCGGCCGCGCGCCGCGCCGACGATCCAGTTGAGCACCGCGACGGCAAAGCCCAGCCCGAGGACGCCGGCGCCCAGCGTCATGATCTGGTGCGCCTGCTCGAACTGCGGAAACTGTGCGTAGTCGTAGTAACGCCGCGGCATCCCCTGCACGCCGATGTCCATCATGATCCAGAAGACGATGTTCACGCCGACGAAGGTGAGCCAGAAGCCGGCCTTGCCCCAGAACTCGTCGTACATGCGGCCGGTGATCTTAGGGAACCAGTAATAGACGCCGCCGAAGATGGCGAAAGTGCCGGCCACCGCCATCACGTAGTGGAAATGGCCGACGACGTAATAGGTGTCCGACAGGTGCAGCGTCAGCGAGGGCAGCGCCAGCGGGATGCCGGTCAGCCCGCCGATCAGGAACAGGAAGATCACGCCCAGCGCATAGAGCATCGGCGTCTCGAAGCTGATCGCGCCCTTGTAGAGCGTACCGACGAGGCCGATGACCATCAGGCCGACAGGCACCGAGATCAACAGGGTCGTCACCATCTGGCCGATGCGGATCCAGTCGGCCATGCCCGAGACGTAGAGGTGATGCACCCAGACCACGCCCGAGAGCGCGACGATGCCGAAGATGCCACCGTAGACCACCATCGGGTAGTTGAAGATGCGGTTCCTGGCGAAGGTGGCGACGATCTCGTAGACGACGCCGATGAAGGGCAGGAAGATCACATAAACGGCCGGGTGCGAATAGAACCAGAACAGGTTCTGGTAGGTCAGCACGTCGCCGCCGCGCGCGGGGTCGAAGAAGTGCGTGCCGAGATACTTGTCGAAGCTGATCAGCGTCACCGCCGTGCCCAGCACCGGAACGAAGATCAGCTGCAGCACGAAGGCGGCGAGGATGCACCAGACGAAGATGTTGAGCTTGTTCCAGGTCAGCCCCGGCGCGCGCATGTAGACGACGGTGGTGAGGAAGTTCACGCCGCCGATGATCGAGGCGAAGCCGAGGATCAGCACCGTGAAGGTGTAGAGCGCCGTGTTGCCGGCGGTGATGATCGAATACGGCGGATAGCCGGTCCACATCACGTCGGGCGGATCGGGGACGAAGAAGGTCGCCAGCGCGAGGATGATGCCAACGTAGAACAGCCAGACCGACAACGCATTGACGCGCGGAAAGGCAACGTCCTTGGCGCCGATCATCAGCGGCACGCAGTAGTTGGCGAAGAAGCCGGTCAGCGCCGGAATCTGGAAGCCGAGGATCATCACGGCGCCGTGGCCGTAGAGCCAGACGTTGTACTGCGTCGGGTTGGCAGTCAGCGTAGGCCCGAGCTGCGAGAGCTCGATGCGCATCAGCATCGCCATGACGCCGGCGACGGCGAAGGCGGCAAGCGAGCCGATCAGGTAGAGCACGCCGACGCGCTTGTGGTCGGTGGTGAAGATCCATTCCTTGAGCTTCATGTTCCCTCCCTCAGCTTCTTCTCTTCGGCCGCGTACCAAGCCGCGAACTCCAGCGGCGGCATGACGAGGATGCGGCCCGACATATAGGAATGCATGACGCCGCAGTACTCGGCGCAGGTGACGAGGTGCTCGCCGGGCTTCTTGGGATGGAACCAGAGATAGGTCACGCGCCCCGGCATCGAATCCTCCTTGACGCGGAAGTCGGGGATGAAATGGCTGTGCAGCGTGTCGCGGCTCGTCATGCGCAGCACCACGGGCTTACCGGCCGGCACGCGCAACTCGTTCTGCGCCTGCACGCCGTTCGGATAGGTGTAGTCCCACGAGTACATGCCGGATTCGAGCCGCACTTCCATGCGTTCGGCCGGCACGTCGCGGTAGGTGTTCCAGAGCTGCCAGCCGTTGGCGGCGAGGAAGAAGTCGTCGGCCATGAAGACGAACACCGGGATCACCGTCCAGGCGACGCCGGCCGCGGGCGAGAGCTTCGGCGGCTCGCCCTGCTGGGCATCGTGGCGGCGCCGGTAGCGCCAGATGAACCAGGCCGCGAGCAGCGCGAACAGCACGCCGATGACCGTGATGTCGACGATCACCTCGTGCCAGAGCCGGTCCCAGCCGAGCGCGGGATCGGGAATCCTGGTTTCATCCATGTGGCGCCCTCCTCTTGCGGTAGGCGAGGCCGCCCCAGGCCATCGCGCCGATGCCGAACAGCAGCGAGCCGGCGCCCGCCAGCAGCGGCGTGTTCCACTGGTAGCGGCCCTCGGCATAGTTGAAGCTGAAGCAGGCGCCGGTCAGCATGTCGAAGACGGCGGCGGAGTCGGCGATGCGCCCCCAGTCGGCGTCGATCAGCGCCAGCTCGACGTTGCGCGGTTCGAGGCGGAAGCCGTAGAGGTAGCGCGCTACGCGCCCCTCGGGCGTCAGGAAGACGATCACGTTCGGATGCAGGAAGGCCTTGGCGCCGTCCGACCAGAAGAAGCGGAAGCCGACCTGCGCGGCGAAGCGCTCGGCGGCGCGATCCTCGGCGTGCGACTTCAGCACGGCGTGGCGCCAGCCGGGAAGGCTCGGGCCTTGGCCGGCCGTCCTAGCGAGGAACTCGCGCAGCGTCTTCTCGCTGTCGCGCGCGTCGAAGGACACGGTGAGCACGTTGTAGTCGCGGCCGGGACGAAAGCGCGGCAACCGGTCGAGCGCCTTCGCCAGCTCGACGTTCATCGTCGGGCAGGTGCCGTCGCAGCCGTAGTAGGACAGCAGCAGGATCGCCGGCTTGCCGAGCAGGTCGCCGATCGCGAACTCGCGGCCGTCGGCATCCACGAGCGGTGTCGCGCGGTCGAGCGCGCGGCCGAGATGCTGCGGCTCGTCGATGCGCAGCAGCGCCGGATCGACCGTGCTGTCGACGGCAGGCGCACCGACCGCCCACGCGCGGGCGGCGGTCATCAGGGCGAGCGCGGCGCAGGCGCGTCTCATGGCGTCACCAGTAGTAGATCTGCGAGACGACGAAGAACCAGATGATGTCGACGAAGTGCCAGTAGAGCCCGGCCGTGCGCATGAAGCCCGGCGATGCGCGCCCGGCCAGCGCCGCCGGCAGGCCGGCGAGGAAGATCGCCAGCCCGACCATGACGTGGGCGCCGTGGAAGCCGGTGATGGTGAAGAAGAAGGTGCCGAAGACGTTGGTGTCGATGTGGAAGCCTGCGTGCATCAGGTGTTGCCACTCGTAGGCCGACATGCCGAGGAAGCCGAGGCCGAGCGCGATCGTCAGCAGCAGCCAGTTGCGGAAGCCCGGCGCGTCGCCGGCATGCAGCAACTGCTCGGCGTAGTGGATCGTCAGGCTCGAGGCGACGAGCGTCGCCGTCATCACCAGCGGCATCACGCGCGGCAGCTCGACGCTGCCGGCCGGCGGCCAGTTCGGCTCGGCGAGGCGCAGGAACCAGTAGAGCGCAAAGAATGAGACGAAGATCATCGCCTCGGCGAGGATGAACCAGCCCATGGCACCGTAGGAAAGCCCTTCGCCCTTGCCCATCGCCTCGCCGGTCCAGCCCGCGATGCCGGCGACGATCATCGGCACGCCTATCCCGAGGGCGATGACAGCCGCAAACGGCTGCTGGTAAACGAAGTGGAGGCAGAAGGCCAGCGGCAGCGCGAACAGAATGCCGAAGCTGATGACGAACGGCCAGACGCTGGTGTCCCAGTGCGCCGCATGGCCGTCGGCATGCGCGACCGCCTGCGGGGTGTTCGCGTGCGCCATGTCTCTCTCCTTGGCGGGATTCTTGTTTCGGCCGCGATCTGTTCGCCGCGGTTGCCGTTTATGCACGCATCAAATATATTAAATCCCACCATAAAACTCAACTTTTATGCAGCCCCACTAGGGAGAGTCCTCATGGCACGCATCATTCACGCGTTTCTCGTCGCCGCCGCGTGCGCCGGAACGGCATTCGGCGCCGGCGATCCCGTCTCGGGAGAGACGAAGGCCGCCGCCTGCACCGCCTGCCACGGCGCGGACGGCAACAGCCTCGCCGACCTCTGGCCGAAGCTCGCCGGCCAGTTGCCCGAGTACCTCATGAAGCAGATGAAGGACTTCAAGGCCGGCGTGCGCAGGGACGAACAGATGTCGCCGCAGGCCGCCAACCTGGCCGAGGCGGACATGGCGGACATCGCCGCGTTCTTTGCAGCGCGAAAGCCGAGCCCCGCCGCCGAAGCCGACAGGACACTGCTGGCCAAGGGCGAGCAGCTCTATCTGCGGGGCAAGGGCCGCCCGGCGCCCGTCACCGCCTGCGTCGGCTGCCACGGACCGAAAGGCGACGGCAACCGCGATTGGCGGGACACGCAGGTGCGCCCGCCGGCGCTGCTGGCGCCGGCAATCGGCCGCCAGCATGCGACGTACGTGACGAAACAGTTGGCCGCCTATCGCGCCGGACGGCGCGACAACGACCCGGCACGGGTGATGCGGGATATCGCGCGCGGCCTCAACGACGGCGAGATCGCGGCAGTCGCCGCCTACGTGTCGACGCTGGGGCGCTGAAGCGTCAGGCGGCGCGACCGAGGGCGGCGAGCAGCTTGTCGTGCACGCCGCCGAAGCCGCCGTTGCTCATCACGAGCACATGGTCGCCGGGACGGGCCGCCGCCTTCACGGCGGCGACCAGCGCATCGATCTCGTCGAAGCTGCCGGCCTTGTCGCCAAGCGGAGCAAGTGCTTCCGCCGTACTCCAGCCGAGCCCCTTGCCGTAACAGAAGACCAGATCGGCGCCGGTCAGGCTCCGCGGCAACTGCGCCTTCATGGTGCCAAGCTTCATGGTGTTCGAGCGCGGCTCGAGAACCGCCAGGATGCGCGCATCGCCGACCTTGCCGCGCAGCCCGGCGATGGTGACTTCGATGGCCGTCGGGTGGTGGGCGAAGTCGTCGTAAACCGTGATGCCGCCCACGGTGCCGCGCACCTCGAGCCGACGCTTCACGCCCTGGAAGGTTTCCAGCGCCTTCAGCCCGACGTCGACTGGCACGCCCGCGTGCCGCGCGGCGGCAAGGGCGGCGATGGCGTTCGACCGGTTGTGATGTCCCGGGAGCGCGAAGCGCGTCCTGCCGAGACGCTGCCCGTCGAGCAAGACATCGAAGGCGTCGCCGTCCACCGCCGACGCCTGCCAGCCCTGCGGCGCGTCGAAGCGCTCGACCGGCGTCCAGCAGCCGCGCGCAAGCACCCGATCCAGCGCCTCGTCGCGGCCGTTCGCCACGATCAGGCCCTGCGCCGGTAGCGTTCGCACGAGATGGTGAAATTGGGTCTCGATGGCGGCAAGATCCGGAAAGATGTCGGCGTGATCGTATTCGAGGTTGTTGAGGATCAGGGTGCGCGGGCGGTAGTGCACGAACTTCGAGCGTTTGTCGCAGAAAGCAGTGTCGTACTCGTCAGCTTCGACGACGAAGAACGGAGATATCGACGAAAGCCGTGCCGAGACACCGAAGCCCTGCGGCACGCCGCCCACGAGGAAACTCGGGCTCAGGCCGGCTTCTTCGAGAATCCAGGCCAGGATGGATGTGGTCGTGGTCTTGCCGTGTGTCCCCGCGACGCCGAGAACCCAGCGGTCGCGAAGGATGTTGTCGGCGAGCCATTGCGGACCCGACACGTAAGGCAGGTTGCGGTTGAGGATTTCCTCCAGCAGCGGGTTGCCGCGCGAGATCGCGTTGCCCACCACATAGAGGTCGGGCGAAAGCGCCGTCTGGTCAGCACCGTATCCCTCGACGAGTTCGATTCCCTCCGCCTGCAACTGGGTGCTCATTGGCGGATAGACGTTGGCGTCGCAGCCGGTGACCCGGTGGCCGGCGGCTCGCGCCAGCAGCGCAATCCCGCCCATGAAGGTGCCGCAGACGCCGAGGAGGTGGATGTGCATGCCGAACCGCCGTGCAATAATGGTCGCGGATTCTAACTCGCGCTCCCGCGCCGCTTCGCATGCCGCGTCGCAAGTCCAGCCCCGACTCGGGGAGCAATCTCCGCCGCGAGATCGCCGCCGCTGCCGCGCGGCTCATGGCCGAGGAAGGCGTCGCCGACTACGGCTTCGCCAAGCGCAAGGCGGCACGCACCCTGGGCCTCGACCAGACCGATGTCTTGCCGACCAACGAGGAAGTCGAGACCGAAATACGCGCCTACCAGGCGCTCTACCAAGGTGAAGAACACCCCGAACGGCTGGCGGAATTGAGGCGTGACGCCCTCGAGGCCATGGACCTCCTGGCCGATTTCCGGCCGTACCTCGTCGGGTCGGTGCTCGACGGAACCGCGGGCCGGTACGCAGTGATCGACCTCGAGCTTTTTGCGGACAGCGCCAAAGACGTCGAGATCATGCTGCTATCTCGCAACATCCCGTACTCAGTCGACGAGAAGGCCCGTCACCGCCCCGGCGCCCCGGATGCCCGACTGATGCTGGAGTGGAACGGTTCTCCGCTGCGAATCTCCGTCTATCCACCACTAAAAGAACGCAATATCCAGCGATCGTCGGCTAACGACAAG
Source organism: Pseudomonadota bacterium (assembly GCA_046726235.1). Lineage (GTDB taxonomy): Bacteria > Pseudomonadota > Gammaproteobacteria > Burkholderiales > Rhodocyclaceae > Nitricoxidireducens. Next base: position 50,473 of record JBKPAD010000001.1, read on the forward strand.
CCGGCCTCGCGAGCGAGCCGCGAGGCGGTGGCGCAGCTGCTGAAATAGCCCATACTGGACAAGTTGCATACATTTGCGGCAAACTTGCGCCCATGTCCAAGCAAACGCGACGTCAAAAAAACGACGCAGACCAGGCGCCCATGCCGCGGATACTCGTCCTGCATGGCCCGAACCTGAATCTGCTGGGCCAGCGCGAACCCGAAATCTACGGCCGCACGACCCTCGCCGACATCCATGCCGGCATGGAGTCTCGCGGGCGCGCCGCCGGGGTGCAGATCGAAAGCTACCAGAGCAACAGCGAAGGCGAGCTGATCGATCGGGTGCAGGCCGCGTCCGCAGAGGGCATCGAGTTCATCATCATCAATCCGGGCGGCTACACCCACACCAGCGTTGCGCTGCGCGACGCGCTGGCGGCGGTGGCGATTCCCTTCGTGGAAGTTCATCTTTCCAACATCCACGCGCGCGAGACCTTCCGCAAGCATTCCTATTTTTCCGACCTTGCCGTCGGCGTGATCTGCGGCCTCGGCGCCCAGGGCTATGAACTGGCCCTGGAAGCTGCGCTGCTTCGCATCCGCCGTTCCTGACCGGCGCCGGGCCGAACGGCCCGTGTATTCATTGGAGTCAGTATGGACCTCAGAAAACTCAAGACCCTGATTGACCTCGTCCAGAACTCAGGTATCTCGGAACTCGAGATCAGCGAGGGCGAGGAGAAGATCCGCATCGCCAAGCACGTCGCCGCACCGCCGGCGACTACCGTGATGCTCGGCAGCCATCATGGCGCGTCGATGCAGCCCGCCGGCGTTCCGGCGGCGGCCGCTCCGGCGCCTGTCGTCGATGCCGAACCCGCAGCGCCCGAGGGCCAGGTCGTCAAGGCGCCGATGGTCGGGACGTTCTACCGTTCGGGCAGCCCGGGCGCCGCCTCCTTCGTCGAGGTCGGCCAAGCGGTCAAGCAGGGCGAAACCCTGTGCATCATCGAAGCGATGAAGCTGATGAACGAAATCGAGTCGGAATTCACCGGCACGGTCAAGGCCATCCTGGTCGAGAACGGCCAGCCGGTCGAGTACGGCCAGCCCCTGTTCGTCATCGGCTAAAGCGATGGCGATGTTCGAGAAGGTCCTCATTGCCAACCGCGGCGAGATCGCCCTGCGCGTGCTGCGCGCGTGCCGCGAACTGGGCATCAAGACGGTGGCCGTGCATTCCGAGGTCGACGCCGAGGCGAAATACGTGAAGCTCGCGGACGAATCCGTCTGCATCGGGCCCGCAGCCTCGAATCTGAGCTACCTGAACATCCCGGCGATCATCTCGGCGGCCGAGGTCACCGACGCCGAAGCGATCCACCCCGGCTACGGCTTCCTCTCCGAGAACGCCGACTTCGCCGAGCGGGTAGAGAAGTCCGGCTTCGTCTTCATCGGTCCGAAGCCCGAGACGATTCGCCTGATGGGCGACAAGGTCAGCGCCAAGGACGCCATGAAGGCGGCCGGCGTGCCCTGCGTGCCCGGTTCGGAAGGCGCCCTGCCCGAGGACCCCAAGGAAGTCGTGAAGATCGCGCGCGCCATCGGCTACCCGGTGATCATCAAGGCGGCCGGCGGCGGCGGCGGACGCGGCATGCGCGTCGTGCACACCGAGGCGGCGCTCTCGAACGCCGTGAACATGACCCGGACCGAGGCGCAGGCCGCCTTCGGCAATCCGATGGTCTACATGGAGAAGTTCCTCGAGAACCCGCGCCACATCGAGATCCAGATTCTCGCCGACACCTTCAAGAACGCCGTCTGGCTCGGCGAGCGCGACTGCTCGATGCAGCGCCGCCACCAGAAGGTGATCGAGGAGGCGCCGGCGCCCGGCATCAACCGCCGCGCACTCGCGCGCATCGGCGAACGCTGCGCCGAAGCCTGCCGCAAGATCGGCTATCGCGGCGCCGGCACCTTCGAGTTCCTGTTCGAGAACGACGAGTACTACTTCATCGAGATGAACACGCGCGTGCAGGTCGAGCATCCGGTCACCGAGTTGACCGCCGGCATCGACATCGTGCAGGCGCAGGTGCGCATCGCCGCCGGCGAGAAACTCTGGTTCCGCCAGCGCGACATCGAGCCGCGGGGCCACGCCATCGAGTGCCGCATCAACGCCGAGGATCCGTTCAAGTTCACGCCATCGCCCGGCAAGATCACCAATTGGCACACCGCCGGCGGCCCCGGCATCCGCGTCGATTCGCACGCCTACTCGGGCTACACGGTGCCGCCGAACTACGACTCCATGATCGGCAAGCTGATCGCCTACGGCGACACGCGCGACCAGGCGATCCGCCGCATGCGCATCGCCCTCTCGGAAATGATGGTCGACGGCATCAAGACCAACATCCCGCTGCATCAGGAGTTGATGCACGACGAGCGCTTCATCAAGGGCGGCACCAGCATCCATTACCTCGAAGAAAAGCTCGCCGCGCGCGCCGAGGCCAACAAGTCTCAGGGGTGACCCGTGTGGATCAGCGCCGCGCTGCTGACTGACGCCGCCCACGCCGAGGCGCTTTCCGACGCGCTGTTCGAGCGCGGAGCGCTGTCGGTCAGCGTCGAGGATGCCGACGCCGGCACCGAGCGCGAAACGCCGCAATTCGGCGAGCCGGGCAGCCCAGCGGCCCCGTTGTGGGCGACCAGCCGGGTGATCGCGTTGTTCGAACCAGCCGACGATCTCCCCGCGCGCATTGCGGACGCGGCGCGTGCCGCCGGCCTCGACGATGCGGCGCCCGTCCTCACCGAAGTCGCCGAGCAGAACTGGGTGCAGCTGACCCAGTCGCAGTTCGAGCCGATCCGCATCAACGAACGCCTCTGGATCGTGCCCTCGTGGCACGAAGCGCCCGATCCGACAGCGATCTGCATCGAACTCGATCCGGGCATGGCCTTCGGCACCGGCTCGCACCCGACGACCCACCTGTGCCTCGACTGGTTGACGGAGAACATCGGCGGCGGCGAACGCGTGCTGGACTACGGCTGCGGCTCGGGCATCCTCGGCATCGCTGCCGCCAAGCTGGGCGCCGCGCAAGTGCTCGGCGTCGACATCGACGACAACGCCCTCGCGGCGGCGCACGACAACGCGCAGCGGAACGGGACCACGCTCGAGCTGCGCCATACGCGCGATGCGCTCGACGAAACCTTCGACCGCGTCGTCGCCAACATCCTGACCAACCCGCTTTGCGTACTGGCCCCGCTGCTGGCGGGACGCGTCGCCCCCGGCGGACGCATCGCGCTCTCCGGCGTCCTCGAGACCCAGGCGCAACAGGTCATCGACGCCTACTCGCCCTGGCTGCAAATGCGCGTCGGCGCGACGCTCGACGGCTGGGTTCGCCTCGAGGGAGCGCGCCCCGCATGCTGACCCGCTGCCCGAACTGCGAGACGACCTTCCGCGTCACCCCCGAGCAGTTGAAGGCGCGGCACGGCAAGGTGCGCTGCGGCGAGTGCCAGGAGGTCTTCAACGCGCTCGACACGCTGATCGAAGCAGCGCCCGCCGTTGCGCCGGTTTCCACCAGCGTCGACTCGCAGCCTTACGAACTGCGATTCGAACCGGAATCTCCTGCCCCAATCGAGGAAGCGGCGCCCGGTGATGAGCCGGGCTTCGTTGATGAAGCCGAGACGACGGATACGGTGGTTGAAGCGACGCCCGAACCCGAACCGGAGCCGGAGCCGGAGCCACCTCCCGCTCCAATGGAAGACGTCCCGCCGGCCGAACCAGCGTCGGCCGACGAATGGCTGCCGGCCCCCGAAGTCCGGGCGCGCCGCCGCTGGCCATGGATTCTCGGCACCGCTGCCGCCATCCTCGTTCTGGCCTTCCAGGTCCTCATGCATTTCCGCACCGAGATCGCAGTCCTGCATCCCGACATGAAGCCCGCGCTGGGCGGCATCTGCGAGGCTCTCGGCTGCGAAATGAGGCTGCCACGCAAGGCCGAACTGATGAGCATCGATGCCTCCGACCTCCATCCCGAGGCCGACGGCAAGCTCACGCTGACCGCGACGCTGAAGAACCGCGCACCCTTCGCGCAGGAGCATCCCCATCTCGAACTGACGCTCACCGATACCGCCGACAAGGCACTGGTGCGACGCGTACTGCCGCCTGCGGAATACCTGGCGACCGCGGACCGCGCGGCCGGCCTCGCGGCGGGCAAGGAACTTCCGGTCGAACTCTCCATCGACGCGCCGGGCGTGCCGGCCGCCGGCTACCGACTCTATCTCTTCTATCCCTGAACCCTATGCGCACACTCATCTGCGGCTCGCTCGCCTACGACACCATCATGGTGTTCCACGATCGCTTCAAGCACCACATCCTGCCGGAGCAGATCCACATCCTCAACGTCTCCTTCCTCGTGCCGGACATGCGGCGCGAGTACGGCGGCTGCGCCGGCAACATCGCCTACAACCTGAAGCTGCTCGGCGGCGATCCGCTGATCATGGCCACGGTCGGCGACGACAGCGGGCCGTACCTGCAGCGCCTGAACCACCTGAAGCTCGACGCGCGCCACGTGCGCGAAGTCCGCGAGACCTTCACCGCGCAAGCCTTCATCACCACCGACGTCGACGACAACCAGATCACCGCGTTCCATCCGGGGGCAATGAACCACGCCCACGCCAACCGCATCGCCGACACCGAGAACGTCCGCCTCGGCATCGTTTCCCCCGACGGCCGCCAGGGCATGCTCGAGCACGCGCGCGACTTCGCCGCGGCAAAGATTCCCTTCGTCTTCGATCCCGGCCAGGGACTCCCGATGTTCAACGGCGAGGAACTGCTCGACTTCCTGAAACTCGCCGACTACTGCACGGTCAATGACTACGAAGCGAAGCTGCTGACGGAACGCACGGGGCGCAGTCTCGAATCGCTGTCCGGCGAAGTGAAGGCGCTGGTCATTACGCTGGGGGCGAATGGATCTGAAATCTACGCCGATGGTCAACGCATCGAGATTCCCAGCGTTAAACCCGAGGCGGTCGTCGACCCGACGGGCTGCGGCGACGCCTACCGCTCCGGCCTGCTGTACGGCATCACGCAGGGATGGGGATGGGAAAAGACCGGGCGGCTCGCGTCGCTGATGGGAGCAATCAAGATCGCCCACCGCGGTGGCCAGAATCACAAGCCGACGCGCAGCGAGATCGCCGCGCAGTACAAGGAAGCCTTCGGCGAGGAACTTTGAGAGGAACCGAAATGCGCAACATCCGTCGTCTCGCCGCCCTGAGCGCGGCACTCGCGTCGCTGGCGATCGTCGGCTGCGCCAGCAGCCAGTCGGGCTCCAGCTACTCCCGCGGCCAGACGCGCGGCGAAATGAACGTCCGCATGGGCGTCGTCGAAAGCGTGCGCCAAGTCACCATCGAGGGCTCCAACACTCCGGTCGGCACCGTCGCCGGCGGCGTCATCGGCGGCATTGCCGGCAGCAACGTCGGCGGCGGCAAGGGATCGACCGTCGGCTCCATCCTCGGCGCCGTCGCCGGCGGCGTCGCCGGCAGCGCACTCGAAGAGCGCGTCACCAAGAAACAGGGCGTCGAAATCACCGTCAAGCTCGACGGCGGCCAGTACGTGGCAATTACGCAGGAAGCCGACGAGCAGTTCCACCCCGGCGAACGCGTGCGCATCCTCTCCGGCCAGGGCGTCAGCCGCGTTTCACACTAGGCCTTAGCCCCAGCCGTGCGGCTTGACGGCACGCGGACAAGGCACCTGAAAGACGCGCCGGTCCTCGAGCCGCACCGCCGTCAGGCTGCCGCCCCAGAGGCAACCCGAGTCGAGCGCGATGATGCCGTTCTCCTGCCGATAGCCGAGCGCCGACCAGTGGCCGCAGACGATGGTGTGGTCCGCACTTGCCCGACCGGGAGATTCGAACCACGGCACGCAACCGGCCGGGCCGCTCTGGGGAGGCGCTTTCGCACCGAGCGCACAAAGCTCCATCGCGCCGTCTGCGTGGACGTAACGCATGCGGGTCATGGCGTTAACGATGACACGAAGACGGTCCCAACCGGTCAGATCGTCCCGCCACGCCGTGGGCTCGGAGCCCCACATGTGCGCAAGAAAGCTGCGGTAGTTGGAACCTATCAGCGCAGTCTGGACTTCATCGGAAAGCACATGCGCCTGAGGGATGGACCAAACGGGTAATAGACCGGCGTGGACCATGGCGTACTCGCCCTCCACGTAAAGTAGCGGTCGGTTACGCAACCAGGCAATCAATTCGGGGCAGTCGGGGGCGGCCAACACATCCGTAAGCGTATCTTCGCTGTTCGCCTTACCGAAACCTTCGGCTTGCATGATGAGATGGAGGTCGTGGTTGCCTAGCACGACGACGGCGGCATTGCCTAAGTCGCGTACAAATCTTAGAACGTCCAGGGAGCACGGGCCGCGGTTGACCAAGTCACCGACGAACCAAAGACGGTCTCGTCGCGTATCGAACTTTAAATGATCGAGCAGGCGACGTAGATCGTCGTAGCAACCCTGTACGTCGCCAACCGCGTAGATGCTCATCGCATTTTTCCCCGCTCAGACCGCCACAGCACTGCTCAGGTTGTCGTCGCCTTCCTGTTCCAGGTAGACCCAGTCGACTATGTCGCCATTAGGCTGATATCCCGCTACCAGGCACTTTAAGATTTCCCGCGTGAGACCGACGTCGTTCCCATTCAACGCTCGCTGGAGCCGGGCTAGCTCCTTGGAAAGCAGCGGCCACGGCAGGAAATCCTCGTGCGCCCGCATGATGCGAGGATGAGTAGTCGGCTTCGGGTTGTCTCCGATCAGCAACTCCTCGAATAGCTTCTCGCCGGGACGCAAACCCGTGATGGCTATTTCAATGTCGCCTTCGGGATCCGCGTCACCGCGCAAGGAAAGTCCCGAAAGTTCGATCATCCGTCGGGCGAGGTCGAGAATCTTGACCGGCTCCCCCATGTCGAGAACGAATACGTCGCCGCCTTTGGCCATCGCGCCCGCCTGGATCACGAGTTGTGCGGCCTCCGGGATCGTCATGAAGTAGCGCGTGATATCCGGATGGGTCAAGGTAATCGGACCACCATCGCGGATCTGCTGCCTGAATTTGGGCACCACTGAACCGGAGGACCCCAGTACGTTGCCGAAGCGCACCATCGTGAACTTGGTGCCCGGACGAACAGTTGCGAGCGCCTGCAGCACCATTTCGGCCAAGCGCTTGCTCGCGCCCATGACATTGGTCGGCCGTACAGCCTTGTCCGTGCTGATGAGGACAAAGTCTGCGACGCCATGCTCGGCGGACACCTGAGCGGCGGTCAGCGTTCCCATGACGTTGTTCCGAATACCTTCGGCTGGGTTGTGCTCCACGAGAGGCACATGCTTGTATGCCGCGGCATGGTAGAGCGTTTCCGGCTTCCATGTAGATATGATTTCGCGCATCCGTTCTTCGTCACGCACAGACGCGAGCAGGGGGACCAGCTTTGTCCGCGGATCTCCGCTCCTCGTCTGGAGTTCCTGATGAATCTGGTAGAGCGCAAATTCGCTCTGCTCGACCAGAAGCAGAGCGGCCGGCGACACGGCGAGTATTTGCCGGCACAGTTCGCTGCCAATCGAACCGCCGGCACCCGTAACGAGGACTACCTTCCCGGTGACGTTGCGGCTCAGCAGGAGGCGGTTCGGGCTCACCGTTTCGCGACCGAGCAGGTCGTCGATATCCAGTTCGCGCAGGTCGGACACGCTTACCTTCCCTTGAGCCAACTCCGTTACGCTGGGCAGCGTACGGATCGACACCTTGGCATGAAGCATCTGCGCCAGTATCTCGTTGCGCCGCTTGCGGCTCGTCGAGGGAAGCGCGAGCAGTACATCGCTTATCTGGAACGAATCGACCAAGATGGCGAGGTTCCCGGGGCTGTAAATGGGTAAGCCGTTCAGGACGCGCCCGTGGAGCCTCTCGTCGTCGTCCAGAAACCCGATCACGCGCATCTCGTGACTATTCCTCATCGCGGCGGCCAGCTGCCTCCCAGCGGTGCCCGCTCCGTAAATCAGCACCTTGGGCAGTGCCGCCAGCCGCAACTCGGCTTGGTAGAGGCCGCCAAGCCAAAATCTTGCGACCGCGCGCGAAGCCCCGACCGAGAGCAGCAGCAGCATCGGCTGGATCAAGCCGATGGTCCGCGGCACGCCTGCTATACCGATGACAGCGAAGATCATGACGTAGAGAACGCCATATGCGGCAACCGCCTTGGTCACTGTCATCAGTGCGTGCCACCCCGCGTAACGAAAGATTGCGCGGTAAAGTCCGGACACGATGAACACCGGCAGGGCGATTCCTATGGAAACCCCGGCGGCCCATAGCAGTGGCCGGGACAAGCTTACGAACTCTCCCAGGCGAAGATAGTAGGCAAACCAAACCGACAGCAGGCACAGCGCTGCGTCGACCGCGAGAACGATGAGCCGCTTCGCCACGCGAGGCAGGGCGAGTATCGGAACTGCGGCGTCCCCGATTATCTTTTGCATGTTTCAGTGGCTCACGCCATCACGTTGCAGGACCTTCACGAACGTGAGCCAAATGATTCTGAGATCGAAGAAGAAGGACTTTCGCTGCAGGTATTCGAAATCGTAGGATACCTTCTGGGGGATGGGTAAGTCATCACGTCCGTTGACTTGCGCCCACCCCGTCAACCCCGGAATTAGGTGGTGGATTCCTTTCTGGGTACGCAGTTCCACGAGATCATCCTGATTGAATAGAGCAGGACGGGGCCCGACAAGGCTCATGTCGCCCTTCAGGACGCTCCACAACTGGGGCAGCTCGTCGAGGCTCGCGCTACGTAGAAACGAGCCGACGGGCGTCAAGTGCGACGATGGGTCCGAGAGCAGGTGGGTTGCGACTGCGGGCGTGCCGACACGCATGCTGCGGAACTTCGGCATCTTGAAGAGTCGATTGCCGCGGCCCACCCGATCGCTCCAGTAAAGGACCGGGCCCCGGGATGTTGCCTTGACGAGCAGCGCGAGAATAGCCATCGGCAGGGCGAGCAGCGCCATCGCGCAAACGACGAGAACGATGTCAAACATCCGCTTTGACACTCCAATAGCTCCTAATCCGCCGGCACCGACCTCCGCAAGCCGCAATTGTGCCCTGCGGCGGATGACTCGATTAGCACGCAATCATCTGCCCAGCCGCCCCGTGGCTAGGATGTCCGCCGCCATAGCGCGACATATTTCGGCGCGCGCGAACCGTTGTGTGAAGCGCGGACGAGGCGCGTCCCGTACTTCGAGCTCGGCAAGGGCTTCGATGGCGGCGGCCGCATCACAGGGAGGGAAGACGGCCGCGTTATCGAGTTCCTGGCGCACGAACTCCGCGGCAAAGCCGGGCACACCGGCCCAAATAGGTTTGCCCAGTGCACCATATTCGAACACCTTGGATGGCAGTACTTTCATAAACGCGTCGTAGTTGTTTAAGTGCATGAATAGGACGTCCGCTTCCCGATACTGCTCGAGCAGGACGTCTCGCGACACTGGAGCCATAATCTCGACATTCGTGACATCTGCGTCTGACAGCGCCTGCACCAGCCGCGCCCTTCTCCCGCCGTCGCCGATGATCCTGAAGCGAAGCGTTCCCTCCGTCCGCTTGGCGAGTGCCGGCAGAATGGCATGCAGCCCCTGCCCTTCGCCGAGATTGCCCGCGTATACGACCAGCAGCGGCCGATGCGTCTTGACTGCGGACGGTTCGGACGGTGGGGCCCGAAGGAATTCGTCGTCAATGCCATTGGTGAAAAACATCAGCCGCTGACGCGGATAGCGTTTCTCGAAATATTGCCGGAATCCGCCCGATACGAGATTCAAGGTCGCAGCCCGCCTGACGGTCAGGCGTTCGAGCAAGGCGAAGAGTGGTTGGGTGATTCGCGCCACTCGACCGGGTAGCACATCCTTGATGGTATCGACGAAAATATCGCGGATGTCGAGATAGAGAATGGCATCCTTCCGCATCGCAATCCAGGCGCCCAGCGCGGCGGTCATGAGCCGTCCCGATGTCGCGAAGACGAGATCAAACTCATCGTGCCGCACTCGGCGCAACGCCTCGCGGGCGAAGGCCGCAAAGCTCTTCGATTGGTCCAGCATACCGCCCCGGTGAGACGGCAGTGCGATTCGGGTGATCGACACTCCATCGGTGCTTTCATATTCAGGCGCATCGACAGCGAACGACGAGTAGCGGTTGGGAAGCGACGTAACCACGGAAATCTTCGCGGACGGCGCGAGCGCCTTTAAGGCGCCGACGAGGGCCGTCGCCCTAAACGATCCAGCACTCAAGTCTGGCCGGAAGTAGAAACTCAGTATCAAGATATTCACGACTTGTCCCCCTGCGTCCCATCAACCCCATGAGGCCAATCGAGACAGAAGACAACGCTATTCTGGGCCAGTCGCAGTCCCAGGCAGGTGTTCTTCACTGTGGTACCAAACGCCGGCGCAAACACGGAATCCTGAAGGACGGTGGCCGCGCCTTTGGCCGACCAGCGGGCAACCACGCCGGGACCTGTAGCGCTCCCGCCGCTCGAATCGCAGTCAATCCTAATGGCGGGATGGAAGTGATAGCGCGCGATCGCAATTCGGCATACCCCATCGACGCTGTCCGCCACCTCAAGCCTACCGTCGGCCAGGCGCCAGGTGCGCCTGAGGACTGGTCGTCCCGCCAACCGAGTGTAGCCGTCGTGGGCCGCGGAAACTAAGATGCCGCTGCCGTCCGGCGCAACCTGTACGTCGAATGGATGCGCTCGGCGCGCGACTCTGAATCCCCCCCAGACTTCGGACGAGTCTTCGCCGTCGACTTCGACGGTGGAGTGGGCGGAAGTCGACCGTTCGCGCTGCCTTTCGGCTCCGGTGCCATAGCGCGAGGTGCCGGAATTTACGATTACCCGCTGGCGTCCGAGTGAGAACTCAAAGCTCAACGTGTCCGCATGAGCATGACCCGGCAAGTAGTCCGGCCCTATGGGCGCGACATCGATGAGCATGACGGCGGTCTCCAGTTGCAGGCGAATATAGCCGGAGGACTTCAGCCATGTTATCCCGTTACGAGGCCTCGGCCGATCGCAGCCCAGACGCTCGGCATAGTCAAAGAGGCAGTCAGGTGAGGGCGCTATTCCAGTCGCCGCGTCGTTGAAAAACCCGATTTCGCCATCCGGATGGCACATCGTCGCCAGCCAGCTTCCCATTTCACGCAAGCGATCGCGCCAACTGCCGACCGCGGCGGCCCATGGCTGGAACGTCTTCGCGTACACGGCCGCCAAGTTCGACAAGTCGAGCATGTCCTCGTAGGCAAGAGCGTGGTACATCGTGCTACGTTCGAATTGGCCGCCATCAGGAAGTATCTGTTCCGGAATCTGGGCGGACAGAACTTGTAATCCGTGCTTCAGCCAGGTCGTCGCTTCGTCGCCGCCGAAGTAGCAGCCGGCGAACACGAGCGCTTTCGCATTCGAGAACAGGTGGTTGCCCAACAAGTGGTGCTCAAGACAACCCGACAGGTAGCGCGCCTGCACGGCAAGGGACTGTCGCGCGAACTCGTCCAGCGGCTTTCCTCCAAGGTCGCGCTTGATCCAGTTCACGATTCTCAGCGAAAGGGGATAGGGTTCCCAGCCTGTCCCCTGTCCCGGCGGATTCTCCTCAATCCAGGCTCTGATCAGACGCTCGTGCCAGGCGGATCTTGCCGGGGCGCCGTGAGCGTTCAGATCGTCGAAATAATGGAGGTTGTAGAGCCACAGCTTTGCCCGCGAAGGATTGTTCCAGTCCGCGGGAACAGCAACTTCGTGCTCTTCGTTTAGAAAACGAAAGCTGCGCGCCGCAGTCATGCTTGGCTGCCGGGCAGCCGGTGCCGTCCAGTTGCCCGACGCGTTTCGCTTTGGCGGCGCCGGGCGCGTATCGGGACATGGACGGCTGATGCGGGAGGCCAGTCGCCCCCATATTTGCACCGGCTTCAGATGGCGCAAGGTGTTAAAGTACAGCTTCGCCTTGCGTAGTGTCAAAGAAGCTTTTCCAGAATCGCGACAATACGCTCGCCGGTACGGCCGTCCCAAAGTTCGGGAATTGCGCCCTTCTTCCACTGCCGCGCGAATACCCTGTCCAACGCCGGCTTGATGGCATCTGGGTCAGTACCGACCAACTCGTTGGTTCCCACCGTTACGGTCTCCGGCCGCTCGGTGGTATCGCGCAACGTTAGGCAGGGAACGCCCATGACCGTGGTTTCTTCGGTGATACCGCCGGAGTCCGTAACCACCGCTTTTGCATAGCGGACAAGGTGGTTGAACTCAAGATAGGGTTGCGCCTCCACCAAGCGGATGTTTGCTGGAATACCCGGCACTTCGCGCAGCGTCTTTGCAGTACGCGGATGGACAGGAAAGACGACCGACAGCCCGCGCGTGGCTTCCCCGATAGAACGCAGCAAGCGTGCCAAGCGCGTGGCGTCATCGACGTTCGCAGGGCGATGAAGCGTGACGACAAAGTAGCGGTCCGCGACAAGGCCGAGTTCGTCCCAGAAACGAGGAGGGCGCAGCCGGTCGATGTTGGCAAGCAGGGTATCGATCATCGTATTACCGACGAAATGGACGCGCTCGTCGGCGACGCCGGAACGGCGGAGATTGTCGTTCGCGACCTCGCTCGTAGTGAAGAAATGGTTGGTGATCGAGTCGGTGACCATGCGGTTGATCTCTTCCGGCATGGTCCAGTCTCCGGAACGGATGCCTGCTTCCACATGTGCGACCGGAACGCACTGCTTCTGAGCGGTGATGGCGCATGCCATAGTTGAGGTGACATCGCCGACGACAACGCAAAGGTCGCTGCGTCGCTCTCGCAGCAGGCGTTCGTAGCCGATCATGATTGCCGCGGTCTGCTCCGCCTGAGTGCCGGAGCCCACCCCGAGATTAACTTCAGGTTCGGGAATATCGAGTTGCTTAAAGAAGTCCCCAGACAACCGTTCATCATAGTGCTGCCCGGTGTGTAGGAGGCGATAGCGCAGCATTCCACCGGCCCGCGCTCTTCTGTCCAACTCCTTGGCGATGGGACCGATCTTCATGAAGTTCGGGCGAGCGCCCGCAACCACATCGATCAATTTCACTGCACAGCCTCTGCGATTTCGATGCTGATCCGGCTGACTTCGATCAGTTCCTCGAACGGGATCGGCGCGACACCCCCTGCTTCGATGGCTTTCACGAAGGCAGCGGCACAGCCATTCTGTCCCTTGTCCTGGCGCCACAGCCTCATGGTATCGAATCCGGGCCAGCCATAGCCGCGAAGGCGACGGAAGTTGTCGAGTTGAAGGACGCGACCGGCGGCGAATATCTCAAGCCGCTCCTTTGGAAACGACTTGCTGCCGTTGGCAAAGTAATGAATGGTACCTATCGATCCGTCCACGAACCGGAGTTGGAAGGTAGCGGTGTCTCGACTGGCTCCCGTCATGGCCATGCTCTGCCATTCCGCGACCGATGTGCCTGCGAGGAAGCGTAGCAGGTCGACGAAATGGCACGCCTCCCCAACGATCCTTCCTCCGCCTACGCGCTTATCCTGCGTCCAGTGGCTTTCCGGAATGGCGCCCGCGTTTACCGTCATCACAAAGGTCTTCGGCCCCTTCGTGCCGGCGAGAAGCGCTTTCGCCTTCTGCACCTGGGGTGCGAAGCGCCGATTGAAACCTACCATGAGGATCGGCTGTGCCGGATCGCGCCCCGCCGCCGCATAAGCGGCTTCGATCTCCCGCAGTTCCGCCCGGGCAAGGCACAACGGCTTTTCGACGAAGACGTGCTTGCCAGCCTGAAGCGCCTCGCAGACGAACTTGCAGTGGCTATCGTGGCGGGTTGAAATGATTACTGCGTTGACCTCGGGATCCGCGAATGCGCCTGTTGCATCGGTCGTGGCCGTCTCGAAGCCGTATTTGTGTCCCGCGTGTACTCCGCTGACCCCAGCGCTGCACGCGACCGTCCTCAGGCGTGCGCCTGTAGATTTAAAGGCGGGGATGAGGATGGCCGTCGCGTAATTGCCCGCGCCAATGAATGCCAGCGATGCAGCTCGCGCCGCTATCAACGACTGATACGGCCTCAGTTCCACCACGCGCTGTCGGACCACCGCCAGCGGGCGATCCACAGCCGGGTATTCGAGCAGGATCCCCAACGACGCTTCCGCGCCCGCGACGATTTCGTACGCCTTCTCCGCCGCCGACACTGGAAAGCGATGCGTGATTAGCGGCTCTACGTCGAGGCGCCCGTCCGCCATCATGTCGAGTACCGCTTCGAAGTTGCGCTGCTCCGTCCAGCGAACGAACCCAACCGGATAGTCCTGCCCTTTCTCTTCGTAATTCGCGTCGTAGCGTCCCGGTCCGTATGAGCAGGAAACCTGGAAGCTCAGTTCCTTTTCATAGAAGTCGGCCCGGGAGAGTTCGAGACCCGTGACTCCGACAAGCACGATCCGGCCGCGTTTGCGGCTCATAACGGCCGCCTGATGTACCGGCTCACTGCTCTGGGTCGATGCCGTAATGATGACCGCGTCCACGCCTCGGTTTCGCGAGAACGCCTGAGCAGCGGCTATCGGATCCTCCCCCGCCGACAAATCCACCACCTCAGCACCAAAGCGCCGCGCGAGGGCCAACTTGTCCGCATCGAAATCGATTCCGAGCACTCGACATCCTTGGGCGCGCAGCAGCTGCACAGCCATGAGTCCGATCAGACCCAGTCCGGTAACGACTACTGACTCGCCGAGCGTCGGCCGCGCCAGGCGAATGCCCTGCAGCGCGATCGCGCCGATCACGGTGAAAGCCGCCTCTTCGTCCGAAACCGTGTCTGGTATCCGCGCACAGAGATTGATCGGAACACTGACGATTTCTGCATGCCGGCCGTTCGATACGACCCGTTCTCCGGCAGACAGCGTGGTAATACCGGCGCCTGCTTCCAGCACGCGCCCTACGTTGCAATAGCCCAGCGGCAGCGGTTGATCGAGCTTGTTGAAGACCGCCTCCAGTGTAGGCATGAGCCCGTCCGTACGAACCTTGTCGACGACCATGCGCACCTTGTCCGGTTGCTGGCGCGCCTTCTGGATCCAGCCCGCCTTGCCGAACTCGACCAGCATCCGTTCCGTCCCAGCCGATATGAGCGACGCATTGGAGCGAATTAGGACACTGCCGGCACCCACAGCGGGACACGGTACGTCCGCCACCGAGGTCACACCGGTCTTAAGGCTTTGTAAAACCTGTTTCACGAATGGATTTCCTTCGAATCGTGACCGCCGTCCGCATACACGGGAAAGAATGCGTGTGATTTCATGCTGAGCGCCGGCTTTTCTATCAATCGCCAAGAAAGGTAAGCGAGCAGCATTACCAATCCGAGGGCAAACGCCAGCTTACCGAAATCGCCCGTCATGCGGGCGAAGATAAGCAGGTTGAGCATTGGCATGTGGTAGATGTACACACCATATGAGATGTCGTTTCTTCCAAGCACGCGCCACGACAGGTCGGGTAACGAGTATGCGCAGGACAAAACGGCTGCTGCCAGCAGCAGAAACAGGGGAGCGCTTATTCCGTTGCCGAGCCGCAGCATGCCATCGCCGACTAGATAGATGCAGGCGATCGCATATGCTGCCATGAACAAGTAGGCTCGACCGGCAACGAAACGATAGGCGCGCGGGAACTGCCTTTGTGCGATCACTCCAGCAAGAAACATGTAGAACCACGGCACGAAGGAAACGCCCAGCAGCTTTCGGCCCATCGTCTCCCAGTGTGCCTCGTCAATCGAAAAATATGCAATGTTGACAGCCAGAAAGACTAGCGCCAAGACAACGAGCGCGGCGTCGAAGCGGCTCTTGGTCGGAGCAAAGCGTCCAATAAGCCGATAGATGAACGGCATGAGCACATAGAACTGCAGTTCGAC
The DNA here is from genome assembly GCA_046726235.1 of Pseudomonadota bacterium. Lineage (GTDB taxonomy): Bacteria > Pseudomonadota > Gammaproteobacteria > Burkholderiales > Rhodocyclaceae > Nitricoxidireducens. The sequence goes on from JBKPAD010000001.1 coordinate 66,297, forward strand.
CGCGATCGTCCAAAGACTGCCATTGATGACGCCGACGCCGAAGCCTCGGAAGAACTCAGGGTTGTAGAACTGCAGCACCGTGCTCTGCGCCACGAACCAAAGCAGAACCGCCCCCCCCCAGCCGCCCTCAAATCCGGATAGCCGGTTGCGAGAACCATCGCGAGCGAAAAGAGCGTGCATACCACCAGCGCCGGATATATGCGGAGCGCTCGGTTCACCGAATAGTCCGCGAGATTGCCGGTGCTCTCATAGGACTTGCTGATGAGAAAACCGCTGACGAAGAAGAATATCGGCACGCCGGGAAAGTAGGACACCCAAGCCAGTGCTGACACCGCAGCCGGAGGGATATCGAGATGCGAAATGCCGTGTGTCACTGCGACCTGGACGGCCGCGCACAACCGGACAAGATCAAAGTTGTTGGTGCGAAAGGCGCCGTCCGCCGTCGCATCGCGCGCCGGTGCTGGTTCACTCCGACTAGCCGATGCAGGCATCTTTCTGATCCCGGTTCGGATAGTTGATGAGTACGGCCTTATACTTTCCCTTGAATACGAACAAGCTGCCAGCCGAGGCGCCAACAAGGCCGAAGCGGCGGATCAGGTCCTCGATGTCGCCCATGCTGCCGGCGCCACCCAGAATCGTGATTGGAAGGCTCACGGCATCGCGGACGCGAGCTGCAAGTTCAAGATCGTAGCCCTTCATTTCGCCGTCACGGTCGATGGAGTTGACCACGATCTCGCCGGCTCCTGCCTCCTCTGCTCGCTTTGCGAACGACACCGGGTCCAGCGCAGTGCCGTTCGAGCCGTTGTGCGTGAAGATTTCGTATTTCCGCAGCAAGCCCGCCTTCTTTACGTCCATGACGACGACCACGCTCTGGCTGCCGACCTTGGCGGCGGCTCGCGAGATGAGTTGCGGGTCCCTGAGCGCCGCGTTGCTCAACGCCACCTTCTCCACCCCGAGACCGATGATCCGTTGAATCTGGTTTTCTGTCGCGACACCTCCGCCATAGCAAAGGGGCATTCTGCATTCGGCGGCGAGATCCGCGATCAACGCGTAGTCGGGTTCGCGCTTCTGTACCGTGGCGTCGATGTCGACGACGATCAGTTCATCGACTTCCTTTTCGTTGAAGATCCGGACTGCATTGATGGGATCGCCGACATACTTGTACTGGCCGAAGCGAACCGTCTTGACGAGACCGCCATTCTTGACCAGCAGGCAGGGAATGATCCGCGGACGCAACATGTTCCTAAAGTTCGGCAAAGTTCTTCAACAATTGGCTGCCCCAACCATGGCTCTTCTCTGGATGGAACTGCGTGCCGCAGATGTTTCCCGCCTGCACTGCCGAAGCGAAGCGCCCGTTGTAGTCGGTCGTCGCTAGGACGTCGGCCGCAGTAGCCGGCGCGATGTAGTAGGAATGCAGGAAGTAGAAACGCGGGGCTGCCAGCCCTCCGAAAAGCACAGCGTCCTCCCGCGGCAGCACGTCGTTCCAGCCCATGTGCGGCAGACGCGTCCTCTGCTGATTAAATGCCGCTTCGTCGAACCGCCTCACTTCGGCATCGATCCAGCCGAGCCCCGGCTGGCTTCCTTCGTCGCTGCAGCGCGCCATCATTTGCATACCGACGCACACGCCCAGGACCGGGCGGCGCCGGTTCAGTACGAGATCGTCCAGGCAATCGCGCATGCCGGACTCGTTTAGGCGGGTCATCGCCCAATCGAATGCGCCGACGCCGGGAAGAATGATGCGTTCAGCCACCCTCAGTTCGCTTGCCGTCTGGGCGACATCCACCGGAATACTGAGCCGTCGATAAATGTTGACGAAGGCTCTTACATTACCGAGCCCGTAGTCGACGAGCGTGATCATCGCTTGCCGCCGACTTCGAGGCCGAGCAGTTTCATCGCCTTTGCGCCGAGAGTATAGATCCACGCCTGGGAACGATAGTCCTTGTAGCTCAGGTTGGGCGCATCCATGTACCCCTGGAGTTCGTCTGTCGAAATGCCGAGCTTGGTGGCAACGTATTGGAAATCCGTCGCGATCGAGGATTCGTCCCAAGGCGGAACGGCAAGCCGGTCGACGGCCTCTTCGCGCGTCATTTGCCCGGTCAGGATCAGACTCGAGTATTGCACGCGTCGCGGGTCGTAGCCGAACTTCTTGGGCAGCCAGTAGCTTTCGTAAAAACGGGTGAAGCGCGACTCGAAATGCTTCTGCGGATACGGCTGCCAGCCGAATTTCCTTACCAGAAGCTGAATTGCCTCACTCTTGATGTACGGAACGCAGTTCAGCGGCCGCAGCACTTTGATCCGCTTGACGTATGGAAGATAGGCCTTGTGCCAAAGAATCGAGGTCGTGGGGAACGTGGTAAGCGGCCTCGATCCGAACTTGCGGTGAATATCGAGCAACTGGGTACTGTCCGACTGGTAGTACATCCATTCCACCGGATTCCGCACGCACTCGGTAGAAAGGTTTGCGCCAGTCAAGATGTACGGTACTTTGTATGCGCTCGCGAACTTGTACATCGTCGCGAAGAATGCGTGATCCTGCGGCGCGTCGATGTGCGGAACCCCCGACTTGAAGAAGGCGAGCTGCAGGTCCCGCATCTCGTCCCAGTCGATTACCTCCGTGTACAAATCAAGACCCAGGCCATCGACGAGACGTTCGATGTTGTTGACCGCCTCCTGGGAATTCCATCCCGCGTCGACGTGGAAGACCAGGGGGCGCAGTCCCAGTTCTTCCTTGGCAATGTACGTGAGATAAGAACTGTCGATCCCACCGCTCATTCCGATGATGCAGTCGAATTCCTTCCCCGCGCCGGCCCGCTTGATCTTTTCCACCATGCAAGCCAAGAGATGCTGCCCCTTAGCGTCGGTGTGCCAACGCGGCAAAGTATGCGAAATAAAGGTTCTGCAGTGATCACAGACTCCCTTCTCATCGAAGGCGATCAATGCGTCGCTGGTGTCCATGACGCAATTGCTGCATATCTGGTAACGAGGGTGCCCGGTCATTACGAACCTACGTACTCCACGCAATTCGAAAATTGCAAATCCGATGGTGAACCGACAAAGCCATAACAACCGCGGGGATTTCGAGTGCGGCACGCCAGAGCCGCCTTTCCCAACCGTGGCCAGCCCAGCCGGCTGGGCCTCATTGCAAAGGTTTTGTACCCGTCAGGAAGAGGACAAAAGGCTTTTGCTGTACGGATTATATACGGCGCCCGGCGGAAACGCCCCAAGCTCCCGGTTCCCGGGGTTCTGAACCGGGCTCGATGACCCCGTTCGTCAAAGCAACTACTTGATGTTTTTGCCCTCACGGTGTAAAAGCACGCTCCGGCCGAATTTTGTGTCGGCTCTTACCGTAATAAGGGGCGCGCCGAGACGTCGCGTTGTTCGCGACAGGTCGTTCCCGGTATATATCCAAAAGTTGGCGTATGACATCACAGCAGTTGCCGAGCATTCTCGTTACGGGCGGAAGCGGTTTCGTGGGCGGGTACGTTCTCACGAGGTTTCGCGAGGCCGCCTTTACGGCCTTTAATTTCGACCTCCATTCACCCGGCTGCCATGATCATGACCTACAGGGGTCCATCCTGGACGTCCAAGCCGTCGAACGGGCCGTCAGCCGAGCGGACGTCGTGTTTCATTTCGCCGGTTTTTCGAACATCAATCTGGTGAAAGACAATCCGCGGGCCTGCTTGGACCTCAACGTCATGGGGACGGCGAACATTCTCGAGGCCTTGCGGAAGAAAGGCAACACGAAGTTGGTCTTCGCCTCTTCCGTTTATGCCGGCAACGAGCACGGTCACCTCTATACCACCTCGAAGAAGGCTGCCGAAAGAATCTGTGCCGATTACAGCATGCTGTACGGTATTCCCGTGGCCGTCATCAGGTTGGGGACCGTGTATGGGGAACGCAGCCGCCAGGAGGACGTTGTTTCGATTTTCGCGAGGAAGGCGGCAGGTGCCGGCGAAATCGTTGTCCACGGATCGGGTAGTCAAACAAGGAATTTCATTCACGGCGAGGACGTAGCGACCGCGTGCGTTCGCCTGGCGATCGATCCAGAGGCGTGCGGGACCTTCATCCTCGCGTCCGCGCACAGCACGTCCATCCGCGAGCTGGCAACGCTCGCCGCCAGCGATTCCGCCGGTTCATCCGTCCGGGTGCTCGATGCATTGAAAAGGGAAGACGACTACCTAGGCGATGAACTCGCCGCGAGCGCAGTAGCAGAAACGTATCGACGACTGGATTGGGAGCCGTCCATAGACATCCAGGCGGGAATGCAAAGAATGGTTGAAGCATTCAAGACCGGATCGGCAATAGACTGCAAATCCGCCTGATCAAAGAACCGCTCCGGAGTTCCTCATGACGCCCACGCGCGTATTGCTCGTAAACGTTCCGTTCTATCGATTGCTTGGCTCACGCTACAACGCGAATTCGTTAGGAATCGCATACATTGCCGCCGTGCTCAACCAAAGCGGCCATGACGCGTGGCTGTACAACGCCGACTACGTGAATGAGCGTGCATTTGCGAATCTCCGGACCCTGTTCGACAACCACAGCAACTACATGCAGTATTTTGAAGACGACACCCATGCGCTGTGGCAGGAGGTCGTAGACAGCATCCTCGAGTTCGAGCCAGACTGGGTCGGCTTCACCTCGTACACCGCCAACATCACTTCAATCGGCATCATTTCAAGGCTACTGCGCGCCAGAGCTCCAAATGTATTGCAGGTGATCGGGGGGCCGCACGCCACCATGGACGGCAGCATATTGCGGCGGATACCGACGTTGGATTTCGCGGTTCGACGCGAGGGCGAGTACGCCATGCTGCGCCTGGTTAACGGCGAGGATCCGCGCTCGGTTCCCGGCGTAGTGTCCCGCACCGGACCGGATGGTGCACTCCGGGATAACGGCGACCACCCGCCCATCAAGCCAGTGGATCAACTGCCGTTCCCCGAGCGAGACAAGTTCTGGAAGATTCCCGTTTCCGAGCGGAAGTACGTCGATGTCAGCTACGTAGTCACCATTCGCGGCTGCCCTTATCGCTGCACTTATTGTGCGAGCCCCGAAGTATGGAAACGCAACAAGACCCAGTTCCGGACGCCCGACAATGTCCTGACCGAACTTGAGTATCTGAAACAGAACTACTGGAGCCATGTGCGCGAATTCGACTATTCCCAGTCGAACAACATAGACGCCAAGAACAAGTTGTTGGTTCGCGACAATTCGGTGGTGTACTTTGTCGACGATGTCTTTACCATCCGGAAGGAACGCGTCAAGCAGATTCTTCGAAGCATGATAGATCGCCGCCTCAATATGCCGTTCAAGGCTGAAATGCGCACGGATCACCTGACGCCGGAAATCTGCGAGCTTCTCAAGGAAGCTGGCTGCGTCAGAGCAAAGTTGGGGATCGAGTCGGGAAGCCCGCGTATCCTGCAGCAAATCCAGAAAGACGAGACCCGGGAAGAAATGCTACACGGCTGCCGGATGCTGAAGGAAGCCGGGGTGCCGTTCACTGTCTATCTGATGGCTGGATTCCCGAACGAGACCGACGCTGACGTCGATATGACGATAGACTTCGCGAAGAGGGTGGAGGCAGACTATTATTCGCTGGGCGTCCTTAGCCCGTACTACGGCACTCAGATCTATGAAAGCCTGCTCCAGTCAGGTTTTCCGCTCGACAAGACGCCCGATCACTATTTCTATCATTCATCGCCGACGCTAATGGTCAACAGCCAGATTTCCGAAAAGAAGCTCAAGGAATATCTGAGCCTCAACGAACTGAATCGGAACGGATACATCTAGACGCGCTCGCGCGCTCTTTCGAAGAAAAAGGATTAACATGGCAACCAGAACCATTCCGCTACTCAAGCTCGACTATTCCGATGAGGACGTCGAGTTCATCCAGTCCGGCGTAAAGGACATATTGAGAAGCGGGGCTCTTACCATGGCCGGGAAGGTGCACGAGTTCGAAAGCAGCTTTGCACGGTGGATAGGCTGCAAGTACGCCGTGGGCACGAACTCGGGCACGTCATCGCTCGAAATTCCATTGCGGGCGATCGGAGTTGAGAATAAAACCGTCATTTGCCCGACGAACACCTATATGGCGACGCCGATTGCCGCGGTGCACGCGGGTGCCAAGGTCGCATTCGTCGATTCTGAAAAGGAGCATTTGCAGATGTCGGTCGAGAGCCTGCGAAAGGCGCTCGACCAACTTCCCGACGTCGCCGCGGTAATGGTCGTCCATATCGGGGGCATTATTTCTCCGGACTTCCCGGCCATAGCGGCATTATGCAGAGACCGCGGCATACCGGTGATCGAGGACGCGGCACATGCCCACGGCGCTACCCTCGACGGCGCCTTTGCTGGTACGTTGGGGGTCGCAGGTTCATTGTCTTTCTATCCAACGAAGGTCCTCGTCACGGCGGAAGGCGGCATGGTGTCGACGAACGACGAAGGTCTGTTCGAAAAAGCGAAGATTCTGCGCGAGCACGGCAAGACGGACCACCGGTTCAACGTCCACTCTGAATTTGGCTACAACTGGCGCTTCTCGGAGTTTCATGCTTTGCTTGGGCTCCAGCAGATGAAGGTGGCCGACGATATCCTTGCGACTCGCCGCCGGCTGGCAGGGGTATACGACCGCTTACTTGCGGGATGCGACGGGATCACACGAATTGCCATCCCCGATAACATTAAATCCGCCTACTACAAGTACATCTGCTATCTCGACCCCAAGATCGACCGGACCGAGTTCAAGAAGAGAATGCTTGAACAATTCAGCGTCTCCCTGACCGGCGAGGTCTATTCCGCGCCATGTCATAGCCAGCCGGTATTCACGCGTTACCCTCACACGATGGTTCAGCTTCGGGACGAAGCCTACGAGAACGCAGACTACGTGACGAAGCATCATATCTGCCCACCGCTTTATCCAGCGCTTTCCGACGCCGACGTCGAATACGTCGCGGAGTCCATGAAGAAATGCCTGAACAGCTTTTGATCAATGAAGCTTCTCTTTCTGTGCAGTTCGGCGGATTGGCACATGACCCTTTGGGTCAAGTATTTTTCCGATCGCCACAAGGTTTTTCTCTTTTCGGACAACGAAGACTATCTGCGACAGGAGGACTTTGGCCCAAACGTCGTAGTCATCAAGCGCTACGGTATCGCTGGAAGATGGTTGCGGAGACTCGGTTGCCCGCCCTCCTCGCTTGTTTACGCCAACAAGATTTTCTCGGCAAAGACATATGCAGCCTCGGTCGATACACTTGTCCGAAAACATGGGATCGATGTGGTGCATGCCCACTCGCTGTACTACGGCTTCGTTGCCGGCTACCTGTCCACCAAGGTTCCCGTCGTATTCACGCCGATGGGGTCGGACATCATCTTGCACGCGCAACGCAGGGGCGTTCATCGGTTGATGGCAAGGAAAGCCTTTCGCAGAGCCGATACGGTCACCGGAGACTCGCTGCTGCTGAAAGAGCGAGGACTTCGGGTTGGCGCTACGCCCAAGCGCAACTTCATCATTCAGAACGGAGTCGATTCGAAACTCTATTTTCCGAAGAGCAATGCCATTCGCCAAGCGCTGGGCGTTGCGGCCGATGAAGTTCTCCTCTTCAGCCCCCGCGCCCTGGTTGAGCTTTACAACATCGACAGCATCATCAAGGCCGTCGCGATAGCCACTCAGCGCGGCTTGAAAGTCAAATGCATGTTCTCCTTCGCCTTTGGCGGAAAGTATCTGGAGCGGCTGCAGCGCCTTGCAGCCGAGTTGGCCGTCGAGCCCTCGCTCATATGGCTGGGCCGCGTCGAATACGAACAGATGGCCGACTACTACAACGCAGCGGACGTCGTCATTTCGGTCCCCAGTTCGGATAGTTCGCCAAAGAGCGTCTATGAAGCCATGTTCTGCGAGAAGCCGGTCATAATCAGCGACCTGCCATGGAGTCACGAATTACTGGGCCAGGAAGACTGCCTCGTGCGTGTTCCGGTACGCGACGACACCCGCTTGGCTGACGCAATACTGCAACTGGCACGCGATGCAGAAGCCAGGAAGCGGCTCGGTAAACGAGCCGCCGAGGTTGCGTGGGCACATTTCGACTACTACGACAATATGCGTCGAATGGAGGCGATCCTGGAGGACACGATCCGGCTGGCAGCCGAGCAGTAGTACCTCGTACTGCCTAGTCAGCCTACGCCGGTTCTGCTCGTGAACGCAGTCGCAACAAGCAGACCGCGCACATCAGGAATGCTTTCAGGCGGTTCGATAGTCGGCCAACCGTGAGCACCGTCTTCAACGAGGCCAGGGCCTTAGCGTAGTCCTTGCCCAAGAATGCGTGTCTACCTTCTAGGTAACAAATGCCGGCGTTCAGATATCCGACCTGCTGTGCCGTTAACGCCGGAAGAAACTCCTCTATGGCGCACGCGGTACAACCCGACATGTCCTTGCGTGAAATTCCCGAATCGTTGTCCAAGTAATACCCGAGCGACTCGTCCACGTACAGGAACTTGTCCGTGCGTTTCGCCAGACGCAGCCAAAGATTGTAGTCTTCGGCCGCAATCATTCTGCGGCTTTCATCGAATCCTCCGACGGCCGAGAGAAGGCTACGCCTCGCCACCACCGAAGAAGTGGCAAGCGCGTTTCCTCCCATAAGGAGATGCTCAAACACGGGGGACACGACTTGCCAGCTGCCGACACTCCCGCGGACACGCAGAGTGCTTACGTCCGTCACGATCGTCATGTCGTGATACAGGACGTCGACAGCGGGGCCGATTCGGCTCGCGCACGCTTCCAATTTCGAGGGCTGCCACCAGTCGTCAGCATCGAGAAAGCAGACCCATTCACCGGTTGCCAAAGCCACGCCCCGATTTCTCGGGCGCGCGGGCCCTCCGGAGTTTTCCTCCCAAACGTAGCGAACCCGCGAATCCTCATATCGCGCAACAGCATCCTTCGTATCGTCGCTGGAGCCGTCGTCCATCACTAAGACTTCGAAGTCTCCCAGCGTCTGCCGTAGTACAGACTCTATCGCCCGCTGTACCTCCCGGGACCTGTTGTAAGTGGGAATGACCACCGAGAATTGAGGCATGTGCTGGCGCCCTCGAAATCGTCCTGTGCAACCTCTCGGTGGCTTTCTAATCTTTCCTAATAACAAAGACGATCTTCTGGTCGTCCGCGTATTGCCCTTCCGTAGATGGAGAGCCGAGCACTTGCCCGATAGTCAGCGCTTGGTATGCTAACTTCTTCTCTCTAAGGAAGGCATCAATCGACGTTCGCCTATACATGATTTCCCGCACACCGAACACCGTGTCGGTCATGTACCGCCGGTCGCCATTCAAAAGATTTAGAAGTTTCTTGATGAAGTTCTTGGCGATGGTCACAGGGAACCGCAGATTCTTGTTCGCGACTATCGCCTTATTACAGGCCGACTCAGCGTTCATGATGTCGAATATCACGGTGCCGCCCGGCTTTGCCTTCGCGATCATGAAGTCTATTGCAGCAAGGAACTCCGGGAAGTACCACGAGGACCGCAAACAGTAAACCAAATCCACTTGGGGACCTTCGCCCGCCTCCTTGCTGCCGTAGCTGCCAGCGAACGCTTGGATGCCTGGATTTGCCTTCTTCAACTCATCAATCAGATGCTGAGATATGTCGCAACCGGATACCGTTATGCCTTGCTTATGTAATGTCTCTGCAAATGGGTATCCAGTTCCTATCGCCAACTCGAAAGCGGATCTCGGCGCACAGTGAGCAATGAGCTGCAGCAAGCCTTCGCCGTAGGCGTCCAGCCCGTATCGTTTGGAAGCGCGACTCCAGTATGCCGGGTAGTCGTTAAGTATCCAGTTTAAATGTTCTTCTTTGCTGAGCATCTGAGTTACGTAAGGTGCCAAAGGCGGTACGATTCTACAGTCATTCGACTACGCTGCCTGTACGGCCACAGTACTCGACGTAACGCATAGGGCCGAGCGCACCCGGTTTGGTATCATCTCGAAGCTTTCCTCTTCGTTGTTATCAATGATATTAGTTACCGGCGGCACGGGTTTCATCGGCTCCCATACCTGCGTGGCACTTGCGAGTGCGGGTCACGATTTCGTAATCCTTGACAACCTGTCCAACAGCCACGTGGACGTGCTGGACCGAATTGGCAGCATCTCTGGTGCGCCACCGAAGTTCGTCAACGGAGACATCCGTGACGGCGCGCTGCTTGACGAGACACTTGCACGTTATCGGGTCTCCGCAGTAATGCATTTTGCCGGTCTGAAATCCGTCGCCGATTCAATTCGACAGCCTCTTGAGTACTACGATACGAATGTCGTCGGTACGATGCAGTTGCTGGCGGCCATGCGGCGCGCTAACGTGGAGGCCTTCATTTTCTCGTCTTCGGCAACCGTCTATGGTGACGCGGCCGAGGTGCCGGTAAGCGAGAGTTCCCCGTGCGCGACGATCAACCCATATGGCAGGTCGAAGCTGATCGTCGAAGATATCCTGCGCGATCTTCACCACGCGGCGGCAGGCACCTTACGCTGCGCCTGCTTGCGCTACTTCAACCCCGTGGGCGCGCATGAAAGCGCCTTACTCGGCGAATCACCGAAAAATGCGGCGACGAATCTGATGCCGATCATCGCCGAGGTGGCAGCTGGCCGCCGCGAGTGCATGTATATATACGGCGGTGATTACGCAACATCTGACGGAACGGGTGTGCGCGATTACATCCATGTCATGGACCTCGCCGAGGGGCACGTGTCAGCACTTCAGTATCTCAGCCACCACAATGGCATGGTGATCGCGAACCTGGGAACGGGTTGCGGCCATACGGTGTTGGAAGTTATCGCCGCGTTCGAGCGCGCCAGCGGCAGGAAGATTCCATATAGGGTTGCGTCGCGGCGGCCGGGAGACATTGCCAAGAGTTGGGCCGACCCGACATTGGCAAGGCGGCTTTTCGGATGGGACGCGACGCGCAGCCTTGACACGATGTGCGCCGATGCTTGGCGATGGTGTTCCGCGCAGTTCGACAACCACCCGCATAAGGATCAAGTCGCGGCGCTGATTGCTGCAGCGCGTACATCCACATGCAAGCGAGGCTAGCTGGCCAATTTCGGGCACGGCTCAATATGAGTTGTTTCGACTGACTCTGCGTCCGTTTGAAGCAAAGACGCCTTGCCTGCGGCATAGAGCAGCAGCCAGTAGAACTGAATGGCGTGCTCGTTGAATGTCTCCACTACGAGCCACACCGCGAGGGAACAGGTCAGCAAGAAGGCCAAGTGTCGATGCTTGGCTGACGCAATTCCGGGAACCCTGCGCGCCAAGTCGAGGAAACTGGCGGCCAAGAAAGTTACATAGGCTGCGCCGAGAGGGACTCCGCCAACAACGAAATACAAGACGAACGCAGTGATGTCGTCGGAATCGAGAAGATCGTCGTAGACCGACCACAGCGTGCCGCCGACACCGAGACCGTAGCTGCCACCGATCAGCGCCAGCGACTTATGCAAGGCCCTCATCCGCTGGTCGGGAGCCGAAAGGTTGTCCCATGACAAACGAGTTGAAACAAAGCCGGATACCCAGTGCCGCGCCTCGCTACTGAGCAGAAGAACGACCACCAGCGCGCAGATTCCTGCAATCGCCCAATTCTTCAAGCTTGGCCTGAGTAGCACGATCGCGACACTCACGACGCCAAATGCAAATATCGGGGCCCTGACTTGGGAGACGAGCAGAACGAACGCTAGGAAGAGCATGAGCGCAAACGCTGCGGCTCCCCACAAAGGCCGGTGCGCAGCGCCCGCATCCCTGGCGAGAAACGGGTAATAGAAGACTGTCATGTACATCGCGAGCAGAATGGCGGTCTTGTTGGGTTCGCCAGTGAACCCGGAGTACCGCGTCAATAGCGAAGCCTTGGGCGCCCATTCATAACGCCCGAACCGCAGGGCTTCCGGCGCCCAGTGCTGCGACTCGACGTTGCATGAAGAGAAATTGATGGCACACAGGTGGTGAGAAACGTTGTATCCCGTACTGTTTTCAAGAACCGCGAGTACCGCTATCACTAGCGCTCCCACCGCAATGGCTTTGCAGAAGCGCTCAAGATCCCTCTCGCCGCGAATGAGACTGAACGCCAAGATCAATGCCGCCAAATAAGAGGGATACTGGTGCAGCATGTAGTACTTGAACAGGATTACGTGCGGGTGAATCAGCCCGTAGGCGATTTCCATGGCGAAAAAGATCGCAATGATGATCAGGGGCTTCTCTTTGGTAAATGCCCAGAGCAGCCTTGTCCTATTCGATGGGGCGCAAGCCACGCCGAGGGCTGCGGCAAAGAAGGCCTGCTGAAAGCGCAGCGGCAATACGTTGTCGTAGACGACCATTAGATTGCTCAGATCGACGAGGAGCAATGCTGCGATCAGGAAGACCCATCCGGTCTTGCTTGGCCAGCGATAGCCGACCAGGAATAGTGTGGCGCAAACGCCTAGTGGTATCAGGAAATGCATTAGACGGGAGCGCGTGTATTGACTTCGATTCCCTGTCGCAACAATTCGTCAAAGTACGGCACGGTTTTCTCGAGACCTTCCCGGAGCTGGACCGTTGGCTCCCAGCCTCCCAACTCCCGCCGCGCGCGCGAGATGTCCGGCTGCCGCTGCCGTGGATCATCGGACGGCAACTGCATGAAGCGCAATGTGGAGCGGGACCCGGTGATTTGAATAACCAACTCACCGAGTTCGCGAATGGAGAACTCGACCGGATTACCTAGGTTCAGGGGTCCCGTCACCTCCTCCGGCGTGGCCATGAAGCGCACAATGCCCTCGACAAGGTCGCTCACGTAGCAGAACGAGCGTGACTGGTCGCCGTTGCCGTAGATAGTAATCGGCTCGTTCTTCAAGGCCTGAACTATAAAATTCGACACGACGCGGCCGTCGTTGGGGTGCATCCGCGGACCGTAGGTGTTAAAGATACGAGCCACCTTGATCGACGACTGTAGCTGCCTGCGGTAGTCGAAAAACAGCGTCTCGGCGCACCGCTTGCCTTCGTCATAGCATGAGCGAAATCCAATCGGATTCACGTGCCCCCAGTAGTCTTCGGTTTGTGGGTGGACCTCGGGGTCGCCGTAGACCTCGGAAGTCGAGGCCTGAAATATCCGGGACTTCGTTCGCTTCGCCAAGCCCAGCATGTTGATGGCGCCGAGGACTGAGGTCTTGGTCGTCTGAACCGGATCGAATTGATAATGGACCGGCGATGCTGGGCATGCCAGATTGTAGATCTCGTCCACCTCCACGTACAGCGGGAAGGTGATGTCGTGGCGCAGCAGCTCGAAGTGCGGGCTGCCCATCAGGTGGAAGATGTTGTCCTTGGTGCCAGTGAAGAAGTTGTCCACGCAGAGGACATCATTGCCTTCGGCAACGAGCTGTTCGCACAAATGGGAGCCGAGGAAGCCGGCACCGCCGGTGACCAATACACGTTTTCGAAAGTTCTTCATACAAGATGTCCTGCACAACGCTTTACGACGTACATTACATTGCCGCTGGCTAGACGCTTAAGGCGTCCTGCCAGTCCGCATGCCATGAACATGAACTGGTAATCCGATACCCGGTAATAGTGGTCCCCCAACACGGGATCGGGCTGAAATAGCTCGTAGAAATAGGTTCGCAGCCTTCGCCGCCTGATAAGTTCGGACAAGAATCTGCGGATCAGTCGTGCCATTCCGACATAGGGTTCCCCAACGATAAGGATCGTGCCATCCGGTTTTAACAGGCGGTGGCATTCGGTGAGCAGCTTGAAGGGATTGTTCGCGTGATGAAACGCCTGACTCAAGAAGACAACGTCTACACTGCCAGTGGGAAGCTTTGTCTCATAAAAAGATCCTACATAGCGCCGGATCTTCGAACCGTCTCCTCCAAACATCTTGATCGCCTCATCGCACAGCTGACCGATGCGGTGTCGTGAAATTTCCACGGCGTGAATCGCCTTGACCGTTTCTATTTTGGACAGCAGGGCCGACGCCCATCCTATTCCCGCGCCCAGATCAGCGACCACCAGGTCACGGCGCAAACCACTTATCTCTTCCTCTGCAGCGCGATATTCCGCCATTAACCCCGACGAGCGCAAATACGCCAAACAACGGTCGTATTGCCCATCCGCTATCCACCACTCTTTCTTCTTCTCCTGCTCAATGTCGTTCCAGTAATCGGACGTGTAAATGCGCGCCAATTCATCGTCCGTGAGCCAGGATACGACCGAGTCGGGCCCCGCGTCGTAATCCAATTTATGCGTGATCATTCGTTGAAATGTGCAGAACTAGTCAAGAGTGAACGCTAGTGCATCAAGTCTGGTCCGGGAAATATTTACCCATGTTGCGCGCAGCAGGCAGAAAGAACCGCTCCTTGGTATCTCGTCCAATCTCGATGCGCAGCACAGGAGATAGCTTGTCATCAAGGAGCGCGCCGATGGCGGCGGCCAACTCGGAATGATCATAAACGACTCGCCACATTCGCGGATCAATATCCTCTAACGGGAGATAGTCAAGCCCCGCTCGCATGCCGGCAAGGATGACAGGAAGGCCATAGCATACAGCTTCTACGGCAGAGCTGGACCCAGCCGTTACCAGCAAGCGGGCCTCTTGCAGCAGATCCCCAAGCGGTACGTCGCTCCATCGAATAGGCACCGCGCCTTCGACGGCAAGGTCATTTGCGGTGAAGAGAGAGTGAAGCGTCTCTTTCCGTAAGGCGGGGTGCGGTTTTATGATAACCGCATCTACCTGACCGATCAAAGCGCTGACGCCCTGCTTCATGAGCATGAGGATGTTCAACGATTCGCTCGGAGAATGCGTCAGCATTACCAAGCATGCGTTGCCGCCACCCGGCTTCGCCGGCGATTGGCGATAGAGATAGTCGTATCGTAGCGACGGCACGAGCCTATAGTCGGCTCCTGGGCCAAAGCGTTCGAATATGCGCGGCAAGGCGTTGCCACAAACCCAGTTCCTGACCGGACCCGCTCCCACCAGCATTTCACCGGGTGATGAAAACAGACTCAACGCATTGGGATAGGGGATATAGGGTCGGGCTGCAATAACTTCGCAAGTGTGACCGGTGCGACGAAATCCAAGAACGGTCGCTTTGTCGATCACTTGATTCTCGAACCAATCGATGTAGTAGCGCGGCCGGATTCCCTGTTTCGCCATCCGGGCCGGAGCCTTGAAGAGCAGCAGCGGATACAGCGCTCTCATGGCCGATGAAATAGAAAGTGGCGCCATCATCGGCTGAATGTCCAGGCCAAAACAGCGGGGTACAAGCAGACTCGTACGCCGCGTCGCCGCGCGCAAGCAGGCAAGTACCGCCGCGAGGACATCGCGATAACGGAGGAATAGCTCGAAGGGGGCTAGCGGTACAGAACTCCTCCGCATACCACGGTAGACCGTTCCAAGCCCGCGCCAGGGAATGTCGTTCAGAAACGGGTAGGCGGCGGCGTTCCGGTTCTGCGCCTGATACCACTCTATCAGTCCGGGGAAATAGCGATCACGAAAACGACCGTCCGATCTAATGTCTCCGGCGGAGAGGTACGTATCAATCAGTATCTCGCTACCGGTAAGACGAGCGATATGGCGGGCTCCGAGGATCGCCCGCGCCAGCGATATGCGTAGCAGCATATGCAACGCGTCGAGAATCATCCTCGCGCTTGCCCTGGCCACCGTTGCGAACTCCGTCAGCGAGAACTTCTCGTGGCCTATCAGGCGGCAGAATGTCTGACGCTCAGCCGCCAGTTGCTGCAATGTGCGGGCTAGCCCGGCCGACTCCGTTACGACGACGAGTACGCCAGCATTGTTCTGCAGCCAGCTGGCGATCAGACCGCCCCAGACAGCGTGCAGAAACAGGGGGCTGGTGAAGCTGTTTCGGTGCAATGGAGTCGTCAGCCAATCTTGCGCGGGGCGACCCGCCATGTTGGCGTCAGTCCAGCCTACGAACTCCGAACGTCGCGCAGCCACCGCGGCTTGAAACATCCTGGGTGAAATGAGCGGCGGGTTATTGCGGAATCGCGTTGCCACGCGATCGTAAATCTGCACGTCTTCGTCGGCATAGACCCAGGCATCGCAGTCGCCTCGTACCGCTACCAGGCGTTCTGGATGAACAGCGATCAAACTCACAGCAGGGAAGCCAGAACGCTCAAGTCCGACGTCGTCTTTACACCAGCCGCGAATGGGTTCGCGGCATTGGGTGGCACGCGCCCGAGAAAACCTGCGCCGGCCTCCATGGCCGCATCATAGTCGGTCATTGCATCGCCAACCATCAGCAGCCGTTCCGGCGGGTAGTGATTAGCGGAAAGAATGCGGCGAAGGATGTCGGTCTTCTTTGTGGGGGCGCCAAACACACCGCGGAAATAACAAGCCATGCCGCGGCGCTCCACGATGCGTAGCAACTCATCCTCCGGCGTTCCCGATGCCACGTATAACGGCAATTTCCGCCAGTGGTCGATCAGAAATTCTTTGGCGCCCGGCACCCACGGGGAGCCGATTACCGCATCTTCAACCAAGCTTGAAAAGCGGCCACAGAGATCGGCTTCCTCCTGCGCGTCCAGTTCCCGATTCAGGAACTCGCGATGGAAATGTCGGAACTTCTCGAAGCGGGAGACGCCGCCATGCGCCAGATGCCACGACACGACCTTTTCGACGACGCCGGACCCGAAGGGTTGGTAGAGCGCCGAAAACGCCTGCGTCTTGACATCGACCGACTCGACGAGCACACCGTCGAAATCAAAGACAACGGCATCGAAGTGGGGGGGGGCGATGGTGTTAGCTCCGAGATCCATGGTCCTGAACGATCCAGTCGCCTTCTGCGTGCTCGTGCTTTCGCTCATGAAGTTCGGCAAGACAATCGAGCAGTCCCTGGCCCAGGTCGACGTAGTTGTTGGCGACCATCTTATGGCCGACCTTCGGATGGAAGGCGTAGGGCGTCATGACGTAATGGCCGTCCTCGGTGTGGTCGCCGAACGACACGTCGAGGCCTTGAGGCAGCATTTCAGCCAACATCCTGAGCAGGTTGCGCACCTGCATCCGCTCGTGCCCCGTCAGGACCAGGTGCTTGTTGGCATAGTCCTCGGAAAGGACTTCGACGCTGAGGCGCGCCGCATCCGACACGTGGACATATTCGCGCATGGCGTCGCCGCTGCCTTGGTAGTGAACCTTGCCGGTATCCATCGCCTGTTTGAGCAGGCGATGGATACCGTTGCGCCAGTCCGCGCGCCGCCCGTAAAGGGAGCCATAGCGCAGTATGGTGTACTTGAGTCCGTAGCGTTCCCAATATGCCTCGACGAATCTTTCCGATGCCTGCTTACTGGCACGATAGAACGACCCCGACTCGGAGTAAACGTAAACCGTGCTGGCAAAGACGAAGCGCCTTACGCCGGCACGGCGGGCGGCTTCGAGCGCATGGATATTTCCGAGGACGTTGAGCGCCACGGTGTCGACGGGGCGATTCTTGGCGTCATTGATGTCGGCAAGCCCGGCAAAGTTATATACGACGCGACAACCGGCTGCCGCCGCCGCGACCGCCTCGGCGTCGAGTAAATCGCCGACTATCATCTGCTGGTCCCGCCGCACATACCGCGATGGCGCGAGATCGAAGATGCGGACGCGATACCCCGCATCCCCTAGCGCGTCGGCCACATGGCTGCCGAGAAAGCCGCTGCCGCCAAGTACGAGAACGTTCTCACCGCTCACTGGTTAAACTCCGCCGTTGATTACGCCGAAAGGAGTCCGACGTCTGTCAGACCGCGGCAAAGGTTGTCCGCTGCCTCGCGCTCCATTTGGATGCGCGACTCCTTGGCGTACGAGCCCATATGAGCCGTCAGCAGCGCTTGCGGCACGCTCGTTAGCGGACCCGCATAGGGCTCGGTCTCGAATGTATCGACCGCCGCGCCAGCCAGGTGTCCGGAGACGAGTGCCGTGGCCAGGGCCGCCTCGTCAATCAGGCCGCCACGCGCCGTGTTCATCAGGAAGGCTCCCTGCTTCATCAGCCCTAGCTCGCGTTCGCCGATCATGTGATGCAAGCCTTCGCTGTACGGCAAATGGAGCGTTACGATGTCCGCTTGCGCCAGGAGTTCGTCGAAACTGCAGAGCGTGGCGTATGCGGGAACTTCCACCGCGGCGGGATCACAGACGCTGACGCCGGCGCCGAAGCCGTGTACCAGTTCTGCCACACGCCGGCCGATGCGGCCAAACCCGACGACGCCGACACGTTGAAACGCGAGCAGATTTCCCATGATCTGCTTCCATGTCCCTTGGCGCATGGTTCGGTCTGCCTCGCTGATCCGGCGCAACAGGTTCAGCATCAATCCCAGAGTGAGCTCGGCTACGGCACTGACCGGGGCGCCTGGCGTATTGAGTACGCGAATATTGCGCTCCGCCGCTACGCCGAGGTCCACGCTGTCTAGTCCGATACCGCAGCGGGAAATCACGCGCAAGCCGGCAGCTCGTTCCAGCACCTTGCGAGTCAGCGGCTCTACGCCCGCAATCATCCCGACGATGCCGTCCGCCGCGAGCAATTTTCCGGCTTCGTCTTCCGACAAGCGGCGCCCGACCGGATTGAGTCGGATGGAATACCCGGCCGCTTCAAGGCGCGCCAGCGCGGGATTGGACGCAACGTCGAAAGAGGAAGTGGTGATAAGCAGCTGAGGCATGTTTGTCGAAGATGGCTGTTGGATGGGCGAACGCCGATCAGTGTTTGATGATCGGCACTTCCGTTGCGCCGCCTGACGCGGCATGACGACGCAGGACGGACTCCACGTCTATCTCCGTCGACGCCGCACGCCGGGCGGCGAGGTCCTGCGGTGCATCCGGAGCGAAGTCGACCTTCTCCACGTCGTCTTCCTTGGCGTAGTCGCCGTAGTGCATAAAGTTGGCCAGGCACTCGTCCTTCAACTCGCGGAAGAGTCGGTCGCCCTCCGGCGTCAGGGCTTCCGCCCTGCGAATGTCGGTCCAGCGCTCGCGGGGCATCTTCACGTAGAGAACGAAACAGCGCCGAAGGCCCTCGATTTGGTCCTTCGTAAAGTGCGGCATGCTGATCATGGTCGGGTGGTTGATGCAGCGTGCCAGCGATCCCTTTTCGACATAGCCGAGATCCTCGGCCAGCTTGCGCAGGGGAGTGCCATGGAAAGGCGTGAAGTTGTACGCGTTGACCCCGTCGGAACGAAAGTGGCGGTTCAACTCTATGGTGTCGAAGGCGAGCTCGCGCGTTTCGGTTGGGAACCCGATGATGTTGTTGACGCTGATCGGAATGCCCATCGACGTCACCAGATTGAGGTTCTTGACGATGGTTTCGTTATTTACCTGGCGCGCCAGCACCTTCTTGCGGAATTCGTCGTTTCCATGTTCAACGCCAAATGCAACGCGCAGCAGGCCGGCGTCGGCGAGCTTGCGGAACTTGTACTCGGTGACGGTCTCCGGACGCGTCTGGATCCAGAAGGGCAGCCGGAAGTCGGCGTACATCTCGCAGAATTCGTCGAACTCCTTGAGATTCCACGACAGGAAAGTATCGGCCCAGAAGTAGACCGAATCGGCCTTGTACGCGTTTACTGCATGCTCGAGTTCACGACGCACCAACTCGATCTTCTGCGTGCGGAAAAAGCGGTGATGGCCGGCCTTGTAGATTTGCACCTGCGACGGCGAGTTGCAGTAGCCGCAGGTATAGGGGCAGCCACGCACCGTCTGCACGGGGATCATGCGCCTCAGCTTGCCTTGCATCGGGCGGTAGTAGCGGCTCTCGTCGAACAGCGTGAAGTCGGGAAGCGGCAGCGAATAGATGTCGACCGGGCGCGGCATGGCGTTCTTCACCTCGCGGCCATCCAGCACGGCGTAGAGTCCCTCGAGGCTAGAGAGATCTTCGCCGTGCACCAGGCGCCGACACATTTCTACCAGCGTGTCCTCACCTTCGCCGCGCAGAATATAGTCAATCGTGCCAGCAGACAGTCGGAGCGTCAATTCCGGCGCGAATGTCGGAAACACGCCGCCCGCGACGACCTTCGGCCGCGCTTTCCCCAGCGCCTTTAGCAGGTTGACGCCGACGGGATACATGTCCTCCGTAACCGACATGGCAATTAGGTCGGGCGCGAACTCGGCCACCATCGTTCGGAAATCGGCCTCGGCGTCGCTACGCTTGACGCTATTCTTCAGTAGAGTGTCGTCGAAGGGGCGGGCGTTGAGATTGTCGGACTTCTGCTTGTCCGTGTCGATGGAGTCGTAAAGTCCTTCGTATGTCGTCGTATCGAAGAGTGCGACAGCGTGGCATTGCTGCCGCAGAACGGCCGTAAACAGGCCTATCGCTGGCGGCAGAGTATTCATGCCATACAAATTGGGATAGAAGAGCAGTACCTTCATCACGCCAAGAGCGACCTTTCTTCCGCGAACTTCCGCACCGCTTCAATGGAACGGAACAGATCGAGGTCCACCATTTCTTGGATCAGCTCGCGCGGAAAATCCCACCACTTCAGCCTGCAAAGAAAGTCGACATTGGCCGCATCAAACCGGTACTTGACGACACGTGCTGGATTGCCGACAACGATGGCGTAGGGCGGCACGTCTTTGGTAACGACGGCGCCAGCGCCGACGATGGCGCCGTCGCCGATGTGGCGGCCTTTCAACACCACCGCATTGGCGCCTATCCAAACATCATTGCCGAGATGCGTCGTCACGGCACACTTATCGTAACTCTTGAAGCCCTTGACAAAGCCACCACTCGTTTCGTACAAGTAGAAGGAATGGGTGGTAACGACGGTGTTGTGTTCCCACAGGCCAACGTACGCGCCGTGACCGATGGAACAAAACTTGCCGATCTCGGTCTTGTTCGCGATCGAGTATTGCGCCAGGTAGCTGTACTCGCCGAGGTGCGAATCGCTGATCTCGGCATAATCCTTCAGCCTCGCATAGGCTTCCAGGATGCAATTACGCACCGTTGCCTTCGGCGAAACCGCGACATTTGCCCCGAATTGATTGCTCATGTCTCCTGCCTCGCCCAGGCTACCATGCGCCCTAGGCCCGCGGCAAAATCGGTGCGCGCTCGCCAGCCGATCTCGTTCTCGATCATCGCTGTATCGCCATAAATTCCGAACATATCCCCCGCTGTGCTTCCCTCGTAGCGAACAGCCACCTCAAACGGAAGCGCGCGGCGAATCGCCTCCACAACATCAGCGACCCGCGTGCGCACGCCCGTGGCTACGTTGTACACGGCGTAGCCAGATCGTTCGTTCATCGCGGTGGCAAGAAAGGCGTCAACGACGTCGTCGATGTATATGAAGTCGCGGAATCGCTCGCTGCTGCCTTTGACGTGGATGCCGCGATCCCGTAACGCTTGCGCAAGGTAGATGCTCACCATGCCCTGGCGCAGGTTCTCCATGTTCTGGCCCGGCCCATATACGTTGAAAAGGCGCAGCGCTGTGCAACGCAGCCCGTGCTGGGCACTGTAGATGCGCAGATAGTTCTCGCTGGCAAGTTTTCCAACGCCGTAAAACGACTTCGGGTAAGTCGACGCGGTTTCGGTAACTGGCCCGTCGGGTTGCTCGCCATAGACCGACATGGTGCTGGCGTACACGACGCGCCCGCACCCGACTTTCAGCGCATACCGAAGCAGCAGCAGCGTTGATTGCGCGTTCGTCTGCAAGTCATAAACGGGATTATCGAAGCTGATCTCGCCCGAACTTTGGCCGGCCACGTGAAAGACGGCCTCGTAGTCCCACGCGGGTAGGCGATCATAAACGCTCTCGTCCTGGCAGTCGCCTTCGATGAAGACGGCTTCCGCGGGCACGGCGTCCCGGAAACCGGTGGTCAGGTTATCGATGACCGCGACTTTGTGCCCGCTGCCCACGAGTCGCTTCGCAATTGCACTGCCAATGAAGCCGGCTGCGCCGGTTACAAGGTACGCTGCCATGATCAGTTCCGGAATTTAATGTGGCGGGCCGGAACCCCCCCCACAATTGAATTCGCAGGAACATCGCGAGTGACTACCGCACCCGCGGCAACGATAGCGCCGCCGCGAATCGTACAGTTTCTCGTTATGACCACGTTAGCGCCGATCCAGACATCATCCTCGATAATGATGTCGCCACCTGTATGCCCTTGCTCTCGGATTGGACGGCCGGGATCAGCAAACACATGATCCGCGGCGCGCAATACCACGTTCTGGGCAATAGCTACGTTATTGCCAATAACGATGCGGCCTCCATCTGCTGCACCAATCGTGGTGTTGGCGTTTATGTTGACATCATTACCGATCACGATCTTTGCATCGTTATGCGCGTGAAGCACCGAGAAACGCATGACGTTGAAGTTGTCGCCCACAGTTATGTTTGCGCACCCCGTGGCTAGGACGCCGACGTCGAATTGCGCTCCGCTTCCGAGCCGAGCGAATGTGGCACGATACAGTAGGCGACGCAACAACTGCCCCCCTGTGCCAGGGAAATACAC
The DNA here is from genome assembly GCA_046726235.1 of Pseudomonadota bacterium. GTDB lineage: Bacteria > Pseudomonadota > Gammaproteobacteria > Burkholderiales > Rhodocyclaceae > Nitricoxidireducens. The sequence goes on from JBKPAD010000001.1 coordinate 88,703, forward strand.
GATCAAGTCGCGGAGCATTGTGACAATGCCCCAAAGGAACTGCTTAGCCATAGTACTTCATAAGCTGATCGCCGGCCATCCGTGAGGCGACGCTCTCTAGATCGGCCGGCGTATCGACACTCCAGGTCTTGAATGGTGTGGCCACCATCCGCACCGTACCGCCGTTTTCCAGCACACGCATCATATCCACCGACTCGACTATTTCGAGCGGGGTCTGGGGCAGTGCGTTGAACTGCAGCAGGAAGTCCCGCCGAAAGGGCATGATGCACACCTGCTTGCGCATCGGCACAGTGGAAGCGCCCTTCTTGCGCGACGGAATGGGTTCGCGCGAGAAATAAAGCGCGTTGCCGGATAGGTCGACGACCACCTTGACCTCATTCGGATCTTCGAACTCGGTGACGTCGTCCATGTCGGCCATCAAATTCACGACGCCCAGCCCGGGCTCGCGCAGCAGAGGTTCGACTGCCAAGCCGATCATCTCCGGATAGACCATCGGCTCGTCGCCCTGGATCATGACGACCACGTCGACCTTGCTCCCGGTTTCGGCCTCGATTTTCAGCATGGCTTCCGCGGTGCGGTCGGTTGCGCGCTCGTGCGTGGCCGAGGTCATGACGCACGGGGCGCCGATCGAAACGGCGTACTCACGAATGTCGTCGTCGCAGGTGGCGATGTAGACCTCGTCCACGGCGTCGCTCATCTTGCAGCGGTGGTACACGTGACCAATCATCGGGACGCCGCAGATCGGCGCAAGGGGCTTGCCGGGAAAGCGGCTGGATGCCATGCGCGCGGGAATAATGCCTATTGTCTTCATCGTAGCGGTCCTGAGTTAACGGTTCCTGATTGCCGCAAGCCCGGTGCGGCAGCCGACATCGAGCAACCGGATGTCAAGGCTGTACGCAAGAAAAGTCATGCCTTCGTCGATATGGCGCTGCAGCCGCGTCACATCGGGCTCTACGACGTGCATTCCGCCCGGAACGCCGAGCGCGGCGCCGACCTCCCAAATGCGCGCCAGGGCTGCGACAACGTCGGGATGATCGAAGGCGCCGGGCACACCCAACGAGGCCGAAAGATCGTACGGCCCTACGATGTAGCCGTCGATGCCCTCGACGGTCAGAATCGCCTCAAGATTTCTTACCGCCTCGATGTGTTCAATCTGAATAATGACAACGGCTTCGGACTCGAGCCAGTCGCGGTAGGCAGCGAACGAGGTGCCATAGCCCTGGGCTCTTGCCAAGCCGACGCCGCGCCGGCCCTTGGGCGGATAATAGACGGCGGCGACCGCGTTCTCGGCGTCGCTTCGCGAATTGACCATCGGTACGACAACGCCGGTGGCGCCGCTATCCATCACGCGCTTGATTTGGTTCGCATCATTCGCTGTCAAGCGGACGAGCGCCGGCAGCCCGGCCATCGAAATGGTCCGGAGCAACACTTCGGCTTCAGCGATGGAAATCGAACTGTGCTCGAGGTCAACCACGAGCCAGTCGAACCCCGCCCTCGCCATTATTTCCGCAATGGCGGGATGTCCCAGAGTGATCCACGAACCGATTGAAAGTTCGCGGCGAACCAGTTGCTGCTTCAGGAAACTACGCATGGACGGGATAATAATGCATGTCAGACCCTTGCAAACACGGTGGCCGGCGCGCCGTCGGCCCCTGAAAAGAGTATCGGCACGACCCATACCTCCTTGGGAACAGCACTTAGTTCGGCGAGAGCCATATCCTCAATCAGCAAGATAGGGGCGCTTCCCGATTCTTGAGGGCCAAGAAAGGCTCGGTGCGCCTCACGTCCAGCATCGCGATGAGCGTGGCTCGAAATGGACACGAAGTCCATGCCGAGGAATTTAAGGTGACGGTGGCTTCTCAGCCAATGCGCGACTCCGGCCGCCACACCAGGGCCTCGGCAAGCATACGTGTCCGGGGCGTCGGTGCGCCACGCCTGCGCGCCGGTGCGCAGCAACAGGATGTCGCAGTCGCCCGGCACCTGCTCCAATAGTGACGCCATCCTTTCCATACCGAGGAGTTCGCCCGGTTCGCTTGGCAAGTGCAGCAGAGCCGGCCGGAGGCATCGCCAGTGGTCGGCCGGGTACCGATCGAGCGTCAGCCCTTGCGCATCGAAATGGTTCGGCGCATCGACGTGGGTCCCCACGTGTGATGGCATGATCAATTCGGAGTTGTTGGAACTGTCGCCTCGCGACATGGAGCGCGAGCGCCGAATGCGGACTTCGCCGTTCTTGCCGTAAAGCGGCGTGGTTTCAGCGAGCACGTGGCTCAGGTAGATCCAGGTCATTGGCGAGCTACCCGATACAGCAGCGAGTGAGCGTATTGCTTCAACTCTTCCCGGCTGAGGCCGCCGAGCCATGGCATGAGGTAGAACAACGCCGCAATGGCCAGGGCGTAAAGGAAACTTGCCGCGACCATCGCCGCCAAACCAGCCCCAGACCCCGCCGCCATGACGATGGCTTTTGCCAGCCAGCCGAGGACAACCGTGGCGCCCAGGCCGACGACTTGATATTCCCAGTCAAAGCGACAGCCTAGTTTTCGCGCCATCTGCCATGCAAGGGCGTTAACGGTCAGAATCTGCATGGTCACCATCTTGAGCGACAGCCCCTGGGACGCCAAACCCAATCCGGGGATGCGGGCATCCGTCGGCGCCATCATGAAATAAGCCACGACCAGGCTTGCCAGCATGAACGCCATGCTGAGAACGACGTACAGGCGGACTTGGGCAGTGGCAAGGAACATGGTGCCGGTAATTTGTCCGAGCGACTGATGCACCGGATACAGGAACATGAGCACCAGCGTAACGTTCCCTTCGACGTAAGCGCTGCCCACGGTCAATTGCAGGATTTCGCTGACCCACGGCATCAACCCTCCGGCCACGACGGCGCCTATGAAATACAACCCACGCGATACCCTGCGGTACAGTGCTGCGACGCGCTGCTGGTCGCCAACGTGGTGCGCCTCGGCAATTTCCTTCCAAAAGATCCGCAGGATTGAAGTGGTGGCCAGCAGGACGATCCCCGTGAATTGCTGACCGACGCCAAAATACGCCTGTTCCGTTGCGCCCCCCCAGTGCTGAAGCATCCAGCGGTCGGCAAAATCATAGGCGATGCTGAGCCACGCGAACGGCAGCAGAGGCAGGCAATAGGACTTGAATTCCCCGAACATGCTGCGCGCCGTGTCCGGGTTTCCGCCGGTACGCTGCGCATCGTCGGCCGCGTGGTACAGGCGGGCCGCCAACCAGCCTGCGACCGCCCACTCGACGCTGACAATCGCGAATATCAGCGACAGCGACAAACTTTCGAGCCACCACAAAACGAAGGCAGCGGCGAGGTGGAACACGACGATCAGCGTATTCAGGCGTTGCAAACGCAGGGTCTCGCGGCTTGCTTCTGCCATCTGCGACGCCACCGTCCAGACGACGTTTTGCATAAACACGGCCAACAGCGCTAGCACCAGCGTCGAGCGAGACTCGCCAAACCAGAAGCGGTCTACCACCGCATCGGGCAAGGCGACGGTAATCATCAACAACGCAAGCGCCAGTTGAATCGCCACCCAGCGCCAATAGTAGGTCACAAACTTTCGGCTGCGCCGACGCTGCGACAGGAAGGTGAATGAAGCAGACGCCGTCCCCATGTCCAGCAGGCCACGGACCGCCATCATGGACGCGAGCAAGAATGCCATCCGTCCGTACTCCTGCGGTGCCAGCCAGCGGGCCAGCAGCAGCGACGTCAGGAAGGCGACGCCGCCGCGTATGACGTTGGCCATCAGACTCGCAATGAACCGGGTACGGATCGTATTGGGCACTCAGTTGCTCCCTCCGGCCGCATCCAGGTAATTGTCGCAAACATAGCGTGCGAAGGGAAAAGCGCAGGTCCATGCGGGAGAGATCGCATTCAGAACGTGTGTCGAGTTCTCGCCTTTCTCTATCAAGAAGTCTGTGACCAGCCGTCCCGAGCGCTTGTCCAACATTTGTGCCCGAATGCCGACCTTATCTGACGGCAGCAAATGCTCGGCTCTCAGGCGCGGCAGAATTGCCTGGGCGGCTTCCACAAACCACGGCTTGAAGTATCGCCGGCCCTCCTGCCATGCCAGTCGTCGAAAACCGTCATGCCCAGCGGTGTACTGCCTGGCAAGAAGGCCCACGATCCGCGTCAGCCCAGCCGGCGTCACATCCTGGAAACCACGGTAGTTCTCGCGCCCAAATGCCGGCACGGCGGTGGGGCCAAGATAGGTAGTGCCGTCCGTCGTGGTGGTCGTATGGACGCCGAGAAACGGCACTCTAAGGTCCGGCACGGGGTATATCAGATGATTTATTCGCAAGCCGCTGTCGGGAGACAATTTCCAATAGATTCCCTTGAACGGCACGAGCGTGTAGCGATGGCCGACGTCGAACAAATGAGCGACGCTGTCCGCATGCAGTCCGGCGGCATTGATCGCATGGCCGTAACCGATCGACACGCCGTCACGCAGCCGTACGGTGCGACCACGATAATCGACGTGTGCGATATCTGCCTGGCACCGAAGGCAGACGCCGAGCCCTTTCACTTCGGCCAGCATGGCGGGCATCACGGCGGCTGGGCTGCCCACCGTCGTCGACGGCACCCAGAGCGCGCGATCCACCGCGGAGCGGGCTTCCGGCTCGAGCTCTTGCAAACCCTTCCTGTCGATTTCTTCGACGCCCACGCCATTGGCCCTTGCTCGCCCGGTCAGCAGGTCGAGTTGCGGGCCGTCCGCGACGTTGACGGCGACGAGCACCTTCCCTCGGCGCGAAAGAGGCAGCCGGTGCTGCTCATGGTAGTCGGCCATCTCGATCGCGCCTTGACGACACATTTTCGCCTTGAGCGAATCTGGCGCGTAATAGATGCCGCTATGCATGACGCCGCTGTTGCGGCCGCTGGAGTGCCTGCCGAGCTCGAGGTCCTTCTCCAGGACCAGCACGGAAGCGCTTGCATACCGCAGCTTGAGTTCTCGGGCGAGCGAGAGACCGACGATGCCGGCACCGATGATCAGGAAGTCCGCTTTTTTCATGTCAAGAGAGCCGAAGTCCCCGGCTAGTGCGCTTGAGACACGTGTTCGAGAAACGCGATCGCACGTTCGGCGACATTGCTCTCACCGACGACGTAATGCTTCAAGAATGCCTCGCCGTTCTTGCCGGCAAAGCGCTCCAAATAGCGTGCGCCATCGCGCGCCAGCATTGTCATCTCGTCAACCAGCGACTGCTCGCTGGTGCAAAGCACGCATGCTTCCGCTACTGCCGCGATATAGCTTTGCCTGATGGTGCTGCGACTCGGATCAGCGAAGGCGACGAGCGGTACGCCCATTGCTATAGCTTCGTTCCACAGCGTGCCACCACTGCTCAGCGTAACAATGAGATCGGCCTCTTGCAGCAGGTCGACAAACCTCGTCTTGCTGTCGACCGTGACCTCCTGCGCGTGTTCGCGGCTCAGCCAGGCCGGCGTACCTTGGATCACCAAGTCGCCCGGAAACGGGCGATAAGTGAGCCGCAAGGCACTGCTCCGCGCCAAGAGCGCAATGCAGCGCTGTTCGATCTGATAGCGTGCCGTATCCTCGATCTCAGTCCCAAGCGTAATGCTGTTACGCATGCTAACGTCGGCGGCCCAAAGCACGCGCAATGGCTCAGTGCGCACCTCGCGTGCGCGCGAGCGGATCCACGGTGAGTTCCTGCGCGAATCGAGCAGCGCAGAGCCGACGGCGACGTAGCGCGCGCGCCTGGCCAATATCGGCTGCGATGAAGGCTCGATGCCTGCCCCATAGGCCAGGAAGTAGTCCGCTGACAAATTCTCGAGCACATCATGTGTGGCAACTTCGTGGGTGCCATAGGAGCCGCCATGCTGGTAGCTCAAGACGGGAATGCCGCGCCTCCGGCACTCGCGCACGAGACACCACTGATAAGCATAGGCTATCGACACGAAGCATACCGCCGAGGGCTTGGCTCGGTCGAGCGCCCGCCGGACCGCCATGTCGTTGTATCTGGTCAATGCCGGCATCGCTGATACGAGGCGCCTCAGATATGGCGCCAGCGGTTGCAGCGTCTCGACGTCGTCGATGCACAGCCGCTCGTGATGCTCCGAGTTCAACAGCCAACTATCGAACGCGGCTGACGCTCTGCTGGTCCAGGCGGGAGCGCGCTTGTCTAGCGTCGCGCCCAGCGACGTTGATGTACCCGCGCTGGACACCAATGCCGGCGAAAAGACGAAGCGGGTGGGGTTGGTCTCGCGAGGGTCTCGTTCGATGAACCAGAACCGGGCTCCTTTGCGACGCAACCCTTCCTGGACGTACCTCCAATCGTAGCCGTCCTCATCGCAGAACAGCAGGGGGCCTCCCCGCCACGTCGCTGCCCGTGGCATCTCCGAGTGCAGGAACCGTTGCTGCAGGCAACGCCGCTGTAGCCACACGCGGCGCACGAGCGGAGTGCCTCGCGCCCAGGCCCGGACACGTGCGGCCAAGTGCCGGGGCCCGATTGGCGGGCGGGCCTTCGGCACGACATGGGCCGGTGAAGCAACCGTCACGACGTCGATCGGCAAACCGACGCCTTGCGCCCACCGCTGAATCGCAATTGTCCACGGGTTCAACTGATACCCGCAATGGGCGAACCAAGAATCGATCCTCGTCTCGACGATGGTCACACGTTCCGGCTGCAGCGCTTTGATAGCGCTTCGTAGCAGTCGCACACGGTTCCGGACGGCGTTGGCGCTCTTCGCAATCTGGTAGAAGCAACCCGACAGCATGCCGGTGCCGTCATCGAAGTCCGGCGCGAGCGCGCGCAGCAACTCACGCTCAAGGTCGTCGACCGCGTGGCCCCATGGCACCATGCCCGACCGCTCCCATGCCGCGCCGTGCATGTCCGGGTCGTCGTATGCCGCTATCGCGGTACAGGCGAGGTCCGTAGCACCAGCGGCGGCGAGCGCTTCGGCGGTGACTGCCACCATCATGGACGATCCGAGGTCTTGCGCGGCGCAGTGAGCGACGCCTTCGGATGTGTCGAGAAAATAGACGCTGTTGGCCATGCGCGGCTTGCCCGTCAATCAGCGGCGATTCTGGCGAAGCCGCGCAAGGTGTACTTGGTGCTCGGCTCCTGGAGCCTTTCGCAACACACCAGCGATAGACCGGCTTGCGCTATGAGCAGTGCATAGGACGCGAAACTGAACACGTGAATGTGGCCGAGCAGGTACTCCTCACGCTCCTTGCCGCCCGCTTCCGCTGCCTCCCCATCCGGCAACTCGACATACACCAGGCCGCCGGGGCGCAACAGGCGTCGCACGCTGGCAAGCACTGACACGGGGTCGGCTATGTGTTCCAGCACCTTGTTAAAGGTTATCAAATCAAAGGTGCCAAGCCCCTCGATGGCGCTCACGTCGCCGAGAACTCCTGCCACGGCCGCGACGTTCCTATAGTGAGCGACCAGACGCTCGTCCATATCCAGCGCGGTGCAGTCCCAGCCTGCTTGCTTCATACGGTAGGGAAACACGCCAAGACCAGCCCCGACGTCGAGCAGCCTCGGCGGCGCATCCTGGAATCGGTCCGCCGGCCACTGCGCTCGGCAGTGTCCATCCACGAAACGCACGCGACCCACATTGTCCGAACGCTCGGACGGAAGCGCATTGATCTTGTCGAAGCTGCGTTGAAGTCCTGCCGCGTCTCCATACGTGGTCGAGACATATTCGCCGCCGTAAAGCGCGCTTTGGCTAGGCTCGAACCACTCTAGGTAATGTCCGCACCGGTTGCAACGATGCATTTCCCGCCAATAACTTCGTCCTTGCGCCAGCGGAAAGCGGGTCTCCAACGGTGGCGGGCTATCGTAGGTGAAATGAACGATCAGTTCAGCACCTCCGCACATCGGGCAGTCGCGTTGATCACGCGGAACGCTACCGGGGCGAGGCCTTTCCGTCATCATGCGCGGTCTCCGTAGAACGCCGCGAGTTTCTCCACTTCCTCGTCCTCGTCCAGCCAGCAAAGGATTCGCTGGTGATCGGTGGCGACGTAAGCGAGGAAGGCTTCTTCCTTTCCTTTTTCGACGAGCATGAGGAACAAGCGCCCGAAACCGGACAGGACCAAGGCAGCGCGCAGGCCGAACGACTTGAGGCGCCCGTTGAGCGACGGCGTCGCATAGAAGCCCCAGTCCTTGCGCGTGACGTCATACTCGCCGCCCGCGACCGTGGTAAACGTCACCTGCTCGTCGGCATCGAGGGCGACCCGGCCGCAATCGGACAGCATCAGCTTTACACCGACGCCAGATACCTCGAACTTACGGGGCGGGTCAATTGGCGTGAATTTCATTCCAGTTCCAGTCGTTGACCAAGAAATCGCGGATTTTCCACGTGCCGCCATCTCGAACCCATATCGCGAGGTTGCGGAACGGCTCACATATCTCTAAGAACCGCTCCGGCGTAATGCCGGCAAAGCCGCAGAACTTCTCGATGTCGGCCCTCGGCGTCTGGTCGCCGCGGCTCCGAATGACCTCCAGCGCCTGCGAGCGCGACATGCGCCCGTTGCGGATTTCTATGGAAAGATTATCGAAGAGCCGGGTAAAACCGAACTTGTACCACTTCAGCCAATGGTGGATCGAAATGAAGTCGTCATCGATATCGGCGTAGTCGTAATAGCCCGTGCGTGCAGCGCCAGTCTCAAAGTCAAAGCCATGCTCGCGCGCCACCTTGAGGCTGGTTTCGGGATCCCACTGGAAATAGTAGCCAAGGAAGACGGCCCTGACATGCGATGCCCCGAGCCGGTCCGCGTCTGGGCCGAAATATGGCGTTAACTCCTTGTTCGAAAAGCCGTATGCTAGCCAATCGCTCGCCATGGTGCCGTGCGTGACGCCGTATTTCCTCAACCAGGCGCCGTCGAGCTTGAACCCCGTCAAGGACTCATCCTCGGTGCCGTATTCAAACGCCGAGTTCTCTCCCCAGACAACCAGTGGAATTTCGTAGCGAGCCGCGAGGGTGAGCGGAATATTGAACAATGCCATATGCATCGGTATGGCGGTAGACCCGAAGCGCTCGAGTGCCCGAAGCATGAAGCGGGATTCGACCTTCGGGTTGATCCGGTAATCGATGTGATCCACGCCCAATGCGATGAGGTTGTCCAGGTTGCGCTGGCCGATTGGCGTCCTCGCGGGCGTCTTCCAGGTGACTGCGAGCGGGGTCAATCCGTATTCGAGACACTTGACCACCTGCCAGGTACTATCCTTACCGCCGCTTACCGGGATAAGGCAATCATACCCACCGGAACTGGCCTTGGCGCTCTCGATGACTTGGCGAAACATCGCCTCACGCGCATTCCAGTCGACATCCGGCTTCGTCAGGTGCGTCTTGCATGCATTGCAGACGCCATCATCGCCTATGACCAGGTTAGGGCGGGTGTCGGGCAGGACGCAGTTACGGCACCACTTCATATAGTTTCCTGCGTTGCGGCGCTTGGCCCCGGCTCCCCAAACTCTTCGAGAAAGACCTTTGCACAAACGAAATTAAAGAGAAACTTGCTGCCGCTGTTGGGTAGGTCCGGCTGCTGTAGCAGATGTTCGATGCGATCGCGCCGAACAATCCCGAAGATCGGGCTGTCGGCGAGAAGCTCCGCGCGCACGGCTTCGTCGCGGACGTCGAGGAACGAAAAGATCGGCGCATTGAAGCCTACTTTGCGCCGATTTTCCATCACCGGATCCGGGGCGATACCGCGCATGGCTTCGCGCAACACGGCCTTGGCGCGCCCGTCGCGGATCAGGTGGCGCGTCGGTATCGAATTGCAGAAATCGAACAGGTCGCGATCGAGGAAGGGCGAGCGGTTCTCGATCGACCAGTACATGGCATTAAGGTCGTCCTCGTGGAGAATGATCGGCACCGCTTCGTGGAACAGTTCGTTCGCCATGCGATTGCGCAGCAGATCGCCTGTATAGTCCGTTTCGCTGAACTCCTCGCGCCACGGGCGATGCAGGAAAGCGCGCGAATCGTCGGCGCCGTCAAACAGGTGCTCGCGGAACGCCCGATTCTCGATAAAGAGATCCGGATTCTGTAGGTGAGCATTGCGCACGATAGGCAACACGTGCTCACGCCAGGCATTCTGGCTTGTGCCGTGAAGGGCGTCGTCATGGCGAACCTCATAAAGATAAGCCAGATGATGATCGTAGTACCCGCTGAATAGCTCGTCAGCCGCCGAGCCGCTGACGGAAATGCGATAGCCGTGGGCAGCGATGCTTTCCATTAGCAGCCAATGAGCGTAGTACGTGATGGTGTAGACGGGCGCATCGTGGTAGCGGATCAACGCACGCAATCGCGGCAGGAACTCGCTCGTCGTCACCGGTATGCCCGTGTGGCGAATGGCCAGCTCGGCGACGGTGCGCTCGACCATTTCCGCCTCTTCATAGCGGGCGTCGGAATTCAGGACGGTAAATCCATGCACGTCGTAGCCGAATACGCGCTTGGCGATACTGATGAGCGCAACGGAATCGACGCCTCCGCTCATGCAGAAGGCAAGTGGCACGTCGGCGCGTAGACGCAGCTCGACAGAGTTAATCAGCTTCTCCCTCGCTCCTTGTACGGCCTCCTCGAAGCTCATGTCGCCGTGCTGCGCAAAGGTCGGAGTCCAGAAACGCCGGCTGGTCTCGCGGCCTTCGGCATCGATCTCGAGCAAGCTGCCCGATGCTAGCTCCTCGACGCCGGCAAAGAAGGTGCGGCGCGTCTTGTAAAGCGATTTGTACCCGTTCACCAGATAGCGCCGCAGATGCTCGCGATCGATATCGAGCCGCCGGCCGAGCAGCGCCATGATGAACTTGATCTCCGACGCGAAGTACAAGCCCTCCGGCGCGCGATACAGGTAGAGCGGCTTTTCGCCGAAGCGGTCGCGACAGAGCGTCAGCGTACCGGTCGCCGAGTCGAACAGCGCGAAGGCCCACATGCCCTCGCAGCGATCCAGCGCGCGCCACCCGTAGCTGCTCAGTGTGGCCAGCAGCACTTCGGTGTCGGAATGCGTTGCGAGAGCTATGCCATCACGTTCGAGGTCCCGGCGGCGCTCAACATAGTTGTAGAGTTCGCCATTTTGAACGATCCATTTGTCGCCGAACTGCATCGGCTGGTTCGAGCGCGGATCAAGGTCAATGATGCTGAGGCGGCTATGCAGCAGGTACAAGCGGCGTTCGTTGTTCAGCTCCCATTTCCTCACTTCGGCGTTGTCGGGACCGCGCCTCCCCATGCGCGATCGGCATTCCCGCACCCGCTCGGATGGCAGTTCAATCGTACCGATGTAACCTGCAATGCCGCACATAACAAATTGCCTAGATGACAAAGATACGACGCAGACGGAACAAGTCGTCGCCAGCGCTGTTCCAACCGTGTTCGGCGGTCGGGCAGCAGCGTATGCCGTGCCGCTTCAGGGCGGTGATCACGGCGCCTGAATAGCAGTGAGCCAACCCTTCCGGATAAGAATAATGGGGGGTGCTGAAGCCGATCGCCTGGCTTATCAAGCGCAGACTCGTCCCCAGCTCGGTGTCGAGATCCTGCGGTGAAAGGAACGACAGGATGCGATGAGTGTGGCTGTGCCCACCGATGGCAAACAACGGGTGTGCCGCCAGTTCGCGCACCTGCCGCCAGCTCAGCTTATCGTCCAAAGCTGGATCGGACGGAGCTTTGGCCAGCCCGCACTGCGACACGATGCGGGCCGCAAATTCGTAGGGGTCGTCATTGCTGTCTCCCTTGACGTGGCGCCGGATCTCGTCAAGCAGCGTGCGTTTCTCATCTGCCGTTTCATAAGCCCCGTCGACTCTCGCCGTCAGCCCCGTCAGGCTGACCTTCGGCACGGCCTCGACCGCTGCTTCAATGAGGTCGGTCCATGACCGGCCTCCTTCGTCGATGAAGCCCGAAGTCAGATAGAACGTCGCAGGAACGTTGAAGTCGACCAAGGCCGGCGCGGCGACGCTGGCGTTGTTCTCAAAGCCGTCATCGAACGTGATGGCGAAGGCGCGCGGCGGTAAACGGCGGCCCTCGGCATTCGCCGCCATGATCTCATCCATCGATACCGGCGTACCGTGACGGCACAGGTCCTCCAGCAACGCGACGAATTCGTCGAGCGGCAGGTGTTTGCGCGTGTAGTTGCGCACCGCATAGGCGTTGCTCCGGATCACGCCGTGCAGCAAGAAAATGACGAAAGAATCGTCGCGAAGGTATTGGGAATATTGCATCAGAGGGTAGCGGTGTAACGCCCGAACTTGGCGAGGCAGTCGTCCTTGAGCACTGCAGGCATGGCCGAGTAGTAGCGTCCGAGCCGGATCTGCTTGCGTCGCGGCAAACGGCATCCGGCTCGAAGCAACGTGACCGCAGCCAATGACAAGTTGACGCAAACGCGCGTATTGACGGCGCGAAGCTCGTGGAGCGCGCAGCCTCGCGCGAGTGGCAGACTGGCGGAAAACGCGATGTCTCCCGTGTCGAGCTGGGGGGACATGAAGTGGAGCGTGGTGACGAGGTTACAGAAGTCGCGGTGGTATATCGTCCAGAGATGGCTGTCGAGGCCGCGATATTCCTCCGGATTTCCGCCATGCAGATTCAGACAGGCCACGCGCGGCAAGCCGATGGTCTCGAGTTTCAGCAAGCCGGTGCCGAACACGAACATCAGATCCGGCTGCAACCTCTCGATTTCCTCGCGCGCCTCTGCCGCATTGAGCGAGGCAAATCGTCTCGTATGAGCCACGTCCTCGAATGCGAATGGCTCGTTTGCCAGCAGCGCGTCACGCTCGTATGCGTCGCGTTGTTCCTCGAAGGCGTGGCGCGTCGGAAAATGAATGGGCTTCTGTTCAGTCTCGACCAGAATGGCATCCACCGCACCGGCCAACTGCATTTGCCGGGCATAGTAAAGGTGGTGGGAAGTATCGGTGGTCAGGAGAACGATGCGCATTGTCTAGACCAGGTCGATAACGTCGAGAACATCCCCGAAGGCCACCGCACGCCGCAGCTCCCGCCCGACCAGTCGGTCCTCCTCACCGGGCGCCAGCCCGCGCGGCGCCCGAATCCAGGTCAGGTCCTCGCGGTGCAGCCTGTGTCCGACCGGCAAGTCGGCCGCGGCAACGATGGTACGTCGGACCAAGGGCAGGTTCGCCTGTTCGCATGCCGCCGCCTGCTTGGCCTCGGTCCCGAGCATGGCGGCGACACGCCGCATCGACTCAGCGATTTTGCGCATCTCGGCGGGATCGGCGGACAACTGGTGGTCGCGAAAATCTGAGTACGTCTTGCTCAGCGTGAAATGCTTCTCGACGATCGAGGCACCCAGCGCAACTGCCGCGATAGTTGCATCGGGCCCCATCGTGTGGTCAGAGTAGCCCACTTCGCATGGCAAAGTCCGGCGCATGGCGGGAATCGCCCCGAGATTGGCTTGATCAGGCGGCACGGGATACGCACAGGCGCAATGCAACACCGCCAGATCGGAGGCCGCACCGTTCCTTTGCGTCAGCACGAATGCAACGAGTTTTTCGACCTCCGCCATGCCAAGCAGGCCGGTCGAAATGATCAACGGTTTTTCCAATCGGCACACCGTATCGATGAGCGGCCAGAAATCATTGTCGCCCGAAGCGATCTTGAATGCATCGACCACGGGCGCGAGCTCGCGTGCAACGTCGAGATCAAACGGCGTGATGATGTAGGCGAGGCCGCGCGACTTGGCCAGCTCCCCGAGCCTGCAGAATTGATCCAGCGTCAACTCGAACGACTTGAGGCGTGCGTGGCGTGCTGCGTCGGAACGGCTGACATAGAAGTCGCTGCGAAAAACCTGGAACTTGACCGCGTGGACGCCACACGCGGCGGCTTTGTCGACGAGCTCACAGGCCACCGAAAATGACCCTTCATGGTTGTTGCCGATCTCGGCCACCAATAGCGGCGCCATCGTTGTGTCAAAGCTGGCAATTCTCATTGCTGGGTTCCCCGTTTAAGCAATGGGCGTGTAGGACGTAGGAAGATTCAACGATCCGAAAGCCCTTGCTTTGATAAAACGCGATGGATGGCAAATTCGCAATCTGCGTGCCAACGCGCAACACGCCGGCCCTCGGCCGCCACTGCTCAATGAAATGGGTAACAAGCGCGGTGCCAACGCCATGGCCCTGATGCTCGGGCGCGACGCCGACCAGGTCGATCGCGGCTCCCGGTATGGCTCCGGCCGTTTCGATAACAGCAAGAAATCCCGCTGGCTCATCGTTTACCATGGCTACGTACAGCGCAGTACCTCGATGGCCCGCGCAGTAGTTGCCGATCCATTCCCGTTTGATCCTGTCGGCCGTTTCGCCCGGGAAGAGCGGATCAAGATGGAACCTCGAATAGCGAAAGCAGCGCGCGGCGATGTCCTGCAGCGCGGCGTGCTGCACCGGCAGCGCGCGCGCTACGGAAACACCGGAATTGGACAACACGGAAGACTCGCGCCCGGCCGGCCACTCGAAAATAACGTTGGTATCGACGACGGCGAAACCGGCCTGTGCGAGTCTCTGCACGTCGCCCGCGCAGGCCGTGCCGACTTTGGCATAGAAGAACGCCGTGGCGTCGCCGGCAAGAGCCTCCATCGCCGCCTTCAGTGCTGCGGCAGAAGCCGCGATGCTACCGCTATACCGATAGCATCGAAAGCCGGAGACTTGGCTCAGCCAGTCGTCAGCCAGGAATGCTTGCGCCATCGCGCCGTACCAGGTGCTCCACTATCAGCGCGGCTGTGCGAAATAGTCTGGGTGGCGCGCAGCCAGTTCTTTGTACCACGTGATGTAGTTGACGAAGCCCTTCTCAAGAGGCCACTGCGGCTCATAACCCAACAGCGTCCGTGCCTTGTCGATGGACAGGGTCCCACGCTCGGGCATCAGCCGGTCGCGCGGTTGATGGTTGACGACGACGCCCGGGAAGTGTGCCTTGACGATTTCGATCATCTGGTTAAGGCTACGCGCATGCCCGTAGGTCAAGTTGAAGATGTTGTTGTAAGCCTCTGGCGTGGCAATGGCCCGCAGGACGCCCTGGATCAAGTCACCAATATAGGTGAAGTCGAGGCCATCGGTGCCGTCTCCGTTAACGCTCAACGGCAGGCCGCGCAGCGCGTTTTCGACAAAGGCTTGGCCTACGCGACGGCTGACGCAACGCTCGCCATAGAGCGCGGACGGACGGATGATCGTATACGGCATGCCGAAGACTTGGTTATACGCGATCACCAGCTTCTCGCCGCCGTACTTGAGGGCACCGTAGATGCCCAGTGGCTCGCAGTGACGGTCTTCCTTCACCGCTTCGCCATCGAAGTTGCCATAGACCATCGAGGAAGAGAAGTAGATGAAATGGACACAGTCGTGTCGAGCTATGTCGAGCGCGTTTTCCAGCGTGCGGAAGCTGTGGTCGAAAGTGGTGTATGGATCCTTATTGGACCGGTTGGCATGGGAGATCGCCGCCAGCTGCACAATGACATGAGGCTTGATGTCGGAAAGGCAGCGTGACAACAGATGATAGTCTCGTGCATCGACGATATGTAGCGGCACATTGGCCTCGCGCAAGGCGTTGAGTCGCTCGTACACCATCTGCACGTAGAGCGTCTTGTTGGGGTCGTTGGTGGCGTTGGAGAACGCGCCCAGGTTGTTCACCTGCAGACCATCGACGACGTGGGGCTCGGCGCCCAAACGCTGAAGCTCCAAGGCCAGGTTATGACCAATGAAGCCCGCCCCGCCGATGAGTGCGACGCGGCGTTTCTTTAGATTATCCATCATGCTGACTCCTTGACTATGCGTGAGAATTGCGCGGCGATATACGCCATGTCATTTTCATCCAGATGTGGCGCCACCGGAAGGGCAATCGACTGGTCGCTGATCCGGGCCGCCTGCGGGAAGCGCGTCACATCGTACCCGTACTTGCCCCGATAGTAGGCGAGACGCGGGATCGGATGCGGGTAATAGACGCTCGTGCCGATGCCCGCGGTGTTGAGACGCGCCACGATGTCGTTGCGGCGCTTGGCCAGCGTCCCGTCAAGCACGATGCTCAAGCAGTAGTGACTGTTCACCGCGTCTGCCCCACGGGTGTCCAACACCGCAACGCTCTCAATGCCCGCAAGTCGCTCCTTGAGAGCGGTGAAGTTTGCAGCGCGCCGATCGAGAATGGCACTGATGCGTTCGAGCTGTTTGCGGCCAATCGCGCAATTGATGTCGCTAAGCCGATAGTTAATGCCGAGCGTCGGCACATCGTACATGCCAGGGATGCTGCGCTCGGCGAAACTGCGATCGACGCCAAAGGCCCGTGCCTTCGCGACCCGACCTGCCAGTTCCGCGTGACGCGAAAGGAACATGCCGCCGTCGCCAGTAGTAATGTGCTTGACTGGGTAAAACGAAAAACAGGCCGCATCGCCGAACATGCCGACGTGCTTACCCTTGTAACGCGTGCCGACTGCCAGCGCGCAGTCCTCGATCACTTTAAGACTGTGTTTCTCGGCAATAGCCATGATTCGGTCCATGTCGCACGGGATGCCGAGGAAATGGACGAGGCCAATAGCCTTCGTTCGCGGAGTGATGGCGGCCTCGACCAAGGCGGGGTCGATGTTGCCCGTATCCGGCAGGCAGTCGACGAACACGGCACGCGCGCCAACGGCTTCCACCGCGTGCGCCGTCGCAACGTGCGTCTGTGCCGTCACGATCACTTCGTCGCCGTCGCCAATGCCAAGTTGCCAGTAAGCAAGGTGCAGCGCGGCCATCCCAGAACTCAATGACAAGGTATGAGCGCCATCGCCTATGAATTCTGCAAACTCTCGCTCAAAGGCGCGAGCCTGCGGGCCGTGCGTCAGCACGTCGCCCGCCAGCACCGCCAGCACGGCCTCCCGCTCGGCCTCAGTGATCCAAGGTCTGCCGAAGGCAATCTTTCGTTCCGAAATCATACGTACTCGATCCTTTCTTTCTTGCCGGACGTAACGGCGCGGTCTGCTGCAATGCAGACGCTTATGCCGTCGAAAACGCTCTGCGTTTCCTCGGCGTCTTCCGCGTCGCCGAGGACTGCAGCGACGAATTGGGGTACTAGGTCGCCTTTGTCCTCCGGCAGCGGCGACTGGTGGATGTGTGTGGCAGACTCTAGAGGATCGCGCGACCGATGCACGCGCGCCCCGGCGTCGTCATAGAGGAATGATGCCGTGGTTCCGAACACCCGCATGACATGCTGATGCCGATGCACGCAGCCAAAATTAGCCGTGATGCGCGCCACCATCCCGGAATCGAAGCCTAGGGTGGCGGCAACGAAATCATTGTAGCGGAAGCCTGTGCCGGTCGTGCAGACGCGGTTACCGGCAGCGGTGGCCCAGACAGGTCGCTCACGCGTCAGCCACAGCATTAGGTCTATGAGGTGCACGCCACCGCCCTCAAGCACCGAGTAATCCTTCATGTCGCCGCGCCACCCACCGAGGAGCTTATGCAAACGTCCATACAGGTAGTCGCCGTCGAAGCTGTAGATACTGCCGAAGTCACCGGCCGCAATGCAGTCCCTGAGCCAACGATAGAGCGGCGCCGCACGCAGTACGAGATTGCTGCGCAGCTTGCGACGGCCCATTGCTTGCCAGCATTCCTTGATCTGCGCGAGCTCCTCTCCCGTGCGGCAAATAGGCTTTTCGACGAACACGTGCTTGTCGGCGCGCAGAGCCTGCACAACTTGATCGAAATGCGCGTCGTCGAATGAAGCGATGACAACCACATCAACAGCGGAATCTTCCAACATGGCCTCGTAGCTAGGTGCCACTCGGCAGCCGGGAAATTCCGCCGCCAGCCGTCGCGCGCGGTCCGCCTCGATATCGAACAGGTGGAGCAGCCGGCAGCATGGAAGCCTTGCGAAGGCGCGCGCATGCCGCTCACCTACACCTAAACCGGCAACGGCAACGCCGAGGACTCTGGCGTCTATCATGGCTCGATCACGGCAAACCGTGCGTACCCGTCGGCCAATTCAGGCGTCTCTTGGAGTATCCGTTCGACGTGGCGCAGATCGTCCAGCGTATCCACCACAAGCCGGCGTTCCGCCACACCGACGTCGGTACTGTGCACACCACGAATGCGGTAACGTTGGCGCTGCCGATAGAAATGCCGCGTCACGTGCTCCTGATCATCTGCATCGAGCGCTTCGGCGTCCAAGGCGCGAAACACCGAGGTTCGTACGATCTCGACGCTCTGGCCCGGCGGGAAAGTCCTTTCTCTCACGTTACTGATGACGTCCGCGGCCGACTCGTTGCACGCGGCCCGAGTCATAAGCGCGATGAGTTGCGGGTCGATCAGCGGGCTATCCCCACAGACACGCACGAACCAGTCACACGGCTGCTGGGCGAGGCAGGACTGAAAGCGTTTGACGACATTACGGAGATCCCCGCGAAAGACGGCTGTGCCGAGCCTGCGTTCGACGTAGTCGGCTAGAACGTCATCAGATGACTCCTGGCTCGTTACGACAGTGACGCGATCACGGTGCATCACCATGCCAACGCGCTCCACCACATGCGCAATCAGGGGCCGCCCAGCCAGGGGTGCGAGAACCTTTCCGGGAAACCGGGACGAACTCATGCGAGCCTGAATGAGAATGCGACAGCCCGTCATGAGAGCCCGTCAGCCGTTACAGCCGCCATAGGCGGTATCCGCGCTTAGCGACGGCGGCAGGATCGTAGGCCGACTTAATGTCAGCCAAAGTTCCGCCTGGTCTCAGCTTGGCAAGGACCGCTTCAATCGACATGTCGCCATACTGGCGGTGCGCGACCGCTGCTACCACTGCATCGGCATCGCCGGGAAGTTCTTCCCAAGACCGCAACTCAATCCCGTATTCGTGCTGTGCTTCACGTGCATCCGCCAACGGGTCATGCACGGTGACGGAGCAGCCGAATTCCTGAAGCTCGCGCACAAGGTCCGCAACCTTGGAATTTCGCAAATCCGGACAGTTTTCCTTGAACGTCAGCCCCAGCACAATCACCTTCGCGCCCTTAACGCATGTACCCGCGTGGATCATCTGCTTGACGATCTCGCGCGCAACGTATGGCGCCATGCCATCATTGATTCGTCTGCCTGCGAGGATGATTTGCGGGTGATAGCCGACCATGTCGGCCTTATGCGTCAGATAGTACGGATCGACACCAATACAATGACCGCCTACGAGTCCAGGACGAAAGTTGAGGAAGTTCCATTTGGTCCCCGCAGCCTCGAGCACTTCGGTGCTGTCAATGCCAAAAAGGTGAAAGATAATCGCCAACTCGTTCATCAGCGCAATGTTGAGATCGCGCTGAGTATTTTCGATCACTTTAGCTGCTTCGGCCACCTTGATAGAGGAAGCGCGGTGCACACCGGCGCTCACCACGGATTCGTATAGCGCAGCCACCTTTTCCAGTGTGGCAGCATCGTCACCGGAGACAACTTTGACGATAGTAGGGAGCGTGTGCTCCCGGTCTCCGGGATTGATGCGCTCCGGCGAATAGCCGACGTGAAAATCCCGCTTCCATTGCATGTTGGAATGTCTTTCGAGCACTGGAATACAGATTTCCTCGGTGGCACCAGGGTAGACAGTAGACTCATAAATTACCGTGGCGCCCCGCTTCATCTGCCGCCCGACAATTTCTGAAGCACTGACAAGCGGGCCAAAATCTGGCTGATGTGCCGCATCGACTGGGGTTGGCACTGCGATAATGATGAAATCGGCCTCCGAAAGCCTTGCTGGATTGGTCGTGCACTGAAGCCCTATGGCGGCGCGCAACTCGTCAATCGCGACCTCCCCGTTGGGATCGTTGAATTCACGATAGGCAGCAACCTTCGCCTCTGAGACGTCATACCCGATCGTCATGAACCTCTTGCCAAACTCAACAGCTAATGGTAAGCCGACGTAGCCTAGGCCAACAATGGCGACGGTATCATGTTCCAGTTTCACGTTACGCTTTCAATTGATATTTTAGGCGCGAAGCGCCCTTCCAGAGGAGCAAGTTCATGCTTGCTGACCTCTGGTCCGCGACCATCGTCGCTCCCTGACTTCAGTTCCCGTAGTAGTCTTTGTACCATTCGACGAAGCACCGCACCCCATCTTCCATCTGTGTTGCTGGAGCAAAGCCAATCATTGCCTGTAGGTCACCGGTTTCGGCATAGGTGGCAGGAACATCCCCGTCCTGTATGGGAAGGAAATTCTTCTTTGCCTTAACCCCCAACGCATGCTCCAATGCACCGATGTATGCCATCAATTCTACGGGCCGGTGGTTCCCGACGTTCAACACTCGCCAAGGAGCCCAACTTGAGGCCGGATCTGGGGCATCCTTATCGAACCCGGGATTGGCCGCTGGCGGCAAATCGAGTACACGAACGACACTTTCGGCAATGTCATCGATATAGGTGAAGTCGCGCTGCATCCGCCCGTAATTAAAGACGTCGATTGGCCGACCTTCTAGGATAGCCTTAGTAAAAAGGAATGGGGCCATGTCCGGCCGCCCCCAAGGTCCATACACGGTGAAGAAGCGTAGACCAGTCGCGGGCACTGCGTACAGGTGACTATAAGCATGTGCCATAAGTTCGTTTGCCTTCTTCGAAGCCGCATAAAGACTAACGGGATGATCAACGTTGTCGTGCTCTGAAAACGGCATGCGCGTATTACCGCCATATACGCTCGAACTTGACGCGAACACGAGGTGCTTCACACCTATCTGGCGGCAACCCTCAAGGATATTTGCAAAACCAACGAGATTCGCATCCACGTAAGCGTACGGGTTACGAAGTGAATAGCGCACGCCAGCCTGCGCCGCAAGATGAATCACCGCATCTGGCCGTTGCTCTGCGAAAATCTTCTCCATAGCCGATCTATCGGCAACGTCGACAACGATGTCGCTGAACATCGATTGAGGAGTCAGACGGTAAAGTCGGGCCCGCTTGAGTGATACGTCATAGTAATCGTCGAGATTATCGATGCCGACCACTTCGTCGCCCCGCGCCAGCAAGCGCTCGGCGACATGCATGCCGATAAAGCCCGCAGCACCAGTAACAAGGACTCTCACCGTCTTCTCGCGGAAAAAAAACGGGCCATTTTACTTGACCTTAGAGCGCTGTGCTTGGACCATCTTTGCGTACTTAGAGAAACTGTTAACACATCCGATTACGATGTGGACTAAACCAGGAAGCCCGTCGAGGATACCAAGACGAAAAAAATAAAACTTGACGAAGCGAATCAACGGCGAAAGCACTATGTGCATGGCCGTCGCGCTTTTCCCGCGCGCGACGGCTTCGCGAGCTGCAAGCGTCGTGTAGCGGTTTTG
Organism: Pseudomonadota bacterium; assembly: GCA_046726235.1. Classification (GTDB taxonomy): domain Bacteria; phylum Pseudomonadota; class Gammaproteobacteria; order Burkholderiales; family Rhodocyclaceae; genus Nitricoxidireducens. Next base: position 109,939 of record JBKPAD010000001.1, read on the forward strand.
CTTGGCGATATAGTCATGGATCGTTTCGGCTGATTCATGCATCAAGTCGCCTGTGAGCGAACCCGCAGAGCCGCCAGAAACTACTTTCTCATGTACGACGTCGCCGGACCAGCACGCATGTCGACGGTCAAACAAACGCACACTCCAGTCAGGATAGCCTTCGCCGTGTCGTAGATAGCGGCCCATGAAGCGATTGCAGCGGGCAAAACGAAAAGCGCGGTAGCGCGGCTCGACGAGCGCCGCCTCGATGCTCCTACGTAACCGTTCGCTGACCCGCTCATCCGCGTCGACACATAGAACCCAGTCATGCTTCGCCTGCTCGACGGCAAACTGCTTCTGCGGACCAAAACCGCGCCATTCCAATTGAATGACGTGAGCGCCATGGCGTTCGGCAAGGTCGACCGTTCCGTCGGTACTTCCGGAATCCACAACCACGATCTCGTCGCAGAACGCCACCGAGCGCAGGCACGCTTCCAGCTGCGACGCGGCGTTGAGCGTGATGATGACGGCGGAAAGCGGTTGCCGGGCGGCGGACATCGGGCGGGTATAATTTTGCGAGGGGTGCCATTGTAAGGTCTGGCGCCGGTTTGGGGCCATGCGCATCCTTCTCGTCAAGACTTCGTCGCTCGGCGACGTCATCCATAACCTCCCTGTCGCCAGCGATCTGGCGCGCCGGTTTCCCGGCTGCGCGCTCGATTGGGTGGTGGAGGAATCCTTCGCGGATCTGCCGCGGCTGCATCCGGCCGTGCAGCGCGTATTCCCGGTCGCGGTTCGGCGCTGGCGCAGGAACCTGATGTCTGGCGCCACCTGGGCGGAGATGCGCGCTTTCCGGCGTGAGCTCCAAAGGGATGCTTATGACAGGGTTCTCGATACCCAAGGCCTGCTCAAGAGCGGGCTGGTCGCGGCGCAGGCGCGGCTCGCACCGGGCGGGACCCGCTGCGGCTTCGACAGGAAGTCGGTGCGGGAGCCGATCGCCTCCCGCTTCTACGATCGCTCCTTCGCGGTCGCGCGCGACCTGCATGCCGTCGAGCGCAATCGCCGGCTTGCCGCGGCCGCGTTCGGCTATGCGCTCGACGACCTTCCGCTCGATTACGGCATCGCCGCCGAGCCGTTGCAGGCCGACTGGCTGCCGCGCCGCGAGTACGCCGTGCTGCTGACGGCGACGTCGCGCGCCGACAAGCTGTGGCCGGAGCCGGACTGGCGCGGCCTCGGTTCGGCCTTGATCGCGACCGGGCTTTCCTGCGTGCTGCCGGCAGGGAGCGGCGAGGAGCGCGAGCGCGCATCACGTCTCGCAACCGCGCTTGGACGTTCCGTCGCGGCGCCGCCGATGGGCTTGGCAGAAATTGCGCAGTTGCTCGCGGGCGCAAGGCTCGTGGTCGGCGTGGATACCGGCCTCGTGCATCTGGCGGCCGCGCTTGGCCGGCCGACGATCGGCATCTATTGCGCGTCGGATCCGGGACTCACCGGCGTGCTCGCCGATCGAAATGCCGTCAATCTAGGCGCCCGCAATCAGCCGCCTTCCGCGGCGGCCGTCGCCGCGGCGGCGCTGGCACTGCTCGGCTGATGGCCCGACTCCTTTACACGCTTGCGCTGATCGCCCTCTTGCCCTGGGCGATCCTGCACCTGCTGTGGCGCGCGCGACGTCAGCCCGCCTACCTGCGGCATTGGGGGGAACGCTTCGGGAGTTTCGCGCCGGCCCGCTCCTCGGCGCCGCTGATCTGGCTCCATGCGGTGTCCGTCGGCGAGACGCGCGCCGCACAGCCGCTCGTCGCCGCGTTGCGCAGTCGCTATCCTGATCACCGCATCCTGATCACCCACATGACGCCGACCGGGCGCGAGACGTCCGAATCGATCTTCGGCGATACCGTCGAGCGCTGCTATCTGCCCTACGACACGCCGTGGGCGATGCGCCGCTTCCTGCGGCACTTCTGGCCGCAGATCGGCCTGATCATGGAAACCGAGCTCTGGCCGAACCTGATCGCCGCGTGCCGCACCGCCGGCATCCCATTGCTGCTGGTCAACGCCCGCCTTTCCGAACGCTCCGCGCGCCGCTATGCCCGCTTTCCCCGCCTCAGCCGCGAAGCCATCGGCAGCCTCGCGGCGGTATCGAGCATCGGCGACGGCGACGCGCAACGGCTTCGCGCCCTGGGCGCCCGGGAAGTGGAGGTGTTCGGCAGCGTCAAGTTCGACCTCGCGCCGCCCGACTCGCAACTGGCGCTGGCTGTCGAGTTCCGCCGGCGCCTCGGTGGCCGTCCCGTCTTCCTGTGCGCCAGCACGCGCGAAGGCGAGGAGGCGGCGATCCTGGATGCCTGGCGGCAGCGCTCGGATGCGCAGGCCATTCTCGCGATCGTGCCGCGGCATCCGCAACGCTTCGATGCGGTCGCCGCGCTGGCCGAGTCGAAGGGAATGGCAGTCTCGCGTCGCAGCGCCGGCAGCGACTTGCCGGCGGGAACACAAGTCTGGATCGGCGACAGCATGGGCGAGATGTTCGCCTACTACGCCGCGGCCGACGTCGCCTTCGTCGGCGGCAGCCTGCTCGACTACGGCAGCCAGAACCTGATCGAGCCCTGTGCCGTTGGCACGCCGGTGCTGATCGGACAGTCGACCTTCAATTTTCCCGATGCGGCACGCGAAGCCTTGGCCTGCGGCGCTGCTCGGGCCATCGTCAGCGCCGAGGAACTCGTCGCAGCCGCGCTCGGCTTGCTGGGCGACGAACCGGCGCGAACGGCGATGGGCGAAGCCGGCAAGGCCTTCGCCGCGCGCCATCGCGGCGCGACGGCGCGCAACCTCGAACTGATTTCCCGCTTTATTCCAGCAGCGCGTTGATCGCCGCGAGGTCGTCCTCGGACAACGTGCCGGCCGCGGCCTTGAGGCGCAGCTGCGCCACCAGCGTATCGAGGCGCGCCTTGGCGAGCTTCTGGCGCGTGTCGTAGAGCTGGCTCTGAGCGTTCAGGACATCGATGTTGATGCGCACGCCGACTTCGTAGCCGAGCCGGTTCGACTCGAGCGCCGATTGCGACGACGTCAGCGCCGCCTCGTAGGCGCGCACCTGCGAGAGCCCCGAGGTGACGCCGAGGAAGGCCTGGCGCGCCTGCAGGGCCGCGGTGCGACGGGCATTCTCTAGGTCGGCCGCCGCTTTCTCGCGCAGGGCGACCGCCTCGCGGTCGCGCGATGCCGTCAGTCCGCCAGAGAAGATCGGGATCGCCAGTTGCAGGCCGATCGTCGACGAATTGCTGTCGCTGCCGGCGCCGACCAGTTGCGACGACGACAGCCCGCCGGTAGCGGCGTTGTGGTTGCGGGCGACCACCAGGTCGACCGTCGGATAGTGGCCCGCCCGCTGGCGGCTGATCTCGCGCGTCGCGATCTCGAGCCCGGCCTGGGCGGACTGCACCGAGAAGTTGGCGCTCTCGGCGGCATCGGCCCACTTGCCGATTTCGGCCGGCTGCGGCGGCGGAATCAGGACGCCGGGGCGCAGGTTCTTCAGCGCCGTCTCCTCCTTGCCGGTGATCGTGCGGAGCGCCTGTTCCTTGACCTGGAGATCGTTCTGCGCCGCGATCTCGGTCGCCACGGCGAGGTCGTAGCGCGACTGCGCCTCGTGCGTGTCGGTGATGGTCGCCGTGCCGACTTCGAAATTGCGCTTCGCCGATTCGAGCTGCTCGGCGATCGCCGCCTTCTGCGCGGCGCTGGTGGCGACGACTTCGCGCGCCAGCAGCACGTCGAAGTAGGCCTGCGCGGCGCGCACCATCAGATCCTGGCGCGCGACGCCGAACAGGGCCTCTGCTTGGACGACCTGCAGTTCGCCCTGGTTGTAAGCCTCCCAGTTCTGCCAGCGGAACAGCGGCTGGGTCAGGGTGACGGACCAGGCGTTGGTGTTGTACTTGGCGCTGTAGAGTTGCGCGCCCTCGGTGCGTCGCTGCGAGTCGGCGTCGTTCCACGTCGTGCTCGACGACAGGCTGACCACGGGCAGCAATCCCGCGCGGCCCTGCGGCAGCTTCTCGCGCCCGGCTTCGAGCGTCGCCCTTGCGGCGGCGAACTGGGCGTCGTAGGCCAGCGCATCGCGATAGACGGAGAGCAGATCCGCGCCCCAAGCGCTGCCGGCGAAACCAACTGCCAGCAGCAGGGCGAGCGTTGTCTTCCTGGGTTTCATCTGTGCTCCATCAGTAAGTCGGCATCGACGGGTCGGCCTGCTGCGCCCATGCAGCGAGGCCCCCGTAGAGGTTGTAGATGTTGGTGAAGCCCTGGTGCTCGAGGAACATCGCCACCTGGTAGCTGCGCGCGCCGTGATGGCAGACGATCACCATTTCGGCGTCGCGCTTGAGCTCGGCGAAGCGCGCCGGCACCGAGCGCATCGGCATCGGCTTGGAATCGGCGATGCGGCAGACGTCGAATTCCCAGGGCTCGCGCACGTCGAGCAGCACCGGTTTCTCGCGCGCCGGGTCGTCGAGCCATTCCTTGAGTTGAAGCGCGGTCAGTTGCTGCATCAGAAGACGAAGGCAGGTGCAGCCGGCGCGTTGATCAGCGGCGCGGTCGCGGTTTCGAACAGGCCGAGCGTGCGGAAGGCGCCCTCGCCCTCGCGGGTGAAAAGGGTCGCCGTCATGGCCGGCGCAGTGCCGACGATCGCGAACAGGCGCCCGCCCGGCTTGAGTTGCGCCAGCAGCTCCTGCGGCACGCGGGGAACGCTGCCCGACAGCACGATGACGTCGAAAGGCGCGCGCGCCGGCAGCCCGAGGATGCCGTCGCCCGTCTCGACGGTGACGTTGGCGACGCTGGCACGCGCCAGATTCTCGCGCGCGAGCTGCGCCAGTTCGGGAACGATTTCCATGCTGGAGACATGATCGGCGTGGCTGGCCAGCAGCGCCGCCATGTGGCCCGAGCCCGCGCCGACTTCCAGCACCTTCTCGTGCTTGCCGAGACCGAGCGCCTGCAGGGCCAGCGCCTCGACCAGCGGCCGCCACATGCAGGCGCCGTGACCGAGCGGAATCTCGACGTCGGCGAACGCCTCCTTGCGCCACGCTGCCGGCACGAAGTCCTCGCGCCGCACGGCGAAAAGCAGTTCGATCACCGCCGGAGCCAGCACGTTGGCCGGCCGCAGCTGCTGCTCGATCATGTTGAAACGGGCCTGCTCGAAGTTCATCGCGACTCCTTGGAATACCCGAATATTAGCGTACACTTATACGCGTGCAGCCTCGGTGGCCGCTGGGGAAGGCGTCGATTTTACTCCTCCTTGACCTTGTACCAGGCGGCATACAGGGCCGGCAGGAACAGGCAGGTCAGCACCGTGGCTATCACCAGCCCGCCCATGATGGCGACGGCCATCGGGCCCCAGAACACCTGGCGCGTCAGGGGGATCATCGCCATGATCGCCGCCGCCGCCGTCAGCACGATCGGACGGAAGCGGCGCACCGTGGAGCCGACGATCGCCTCCCAGGTCGTCTTGCCGGCCAGCTCGTCCTGGCGGATCTGGTCCACCAGGATCACCGAGTTGCGCAGGATCATGCCCATCAGGGCGATGACGCCGAGGTTGGCGACGAACCCGTAGGGCGCCCGGAACAACAGCAGCGCCAGGGCGACGCCGATCAGCCCGAGCGGCGCCGTCAGCAGAACCATGAAGGCGCGGCTCATGCTCTGGAGCTGGATCATCAGGAGCGTCACCACCAGCACCAGCATCACCGGCATCACCGCCTTGATCGAGGCCTCGCCCTTGGCCGACTCCTCGACCGAGCCGCCCATCTCGATGCGGAAGCCCGGCGGCAGCTTGGCGCGCAGGGCGTCGAACTGGGGGTCGAGCGCGTGCGAGATGGTCGCCGCCTGCATGTCGCCGGCGAGGTCGGCGCGCACGCTGATCGTCGGCAGCCGGTCGCGGCGCTTGATCATGCCGTCCTCGAGGGTCGGCACCAGCTTCGCCACCTGCGCCAGCGGCACGTGGCGGCCGTTCGCGGTCACGATGTCGAGGTCGGGCAGGCGATCGAGCGTGCGCAGATCGCGGCCCGGCTCGCCGGCGCGCCAGACGACGTCGATGAGTTGGTCGCCCTCGCGGAACTGCGTCACCGTCGCCCCGACCAGCCAGCCCTGCAGCGCCAGCGACACGTCCTGGCTCGAGACGCCGAGCAGGCGCGCGCGATCCTGGTCGATCTCGATGCGCACGGCGCGCGACTTCTCGTCCCAGTCGAGCTGGACCTCGCGCAGTTGCGGGTGTGCGCGCATGATGGCGGCGACCTCGCCCGCGATGCGGCGCAGTTCCTCAAGGTTCTCGCCCATGACGCGGAACTGGACCGGGAAGCCGACGGGCGGGCCGTTCTCGAGCCGCAGCACGCGGGTACGCAGCCCGGACCAGGCGCCCGCGCCGTCGTCGAAGCGCTCGATCAGCCGCCGCCGCAGGTCTTCGCGCTTCTCGAGGCCCTTCGTCACGACCACGAACTGGGCGAAGTTGTCGGCATAGAGTTGCTGGTCGAGCGGCAGGTAGAAGCGCGGCGCGCCGTTGCCGGTGTAGGACGACACCGCTTCCACCGTCGGATCGCCGGCGAGCAGCGCGTCAACTTTAGCCGCGGCGACCTCGGTGGCCTTCAGCGAGGCGCTTTGCGGCAGCCAGAGCTCGATCAGCAGCTCGGGCCGCGACGACGCCGGGAAGAACTGCTTCTGGATGCCTTTGTTGAAGGCGGCGAGCGAGAGCACGAACAGCACCGCCGTCGCGACCATGACCAGCCGGCGGCGCCGCAGGCACCAGACCAGCAGCGCGCGGAAGCGGCGATAGAACGGCGTGTCGTAGATGTCGCCATGGTGGTCAGCGCCGTACTTGCGCAGCTTCTCGGCATCGAGCAGGCGGTAGCCGAGGTAAGGCGTGAACACGACGGCGACGATCCACGAGACCAGCAGCGCGATGGTCACCACGGCGAAGATCGAGAACGTGTATTCGCCGGCCGCCGAGCGGGCGAAGCCGACCGGCGTGAAGCCGGCCGCCGTGATCAGCGTGCCGGTCAGCATCGGGAACGCCGTGGACCGGTAGGCGAAGGTCGCCGCCTTGAAGCGGTCCCATCCCTGCTCCATCTTCACCACCATCATCTCCGCGGCGATGATGGCGTCGTCCACCAGCAGGCCGAGCGAGATGACCAGTGCGCCGAGGGAGATGCGCTGCAGGTCGATGCCGAAGATGCGCATCAGCAGGAAGGTGATCGCCAGCACCAGCGGGATCGACAGCGCCACCACCGTCCCCGTGCGCACGCCCAGGCTCAGGAAGGACACGGCCATCACGATCGCCATCGCTTCGGCAAGCGAACTCAGGAACAGGTTCAGCGAAGTGCGCACGATCTGTGGCTGGTCGGCGACCACATGCACGTCGATGCCGGCCGGCAGATCGGCCTTGAGCCGCTCGACGCGCGCCTTCAGCGCGTCGCCGAGCGCGATGACGTCGCCGCCCTTGCTCATGACGACGCCGACGCCGACGGCGTCCTTGCCGGCCACGCGCATGCGCGGCGCGGGCGGTTCGGCGAAGCCGCGCTTGACGGTCGCGATGTCGCCGAGGCGGAAGTGCCGGCCGCCGACGGCGAGGTCAGCCTCGCGAATCTTGTCGACCGCGTCGAACGGCCCGGTGACGCGCAGGCGCACGCGATCGGTCGCCGTCTCGACGAAGCCCGCCGGCACCATCGCGTTCTGGCGCTGCAGCGCATCGAACACCTGCGGCGGCGTCAGGCCGAGCGCGGCCAGGCGGGTCGGACTGGTCTCGATGTAGACCTTCTCGTCCTGCACCCCGATCAGTTCCACCTTCTTCACGTCGGACACGCTCTTGAGTTCGCGCGCGATGCGGTCGGCCTCGCGGCGCAGGTCGGCGAGATCGTAACCGTCGCCGGTCAGGCCGAAGATCATCACCTGCACGTCGCCGAATTCGTCGTTCGGGAAAGGCCCCTGGACGCCGGCCGGCAGGGTGTGGCGGATGTCGTCGAGCTTGTTGCGCACCTGGCGCCATGCCTCGGGGACTGCGGTTTTCGGCGCGTAGTCCTTGAGGATCACGAACACCAGCGACTCCCCGGCGCGCGAAGTCGACTGGACGACATCAACCCAAGGAGTCCCCGAGAGCTTCTTCTCGATGCGCTCGGTGACTTCCTGCTCGACCTCCCGCGCGGTCGCGCCGGGCCACTGGGTGCGGATGACCATCGCCTTGAAGGTGAAGTCGGGATCCTCGGCGCGGCCGAGCTTGAAGAAGGACAGAGCGCCGCCGACCATCAGCACGATCATCAGGTAGAGCACCATCGACGGGTGCTGCAGCGCCCAGGCCGAAAGGTTGCCGCGGTTATTCGCGCCGTTCATTTCGCGTCGGCCAGCCGCACCTTTTCGCCGGCGGACAGCTTGTGCACGCCGGCAGCGACGATGCGCTCGCCGGGAGCGAGGCCTTCGGCGACGACCGCCCCCGCATCCGTGTAGGCCGCGACGCGAATCCGGCGCAGGGCCACCGTCTGGTCCTGGCCAACGATCCAGACCGCCGGGTCCTTGTCCTGCTGGTAGAGCGCCGCCAGGGGCACCACCGGGGCCTCCGGCGTCGCCTTGTCGGCGATGAAGCGCACGCTCGCCGTCATGCCGAGCGACAGCCCGGCGTCGGCGTCGAGAACGCTCACCCGCGCGGCGTACGTCCGGGTGGCGGGATCGGCGGCCGGCGCCAGTTCGCGCAGTCGGCCGCGATAGGCCTTCCCGGTCGAGGACCAGAGGCTGACTTCGGCTTTCGCACCGGGCTGCAAGCCCGCGATCGCCCCTTCCGGCAGCGCGATCGCGACCTCGCGCTCGCCGTCGCGCGCGACGCGCAGCACCGGCTGGCCCGCCGCGACCACCTGTCCCGGCTCGGCCAGCACTGCGGCGACGATGCCGTCATGGTCGGCCGTCAGCGTCGTGTAGGCCGACTGGTTCCTGGACAGGCCCGCCTGGGCATCGGCCGCCTTGAGGGCGGTTTCCTTGGCGTCGAGCGCCGCCTGCGAAACGAAGTTGCGCGCGCGCAGGTCGCGGAAGCGCCGCGCATCAGCTTCGGCAAGCGCGCGGTTGGCCTCGGCCTGGGCCGCCTGGAGGGCCGCATCGGCTGGGTCGAGGCGGGCGAGCGGTTGTCCGGCCTTCACGCGCGCGCCGGCATCCACCAAGCGCGCCGTGATCTTGCCGCCGACGCGGAAGCCGAGCGGCGTCTCGTAGCGCGCGCGCACTTCGCCGCTGTAGCTGCGGTCGGCCGCCGCGCCGTCGGCGATGCCGACGACGAGCGTGCGCACCAGTTTCGGTTGCGGCGGGGCGGGCGTCTCTTTCGAGCAGGCAGCCATCAGTGCTGCCGTGACGAGCACGATGAGAGTTTTCACGAAACGATTCCTTTCATCGGCACCGGTGCCGCCATGCCTTCGGTGAGAATCGACACCACCGTGTCGAGATAGACCTCCGGCTCCGGCAGGCCGCACATGAAGTCGGTAAAGGCGGTGCGCCAGACCACATAGGCGAACAGTGGCGCGAAGACGACGCGCATCGCCACGGCTTCGTCGAGCGGACGGAATTCGCCGCGTTCGATGCCGATGGCGATGATCCGGCGCACGACGGCCATGGCGCGGGCGATGATCGCGTCGTGGAACCAGCGCGCCATGTCGGGAAAATTGCGCGCCTCGGCGACCAGCAGCTTCGGCACCCCGCTGGCCGGCGACAAGCCGACCATTTCCCACCAGTCGAAGACGAAGCAGCGCAGCATCTGCCGTGCCGTCGCCTCCGGCTGCAGGGGGAGCGTCTCCGCCGACTCGACCGCCGGCAGCATCACCGCCTGGACCGCCGACTTGAACAGCGCCTCCTTGTTCTCGAAGTACAGGTAGACCGTGCCCTTGGAGACACCGGCACGCTCGGCGACGTCGTCCATACGCGTCGCGGCGAAGCCTTTCTCGGCGAAAAGCTCGAGCGCCGCGGCGGCGATTTCGCCGGGGCGAGCCTCCTTGCGGCGGCGGGATTGTGCGGGGGTAGCCAAGATCTGGACAGCCTAATGACCGACAAGTCATTAGGCTACCGGCATGACCACCACTACGTCAATCCTTTTGGAGCGAGCGGCCAGCCACAAGCAAGGACCGCCAGGACAGCAGCCTTGTCAACAACTCAGGTTGGAAATCCGTCTCAGGCGGCGGTGCTGAAGCCCATGCAGCAGGCTTCGCTTTCGCGGCGGCAGCAATCGGCGCCGATGCGCTGGCAGAGCCGGCAGCTGAGGACGTGCAGCGAATCGATGTCGGCGCCGGGCGGGAAGGGCTTGCCGGAGAGGAAGGACGCCAGATGGTCCAATTGCGTCGCGATGTAGCGGTCGCCCGGTGACAAGTCCTCGCGCCGGCGCCAGTGGCGGGCGGTCTCGGCAACACGTTCAAGGACTGGGCTCATCGGACGGACCTGAAAACGACAGGCGAAACCTACGCTGCGCCAGCCAGGCGGTCAATCCAACGAAAGCCATAGCGCCGCCCGCGGCGTGCTTAGGAGCCCGTTTCGCCCCAGCGCGGCAGCAGCGAGTGGGCGACGCCGAGCTGGTCGAGGATGCGCGCGACGACGAAGTCGACGATGTCGGCGACCGTCTGCGGGTGGTGATAGAAGCCCGGGCTCGGCGGCAGGATCACGGCGCCGGCGCGCGACAGGCGCAGCATGTTCTCGAGGTGGATGGCCGAGAGCGGCGTTTCGCGCGGCACGATCACCAGCTTGCGGCCTTCCTTGAGCGCGACGTCGGCGGCGCGGCTGATCAGGTCATCGGCCATGCCGGCCGCGACCTTCGCCAGCGTGCCCATGCTGCAAGGGCAGATCACGTAGGCGCGCGGCGGATTCGAGCCCGAGGCCAGCGGCGCGTTCCAGTCCTCGCGGCCGAACACCTCGAGCTGTCCCTCGCGCGCGCCGAAGCGATCGGCCAGCATCCGCTGCGCCTCGCGCGGCTGCGCCGGCAGCGTCAGCTCAAGCTCCTGCTTGGCGACGATCTGCGCCGCCTGCGAATAAAGCAGCCAGACCTTCTCCCCCGCCTCGATCAGGCACTCGACCAGGCGCAGGCCGTAAGGCATGCCGGAAGCGCCGGTGAGGGCGACGGCGATGGCTCGATTCATGTCTTCCCTTCGTCGATGAAGCGCGCGGCAACGAGTCCGTTGACGATGCCGAATATCAGCGCCGAAGCGGCGAACACCGGCACCAGGTAGAACACGCCGTCGTGCGGCACCAGCCACAGGCGCGCCAGCACGACCTGTCCGCCGATGTGGGCGAACGCCGCGAGAATACTCTGGCTCACCGCCCCGAACCAGCGCCGCGGCAATCCGTTCGCCGCCGCCAGCACGCCGAGGCTGCAAACCGTGCCGGCGAGGCTCAGGAAGAAGCCCGGCGCCATGAACTGGCCGATGACCAGGCTGCCCGCGAACACGCGCAGCAGCGACACCCACACCGCCGCCCGCCAGCCATGGCGCAGCAACACGACGAGGACGACGATATTGGCGAGGCCCGGCTTGACGCCAGGCAGCGGCGAAGGGATCGCCGCCTCGGCGACCGTCAATGCGATCGCCGCCGCGGCATAGCGCGCGATGCGGCGGTCGTCCGCCGTGACGGCGAGATCAATAGTTGAGGCTGTCATAGCCGCCCTGCTTGCCGACGAGCGCCAGCGTGACGTGATTCGGCGCGCAGATCGCGACCGCGTTCGCTTGCGTCAGCCAGCCCTGCTTGACGCAGTACTGGCGCGGACCCGGGTCCGAGGCGACGCGGGCGCGGCCCGGGCGTACCTCGATCACGGAGACGCCGAGCGCGCCCTCGACCTCGATGCGCTTGGTGATCGACAGCGGCAGTTCGGCGACGACCGTGCCGTCGCGCTTGACGATCGCCTTCTCGGCCGGACCGCCGCGCCAGAGCAGCGGAAATGAGACGCCGACGGCGATCAGCGCGACGCCCGCCACGAACCAGTCGCCCGGGCGAACCAGATGAAGCCAGCGGGAATTCATTGGTCCGCCAGCGAGCGGTGGCGGACGAGGACTTTCACTTGGCCGGCGAACTGCCGCGCCAGCCACTCGGCGAAATACACCGAGCGGTGCTGGCCACCGGTGCAGCCGAGCGCCACCGTGAGGTAGGAGCGATTGTCGCGGATGTAGGCCGGCAGCCAGTCGGCGACGAAGCGGCGGATGTCCTCGGCCATCTTCATCGCCTCCTCCTGGCATTCGAGGAAGGCGATCACTTCCGGATCGCGCCCCGTCAGCGGCCGCAGCGCCGGGTCGTAATGCGGGTTCGGCAGGCAGCGCACATCGAAGACGAGGTCGGCGTCGAGCGGCAGGCCGTGCTTGAAGCCAAAGGATTCGAACAGCAGCGTCAAGCCCGCGCCATCGACCAGCGAAACGAAGTCCTTGACCAGGGCGCGCAGCGCGTTGGGCCGCAGGTTGCCGGTATCGATGCGGTGGCCGAGGTTGGCGAGCGTCTCGAGCGCGTCGCGCTCCCGCGCGATCGCCTCGGCCAGCGTGGTGTCGTCGCTCGCCAGCGGATGGCGGCGGCGCGTCTCGGAAAAGCGCTGGATCAGCACGTCGTCGCGCGCGTCGAGGAAGACGAAGCGCAGGTCGATGGCCGGATTCTCGCGCAGGTCGCGCAGCTGTTTGGGCAGCGCGGCGATACTGGCGCCGCCGCGCATGTCGACGGCCACCGCGACACTCGTGTAGCCCTCGTTGCGCAGTTGCGCCACGAGTTGCGGCAGCAGGTTCGCGGGCAGGTTGTCGACGCAATAGAAGCCGGCGTCCTCGAGCACATTGAGGGCGATGCTCTTGCCGGAACCGGACAGGCCGCTGATGAGGACGAGTTGCAGGCGAGGGACGGACATGGCGCGAAAGGTCGGGGCGAGGCCCTATGGTAGCATCGGCGCCCCTCCCGTCCGGGGCGCCGCGGCGCCCGCCAGCCGCCGATGGATCGCGCCGACCGCCAGTGGAAATCGCAGGCCTTTCAGGCCGGCTCACCGGCCTGGTTGCGGCCCTGGCTAACGGACCCCGCCTCCCTAACCGCCCGCCTCGCCGCACGCTGCTCGACGCTGCAGGTGCGCGTGCTGCGCCAGGCGACGGCGCTGCCGAACGAAGACGAACGCCGCCTGATCGGCCTGCCGCGCGGCCGCCGCGCCTGGCTGCGCGAAGTGCTGCTGGTCGCCGACGGGCGCGCGGTCGTCTTCGCCCACAGCGTGATCGCCCCGCGCGACCTGCGCGGCGCATGGCGCATGGCGGCGGGCGTCGGCGGTCGGCCGCTCGGCGCGGCGCTGTTCGCCGATCCGCGCATCGTCCGCGGCGCGCTGCATTGCGAGCGCCTCGACGCCGGCCATCCGTTGCACCGGCGCGCGCAGCAGGCGGTCGGCTGCGCCCTGCCCGCGCTCTGGGCGCGGCGCTCGCGCTTCCTGCATCGCGGCCGCCCGCTGCTGGTGACCGAAGTCTTCCTGCCGGCGATTCGGGATTTACGCCGCCGCTGAGCGCGCGGTCGCCTTCGCTTCGGCGACCAGCCAGGCGGCGAAGCGGTCCACTTCCGGCCGCATTCCGGCCGGTCCGCGCACCAGATAGTAGGTGCGCTCGACGCGGTGGCGCGCGTCGCCGAGCGCGACCAGCCGGCCTTCGGCGATCGACTGCGCGACCAGCGGGCCCCGGCCCAGCGCCAGCCCGCGGCCGTCCTCGGCGGCGCGGATCAGCTGGTCATACTGGTTGAAGCGCAGCACCGCCTGCGGCGCCGCCTGGCCGAGGCCGAGCCCCTGCAGCCACGGCTCCCACTCGAACCACGGCGTCTTGTTGCCGCTCTCAAAGGCAAGCAGCGTCAACTGCGCGAGATGCTCCGGCTTCAGCACGGCCGGCAGCGTCGCGGCCAACCGCGGGCTCGCGACCGGGAACACCAGTTCTTCGAACAGCGCCACCGCGCCGGGCGGCGCAGTTTCGGGTGCGACGTAGCGCAGCGCCAGGTCGATGCCCTCGCGGTCGAGGTCGATCAGGCGGTTGTCGGCCGAGATCAGCACGTCGAGGTCGGGCTCGAGTTCCTGGAAGGCGGCGAGCCGCGGCACCAGCCACAGCGAGGCGATGCTGACCGCCGCCGAGACGGTGACGCGCGGCCGCCGTCGCGCCGCCTTGAGGCCGGCGCAGACTTCCGCGAGCCGCGACAGCGTCTCGCCGACGGCGCGCTGCAGGATCTCGCCTTCGGGCGTCAGCGTCAGGCGGCGCACCTCGCGGCGGAACAGGCGCACGCCGAGTTGCTCCTCCAGCGTCGCGATCTGCCGGCTGATCGCCGACTGCGTCAGGAACAGTTCGGCCGCCGCCTTGGTGAAGCTGCCGTGGCGGGCGGCCGCCTCGAAGCCCTTGAGCGGATCGAGCGACGGCAGGCTGCGCAGGTCATGCATGATTTTTTCTCATCTAACACATTCAGATTGATCGTTTGTCATCCACCGTTGCTAGTCGTACCTTGATGACACAGAAACATCGATGCGCTTTTCGCATTAAAGGATACGACCATGGCCAGGATCACGCAACACACGCACTGCGAGCTTTCGCGCCGCGAACTGCTGACGCTGACGGACGCCGCCGGCCACCGCATCGCGTGCCGGTCGGGCGAGCTCTGGATCACCCAGGACGGCGAAGGCGACGTGCTGCTGCGCCCCGGCGACGACTGGCGGGTGGCGAACGCGCAGCCTGTCGTCGTCTCCGCGCTGCAGCCGGCGGCGTTCAGCGTCGAGCGCCCGGCGCCGGTCGAGACCCGCGTGCCGGTGTTCCGGCTCGGCCGCGCCTTCCCGGCGCTGGCGCTGTTCCCCAGCCCGCTGCTGCGCTGAAGGAGAATCGATGCCCTACCTCGACATCAAGCTCGCCGGCCCCTGCCTGCCGGAGAACATCGAACGCTTCGCGACGCGCATGACCGATCTCGTCGTCGACGTGCTGCACAAGCAACGCGAACTCACCGCCGCCGTCGTCCAGTGCGTCGCGCCGCATCACTGGCACGTCGGCGGCCGGTCGGTCAGCGCCGACGGCCGCGCGACCTTCTTCGTCGAGGCCAACGTCACGGCCGGCACGAATACGGCGGAAGAGAAGGCCGCCTTCGTCGCCGCCGCCTTCGCCGCCGCCGAAGCCATCCTCGGCCGCATCGACGCCGCGAGCTACGTCATCGTGCGCGAAATCCCCGCCGACGCCTGGGGCTGGCAGGGCAAAACCCAGGCGGCACGCCACCCGGGCGGGTAATTGACGCTTCATCGAATCGGAGTATGTTGGCGGCTCCCCAACCGGAGTTCCGTCATGCGCACGACAACAATAGTGACGGCCGTGACCCTCGTCCTTGCGAGCCTCACGGCGAACGCCGCCGACAACACGCTGCTGATCCAGCTCGAGCCGACCGGCAAGTACCGCGTCTGGCATACCGAGGGCGAGAGCATGCTCAACGAGGACGAGACCCAGGTCCTGTCCGAGAACGCGACGCCCGAAGGCAGCGCGCCCATCCCGACCACCGCCGGCATGGCCAGCGCGCAGCGCACGAAGAACGGCGTCGTCGTGCACCTGCACGACAAGAAGACCGACCGCACGCTGCTGATCGACCGCGACGACTGCGGCGGCGTCAAGCTCTGGCACGGCGACGGCGCCACGCAGCTGCCCGAGGACAAGGTCACCGAGTTGATGATGAGCGCGCTGCCGACCGGCGGCGAGCGCCTGATGATCGGCGACCAGTACGTGCGCGGCTACACCGTGCGGCTCGGCGTCATCGCCGTGATGTGGACGCCGAAGAAGAAATAGGCGGCGCTCAGGCCGCCATCGTCGGCACGATGAAGCCGTCCGCGACCGCGATCGCCTTCGCCTTCAGCAGTTCCTCGTAGAGCCAGCGCGACAGCGCATCCGTCGGCATGCCGAGCGTGCGTGCGCCGACATCGACGAAGAACGGCACGCCGGCGACGTAAGCCTCCAGCTCGGCGACCGGCAGCCGCTCCAGATCCAGCAGATTGAAGATGAAGCAGGCCTTGATGGCGTTCCGCGCCATGCGCGCCGGATCTTCCTCGAAGGCGGCAAGGCGCTTCCACGCGCGCGCCAGCGCCGCGTCGACGTCGCTGAACACCGCGCCGTGGCCCGGGATCACCGTGTCGATGGCCAGCTGCCCGAGCATCTCCAGCGTCGTGCGCGTCGCCGCCAGGCCGCCTCCCCTGCCGAGCACATCGGCGAAGACGATGCCGAAGCCGTCCTGCCACAGCGCGTCGCCCGAGATCAGCAGCCGGCGCTCCTCGCAGTGGAACACCAGCGCCTCCATGTCGTGCCCCGGCGCATGCCATGCACGCCACGTCAGGCCGCCAAGCGTGAATTCGTCGCCGGGACGGATCACCGCGTCGTGGCGGAAGCGGTCGGCACGCTGGCGCGCCGGCGTCAGCAGCAGCGCCTCTTCGTCCCATTGCGTGACGTGTTCCTCGATGCCGGACGGAATCGCAATCTCGCAGCCGAAGGCACGCTGAATCGCGGCGTTGCCGCCGATGTGGTCGGAGTGCGAGTGGGTGTTGATGAGGCGCGCGAGACGCCGGCCGCCAAGCGCTTCGCGCACCAGCGCCTCGGTCTGCACCGCGTGGCCGACATAGCCGCTGTCGATGAGCGTCGCCGTCTCGCCCTCGAAGGCGACGATGTTGTTCGACGACAGCCAGCCGCGCTCGAGGACGCGCAGCGAATCAGGCAGGCGGGGCGTCATTCGGCTCGGGCGGCGGCGCCTCTGCCGGCGCGGAGGCGGGACGCGGCTGACCCCATGGCCGCCCGCAACCGAGGCAGTAGGCCTCGTCGGCGTCCGGAAGGCAGATGCCGACGCAAGGGTAGATATCCTGCTCTTCGTTCACGCCGATCTCTTCGCCAGCAGCGCGCGCGCCACTTTCGAATTCGGCTCGCGCCCGAGCAGCGACGAAATCCAGGCGCCCGTGTCGACGAGGCGATCGAGGTCGATGCCGGTCCCGATGCCGAGTCCGTTCATCAGCCATACGACGTCTTCCGTGGCGACGTTACCCGAGGCGCCCGCCGCGTAGGGGCAGCCGCCGAGTCCCGCGACCGAGGCGTCGAACGTCGCGACACCCATCTCGAGCGACGCATAGATGTTCGCCGCCGCCATGCCGTAGGTGTCGTGATAGTGGCCGGCGAGCTTCTTCAACGGCACGCGTCGCGCAACCGCCTCGATCATCGCTTTGGTCTTCTCGGGCGTGCCGGCGCCGATGGTGTCGCCGAGGCTGATCTCGTAGCAGCCCATGTCGAACAGCGCGCCGGCCACTTCGGCGACGGCCGCCGGCTTCACCTCGCCCAGGTACGGACAGCCGAGCACGCAGGAGACATAGCCGCGCACCGCGACGCCGCGCTGCTTCGCCGCCGCGACGACCGGGCGAAAGCGTTCGAGCGACTCGGCGACCGAGCAGTTGATGTTCTTCTGCGAGAACGCTTCCGACGCGGCGCCGAACACCGCGACTTCGGTCGCGCCGGCGGCGAGCGCCGCTTCGAGGCCCTTCTCGTTCGGCACCAGCACCGGATAGGACACGCCCGCGCGGCGCTCGATGCGCGCCATCACTTCCGCGTTGTCCGCCATCTGCGGCACCCACTTCGGCGAGACGAAAGCCGTGGCCTCGATCGCCGTCAGTCCCGCCTCGCCGAGGCGGCGGATCAGTTCGACCTTGGCCTCGGTGGCGACCGGCTGCTTCTCGTTCTGCAGGCCGTCGCGCGCGCCGACCTCGACGATCCTGACCTTCGCCGGCAGGCTCATGATGCCGCCTCGAAGTCGACCAGTTCCGCGCCGTCGCCGACCTGGTCGCCGACGCCGTAGCGGAATTCCTTCACCGTGCCGGCAGCCGGCGCGGCGATCGTGTGCTCCATTTTCATCGCCTCGAGGATCAGCAGCGGCGCGCCCTTCTCGACCTTGTCGCCGGGCCTGGCTATCAGCGCGATGACCTTTCCCGGCATCGGTGCCGTCAGCCCGCCCTCCGCGCCGCCGCCTTCGCCGGCATGGAACAGCGGATCGACGGCAGAGAGGATGAAGGCGCGACCGTCGAGGAAGACGTGGCGGCGTTCGCCGGCGACCACCACCGTCGCGTTGATGCGGCGGCCGCCGAGGTCGGCGCGCAACTGGCTGCGCGGCGCCATCTCGCCCGCGGCCGGCGTCGCCTGGCCGTCGAGGCCGAGCACGAAGCCGCGGCCCGCGTAGGCGACGTCGACGGATTTCTCGGCCTCCCCGGCGCGGAACGCGAGCGCGCGCCGCGCGGCGCTGTTGATGCGCCAGCCGTCGCGCTGGTGCCAGGGCGAATGCGGATCGGCATCGCCCGTTGCCGCCTCGCGCGCCACGGCCTGCTCGCGCAGCAACTCGGCGAGCGCGGCGGCGAGGAAGACCTCGCGCGGCGGTTCGACGCTGCCGTCGGCGAACAGGAAATCCTTCTCGCGTTCGATCAGGCCCGTGTCGAGGTCGGCATGCGCGAACGCCGGGCAGGCGACGAGGCGCGAGAGGAAGCCGATGTTGTTGGCGACGCCGACGACGCGGTACTGCGCCAGCGACTGCAGCATGCGCGCCAGCGCGCGCTCGCGCGTCTCGTCCCAGACGATCAGCTTCGCGATCATCGGGTCGTAGTGCGGCGAGATTTCGTCGCCCTGCTCGACGCCGGTGTCGACGCGCACGTGCAGCGATTCCTCGGGCGGCGCGAGGTGAACGAGCCGGCCGGTCGACGGCAGGAAGCCCTTGTCCGGGTCTTCGGCGTAGATGCGCGCCTCGAGCGCATGGCCGCGAATCGCCAGTTGCTCCTGCGCCAGCGGCAGCGGCTCGCCCGCGGCAACGCGCAGCTGCCATTCGACGAGGTCCAGCCCGGTGATCATCTCGGTCACCGGATGCTCGACCTGCAGGCGCGTGTTCATTTCCATGAAATAGAACGTGCCGTCCTGGTTGACGATGAACTCGACGGTGCCGGCACCTACGTAGCCGACGGCCTTGGCGGCATCGACGGCGGCCTTGCCCATCGCCGCGCGGCGCTCGGGCGTCATGCCCGGCGCCGGCGCTTCTTCCAGCACCTTCTGGTGGCGGCGTTGCACGGAGCAGTCGCGCTCGAACAGATAGACGCAGTTGCCGTGCGTGTCGCCGAACACCTGGATCTCGATGTGGCGCGGGCGCTGCAGGTACTTCTCGATCAGCACGTGCTCGTCGCCGAAGCTCGACGCCGCCTCGCGCTTGCACGAGGCGAGCGCGTCGAGGAATTCCTCGGTCTTGTAGACGGCGCGCATGCCCTTTCCGCCGCCGCCGGCCGAAGCCTTGATCAGCACCGGGTAGCCGATGCGGTCGGCCTGCTGGCGCAGAAAGTCGGGCGCCTGCTCGTCGCCGTGGTAGCCGGGCGTCAGCGGCACGCCGGCCTTCTCCATCAGCTTCTTGCTCTCCGACTTCAGCCCCATGGCGCGGATCGCCGACACCGGCGGCCCGATGAAGACGATGCCGCTGGCGGCCAGCGCCTCGGCGAACTCCTCGTTCTCCGACAGGAAGCCGTAGCCCGGATGCACAGCCTGCGCACCCGTCTGCCGGCAAGCGGCGACGATCTTGTCGGCGACCAGATAGGACTCGCGCGCGGCGGCCGGACCGATGCAGACCGCCTCGTCGGCGAGGCGTACATGGCGCGCGCCGGCGTCGGCCTCGGAATACACCGCGACGGTGCGGATGCCCATGCGCCGCGCCGTCTTGATGACGCGGCAGGCGATTTCGCCTCTGTTGGCGATCAGGATCTTGTCGAACATCTCAGCTCCCGAGAACCCAGTTGGGTTTCCTCTTTTCGAGGAACGCCGCCATGCCCTCCTGCGCTTCCTCGGTGCCGCGGATACGCGCGATGCGGTGGGCGGTGTCTTCGATCAGGTGGGCCGAAAGCGGATGGCCGGCGACGGCGCCGATCAGCGACTTGCAGGCGGCGAGTGCCATCGGGCCGTTGTTGAGCAGCGCGTCGACGACCTGGCCGACGGCCTCGTCGAGCGCCTCGGGGTCGGCGACGATCTCGTGCACCAGGCCGAGGCGGTAGGCCTCGGCGGCCGAGAAACGCTCGGCCGTCAGCATGTAGCGGCGCGCGTAGCGTTCGCCGACGGCGGCGATGACGTGCGGGCTGATCGCCGAGGGGATCAGCCCGAGCTTGACCTCGGTGAGCGCGAACTGCGCGTCGAAGGTGGCGATGGCGATGTCGCAGGCCGCGATCACGCCGACGCCGCCGCCGTAGGCCGGCCCCTGCACGCGGGCGACGACGGGCTTGGGCATCTGCGCGATCTTGCGCAGCATCTCGGCGAGGTTGCGCGCATCACGCAGGTTCTCCGCCTCGCCCTGCTGCGCGGCGGCCTTCATCCAGTTGAGGTCGGCGCCGGCCGAGAAGCTCTTGCCGGTCGAGGACAGCACGACGACGCGCACCGTCTCCTCGACCTCCATCATCGTCAGCGCGTCGATCAATTCGACGATCGTGGCGTCGTCGAAGGCGTTGTGGCGGTCGGCGCGGTTCAGCGTGACGATGCCGACGACGCCGTCCACTTCCGTGAGGATGTTCTGGTACATGGTTTCCCCCTTACATCCGGAAGACGCCGAAGGTCGTCTTCTCGATCGGCGCGTTGAGCGAAGCGGAAATGCCGAGGCCGAGCGCGCGCCGCGTCTGCGCCGGGTCGAGCACGCCGTCGTCCCAGAGGCGCGCCGTCGCGTAGTACGGGTGGCCCTGCGTCTCGTACTGGTCGCGGATCGGCGCCTTGAAGGCTTCCTCCTCCTCGGCGCTCCAGGCGCCACCCTTGGCTTCGATGCCGTCGCGGCGCACGGTGGACAGCACGCTCGCCGCTTGTTCGCCGCCCATCACCGAGATGCGCGAGTTCGGCCACATCCACAGCAGTCGCGGCGAATAGGCGCGGCCGCACATGCCGTAGTTGCCGGCGCCGAAGGAGCCGCCGATCAGCACGGTGAACTTCGGCACCTTCGCCGTCGCTACGGCGGTGACCATCTTGGCGCCATCCTTGGCGATGCCGCCGTTCTCGTACTTGCGGCCGACCATGAACCCGGTGATGTTCTGCAGGAAGACCAGCGGGATGCCGCGCTGCGCGCAGAGCTCGATGAAGTGCGCGCCCTTCTGCGCCGACTCCGAGAACAGGATGCCGTTGTTGGCGACGATGCCGACCGGGTAGCCATGCAGGCGCGCGAAGCCGGTGACGAGCGTGGCGCCGTAGCGCGCCTTGAACTCGTCGAAGCGCGAGCCGTCGACCATGCGCGCGATGACTTCCCGCACGTCGAAGGGCTTGCGCGTGTCGGCGGGGATGATGCCGTAGAGCTCTTCCGGGTCGTAGAGCGGCGCTTCCGGCGCGGCGACGTCGAGCCCCACCGGCTTCCTCCAGTTGAGGTTGCCGACGATGCGGCGCGCGATCGACAGCGCGTGATGGTCGTTCTCGGCCAGGTGGTCGCAGACGCCCGAGATGCGCGTATGCACGTCGCCGCCGCCGAGGTCTTCGGCGCTGACGACCTCGCCGGTCGCGGCCTTCACCAGCGGCGGGCCGCCGAGGAAGATGGTGC
Source organism: Pseudomonadota bacterium (assembly GCA_046726235.1). Taxonomy (GTDB): domain Bacteria; phylum Pseudomonadota; class Gammaproteobacteria; order Burkholderiales; family Rhodocyclaceae; genus Nitricoxidireducens. The sequence continues at coordinate 131,419 of JBKPAD010000001.1, forward strand.
CCTGGTTGCGCACGATGATCGACTCGTCGGACATCGCCGGCACGTAGGCGCCGCCGGCGGTGCAGGAGCCCATGACGACGGCGATCTGCGGGATGCCCAGCGCCGAAAGGTTGGCCTGGTTGAAGAAGATGCGGCCGAAGTGGTCGCGATCGGGGAACACCTCGTCCTGCATCGGCAGGAAGGCGCCGCCGGAGTCTACGAGGTAGAGGCAGGGCAGCCGGTTCTCGAGCGCCACTTCCTGCGCGCGCAGGTGCTTCTTCACCGTCAGCGGATAGTAGGTGCCGCCCTTCACCGTCGCGTCGTTGGCGACGATCATGCACTCGACGCCCGAGACGCGGCCGATACCGGCCACGACGCTGGCCGAGGGCACGTCACCGCCGTACATGCCGTACGCCGCGAGCGCCGACAACTCGAGGAAGGACGTGCCCGGATCGAGCAGCCCGTTGACGCGGTCGCGCGCCAGCAGCTTGCCGCGCGCGAGGTGCTTCTGCCGCGCTTCCTCCGAGCCGCCGCGCGACACCTGCTCCGTCTTTTCGCGCAGGTCGTCGACCAGCGCGCGCATGGCGGCGGCGTTGGCCTTGAACTCGTCGCTGCGGGTGTTGATCTGCGATTTGATGACCGACATCAGAAGCCTCCCGTTTCCAGCCACTTGTCGATCTGCGGCAGCCGGTCGGCGCCCCAGAACGGTTCGTCGTCGATGATCACGAACGGCGCGCCGCAAACGCCGCGCGCGATCGCCGCATCGCATTCCTGCTTCAGCCGCTCCTTGATCTCCTGCGTGCCGAGCGCTTCAGCCAGCGCCGCGCCGTCCGCACCCTGCGCCGCCGCGAGTTCGACGACGACGGCCGGATCGGAGATGTCGCGGTCCTCGGTGAAGGCGGCGCGGAAGGCGGCATGCGCGTACTTGCGCGCCATGCCGCAATCACGGTCGTGCAGCCAGTAGTAGGCGCGCGCCGTCGCCAGGGTGACCTGAGGGAACGTCGACGGGTAGCGGTATTCGATGCCGAGGTAGCGCGCCGAGCGCGCGAAGTCGCGGATGCTGTATTCGCCCTTGAGCGGCACCTTGGTCAGCGGCTGCGCGCCGGTGGTCTTGAACAGCGCGCCGAGCAGGATCGGTTTCCACTTCACTTTGCGGCCGTGCTTCGCGGCGAGGTCGTCGATGCGCTCGCTCATCAGGTACGAATAGGGCGAGGTGAAGTCGAACCAGAATTCGATGGGTTGTTTTTCGTTCATGGTTGGTTACCTCGGTGCGTGCCATGGCCGGCGGGTGTCCGATCCCCTCCGTGTCCCCCGGACCGCGCCCGCGCGCGGTCCTCCTCCTTTACCTGCGGGAATCTGACACCCGCCATCCATGGCTGGATACGCCACTGGATTTGATCCGCCAAAGAGGCAGGGCGCAGCCGCTCGGGACGGTGGGGGCTCTGCTGCACGTAGGTAAAGAAGGAGGAGCGGGCGCCAGCCCGATCCGGGTGACACGAAGCGCAGCAGAGCCCCCCGGCGGCCCGAGCCCGCACCACGCCAAGACGGGAGATGGTTGCGCCCTTCATCCGACCAACGCCCGACCAATCACCAAACGCTGAATGTCGGAAGCCCCTTCGTAAATCTGGCAAACCCGCACATCACGATAAATCCGCTCGACCGGGAAGTCCGTCACGACCCCGTAGCCGCCATGAATCTGGATGGCGTCCGAACACACCCGCTCCGCCATCTCCGAAGCGAACAGCTTCGCCATGCTCGCTTCCTTCAAGCACGGCTGGCCGGCATCACGCAGCGTGGCGGCATGCCACACCAACTGGCGTGCGGCCTCGATCTTGGTCGCCATGTCGGCGAGGCGGAAGCTCACGGCCTGGTGCTCGATGATTGGCTTGCCGAAGGCTTCGCGTTCCTGCGCGTACTTGAGCGCCGCTTCGAGCGCGGCGCGCGCCATGCCGACGGATTGCGAGGCGATGCCGATGCGGCCGGCTTCGAGGTTCGACAGGGCGATGCGGTAGCCGTCGCCCTCGTTGCCGAGCAGGCAATCGCCTGGGATGCGGCAATCCTCGAACACGATCTGCGCCGTGTCGGAGGCGTGGAGACCAAGCTTGGTTTCGAGGCGCGCGACGACGTAGCCTTTGGTCTCGGTCGGCACCAGGAAGCAGGAGATTCCCTTCTTGCCGGCGGCCGGATCGGTGACGGCGAAGACGATGGCGATCTTGGCGTTCTTGCCCGAGGTGATGAACTGCTTGACGCCGTTGAGCACCCAGCCGTCGCCGTCCTTGACGGCGCGCGTCTTGATCGCGGAGGCGTCGGAGCCGACGTGCGGCTCGGTGAGGCAAAAGCAGCCGAGCAGCGAGCCGCTCGCCGCGCCCTTGAGCCAGCGCTCCTTCTGCGCGTCGTTGCCGTACTTCATCAGGATGCCGCAGACGAGCGAGTTCTGCACCGAGAGGATGGTCGAGGTGGCGCCGTCGCCGGCGGCGATTTCCTCCAGCGCGACGGCCAGCGTCAGGTAGTCGAGGCCGGCGCCGCCCCATTCCTCGGGCACCGCCATGCCCCAGACGCCGAGCGCGGCGAGCTCCTGCAGCGCTTCGGCGGGGAAGGTGCCGTCGCGGTCCCAGTCGTGCGCCTTCGGCGCGAGTTGCTCGCGCGCGAAGTCGCGCAGGGTGTCGCGGATCATCTGTTGCGATTCATTGAGGATCATCGTGGATTCTCCGGCAGGGGTTGCGCGGCGCGCTGCGTGAGCACGACGCCGGCGAGGACGAGCGCGCCGCCCGCGAGCACCGACAGGCCGAGCCGCTCGTCGAGCAGCCAGGCGCCGGACAGCACGGCGGCGACAGGCACGAGGTTGATGAAAATCGATGCGCGCGCGGCGCCGATGCGGGCGACCGACTGGTTGAACCAGGTGAAGCCGAGCGTCGTGCCGAGCAGCGCGAGGAACAGGATGCACAGCCAGACCATCGGCGCGTAGTCGGGCACCAGCGCCGCCGGGTCGTCGACGAGCGCGGCGAGGAACAGCAGCAGGCAGCCGCCGACGGTGCTGTAGGCGGTGACGGTCAGCGCCGGCAGCGTGCGCGTGGCGCCGCGGCCGATCAGCGTATACATCGTCCAGAACAGCGCGCAGCCGACGATGAGGATTTCGCCGAGGCCGATGTCGCCGGCCAGCGGCGCCAGCGGCGAGCCGTGGCCGATGACGGTCAGGCAGCCGACGAGCGCGATCGCGGCGCCGGCCAGCTTCGCCGGCGTCAGGCGCTCGCCCTGCAGCCATGCTGCACCGAGCATCACCATGACGGGATTCAGCGCCACCACCAGCGCTGCGTGGCCGGCGGCGAGGCGCTGCAGGCCGTAAAGGAAGCAGAGGTTGTAGAGGAAGATGCCGGTCAGCGAGAGGCTGGCGATCAGCGTCCACTCACGACGATTCGGGCGCGGCAGGCCGCCGTTGCGCCAGGCGGTGAGCGCCAGCAGCGCGCCGCCGGCGATCAGGAAACGCCAGACGGCGATGCCGAGCGGCGGCGCCGACTGCACGGCGTAGCGCCCCGCCACCCAGGTGCCGCCCCAGATCGTCATGGTCAGTAGCAGCTTGAGGTAGGTGCCGGCCAACGGTGCTTCAGATCAGCTCGATGCCGAGCGCCGTCGCCTCGCCGCCGCCGATGCACAGGCTGGCGACGCCGCGCTTCTTGCCGTGCTTCTTCAGCGCGCCGATCAGCGTGACGATGATGCGGCCGCCCGAGGCGCCGATCGGATGGCCGAGCGCGCAGGCGCCGCCATGGACGTTGACCTTTTCGTGCGGCAACGCGAGGTCCTTCATCGCCGCCATGGTGACGACGGCGAAGGCTTCGTTGATCTCGTAGAGGTCGACGCTGTCGGCCGTCCAGCCGTTCTTGGCGAACAGCTTCTTCATCGCGCCGACGGGGGCCGTCGTGAACAGGTTCGGCTCCTGCGCATGCGTGGCATGGCCGACGATGCGGGCGAGCGGCGCGAGGCCAAGCTTCTCGGCAGTCGAGGCGCGCATCAGCACCAGCGCCGCGCCGCCGTCGGAGATCGACGACGAGTTGGCGGCGGTGACCGTGCCGTCCTTCTTGAAGGCCGGCTTGAGGCCGGGAATCTTGTCGATCTGCGCCTTCGGCGGCTGCTCGTCGTTCTCGACGATCACGTCGCCCTTGCGACCCGAGACGGTGACCGGCGCGATCTCCCACTTGAACGAGCCGTCCTTGATCGCGGCCTGGGCGCGCGTCGTCGAGGCGATGGCGAAGTCGTCCTGGTCCTTGCGCGTGAAACCGTAGGACTCGGCGCATTCCTCGGCGAAGGTGCCCATCAGGCGGCCCTTCTGATAGGCGTCTTCGAGGCCATCGAAGAACATGTGGTCGAGCATCTGGCCGTGGCCGAGGCGATAGCCGCCGCGCGCCTTGGGCAGCAGGTAAGGCGCGTTGGTCATCGACTCCATGCCGCCGGCGACCATGACGTCGTTGCTACCGGCGATCAGCAGGTCGTGCGCGAACATCGTCGCCTTCATGCCCGAGCCGCAGACCTTGTGCACCGTCGTGCAGCCGACCGACAGCGGCAGCCCGGCGCCCAGCGCCGCCTGCCGCGCCGGGGCCTGGCCGACGCCCGCCTGCAGCACGTTGCCCATGATGACTTCCTCGACCTGCTCCGGCTTGATGCCGGCACGCTCGACGGCGGCCTTGATGGCGACGGCGCCGAGTTGCGGGGCGGTGAGTGCCGTGAAATCCCCCTGGAAGCCTCCCATGGGAGTGCGAGCGGCGGAAACGATGACGATCGGGTCGGACATGATGTGCTCCTGAGATTAACCAAGTGCGGCGAGCGCCGCTTCGTAACGTTCGGCGACGTCCTGCGGACCATGGACGGTCAGCGCCAGATCGCGCATCAGGCCATCCTTGAGGCCGTAAATCCAGCCGTGCACCGTCAGCGGCTGGCCGCGGCGCCAGGCATCCTGCACGACGACGGTATGGCAGACGTTGAATACCTGCTCGATGACATTGAGTTCGCACAGGCGGTCGGCGCGCTCCTCGGCCGGCAGCGCATCGACGCGGGCGAGGTGCTTGATGTGCACGTCCTGCACGTGGCGCAGCCAGATGTCGGCCAGGCCGATGCGCTCGCGCCGCAGCGCGGCGCCGACGCCGCCGCAGCCGTAATGGCCGACGACCATGACGTGCTTGACCTTCAACACGTCGACGGCGAATTGCAGCACCGACAGGCAGTTGAGGTCGGTGTGCACGACGACGTTGGCGACGTTGCGATGGACGAACACCTCGCCCGGCAGCAGGCCGACGATCTGGTTCGCCGGCACACGCGAATCCGAGCAGCCGATCCACAGGTACTCGGGCGACTGCAGGTGGGCAAGCTTCTCGAAGTAGCCGGGATCGACCTGCTGCATCTGGCTGGCCCAGGCGCGGTTGAAGTCGAACAGGTGGAACAGGTTCTCGTGGCTGACTTCCTCTTCCGACCAGTTCTCGAGGTCGAGCGCGAGGAACTGCGTGCCTTCCACCGGCGTCGCGTAGTAGGCCGGCGCGCGGCGGAAGCCGAGTTCGCGATAGAGCTTGAGCGCCATGCGCATGTTCGGCAGCGTGTCGAGCATGATCTTGCGGTAGCCGATCTCGCGCGCGGCGCGGATCGCCGCCATGATCAGGTCGCGGCCGACGCCGCGGCCGCGGTAGGCGGGCTCGACGTAAAGGCGCTTGAGTTCGCAGACGCCGTCGGACAGCGGCCGCACGCCGACGCATCCCGCGCCTTGCCCGTCGACTTCCGCCAGGAACAGGCGGCCCTGCGGCGCCGCGTAGGCGCCCGGCAGGTTCGCCATCTCGGCGTCGAAGTTCTGGAAGCAGAGATCGACGCCGAGCCAGCCCGCGTAGTTGCGGAAGAACTGGCGCACCTGCTCGAGTTCGGCGGTGTCGGCGGCGGTGAGGAGGCGGAGAGTCGTGGCCATGGCGTTCCGTTCAGTGCGAAGTCCGAACGGATTGTATAGGCGGCGTCGCGGCGTTCCGGGTTTCGGCGGCGCGGGGATTCATGCCGGATTCCTAGGCGCCGCGGCGGTCGAAGGCCAGCCAGGCGGCGAGCCCCGCGAACACCGCGCCGAGGGCGCGCCGACCAAGCAGCACGCGGCTGCCGACGCCGAGCGCCGCGGCGACGCGCGCGGCGATTAGGATCAGGATCACGTCGGCGGTGGCGACCATGGCGACGTTGATCGCGCCCAGCGTCAGCGTCTGCGCCAGCACGTTGCCCGCGGCGTCGATGAACTGCGGCAGGAAGGCGGCGTAGAAGACGGCGACCTTTGGATTCAGCACGCTGGTCAGCCAGGCCTGGCGCAGCATGACGCGCACCGGCAGGGGCTGCGCCGCTGCGCCCGGCGCGTCGGCCGGCGGCGCGCGCATCAGGTCCCACGCCATCCACAGCAGGTAGGCGGCGCCGATCAGGCGGATCGCCTGGTAAGCGGCCGGCACCAGCGCCAGCAGCGCCGTGAGGCCGGAAGCGGCAAGCAGCACATGGACCACCAGCCCGGCCGTGGTGCCGCACCACGAGGCCAGCCCGGCGCCGCGCCCCTGGGCGACGGTGCGCGACACCAGGTAGAGCCAGTTCGGACCCGGCGTCAGCGCCAGCGCCAGCGAGGCGGCGAGGAACAGGCCGAAGGTGCCGCTGTCGTGCATGGCGGCTTAGGCGGTTTCCGCGAACAGTTCGCGGCCGATCAGCATGCGGCGGATTTCCGAGGTGCCGGCGCCGATCTCGTAGAGCTTGGCGTCGCGCCACAAGCGGCCGACCGGGAACTCGTTGATGTAGCCGTTGCCGCCGAGCGTCTGGATCGCCTCGCCGGCCATCCAGGTCGCCTTCTCGGCCGAGTAGAGGATGGCGCCGGCGGCGTCCTTGCGCAGCGTGCGGCTGTGGTCCATGCGGTCGCAGGCCTTGCCGACGGCGTACACGTAGGCGCGCGTCGCCTGCCAGGTCGAATACATGTCGGCGAGCTTGCCCTGCATGAGCTGGAATTCGCCGATCGGCTGGTCGAACTGCTTGCGGTCATGGATGTACGGAATCACGGCGTCCATGCAGGCGGCCATGATGCCGAGCGGCCCGCCGGAGAGCACGGCGCGCTCGTAGTCGAGGCCGCTCATCAGCACCTTGGTGCCGCCGCCCACCGTTCCGAGGACATTCTCGACCGGCACCTCGCAGTCGTCAAAGAACAGCGGATAGGTGTTCGAGCCGCGCATGCCGAGCTTGTCGAGGTGGCTGCCCTTGGAGAAGCCCTTCATGCCCTTCTCGACGATGAAGGCGGTCATGCCCTTGGCGCCCGCGGCGGGGTCGGTCTTGGCGTAGACGACCAGCGTGTCGGCATCGCCGCCGTTGGTGATCCACATCTTGGCGCCGTTGAGCACGTAGCGGTCGCCCTTGAGGTCGGCGCGCAGCTTCATCGAGACGACGTCGGAACCGGCGTTCGGCTCGGACATCGCCAGCGCGCCGACGTGCTCGCCCGAGATCAGCTTGGGCAGGTATTTCTGCTTCTGCGCCGCGTTGCCGTTGCGGCGGATCTGGTTCACGCAGAGGTTCGAGTGGGCGCCGTAGGACAGGCCGACCGAAGCCGAGGCGCGCGAGATTTCCTCCATGGCGACGATGTGCGCGAGGTAGCCCATCGCCGTGCCGCCGTATTCCTCCTCGGCGCTCATGCCGAGCAGGCCCATGTCGCCGAACTTCTTCCACAGGTCGGCGGGGAATTCGTTCACGCGGTCGATCTCGGCGGCGCGCGGCGCGATCTCCTTGTCGGCGAAGTCCTTCACCGCATCGCGCAGCATGTCGATGGTTTCGCCCAGTTGAAAGTCGAGTCCGATCATTTCGTCTTCTCCGTCGCTTCGGGTTTGTCGTGCATGGTCATCAGGGTCTGCTGCATGGTCGCGCAGTGCGTCGTCTTCATGCCCTTGACGACGTAGGCGTCGCCGCGCGTGACGACGAGGTTCTTGCCGGGCTTGATCACTTCGCCGACCGCGATCAGCAACTCGCCGTCGGCGGGCGCCAGCAGGTTGATCTTGAATTCGACCGACAGCACCGAGGAGCCGGCCGGCATCAGCGAGAACCCGGCGTAGCCGGCGGCGCTGTCGACCACCGTCGAGGTGATGCCGGCATGGAAGAAGCCGTGCTGCTGGCAGAGGTCGGCGCGGAACGGCAGGCGAATCTCGCACCAGCCGGGGCGCACGTCGGCGAGCTCGGCGCCGATCAGGCCCATCACCGTCTGGCGCGCGAAGCTCTGGCGCACCTTGTCGGCCCAGTGCGGGTCGCGCGGCTCGAAGTGCGGCGCGGCGGGCGGCGGGGGTACGGTCATGTCTCCTCCTTGTCGTTGTCCGGCGATTCTAGGTTGACGTTGACGTTAACGTCAACTTCGGGTCCAATCGAAACCGAGGGTTCAACTGCGGCGCGGGCGCCGTCTCGGTGCATTGCCGCCCAGGATGTCGCGGCACTGCACCTCGAAGTCGTCGAGTTCGGCGAGCACCGCCTCGATGTCCTCGCGCTGCTGCTGCAGCGCCTCCTTGCGCTTGGCGAGCACGGCCAGCAGCTTGACGAGTTGCGAGGACTCGTCGGACGCGTGGTCGTACATGTCGATCAGCTCCTTGATCTCCGTCAGCGCGAGGCCGAGGCGTTTGCCGCGCAACGTCAGCTTGAGCCGCGTGCGGTCGCGCTTGGAGTAGACGCGGTTCTGGCCGACGCGCTCCGGCGACAGCAGGCCGTGCGTTTCGTAGTGCCGGATCGCGCGCGGCGTGACGCCGAACTCGCGTGCGAGTTCCGTGATGGTGAAAGTCGGCTCGCCCATGGTCGTAAAGGAGGTCGAAGTGGTTGATGTTGCAGCGCATCAGCGGGTCCGCATACAATGCACTGAACCCCGGAACGGCGCGGCGGCGGGGAAGTTAAACAGATTTCAAGAAGCGAATCAAACCGCGCGGCAGTCTCTTCCCCGACAACCATGATGCAGTTGCACACCACCCACGAGGCGCTTCCGGAGGCCGGCGAGACCGTCGAAGTCGCGCCCGGCGTGCACTGGCTGCGCATGCCGCTGCCCTTCGCGCTCGACCACATCAACCTCTGGCTGCTCGCCGACGGCGACGCCTTCACGGCCGTCGACACCGGCATCGCGCTCGATCCGGTCAGGGAGGCCTGGCGCCTGGCGCTGGCCGGCAGGAAGCTCACGCGCCAGATCGTCACCCACTTCCACCCGGACCACCTCGGGCTGGCCGACTGGCTCGAACGCGAGACCGGCGCGCCGCTGTGGATGACCCTGGGCGAATACGCGACGGCGCAGTTGATCAAGCAGCAGGTGGCCGGCTTCTCGATCCCGGCGATGCTCGAATTCTTCCGCAGCCACGGCCTCGACGCCGAGCGCCTCGCGGCGCTCGAAGCGCGCGGCAACGCCTACGGCCGCGGCGTGCCGGCGATTCCCCACACGTTCCGGCGCATCAACGACGGCGAAGAGATCGCCATCGGCGGACGCCGCTGGCGCGTGATCGTCGGCCACGGCCACGCGGCCGAGCACGCCAGCCTGTACTGCGACGAAATCCGCGTGCTGATTTCCGGCGACATGCTGCTGCCGCGCATCTCGACCAATGTCAGCGCCTTCGCCGCCGCACCCGCCAACGACGGGCTCGGCGCCTTCCTCGCCTCGATCGACCGCTTCACCGCCCTGCCCGACGACACGCTGGTGCTGCCCTCGCACGGCCGGCCGTTCCGCGGCATCCACGCGCGCGTCGCCCAGCTCCATGCCCATCACGCCGAACGCTGCGCGCTGCTGCAGGCGGCCTGCGCCGCAGGCCCACGCACGGCGGCCGAACTGATGCCGGTGCTGTTCGAGCGCGACATCGCCGACCCGCACCAGACGATGTTCGCCATCGGCGAAGCCATCGCCCACCTGATCCATATGGAACAATCGAACGTCGTGAAGCGCGTCGTCGATAACGGAATCATTCGCTTCATCAGCACACACTAGACAGGAGACTCCGAATGTCAGCGCAGCCCAAGGAAGCCCCGCAGCAGCAACTGCCCGATCCCAAGGAAATGGCCAAGACCTACGCCGAAGTCGCGCAGCGCGCCTCCAAGCTGATCACCGAGCACATGCAGCGCCAGATGCAGAAGGGCATCGCCACGCCGCACGACGAACTCGGCATCGCGCAGGCCTTCATGGAAATGATGGCCAAGATGCTCGCCAACCCCTACAAGCTGGCGCAGGCGCAGATGAACCTGGTGTGGGACTACTTCTCGCTCTGGCAGCACTCGATGCTGCGCTTCATGGGCATGAACGCCACGCCGATCGCCGCGCCGGCCAAGGGCGACAACCGCTTCCGCAACGAGGAGTGGGAACAGCACTTCCTGTTCGACTTCATCAAGCAGAGCTACCTGATCACCGCGCGCCACATCCACGAGACGGTCAGCAACGTCGAGGGCATGGGCGACCAGGACAAGCGCAAGGTCAATTTCTTCACGCGCCAGTTCATCGACGCGCTGTCGCCGTCGAACTTCGCCATGACCAACCCGGAAGTCTTCCGCGAGACGCTGAAGACGCACGGCCAGAACCTGGTCAAGGGCTTCAACAACCTGCTGCGCGACATCGAGGAAGGCGACGGCCAGCTACGCATCAAGATGACCGACACCTCGGCCTTCGAGCTCGGCAAGAACGTCGCCACGACGCCCGGCAAGGTGGTGTTCCAGAACGACCTGATTCAGTTGCTGCAGTTCAACCCGACTACCAAGCAGCAGTTCAAGCGTCCGCTGCTGATCTTCCCGCCCTGGATCAACAAGTACTACATCCTCGACCTGCGCGAGAAGAACTCCTTCATCAAGTGGGCGACCGACCAGGGCCACACGGTCTTCGTCATGTCCTGGGTCAATCCGGACGAGAAGCTCGCCAAGAAGAGCTTCGAGGACTACCTGACCGACGCCGCGCTGGTGGCCGTCGACAAGGTGTGCGAGCAGACCGGCGAGAAGGAGATCAACGCCGTCGGCTACTGCCTCGGCGGCACGCTGCTCGGCACGACGCTGGCGTGGATGGCGGCTAAGAAGGACAAGCGCATCGCCTCGGCGACCTTCTTCACCACCATGCTCGACTTCTCCTTCCCCGGCGAGCTCGGCGTGTTCATCGACGAGCAGCAGGTGTCGAGCCTCGAGAAGAAGATGGAGGAGCGCGGCTTCCTGGAAGGTTCCGAGATGGCCGGCACCTTCAACATGCTGCGCGCCAACGACCTGATCTGGTCGTTCGTGGTGAACAACTACCTGATGGGCAAGGACCCGTTCCCGTTCGACCTGCTGTTCTGGAACTCCGATTCGACGCGCATGCCGTACGCGATGCACAGCTACTACCTGCGCAACATGTACATGAAGAACCTGCTCAAGGAACCGGGCGGGCTCGAGATCGCCGGCGTGTCGATCGACCTCGGCAAGGTCAAGACGCCGAGCTACTTCATTTCGACCATGGAAGACCACATCGCGCCGTGGAAGAGCACTTACCTCGGCGCCAAGCGCTTCGGCGGCAACGTGCGCTTCGTGCTCGGCGGCTCGGGGCATATCGCCGGCATTGTCAACCCGCCGGTCGCCAACAAGTACGGCTACTGGGTCGGTCCCGCCGCCCTGCCGGAAGCCGCCGACGAGTGGCTCTCCGGCAGCAAGCAGAACGAAGGCTCGTGGTGGACCGACTGGCAGGCCTGGGTCACCAAGCACGACGACGCCAAGGTGCCGGCGCGCGATCCCGCCAAGGGCAAGCTCAAGCCGCTCGAGGACGCGCCGGGCTCGTTCGCGAAGTTCCGCCTCGACATGCAGAAGAAGCAGTGACGCCGGCAGGCAATCCGATGGAGACGGGCGCGGCGACGCGCCCGTTTTGTTTGCCGCGGCCGCTGCGCGTGGTACTCGACACCAACGTGCTGGTGTCGCTGTGGCTGTTCGCCGACAGCCGCTATCTGCCGCTGCGCGCGGCGCTCGACGACGGCCGCTGGCTCGCGCTGGCGAACGAGGCGGTGTTCGGCGAGTTCGCGCGCGTGGCCGCGTATCCGCAGTTCGGCGCCAGCGCGGCGCTGCAGCAGGACGCGCTGGCCGACTACCGGCGCCTGGCGCGCACCGTCGATGCACCGCCGGACGGCGCGCCGCTGCCGCGCTGCCGCGACGCCGACGACCAGAAATTCCTTGAGCTTGCGCGCGACGGCGGCGCCGACTGGCTGGTGACGAGCGACAAGGATTTGCTGCGGCTCGCGCGCCGGCAGAAGCTGGCCGGGCTGTTTCGCATCCTGACGCCCGACGCTGCGCTCGCGGCGCTCGCCGAGCCCGCTACAGCCTGAGGCCGCGCGGCTTGCGGCCGGCGTGCGCGGAGAGGCGGTCGTAGAGCGCGTCCGGCAGCAGGCGCATGAGCTTGGCGACTATCGCCATCTGCCACGGCACGACGGCGTAGGAGCGCCCGGCCTCGATCACGCGCGCCATGCGCCGCGCGGCTTCGTCGGCGTCGAGCATGAAGGGCATCGGATACGGATTGACGTCGGTCATCGGCGTCGCGATGTAGCCGGGCGACAGCGTGACGACCTTGACGCCCGTGCCGCGCAGTTCGACGCGCAGGCTTTCCAGATAGGAGATCGCCGCCGCCTTCGAGGCGCCGTAAGCGCCCGCGCCCGGAATGCCGCGGATGCCCGCCACCGAGGCGATGCCGGCCAGCCTTCCGCGGCGCGCGACCCTCATTGCTGCGACAAACGGGTGGAAGGTATTCGCCATGCCGGTCAGGTTGACGGCCAGCACACGCTCGAAGGCGGCGAGGTCGTCCGCTTCCTCGGTCAGGGTGCCGACGGAAACGCCGGCGTTGGCGATGACGACGTCCGGCACGCCGGCACGGGCGATGAAGTCGGCGCCGGCTTCACGCAACGCGACGGCGTCGGTGACGTCGAGCGGATAGAGATGGGATCTTGCAGGCAGCGACGCCGCGAGTTCCTGCAGCGCTTCGCCGCGTCGGGCGGCGAGGCCGAGGGTGGCGCCCTGCGCCGCGTAATGGCGCGCGAAGGCGGCGCCGAGTCCCGATGAGGCGCCGGTGACGAATACGACCGGCGCCCGCATTGCCGACTTACTTCTTGCCTTGTTCGGCGCGCACCTTGGCGATCAGCTTGTCGAGGTTCGCCATCAGCTCGCCGTAGCTGCCGGAGGAAAGCGCCTTGTACTTGCCCTGCACGATCAGGGCCGGCACGCCGTCGAGGCCATGCGCCTGCGAGAGCTGCATCGAGCGCTGGGCGCGGCTCTGGACGGCGAACGAGCGGTAGGTGTCCTCGAACTTCTTGCGGTCGACGCCCTTGCTCTCGATCCAGGCCAGCATCGTCTTCTCGTCGCTCATGCGCACGCGGTCGACGTGCATGGCGTCGAACACCTGCTGATGCAGCTTGTCGACCAGGCCCATCGCCTCGAGCGTGTAGTAGAGCTTGGCCTCGGGCAGCCACTTGTTGCCCGGGAACAGGGCCGGCACGCGCTGGAAGACGACGTCCTGCGGCTTGGCCTTGGACCACTTCTGCATCAGCGGCTCGATTTCGAAGCAGTGCGAGCATCCGTACCAGAAGAACTCGGTAACTTCGATCTTGCCTTTGGCATCGGTCGGCTGGGCGGGATTGAGGACGGCGTAGTCGCGGCCTTCCTTCATGTCCTGGGCGCCGGCGGCGGCGGCGAAGAAAAGGCAGGCGACGGCGAGCAGGGCTTTCAGCGAACGCATGGAGGTCTCCGTGATTTCAGTTCTTGGGGGTTTCTTTTATTTTTACGACCGTGGCTTGGATGCCGTTCTGGGCGAGTTGGTTCCGGGCGCGGTTCATCTCGTCGGCTCTGGTGTAGGGACCGACGCGGACGCGATACATGGTGCCTTTCTCGGGAATCGAGACCTCCTGCACGCCGACGTCGACGCCCATCATCGACAGCTTGGCCTTAAGGTTGTCCGCATCGGCGGCCTTCTGGAAGGCGCCCGCCTGGAGGTAGAGCGTTTCCCCCGTGGCGACAGGTTCGGGCGCCGGCTTGGGAACGGCGGCCGGCGGGGCCGGCTCGGACGTCGCCTCCTGCCCGCCGGGCAGGATCTTGTAGAACTCGAAGCGCGGCTTCTCGCCGACCTTGTCGCCCGGCTTGCCGGGCAGTTGATCGGGCTTGCCGTTGGCGCCCGGCCGCTGTTCGGCCGGCTTGTCGGTACGGCCCGACTTGTCCTGGAAGGGCAGCGGCGTCTTGTTCAGGTACCAGACGACGCCGAAGGCGCCGAGCACGCCGATGACGAGGCCGATGAACAGGCCGAGCAGCATGCCGCCGCGGCTGTTGCGCTGCGGCTGGGGCTGTCTGGCTATGGGGGCTTTTCTCATCTCACATCGCCTCCGGCGCCGAGACGCCCAAGATTCTCAAGCCGTTGCGGATGACCTGGCGCGCCGCTACGGCGAGCGCCAGGCGGGCGCGCTTGACGTCGTCTTCATCGACGAGCAGGCGGTCGGAGTTGTACCAGCCGTGGAAGTCGGCCGCAAGTTCGCGCAGGTAGAAGGCGATCGAGTGCGGCGCGTATTCGGCCGCGGCGCCGGCCACGACGGCCGGGAAGGCGGCAATGCGGGCGCACAGCGCGAGTTCCTTCTCGCCGGCGAGCGGCGCCAGATCGGCGCTCGCGAGTTCCGCCTCGTTGCCGCCCCATTGGCCGAGCACCGAGCAGATGCGCGCATGCGCGTACTGGACGTAGTAGACGGGGTTGTCGCTGCTCTCGCTCTTGGCGAGCGTGAGGTCGAAGTCGAGCGCTTGGTCGCTCTTGCGCAGCAGGTAGAAGAAGCGGCAGGCGTCGTTGCCGACTTCCTCGCGCAGCTCGCGCAGGGTGACGAAGTCACCGGAGCGTGTGCTCATCGAGACCTTGGCGCCGTCGCGGAACAGGCTGACGAACTGCACCAGGGCGACGTCGAGCTTGCCCGGGTCGAGGTCGAGGGCCTGCAGCGCGCCCTTGACGCGCGCGACGTAGCCGTGGTGGTCGGCGCCCCAGATGTCGATCACCTTGTCGAAGCCGCGCGCGAACTTGTTGGCGTGGTAGGCGATGTCGGAGGCGAAGTAGGTATAGAGGCCGTTGTCGCGCTGGACGACGCGGTCCTTGACGTCGCCGAAAGCCGTCGAGCGGAACCACTTGGCACCGTCCTGCTCGTAGAGGTGTCCGCGCTTTTCGAGCTCGGCGACCGCCTTCGCGACCATGCCGGTGTCGAACAGGCTGCGCTCCGAGAACCAGCAGTCGAAATGCACGCCGTAGGCTTCGAGGTCCTCGCGGCAATCGGCGAGCTGCTCGGTCAGCGCGTGCTGGTGCACGTAGCTCCACTCCTCGCCGAGGAGATCCTTGGCGGCGGCGATGAGGCCGTCGAGGTGGGCTTCGAGCTGTTCCTTCTCTTCCGGCGAGTAGTTGCCGTCGGCGGGGCGCGCGGGCGCCGCCGGCGCGCACGCGAGCACGGCCTTGGCCGGATGCACGTAGCGGTCGTCGTGGGCGATGCGGATCTGCGCCGCCATGTCGCGCACGTAGCTGCCCTGGTAGGCGTTCGGCGGGAAGGGCACGACCTGGTTGAAGAGCTCGAGGTAGCGCAGCCAGGTCGACACCGCGAGGATGTCCATCTGGCGGCCGGCGTCATTGACGTAGTACTCGCGGCAGACCTCGTAGCCGGCGAACGACAGCAGCGACGCCAGGCTAGCGCCGTAAGCGGCGCCGCGGCCGTGGCCGACGTGCAGCGGGCCGGTGGGGTTGGCCGAGACGAACTCGACCTGGATCTTGCGGCAGCCGTCCGGCGCCGTGGCGCGGCCGTAGCCGTCGGCGGCGGCCAGCACGTTCTTGACCACCTGTGTCTTGGCTGCCGGCACCAGCGTGAAGTTGATGAAGCCGGCGCCAGCGATTTCGGCCTTCTCGACCCACTGCGAACGCGGCAGCTCATGGAGCAGGCGCTCGGCGATCTTGCGCGGGTTCTCCTTCTGGGCGCGGGCGAGCTGCATCGCCAGGTTGCTGGCGAAATCGCCGTGCGACGCCTGCTTCGGCCGCTCCAGGTGGATATCGATCGCGACGCCCGGCGCGACCGAGGCGGCGGCGGTGCGAAGAAGCTCGGCGAGGTGGGCCTTGGGTTCGAAGCTCATTGAAAACACTGGAAATGCCAAAGGTCGCGATTATACGCCGAGCCCCCAAGCCCCCGCCCGTGCGCCGTTCGACCTCTGCAGGTCCATAAGAAAAACCTTGACCCGGCGATTCATTCTGTGGATGATGAGAATCATTCGCATCCACGAAGAAAAGGCAGGGACCTCATGAAGTCGAAATTCCGTTTGATCATTGCCGGCGCGGCGGCGTGCTTCGCGCAACTGGCGGCGGCCGTCGAGTACCCGATCGGGGCGCCGCAGAACGTCGCAGGAATGGAGGTCGCGGCCGTGTATTTGCAGGCGATCGACATGGAGCCGGAAGGCCACATGCGCAAGGCGGCGGACTCCGACATCCACCTGGAAGCCGACATCCACGCGCTGGCCAACAACCCGAACGGCTTTCCCGAGGGCTTCTGGGTTCCGCACCTGCTGGTCCGCTACGAGCTGACGAAGGCCGGCAGCAACGAGGTCATCAAGGGCGACATGATGCCGATGGTCGCTTCCGACGGCCCCCACTACGGCGACAACGTCAAGCTCAAAGGGCCGGGCAAGTACAAGGTCAAGTTCATCATCTACTCGCCGAGCGCCAAGGAGAACGCCGCCGGCGCCCACTTCGGCCGCCACACGGATCGCGCCACCGGCGTGCGCCCGTGGTTCAAGCCGGTCGAGACCGAGTGGGAGTTCACCTTCGCCGGGGTCGGCAAGAAGGGCGGCTACTGACATGCGCCTCAAGCCGATCGCACTCGCGCTGGCGCTCGCCGCCGGCCCGGCCTGCGCCGCCACCGAAGACACCCAGGCGCTGATGGCCGAACTCAAGCGCCTCGCCGAACGCATCGAGGCGCTCGAGAAGCAGAACAAGGAGATGGAGACGTCGCTCGCCTCGGAGCGCCTGAGCGAGAAGGAACCCGAGATCGTCACGCGCCTCAAGGCCGTCGAGTTCCAGGCGCTGTCGATGCAAAAGCAGGCGCGCCAGATCGAGGCGCTCGAAGGCATCACCGTCGGCGCCAGCATCACCGGCGTCGTGCAGAGCGTCGGCGCCGCCGGCACGGCCAGCGGCGTGGGCGAAACGCGCGCCAACTACCGCGGCGACGTATCGGTCACCCTGCCGGGCGGGGAGATGGGCGATGCGGAAGGCAAGATCTTCACGCACTTCCGCTTCGGCCAGGGCACCGGCGTCGGCCTGCGTCCGACCTACACCAGCACGCCGAACACCACAGGCTTCCAGACCAGTGCCGGCGCCGACGATTCCTTCGGCATCCTGGCGCAGGCCTGGTACCAGCTGACGATCCCGCTCGGCGACGGCCCGAAGGCGAACGCCCGCGAGCACCTTCACGTGACCGCCGGCAAGATCGATCC
This sequence comes from Pseudomonadota bacterium, assembly GCA_046726235.1. Classification (GTDB taxonomy): domain Bacteria; phylum Pseudomonadota; class Gammaproteobacteria; order Burkholderiales; family Rhodocyclaceae; genus Nitricoxidireducens. Next base: position 148,852 of record JBKPAD010000001.1, read on the forward strand.
CTTCGTCTTCTTCGACCAGAACGCAGCGGCCGACGACGAATCGGCGAAGTTCATGAACAACGCCTTCGTACACAACCCGCTGCTCGACTCGGGCGCGGACATCCGCGCCGACGCCTACGGCTTCGCGCCGGGCGCGATCGTCCAGTACGCCAACGAGCAGCAAAAGGGCGCGGAATGGGGCCTCTCGCTCGGCGTCTTCGGCTCCGGTCCCGGCGCCAACTTCAGCGGCTCGCTGTCGAGACCGCTGGTCATCGCCCAGGCCGAGACCGCGACGCGCATCAACTACCTGCCCGGCAACTACCGCTTCTACCTCTGGCGCAACGGCCGTGCGCAGGGCTACGACCAGCTCGACGCCAAGCACGCCGGCTGGGGCATCTCCGTCGACCAGAAGGTCGACGACGACGTCACCCTGTTCGGCCGCTACGGCCATAGCACCCAAGGCAAGGTGCGCTTCGACCGCGCCCTGACCATCGGCGCCGAACTCGCCGGCACGCCCTGGAAGCGCGCCGCCGACGGCGTCGGTGTCGCCCTCGGCAAGCTGCGCACGAGCAAGAAGTTCGGCGACGATTCGTTGACCATCGACGCCGACGGCGACGGCAATGCCGACTTCGGCTACCAGGCCAGCGGCAGCGAGAAGCAGACCGAGCTCTACTACCGCTTCAAGCTCAACAGCCACGTCGAGCTGTCGCCGAACCTGCAATGGATTCGCAATCCGGGCGGCAATGCGGCGGCCTCCACCGTCAAGGTCGCCGGCCTGCGTGCCAAGGTCGGGTTCTGAGATGCGCACGGTCGTTTATGGCGCCCTGCTGACCGTCGTCTGGCTCGGCTTCGGCCAGGCGACCGAAGCACGCGCGCAGCAGCAGGAGCTGCCGTCCTTCCACATCGTCGTCAAGGACGGCCGCTTCGCGCCCGACCGTGTCGAGGTGCCGGCCGGCCGCCGCGTCAAGCTGACGCTGCAGAACGACGGCCCCGGATCGCTCGAGTTCGAGAACGACGAGATGCACATCGAGAAGGTGCTGTCCGCCGGCGCCCGTTCCTTCGTCATCCTGCCGCCGCTCAAGCCCGGCGAATACGACTTCGTCGACGAGTTCAATCCGATCACCGGCGAACTCAAGGTCATCGTCAAATGAGCAGCCGCGCCATCCCCATCGTCCTCCACCGGCGGCGCCCCGCGCTCGCCCGGCTGGGCGACTGGATGGCGCGCAACCGGCGCGGCATCCTCGCCGCGCAGTGGGTCATCGTCGGCTTCTACACGCTGCTCGTCGTGCTCCCCGCCTTCCTGCCGCATCCGCACGCCGAGGCGCGCCTGTTCTCGGGCGATTTCGGCGCATCGAGCTTCGTCGATGCTGCCTGCGCGACCGACGGCACGCCGCTGCGGGTGCAGGACAAGCCGCCCTACGTCGCGCAATGGCACGAGCGCCTGGTGCTGCTGGCGCAATACCTGTTCTGGGGCGTGTGGTGGCCGTTCGTGATCCTGTCCGTCATGCTGATGGGCCGCGTCTGGTGCGGCGTGCTGTGCCCCGAAGGCGCGCTGACGGAATTCGCCAGCCGCCGCGGCCGCGGCCTGCCGATCCCGCGCTGGCTGCGCTGGAGCGGCTGGCCGGTGGTCGCCTTCATCCTGACGACGATCTACGGCCAGCTGATCAGCGTCTATGAATATCCGCAGGCCGCGCTGCTGATCCTCGGCGGCTCGACGGTCGCCGCCATCGCCGTCGGCTGGCTCTACGGCAGGGGCAAGCGCGTCTGGTGCCGCTACCTTTGCCCCGTCACCGGCGTGTTCGCGCTGCTGGCGCGCCTCGCGCCGATTCACTTCCGCGTCGACCGCGAAGCGTGGGCGCATTACCCGGCGCGCACCGCCGCCGTCGACTGCGCACCGCTGCTGCCCGTCAGCCATCTCGCCAGCATGTCGCAGTGCCACGCCTGCGGCCGTTGCAGCGGCCATCGCGACGCCGTCGATCTGACTGCGCGCTCACCGAACGCGGAGATCCTCGGCGCCAAGGCGCTGCCCACGGCCGAGGCGGTGCTGCTGATCTTCGGCATGCTCGGCGTCGCCGTCGGCGCCTTCCAATGGACCGTCAGCCCGTGGTTCGTGCGCCTCAAACAGGCCGGCGCCGAATGGCTGATCGAGCGCGACATCCTCGCGCCGCTCGAAGCCGACGCGCCCTGGTGGCTGCTGACGCACTATCCCGAGGCCGGCGACGCCTTCTCCTGGCTCGACGGCGCCGCCGTGCTCGGCTACATCGTCGCCGTCGCGACGCTGCTCGGCGGCATCGTCTGGCTCGGCACGGTCATCGCCGCGCGCCTCGCCCGCCTCGACTGGCGCACGCTGGCCGCGGCGCTGGTGCCGCTCGCCGGCATCGGCCTGTTCCTCGGCCTATCGATGATGACGGCGACGCACCTGCGCGCCGAAGGCCTGCCGCTGTCCTGGCTGCCGCCGACGCGCGCCGCCCTGCTCGCCGCCGCCGGCGCCTGGTCGGCCTGGCTCGGCCTGCGCCTGATTCGCGGCGCCCGTGCCGGCGCGCCGCGCGCCGCCGCGGCGCTGGCCGCCTGGATGCTGCCAGTCGGCAGCATCCTCGCCGCCTGGGTCCACGTCTTCTACGTCTGGTAAGGGAATCCGAAATGATCGAACCGACATCCGCGCAACCGCCCGCCCGCATGGTCGCCGGCGCCCTCGCCCACCTGGCCAAGCACATGGAAACCGGCTGCCCGCGCTCCGCCTATCTCGCCGCCATGCTGCTCGAGCAGGTCGCCAACGACCCGGAAGCCGACGCCCACCTGCGCGCCCACGCCAGGGAACTGGTCGAGATCCTCGAACGCGACGAGGCGCCCGAAAAGTCCGCCGAGCCGGTTCCCGCCGCGGCACGCACCGCCGCCCCCGGAGAGCGCCATGGACTCGACGCCTGAGATGACGCCGACGCTTGAGACGGTGGCGCTGCGCCCGCCGGCCGGCGGAAGCCTGCCGCTGATCGCCTCCGGCCAGCTGTTCCGCCAGGGCACGACGCTGCGCATCGAGCACGCCGGCCAGATCTACCAGCTGCGCGTGACACGCGAGAACCGCCTGATCCTGACCAAGTAGGAAAACCCGCCGCCCAGCGCCGACACACCGCAGCAAAGCCAGCCACCCGAGGAGCCGCAGGCTCCAGGCAGCCAGCCATGCCAGAACCGCCCGACATGGATGACTTCCGTAAACGCCTCCACCGATAACGCCGCCCCGCGCTGGCTGCTGCCGCTGGTGCTGACGCTGCATGCCGCAGCCGCAGCGGCGCTGCTGTCATCGTCGGCGTCGCTCGTCAAGCCGGCGCTGCGCTCGATGGAGATCGCCCTGCTCGCGCCGCCGGTCGCGGCGACCGCGCGGCCTGCCGCCCATCCGCCAGTCGCCCGCACGCAAGCCGAGCGCAGGCCCCAAGCCGTCGCTCCCAGCCCCGTACCGGCGCCGACCTCCGCGGTGGCGACGCCGCCCGCCGCCGCGGCGAGCGAGACCGCAAAGCCCACGGCGGCCGAATCGCGGCCCGCCCCGGCGGCGGAAGCCCCGGTGGCGCCGCCGCGCTTCGACGCCGCCTACCTCGACAACCCCCGCCCTCCCTATCCGCCCGTCGCCCGCCGCATGGGCGAGGAAGGCAAGACGGTGCTGCGCGTCTTCGTGTCCGCCGAGGGCCTGCCCGAACGCATCGAACTGAGCCAGAGCGCCGGCAGCCCGCGGCTCGACGAGGCGGCGCTCGCGGCAGTCCGCCGCTGGCGCTTCGTCCCCGCGCGCCAAGGCGAGCGCGCCGTCGCCGCCTGGGTCTTCGTGCCGCTCGTTTTCAAACTGGAGAACTGACCATGTCCAACAACCAATTCGGCTTCGCCCACCTCTGGGCGCAAGGCGACGCCATCTCCCACGGCGTCGTCCTGGTACTGCTCGCGATGTCCGTCGCGAGCTGGAACTGGATACTCGTCCGGCTTTGGACCTGGCAACGGCTGCGCGGCTCGGCGCCGGCCGTCGAAGCGTTCTGGGATGCCGCCGACACCACGGCCGGATTCGCCGAGTTGCAGCGGCTGGCGCCGGACGCCCCGGCGACGCGCCTCGCCGCCGCCGGCATCGAGGCGGTGCGCCAGCTCGACGAGCGCACCGAGCGGCGCGTCGCCGACGGCATGGATCGCGGCGAACTGCTGACGCACGCCCTGCGCCGCTCGATCGCCGCCAGCCGCGGCCGGCTCGGCCGCGGCATGACGCTGCTGGCCTCGATCGGCGCCACGGCGCCCTTCGTCGGCCTGTTCGGCACCGTCTGGGGCATCTACCACGCGCTGGTCGCGATTTCCGCCACCGGCCAGGCGACGCTCGACAAGGTTGCCGGCCCGGTCGGCGAGGCGCTGATCATGACGGCGGCCGGGATCGCCGTCGCCCTGCCCGCCGTACTCGCCTACAACGCCTTCGCCCGCGTCAATCGCGACCTGCTCGCCGACCTCGACGCCTTCGCCCACGACCTGCACGCCTGCTCCGCCGGCGGCGCGCGTCACGGCGCGGCCGCGCCGTCGCTGCGCGTCGCCGCCGCGGGAGCCGCCTGATGGCCTTCGGAAACTTCGATGCAGGCGCCGACGGCGAGCCGATGGCCGACATCAACGTCACGCCGATGGTCGACGTGATGCTGGTGCTGCTGATCATCTTCATCGTCGCGGCCCCGATGCTCAGCCACGCCGTGAACATCGACCTGCCGCGCGCCAGCAGCGCGCCGCAGATCCAGAAGCCCGACGCCGTGCGCCTCGCCATCAGCGATGCCGGGGACCTCTACTGGGACGACCGCCTCGTCGGCGACGCCGAACTCCAGCACCTGCTCGCCGGCGCCGCCAGTCGCCAGCCGCAGCCCGAGGTGCACCTGCGCGCCGACCGCACGACGCGCTACGAGCGCCTCGCCGAAGTCATGGCCCACGTCCAGAACGCCGGCATCGCCAAGCTCGGCTTCGTCACCCTGCCGAATCCGTAAGCACGAGGGGTCGCCCATGTCCAAAGCCGTCTCCATCGTCCTCGCCATCGCCCTTGCCCTCGGCTTGCTTCTCGCCGCCGGCATGATCTCGCATGCCGTCTGCGGATGGCTGGCGCGGCGCCAAGACAGGTCGCGCAAGCCTCCCTCTCCCTGCGAGTGGGCCCCCTCAACTTCGCATCACCCCTTCCAACCCGGGCCAGCCAGGCGATTCCTCCCAGCCAGCCGTAATCCCCACAGGAGTCGCAAGACATGTTCCTCAGCACCCGCATCAAGCCGGCCGCCCTCGCCGTCATCGCCGTCTTCGGGACCCACGGTCCCGCCGCTGCCGCCGACGCCACGCTGGCGCCGGTCACCATCGAAGCGCAGATAGAGCGCGCCGACAGCCCGGTGACCGGCTACCGCGCCACGCGTTCAGCCACCTTCACCAAGACCGATATGCCGCTCAGCGAAGTTCCTGCGTCAATCAGCATCGTTCCCGAAACGCTCATCAAGGATCAGGCCATGCAGGGCATCGGCGACGTCCTGCGCTACGTGCCGGGCGCCCATGGCGCCCAAGGCGAGGGCAACCGCGACCAGGTGATGCTGCGCGGCATCAACACCACGGCCGACTTCTTCGTCGACGGCGTGCGCGACGACATGCAGATCTTCCGCGACCTCTACAACCTCGAGCGCGTCGAGGTGCTCAAGGGCCCCGGCGGCATGGCCTTCGGCCGCGGCGGCGCCGGCGGCGTCATCAACCGCGTCGTCAAGAAGCCGACGCTCGCCGCCGTCGGCGCGGCGAGCGGCAGCGTCGACAGCCACGGCCGCGTGCGCGCCGCACTCGACGTAGGCCGCAAGCTCAACGATTCGACGGCCTGGCGCTTCAACGCCATGGCGGAAAACGGCGGCAGCTTCCGCAACGGCGTCGATCTCCAGCGCTACGCCGTCAATCCGAGCGCGACGTTCATCGTGTCGCCAGCGACGACATTGACGCTGGCCTTCGAGCACGCGCGCGACGAGCGCACCGCCGACCGCGGCATTCCGTCCGATGCCACGACCAACCGGCCGTTCGAAACCGACCGCAGCACTTTCTTCGGTAATGCCGAGCAGAGCGAGGCGCGCTCCACGGTCAACGGCTTCTCCGCGGTGCTCGAGCACGACATCGACAGCGAGCGCCGCATCCGGAACAGCTTCCGCGCCACCGACTACGACAAGTTCTACCAGAACGTCTATGCCAACGGCGCCGTCACCGCCGGCGGCCTGGTCCGCATCGAGGCGTACAGCAACGCCGACAAGCGCATGAACGTCTTCAACCAGACCGACCTGACCATGAAGTTCACGGCCGGCGGCCTCGAGCACACGCTGCTCGCGGGCCTGGAACTCGGCTATCAGGACAGCACCAGCGTGCGCAAGATCGGCACACTGAACGGCACCACCTTCGTGAACGTCGCCGCGAGCTCGTCTTACGCCGCAACCACCGGTTTCAACGCCACCGCCACCAGCGCGGACAACGCCGTCCGTTCCGACATCGCCGCGCTCTATGTGCAGGACCAGATCGCCTTCGGCAATGGCTGGAAGCTGCTGGCCGGCCTGCGCCGCGACCGCTTCGAGACGCGCTTCGACGACCGCAAGCAGACCGGCGCCACGGACCTGGCGCGCACCGACAGCGCCTGGAGCCCGCGCCTCGGCGTCACCTGGTCGCCGGGCGCGAACACCACCTGGTACGCCAGCTACAGTTCCTCCTTCCTGCCCTCTGCCGAGCAATTGAGCCTCGCCGCCAACAACGCCGACCTCGCACCCGAGACGGCGAAGAACTACGAGGCCGGCGTACGCTGGGACCTGCGTCGCGGGCTGACGCTCAGCGCCGCCGTTTTCCGCACCGACCGCAACGACGTCAAGGTCAACGACCCCAACGTCGCCGGCCAACTCCTGCGCGCCGGACAGCAGCGCACCGACGGCGTCGAAATCGGCCTTCAGGGCGAGGTCGCGCGCAACTGGGACATCTACGCCGGCTACGCCAACCTGGACGGGCGCATCGTCAAGGGCACGACGGTTCCGGCCGGGCGTCGCGTCGGCCTGGTGCCGCAGGACAGCCTGTCGGTGTGGAACAAGTTCGGCCTCGCCGACGGCTGGAGCGTGGGCCTCGGCGCCGTCTACCAGTCGGAGGTCTATACGTCGACCAACAACACGGTGAAGCTGCCGGCCTTCGCTCGCGCCGACGGCGCGGTCTACTACGCCTTCGCCGACGGCAAGACGCGGCTGGCGCTCAACGTCGAGAACCTGTTCGACAAGAAGTATTACCCGACCGCCCACAACGACAACAACATCAGCGCCGGGGCGCCGCGCACGGCGCGCCTGACCGTGAGCACGGCCTTCTGATCCACCGCCGCCGGCGCGTTCGCCCTGTTCGGGTGAACGCGCCGCAGCGAACGACGGGGCTTTCGGTCGGGTCCGTTCGGCGGTAGAGTGCCGCCTTTTCCGAACGAATAGCCCGTGCGCATCCTCCGCCTCGCCAAGATCGTCCGCATCGGCCTCCGCCACGGCCTCGACGAGCTGATCCTCGAGCACGAACCAACCGGCCGCCTGCGCTGGCTGGCGCCGCTCGGCAGCACGCTGTTCTTCTGGCGCGACATCTCGTCGCCGCGCGCCGTGCGCCTGCGCCTGGCTCTCGAGGCGCTGGGGCCGATCTTCGTCAAGTTCGGCCAGATGCTGTCGACGCGGCGCGACCTCCTGCCCGGCGACATCGCCGACGAGCTCGCCAAGCTGCAGGACCAGGTACCGCCGTTCGGAGCCGAACTCGCCGTCGCCGAACTCGAACGCGCCTACGGCAAGCCGGTCGGCGAGATCTTCGCCTCCTTGACGCGCGAGCCGGTCGCTTCAGCCTCGGTGGCGCAGGTGCATTTCGCCACGCTGCACGTCAAGGACGGCGGCCACGAGGTCGCGGTGAAGATCCTGCGCCCGGGCATCGCGCCCATCATCGCCCACGATCTCGCCCTGCTCGACGCCTTCGCCGGCCTGCTCGAGATGCTGTGGTCGGACGGCAAGCGCCTCAAGCCACGCGAGGTGGTCGCCGAATTCGCCAAACACCTCGGCGACGAGCTCGACCTGATGCGCGAGGCCGCCAACTGCTCGCAGCTGCGGCGCAACTTCAAGGGGTCTGCACTGCTCGGCGTGCCCGAGGTGTATTGGGACCTGTGCACCACCTCCGTGATGGTGATGGAGCGCATGCACGGCATCCCGATCAGCCAGGTCGACCGCCTGCGCGAGGCCGGCATCGACATGAAGGCGCTGTCGCGCGCCGGCGTCGAGATCTTCTTCACCCAGGTGTTCAGCTACGCCTTCTTCCACGCCGACATGCACCCGGGCAACATCTTCGTGCAGCCCGAGCGCATGGCCGACGGCCGCATCCACGGGCGCTACATCGCGCTCGACTTCGGCATCGTCGGCACGCTGACGGAGGTCGACCAGCGCTACCTGGCGATCAACTTCCTCGCCTTCTTCCAGCGCGACTACAAGCGCGTCGCCGAGGCCCACATCGAATCCGGCTGGGCGCCGGCCGACACGCGCGTCGACGAGTTGGAAGGCGCGATCCGCGCCGTCTGCGAGCCGATCTTCGACCGGCCGCTGAAGGAAATCTCCTTCGGCAAGGTGCTGCTGCGCCTGTTCCAGACTTCGCGCCGCTTCAACGTCGAGATCCAGCCGCAACTCGTGCTGCTGCAGAAGACGCTGCTCAACATCGAAGGCCTCGGGCGCATGCTCGACCCGGAACTCGACCTCTGGCAGACGGCCAAGCCCTTCCTCGAGCGCTGGATGTCGGACCAGGTCGGCTGGCGCGGCTTCCTCAAGAACGCGCGCCACGAGGCGCCGTTCTGGGCGCGCACGCTGCCGCAGCTGCCGCGCCTGGTGCACCAGGCGCTGGCGCGCGACGGCGACGCGCGCCTCATCGCCGAACTCGCCGCCTTGCGCGAGGAGCAGGCGCGCCAGCGCCACTGGCTCGCGATCATGGCGACCGCATTGATCGGCATGGTCGGGATCCTGCTGTTCGGCTGAGTCCGGCGCGGCGCGCGACCCTATAATCGCGCGATCTTTTCCCGACGGAATCGACCATGCTGCTCTGGTTCGTCATTCTCTACCTGATGGTGTCGGTCGGCATCGGCCTGCTCGCGGCGACGCGCGTGCACAACGCCAAGGACTTCGCCGTCGCCGGCCGCAGCCTGCCGCTGCCGGTGGTCACGGCGACAGTGTTCGCGACCTGGTTCGGCGCCGAGGCGGTGTTCGGCGTCTCGGCGACCTTCGTCAAGGACGGCCTCGGCGGCGTCGTCGCCGACCCCTTCGGCTCGTCGATGTGCCTGATCTTCGCCGGCATCCTGTTCTCGCGCTACCTCTACAAGCTCAACATCCTCACGCTCGGCGACTTCTACCGCATGCGCTACAGCCGCAGCGTCGAGGTCATCACGACGATCTGCATCGTCGCCTCCTACCTCGGCTGGGTGGCGGCGCAGATCAAGGCGCTGGGCCTGATCTTCTACGTCGTCACCGACGGCGCGGTAAGCCAGGAGACCGGCATGATCCTCGGCGCCGCCATCGTGCTGACCTACACCACCTTCGGCGGCATGTTCTCGGTCGCCATCCTCGACTTCGTGCAGATGGCGGTCTCGATGGGCGGCCTGCTGTTCATCGCCTGGATCGTCAGCGGCAAGGTCGACGGCGGCAGCGCCAGCGTCATCAGTCACGCCTCCGCGGCCGGCAAGCTCGAGTTCTTCCCCGAGGCCGATCCGTGGAAGTGGATCACCTTCCTCGGCGCATGGGTGACCATGATGCTCGGCTCGATCCCGCAGCAGGACGTGTTCCAGCGCGTCACTTCGGCGAAGAGCGCGAAGATCGCGCTGGGCGGTTCTATCCTCGGCGCCTCGATCTACTTCTGCTTCACCTTCGTGCCGATGTTCATCGCCTACTCGGCGACGCTGATCGACCCCGCGATGTTCGGCGAGCTGCTCGAGAAGGACAGCCAGCTCGTGCTGCCGACGCTGGTGCTGCAGCACACGCCGCTGGTGGCGCAGGTGTTCTTCTTCGGCGCCGTGCTCTCGGCCATCATGAGCTGCTCGTCGGCGACGCTGTTGGCGCCGTCCGTGACTTTCGCCGAGAACGTGATCCGCGGCTTCTACCCGAACATGGGCGACCACCGCTTCCTCTGGGTGATGCGCGGCTGCGTCGTCGCCTTCGCTTGCCTGGTGCTGGTGTTCGCGCTCAATTCGGAGTCGTCGATCTTCAAGATGGTCGAGAACGCCTACAAGGTCACGCTCGCCGGCGCCTTCGTGCCGCTGCTCGCCGGCATCCTGTGGCGCCGTGCGACGACGCAGGGCGCCCTGGCCGCCACCTTCGGCGGCCTGCTGTCGTGGCTGATGATCGAGGTGCTGATCGGCGAAGAAAGCCTGGTGCCGCCGCAACTGATCGGCCTTGCCATCTCGGCGCTCGGCATGGTCGCCGGTTCGCTGCTGCCGCAGTGGATCGGCCACCGCCAGCCGCAGCACGACATCCACGAGGCGCTCCACCACGCCGCCGCCGCCGAGACGCACCACGTCACCGAGCATCCGCATCACCATTCCTGAGCGGATCCGTCAGCGTCGAATGGCGGCCGCCGGCGTCAGTCCGAGATGTTCTGCCGGCTCGCTGGCGGGCGCGGCGCGATGACGATGCGATCGCGGCCGGCGGCCTTGGCGGCGTAGAGCGCGTCGTCGGCGGCGCGCAGCAGCACGGCTTCGTGCGCCGTCTGCTCGGCCGTGCCGGCGATGCCGGCCGAGACGGTGACGCTCGGCAGCACGTCTTCGCGATAGCGGATCTTCATGCTGCGGATCAGCTCGCAGATCTCGACCAGCCGCGCGTGCGCGTCCTCGACGTTCGAGTCGGGCATGATCAGCAGCAGCTCCTCGCCGCCGTAGCGGCAACCGATGTCGCTCTTGCGCAGGTTGTCGCGCAGGATGCGGCCGATGCCGCGCAGCACGAGGTCGCCGGCCTCGTGGCCCATGTCGTCGTTGAAGCGCTTGAAGTGGTCGATGTCGATCATCGCCACCGTCAGTTCGCCGCCGCCGCGCTGCACGCGGTGCAGTTCGCGCGGCAGCGTTTCGTCGAGGTAGCGACGGTTGAACAGGCCGGTCAGCACGTCGTGCGTCGCCTGCTCCTGCAGCGCGACGCGCAGGCGCAGGTTCGACAGCGAGAGCTTGATGGTCTCGCCGACCGAGTGGGCCAGGTCGCGCAGGTCGACCAGGGTGTCGTTCGTCGCGCCCGGCGGAAAGGCGAGGTGCAGCAGCCCGAGCGTATCGCCGCGCACGACCAGCGGCAGGCAGAGGTAGCCGTTCTCGGGCACCGCGCTGAAGTGCGCGCAGGCGAGGTCGCCGAGGTGGCGCGCCTCGTGGGCTTCGCCGCGGCGCAGCGCCCAGCAGTCGTCGACCTCGAACGCCGCCGGCACGCGCATCACGTCGCCCCAGGCGGCGACGCGGTCGAGCTCGCGTGCGCCTTCGAGCACCAGCGCCAGGCAGCCCGATTCGCCGCCGAAGACCTCAGCCAGCGACAGGCGGATGACGTCGAGCGCCTCGTGCTCGCTGCGGCTGCTCTGCAGCAGGTCGTTGAGGCGGTTGATCTGCAGCGTCTTGCGGTGGTGCGCCTCGAGCTTGCGCATCACCTGCGACATCTGCGTCAGCGTCTGCACCTGGGTTTCTTCCATGCGCCGGCGCTCGGTCAGGTCGCGGCCGAACACGGTGACGCCGAGCACGCGGCCGTTGTCGTCGATCGGGTAGAAGGCATATTCGATCCAGCGCGTGATGCCGTGCGCGGTGCGCTGCGTCTCGACGGTGAAGCTCTCGCCCTCGAGGCCGCGCCGGTAGTAGCCGAGCCACTCCTCGGCCTCGGCGCCTTCGAGCCCGGCCGGCGGCATGGTCTCGCCGGTGGCGACCGGGCGGCCGACCATCGCTTCCATGTCGGCGAGGAACAGGCTGTTGCCGATGACCAGGTGCCGCTCGGTGTCCACCGACCAGATCTGGCGATCCGTGTGCTCGAACAGCGCCGACAGGTTGGCCTCGCTGCGGCGCAGGATCTCGACCTCCTGCTTTTCCGAAATATCCTGCGCGGTGCCGACCGTCGTCTGCGGCTTGCCGTCCGGCGCGTACTGGGTGACGCCGTGCAGCTGCAGCAGCTTTGTCCGGCCTTCGCCGACGAGCACGCGCAGCGTCATGTCGAAGTCGCGGTGCTCGGCGATGGCCTTGGCGAACAGCGTCTCGCGCAGGGCGCGGTCGTCAGGATGGACGATGGCGGTGACGCTTTCGGGCGTGACGCGGAAGTTGCGCGGGTCGAGCTCGAGGATCGCATAGGTCTCGTCCGACCAGGTCATTTCGCCGGTCGAGTGGTTGAGGCTCCAGCTGCCCATGCGAGCGAGGCGCTGCGCCTCCTTCAGCAGGCTTTCGCTGGCGCGCAACTCGACGTCGGCACGCTTGCGCTGGATCAGCTTCCACAGGTCGTTGGCGAGCAACTGCAGCAGGCGCACGTCGTTGTGGTCGTACGGCGCCGTCTTGTTCCCGACGCCGGTGATGATGCGCACCTTGGCGCTCTCGATGACCGGCACGCTCATGTGCCGCTGCAGCGGCGCATGGCCCTCCGGCAGGCCACGCCGCGCCGGCAGGTTCGGGTAGTCGTTGTGCACCACCGGCTCGCGCAGTCGCGCGCAGTCGGCCCAGACGCCGGCCTGGTCGAGCGGATAGTGGCTGTCGTAGGCGGCCTTGCAGTAGTTCTCCATCGTCGCCTTCGACCAGGTGACGAGCTCCAGCGTCTTCTGGTCGTCGTTGACGAAATGGAAGTAGCCGATCTGGCTGTCGGTCAGGCGCACGGCCGTCTCGAGGCCGAGCTGGATCAGCTCGCGCTCGCCCAGCATGTCGAGGCGTTCGCTCATCGAAAGGATTTCGAGGATGCGGCGCTCCTCGCGCTCGGAGATGCGCGACAGGCGCTGGCGCTCGATGCGGCGCTCGGTGTTGCGCCGCTGCGTGACGCCGATGCCGAACAGCCCGACGAGCCAGATCAGGCCGTGCGTGCCGATGGTGCTGCGCAGGGCGTCCTGCTGCATGGCGAGATAGGGCTGCATGGGCACGGCGATGCTGATGCCGCCGCGCAGGCCGCCGAGCGGGATGCCGCTGTCACGATGACAGCGCAGGCAGCCCTTCTCCATGTACACCGGGCGCATCTGCCGCAGCAGCCGCACGCCGTCGCGCTCGACGGTCTCGCTGATCGCCTTCTCGCCATGCGACAGTTGCTCGAGCGCCCGCCGCTCCCAGTCGTCCGGGGCATTGTTCGGATTCTTGAGCACCAGCGCCGTGAGGTGCCCCTGGATGCCATGCCGCTCCGAAAACGCCTCCATCATCTGGCGCGTCGCGTAGGCCGGGTTCACCAGCGTCAGCGCCTTGCCGTCGATGGTCTTCACGTCGCGCTCGGGAACGTCGAGATAGGGGTTGGGCGGCGTGTGGCTCGTCGGCGGCACGTAGACGCCGCCGTGCTCCGTGATCCAGCGCCGCACGGCGAGATCCTTGTCGATGTAGGCGGAGGCGACCAGGCGAGCGTGGGTCTCGGCGTCGTTCGTATGCTGGTAGCGGTTGATCGCGAAGGACGCGCCGATCAGCAGGGTCCACGCCAGGGCGACGACGGCGGCGGGGCGGCGGCCGTCGCCGCGTCTGGCCTCTGCCGGATCGGGCAGGCTGTCGATGCCGTGGATGATTTCCGTCAAGATCGTGACTCCGCAGGGGGCGCCGATTCTGGCGTCATTGCCCGCCGTTAATATAGCCCCGCGAAGCGGTATTGGGCGTCCCCGCCCCCGCGCCAAGGCCCGCCTTTGATACAAGTCAAGCTGCCGGTGTTACTCTTTCGCCTATAGTGCGCCCTCCCCGAGAAGTGCCCGCCCCATGATCCAGAATCCCATCGAACTCGTCTGCCCGGCCGGCGGACTGCCCGCGCTGAAGGCCGCCGTCGACAACGGCGCCGACTGCGTCTACACCGGCTTCAAGGACGACACCAACGCCCGCAACTTCAACGGCCTCAACTTCGACGACAACGCGCTGCGCGAAGGCATCCGCTACGCGCACGACCGCAAGGTGAAGGCGTTCATCGCCCTCAACACCTATCCGCAGGCCGCCAACTGGCAGCGCTGGACGGCCGCCGTCGACAAGGCCGCCGACTTCGGCGTCGACGCCATCATCCTCGCCGACATCGGCCTGATGGATTACGCCCACCGCAAGCATCCGGATCTGCGGCTGCACCTGTCGGTGCAGGGCTCGGCGACCAGCTACGAGGCGATCAACTTCTACCGCGAGCGCTTCGACGTGCAGCGCGCCGTGCTGCCGCGCGTGCTGTCGCTGGCGCAGGTCGAGCAGGTGGTCAAGAACACGCCGGTCGAGATCGAGGTGTTCGGCTTCGGCGGCCTCTGCGTGATGGTCGAAGGCCGCTGCGCGCTCTCCGCCTACGCCACCGGTACCTCGCCGAACTGCAACGGCGCCTGCTCGCCGGGCAAGGCGGTGCGCTGGGAGCAGACGCCGCAGGGCATGGAGACACGCCTCAACGGCATCCTCATCGACCGCTTCGCCGACGGCGAGCGCGCCGGCTATCCGACGCTGTGCAAGGGCCGCTTTGAGGTCGACGACGAAACCTATTACGCCATCGAGGAGCCGACCAGCCTCAACACGCTCGAGCTGCTGCCCGAGCTGATGGCGATGGGCATCCGCGCCATCAAGATCGAAGGCCGCCAGCGCAGCCCGGCCTATGTCGCGCAAGTGACGAAGGTCTGGCGCGAGGCGATCGATTCCTGCAAGAAGGACGCCGCGCACTTCGCGCCCAAGGCCGCCTGGATGGCGGAACTCAACAAGGTCTCCGAAGGCCAGTCGCACACGCTGGGCGCCTACAACCGCCCCTGGAAGTAAACGCCATGAAGCTCTCCCTCGGGCCCAACCTCTTCTATTGGCCCAAGCAGGCCACGCTCGATTTCTACGACGATGTCGCGAAGCTCCCGGTCGACATCGTCTATCTCGGCGAGACCGTCTGCTCGCGCCGCCATGAACTGCGCGCCGAAGACTGGCTCGACGTCGCCGAGCGCCTCGCCGCGGCCGGCAAGGAAGTCGTGCTCGCCTCGCAGTCGCTGATCGAATCGGAGTCGGACCTCAAGGCGCTGCGCCGCCTCGTCGACAACGGCAGCTTCCGCATCGAAGCCAACGAGATGGGCGCCGTGCGCCTGCTGGCCGAGAAGAAGATTCCCTTCGTCGCCGGCATGTCGCTCAACGTCTTCAACGGTCACACGCTGAAGCTGCTCGCCGACATGGGCGCGATGCGCTGGGTGATGCCGCCGGAATCGAGCCGCGAAACCCTCGTCGGCATGATCGAAGACAAGCCCGCCGGCCTCGAGACGGAGGTGTTCGCCCACGGCCGCCTGCCGCTGGCCTGGTCGGCGCGCTGCTTCACGGCGCGGCGCTTCAACCTGCAGAAAGACACCTGCGAGTTCAAGTGCATCGATTTCCCCGACGGCATGATGCTGAAGACGCGCGAGGACCAGCAGTTCCTCGTCATCAACGGCATCCAGACCATGTCGGCCAAGACCTATAATCTGCTGCGCGAGCTGCCGCAACTCGGCGCCGCGGGCGTCGACGTGGTGCGCGTCAGCCCGCAGGCCGAAGGCACGGCGGCCGTGATCGACCTGTTCCGCAAGGCCATCGCCGGCGAGCTTTCCGGCGTTGCTGCCGCCGATGCCGCCGCCGCGGCGACGCCGGTCGGCCTCTGCAACGGCTTCTGGCACGGCCAGCCGGGACTCGAACTCGTGGAGAACGCGTAATGGTTTTCAAGCTGCCCATCAAATTGCCGGCCAAGCTGCCCGACTTCACGCTGCCGGCCCCGGTTGCGCGCATCGGCGGCAAGCTGCCGCAACTGCCGCCGACGCTGGCCTTCGTCACCGCGCTCAACATGGCGCTCGGCCGCATGATCCCGCGCGAGCCGCTCGAGCCGCTGGCCGGCAAGCGCTTCGCCATCCGCGTGCTCGACGCCGGCCTGCACCTGCGCTTCGCCTATTCGGCGCGCGGTTTCCGCCCGATCTTCGACGGCGACAAGCCCGACCTGACGATCTCCGCCAAGAGCCGCGACTTCATCTCGCTGCTGACGCGCGAGGAAGACCCCGACACCCTGTTCTTCAGCCGCCGCCTGCTGATGGAGGGTGACACCGACCTCGGCCTGCTGGTCAAGAACACGCTCGACGGCGTCGAACTGCCGAACCTCGATCCCGCGGCCTGGCTCGCCAAGGCGGCGCCCGCCGAATTCCTGCGCCGCCTGCGCAAGCCGCACGCCGCCTCGCACGGCTGACGACGGACGCCGACGCTTGCGGCCGTCCGCTTCGCCGCTGAGCCTTTACCTCGCCGCCGCCTACACGCTGCTGGCGGTCTATGCCAGCCTGCATCCCTTCACCGGCTGGCGCGATTCCGGCGTCGATGTCTTCGCCTTCCTGCAGGCCGGCTGGCCGCGTTATCTCCAGCTCGTCGACCTGCCGATCAACCTGATGGCCTACGTGCCGCTCGGCTTCCTCTGGGTGCCGGCCTTCAAGCCGCGCCTCGGCCGCAACACCGCCGTGCTGCTGGCGACGCTGGTCGGCGCCATCCTCAGCCTGTGCATGGAAGTCCTGCAGAACTACCTGCCGACGCGGGTGCCGTCGAACCTCGACGTCGCCCTCAACACCGCCGGCGCGCTGCTCGGCGCGCTGGCCGGGGCGCGCTGGGGCGGCCATCTGCTCGACGGCGGGCACCTGCACGCGCAACGCGTGCACCGCGTGCGCCCCGGCGCGATGGGCGACGCCGGGCTGATGCTGATCGGCCTCTGGCTGCTGACGCAGCTCACGCCCGAGACGCTGCTGTTCGGCAATGGCGACCTGCGCTCGCTGCTCGGCCTCGAGGCGCCGCTGCCCTACAGCGCCGGGCGCTTCGCCGAAATGGAGGCGGCCATCGTCTGCGCCCAGACCATGGCGGTCGCGCTGCTGGCGACGCGGCTCGGCCGCACGCCGGCCTTGCCGCCCGTCGTGCTGCTGCTCGTGGCGGCGCTGCTGCTGAAGACGCTGGTGATGGCGCTGAGCCTGGGCGCCGGCCGCGCCCTCGCCTGGACCAGCCCCGGCGGCGTCATCGGCCTGGCGACCGGCGTCGGCCTGTGGCTGATCGCCAGGACCCTGCCCGCGGCGCTGCAGAAAGCGCTGGCCGCCGTCGCGCTGCTGTTCGCCACGGTGCTGGTCAATCTGGCGCCCGACAATCCCTACCTCGTGAACACCTGGCAAACGTGGAGCGCCGGGCAGTTCCTCAACTTCCACGGCCTGACCAAGCTGGCGGCGACGCTCTGGCCCTTCCTCGCCCTGCCCTGGCTGATGATGCTGCGCACCGAAAGGAAACCATGAGCACGCCGACCGTCACCGATCTCGCCTCCCTGCGCGACACCCTGCGCGAGTTCGCCGCCGCGCGCGACTGGCGCCAGTTCCACACGCCGAAGAACCTCGCCATGGCGATGATCGTCGAGGCCGCCGAGCTGGTCGAGCACTTCCAGTGGGCGACGCCCGAGGAAAGCTGCAAGCCGCCAACCGACAAGCTCGCCGCGATCCGCGACGAGGTCGCCGACACGCTGATCTACCTGGTGGAACTTGCCGACGTTCTCGGCATCGACCTCATAGGCGCCGCGCGCGACAAGATCGCGAAGAATGCCGTAAAGTACCCCGCCCCCAACGCCGAAGCGAAGTCCTCATGAGCCACTTCAAATACCACGTCTTCTTCTGCACTAACCAGCGCGACGGCGGCGAATCCTGCTGCAACAACCATGGTGCATCCGAGATGCGCGCCTATGCCAAGGACCGCGTCAAGGCCATGGGCGACAAGATCGAGGGCAAGGTGCGCATCAACAGCGCCGGCTGCCTCGACCGCTGCGACAAGGGCCCGGTCGTGGTTATCTACCCCGAGGCGACCTGGTACACCTACGTCGACCGCGAGGACATCGACGAGATCATCGAGCGCCACCTCGCCAAGGGCGAGGTCGTCGAGCGCCTGAAGGTCTAGGAAGCCCGCCGTGAGTCGGCATGAGCGGGTCCTGGTGACGGGCCCCGACGGCAACATCGAGGTCTTCGTCGAGCCGCACGAAGCGCCCACCGGCATCGCGCTGATCGCCCACCCGCATCCCCTGTTCGGCGGCACCGCCGACAACAAGGTGGTGACGACGCTGGCGCGCGCCTTTCGCGACCTCGGCTGCCACACGCTGCGGCCGAACTTCCGCGGCGTCGGCGCCAGCGAAGGCAGCCACGACAAGGGCGGCGCCGAGACCGGCGACCAGCACGCCGTGCTCGGCTACGCGCGCGAACGCTTCGGCCGCGAACTGCCCGTCTATCTCGCCGGCTTCTCGTTCGGTGCCTTCGTCACGACCAAGCTCGCCAAGCGCATCGCCGACGAAGGCGCGCCGGCCAAGCGCCTGGTGCTCGTCGGCACTGCCGCGGGCCACGTCGAGGGCGACCGGCAATACGAGACGGAAGCCGTGACCACCGACACCCTCGTCATCCACGGCGCCGAGGATGAGACCGTGCCGCTCGCCAATGTGCTCAAGTGGGCCGAGCCGCTGGAGCTCGCGGTGCAGGTGGTGCCCGCCGCCGACCACTTCTTCCATCGCAAGCTGCACATCATTCGAAGAATCATCGCCGACGCGTGGAAGCCCTGACGCCGCTCGCGGTCCATGACTTGCGCAAGTCCTACGGCGGCCGCGAAGTCGTCGCCGGGGTCTCGTTCGCGCTGCGGCCCGGCGAGTGCTACGGCCTGCTCGGCCCCAACGGCGCCGGCAAGACGACGACGCTGCGCTGCTGCCTCGGCCTGACCGAGCCGGGCGGCGGCACGCTGACGCTCTCCGGCGAGCCGGTGCCGGAACGGGCGCGCGAAGCCCGCGCCCGCGTCGGCGTGGTGCCGCAGTTCGACAACCTCGACCCCGACTTCACCTGCGCCGAGAACCTGCTCGTCTACGGCCGCTACTTCGGCATCGCCGACGCCACGATCCGCGCGCGCATTCCGCAGCTGCTCGAATTCGCCGGCCTCGGCGGCAAGGAGAAGACCAGTATCCGCGTGCTCTCCGGCGGCATGAAGCGGCGCCTGACGTTGGCGCGCGCGCTGATCAACGATCCGGAGTTGCTGATCCTCGACGAGCCGACCACCGGCCTCGACCCGCAGGCGCGCCACCTGATCTGGGAGCGCCTGAAGCGCCTTCTCGCCGACGGCAAGACCATCCTGCTGACGACGCACTTCATGGACGAGGCCGAGCGCCTGTGCCAGCGGCTGGCGATCATGGACGCCGGCCGCATCGTCGTCGAAGGCGCGCCGCGCGAGCTGATCCGCAACAACATCGAGCCGCAGGTGGTCGAGATCTACGGCGAAGACGCGCCGGGCTGGGCCGAGACCGAAGGCCGCGCGCTGGCGCAGCGCGTCGAGGTCTCGGGCGAGACCGCGTTCTGCTACCTCGCCGACGCCGCGCCGCTGCTGGCGCAGCTCGAAACGCGGCCGGAGCTGCGCACGCTGCACCGCCCCGCGAACCTCGAGGACGTGTTCCTGAAACTCACAGGGCGGGAGCTGCGCGACTGATGTTCGAGCCCCAACTTTCCCGACGCGCCTTCGCCGTCTGGCGCCGCAACTTCATGGTCTGGAAGAAGCTGGCGATCCCGTCGGTGCTCGGCAACCTCGCCGATCCGATGATCTACCTGTTCGGCCTCGGCTACGGCCTCGGCGGGCTGCTGCCGCAGGTGGCCGGCGTGCCCTACATCGCCTTCCTCGCCGCCGGCACGGTGTGCGCGTCGACCATGAACGCGGCTTCGTTCGAGGCGCTGTACTCGGGCTTCTCGCGCATGCACGTGCAGAAGACCTGGGAAGCGATCATGAACGCGCCGGTGTCGCTCGACGACGTCGTCGCCGGTGAATGGCTGTGGGCGGCGGCCAAGGCGACGCTCTCGGGCGTCGCGATCCTCGTCGTGGTCGCCCTGCTCGGCTTCGTCGAATCGCCGCTGGCGCTGTGGGCGCTGCCGGCGATCTTCCTCACCGGGCTGTGCTTCGCGGCGCTGGGCCTGATCGTCACGGCGCTGGCGCCGTCGTACGATTTCTTCATGTACTACTTCACGCTGTTCGTCACGCCGATGACCCTGCTCTCCGGCGTGTTCTTCCCCATCGACCAACTGCCGCCGGCGATCCAGGGCGCGGCGCAGGCGTTGCCGCTGACGCATTCGGTGCAATTGATCCGGCCGCTGCTGTTCGGCGAAGTGCCGGCGGCGGCGCTGCTCCATGTCGGGGTGCTGGCGGCGATCACGCTCGTCGCCTTCGCGGTCGCGCTGGTGCTGACGCGCCGGCGGCTGCTCGGCTAGCGCACCGGCGAGGGCAGCTCGACGACCTTGGCGCTCGTCGCCGGCGCGGCGGCGCGCACCTGGGTGTCGAGCCGCAGGCGCAGTTCCGGCCCGCGCGCCTCGTCGTAGATCGCGGATCGCGACATCGGGCCGAGGCCCGACAGCGCCAATGCGGCGGCTCCCGATAACGCACCGATGACCAGCGCGCCGGCGCCCACGGCCAGTGGCGAGGCGTAGCGCAGCGTCGTCCAGGCCAGCGCCCAGCGGCTGCGGCGCGCACGCGCGGCGGAGAATTCGGTTTCCCGGCGCGACTGGCGCTCGCCATCGATACGTTCCCGGACGGCGCGATGCTCGGCGGCAGCGGCTTCCGCCGCGCGTTCGGCGGCGGCTCGCGCCTGCGCCCGTTCGCCGGCGACCGCCTCGGCGGCCTCGCGGCTGCGCAGCACCTGCGCGGCCTCGTTGTCGGCCTGCATGCGGGCGATGGCGGCGAGTTCGGCGGCGCGCTCGGCCTCGGCGCGCGCCTGCTCCTGCGCCAGCAGCTGGCGGTCGGTGGCGATGCGGATCTTGACCAGCGATTCGGCCTCGGACTCCGCCATCTGGCGCAGGCGGGCGGCGTCGGTGGCTTCACGCGCGGCGTCGAGCCTGGCGCGCGCCAGGCGCTCGGCCTCGGCGTCGGCCTCGGCGCGCAGGATGGCGTGCTTGCGGGCGTTGGCCTCGGCGTCGATGCGGCGGCGCGTGGCGTCGAGCGTATCGCGGTCGGCGACGATGCGTTTCTTCACCGCGTCGAGGCCGGCGGCTTCGTCGCGCTCGCGCGCCTGCCATTCGTCGGCCGCACGCGCCGCCTCGTCGTAGCCGACGGGCGAACTCAAGCGGGCCTCCGCGCGGGATTGGGGGTCATCCGCGGATTCTCTGCCACGCCGGGGGCCGGCAATCGGTTCAATAAGGGGGCCAAAGGCCGCCGTCTCCGCGGAACGGCGGGGGGCCTCGGGTAGAATCGGCCGCCATGCAAACCCTGCTGGTGCTGACCAACCTGCCGGACGCCGAAAGCGCGCGCGCATTGGCCGGACGCCTCGTCGAGGCACGGCTGGCGGCCTGCGTGAACATCCTCGCGCCGTGCCGCTCGGTGTACCACTGGGAGGGCAAAGTCGAGGATGCCACCGAGGTGCCGATGCTGATCAAGACCACCGCCGCACGCTACGCCGAGCTCGAGGCCGCCATCCGCGCCGGCCATCCCTACGCGCTGCCCGAGATCGTCGCCCTGCCGATCGAGCGCGGGCTGCCGGACTACCTCGGCTGGGTCGCGACGGAAACCGCCGCCGGCACGGAGGCCGCATGCTGATGCGACTGCTGCTGCCGCTGCTGTTCTGGCTCGCCGCCGGCGGCGCGCAGGCGCTGTCCGAACCGCTCGATCCCGAGAAGGCCTATGTCTTCTCGGCGCGCGCGCTCGACGCCAAGACGATCGAGGCGCAGTGGAAGATCACCGACGACTACTACATGTACCGCGACAAGATCCGTTTCGCGGTCGAACCGACGACGGCGACGCTCGGCGCGCCGAAGCTGCCGGCCGGCAAGATCCACGACGACGAGTTCTTCGGCAAGGTCGAGACCTATCGCGGCACGGTGAAGATCACCATCCCCGTCGATGCCAACGGCGCCGAGAGCGTGACCCTGAAGGCGACCTCGCAGGGCTGCTGGGACAAGGGCGTCTGCTATCCGCCGCTTGACCAGAAGGCGACGCTCAAGCTCGTTGCGGCAGCAGGACCGGCGATGTCGACGCCGCAGATGTCGACGGCCCCCGACGTCGCACCGGCGACGGACGGCGGCGACGAATCCTCGCGCATCGCCGGGCTGCTCAAGAGCGGCGAGTACTGGTGGATCCTACTGAGCTTCTTCGGCTTCGGCCTGCTGCTGTCGTTCACGCCCTGCGTGTTCCCGATGATCCCGATCCTCTCCGGCATCATCGTCAATCACGGCCACGCCGTCACGCATGCGCGCGCCTTCGTACTCTCGTTCGCCTACGTGCTCGGCATGGCGCTGACCTACGCCGCCGTCGGCATCGCCGCCGGCTTCTCGGGCACGCTGCTCTCGGCCGCGTTCCAGAACGCCTGGGTGCTCGCCAGCTTCGCGGCGATCTTCGTCGTGCTCTCGCTGTCGATGTTCGGCTTCTACGAACTGCAACTGCCGACCGCGCTGCAAAGCCGCCTGTCGGAGACCGCCAACCGCCAGGGCGGTTCGCTGCCGGCGATCGCCGTCATGGGCGCGCTCTCGGCGCTGATCGTCGGCCCCTGCGTCGCGGCGCCGCTGGCCGGCGCCCTGCTCTACATCGCGCAGACCGGCGACGCCGCGCTCGGCGGCGCCGCGCTGTTCGCCATGGCGCTCGGCATGGGCGTGCCGCTGCTGGTCGTCGGCGTGTTCTCGCGCTCGCTGCTGCCCAAGGCCGGGCCGTGGATGGACGCGGTGAAGAAGTTCTTCGGCGTCGTGATGCTGGCGACCGCGCTCTGGATGGTTTCGCCGGTGATCCCAGCCTGGGCGCAGATGGCCGGCTGGTCGCTGCTGATGATCGTGCCGGCGATCTACATGCATGCGCTCGATCCGCTGCCGCCGCATGCGCGCGGCTGGAACCGGCTCTGGAAGGGCCTCGGCGTCGCGCTGCTGCTCGCCGGCGCGGCGATGCTGATCGGCCTGCTCGGCGGCGCGCGCGATCCGCTGCAGCCGCTCGGCTTCCTGCGCGCCGCGTCCGGCGGCGGCGCTATCCAGGCCGCCGCGCATGGTCCGAAGTTCGAGCGCCTGCTGTCGGTCGCCGAGCTCGACGCGGCGCTGAAGACCGCGACCAAGCCGGTGATGCTCGACTTCTACGCCGACTGGTGCGTCTCCTGCAAGGAGATGGAGAAATTCACCTTCGCCGACCCGAAGGTAGCCGCCGCCATGGCGAACTTCACGCTGCTGCAGGCCGACGTCACCGCCAACAGCGACGAGGACAAGGCGCTGCTCAAGCGCTTCGGCCTCTTCGGCCCGCCGGGCATCATCTTCTTCGACGCCAGGGGCAAGGAAATCGCCAACCTGCGCGTCGTCGGCTACATGGCGCCCGAGCAGTTCCTGACCATACTCAACAGCGCGCTCGCCAAGCGCGCCTGACCACCGAAGGATCATCCATGTTCACCGGCATCGTCGCCGCCACCGGCAAGATCGCTCACATCCAGCCGCTCGAAGACGGCCTGCGCCTCACCGTCGCCGCGCCGAAGCTCGGCCTCAAGGACGTCGCCATCGGCGATTCGATCGCGCACCAGGGCGTCTGCCTCACCGTCATCGCCAAGAAGGGCGCGAATTACCAGATCGACGTCTCGCGCGAGACGCTCGACTGCACGGTGGGGCTTGACGCCCAAGGCGCCGAGGTCAATCTCGAGAAGGCGATGCGCCTGTCGGACTTCATCGGCGGCCACCTCGTCTCGGGCCATGTCGACGGCGTCGGCGAGGTCGTCAAGTTCGAGCCGGTCGGTGAATCGCACGAGCTGGTGATCAAGGCGCCCAAGGAATTGGCGAAGTACATCGCGCGCAAGGGCTCGATCACGGTCGACGGCGTCTCGCTGACGACCAACCGCGTCAAGGGCCGCAAGTTCTCGATCAACCTGATCCCGCACACCGTGGAAGTGACGACGCTCAAGCGCCTGCATGCCGGCGCCAAGGTCAATCTCGAGATCGACCTGATCGCGCGCTACGTCGAGCGCATGCTGAATCCGGAAACCTAAGAGCCCATTTCAGTAGGCCGCGTGCCCCGCGCCGCCCTGTCTTGGGAGGCGATGCGAGGCGGAGGGAGCGCGGCATGGTCCTCCATGCAAACGACCGACAACGATGCAGCGCACCCAAGACAGGGTGGCCCTTCGGGTTGGACCAAGGGCGGGCGATCGCTTCGTTGCGCGGCTTGGGAATGGAATGACCATTCCCTGCGCCACGACGCCTCGCGCTCATCCCGCCCTTGGCCCAACGCGGGGTATGGGGCCTACTGAAATGGGCTCTAAGCTGCGCTTATCGCCCGGCAAGCGATCCGTATCGCGCCGGGCGCCTGAGACAGGGGCATAGGCGTAAAATGCACGCCCTTCGCCCACCGAGCCGTTCCCCATGAGCATCAGCCCCATCGAAGACATCGTCGCCGACATGCGTGCCGGCAGGATGGTCATCCTCGTCGACGAGGAAGACCGCGAGAACGAGGGCGATCTCGTCCTCGCCGCCGACCACGTGACGCCCGAGGCGATCAACTTCATGGCCAAGTTCGGCCGCGGACTGATCTGCCTGACGCTGACCGAGGCGCGCTGCCGCCAGCTCGACCTGCCGCTGATGGTGCGCGACAACAAGACCCCGCACGGCACCGCCTTCACGCTTTCCATCGAGGCCGCCGAGGGCGTCACCACCGGCATCTCCGCGGCCGACCGCTCGCGCACCGTGCAGGCGGCGGTAGCCAAGAACGCCAAGCCGGCCGACATCATCCAGCCGGGCCACATCTTCCCGCTGATGGCGCAGCCCGGCGGCGTGCTGGTGCGCGCCGGCCACACCGAGGCGGGCTGCGACCTCTCCGCGATGGCCGGGCTCGAGCCGGCCGCCGTGATCTGCGAGATCCTCAAGGACGACGGCACGATGGCGCGCCTACCGGACCTGATCGAATACGCCAAGGAGCACGGCCTCAAGATCGGCACCATCCGCGATCTGATCCGTTACCGCAGCGAGAACGAAAAGCTCGTCGAGTGCGTCGCCGACAAGGAGATCTCCTGCTCGCACGGCAGCTTCCGCCTGCGCGCCTTCAGCGACAAGACCAACGGCGACGTGCACCTGGCCCTGACGCGCGGCGACATCCGCGCCGAAGAAGAAACCCTGGTGCGCGTGCATGAGCCGATCTCGGTGCTCGACTTCCTCGACTGCTCGAGCAGCCGCCACAGCTTCGGCGTCGACCTCGCCATGCGCACCATCTCGCGCCAGGGCAAGGGCGTCATCGTCCTGCTGCATCGTCGCGAAGACGGCAAGGACCTCGTCGAGCTGCTGAACGCCGACGATCCGAAGTCGCGCCCCGCCGCCAAATGGGACCCGCGCCTCTACGGCATCGGCGCGCAGATCCTGCGCCAGCTCGGCGTCGGCAAGATGCGCCTGATGGCCAGCCCGCGCAAGATGCCGAGCATGGCCGGCTTCGGCCTCGAGATCTGCGGTTACCTTTCCCCCGAAGAAGCCAACGCCTGATTGGAACAATGAACATGGCCCGTTGCCAGGATGTCCGCGAAATCAACCCCAACCTCGACGGCGCCGCCTTGCGCGTCGGCGTCGTCATGAGCCGCTTCAACCAGGACGTCGGCGAGGGCCTGCTGTCCGGCTGCTGCAAGGAACTGCAGCGCCTCGGCGTGGCGGCGGCCAACATCACGCTGGCCACCGTGCCCGGCGCGCTCGAGCTGCCGCTGGTGCTGCTGACGATGGCGAAGAGCGGCAAGTACGACGCCCTGGTGGCCCTCGGCGCGGTGATCCGCGGCGAGACCTACCACTTCGAGATCGTCTCCAACGAATCGGCGCGCGGCATCACCGAGGTCCAGATCGAGACCGGCGTCCCGATCGCCAATGCCGTGCTGACGACCGAAAACGACGACCAGGCGCTGGTGCGCATGGTGCAGAAGGGCACCGAGGCCGCGCAGGCGGCGATCGAGATGGCGAACCTGCTGAAGGCGGTCAAGTGAGCGGGAGCAAGTCGCCGCGCCGGCGCGCGCGCGAGTTCGTCATCCAGGGCCTCTACCAGCACCTCGTCGGCAACCAGGACGAGGCGGCAATCGAGGCGCAGGCCGCCGGCGTCGCCGGTTTCGACAAGTCCGACGTCGATCTGTACAAGGCGCTGCTGAGCACGACGCTCGCCGACGAGGCCGCCCTGCGTGCCGTGCTCGAGCCGCACATCGACCGCAGCTGGAACGAAGTATCCCCGATCGAGCGCAGCATCCTGCTGCTCGGCGCCTGCGAACTCAAGGCGCATCCCGAGACGCCCTATCGCGTCGTCATCAACGAAGCCATCGAACTCGCCAAGACCTTCGGCGGGACGGACGGACACAAGTTCGTCAACGGCGTACTCGACAAGCTGGCCCCCGAACTGCGGCCGCACGAAGCCAAGTCGCGCTAAGGCATTTCCCGGCGGCCGCCGCATGCCTTCCGAATTCGAACTCATCGAGCGCTACTTCAAGCGCAGCACCCACCACACGGTGGTGGGCTGCGGCGACGATGGCGCGGTGATCCGGCCGACGCCGGGCTGCGAGCTCGTCGTCTCGACCGACATGCTGGTGGCCGGCACGCATTTCCTCGCCGACACCGATCCGCTCGACCTGGGCTGGAAGACTCTGGCCGTGAATGTCTCCGACCTTGCCGCCATGGGCGCGACGCCGCGCTGGGCGCTGCTGGCGGCGGCGCTGCCGGCGGCAACCGAATCCTGGATCATGACTTTCGCGCGCGGCTTCTTCGCCTGCGCCGACGCCTTCGGCATCGACGTCGTCGGCGGCGACACGACGCGCGGCCCGCGCAACTTCTGCGTCACCATCTTCGGCGAGGTGCCGGCCGGGCAGGCGCTGCTGCGCTCCGGGGCGAAGCCGGGCGACGACATCTGGGTCTCCGGCAGGCCGGGCATGGCGGCGCTGGGGCTCGCGCACCTTCAAGGACGCTGCGGCCTCGCCGAAGCGGCGCGCGCCGAGTGCATCGGCGCCCTGCAGCGGCCGCAGCCGCGCGTCGCCCTCGGCCTGCGCCTGCGCGGGCTGGCGAGCGCGGCGATCGACGTCTCCGACGGGCTGCTCGCCGACCTCGGCCACATCCTCAAGGCCTCCGGCGTCGCCGCGACGGTTTACGACGACCGCCTGCCGGCCGCCGCGCTCGAGGCCGGCGCCCACACCACGCTGGCGCACGAATGCCTGATCGCCGGCGGCGACGACTATGAACTCGTCTTCACGGCACCGGCCGGCCGCCGCGACGACGTCATCGCCGTCGGCGGGGAGCTCCGGTTAGCGCTCACTTGCATCGGCAACGTGGAGGAAGGCGAGGCCGGCCGGCTGCGCATGTTCGCCGGCGACGGCCGCGAGATCCCGGCCCTGCGGCGCGGCTTCGACCACTTCGGCTAGGTTCCCCATGGCACTCGTCAAACCCCGCTCCGTCCCGCCGCCGCTACGCTTCCTGATCGCGCATCCGGCGCACTTCATCGCCTGCGGCTGCGGCAGCGGCCTTTCGGCCTTCGCGCCGGGCACCGCCGGCACCCTGTTCGCCTGGATCACCTATCCGCTGCTGCGCCTGGCGTACCCCGGCGACCCCAATTTCGCATTGTTCCTGGTGTTCATGTTCGCCTTCGGCGCCTGGTGCTGCAACGTCACCGGCCGGCACCTGGGCGTCATCGACCACGGCTCAATCGTCTGGGACGAGATCGTGCCCTTCTGGGCCGTGCTGATGATGACACCGGCCGGCATTGTCTGGCAGCTGGCGGCCTTCCTGTGGTTCCGCTTCTACGACATCATCAAGCCGCCGCCGGCGAGGTTCTTCGACACCCAGGTCAAGAACGGCTTCGGCGTCATGATGGACGACCTCGTCGCCGCCGGTTATACGGTGCTGACGCTGGCCTTGTTCAAGGCGGTGCTCGAGAATTTCCTCGGCTGATGGACGCCGACCTGACCGAGTTGTCGGTTCGTATCGGCGATGCCCTCCGTGAGCGCTCGCTCATGCTGTCGACCGCTGAATCCTGCACCGGCGGCTGGGCCGCCCAGATCGTGACGCATACGGCCGGGAGTTCGGGCTGGTTCGACCGCGGCTTCGTCACCTATGCCAATGAGGCCAAGGTCGAGATGCTCGGCGTGAGCCCGCAAACCTTGATCGACCACGGCGCCGTCAGCCTCGAGACCGCCGCAGAGATGGCGGCCGGCGCGCTGGCGCGGTCGAATGCCGGCATCGCCCTGGCCATCACCGGCGTCGCCGGCCCGAGCGGCGGCAGCGCCGACAAGCCGGTCGGGACCGTCTGCTTTGCCTGGTGCCGGCGCGGCCAAGCGCCGATCGCGGAACGCCGCCATTTCGCCGGCGACCGCGAATCCATCCGTCGCCAGTCTGCCATCCACGGGCTCGATGGCGTGCTGCGCCTTTTGGCGCCGAACGGCGATAAATTGGCCGCAAGAACTGTGCCATAATCGAAACCAGCTTTTAGGGAGAGGAATGACCATGGACGACAACAAGGCCAAGGCGCTGCAGGCAGCCCTCGCGCAGATAGAAAAACAGTTCGGCAAGGGCTCGATCATGAAAATGGGCTCGGCCCAGATCGAGAACGACCTCCAGGTGGTGTCGACCGGCTCGCTAGGCCTCGACATCGCGCTCGGCATCGGCGGCCTCCCGCGCGGCCGCGTGGTCGAGATCTACGGCCCCGAGTCGTCGGGCAAGACGACGCTCTGCCTCCACGTCGTCGCCGAAGTGCAGAAGGCCGGCGGCGTCGCCGCTTACGTCGATGCCGAAAACGCGCTCGACCCGGTGTATGCCGGCAAGCTCGGCGTGAATGTCCCCGACCTGCTGATTTCCCAGCCGGATACCGGCGAACAGGGCCTCGAGATCGCCGACATGCTGGTGCGTTCCGGCGGCGTCGACCTGATCGTCATCGACTCGGTCGCCGCGCTGACGCCGAAGGCCGAAATCGAGGGCGAGATGGGCGACCAGCTCCCCGGCCTGCAGGCGCGCCTGATGAGCCAGGCGCTGCGCAAGCTGACCGGCAACATCAAGCGCACCAACACGCTGGTGATTTTCATCAACCAGATCCGCATGAAGATCGGCGTCATGTTCGGCAACCCCGAGACGACGACCGGCGGCAACGCGCTCAAGTTCTACGCCTCGGTGCGCATGGACATCCGCCGCACCGGCGCCATCAAGAAGGGCGACGAGGTCATCGGCAACGAGACCAAGGTCAAGGTCGTCAAGAACAAGGTGGCGCCGCCGTTCCGCGAGGCCCACTTCGACATCCTCTACGGCGAGGGCATTTCGCGCGAAGGCGAGATCGTCGAACTCGGCGTCGAGCACAAGATCGTCGAGAAGTCAGGCGCCTGGTACGCCTACAAGGGCGAGAAGATCGGCCAGGGCAAGGACAACGCGCGCGAATACCTGCGCGAGCATCCCGAAGTCGCGGTCGAGATCGAGAACAAGGTGCGGGCGGCGCTCGGCGTCACGGCCATTGCCGCACCCTCTGCCGAGGCTGCGTGAGTGATCTGAGGGCGCGGGCAATTCGGCTTCTGGCGCGCCGCGAACATTCGCGCGCCGAGCTGGCCCGCAAGCTTGCCGAATACGGCACTGCCGAAGAAATCGACGACGTGCTGCAAAGCCTCACCACCACCGGACTGCTGTCCGACGCGCGCTATGCCGAAGCCTACGTGCGCGGCCATGCGGCGCGCTTCGGCGCCGCGCGCCTGCGCCAGACGCTGCGCCAGAAAGGCATTTCCGGCGAACTCATCGACGCGCAGCTCACCGGTGTCGACGCCGGCGACGAGTTCGCCAGGGCGCGCGGCGTCTGGGCGCACAAGTACGGCACGCCGCCGGCCGACGCCCGCGAATGGGCGCGCCAGGCGCGCTTCCTCCAGAGTCGCGGCTTCTCGACGGAAGTCATCCGCAAGATATTGAAGGACATCGACGAGTGACCACGCTTTCGGTCGTCAACCTGCGCAAGCAATACAAGTCGCGCACCGTCGTCAAGGACGTCAGCTTCACGGTCGACACCGGCGAGGTCGTCGGCCTGCTCGGCCCCAACGGCGCCGGCAAGACCACCTGCTTCTACATGATCGTCGGGCTTGTCGGCGCCGACGGCGGCGGCATCTATGTCGACAACGCGCAGATCACGCACATGCCGATCCACCGCCGCGCTCACCTCGGGCTTTCCTACCTGCCGCAGGAGAACTCGGTGTTCCGCAAGCTCTCGGCCGGCGACAACATCCGCGCCGTGCTCGAACTGCAGGAAGACCTCGACGCCGACGGCATTGAGGCGCGCCTCGAGGAGCTGATGCAGGAGCTGCACATCACGCACCTGCGCGACAACCCGGCGCTGGCGCTGTCCGGCGGCGAGCGCCGGCGCGTCGAGATCGCGCGCGCGCTGGCCTCGAACCCGCGCTTCATCCTGCTCGACGAGCCGTTCGCGGGCGTCGACCCGATCGCCGTCATCGACATCCAGAAGATCATCCGTTTCCTCAAGGACCGCGGCATCGGCGTGCTGATCACCGACCACAACGTGCGCGAGACGCTCGGCATCTGCGACCGCGCCACGATCATCAACGCCGGCGAAGTGCTGGCCGCTGGACATCCTGAAGAAATCATCCACAATGAAAACGTGCGCAAGGTGTACTTGGGCGAGCACTTCCGGATGTAGAGAGGCGCCGCCCGCCTTGGCCCCATGAGACAAACACTACAACTCAAGCTCTCCCAGCATCTCGCGCTGACGCCGCAGTTGCAGCAGTCGATCCGACTGTTGCAGCTATCGACGCTCGAACTCAACCAGGAGATCGAGCAGGCCCTGCAGGAGAACCCGCTGCTCGAGCGCGAGGAGCCCGGCGACGCCATGTCGCTGACGACCTACCAGCCCGGCGCGCCCGACCCGATGGTCAGCGTGCAGCAGCCGGCCGAGAACAGCCAGGCCGGTGAGGACCGCACACCCGCCGCCGACGAGTTCGGCTGGGGCACCGAGATGCCCGGCGGCCACGGCCCGCGCGACCCCAACGACGAGAACGACGCCGACACCGGCGAGATCCAGGCCGCGGCGACGAGCCTGCGCGATCACCTGAACATGCAGCTGGCGCTGACGCAGATGGGCGACCGCGAACGCGCGCTGGTCGCCTTCCTGATCGAGGCGCTCGACGACGACGGCTATCTGACGCAGAGCCTCGAGGAACTTGCCGACGTCCTGCCCGACGGCATGGACGAGAACCGCGAGGAACTGCTCGAAGAACTCGCGATCGCGCTGCGCCACCTGCAGAACTTCGATCCCGCCGGCATCGCCGCGCGCAGCCCGCGGGAATGCCTCGAACTCCAACTGCTCTGCATGGCGCCGTCGCCGACGCGCGAACTCGCGCGCGCCGTCGTGCGCGACCATCTCGCGCTGCTCGCCAACCGCGACTTCGTCAAGATCAAGAAGGCGCTCGGCTGCGACGACGAGTGCCTGCGCGCCGCGCATGCGCTGATCAAGTCGCTGAACCCGCGGCCGGGCTCGCAGTATTCGCCGCTCGACACGCGCTACGTGATTCCGGACGCCATCGTGCGCAAGCTGCGCGGCAACTGGGTGACGAGCCTCAACCCGGACGCGATGCCCAAGCTGCGCATCAACCGGCTCTACGCCAGTCTCCTGCAGAAGAGCCGCAGCAACGGCGGCGCCAACCTCTCGGGGCAGTTGCAGGAAGCCAAGTGGCTGATCAAGAACGTGCAGCAGCGCTTCGACACCATCCTGCGCGTGACGCAGGCGATCGTCGACCGCCAGCGCGCCTTCTTCGACCACGGCGAAGTCGCGATGCGGCCGCTGACGCTGCGCGAGATCGCCGAGACCGTCGAGCTCCACGAATCGACCATCTCGCGCGTGACGACGCAGAAATACCTCGCCAGTCCGCGCGGCATCTACGAACTCAAGTATTTCTTCGGCAGCCACGTCGCCACCGATACCGGCGGCGCTGCCTCTTCCACCGCGATCAGGGCGCTGATCAAGCAGCTCGTGAGCGCCGAGGACGGCCACAAGCCATTCTCGGACGCCAAGATCGCGGAAATCCTCGGCGAGCAGGGCATCGTCGTCGCGCGGCGCACGGTCGCCAAGTATCGCGAGTCCCTGAACATCCCGCCGGTCAACCTAAGAAAGGCACTGTGACCATGAACCTCAACATCACCGGACATCACGTCGAAGTCACCCCCGCGCTGCACGATTACGTCACCGGCAAGCTGGATCGCGTGATCCGGCACTTCGATCATGTCACCAGCGTGCATGTGATCCTTTCTGTCGCCAAGCTCAATCAGAAGGCGGAGGTCACGCTCCACGTCAAGGGCAAGGACATCTACGCCGACAGCGAGGACACCGATCTCTACGCGGCGATCGACGCGCTTGCCGACAAGCTCGACCGCCAGGTCGTGAAGCACAAGGAAAAGCAGAACAACCACCAGCACGACAAGCGCGCCGCCGCTGCCGAATAGCGGTTTGGCGGTCGGGGGCGAGCGGCGTATACTCCGCCCCCGAACGCCGGAAAGCCCTTCCGGCGCCGGATTCAAGATGAACCATATCGCCAAACTCCTGCCGCCCGAGAACGTCGTCGTCGCCCTGGACGCCAGCAGCAAGAAACGCGTTTTCGAGCAGGCCGGCCTGCTGTTCGAGAATCACCACGGCATCGGCCGCAGCCAGGTCTATGACGCCCTGTTCGCGCGCGAGAAGCTCGGCTCGACGGGGCTCGGGCAAGGCATCGCCATTCCCCACGGCCGCATCAAGGGCCTGAAGGAAGCCAAGGGCGCCTTCCTGCGGCTCGCCGCGCCGGTGCAGTTCGACGCGCCCGACGGCAAGCCCGTCGACATGCTGTTCGTGCTGCTGGTGCCGGAAGCGGCCACGGAACACCACCTGCAACTGCTGTCGGAACTCGCGCAGATGTTCTCCGACCGCGCATTCCGCGAGCAACTGGCTGCGCTGCCGGACGCCGCCGCCATCCACTCGCTGTTCGCGCAGTGGCAGTCCGCCAGCTAGTCATCGCCCAGCTGTTCGAGCGCAACCGCAGCCGGTTGCAGCTCTCCTGGGTCTGCGGCACCCTGAACCGCGTCGTCTCCGTCACCCGCGACGACGTCTCGCCGGCCGACCTCGTCGGCCACCTGAACCTGATCCACCCGGACCGCCTGCAGGTGCTCGGCTCGCCCGAGATCGCCTGGGCGACGCAGCACTCGGCCGACAAGATGCGGCACCACATCGACGAGATCATCGCCGCGCGTCCGCCGGCCCTGATCGTCGCCGACGGCTGCGAGACCATCGACCTGATCCGCGGCGCCTGCGAGCGCAGCGACACGCCGCTGTTCACCACGCCGCAGTCGGCGGCCGCCGTCATCGATGCGCTGCGCCTCTATGTTTCGCGCTACCTCGCCGAAACCATCACGCTGCATGGCGTCTTCATGGACGTGCTCGGCATGGGCGTGCTGATCACCGGCGACTCCGGCGTGGGCAAGAGCGAGCTCGGCCTGGAACTGATCTCGCGCGGCCATGGCCTCGTCGCCGACGACGTTGTCGAGGTCTCGCGCGTCAGCCCCGATGCGCTCGAGGGCCGCTGCCCCGAACTGCTCAAGGACTTCCTCGAGGTGCGCGGCCTCGGCCTGCTGAACATCCGCACCGTCTTCGGCGAAACCGCCTGCCGGCGCAAGATGAAGCTCAAGCTGATCGTGCACCTGCAGCGCCCGCATCCCGGCGTGCCCGAGATGGCGCGCCTGCCGCTGGATGCCCACACCGAGACCATCCTCGGCGTGCCGATCCGCAAGGTCGTGCTGCCGGTCGCCGCCGGCCGCAACCTCGCGGTGCTGCTCGAGGCCGCGGTGCGCGCAACCATTCTCTACCTGCGCGGCATCGACAGCATGCAGGAATTCCTCGATCGCCAGCAGCAGGCGCTCGAGAACGGGGACGACGGCGTCAACTAGCCGTCATGCGGCGGCGTTATCCTAGGGCCGCATCATTCACCCACAGGAGAACGCCATGAACAAACTGCTGCTCACCGCACTCGCCTCGCTGTTCGCCGCCAACCTCGCCTTTGCCCAGCCGCCCGCCAAGGGCGATGCCAAGAGCGCGCCCGCCGCCCCCTCGATGCCTGCTGCCGCCGCGCCGGGCGACTGCGAAGCCAAGGCCGTGGACAAGAACGGCAAGCCGCTGCACGGCGCCGCCAAGGCTGCGTTCATGAAGAAATGCGCCGGCGGCACCGGCCCGGTCGGACAGGCCATGGGCCAGGACTGCGAAGCCAAGGCCGTGAGCAAGGACGGCAAGCCGCTGCACGGTGCCGCGAAGGCGAAGTCGATCCAGAAGTGCGAGGCCGGCGCCAAGAAGTAGGCGCCGCCCGCTGCAACGAAAAACCGGCCCGAGGGCCGGTTTTTTATGCCGCCTTGGCCAGCTTCGCTCGCGCCGCCTCGGCGTGCTGCTCGGCATAGGCGCGATGTGCCGCCGCCTCGCCCTGTCCGACCTCGATCTTGTGGCCGAGGTCGTCGAGCACCGAGCCGAGCGCCGACAGGCAGAGCATCACGTTCTCGGCGCGGCAGGAATGGCCCATCAGGCCGAAGCGCCAGACCTTGCCGGCGAGCGGGCCGAGGCCGGCGCCGATCTCGAGATGGAAATCCTGCAGCAGGCGCGTGCGCACCTCGGCGTCGTTGACGCCTTCCGGAATGTGCACGGCGTTTAGCTGCGGCAGGCGCGCGCCCTCCGGCACGACGAACTTCATGCCCATCGCCTCGAGGCCGGCCTTCAGCGCCAGATGGTGTTGGTGATGGCGCATCCAGGCGTGTTCGAGCCCTTCCTCGCGCAGCATGACCAGCGATTCGTGCAGGGCGTAGAGGCTGTTCACCGGCGCCGTGTGATGGTAGGTGCGCTTGGTCGCACCGCCCCAGTACTCGAGCACGAGGTTGAGGTCCATGAACCAGCTCTGCACCTTGGTCTTGCGCGCGCGAATGCGCTCGACGGCGCGCTCGCTGAACGACACCGGCGACAGCCCGGGCGTGCAGGACAGGCATTTCTGGCTGCCCGAGTAGATCGCATCGACGCCCCACTCGTCGACCAGCACCGGCGTGCCGCCGAGCGAGGTCACGGCGTCGACGATGACCAGGCAGCCGCGCTCGCGCGCGAGCTTCGCCAGCGCGGCCGCGTCGGACTGCGCGCCGGTCGAGGTCTCGGCGTGCACGAAGGCGACGGCCTTGGCGTCGGGATTCGCCTTCAGTGCGTCGGCAAGCTTCTGCGGATCGACCGGCTTGCCCCACTCGTCCTCGACGACGACGGCAACGCCGCCGGCGCGCTGCACGTTCTCGATCATGCGGCCGCCGAACACGCCGTTGCGGCAGACGATCACCTTGTCGCCGGGCTCGACGAGATTGACGAAGCAGGTCTCCATGCCGACCGAACCCGGGCCCGAGACGGAGAACGTCAGCGCGTTCTTCGTCTGGAAGGCATAGCGCAGCAATTCCTTCAGCTCGTCCATCATCGCCACGCAGGCGGGATCGAGGTGGCCGATCACCGGCTGGCCGAGCGCGCTGATGACGCGCGGGTGCATGTCGGACGGGCCGGGGCCCATCAGCGTGCGCATCGGGGGGTGAAAGGAGGCGATCTTCTTCGTCATGGTCACTCCAGGAATTCGATGGGTTGTGCGGAAGGCGGTTCGGGGTCGTCGGCGTCGAAGGCGCGGTCGCCCTCGGGGTCGGGCGTGCCGGTGACGACGAGATTGCGGAAGTCGAAGAGCTTCGCGTCGAGCAGGTGCGAAGGCACGACGTGCGTCAGGCTGCGGAACATGGTCTCGATGCGGCCGGGGAAGCGCTTCTCCCACTCGACCAGCATCTGCTTGACCTGCTGGCGCTGCAGGTTCGGCTGGCTGCCGCAGAGGTTGCAGGGGATGATCGGAAACCCGCGCACCTTCGCCCAGGCTTCGAGGTCCTTCTCGCGGCAGTAGGCGAGCGGCCGGATCACCATGTGGCGGCCGTCGTCGGAGACGAGCTTGGGCGGCATCGTCTTGAGGCGACCGCCGAAGAACATGTTGAGGAACAGCGTCGCCAGGATGTCGTCGCGGTGATGGCCGAGCGCGATCTTGGTCGCGCCGAGTTCGTCGGCGACGCGATACAGCACGCCGCGGCGCAGTCGCGAGCACAGCGAGCAGGTGGTCTTGCCCTCGGGGATCACGCGCTTGACGATCGAGTAGGTGTCCTCTTCCTCGATGTGGAACGGGATGTCGAGGCTCTTCAGGTAGTCCGGCAGCACGTGCTCGGGAAAGCCCGGCTGCTTCTGGTCGAGATTGACGGCGACGATGTCGAAGCGGATCGGCGCCTTCTCGCGCAGGAACAGCAGCACGTCGAGCAGGCCGAACGAATCCTTGCCGCCCGACAGGCAGACCATGACCTTGTCGCCCTCCTCGATCATGTTGAAGTCGGCGATCGCCTGCCCGACTTCGCGGCGCAGGCGCTTGGCGAGCTTGTTGTTCTCGAAGGCGGCCTTCTCGGCCTGCCTTGCAGTCAGCGGTACATTCATCTCAGAGGTGTGCGGTGCGGCCGCCGTCGACGTTGATCACCTGGCCGGTGATGTAAGGCGCGTCGAAGACGAGGAATTTCACGGTGCGGGCGATGTCGGCCGGCTCGCCGGTGCGGCCCAGCAGGGTATGGGAAACGATGGCCTCGCGCTCGGCGACGGGGAAATCCTCGCCGCCCTCCGGCCAGGCGATGGCGCCCGGCGCGACGGCATTCACGCGCACGCGCGGCCCGAGCTCGATCGCCAGCGCGCGCGTCAGCCCGAGCAGGCCGGCCTTGGCGGCGCTATAGACGGGATAGCCCTTGAGCGGTCGCTCGGCATGGACGTCGGTGATGTTGACGATGGCGCCGCCGCTCGCGGTGAGATGCGGCGCGGCCGCCTGCGACAAGAACAGCGGCCCCTTGAGGTTGCTGCCGATCAGGTCGTCCCAGGCCGCCGGTGTGATTTCCCCCACCGGCGTGGCGAAGAAGCTCGAGGCGTTGTTCACCAGCGCATCGAGCCCGCCGAAGCAGTCGACGGTCGCGGCGATGAGCGCCGCCGCGGCATCGTGGTCGGCGAGATCGGCCTGCGCGGAGGCGGCGGAATCCGGCCGCAACGCGTTCAAGGCCGCGGCAAGGCGTTGCGCGTCGTTGCCCGAACTGCGGTAGTGCAGCATCACGCGCGCGCCGGCCGCGTGCAGCGTACGCGCGATTTCGGCGCCGACGCGGCGCGCGGCGCCGGTGACGAGGACGACGGGAGAAACGTTCATGTGCGAAGTATACGCGCCAGCAATCGCGCCGCCGCCGCGAAGCCGAAGCTCGCCGTGATGCAGACCGACGAACCATAGCCCGCGCAGTTGAGGCCGTGGATGCCGGCCTCGTCGAGGTCGCAGGCGGCCGCTTCCGGGCGGCGGATCGGCTCGATCGAATACACGCATTCGACGCCGAACTTCTTCTTCGGCTCGCGCGGAAAGCCGTAGTCCTTGCGCAGGCGCGCGCGCAGCTTCGACGCCAGCGCGTCCTGCACGGTGCGCGAAAGGTCGTCGATGCGCAGCTGCGCCGGATCGCTGCGGCCGCCTGCGCCGCCGGTGATCACGAGCGGCAGCTTCAGCCGCCGGCAGTGCGCGACCAGCGCGGCCTTGGGCTTGACCTGGTCGATCGCGTCGACGACGCCGTCGCAGCCCGGGATCAGTTCGGCGACGTTCTCCGGCGTGACGAACTCCTCGATGCACATCACCTCGCAGGCCGGGTTGATCTGGAGGATGCGGTCGCGCATCGCCAGCACCTTGGCCTGGCCGAGCGTCGATTCCAATGCGTGGATCTGGCGGTTGATATTCGACTCGGCGACGTGATCGAGGTCGATCAGCGTCAGCCGGCCCACGCCGGAGCGCGCCAGCGCCTCGACCGCCCACGAGCCGACGCCGCCGATGCCGACGACGCAGCAGTGCGCCGCGGCGATGCGCGCCGCACCTTCCTTGCCGTGCAGGCGCGCCATGCCGCCGAAGCGGCGCTCGCCATCGAAGCTTTCAGTCATGGGCGGGGATGATGGCACATCGCGCCCGGCGCCGGAACGGCAGGCGCCGCAGCGGCCAAATAGCCCCTCGCCCGAACCTGATACCATCCGTTCGGGAGTTCTGACGTCTAACTTTAGCCAGGTCCGACGCGTCGTGGCAGTCCTTCAAAAGAAATCGCTGAGAACGCATCTCGGGCTGTTGCTGGTCGCATTCGCGATCTTCCCCACGCTCACGGTCGCATGGCTCGCCTACGACCAGATCAGCCGGCAGATCACCGCCGAGCGCATCCAGGCCGTCGGCCGTGTCGCCGATGCCAAGCGCGAGCAGTTCGTTATGTCCTTGCGGCAGGCGACCGGCAGGGCGGACAGCGCCCTCAAGGGAATCACCGATCGCTGCGGGCCGGCGCCAAGTGCCAGCAAGTGCATGCGCCAGGAGCTGCTCGCATTCGTTCGCAGCGAGGGCGCGCTCGGCGCCTCGCTCATCGGACACGGCGGCGCCGTCACGGTCGGCGACTCCGTCGCGCCTGACCGCCCGGACGCGCTGTTCGAGCCGCCGCAGCTCGCGGCATTCTCGGAGCCCTTGGCGGGCGCCGCCCGGCGCTATTACGTCGCCGCGCGCAACCCCGCTGCCGGCGCCTGGCTTGCCGTGACCTACGACGCCACCGTCGTCCAGCCGATATTCGCGGCCCCCGCCGACCTCGGCGATTCCGGCGAAACCTTCCTCGCCGACGAACGGGGATTCTTCGTCACCAGCGCCCGCTATCCGGCCGCACAAGGACACAGCGACCCGATCACCGCCATGCCGATGGCGCGCTGCCTGCAACGCGAAAGCGCCGAGACGCTCGACCTCGACTACCGCGACGTCCCGATCATCCACGGCTTCCGCTTCCTGCCCGAGATCAGCGCCGGCTGCATCATGGCCCACGTCGACCAGGCGGAAGCCTTCGCACCGGTGGTGCAGCTGAAGAAACGCGTGGCGGGGGCCCTGTTGCTGTTCATCGGCCTCGCCGGCCTGGCGGCACTCTACTTCTCGCGCCGCTTCTTCGTGCCGCTACTGGATCTCGCCAACGTGGCGCACGAGGTCGCCGCGGGCGACCTCCACGCGCGCGCAAACGCCGGCGGTGGAAACGAGCTGGCCGAGCTGGCGTCCGCGTTCAACACGATGACCGATCGCCTCGCCAAGGCGAACGTCGAGCTCGAGCGCCGGGTGGAGGAAAGGACGCTGGCGCTGCACGAGAGCGAGGAGCGCTGGAAGTTCGCCCTCGAAGGCGCCGGCGACGGCGTATGGGACTGGAATCTCGACGCGGGCAACGTCACTTATTCGCCGCGCTACTTCGAGATGCTCGGCTATCCGCCGGATACGAAGTGGAACAGCATCGAGGACTGGAAGGACCATGTCGACAGCGGCGACATGGAGTCGGTGATGCGTTCGCTTGAGGCATACCTCGACGGCAAGCAGCCCGCATACGCGGTCGAGTACCGGATACGCTGCGCCGATGGCGGATGGAGATGGATGCTGGCGCGCGGCATGGTCGTCGCCCGCAGCGCCGACGGCAGGCCGCGCCGCATGGTGGGCACGCATACCGACGTCACGGAGCGCAAGCGCCTGCTCACGGCCCTGCAGGAAAGCGAGACGCGCTACCGCAGCATCTTCGAGAACGCCAACACGGGCATCGCGGCCACGGATGCGTCGGGACAGGTCATCGAATTCAACGAGGCTTTCCGGGCCATGCTCGGCTTCGAGGCCGACGAGCTGCGGTGCATGCACTTCTCGGACCTCACGCATCCCGACGACCTCCCCCGCGAGCTGCCGCTCTTCAACGAAATCCTCGACGGGTCGAGGGAGAGCTACCGGCTGGAGAAGCGCTACGTCGCGAAGGACTCCAGGGTTCTGTGGGTGGACATCGCGGTCGCCGTCATCCGTGACACCACCGGCAAGATCAGGCGCTTCGTCGCGGTGGTTTACGACATCACGGCGCGCCATGCCGCTGAGGAAAAGCTCTACCTGATGGCGCAGGTCTTCACCTGTTCCGGCGAGGGCATCGTCATCACCGATCCCGACTCGCGGATCGTCGCCGTCAACGCCGCCTTCACGCAGCTCACCGGCTACAGCGAAGCCGACGTCATCGGCGAGAACCCGCGGATCCTTTCCGCCGGCATGACGCCGCCGGAAGTGTTCGCCGACATGTGGCGCGCGCTGCGCGAGAACGGCCTCTGGCAAGGCGAGTTGTGGGACCGGCGCAAGACCGGCGAGGCCTACCCGAAATGGACCTCGATTTCCGCGGTGCATGCTCCCGACGGACGCCTGACGCATTACATCGGCAGCTTCACCGACATCAGCGAACGCAAGGCGACCGAAGAGCGGATTCTCGACCTCGCGCACCGCGACCCGCTGACCAAACTGCCGAACCGCCTCAATCTGCAGGAACGCCTCGAGCAGACCTTGAGCTTCGCGCGCCGTAATGCCGCCCGCGCCGCAGTGATGCTGATCGACCTCGACCGCTTCAAGTCCATCAACGACACCCTGGGCCACCACGTCGGCGACCAGCTCCTGATCGAGGTGGCCGCCCGGTTGCTGGGCTCGGTGCGTGACTCCGACATCGTCGCCCGCCTCGGCGGCGACGAGTTCGTGGTCGTGGTCACCCAGGTCGATTCGCCCGATGACGCCGCCCGCGTGGCGGGCAAGATCGTCGAGACGGTGTCGATGCCCTACCTGATCGGCGGCAAGGAGCTTCGGACCAGCCCGAGCATCGGCATCTGCATATATCCCGACGATGCCGAAAACATGGGCGACCTGATGAAGAACGCCGACGTCGCCATGTACCACGCCAAGGCGGAGGGGCGCAGCAACTTCCAGTTCTTCCGCGAGGCGATGAACATCGCCGCCGAGAAGCGCATGGCCATCGAGCAGGACCTGCGCATCGCCCTCAAGGAGGGGCAGTTCCTGCTGGACTACCAGCCGCAACTCGACCTGCGCTCCGGCCGCGTTGCCGGCGTCGAGGCGCTGGTGCGCTGGCGGCATCCGGTGCGCGGGCTGGTGCCGCCGATGGAGTTCATCCCGGTCGCCGAGGAAATCGGCCTCATCCTGCCGCTCGGCGACTGGATCCTGCGCGAGGCGTGCCGGCAACTGCGCGAATGGAACGAAGCGGGCATCAGCGACGTCCGCATGTCGGTCAACCTGAGCGCCGTCCAGTTCAACGACGACAACCTGCCGCAGCGCATCCAGGCGATCCTGGCCGCGGAAGGCATCAGCCCGGCGATGCTGAACCTCGAAATCACCGAGTCGATGTCGATGGAATCGCCGCAGACGGCGATCCCGATCATGCGGACGCTGACCGAAGGCGGGCTGTCGCTCTCGATCGACGACTTCGGCACCGGTTATTCGTCGCTCGCCTATCTCAAGTCGTTCCCGATCGGCACGCTGAAGATAGACCGTTCGTTCGTGCTCGACATCGAGACGGACCCCAACGACGCGGAAATCTGCGACGTCACGGTTCTGCTAGCGCACAAGCTGGGGCTCGACGTGGTCGCGGAAGGCGTCGAAACCGAGGCGCAGCTGAAGTTCCTGCTGAGCGTGGGATGCGAGAAGATCCAGGGCTACCTCATCAGCCGTCCGCTGCCGGCGGCCGACGTGTCGGACTTCATCCGGCAGGCACCGACTCGGGCGATGCTGGGCACCGTGGAACTCTGGGCCGGCCATTAGCTTGCCGCGCGGGCGAATCGCCCGCCGGCGTGATGGCACAATGCGCGCTCCCATGAACCAGCAGACGCTACCCGAACCAAGCGAAGACGCGAAGGCCGCCAGCCGCGCGCTCTGCGCGCGCATCACCGACGACATCCGCCGCAACGGCGGCTGGATTTCGTTCGCCCGCTACCAGGAGCTCGCGCTCTACGAACCCGGCCTCGGCTATTACGCCGGCGGCTCGCACAAGTTCGGCGCCGACGGCGACTTCGTCACCGCACCCGAGCTGACGCCGCTGTTCGGCCAGGCGCTGGCACGGCAGGTGGCGCAGGTGACGGCCGCCTCGAAGCCCGTCGTGCTCGAAGCCGGCGCCGGCAGCGGACGCCTCGCCGCCGACCTGCTGACTGCCCTCGAGGCCCTCGGCGCCGCGCCCGAGCGCTACCTGATCCTCGAACTCTCCGGCGAGCTGCGCGCGCGCCAGCGCGCGACGTTCGAACGCGAGGCGCCGGCGCTGGCCGACCGCGTCGAATGGCTCGACGCCATGCCCGAGCGATTCTCCGGTTGCATCGTCGGCAACGAACTGCTCGATGCAATCCCGGTGGTCACGTTCGCGCAGCGCGAAGAAAACGTCATGGAACGCGGCGTCGCGCTTGCAGACGACGGCCGCTTCGCCTGGGCCGAGCGCCCGGCCGGCGAGCCGCTGGCTGCTGCGGTCGCCGAACTCGATCTGCCGATCGGCTTCGTCGGCGAAACCGGCCTGCCGGCGCGCGCCTGGACCGCGGAGTGGGGTTCGCGGCTGGAATGCGGCGCGCTGCTCCTGATCGACTACGGCCTGCCGCGCCACGAGCTCTATCACCCGCAGCGCAGCGGCGGCACCGTGCGCTGCCACTACCGGCACCGCGCGCACGACGATCCGTTCTGGTGGCCGGGCCTCTCGGACATCACGACGCACGTCGACTTCACCGCCATCGCCGAGGCGGGCCATGAAGCCGGCCTCGACGTGCTCGGCTACACCTCGCAGGCGACCTTCCTGATGAATTGCGGGATCGGCGAGCTGCTGGCCGCACGCCAGTCAGCCAATGACGAATCCTCGGCGCGCGCCCTGCGCGCCGCGCAGGTGCTGATGGCGCCGGGCGAGATGGGGGAACTCTTCAAGGTGATCGCGCTGGGGCGCGGGATCGCGGGGCCGCTGACGGGCTTTGCGATCGGCGACCGGCTGCACGCTCTCTGAGCGCACAGCCGTCGCAGAATCCGTTATTCCTGGTTGCGGTAGACGCGGTCCAGGTAGCTGTCGGCCTCTTCGGGCGACGGCGTGTTGTGATGGACCTCCTGCAGGCCGAGGCGAGCCTCGGGCAGCGGCGGCAGCCACTCGGCATTCAGTACTTCGTCTTCGAAGCGGCCGAACTCGTCGTCGATGATTTTGCCTGTGCTCATGTCCATTATCACGGTCATGTCCGGCTCCTTTCGTTAAAGACGGCGGACGTAATCAGTATAACGACGCACCCTGCGAAAAGTTGAAGCCACGCAGGCGGCAACACGACCACTGTTGTTCGGATGCAAATCAGGCGATGCGGCGGAACATTTTTTCGAAGCGGCTTTCCTCGCCCATGAGCAGGCGCGCCATCTCCTCGAGCGTGCCCTGGTCGAGCGCCTCGTAGGAAAGGCGGTACTCGGCGCCGCCGAAGCGCCGCACGTTGCGCAGCACCAGGCGGATGTCGCCCTGCTCGTAGTCGGCCGTGAAGCCGAAGCCCGCGCGCACGTCGCAGGGAAAGCGGAAGACCGTACGCTCGATGTGGTTACGCGCGTTGCGGAACTCCTCGGACTGGAACTGGATGCCGACGTCGTGCAAGGCCTTGGCGAAGACCTCGTGCGCGGGATTCTCGCGCTCGATGCTGATCTCGCGGCCGGCGCCGAGCCGGTAGCGCAGCGTCACCTGCTGCAGCAACCGGTCTTCGGTCGCCTGCGGCAGCAGGCGGAAGTCGGCGCGGCCTTCCTGCCATGACATGCCCTCGAACGTCACCAGATTGAGCAGCTTGTACTCGACGGGGACCGGCGGCTTGAGGATGTTCAGCTGGTCGGTCAGCTCGCGGAAATAATCGAAGGCATGCTGCAGCGCGTCACTCATGAAGCGCTTCTTCTGCGTCTGCAGGGTGAAGCGCTGGCTCTCGGTCATCTGCCGCGCCATCGCCTCGCGCTTGAGCTTGTCGAGCAGGCTGCCGCCCGGTGCCGGGCGCGCGGGCTCCGGCTCGGCGGCCGGGGCCTTGTCCTGCGCCGCCGGCGCGCTGCGCGGGGCGGCGGCCTTGGCGTCTATGGCGGGAAACTCGGCTTCACGCTTGGCCTTTTCGACCGTATCGACCGCGGACAGGTCGAGCTTCTTGCGCGCGAAAGCGTCGATGTCCTGCAGCAGTTTCGCCTGGGTTTCGCTCCAGTCTGGCGTATCGCTCATCGGGTCCTCACGAATCAGGCCGCATGATACTTGCGGTCATTCCAGGGCGCCACCCGGAACAACAACAGCATGCCCGGGATCGCCAGGACGAAGCAGAGCATGAAGAAGCTGGTCCAGCCCATGCGCTCGACGAGCCAGCCGGCGGTGGCGTTGATGAAGGTGCGGGGAACGGCCATCAGGCTGGTGAACAGCGCGATCTGCGTCGCCGTGTAGGCCGGATGGCTGGCGCGCGCCATGAAGGCGACGAAGGCCGCCGTGCCGAGGCCGACACCGAGCGCCTCGAGGCCGATCACCAGCGCGAGCTGCAGGCGCTCGGGCGCGCCGATCGTCGCGTGC
The DNA here is from genome assembly GCA_046726235.1 of Pseudomonadota bacterium. Classification (GTDB taxonomy): domain Bacteria; phylum Pseudomonadota; class Gammaproteobacteria; order Burkholderiales; family Rhodocyclaceae; genus Nitricoxidireducens. Next base: position 193,363 of record JBKPAD010000001.1, read on the forward strand.
TGCCCTTCCGCCGCCAGCCAGGCGAAGCCGAGGATCGCCACCGCCTGCACGACGCCGAAGATCCACAGCGCGCGGTTGATGCCGAGCCTCACCATCCACAGGCCGCCGAGCAGGCCGCCGATCACCGACGGCCACAGGCCGGCGTTCTTCGCCACCAGGCCGATGTCGGTCTTGGTGTAGCCCATGTCGAGGTAGAAGGGCGTCGCCAGCGAAGTGCACAGCGAATCGCCGAGCTTGTAGAAGAAGATGAAGGCGAGCACCAGCACCGCCTCGCGCCAGCCCTGGCGCGTGATGAATTCGTGGAAGGGCTCGACGACGGCTTCGCGCAGCGTCTTCGGCGGCGCCGCGCGCTGCGGCTCGGCGACGAACAGCGCCAGCGCGATGCCCGGCAGCATGAAGGCCGCCGTGATCCAGAACACTGCATCCCACGGCAGTCGGTCGGCGAGGAACAGCGACAGCGAGCCCGGCACCAAGCCGGCCACCTTGTAGGCGTTCACATGGATCGCGTTGCCGAGGCCGAGCTCCTCGTCGCGGAGCAGTTCGCGGCGGTAGGCGTCGAGCACGATGTCCAGCGTCGCCGAGAGGAAGGCCAGCGCGACCGACAGCACGACCACCGCGCCGAGGTCGTCGCGCGGCGAGCGCTCGCCGAGCAGACCGATCGTCAGCAGCACGCCGGCAGAGGTGAGGAACATCCAGCCGCGCCGGCGCCCGAGCGCCGGCAGCGCATAGCGGTCGAGCAGCGGCGACCAGACGAACTTCCATGTGTAGGGAATCTGGATCAGCGCGAAGGCGCCGATCAGCTTGAGGTCGAGGCCCTCTGTCTTCAGCCACGCCGGCAGCAGGTTGAAGATCAGGAACAGCGGCAGGCCCGAGGTGAAGCCGGTGACGATGCAGATCGCCATGCGCCGCGTCAGCAGCGGCGCCAGCCAGTCGGGACGCCGAACGCTCATGCGGGTCGACGAGGGAGTCGTCGCGCTCGTTCGGGGCAGGGGAGGCAAGTCATTCGAGGGAACCGCAGGATCGCATGGGCGGCCTTATTCTACGTCGCCCGGCGTCCCGCCCCGGAACGCCACGCTGCCAATTTGATTGCGAGGAATCCCGCCATGAGCGACGCCTACGTCGTCGGCCACATCACCGTCAAGGACCCCGAGAAGTGGGCCTGCTACCGCGACCAGGTGCCGGCCACGCTGGCGCCCTGGAACGCCGAACTCGTCTTCCGAGGCAAGCGCGCCGCCGTCTGGTCCGGCGAGCACGCGCACGACGACATCGTCGTCATCCGCTTCCCAGACCGGCAGGCCGCCGACAACTGGTTCTTCTCGCCGGCCTACCAGACGCTGATCCCGCTGCGCGAACAGGCGGCCAACATCGTCCTGCTGTCTTACGACGCCTGATCGCAGGGCCGAGCGCCCATAAGCTACCGCCTCGCCGCCGATGCCGTCCTGCTGCTGCATGCGGCGTTCATCCTGTTCGTCGTCTTCGGCGGACTGCTGGCGTGGCGCTGGCCGCGCATGGCATGGATACATCTGCCGGCGGCCGTCTGGGGCGCCTTCGTCGAACTGTCTGGCGCGGGCTGCCCGCTGACGGCGCTCGAGAACGAATTCCTGGCCAAGGCCGGCCTTGCGGGCTACGGCGGCGGCTTCATCGAGCACCACCTGCTGGGCGCGATCTATCCCGAGGGGCTTTCGCGCGCGACGCAGATGCTGCTCGGCGGCGCCGTGGTGGCGGTGAATGCGGCGCTCTACGGCCGGCTCGCATGGCGCCGTCGCACCACCAGGCAGGGCTAACGCGTGATGCGGTAAACGCCGAGGCTGCCGAGGAAGTTCTGCTCCTCCTCGATCAGGCGGCCGTCTTCGTCGAGCACGTGGCGCTCGCGGATGACGATGCCCATCTGCGTGCACAGCGCCTCGAAGTCGTCGATGGTGAAGAAGCGCACGTTGGGTGTGTCGAACCACTGGTAGGGCAGGTCTTCCGACACCGGCATGCGGCCGTTCATCACCGCCATGCGGTTCTTCCAGTAGGCGAAGTTCGGGAACGAGACGACCACCTCGCGGCCGACGCGCAGCATCTCGCGCAGGATGCCTTCGGTATGACGCACGGTCTGCAGCGTGCGCGACAGCACGACGTGGTCGAAGGCGCGGTCCTCGAAGCCGGCGAGGCCCTGCTCGAGGTTGCCCTGGATGACGTTGATGCCGTTGGCGATCGCCGCGGCGACGTTGTCGGGATCGATCTCGACGCCCCAGCCGCAGGCACCGCGCTCCTGCTGCAGCAGCTTGAGCAGCGCGCCGTCGCCGCAGCCGAGGTCGAGCACGCTCTCGCCGGGCTGCACCCAGGCGGCGATGGCATCGAAGTCCGCGCGTCCGAGCGTATTCGTCATGTCGCGACGTTCCGCAGGTAGTTGGCGACGACGCGATGGTACTGCGCGTCTTCCATCAGGAAGGAGTCGTGACCGTGCCGGCTTTCGATCTCGGCGTAGGCGACGTCCTGGCGGTTCTTGACCAGCGCGTGGACGATCTCGCGCGAGCGCGCCGGCGAAAAACGCCAGTCGGTCGAGAACGAGACGACGAGGAACTTCGCCCTGGCCGGCTTCAGCGCCGCCGCGAGGTTGCCGTCGCAGGCCGCGGCCGGGTCGTAGTAGTCGAGCGCCTTCGTCATGCGCAGGTAGGTGTCGGCGTCGAACCAGCCGGCGAACTTGTCGCCCTGGTAGCGCAGATAGGACTCGACCTCGAACTCGACGTCGAAGCCGTACTTGTACTCGCCGTGGCGCAGGCGGCGGCCGAACTTGTCGGCCATCTGGTCGTCCGAGAGATACGTGATGTGGCCGAGCATGCGCGCCAGCCGCAGGCCGCGCTCGGGGCGGCGGCCTTCCGCGTAGTCGGGGTCGGACAGGATCGCCTGGCGCGCGACTTCATTGAAGGCGATGTTCTCGGCCGAAAGCTTCGGCGCCGCGGCGATGACCAGCCCGTGGCGCACGCGCTGCGGATGCTGGATCGCCCACTGCATCGCCTGCATGCCGCCGAGGCTGCCGCCGATGGTCGCCGCCCACTGCTCGATGCCGAGTTGGTCGGCGAGCCGCGCCTGGGCATCGACCCAGTCCTCGACGGTGACGATCGGGAAGTCGCGGCCCCAGGCCTTGCCGGTGGCGGGATTCGTCGACGACGGCCCCGTCGAGCCGTGGCAGCCGCCGAGGTTGTTCACGCCGACGATGAAGAAGCGGTCGGTGTCGAGCGGTCGGCCGGGACCGATGATGTTGTCCCACCAGCCGACGTTCTTCGGTGCGTCGGCATAGTGGCCAGCGACGTGATGGTGGCCGGAGAGCGCGTGGCAGACGAGGATGGCGTTCGACTTCGCCGCGTTCAGCTTGCCGTAGGTCTCGTAGGCCAGCTCGAAAGCGGGCAGATCAACGCCGCAGCGCAGGCGCAGCGGCGCGTCGAAGCGCGCGCGCTTCGCTTCCACCGTTCCGACGCCGTGTCCTGCCATGTCGACTCCAGAAAACAAAAAGCCCGGTCGGCTGCAAGGGCGTGGACCGGGCTTTCCTGTCGCCTCGCTTTAGCCGTATTTATCGAGCGCCCGCAAGCTGAGTTCAACTCGGCGCTGGGCGCAAGATTAAGCGAGAGCCCGCGCGGCTGTCAAATGCCGGCGGCCAGCGCAAGGACTGCGGCATAGCGCGCCGCCTTGCCGATCGCCATCCAGAAGGCGCTCGCCAGCCAGGGCAGGCGCAGCCAGCCAGCCGCCGCGCAGAGCGCGTCGCCGACGACCGGCGCCCAGGCCAGCAGCAGCACGGGCGGTCCCCAGCGACGGGCGAGGTCCTGCCGCTTGGGCGCCAGATGCTGCGGCAGCGCGCGGCCCATCGCGTAGGTCGTCATGCCGCCGAGGGTGTTGCCGATCGTCGCCAGCACGACGGCTGCGACACCCTGCTCCGGATGCAGGCGCACGATCGCGAACAGCACGGCTTCCGAGCCGCCGGGCAGCAGGGTCGCGGAGAGAAAGCTGGCGACGAACAGGCCGGCCAGTCCGGCCTCCGGTCCTGCCAGCCAGTGCGGCAGCCATTCCATCGACGCATGTTACCCTGCTACGCTATCGGCTTTTCCGCCGCATCGCCTGTCGCATCATGCATCCCGACTACCTCGAAAGAATCCTCAACGCCCGCGTCTACGACGTGGCGATCCAGACGCCGCTCGAGCCGGCGGCCAACCTGTCCGCACGCGCCGGCAACCGCATCCTGCTCAAGCGCGAGGACATGCAGCCGGTGTTCTCCTTCAAGCTGCGCGGCGCCTACAACAAGATGGCGCAACTGACGCCGCAGCTGCGCAAGCGCGGCGTCATCACCGCATCGGCCGGCAACCACGCCCAGGGCGTCGCCCTGTCGGCGAACCGCCTCGGCTGCCGCGCCGTGATCGTCGTGCCCACCACCACGCCGCAGATCAAGATCGACGCCATCCGCAAGCACGGCGGCGACATGGTCGAGATCGTGCTCGCCGGCGACTCCTACGACGGCGCCTACGCCGCGGCGCTCGAGCTGGAAAAGAAGCGCAAGCTGACCTTCGTCCATCCCTATGACGACCCCGACGTGATCGCCGGCCAGGGCACCATCGGCATGGAGATCCTGCGCCAGCATCCGGACGACATCGACGCCGTGTTCTGCTGCATCGGCGGCGGCGGCCTGATCGCCGGCGTGGCGGCCTACATCAAGCGTCTGCGGCCGCAAACGAAGATCATCGGCGTCGAAGCCGTCGACGCCGACGCCATGGCGCGCTCGCTCGCCGCCGGCAAGCGCGTGCGCCTCGAGCAGGTCGGCCTGTTCGCCGACGGCGCCGCCGTCAAGTACGTCGGTCAGGAAACCTTCCGGCTCTGCCGCGAGTACGTCGACGAGGTGGTGCTGGTGGACACCGACGCCATCTGCGCCGCCATCAAGGACGTCTTCGAGGACACGCGCTCGATCCTCGAGCCGGCCGGCGCGCTGGCGATCGCCGGCGCCAAGGAATGGGCCAAGCGCCACAAGCTCAAGGACAAGACGCTGGTCGCCGTGGCCTCCGGCGCCAACATGAACTTCGACCGCCTGCGCTTCGTCGCCGAGCGCGCCGAGGTCGGCGAGCAGCGCGAGGCCGTGCTCGCCGTCACGCTGCCCGAGAAGCCCGGCGCCTACAAGAAGTTCGTCTCGCTGATCGGCGCGCGCAACATCACCGAATTCAACTACCGCTACCACGACGCCGGCGAGGCCCACGTCTTCGTCGGCGTGCAGGTCGCCAACCGCGCCGAGTCGCTGAAGTTCATCGACCAGCTGCGCAAGCACGGCTACCCGACGCTCGACCTCACCGACGACGAGATGGCCAAGCTGCATATCCGCCACCTCGTCGGCGGGCACGCGCCGCACGCCGACCACGAACTGCTCTACCGCTTCGAGTTCCCCGAGCGGCCCGGCGCGCTGATGAACTTCCTCACGCGCATGAGCGCCGGCTGGAACATCAGCCTGTTCCACTACCGCAACCACGGCGCCGACTACGGCCGCGTGCTCGTCGGCATGCAAGTGCCGCCGAAGGAAATGAAGGAATTCCGCGCCTTCCTCAAGGGCCTCGGCTACCTGTACTGGGACGAGTCGGCGAACCCGACCTACAAGCTCTTCCTCGGCTAGAGGCGCATCCGGTGTTCGACTTCGATACGCCGATCGACCGCCGCGGCGGCGATTCGCTGAAGTGGAACAAGTATGCCGGCGACACGATCCCGCTCTGGGTCGCCGACATGGACTTCGCCGCGCCGCCGGCGGTGCTCGAAGCGCTGCACCGCCGCGTCGACCACGGCGTCTTCGGCTACGGCCAGCCGTGGCCCTCGCTCGCCGAGGCGGTGATCGAGCACGCGCGGCGCGAATACGACTGGGCCATCGAGCCCGACTGGATCGTCTGGCTGCCCGGCCTCGTCACCGGCCTGCATGTCGCCTGCCGCGCGGTTGGCGGCGCCGGCGACGCGGTGTTCACGGCGACGCCGATCTACCCGCCCTTCCTCTCGGCGCCGCAGTTCAGCGAGCGCCGCGCCGTGACGGCGCCGCTGGTGCGCGACGAGGAAGGCTGGATCTGGGACTGGGCGGCGACCGACGGCGTGCTGCGCACGGCGCAGGCGAAGCTGCTGCTGCTCTGCCATCCGCACAATCCGGTCGGCCGTGCCTGGGACGAGGCGGAGCTGCAGCAGGTCCTGGCGCTGGCCGAGAAGCACGACATGGTCGTCTGTTCCGACGAGATCCATTGCGACCTGATGCTGGCGAGCCGCCGCCACAAGCCGTTCGCGGCGCTGGCGCCCGAGGCGGCGCAGCGCACGATCACGCTGATGGCGCCGTCCAAGACCTTCAACGTGCCGGGCCTCGGCTGCGCCTTCGCGGTGATTCCCGACGCGCGTCTGCGCCGCGACTTCCGCACGGCGATGCACGGCATCGTGCCGCACGTGAACACCCTGGGCCTCGTCGCCTGCGAGGCCGCCTTGCGCGAAGGCCAGCCATGGCGCGCCGAACTGCTCGCCTACCTGCGCGGCAATGCGTACCTGGTCGAGGACTTCGTCGCCCGCCAGCCGCTGCTGACGACGACGCGCGTCGAAGCCACCTATCTCGCCTGGATCGACGCCCGCGCCATGGGCATCGAGCATCCGCAGAAGCACTTCGAAGCGGCCGGCGTCGGCCTTTCGGACGGCGCCGACTTCGGCGCCCCGGGTTTCCTGCGGCTCAATTTCGCCTGTCCGCGCACGTTGCTGAAGCAGGCGCTGGAGCGGATGGAACGGGCGCTCGCCTGACGCTCAGGCGAGACGCTTGCCTTCGCGCAGCAGGCCGGCGAACGCCTCGGCCGTGACCGGGGCCGACAGCAGGTAGCCCTGCATCTCGTCGCAGCCGAGCCCCTTCAGAAAGGTCAGCTGTTCCTCTGTCTCGACGCCCTCGGCGATCACCTTGTGGCCGAGCTGCTTGGCCATGCCGACGATAGCGCCGGCGATCGCACAGTCGTTGGCGTCGCGCGGCATGTTCATGACGAAGGAGCGGTCGATCTTCAGCGTGTCGATCGGGAAGCGCTTGAGGTACGACAGGCTCGAGTAGCCGGTGCCGAAATCGTCGAGCGACAGCGCGACGCCGAGCCGCGAGAGCTCGTCCATCATCTCGACGACGCGGTCCGTGCTGTGCATCAGCATGCTCTCGGTGATCTCCAGCTCGAGCCACTCGGGACCGATGCCGTGCGCCGCCAGCGCCGCCGCGACGCGTTGCGGCAGCATCGGCGAGAAGTCCCGCGCCGACAGGTTCACGGCGATGCGGATCGGCTGCGCGCCGGCGTCGCGCAGCGCGCAGGCCTGGCGCAACGCCTGGTCGATGACCCAGGCGCTGATCTGGACGATGAGGCCGGTCTCTTCGGCGATCGAGATGAAGTCGCCCGGCGGCACCATGCCCTGCTCGGGGTGCAGCCAGCGCACCAGCGCCTCGGCGCCGACGATGCGGCCGGTCGCGAGCTCCGCCTTCGGCTGGTAGTGCAGCCGCAGCTCGTTGCGCTCGATCGCGTGGCGCAGGCCGTTCTCGATCTTCAGGCGGTCGAGGGCGCGCTCGTTCATCTCCTGGCTGAAGAACGCGTAGCCGTCGGCGCCCGTCTTCTTGGCGCGGTACATCGCGATGTCGGAGAGGCGCAGCAGGGTCTCGGTATCGCCGCCGTCCTGCGGGTACACGCTGATGCCGACGGCGGCGCCGACCTTGAGCTCATGCTGGTCGATGACGAACGGCGGCTCGAACGAGGCGAGGATCTTCTGCGCCACCACGGCCGCGTGCTCGCGCTTGGCGATGTCGAACAGCGCGACGACGAACTCGTCGCCGCCGAGTCGCGCGACGACGTCCTCGTTGCGCAGCGTCTCGCGCAACCGCATGCCGATCAGCTGCAGCAGCCGGTCGCCGACGCCGTGTCCGAGGGAATCGTTGATCGGCTTGAAGCGGTTGAGGTCGATGAACAGGATGGCGCCGTGCTGGCGCACGCGCTTGGCCTCGATCAGCGCCTGGTCGACCAGCTTGTAGAACAGCGCCCGGTTGGGCAGTTCGGTCAGCGCGTCGTAATAGGCGAGGTAGTGGATGCGCTCCTCGGCACGCTTGCGCTCGGTGATGTCGGAGAAGATCGAGAAATAGTGCGTTACCCTGCCGTCGCCGTCGTGCACGGCGCTGATCGAGACCCAGGTCGGGTAGATCTCGCCGGTCTTGCGGCGATCCTGGATCTCGCCCTGCCAGCGCCCCTCGCGCTCGATGCGCTGCCAGATCTCGCCGTAGAACTCCGCGCTGTGCAGGCCCGAACGCAGCATGCGGGGCGTCTGGCCGACGACTTCGGCGGCATCGTAGCCGGTGATGCGCGTGAAGGCGCGATTCACCGAGACGATGCGCTCCTGCGCGTCGGTGATCAGGATGCCCTCGTCGCTGTGCTCGAAGATGTGCGCGTGCAGGCGCAGCGTCTCCTGCGCGTCGATGCGCTCGGTGATGTCGGTGAGGTAGCCGATGATGCCGGTCGGGTGCCCGTTGGTGGCGCGCACCAGCGAAAGCTGGAGGCTGGCCCAGAAGACTTCGCCCGACTTGCGGCGCCGGCGCACTTCGAGTTCGCGGCCGCCGTGGCCGAGGAACATGTCCTGGAAGCCCGTCTCTTCCTCCTCGGGCTCGGCGTAGAGGAACAGGATGTGGCGGCCGACCGCTTCGGCGGCGGTGTAGCCGAACAGGCGTTCGGCGCCGCGGTTCCAACTGGTGATGTAGCCGTCGAGATCCATCATCACCACCGACTCGTGGATCTGGTCGATGATCTGCGCCTGCTCGCGCAGCCGGGTCTGCGTGCGCCGCACTTCGGCGAGCATCTCGTCAGCGAGGGCGGCAGTGGCGGCGGTGCAGCCGCTGGCGCGGCCGAGCGCGTGCGCCAGCGCCTCGATGCGATCGAGGCTGTCCGCGCCCTTGGCGGCGGGGCTCACGCCTCGCGGCTGACCTGGATCGCCCATTGGCAAGCGTGGATGGCGCTGCGCGCCCATGCCTCGTGGCTGAGCCCGACTTCCTCGATCGCGGCCGCGAGCTCGTCGCCCGGTCCGCGTTCGCCGGCCACGACGGCGCGCAGCAGCAGGCCGAGCGGCCCGCTGCCGTCGATGAGCGCCTGCGTCGCGTCGTCGGCGAGGTTGAGCGGCTTGACGATGTCGGCCAGCGGCATGCCGAACAGGCGGTCGAGCAGCGAGAACATGCCGACCATGAAGGCCCGGTCCTGCAGCTCGCGCGAGCCGCCGCGGCGGGCGCACAGCGACTCGGCCAGCCCGGCGCGCAATGCCGCCTGCGGCAGGAACGGGTTGGCCATGTCGTCCTTCTGCTCGCGCGCATAGAGCAGCAATTGCAGCCAGCGCTGCAGCTGGCGGCGGCCGAGCAGGGCGATGGCCTGCCCGAAGCTGGCGATCTTGCCGCCGCGGGCGAAGGCGACGGAATTCACCAGCTTGAGCAGGTGATACGAAAGCTGCGGATCGCGCTTGACCGTGCTTTCGATCTGGTGATCGTCGGCGTCGTTGACGACCTGCGCGAGCAGCTCCAGGAGCAGCAGCCGGTTCTGCGAATCCGATGCCTTCGCGCTGCCGACGGCATCGGCGACCGTTCCCGGATGCTGCGGCAGGACCTCCTCGGCGAGGCGATAACCGGCCGCGCGCAATGCCTGCAGGGCGCCGTCGTTGGCCGGATCGCGGCGGAACGCCTCGGGCAGTCGGATGACGGCGCTGGCGGCGGGCGGCAGCGCATCCACGCCGATGCCGAGGTCGGGCAGCGACACGGCGCACGGCAGGCCGTCTAGCGCCGCCGCGAGGCCGAAGTCGCCGAAGATCAGGCCGAGGTCGTCGGCCGTGGGCGCCGGCCGCGTTTCCAGCAGCATGGCGACCCAGGCCTTGCGCTCGTCCCGTACCGGCTGGAGGGAAATCAGGGGGAAAGTCGTGCTGCCGATCATTGCTTTCGTACGTTCGCTGCCGAACACCGATGATCGTCCGGAAACGGTGATTAAGCAACTCCCCGGCGGGCGAGGAAATCCGTCAGTTCGGGCACCGGCAGCGGGCGGCTGAACAGGTAGCCCTGCGCCTCCTCGCAGCCGTTGCGGCGCAGGAACTCCGCCTGCGCCTCGGTCTCGACGCCTTCGGCGATGACGCGCAGGCGCAGGCTGCGCGCCATGTTGATGATCGCGCTCGCGATCGCCGCGTCGTCGCCGCTGTCGACGACGCCGCGCACAAACGACTGGTCGACCTTCAGGCGGCTCACGGCCAGGCGCCGCAGGTAGGAAAGCGAGGAGTAGCCGGTGCCGAAATCGTCGATCGCGAGTTGCACGCCGAGGGTGCGCAGCGCCGCCAGCGTGGCGATGACGCGATGCGACTCGCCCATCAGGATCGACTCGGTGACCTCGAGTTCGAGCTGGCTGGCGGGCAAGCGCGTCTCCTCGAGCACACGGTCGACCAGCGCCGGGAAATCGGGCTGCATGAACTGCAGCGCCGAGACGTTGACCGCGACCACCAGCGGCCGCCCGGCGTCGAGCCAGGCGCGCCCCTGCCGGCAGGCGTGCTCGAGCACCCAGGCGCCGATCGGCATGATCATCCCGGTGTCTTCGGCCAACGGGATGAAGCGCGCCGGCGGCACCAGGCCGAGCCGCGGATGGCGCCAGCGCAGCAGCGCCTCGACGCCGAAGACGCGGCCGTCGGCCAGCGAAAGCTGAGGCTGGTAGTGGATCTCGAGCTGCGCGCCGGCGATGGCGCTGCGCAGGTCGTGCTCGAGGGCCAGCCGCTCCTTGGCGTTGGCGTCGACTTCGGGCGCAAAGAACTCGAAATGGTCGCGTCCGCTCGTGATGGCGTGATGCAGCGCGACGTCGGCGTGCTGCATCAGCGCTTCGGCATCCTCGCCGTCGTCGGGGAACACGGCGGCACCGACGCAGGCCGTCATGTGCAGCGTATTGGCGCCGATGGTCATCGGCTCGGCGACGCGCGCGAGCATCTTGTGCGCCACCACGGCGGCCTCGGCGCCGGACTCGAGACGCTGCAGGAAGACGACGAACTGGTCCGGCCCGATGCGCGCGACCGTATCCTCGCCGCGCATGCTGTCGACCAGCCGCTGCGCCACCTCGCGCAGCACTGCGTCGCCGGTGGCGCGGCCGAGCGAATCGTTGACGTCCTTGAAGCGGTCGAGGTCGAGGAACAGCACCGCTGCGCGGCGCCCCTCGCGCCGTGCCGCCTCGATGCCATAGTCGATGCGGTCCACCAGCAGGGCCCGGTTCGGCAGATCGGTCAAGGTGTCGTGGTAGGCGAGTCGGCGCGCCCGTTCCTCGCTGGCGGCAAGCTCGCGCCGGGCATCGGTGGCGCGCTGATACACCTCGGCCTGCACCCGCAGCTCGCGCACGATCAGGCCGTAGAGCAACATCGACGTGACGGCGACGAACAGCCAGCCTTTCCAGGTCTGGACCAGCGACAGCAGTTGCGGGTCGTCGAACATGGCGCCGACCGCGCGATCCGACACCGCGATCCAGACCGCGGCCGCAAGGGCGTAGATCAGGGTGACGCGCAGGGCGGACAACAGGGACCGTGGCATGGCGGGCGGCGCGGGCGGAATGTCCCCATTATGTGGCAATCGCCAGGGGAAAATCACCGCGTCACGAACGCGGGTATGGGCGCACGCCGCTTTCGGTGATCACCGCATCGAGCGGGACGTCGTGGGGCTGCGGATGCAGGGTGGCGACCCGCAGCGCATCGAAGCCGACGCCCCAGGCCAGCGGCCGGGGAAGCATCCGCGCCAGAGTCCGGTCGAAGTAGCCGCCGCCGTAGCCGAGCCGGTAGCCCGCGTCGTCGAAAGCCACGAGCGGCAGCAGCACGACGTCGGGCGTCACGTTCACCGCCGGCTCGGGAACCGGGATGCCGAAGGGGTCGACGCCCATCGGCGTCGCCGGCGTCCAGGCGCGAAACGTCATCGGCGCCTCCAATTCAGTCACCGTCGGCATGGCCGCGCGCCAGCCGGCGGCGAGCAGGCGGCCGACCAGCGGCCGCGCATCGAATTCGTTCCGGATCGGCCAGCAGAAGGCGACGATGCCCGGTGCGCAGGCGGCGCAGGCGAACGCGAGCTGCGCTTCGATCGCCGCCGACAGTCGCGCGTGTTCCGCCGCTTCGAGCGAGCGCCGCACGGCAAGCATTTCGCGCCGCAGGCGGGCACGCTCGCTGCTTATGTCGATGTCCGGATTTGCCGCCGGATAGGCGGCGTGTTCCGTCGGCCCGCGAGTGGTGGGCATGTGCTAACTTGGACAAGATGAAGTCGATGCAAAGATACCCGATGAAACTGGCCTTGGGCGCGCTCGCCTGCGTGCCGCTCCTGGCCTTCGCCGCTCCCGGCGACGAGACCGTCCTCGCCGCGCGCGAGGCCTACCGCAACGGCGAACGCGTTCGCCTCGCACGCGCCGTCGAGGCGCTGCGCGGACACGAACTGCGGCCCTGGGCCGAGTACTGGCAATTGCGCCTGAAGCTCGAGGACAAGCAGGCCGAAGACGTGCCCTCCTTCCTCGAACGCGAGGCCGGCAGCTACCTCGCCGACCGGCTGCGCAGCGACTGGCTGCGCGCCGTCGGCAAGCAGCGCGACTGGACCACCTTCGAGCGCGAGTATCCGAAGCTGTTCCAGCCTGAACAGGATCTCGTCTGTTATTCGCTGCAGGCGCGCCTCGATCGCCTGCAGGACACGACGGCGCTCGACGAAGCGCGCCCGCTGTGGTTCTCGCTGCTCGACATGCCCGAGCCCTGCGTGCCGCTGATGGACCAGCTCGTCGCCAACAAGCGGATCGACGCCGACGACGCCTGGGAACGCATGCGCCGCCTGCTCGAGGCGCGCAAGCTGGTGCACGCCAAGCAGTTCGCGCGCTACCTGCCCAAGGGCCAGGAACCGGACCCGCGCACGCTCGACGCGATCGCCGACAAACCGGCACGCCATGTCGCCCGCTTGCCGGCAAACTTCGCCGCGACCCGCCTCGGGCGCGAGATGGCGCTGTTCGCGATCTCGCGCATGGCGCGCAGCGACCCGCAGGTGACGGCGGCGCAGTGGCAGGACATCGAACAGCGCTTCGAGCCCGCCGAGCGTGCCTACGCCTGGGGCCAGATCGCCTGGCAGGCGGCCTATCGCCACCTGCCGGAAGCCCTCGGCTGGTACGAACGTGCCGCGCAGGCGGCGCCGGGCGCTGTGTTGAACGACGAACAGTGGGCGTGGAAGGTGCGCGCCGCCCTGCGCGCCGCCGACTGGACGACGGTGCGCACGACGATCGAACAGATGCCGCCCCGGCTCGCCGCCGACCCGGCATGGATCTACTGGCTCGGCCGCGCCGCCGAAATCCAGGGACGCAGCGCCGATGCGCGCGCGCTCTACATGAAGATCAGCGGCCAGCCGAGCTTCTACGGCAACCTCGCCGACGAGGAACTGGGCCGGCCGTTCTCCGTGCCGGCGCGCGCCGCGCCCGCCAGCGAGGAGGAGTTCGCCCAGGCGGCGTCCAACGCCGGACTGCGGCGCGCGCTGGGCATGATGCGCCTCGACATGCGCGTCGAGGGCGTGCGCGAATGGAACTGGACGGTGCGCGGCATGGACGACCGCCAGCTGCTCGCCGCCGCCGAACTGGCGCGGCGCCAGGACATCTACGATCGCGCCATCAGCACCGCCGACCGCACGCTCGCGCAGCACGACTACGGCCTGCGCTACCTGGCGCCGTTCCGCGAGTACGTCGATCCGAAGGCGCGCGCAGTGGGGCTCGACAACGGCTGGGTCTACGGCCTCATGCGCCAGGAAAGCCGCTTCGTCATGAACGCCAAGTCGACCGTCGGCGCGCGCGGACTGATGCAGGTGATGCCGGCGACCGCCAAATGGGTGGCGAAAAAGATCAACCTCGCCGGCTTCCATCCCGCCCGCGTCGGCGACATGGAAACCAACGTCACGCTCGGCACGCATTACCTGAAGATGGTGCTCGACGGCCTCGACAACCATCCGGTGCTGGCATCGGCCGCCTACAACGCCGGCCCCGGCCGCGCGCGCAGGTGGCGCGGCGATCGCGCGCTCGAGGGCGCGATCTACGCCGAGACCATCCCGTTCGCCGAGACGCGCGACTACGTCAAGAAGGTGATGAACAACGCCCTCTACTATTCGGCGCTGTTCGACGGCAAGCCGCAGTCGCTGAAGGCGCGCCTCGGCACGATCCGCCCGCGCGGCAACGGCGATGCCTTAGCCGAGGACCTGCCATAAGCCGATGAACATCCTGGTGATCGGCGGCTCGGATTTCAAATGAACATATTGGTCATCGGCGGTTCCGGTTTTGTCGGCTCCAGCCTCGTCGCGCGGCTTTCGGCCGTCGGACACGACGTGGTGGTGCCGACGCGGCGCTACGAGCATGCGAAGCACCTGCTGGTGCTGCCGACCGTCGATGTCGTCGTCGCCGACGTCCATGACGACGCGACGCTGGAGCGGCTGATGCGCGGCAAGGACGCCGTCGTCAATCTGGTCGGCGTGCTGCACGGCGGCGAAGGCCGGCCGTGGGGCAAGGGCTTCGAGCGCGCCCACGTCGAACTGCCGAAGAAGATCGTGCGCGCGATGCAGCGTGCCGGCGTCACCCGCCTGCTGCACATGTCGGCGCTCGCCGCCGACGGCCGCGCGCCGTCGGGCTACCTGCGCTCCAAGGCCGCCGGCGAGGCCGCCGCCTTCGCCGTGCCGCCGCCGGTCGCCGTCACGGTGTTCCGGCCCTCGGTAATCTTCGGCCGCGGCGATTCCTTCCTCAACCTGTTCGCGCGACTGCTCAGGCGCGTGCCCTTCGTGCCGCTCGCCGGCGCCGACGCGCGCTTCCAGCCGGTCTGGGTCGAGGACGTGGCCGCGGCCTTCGCGGCAAGCCTCGGCTGCATCGAGAGCTTCGGCCGCAGCTACGACCTCTGCGGCCCGCGCACCTACAGCCTGCGCGAGCTCGTCGCCGCCGCGGGCCGCTGGTCGGGGCATCGGCGGCCGATCTTCGCCCTGCCCGGAACGCTGGCCTGGCTCCAGGCCTGGGCGATGGAGTTCCTGCCCGGCGCCCCGATGACGCGCGACAACCTGCGCTCGATGCGCGTGCCCAGCACCTGCGACGCCGGCTGCAGCCTCCCCTTCGGCATCGAGGCGACGCCGCTCGAAGCGGTCGCGCCCGACTACCTGCGCGCGCCGACGTGAGGATCTACGCCGTCGGCGGCGCCGTTCGCGACGCGCTGCTCGGTTTCCCGGTCCAGGACCGCGACTGGGTCGTCGTCGGCGGCACGCCGGAGGAGATGCTGGCGCGCGGCTTCCGCCCGGTGGGCAAGGATTTCCCCGTGTTCCTGCATCCGCAGACGCAGGAGGAGTACGCGCTGGCGCGCACCGAGCGCAAGACCGCGCCCGGCTACACCGGCTTCGTCTTCCACGCCGAGCCCGACGTCACGCTCGAGCAGGACCTCGCGCGCCGCGACCTGACGATCAACGCCATCGCCCAGGACGAATCGGGCGCGCACCTCGATCCCTACGGCGGGCGCGACGATCTCGCCGCGAAGGTGCTGCGCCATGTCTCGCCGGCCTTCGCCGAGGACCCGGTGCGCATCCTGCGGGTCGCCCGCTTCGCCGCGCGTTTCGCGGATTTCTCGATCGCACCGGAGACGCTCGGCCTGATGCGGCAGATGGTGACGAGCGGCGAGGTAGACCATCTGGTGCCCGAGCGCGTCTGGCAGGAGATCGCGAAGGGACTGATAGAGCAGCGGCCCTCGCGCATGCTCCAGGTGCTTCGGGAATGCGGCGCGCTGGCGCGCATCCTGCCCGAGGTTGACGCGCTCTACGGCGTGCCGCAGCGCGCCGACTACCACCCGGAGGTCGATACCGGCGTGCACACCGGGATGGTGGTCGACATGGCGGCGCGGCTCGCGCTGCCGCTCGCGGCGCGCTTCGCCGCGCTGACCCACGACCTCGGCAAGGCGCAGACGCCGGCCGACGTCCTGCCGCGCCACATCGGCCACGAGGCGGCCAGCGTCGCGCTGCTCAAGCCGCTCTGCGAACGCCTGCGCGTGCCGACGGAATGCCGCGACGTGGCCCTGCTGGTCGCCCGCTTCCACGGCGACATCCACAAGGTCGCCGAACTGCGCGCCGCGACGATCGTCAAGGTGCTCGAGAGTTGCGACGCCCTGCGGCGCCCGGAACGCTTCGAGCTGGTGCTCGGCGCCTGCGAGGCCGACGCCCGCGGCCGCGGCGGCCTCGCCGAGCAGCCGTATCCCCAGGCAGACCGCTGGCATTCGGCGCTGGCCGCCGTACAATCGGTCGACGGCGCCGCCATTGCCGGCGCCTGCACAGACCGGGCCGAGATCCCCGCCCGCATTCGCGAACAACGCATTGCCGCGGTTCGAGAACGCGGCTGGGAGATTGCTTGAGCCTGGAATCCCAACGGCATTGGGGCGTCGACCAGTGGGCTGCCTACCTCAGCGGGCAGAACATTCCGTCGATGCTGCGCTCGAAAATGCTCCTCATGGGCCTCGAGGAGGAGAAGGGCGAGTCCCTGTCCTCGAAGGAACTTTCCAGCCTCGCCAACAGCGATCCCTTCCTGTGCCTGCGCCTGCTGCGCGCCGCCGAGAAGATCCGCAGCCGCAAGCTCGGCCGCGACACGACGACGACGCTCGCTGCCGTGCTGCAGTTGGGCGTCACCGCCTTCCGCGACCTGCTCGTCAACAGCCCCGAGGCCGATGCCTCGAATCCCGGGCTCGCGGCCTGCGAGGCGCGCTCGGTGCTGGCGAGCCACCTCGCGCTGCAGTGGTGCCAGGCGCGCTCGGACATCGCCCCCGACGAGGTCGCGATGGCGACGCTGCTGTCCGAGACCGGCGAACTCCTGCTCTGGAGCTTCGCGCCCCAGGTGCCGCAGGCGGCGCTCGACGCGCGCGCCGCCGGCCTCGCGCGGCGCTCCGCCGACGCCCAGATGATGAGCTGCGGCTTCCGCTTCCGCGACCTGACGATGAAGTGCGCGACGATCTGGGAACTGCCGCCGCTGCTGATGCAATTGATCAAGGGCGTCGACAACACACGCGCCAACCTCTCGCGGCTGTGCGTCGACACCGCCCGCCACCTGGCATCGAGCCCCGACAACCCCGCCTTGCCCGACGACCTGGCCGAGGCCAAGCGGCTGATCCCGCAGGCCTCGCTGCATTGGCTCGGCTCGCGCATGCTCGGCCTCAACGAGGATCAGCTGGATTACGTCGTGACGCGGGCCGGCGAGATCCTCGCCAGCCAGGCGCCGCCGGAGGATTAGGCGCCCGGGGCGGCTAGAACAGCCGCGCCAGCGCACTCAGCAGCAGCGACAGCACCAGCGCCGTGGCGAACGGAAAAACGTACTCGCGGCCGCCGCGCGTGAAGCGGATGTCGCCGGGCAGCCGGCCCAGGCGCAGCAGGCGTGCCAGCCGGGGCTGCATCAGCCCGAGCACGAGAACCGCGAGGAACAGGGCAATCAGCCACTTCAACATGGTGCCGTCCGGCTACAATCGTCGGCGGCATCATACGCTCCGCAGACATGAACAAATCCCGCTTCGACGGCCTTGAAGTCCTCGCCAATGCGCCTGCGGGAAACGCCTGTGCGACGCCGCTGCTTTTCGTCCACGGCGCCTACACCGCGGCCTGGTGCTGGCAGGACCACTTCCTGCCGTTCTTCGCCGAGGCGGGCTACGCCGCCTATGCGGTGAGCCTCTCCGGCCATGGCGGCAGCCGCGGCCGCGAATGCCTCGACAGCTTCTCGATCGCCGACTACGTCGCCGACGTCGCCCACGTCGCCGCCCGCCTGCCGGCGCCGCCGGTGATGATCGGCCATTCGATGGGCGGCTTCGTGGTGCAGAAATACCTCGAGGACCACGCCGCGCCGGGTGCCGTGCTGATGTCCTCGGTGCCGCCGCAAGGCCTGATGTCGTCGGCCTTCGGCCTGATGTTCAGCAAGCCCGGCCTGATGAAGGACCTCAACCGCCTGATGGGCGGCGGCCAGGTCTCGCTCGACTCCCTGCGCGAGGCGCTGTTCGCGCAGCCGGTGTCGGTCGACGAACTGCGGCGCTACTACCGGCTCGCGCAGCCCGAGTCCTATCGGGCGATCTGGGACATGACGCTGTTCAACCTGCCGCAAGTCTCGCGCGTCGATGCATCGAAACTGCTGGTGCTCGGCGCCGAGTCGGACCAGCTGATCCCGGCGTCGCTGGTCGAGATGACGGCGCGCACCTACGGCGTGGCGGCCGAGATCTTTCCCGGCATGGGGCACGGCCTGATGCTCGAGCGCGAGTGGCGCAAGCCGGCGCAGCGCATCCTGCAGTGGCTGGCCGGGATCGGAATCGCACCATGATCACCTTCCGTTCCGAAGTCGGACCCGACGTCATGATGTTCGACGAGATCGCGCATCGGATGATGGACCTGCTCGGCAAGGAGCACTCGGCGCAAGGCGTCGTCACCGTCGAGCAACTGCCGGCGGCGATCGCCGCATTGAAGGACGCCATCGCGAAGGACCGCGCCGCGCATCAGCCGCACGTCGAGGAGGACGAGGACGATGCGCCCGCGAACCGGCCGGTCAGCCTGGCGCAGCGCGCGCTGCCGCTGGTCGAACTGTTCGAGATTTCGCTTGCCCGCGGCAAGCCGGTGACCTGGGGCGTCTGACCGAGCTGTTCTCTAGAACAGTTCGATCTCTCCTCCGCTCTCCTCGACTTCCTTCATCCGCACTTCCATGTAGTGCTCAAGCGCCTGCTCGACGGGCATGCCGTGGATCACGGCGTCGAACATCGCGCGCTCTTCGGTCATGGTGTACTTCGAGCGGATCATTTCCTGCAGCTTGACCCATTCGTTCGGCTGGAACAGGCGGCTCTGGTCGCTCACGACTTCCGACAGGCCTTCGAGGCCGTGGCAGACGTGGGCGAGACGCTGGACGAGCTTGTCGTAGAACTGGAAGGCGACGATCGAATCGTGGATCTTGCGCGACACCAGCTGCGTGTTTTCGCGGATCTCCGCCTTGACGAGGCCGTTGCCGACGGTGTCGGGCAGCGTTTCCACCGCCGCGTCGATCAGCTGCAGCGTGCCGGCGAGCGAGGTGAAGGTGTCGGTCAGCACCTCGACCGAGGTGTTGGATTCGCGCATCGCCGCTTCGACCTGGCCGGCGGCCAGTTCGAGCATCAGCACGGTTTCGCGCACCTGGCTCCAGTCGAGGTCGGGCATGCGCGCGCGCGTGCCGACGGCAGGCATTTCGGAAGACATGGTTTGGGGCTCCTGAAATCGAGCCGGCATGTTACTACGCGGCGTGGGGTTACTTTCCCTCGCGCCCGATGAAGGAAATCGGGAACGTGGTTTCGGGCGACGCGGCCGTGGCCGGTGCGGCCGCGTAGTCCGGCATCTGCGGCGCCGCCTTGCCGGAGGCCTGCATCAGGTTCTGGATCAGGATCTGCACCTGGCCGTCGAGCCAGGCCTTGTCGAGGCGCGAGGTGAGGAAGCGCAGTTCGCGCACGCTCTCGGGCACCTCGTCGGGCACGACCGTCTCGTTGGCGGCGAAGGCGTTGGCGAAGAACGGGCCGGCGACGAAATGCATCTGCCACGAACCGGCACCGTCGGCTTCGAGCACGAAGACGCGCGCGCCTTCCGCCGCATCTTCGTCCTCGCCGAACACCGGCACGGCCGCGAAGGCAGCAGCCCCCGGATGCTGCTGCACATGGTGAACCGCTTCGTCGAAGCTCAGGCGGCCGTCGTCTTGTTCTGCGCTCATCGTCGTCTCCTTGGGGTTAGAGATTTGGTGCAAGCCATCTGCGGGCTTGTTCTTCGGTCATCTGGTTGCGTTGCGCCCAGTCGCGCAGCTGGTCGTCGCCGATCTTGCCGACGGCGAAGTACTTCGCCTCGGGGTGGGCGAGGTAGAAGCCGGCGACCGAGGCCGCCGGGCTCATGGCGTAGTTCTCGGTCAGCGTCATGCCGGCGTAGGGCGTCGCCTTGAGCAGATCGAACAGCGCCGCCTTGACGGTGTGGTCCGGGCAGGCCGGATAGCCGGGCGCCGGGCGGATGCCGACGTACTTCTCGGCCACCAGGTCGGCGTTCTTGAGCTTCTCGTCGGCCGCGTAGCCCCAGTAATCCTTGCGCACGCGCTCGTGCAGCCACTCGGCGGCCGCCTCGGCGAGCCGGTCGGCGAGCGACTTCAGCATGATGGCGCTGTAGTCGTCGTGGGCGGCGGCGAACTCGGCGAGCTTCTTCTCGATGCCGATGCCGGCGGTCACGGCGAAGGCGCCGACGTAATCGCCGTCCGGTGCCACGAAGTCGGACAGGCACTGGTTCGGCTTGCCGTCCGGACGCTGCTGCTGCTGGCGCAGGCCATGCCAGGCCATGAGCGGCCTGGCGCGCGTCTCGTCGGCATAGAGCACGATGTCGTCGCCGTCGCGCTTCGCGGCGAACAGGCCGTAGACGGCGTTCGCCGTCAGCCACTTCTCGGCGACGAGGCGCTCGAGCATCGCCTGGCCGTCGCGCAGCACGTTGCGCGCCGCTTCGCCGACCGTCGGATCGTCGAGCAGCTTCGGGTACGAACCGGCGAGGTCCCAGGTCTGGAAGAACGGCGCCCAGTCGATGTAGCGCACCAGCATCGCCAGGTCGACGTCCGGCAGCACCGAGACGCCGAGCTTCTTCGGCTTCACCGGCGCGTAGTCGAGCTTGATCGCGTTGGCGCGCGCGGCCTCGAGCGAGACCAGGGCGACGCCCTTCTTGCCGGCATGCTGGACGCGCACGTTCTCGTAGTCGGCGGCGGTCTCGGCAACGAAGGCGGCGCGCATGTCATCCGACAGCAGGCGCGTGACGACGCCGACGGCGCGCGAAGCATCGGGCACATACACGACCGGGCCTTCGTAGTTGGGCGCGATCTTGATCGCCGTGTGGGCGCGGCTGGTGGTCGCGCCGCCGATCAGCAGCGGCTGCGTGAAGCCCTGGCGCTGCATCTCGGCCGCGATGTGGCTCATCTCCTCGAGCGAGGGCGTGATCAGGCCCGACAGGCCGATCGCCTGCGCGCCGTGTTCCTTCGCGGCGTTGAGGATCTTGTCGGCCGGCACCATGACGCCGAGGTCGACGACGTCGTAGCCGTTGCAGCCGAGCACGACGCCGACGATGTTCTTGCCGATGTCGTGCACGTCGCCCTTGACCGTGGCGACGACGATCTTGCCCTTCGACGAGGCGCCGGTGCGCGCCTTCTCTTCCTCGATGTAGGGGATCAGGTGGGCGACCGCCTGCTTCATCACGCGCGCCGACTTCACCACCTGCGGCAGGAACATCTTGCCTGCGCCGAACAGGTCGCCGACGACGTTCATTCCGTTCATCAGCGGGCCTTCGATCACCGACAGCGGGGGCTTGCCGGCGGCGGCGAGCGCGGCGCGGCATTCCTCGGTGTCGGCGACGACGTATTCGGTGATGCCCTTGACCATCGCATGCTCGAGCCGCTTGTCGACCGGCCACTGGCGCCAGGCGAGATCCTGCACCTGCTCCTTCGCCGCGCCCTTGACGGTCTGCGCGAACTCGACCAGCGCGTCGCCCGCGCCGGGCTTGCGGTTGAGCACCACGTCCTCGACCTTCTCGCGCAGCACCGGCTCGAGGTCGTCGTACACGCCGAGCTGGCCGGCGTTGACGATGCCCATGGTCATGCCCGCCTTGACGGCGTGGTAGAGGAACACCGTGTGGATCGCCTCGCGCACGGCGTCGTTGCCGCGGAAGCTGAACGAGACGTTGGAAACGCCGCCGGAGACGTGGGCGTGCGGCAGGTGCTGCTTGATCCAGCGCACGGCCTCGATGAAATCGACGGCGTAGTTGTCGTGCTCGGGAATGCCGGTGGCGATGGCGAAGATGTTCGGGTCGAAGACGATGTCCTGCGGCGGAAAGCCGTCGCCGACCAGCAGATCGTAGGCGCGCTTGCAGATCGCCGTCTTGCGCGCGAAGGTGTCGGCCTGGCCCTGCTCGTCGAAGGCCATGACGATCACGGCGGCGCCGTAGCGGCGCGCGAGGCGCGCCTGCTCGAGGAACTTGGCTTCGCCTTCCTTCATCGAGATCGAGTTGACGATGCCCTTGCCCTGGACGCACTTGAGGCCGGCCTCGATCACCTCCCACTTCGAGGAATCGAGCATCAGCGGCACTTTCGAGATGTCGGGCTCGGAGGCGACGAGCTTGAGGAAGCGATCCATCGCCGCCTTCGAGTCGAGCATCGCCTCGTCCATGTTGACGTCGACGACCTGGGCACCGTTCTCGACCTGCTGGCGCGCGACGTGCAGCGCGTCGTCGTAGCGGCCTTCGAGGATCATCTTGGCGAAGGCGCGCGATCCCGTGACGTTGGTACGCTCGCCGACGTTGACGAACAGGCTGTCGGCGCCGACGTTGAAGGCCTCGAGGCCGGCGAGGCGCAGCTTGGCCTCGACGGCCGGCACCTTGCGCGGCGCAAGGCCCGCGACCGACTTGGCGATCGCCGCGATGTGGTCGGGCGAGGTGCCACAGCAGCCGCCGACGATGTTGACCAGGCCGTGCACCGCCCAGTCGCGGATCTCGTCGGCCAGCATCTGCGGCGTTTCGTCGTAGCCGCCGAAGGCGTTCGGCAGGCCGGCGTTCGGGTGTGCCGACACAAAGCAGTCGCAGACGCGCGACAGCTCCTCGACGTACTGGCGCAGCTCCTTGGCGCCGAGCGCGCAGTTGAGGCCGAACGACAGCGGGCGCGCGTGGGCCAGCGAGTTCCAGAACGCCTCGGCCGTCTGGCCGGAGAGCGTGCGGCCCGAGGCGTCGGTGATGGTGCCCGAGATCATGATCGGCCAGCGGCGGCCGGCATCGATGAAGAACTGCTCGATGGCGAACAGCGCCGCCTTGGCGTTCAGCGTGTCGAAGATGGTCTCGACCAGCAGGATGTCGGCGCCGCCTTCGGTCAGGCCACGCGCCGCCTCGACGTAGCTCGCGACGAGTTCGTCGAAGGAGACGTTGCGGTAGCCGGGGTCGTTGACGTCGGGCGACAGCGAGGCGGTGCGGCCCGTCGGGCCGAGCACGCCGGCGACGAAGCGCGGTTTCTCCGGCGTCGAGAACTTGTCGGCCGCCTCGCGTGCGAGGCGCGCGCCGGCGACGTTGAGCTCGTAGGCCAGCGCCTCGAGGCCGTACTCGGCCTGCGAGATGCGCGTCGCGTTGAAGGTGTTGGTTTCGAGGATGTCGGCGCCGGCCGCGAGGTATTCCTCATGGATGCCGCCGATGACGTCCGGCCGCGTCAACAGCAGCAGGTCGTTGTTGCCCTTGAGGTCCTTGGCATGGCCGGCGAAGCGCTCGCCGCGGTAGTCGGCCTCGACCAGGCCGTGGCGCTGCACCATGGTGCCCATGGCGCCGTCGAGAATGAGGAGGCGCTGCGCGAGGAGTTCGCGCAGTTCGTCGCTGCGGTCAGCTTGCATCGGGAAGACGGGGAAAAACCCCGGCGAAGACGTTGAATTGGCGGGGATTTTAGCACGCCGCCATGCTGCGGCCGGCCGCTGGCGCGGCGGTTCCGGCTACATGTATTCCACTTATAATCGAATCGAGTTCCCTTCTGGAGAGAGACAAGAACATGGACCACCTGACCCCGAAAGAAGCCGCCGATTTCCTGCACCACAATCCGAAGGCGTTGTTCATCGACTGCCGCAGCGAAATGGAATTCCTGTTCGTCGGCCATCCGGCCGGCGCGCTCCATGTCTCCTGGAACGACGGTCCGGACTGGGACGTCAATCCGCATTTCGTCGGCGAGGTGAAGAAGCTCGCCGGCCACACGCACGACCGTCCGGTAGTGCTGATCTGCCGCAGCGGCAACCGCTCGGTCGATGCCGGCAATGCGCTCGAGGCCGCCGGCTTCAGCCGCATCTATAACGTGCTGCACGGCTTCGAAGGCGAACTCGACGACACCCACCATCGCGGCTCGGTGAACGGCTGGCGTTTCGAGGGACTGCCCTGGGAACAGTGCTGAACGACGGTCCCGATGCGAAGCCGGCCAAGCCGGCGTGGTGGCGGCGCCTTCCGTATCGCGAGGTCCTGGTCTTCATCGTCATCCTGCTCGGCATCCAGCTCTGGCAGGCGCGCGACATGGCGACGGGCACGATGCCGTCGCTCGCCGGCCGACTCGCGAACGGCGGCGAAGGCAGCCTTGCGGCGACGCTTGCAACTGCCAAGGGGCGGCCGGTCCTCGTGTACGTCTGGTCCGCCTGGTGCCCGGTCTGCCGCGTGTCTGAGGGCACGGTGACGTCGCTGGCGGAGGACTGGCCGGTGCTGACCATGGCGATGCAGTCGGGCGGCGCCGCTGAAGTGGCTAAGTTCATGGCCGAGCGCGGCATCGCCTACCCGGCGCTGGTCGACGAGCGCGGCGAACTGGCGTGGTCACTCGGCGTGCGCGGCGTGCCGGCCTGGTTCGTCGTCGACGGCGCAGGAGGCATCCGCTTCGCCGGCACCGGCTACACGAGCGAATGGGGCTTGCGCCTGCGGCTGTGGTGGACGGGCCTGCGGCCATGACGCGACCACCGCCGCCCGCGCTGCTGGCCTGGTCGGTGTGGGGCCTGGGCGCCCTGCTCTATCTCATCGGCTTCTACCAGCGCGTCGCGCCGGCCGTCATCACCGACCAGCTGATGGCCGAGTTCGCCATCGGCGGCGCGGCGCTCGGCAACCTGTCGGCGTTCTATTTCTATTCGTACGTGGCGATGCAGATCCCGACCGGCGTCATCGCCGACCGCTGGGGACCGCGCCGGCTGCTGACGCTCGGCGCCGCCGTCGCCGCGCTGGGCACGGCGATCTTCGCCATGGCGCCCGACATCGGCTGGGCGAGCTTCGGCCGACTGCTGATCGGCGCTTCGGTGGCCGTGGCCTTCGTCTCCATGCTCAAGCTCGCCAGCCACTGGTTCGCGCCGCGCCACTACGCGCTCGCCAGCGGCATGGCGCTGTTCATGGGCGTGGTCGGCGGCGTCGTGGCGGGCGTGCCGCTGCGCATGCTGGTCGAGGCCTTCGGCTGGCGCACGGTGATGGGCACAACGGCCGCGCTGACCGCCGCGCTGGCGGTCGCGATCTGGTTGCGCGTACGCGACGATCCGAGCGAGCGTGGCTACGCCGGCCATTTCGCGGACGGCGCCGCGCACGCCGAACGCGTGTCCATCCTGCGCGGGCTGGCGCAGGTGCTCGCCTACCGCAACCTCTGGATCATGACGCTGGTGCCGATCGGCTTCTCGGGCGCGGTGCTGACCTTCGCCGGACTCTGGGGCGTGCCCTGGCTGCGGCAGGTGCATGGCCTCGATCCGAAGTCGGCGGCGGCGATCACCTCGACGCTGCTGGTGTCGTGGGCGCTCGGCGGACCGCTGCTCGGTTCGTGGTCGCAGCGCATCGGCCGGCGCAAGCCGCTCTACGTCGCGGCGGCCGTGGTCGCGCTCGCCGGCTGGGCGGCGATCGTCTTCCTGCCGCTGCCGCTGTGGGCCATCGTCGCGCTGCTGGTGCCGACGGGCTTCGCCTCCGGCAACCTGATCATCGGCTTCGCCTGGGCGAAGGAGTCGGTACCGCTGCGCCTGATGGGCACGGCCTCCGGCGTCTGCAACATGGGACCGCTGCTCGGCGGCATGCTGCTGCAGCCGGCCATGGGCTGGATGCTCGACCGCCACTGGAACGGCGCGCTCGCCGGCGGCGCCCGCATCTACGACGCCGCCGCCTATCAGGCCGGCTTCACGCTGGTCTTCGCCGTCGTCTGCGCCTCGTTCGTCACGCTGCTGTTCGCGCGCGAGACCTACTGCCGGCAGACAAGTTAGCGAATCTTCGGCCGCAGCGCGAAGGCGGCGAATCCCAGCAGCAGAAACGACGCCATCGCCGCGGCGAGGCCGAGCGTCGACGCCCAAGCGAGCGGTGCCAGCAGCGAGGCAGTGATCGCATTAACGCCCGTATGCACGGTGCCCTGACAGCTCGAGATCAGGCCGCGGCGCTCGGGAAAGAGGTCGAGGATGCGCAGCGTGATGCTCGGCATCGCCAGCGACATGCCGACGACGTAGAGCGCGACCGGCAGCACCGCCCACGGCAGCACGGGCTGCGCCGCGAGGTTCAGCGCCAGGTTCGCCGCCGCTGCGACCAGCATGATCGCGAAGCCCAGCGCGATGGTGCGACGTGAATCCGCGTGTCCGGCGAGCCGCGACGACAGGTAGTTGCCGACGACCATGCCGACCATCGCCGGCCCGAACAGCCACAGGAAGCCTTGCGGCGAGACGCCGAGGTGACCCATCAGGAAAGCCGGCGCCGACAGCACGTAGATGAAGAAGCCGTTGAAGTTGAGCGCCAACGCGGCCGCCAGCGCCAGGAAGCCGCGGTGCGAGAACACGGCGCCGTAGGCGCGCGCCAGCGGCCCGGGGCGCAGGCTCTGGCGCAGGTGCGGCGGCAGCGTCTCGGGCAGGTAGCGCAGGATCGCGAGGAACAGCAGCCCGCCGTAGAACGCGAGGAAGACGAATACCGCGCGCCAGTCGAACCACACGTAGATCCAGCCGCCGATGACCGGCGCGACCGCCGGCGCTATGGCGAACAGCATGCCGATGTGCGCAAGGAGCCGCTGCGCGGCCGGGCCTTCGAGGACGTCGCGCACGATGGCGCGGCCGACGACCATGCCGGCACCGGCAGACAGCCCCTGCAGCGCGCGGCCAAGCCACAGCATCTCGATGCTGGTGGCGAAGACGCAGAACAGCGAGGCCAGCGCATAGAGCGCATAGGCCCACGCCAGCACGCGGCGGCGGCCGAGCGCATCCGAGAGCGCGCCGTGCCAGAGCATCATGAAGGCGAAAGGCACGAGGTAGGCGGTCAGCGTTTGCTGCACTTCGATCGCGCTCGCGCCGAGCGCCGCACCCATCGCCGGGAACGCCGGCAGGTAGGTGTCGATCGAGAAGGGTCCGATCGCGGCGAGCGCCGCGAGCAGCGGCGCCAGGCCGCGCGGTGCCTTGCGCATCGGTATCAGTGGAACGCGAGGCCGCGCCGGTACTGGATCGCCTCGGCGACGTGAACGCCGCCGATATGAGGGGCACCCGCGAGGTCGGCGATGCTGCGCGCCACCTTGAGCACGCGGTGGTAGGCACGCGCCGACAGCGACAACTGGCTCATCGCGCGCTTGAGCAGTTGCGCAGCTTCGCAATCGGGCAGGCAGTGGCGGTCGATTTCGTCGGGCGTCAGGTCGGCGTTCGGCTTGCCCTGGCGCGCGAGCTGCGCCTCGCGGGCGCGTGTCGTGCGTTCGCGAACGGCGGACGACGGCTCGCCCGCGGCGCCCGTCAGCTCGCCGTCGCCGAGCGCGGGCACATCGATGGCGATGTCGATGCGGTCGAGCAATGGTCCCGAGAGCTTGCCGCGATAGCGCGCGATCTGGTCCGGCGTGCAGCGGCAGCGCGCCTCGCCGGCGTGGCCGCACGGGCACGGGTTCATGGCCGCGACGAGTTGGAAGCGCGCCGGGTACTCGGCGCGGCGCGCAGCGCGCGAGATGCTGATGCGCCCGCTCTCGAGCGGCTCGCGCAGCGCCTCGAGCACGCTGCGCTGGAACTCCGGCAGCTCGTCGAGAAACAGCACGCCGTGGTGCGCCAGCGAGATCTCGCCGGGACGCGGCGTGCCGCCGCCGCCGACCAGCGCGACGGCCGATGCCGAGTGGTGCGGCGCGCGGTAGCTGCGGCGGCGCCAGGCCGAAGTCGCGAAGCCGCCGTCGAGCGACAACAGGGCGGCGCTTTCGAGGGCTTCCCGTTCGGTCATGGGCGGGAGGATACCGGGCAAACGGCCGGCGAGCATCGACTTGCCCGTACCCGGCGGGCCGCTCATGAGCAGGCTGTGGCCGCCGGCCGCGGCGACCTCGAGGGCGCGTTTCGCCGGCCCCTGGCCCCTGACCTCGGCGAGATCGGGATAGGCGGCCGGCTGCAGGCCGGGCTCGCCCGCATGCGGCGCGATCGGCTGCTGGCCGCCGAGATGCGCGCAGACTTCCAGCAGCGTGCGCGCCGGCAGCACGGCGGCGGCACGCGCAAGCGCGGCTTCCTGTGCGTTCTGGCTCGGCAACACGAACGCGCGTTGCGAGGTTCCGGCCGACAGGCACATCGCCAGCGCGCCGCGCACGGCGCGCAACTCGCCGCCGAGCGCGAGCTCGCCGGCGAATTCGTGGGCATCCAGCGCCGGCGCCTTCAGCTGTCCCGACGCGACGAGAATGCCGATGGCGATCGGCAGGTCGAAGCGGCCCGATTCCTTGGGCAGGTCAGCCGGCGCCAGATTGACGGTGATCTTGCGGGCCGGGAACTCGAAGTTCGAGTTCTGGATCGCGGCGCGCACGCGGTCGCGCGCCTCGCGCACCTCGGCCTCCGCGAGCCCGACCAGCGTGAAGCCCGGCAGGCCTGCGGCGAGATGCACCTCCACGGTGACTTCCGGCGCCTCCATGCCCGCGAGGGCGCGCGACTTGACGACGGCCAGCGCCATGATCCGATTCCATGAAAATGGAATATGGATTATACGGGCGCCGCGCCCGGGTTCAGGCGATCGTGCAGGCCTGGTCGAAGTCGAGCCGCGGGCCGCGCGGATGCAGCTTGTCCGGCAGGCCGCGGCCGAGGTTGCAGAGGAAGTTCACCTTGTGGCGGCCGTCGGGGAAGAAGGCCGCGTCGAGCTTGGCGGCATCGAAGCCGGACATCGGGCCGCAGTCGAGGCCGAGCGCGCGCGCCGCCATGATCAGGTAGCCGCCCTGCAGCGAGCCGTTGCGGAATGCCGTCGTCGCGGCGAGGTCGGCGTTGCCTTCGAACATCGGCTTGGCGTCGTAGGCCGGGAACATCGTCGGCAGGTGATCGTAGAAGCGCGTGTCGGTGGCGACGATGACCGTCACCGGCGCCGCCATGGTCTTCTCGAGGTTGCTCGGCGACAGCGCCGGGGCCAGCTTCGCCTTGGCCTCGGCGCTGCGCAGGAAGACGAAGCGCGCCGGCTGGCAGTTCATCGACGTCGGCCCCCACTTCAGCAGATCGTAAAGGCGGCGCAGGGTCGCGTCGTCGATCGGCTCCGGCGCAAAACCGTTGTGGGTGCGGGCATCCGCGAAGAGTTGCTGCAGGGCGGGCGGCGTCAGCGTCATCGTGTTTCCCTTACTCCTTGATGGCTTCGACGGCGATCGTGAGCGTCAGCTCGTCGCCGACGTTGGGCGCGTACTTGCCGGCGTTGAAGTCGGTGCGCTTGATCTTGGTCGTCGCGTTGGCGCCGCAGGCATCCTTCTTCAGGATCGGGTGCGGCATGCACTGGAAGGAGGTGACGGTCAGCGTCACCGGCTTGGTGATGCCCTTGACCGTCAGGTTGCCGTCGATGGCGGCGGGCTTGTCGCCATCGAAGCGCACGGCCGTGGACTTGAAGGTCGCCGTCGGGTGCTTCGCGGTATCGAGGAAGTCCGGGCCCTGGATGTGCTCGTTGAACAGCGCCGAGCCGGTGTTGACCGACTTCGTGTCGATGACGACGTCCACGCTGCCCGTCTTGGCGGCGCGATCGAGCGTGATCTTGCCGGTGGTCTTGTCGAAGCGCGACAGCTGCGTCGAATAGCCGAAGTGGCTGTACTCGAAGCGCGGGTAGGTGTGGTTGCCGTCGATGACGTAGGTCTCCGGGGCGGCGAGGACCGGCGCGGCGAGCGCGGCGGCGATCAGGGTGATGGCGGTTTTTTTCATGGGGTTCTCCGTTGGGGTTGGGGGTGCTGCGGGTGTCACTTCTTGCCTAGAACGACGGTGAAGCGGAAGCGGACCTGCACTTCGTCCGCGACGGTGCCGGTGTCGGACCAGAGGCCTTCGCCGACGCCGAACTGCAGGCGCATCACGGGGATGCTGCCTTCGAGGACCGCGGCGTTGCCTTCGGTCCTGAAGCTGAACGGGGCGACGACGTCGCGCGTCTTCCCCTTGATGGTCATCTTGCCGAGCGCCTCGTAGCGTCCGCCGCCGAGCGGCTTGACGCCGGTGGAGACGAACGTCGCGCGCGGGAACTGCCGCGTGTCGAACCAGGCCTTGCTCTTGACCTCGTCGTTGGCTTCGGCGCTGCCGGCATCGATGCTGGCGAGGTCGAGGTCGATGCGCGCCTGGCCGGCGGCAGGCTTCGCCGGATCAAACGCGACCTGTGCGGCGAACTTGCCGAAGCTGCCTTCGACCGGCACGCCCATCTGCTTCGAGACAAAGGTGACACGGCTCTTCTCGGGCTGGACGACGTTGTATTCCACGGCATGCGCGGCCAGCGGCAGCGCGAGGCCGAGCAGCAGGAGCGTGCGGTTCATTGCGACCGCCTCCCGACGGGCCGCCCCGAGGGAGGCGCCGCCCCCTCGGGGGGCAGCGAACGCAGTGAGTGTGGGGGTCATCGTATTTCCTTTCGCAGGAAGGGAAGCATGCGGACGAGCGTGGCGTCGCGATCCACCCAGTGGTGCTTGAGCGCCGCGCCGACGTGGAGGGCGACCAGCGCCAGCAGGGTGAAGTTCAGGGCTTCGTGCACCGCCTTCAGCGCCTCGCCGAGTTCCTTGTCCTTGCCGACGAGGTCCGGCAGCGGCAGCACGCCGAGCCACACGACCGGGAAGCCGAGCGCCGAACTCATCAGCCATCCCGACAGCGGCACGGCCACGATCAGCAGGTAGAGCGCGTGGTGGACGGCGTGGGCGACAACGAGCTGCCAGCGCGGCCCCGGCAGCGGCGCCGGCGGACGGTGGCCGATGCGCCAGAGCAGGCGCGCGGCGGCGGCCAGCAGCACCGTGATGCCGATCCACTTATGGTAGCTGTAAAGCTGCAGCTTGCGCGGGCTCAGCGGCAGCTCGTGCATGTAGACGCCGAGCGGGAAGGCGACGAGGATCAGCGCGGCGATCAGCCAGTGCAGGGCGACGGCCGTGCGCGTGTAGGCATTCATTCGCCGCTCCTCGCCGCTTCGATCGCCGTGCGCAGGCGCGCGATGGCGAGCCGGATCTCGTCGAGCTCGGCGCTGCCCAGTTCGGTGAAGGCGCCGCGCACGTGGTCGATGTGCTCGGGAAATACCTTGTCGAACAGCGCCTCGCCCGCGGGCGTCAGTTGCACGATCTGGCTGCGGCCGTCGGTCGGCGAGGCGACGCGGCGCACCAGCTTCTTGTCGGCGAGGCGGTCGACGACGCCGGTCAGCGTGCCCTTGGTGATCAGCGTCTTCTCGCCGAGCTCCTTGAAGGTCATGCCTTGGGTATTGCCGAGCGTGGCGACGATGTCGAACTGCGCCGGCGTCAGTCCCAGGGTGCGGATGTGCGCGGCCGAATAGGCCTCGAAGGCCTGGTAGCAACGCGCCAGTTCGCGCACGGTCGAGAGGAAGGGTTCCTTGGCCACGGGGGTATCCATGTAGTTCGTGTTAGAACCATAATAGTTCTAGTGCGAACCAATTGTCAACGAAAAATCGCGTGGGCGGAAAACTGCGGGGGTTACTTGCCCGAGCGGGCTTCGAGCTCGGCGATGCGGGCTTCGAGCTGCGCGACGCGGTCGCGGGCCCGGGTCAGCAGTTCGCGCTGGACATCGAATTCCTCGCGCGTCACCAGGTCCGTGCGCGCGAAGGCACCGCCGAGCAGCGCCTTGGCCTTGCGTTCGACGTCGAGCGCCGGCTTGGAGGCCGCCAGGGTAGCGAGGGTCGCGGCGATGTCGTCGAGGAGAAGCCGGGGCGAAGACATTCGGAATACCGGTGAACCCGTATTGATGCGGACGCCGGCGAGTCTAGCATGGGCGTCCGACCCGGTCGGCGAACTGCACCGCATTGGTGCGGCGCGCCGCCCCGGTGTTTCGGCTTGGTGCGGCAGTTCCCGCGGATTCGCTCAATTCGGTGCCAATCACCTGTGATTACAGGGTTTTAACGCCTGGCACGGCCTATGCATTACGCCTGATGCCACAGTTTCTTTCATTGGAGATCAACATGCAGAAAAAACTCATTGCTGCCCTCGTCGCCGGCGCCCTGACCTCGGTCTCGGCCTTCGCCGAGGACGCACCCTCGCCGCTGACCTTCAACGTCGGCGTCGTTTCCGACTACCTGTTCCGCGGCGTCAGCCAGACCCACGGCGACCCGGCCCTTCAGGGCGGCGTCGATTACGCCTTCAGCAACGGCTTCTACGTCGGTGCGTGGGGTTCGACCATTAGCTGGGTCAAAGACGCCTACGGCAAGGGTTCGACCGAAATCGATCTCTACGGCGGCTACCGCGGCAACTTTGCGGGCGACTGGACCTACGACGTCGGCTACATCGCCTACAACTACCCGAACAAGGGCGCGGCGATTTCTACCGTCAACGCCAACCCCAATACGCAGGAAGTCTATGCCGCGATCGGCTACAAGTGGCTGACCGCGAAGTACTCGCATGCCACCTCCAGCCACTTCATCGGCTGGCTCGGCGGCGCCGACAAGACTGGCAAGACGCGTGGTTCCGGCTACTTCGAGCTGAACGCCGCCTACGATCTCGGCGATGGCTGGGGCATCAGCGGCCACGTCGGCCATCAGAAGGTCAAGAATTACGTCGCGGTGGCGCCCAACGAAAAGGCGGATTACACCGACTGGAACATCGGCGTTACGAAGGATGTCGGCTTCGGCGTCGTCGGCCTGGCGTACTCGGACACCAATGCCAAGGGCACCTGCTCGTCCTCGACCGTCGTGGGCACGAGCGCCTATTGCTGGGGCAACAGCAATTTCGTTGCCAACTCGGGCCCGTCGGCAGGCTTCAAGGACGTTGCCCGCGGCACCGCCGTCCTGTCCTTCAAGAAGACTTTCTGATTTTGGCTTAACCGATCCGCCGGCACTCCGGCCGGGGCCGGCGGATCGACACTTAACTTGAGAGGAACACCATGAAACTGGTAACCGCAATCATCAAGCCCTTCAAGCTTGACGAGGTGCGCGAGGCTCTCGCCGCCGTCGGCGTGCAGGGCATCACCGTCACCGAAGTCAAGGGTTTCGGCCGGCAGAAAGGTCACACCGAGCTGTACCGCGGGGCCGAATACGTCGTCGATTTTCTGCCCAAGGTAAAGGTCGAGGCGGCCATCCGCGCCGACCTGCTCGACCAGGTCATCGAGGCCATCGAGAAGTCCGCCAGCACCGGCAAGATCGGTGACGGCAAGATCTTCGTCTTCGATCTGGAACAGGTCGTCCGCATCCGCACCGGCGAGTCCGGTGAGGAAGCACTCTGAGAAGGGGAACGCACATGAAAAAATTCCTTGCCATCGCGCTGACCGCGCTCGGCCTCTGCTTCGCCGGCGTCTCGGCCGCCCAGGACAAGGCTCCGGCCGAGTCCGCGGCGACCGCACCGGCTGCCGCGGCCGTCGTCGCCGCTCCCGCTGCCGCCGAAGCACCGGCCGCGGCGCCGGCGCCGACCGCCAACAAGGGCGACACGGCCTGGCTGCTGGTCGCCACCGCCTTCGTCATCCTGATGTCGATCCCCGGCCTCGCGCTGTTCTACGGCGGCCTGGTGCGCACCAAGAACATGCTGTCGGTGCTGATGCAGGTGTTCGTCATCTTCTCGCTGATCAGCGTGCTCTGGGCCGTCTATGGCTACAGCGTCGCCTTCACCGAGGGCAACGCCTTCTTCGGCGGCTTCAGCAAACTGTTCCTCGCCGGCATCACGCCGGATTCGGTCGCCGCGACCTTCACCAAGGCCGTCGTGGTTCCCGAGTTCGCCTACGTGCCGTTCCAGGGCGCGTTCGCGGCGATCACCGTCGGGCTGATCATCGGCGCCTTCGCCGAGCGCATCAAGTTCTCGGCCGTGCTGCTGTTCGCGGCGCTCTGGTTCACCTTCAGCTACCTGCCGATCGCGCACATGGTCTGGTACTGGGCCGGTCCGGACGCCTACACGACCGCCGAAGCGGCTGATGCAGCCACCGCCACCGCGGGCTGGCTGTTCCAGAAGGGCGCGCTCGACTTCGCGGGCGGCACCGTGGTGCATATCAACGCCGCCGTCGCCGGCCTCGTCGGCGCCTACCTGGTCGGCAAGCGCGTCGGCTACGGCAAGGACTCGATGGCCCCGCACAGCCTGACCTTCACCATGATCGGCGCCTCGCTGCTGTGGTTCGGCTGGTTCGGCTTCAACGCCGGTTCCGCGCTCGAAGCCAACGGCGTCGCCGCGCTCGCCTTCGTGAATACCTGGCTCGCCACCGCTGCGGCGGCGCTGTCCTGGATGTTCGCGGAGTGGCTGCTGAAGGGCAAGCCCTCGATGCTCGGCGCCGCCTCCGGCGCTGTCGCGGGCCTCGTCGCGATCACCCCGGCGGCCGGCTTCGTCGGCGTGGTCGGCGGCCTGATCATCGGCCTGCTGGCCGGCGTGACCTGCTTCTGGGGCGTCAATGGCCTGAAGAAGCTGCTCGGCGCGGACGACTCGCTCGACGTGTTCGGCGTGCATGGCGTCGGCGGCATCCTCGGCGCCATCCTGACCGGCGTGTTCGCGGCGCCCAGCCTCGGCGGCTCGGGCATCTGGGACTACGTCGCCAACAAGGTCGCCGACGGCTACGACATCATGGGCCAGGTCACCATCCAGGCCACGGCGGTCGGCACCACGATCGTCTGGTCCGGCGTGGTCGCCTTCATCGCCTTCAAGGTGGTCGATCTGCTGATCGGGCTGCGCGTCGCCGAAGACGAGGAACGCGAAGGTCTCGACATCACGTCCCACGGCGAAACCGCCTACCACTATTGATTGCCACCCGGCCCTCTGCGGAGGGCCGGCCACAGATTCACTCCACGGTGGTCTTGACGGGCGTTCTGCGGAACGCCCGTTTTTTATTGCGCGTTGTCTGCGGCCGTGCCTTCGGCACTTAACCTGCGTTGCAGGTTAGCCTGCGACGCAATGCGCCGGCAGGCGCATTGTCAGCAAATGGCGCGCATGTAGATGATGCCCGCGGTGCCCGTGACCAGCATCAGCGCCGCAGGAACCGCGACCTGCCGGGGCCGCTTGGGCAGGCCCTTGTTGACGCGGTTGAGCAGCTGCATCATCTCGCCGAGCGTGACCAGCGCGAGCATCGTCATGACCACGGCGTCGAGGATCACGACCAGCGCCGAGAAGTCGGTCAGCGGCCGGCAGATGCGGCCGTGCGATTGCCCGAGCGCGGAAATCACCGCGTTCAGGCGGTCGAAGCCCAGCCCGGTGATGAACCACACCACGAGCATGAAGATGACGGCCAGGATGAGGCCGAGCGTAACCCAGCCCTCGGTGCGCTTGAGCGCCTCGCGGAAGTTGCGCAGGTCGGCGAGGTATTCACTCGCCTCGTGGCGCAGCCGTGCTTCGAGCTTTTCCCAGTCGAGGGCCATCGGCTAGCTCAGCGGAATACGACGGTCTTGTTGCCGTGGACGAGCACGCGGTCCTCGAGGTGGTAGCGCAGGCCGCGCGCCAGCACCGTCTTCTCGATGTCCTTGCCGTAGCGGACCATGTCCTCGGGTGAATCGGAATGGTCGATGCGGATCACGTCCTGCTCGACGATCGGCCCCTGGTCGAGGTCGGCCGTGACGTAGTGGCAGGTGGCGCCGATCAGCTTGACGCCGCGCTGGTAGGCCTGGTGGTAGGGCTTGGCGCCGACGAAGCTCGGCAGGAACGAGTGGTGAATGTTGAGGATGCGGCCGGGATTCGCGGCGCAAAGTTCCGGCGAAAGGATCTGCATGTAGCGCGCCAGCACCATGGTGTCGCCGCGCACTTCCTCGAACAGCCGCTGCACTTCGGCGTAGGCCTGCGCCTTGTTGTCGGGCGTCACCGGCACGTGGTGGAACGGAATGCCGTGCCACTCGACGAAGCCCTTGAAGGTGTCGTGGTTCGAGATCACGCAGGGAATCTCGATGTCGAGCTCCTTCGACTGCCAGCGCGCCAGCAGATCGTAGAGGCAATGCTCCTGCTTGCTGACCAGCACGACGACGCGCTTCTTGACCGCCGAATCGCTGATCTTCCAGTCCATCTCCAGCTCGGCCGCGATCGGCGCGAAGCGCTCGCGGAACTCGGCCAGCATGAAGGGCAGCGAGTCGGCCTTGACCTCGATGCGCATGAAATAGCGCGCGCCACCATTCTCCAGGACCGGATCAGAATGGAAGCTCGATTCCAGTATCCAGCCCTTGTGCTCGGCGATGAAGCCGGTGACGCGGGCGATGATCCCCGAGCGATCCGGGCAGGAAGCCGTCAGCGTGTAGAAACGCTCGCGATGCATCAGATCTTCTTGGAGGCGGCGTCGATCGCCGCGCGCAGCTCGGGGTAGTTGTTGGTCACCGTGAACTGCGGGAACTCGCGGATCACGTTCTCGGGCGCGTGGAACAGGATGCCGGCGTGCGCTTCGCCGAGCATCGCCGTGTCGTTGTACGAATCGCCCGCGGCGATGACCTTGAAGTTGATTTCCTTGAAGCGCTTGACCGCTTCCTTCTTCTGGTTCGGCATGCGCAGGTGGTAGTTCACCAGGTAGCCGCGGTCGTCGGCCTCGAGCTTGTGGCAGAACAGCGTCGGGAAGCCGAGCTGCGCCATCAGCGGCATCGAGAACTCGTAGAAGGTGTCGGACAGGATCACGACCTGGTAGTCGCGGCGCAGCGCGTCGAGGAAGTCCTTGGCGCCTTCCATCGGGCTCATCGAGGCGATGACCTTCTGGATGTCCGGCAGGCCGAGCTTGTGCTGCTCGAGCAGGCCGAGGCGGTACTTCATCAGCTTGTCGTAATCGGGCTCGTCGCGCGTCGTGCGGCGCAACTCCGGGATGCCGGTACGCTCGGCGAATTCGATCCAGATCTCGGGGACCAGTACGCCTTCGAGGTCGAGGCAGACGAGTTGCACGGGGAACTCCCTGAACTAAAAGGGGGAATTCTACTCGACGGGCAGGGCTTCGAGCGCTTCGTGCAGCTCCAGCCAGCGGCCTTCGGCGGCATCGATCGCGGCCGTCAGTTCGGCCTGGCGCTTGTTGAGCGTCTCGATCTTCATGCGGTCGGGCGCGGCATAGAGCGCCGGATCGGCGAGTTCCGCGTCGAGCACCGCCTTTTCCGCATGCCAGCCCGCGAGCTGCTTGTCGAGCTTGTCGACCTCCTTCTGCAGCGGCCGGCGCTTTTCGAGCAGCGCGCGGCGCTCGGCGGCGGCCTGGCCGCGGCTCTCGCGCCGCGCCGCCTTGCTCGCGTCCGGCGCCTTCTCTTCCGCGCGGCGCGCGGCCAGCCACGCCGCGTAGTCGTCGAGGTCGCCGTCGAAGGGCTTCACGGCGCCGTCGGCGACCAGCCAAAGCTCGTCGCAGGTGGTGCGCAGCAAATGGCGGTCGTGCGAGACGACGACGACGCCGGCCTCGGTCTCCTGCAGCGCCAGCGTCAGCGCCTCGCGCATTTCGAGGTCGAGGTGGTTGGTCGGCTCGTCGAGCAGCAGCAGGTTCGGCCGGCGGCGGATCAGCAGCGCCAGCACCAGCCGCGCCTTCTCGCCGCCCGAGAAGCGCCCGCAGGGCGCGCTCACCATGTCACCGCGAAAATCGAAGCCGCCGAGGTAGTCGCGCAGATCCTGCTCGCGCGTGCCGGGTTCCTGGCGCACCAGATGCTGCAGCGGCGATTCGTCGGGCCGTAGCAGTTCGACCTGGTGCTGGGCGAAGTAGCCGACCGCGAGGTGGCGGCCCTCGCGCCGCTCGCCGGCCAGCGGCGCCAGCTCGCCGACCAGCAGCTTGACCAGCGTCGACTTGCCGGCGCCGTTGCGGCCGAGCAGCCCGAGGCGCGCGCCGGGCCGCAGGGTCAGCGTCACGCGCTCGAGGATGCGGCGCTCGCCGTAGCCGGCCGCGGCGTTCTCGACCGAGAGCAGCGGATCGGAGAAGCCCTCGGGGTCGCGGAAGCGGAAATTGAACGGCGTGTCGACGTGCGCGGCGGCAATCATCTCCATGCGCTCGAGCGCCTTGATGCGGCTTTGCGCCTGGCGCGCCTTGGTGGCCTTGGCGCGGAAGCGCTCGATGTAGCGTTCGAGGTGCGCGACCTCGCGCTGCTGCGCCTCGTACATCGACGCCTGCACCGCCAGCCGCTCGGCGCGCGTGCGCTCGAAGGTCGAGTAGTTGCCGCCATACAGCGTCATGCGGTTGTTCTCGATGTGCAGCGTCTGGCCGACCACCGCGTCGAGGAAGTCGCGGTCGTGCGAGATCATCACCAGCGTACCCGGATAGCTCTTCAGCCAGCCTTCGAGCCAGAGCACGGCGTCGAGGTCGAGGTGGTTGGTCGGCTCGTCGAGCAGCAGCAGGTCGGAGCGGCACATCAGCGCGCGGCCGAGGTTCAGGCGCACGCGCCAGCCGCCCGAGAACTCCGCCACCGGCCGCGTGAAGTCGGCGTCGGCAAAGCCGAGCCCGTGCATCAGTTCCGCCGCGCGGGCGCGCGCCGAATAGCCACCGATCTCGTCGAGCCGGCCGTGCAGTTCGGCGAGCTTCATGCCGTCATGCGCCGCTTCGGCAGCGGCCAGCGCGCGCTCGACGGCACGCAGCTCGACGTCGCCGTCGAGCACGAAGTCGAGCGCCGCATCGGGCAGGGCCGGCGTGTCCTGCGCGACGTGGGCCACCGTCCAGCGCGCCGGCCATTCGAGGTCGCCGCGTTCGGCGTGCAATTCGCCGCGCAGCAACGCGAGGAAGGACGACTTGCCGCAACCATTGGCGCCGACGAGGCCGATCTTCCAGCCCGGATGCAGCTGGAATGAAGCGTCCTCGACGAGCAGGTTGCCGCCGCGGGCGAAGCAGAGGTTGCGGGAAAGGATCATGAACGGATAGGATGCGACGCCTGAAACCCGCGAATTCTAGGGGAAGTGGATGCGTATCCCGCTGTTGCTGTGTTCGATCTGCGTCGCGAGCGTCGCCTTGGCGCAGAACGCCGTGCCCTCGCCCGAGGAGCGCCAGGCCCTGCGCGCCAAGTCGCAGGCCTTGCGCGCGCAGGCGGGCGAGATGCGTGCCGCGGCCGAGAAGAGCGCCGCCGACGAGCACAAGGCCTGCTGGAAGAAGTTCCTCGTCCAGTCGTGCATGGACGACGCCAAGCTCAAGAAGCAGCGCACGCTCGCCGAGGCGCGCGCCATCGACAAGGAAGGCCGCGATATCGAGCGCGAAGTGCGCCGCATCGAGTTCGCCGAGCGCGAGCGCCAGCGCATCGCCGAAGAACCCGAGCGCGAAGCCGCCGCGAAGGCGCGCGCCGAGAAGAACCGCCTCGAGCAGCAGGAAGCGATGGAGCGCGTCGAGAAGAAGCGCCTGGAGGATGCGCAGCGCGAGCAGCGCTGAGTTTCGCCCGCAGCAACATGAACGCCGTCTTCGACATCGCCAACCACGGCCAGGTCTTCACGCCGCCTGCCGTCGTCGAGCGCATGCTGGCGCTGGTGAAGAACCGCGGCCGCATCCTCGAACCGGCCTGCGGCGACGGCGCCTTCTCCAGCCGCATTCCGCCGCACTATCCGGAAGTCGTCGCCATCGAGCTCGATCCGGGGCATTGCCCGGAAGGCGCGCTCAACATGGATTTCTTCACCTATCCCGAGAGCGAGCGCTTCGACACCATCATCGGCAACCCGCCCTACGTGCGGGCGCGCGACGTGCTGCCGGCGACGCGCCGGCACTTCTCGACCCAGTTGCTCGACGGCCACGCCAATTTGTACCTGCACTTCATCGAGAAGTGCGTGCGCCACCTCAAGCCCGGCGGCGAGCTGGTGTTCATCACGCCGCGCGAGTTCCTCAAGGCCACCGGCGCGGCGCGGCTCAACACCTGGCTGTTCGAGCAGGGCACGATCACCGACTTCGAGGACCTCGGCGACGCCAAGATTTTCGACGGCGTGGTGCCCAACTGCGCGATCTGGCGCTTCGAAAAAGGCAACCGCAGCCACCGCATGAAGGACGGCCGCCGCATGGTGCTGGCCGGCGGCCAACTGCTGCTGACGCGCGGCATCTACAGCGTGCCGCTGTCCTCCGTGTTCTCGGTCAAGGTCGGCGCCGTCTCGGGCGCCGACGACGTCTTCGCCAACGAAGAACTCGGCAACGCCGACTTCGTCTGCTCGAAGACCGCGCAGACCGGCGAACTGCGGCGCATGATCTTCGACGCCCCGCTGCCCTGGCTCGAGCAGCACAAGGAGCGCCTGCTGGCGCGCCGCGTGGCGAAGTTCGACGAATCCAACTGGTGGAAATGGGGCCGCCGCCATCACGTCTCGTCGGCGCCGCGCATCTATGTGAACAGCAAGACGCGCAATCCGCAGCCCTTCTTCCTGAACGCCTGCGAGAACTACGACGGCGCGATCCTGGCGCTGTTCCCGCACCGCAAGGACGCCGACCTTTCCCGGCTGACCGCCCTGCTCAACGAGGTGGACTGGCACGAACTCGGTTTCGTCTGCGACGGTCGCTTCCTGTTCGCGCAGCGCAGCCTGGAGAATGCGCTGCTGCCGGAGGAGTTTTCCTCTTACGCGGTGGGCGGGCTGATCTAGTCCGTGCAGTGCGGCCAGTTGCCTGTCCCACGGGCGCGATTCCAGGTTTTGCATCGCAGCAACCGACCAAACCGCTGGTGTAACATCCTCGCATGGTCCCCCACCTCAAGACCGCGCTGACAGGCCCGCTGCTGGCACTGGAGAAGCGCTTCCTGGACGACGAAACGACCATCGAGCAATGGTTGCGCGCCGCGTGGCAGGAGCACACGCCGCCGTTCTACGCCTCGGTCGACCTGCGCAATGCCGGATTCAAGCTGGCACCCGTTGATACCAACCTGTTCCCCGGCGGCTTCAACAATCTGAATCCCGCCTTCCTGCCGCTGTGCGTGCAGGCGGCGATGTCGGCGGTCGAGAAGATCTGCCCCGAGGCGAAGAACCTGCTGCTGGTGCCCGAGAACCACACGCGCAACCAGTTCTACCTGCAGAACGTCGCCAGCCTCGCCGGCATCCTGCACCACACCGGCCTCAACGTCCGCATCGGCACGCTGCTGCCCGAGATCACCGAGGCGACCACGCTCGAACTGGCCGACGGCCAGAAGCTGACGCTCGAACCGCTCAAGCGCCTCGGCCCCGAGGGCCGGCGGCTGGGCGTCGAGGGCTTCGATCCCTGCATGGTGCTGCTGAACAACGACCTCTCGGCCGGCGTGCCCGAGATGCTCGCCGGGCTGCACGAGCAGTTCGTGCTGCCGCCGCTGCACGCCGGCTGGCACGCGCGGCGCAAGTCGGCGCACTTCAGCGCCTACCAGGAAGTGGCGAACGCCTTCGCCGCGCACCTCGACATCGATCCGTGGCTGATCAATCCAGACTTCGCCGTCTGCGGCAAGATCAACTTCCACGAGCGCACCGGCGAGGAATGCCTCGCCGCCAACGTCGACACCCTGCTCTACCGCATCCGGCAGAAATACCAGGAATACGGCATCACCGAGAAGCCCTTCGTCATCGTCAAGGCCGACGCCGGCACTTACGGCATGGGCATCATGACGGTGCACGACGCCTCCGAAGTGAAGGGCCTGAACCGCAAGCAGCGCAACAAGATGGCGGTCGTGAAGGAAGGCCTCCAGGTCACGGAAGTCATGATCCAGGAAGGCGTGCCGACCTACGACGTCGTCGATGAAGGCACCGCCGAGCCGGTCGTGTACATGATCGACCGTTACGTCGTCGGCGGCTTCTATCGCGTCAATACGGCGCGCGGCCGCGATGAGAACCTCAACGCGCCCGGCATGCAGTTCAAGCCGCTGGCCTTCGAGACCGGCTGCCAGCAGCCCGACATCGGCCAGGAGCCGGACGCGCCGCCGAAC
Organism: Pseudomonadota bacterium; assembly: GCA_046726235.1. Lineage (GTDB taxonomy): Bacteria > Pseudomonadota > Gammaproteobacteria > Burkholderiales > Rhodocyclaceae > Nitricoxidireducens. Next base: position 235,001 of record JBKPAD010000001.1, read on the forward strand.
CGTTTCTACGCCTTCGGCGTCATCGCGCGCCTGGCGCTGCTGGCGGCCGCCATCGAACTGGAGCGTAGCGCTCCGCCCGCTCCCTGAGTCCGATGCGCTGGCTGTGGCTGGCCCTCGGTGCCCTGCTGCTCGCCGGCTGCGAGCCGGCGGCGCGGCTGCATTCGCAGGAATCCTACGTCTTCGGCACGCGCGTCGAGGTGCTGGTCTGGGGCGAGCCGGAAGCCAAGGCGCGCGACGCGATCGCCGCGGCGTTGCGCGAGTTCGACCGCCTGCACCGCACTTACCACGCCTGGCAGCCATCGGAGCTGACGGCCCTGAATGAGGCGATCGCCGCCGGCCGGCCCGCCGAAGTCTCGGACGAACTCGCGCAGTTCCTGCGCGAGGCGCAGGCGATGTCCGCGCAGGGCGACCACCTGTTCGATCCCGGCCTCGGCGCCTTGATCGCCCTCTGGGGATTCCACGACGACACCTTCAAGCCCGAGCTGCCCGACCCGGAGAAGGTCGCGGCGCTGGTGAAGGCTAGGCCCTCGATCGCCGACCTGCGCATCGACGGGCGCACCGTCACCAGCCGCAACCGCGCCGTCGCGCTCGACTTCGGCGGCTACCTGAAGGGCGTCGCGCTCGACCGCGCCGCCGCGATCCTGAAGGGCAGCGGCATCGCCAACGCGCTGGTCAACATCGGCGGCAACGTCATGGCGCTCGGCTCCAAGGGCGGCACGCCGTGGCGCGTCGGCATCCAGCATCCGCGCGCGACCACGCCGCTGGCGACGCTCGACCTGCTCGACGGCGAGGCGATCGGCACCTCGGGCGACTACCAGCGCTATTTCGAGCTCGAGGGCCGCCGCTACAGCCACCTGCTCGACCCGCGCAGCGGCCAGCCGGCGGACGGCACGCAAGCGGTGACCATCCTCGTCGGCCCGCGCGAACAGGCCGGCATGTGGTCGGATGCCGCCAGCAAGCCGGTGTTCATCGCCGGCAAGGACTGGCGGGCGATGGCGGCCAAGCTCGGCCTGACGCGCGTGCTGCGCGTGGACGCCGACGGCAAGGTCGAAGTCACCGACGACATGCGGCCGCGGGTGAAGATGGCGGCGGGAGGAACGGGCAAATGAGCGATCCGCAAATCGACGAGGCGGTGAAACGCGTCGTCGGGCGCGCAGTGCTGCGCCGCCTGCAGCGCATGGCACGCGAGGACGACGCGGCCGAAGCGGAGAACGCGCGCTGGGCGCGGCGCCTGACGGTCGTGCTTGTTACCGCCGCCATCGCCGCCGTGATCTGGTTCGCCTTCCGGTAGAATCGGCGGCCATCGCGCGCACCCCTCCGCCTACCCGCCCCGCATGATCGGCCTCTTCCTCGTCACGCACACGACTTACGGCGAGTCGCTGATCCAGTGCGCCTGCCACGTCCTGAACAAGCGGCCGCCGCAAATGGCCCAGCTCGGCATCTCGCTGCAGGACGACCCGCTCGACATCCTGCCGCTGGCGCGCCAGCTGCTCGGCATCGTCGACAGCGGCAAGGGCGTGCTGGTGATGACCGACATCTACGGCGCCACGCCGGCCAACATCGCCCTCAAGCTGCTCGAACCGGGGCGCATCGAAGGCATCGCGGGAGTCAACCTGCCGATGCTGCTGCGCGCGCTGACCTACCGCGACAAGGACATGAACACGCTGATCACCCGCGCCATCGGCGGCGGCCGCGACGGCGTGCTCAACATGCGCGAACACTGATGCCCAAAGCCGAAGCCGAAATCGTCAACAAGCTTGGCCTGCATGCACGCGCCTCGGCGAAGCTGACGCAGCTCGCCGGCAGCTTCCCGTGCGAGGTCTGGATGGAACGCAACGGGCGCCGCATCAACGCCAAGAGCATCATGGGCGTGATGATGCTGGCCGCCGGCAAGGGCTCGAAGGTCGTCATCGATTGCGAAGGCGAGCGCGCCGACGAGGCGATCACCGCGCTGACGGCGCTGATCGCCGACCGTTTCGGGGAGGCCGAGTGAGCTTCGCCCTGCACGGCCTCGCGGTTTCCGCCGGCATCGCGATCGGCCGCGCGCACCTCGTTTCGCACGCCACGCTCGAAGTCGCGCACTACCAGGTGCGCGAGCGCGACATCGCGCGCGAGATCGCCCGCTTCGACGCCGCCTTCGCCGCCGTGCGCACCGACCTCGAGGCGCTGCGCAAGGAATCCGGCTCGCCCGGCTCGCCCTCCGAACTCACCGCCTTCGTCGACATCCACTCGATGATCCTCGACGACCCGCTGCTCTCCGAGGTGCCGAAGGACCTGATGCGCGCGCGCCGCTGCAATGCCGAGTGGGCGCTGGTGCAGCAGATGGAGGAACTCGTCGCCCAGTTCGACGACATCGAGGACGGCTACCTGCGCGAGCGCAAGCACGACGTCGTGCAGGTCGTCGAGCGCGTGCTGAAGGCGCTGATGGGCAAGCAGCGACGCCTTTCGCGCCGCGCCACCGACGAGCCGCTGATCGTCGTCGCGCACGACCTCTCGCCGGCCGACACCATCCAGTTCAAGACCCTCAAGATCGGCGGCTTCGTCACCGACCTCGGCGGCGCCACCTCGCACACCGCCATCGTCGCGCGCAGCCTCGCGATCCCGGCCGTCGTGGGCCTGCACCACGCGCGGCCGCTGATCCACGAGGACGACATGCTGATCGTCGACGGCACGCGCGGCGTGCTGATCGTCGAGCCCGACGAGCGCGTGCTCGCCGAGTACCGCCTGCGCAAGAGCGAGCTCGAGCTCGAGCGCTCCAAGCTCAAGCGCCTGACCACGGCGCGCGCGGCGACGCTCGACGGCGTCGACATCTCGCTGCAGGCCAACATCGAGCTGCCGCAGGACATGGTGCAGGTGAAGGAGGTCGAAGCCGCCGGCATCGGCCTGTTCCGCACCGAGTTCCTGTTCATGAACCGCGACGTGCTGCCGAGCGAGAACGAGCAGTTCGAGGCCTACCGGGCCGTCGCCAAGGCGATGGCCGGCAAGCCGGTGACGATACGCACGCTCGACATCGGCGCCGACAAGACCGCCGAGGCCCTGCGCGGCACCGAGCGCCAGGCGCCGAACCCCGCGCTCGGCCTGCGCGCCATCCGCTACTGCCTCGCCGAGCCGCAGATCTTCCTGACGCAGCTGCGCGCCATCCTGCGCGCCTCGCACTTCGGGCGCATCCGCCTGCTGGTGCCGATGCTCGCGCACGTCAAGGAAATCGAGCAGATGCTGATGATGGTCTGGCTCGCCAAGGAACAGCTGCGCGCCGAGCGCATCAAGTTCGACGAGAACATCGAGATCGGCGGCATGATCGAGATTCCGGCCGCGGCGCTGGCGCTGACGCCTTTCCTCAAGCGCCTGCACTTCCTCTCGATCGGCACCAACGACCTGATCCAGTACACGCTGGCCATCGACCGCACCGACGAATCGGTGTCCAGCCTCTACGATCCGCTCCACCCAGCGGTGCTGAAGCTGGTGGCGCAGACCATCCAGGCCGCCAACCGGGCCGAAACGCCGGTGGCCGTCTGCGGCGAAATGGCCGGTGACCCGCAGATGACGCGGCTCCTGATCGGCATGGGCCTGCGCCAGTTCTCGATGCACCCGTCGCAGTTGCTCGAGGTGAAGCAGCAGGTCGTGATGTGCGACGCCGAGCAACTCGCGCTCAAGGTCGCTCGCATCCTCAAGCTCGAAGAACCCGACAGGATCCGCGAGCAGGTGGCCCGGCTCTAGCCCGCGGCCGCCCGGCAGGCGGCGCGGCTGACGTAGTCCAGGTAGCCGGCGACGAGCACGCCGGCCAGGGCCAGGCTGGCGATCGCGGCCAGCCAGAAGCCGGCCGCGCCCATGGGCGCTCCGGCCAAGTCCCCGAAACCCAGGGCATAGCCCCCGGCCAGGCCGACGCCCCAGAGCGCGAAGGCGTAGACGGCCATCGGCACCGTCGACTTGCGATAGCCGCGCAGGGCGTTCACGGCCACGGCCTGGAGCGCATCCATCAGGTGATAGCCGGCCACCAGCGCGATCAGCGGCGCCGCGGCGGCGCGCACGGCGGCGTCCGGCGTGTAGAGCGCCGCCAGCCGATCGGCGCCGAGCCAGAGCAGCAGGCTGACGACGGCGCCGACGCCGAGGCCGACGGCGATGCCGCGCGCCGCGGCCTGGCGCGCGCGCGCCGGGTTCCCCGCCCCGAGCGCCTGCCCGGCCACCACGGCCGTCGCGTTGCCGAGCGCCAGCGGCAGCATGAAGGTCAGCGCCGCGAGGTTGGCGGCGATCTGGTGCGCGCCCGACACCACCGGCCCGAGCCGCGCGATGAACAGCGCCATGAAGGTGAAGGCGGTGACGTCGACGAGGAAGGTGGCGCCGATCGGCACGCCGAGCTTCAGCATCGCCGCGATGCGCCGCCACTGCGGCCATTCGAAGCGCGCCAGCAAGGCGAACTCGCCGTAGCCGGGATGGCGCACGCACCAGATCCATCCCGCCAGCGCCGTCGTCCAGGCGATCAGCGTCGTCGCCACGGCGCAGCCCGGCCCTCCGAGCGCGGGAGCCCCGAGCCAGCCGTACATGAAGACGGCGTTGAGCGGAATCTTCAGCGCCAGGCCGATCAGGTTGAACACCATGATCGGCCGCGTACGGCCGATGCCCGACGAGAAGCCGTAGAACAGGCGGAACGCCAGCGCCGCCGGCACGCTCCAGGCGATCGCGCCGAGGTAGGCGCGCACCTTCGCTTCCACCTCGGGCTGGAGTTGCGACAACGCGAGCAGCGGCCCGGGATGCCAGAGCACCGTCATCGCGACCGCCGCCAGCGCGACGGCGATCCAGAAGCTCTGCCGCACCTCGGCGCCGATCTCGGCATGCCGGCCGGCACCGTAGAGATGGGCGACCGTCGGCGTCAGGGCCAGCAGCACGCCCATGGTCGTCACGAACACCGTCACGTAGACGGCGGCGCCGATGCCGATGGCCGCCAGGTCGACGGCCGAGATGCGCCCGGCCATCACGGTATCGATGACGCCGTTGGCCATCACCGCCAGTTGCGCCACCAACACCGGCCAGGCGAGGCGGAACAGTTCGCGGGTCAAGGAGTGCTTTTCCATGCGCAAAACGGCGGCGAATAACCGCGACAAGCCTGCATGTTGCAGCGCAGTAGCCTAGAATAGCAGCCTTTTTACGGCCGTTCGCCCATGTCCGCCCGCCTGCGCGAGATCCCCTACAACTACACCTCGTTCTCCGATCGCGAGATCGTGATCCGCCTGCTGGGCGAGGAAATGTGGCGGGTGCTCGACACCTTGCGCAGCCAGCGCGTCACCGGCCGCTCGGCGCGCATGCTCTACGAGGTGCTCGGCGACATCTGGGTCCTGCGGCGCAATCCCTATCTCGAGGACGACCTGCTCGAGAATCCGGTGCGGCGCGACGCGCTGGTCGGCGCCCTCAAGCACCGCCTCGCCGAAATCGAAAAGCGCCGCGCCGGCAACGACGCCGTGGCGCAATTGCTCGCGGCTGCGCGCAAGGCCGTGGCCGACTTCGAACGCTGGTTCGGCGACACCTACGACCTGCGCAAGCGCGTGCTGCGCGAACTCGCGCGCCACACGCGCCGCGACAACATCCGCTTCGACGGCCTCGCCCGTGTCTCGCACGTCACCGACGCCACCGACTGGCGCGTCGAGTATCCGTTCGTCGTGCTGATGCCCGACACCGAAGCCGAAGTCGCGCCGCTGGTGCGCGGCTGCATCGCGCTCGGCCTCACCATCATCCCGCGCGGCGGCGGCACCGGCTACACCGGCGGCGCGGTGCCGCTGACGCCGAAGTCCGTCGTCATCAACACCGAGAAGCTGATCGACATGCCCGCCGTCGAGGAGACGGTGCTGCCCGGCGTCTCGCGTGCCTACGCCACGATCCGCACCGGCGCCGGCGTCGTCACGCGCCGCGTCATGGATCGCGCCGACGAGGCCGGCCTGGTCTTCGCCTGCGACCCCACCTCGGCCGACGCCTCCTGCATCGGCGGCAACATCGCCATGAACGCCGGCGGCAAGAAGGCCGTGCTCTGGGGCACGGCGCTCGACAACCTCGCCTCGTGGCGCATGGTGACGCCCGACGGAAACTGGCTCGACGTCGAGCGCATCAACCACAACCTCGGCAAAATCCACGACCAGGAGACGGCCACCTTCCGCCTGCGCAAGAGCGACGACGCCGGCCGCCAGCTGTCGGAAGAATTCCTCTCCATCCCCGGCGCCACCTTCCGCAAGGCCGGCCTCGGCAAGGACGTCACCGACAAGTTCCTCGCCGGCCTGCCCGGCGTGCAGAAGGAAGGCACCGACGGCATCATCACCTCGGCGGTCTGGATCCTGCACAAGATGCCGCCGGTCGCGCGCACCGTCTGCCTGGAGTTCTTCGGGCGCGTGGCGGAGGCCGTGCCGTCGATCGTCGAGATCACCGAGTACCTGAAGACGCGCCCGGGCGGCGCCATCCTCGCCGGCCTCGAACACCTCGACGAGCGCTATGTCCGCGCCGTCGGCTACACCACCAAGGCCAAGCGCCACGGCCGGCCGAAGATGGTGCTGATCGGCGACATCGTCGGCGACGACGAGACTGCCGTGATGCGCGCCGCCTCGGAAGTCGTGCGCATCGCCAACTCGCGCTCGGGCGAAGGCTTCATCGCCGTCTCGCCGGAAGCGCGCAAGAAATTCTGGCTCGATCGCGCGCGCACCGCCGCGATCTCCAAGCACACCAACGCCTTCAAGGTGAACGAGGACGTCGTCATCCCGCTGCCGCGCATGGGCGACTACTGCGACGGCATCGAGCGCATCAACATCGAGCTCTCGATCGCCAACAAGATCGCGCTCTGCAATGCGCTGGTCGACTTCCTCGCCGGCCCGCTGCCGCTGCACCTCGGCGACACCTCCGTCGACAAGAAGGAAATCATCGGCGACCGCCGCGCCCAGGCGATCGAAGCCGTCGCCGAAGCGCGCGACCGCTGGCAGCTCTACCTCGACAGCCTCGACTCGCCCTGGCCGCCGAAGCGCCGCTGGCACCCCGTGCCGCCGGCGAAGCCCGCGCGGCCGAGCTGGCACCCGGTGCCGCACAAGACGGCGACCAACACCGTCTTCCACAAGCTGCAGGACTACTCGGTGCGCGTGTCGTGGAAGCGCGAGCTGAAGCCGCTGCTCGAGACCATCTTCGACGGCAACGCCTTCCGCCCGGTGCTCGAGAAGATCGACGCCATCCACAAGGAAGTCCTGCGCGACCGCCTGTTCGTGGCGCTGCACATGCACGCCGGCGACGGCAACGTGCATACCAACATCCCGGTGAACTCCGACCGCTACGCCATGCTGCAGACGGCCTACAAGACCGTCGACCGCATCATGGCGCTGGCACGCCAGCTCGACGGCGTGATCTCCGGCGAGCACGGCATCGGCATCACCAAGCTCGAGTACTTGAGCGCCGACGAGATGCGGCCGTTCCGCGAGTACAAGCGCCGCATCGACCCCGAGGGCCACTTCAACAAAGGCAAGCTGATGGAAGGCGCGGATCTGCGCGACGCCTACACGCCCTCGTTCGCACTGCTCGGCGTCGAATCGCTGATCATGGAGCAGTCGGAGATCGGCAAGATCTCCAACCAGATCAAGGACTGCCTGCGCTGCGGCAAGTGCAAGCCGGTCTGCTCGACCCACGTGCCGCGCGCCAACCTGCTCTACAGCCCGCGCAACAAGATCCTCGGCACCGGCCTCTTGGTCGAAGCCTTCCTCTACGAAGAGCAGACGCGCCGCGGCGTCAGCCTGCAGCACTTCGACGAATTCAACGACGTCGCCGACCACTGCACGGTCTGCCACAAGTGCGTGAAGCCCTGCCCCGTCGACATCGACTTCGGCGACGTCTCGATCGCCATGCGCAACTTCCTGCGCGCGCAGGGCAAGAAGAAGACTCCCCCCGGCACCAAGCTGGCGATGGCCTTCCTCACCGCCAAGGACCCGGCGACCATCAAGCTGATGCGCGCCGGCATGATCGGCCTCGGCTACAAGGCGCAGCGCCTCGGCCACTCCGTCGCCAAGTCGCTCGGCCTGATCCAGGAGACCGTCAAGCATCCGCCGGCTTCGACCGGCCGCCCGAGCGTCAAGGCGCAGGTGATCCACTTCCTCAACAAGCCGATGCCGGCCGGCGTGCCCAGCCGCACCAGCCGCGCGCTGCTCGACATCGAGGACGACGCGCTGATCCCCGTGATCCGCAACCCGCAGAAGGCCACAGAGGAATCGGATGCCGTCTTCTACTTCCCCGGCTGCGGCTCCGAGCGCCTGTTCTCGCAAGTCGGCCTCGCCACGCAGGCGATGCTCTACGAGATCGGCGCCGTCACCGTGCTGCCGCCCGGCTACCTGTGCTGCGGCTACCCGCAGACCTCGGCCGGCAACGAAGACCTCGGCCAGGCGATCACGACGCAGAACCGCGTGCTGTTCCACCGCGTCGCCAACACGCTCAACTACCTCGACATCAAGACCGTGCTGGTCTCCTGCGGCACCTGCCTCGACCAGCTCGAGAAGTACCAGTTCGAGCAGATCTTCCCCGGCTGCCGCCTGCTCGACATCCACGAATACCTGCGCGAAAAGGGCGTGCAACTCGACGGCGTCGAGGGCACCCGCTACATGTACCACGACCCCTGCCACACGCCGATCAAGACCTGCGACCCGATCAAGCTCGTCTCCGAACTCATGGGCGGCAAGGTCGACCTCTCCGACCGCTGCTGCGGCGAGTCGGGCACGCTGGCTGTCACGCGCCCCGACGTCTCGACGCAGGTGCGCTTCCGCAAGCAGCAGGAAATCGAAGCCGGCGCCGCCAAGCTAAGAGCCGATGGCTTCGCCGGCGACGTGAAGCTCCTCACCTCATGCCCAAGCTGCCTGCAAGGCCTCACGCGCTACGAACCCGACGCCGACGTCAAGGCCGACTACGTCGTCGTCGAAATGGCGAAGCACCTGCTGGGGAAGGACTGGCTGGCGAACTACGTCAGCGCGGCGAATGCGGGGGGGATTGAAAGGGTGTTGCTGTAGCGCAAGTCAGACGCGGTCAAAGAACTCGGGGGTTACCGTCACATCTTCGACGACCCTCTGTCGGACGGTAACGCCCAACTCCAATTCTTTGAGTTTCGCAACGAGAGCCTCAGCGTCGATTAGGTCGATCGGTGGTGCCCCGTCGCGCTGAGCCTCTCGCCTAGCGTCAGCCGTGAACGAGCCCGTCGTGATGACAAGCCCCTTGTCGGCACGACCGACCATCGCCCCACGAAAGTCTCGGATTACTGACGAACCAACGCTGCCCTTGAAGCGTTTGCACTGAAAGATCATGTGGAACGAAAGTAGCCCACCAATTCGGACTACACCCTTACCATCGATACCGCCATCGCCTGACCGCCCGGTAACCTCGACCTGGATAAATCCAGACTCGCGTAGCAAACGTTGACACAGTCGCTCGAACGCTTCGGGCGCCATGCCCCTAACGCAGTCGAGAAGCTGCTCTTCCCAACTTGCCTCCTCAGGATCGCTGGCCTTTGCTTCGGGCTCTTTTTCCTTTTGTTCTTTGCGATCCAGAGCAACCACGAACCGCTTTACTTGATCCTTGTCGATCTTCTTCGTCTTCTGACCTTCTTGCGTCAGTGCCCAAACGCCTCGCGATGAATTCTCGAGCAAGCCGTACCGCTTAAGGTACGTACGAGCCCAGGCAAGTCTGTAGCTGAACTTGGTCCGGTTGCCTCTATGAATCTCGGCAAGATCCTTCTCCGACAATTGCAGTAAGGATGCGACTTTGTCTTCCTGCTCCTGGACGGATGCAGAGCCACCCAAGAGCTTTAAGGCTTCGAGGAGGGGAGCAAGCAGCTCATCGTATTTCGGGACTGTCATATGGTCGCCTGTCGGGGTAGCAATCGCCGGCAAGCATACTATGCAGGCGCCATCAACGGAGATGGAGCAGGCCAAGGTCAGGGTTGCCGCCGATTTTGTGCCCGCCGCCGCGGCACGTCGTCGGACGGGGAAGTCCGGGCGCGCTGTTCGAGCGCAGCGAGTTTGCGCGACCGGCCGGCCGGCGGCGCGGCGCAAGGGGACCCGAAGGGCGGGCGCGCATGAGGCGGCGACCCTGCCCTTGACCTGCGGCGGTCGCACTCAGTCGGTTTGTCTTCCGGAAGGACGCTCAGGCTAGCTTCGTCTTGAGCGCCGAAAGCATCTCCAGCAGCGCGGGAACATCGTCGCGCACGATGCTCCACAAGGTGTCGTTGTCGATTCCGAGGTAGCCGTGTATCAGGCGGTTGCGCGTGGCGATGACCTGCCGCCACGGAATTTCGGCATGCTGCAAGCGCAGTGCTTCCGGAATATGCGTAGCCGCTTCGCCGATCAATTCGAGGTTCCGCACGGTGGCGTCGTAATTCAGGCCGCTGCCGACGAACGACTCCTGGTCGAAGCCTTCGGTGTAGGCAACCACCTTTTCGGCGAAGCCGATCATGTCGTCGAGATAGAACCGCCACTCGCGCGCAGCGGCGTCAGACACGAACCGCCTCTTTCTCGATGAACGGGCGCAGTTCCGCGCGCAACGCTTTTTCGGTCACCAGATCAACGGCGCAGCCGAAGAGGTCTTCCAGGTAGAACTGAACGCCGAAGTAGCGTGCCGATGTCGCCGGACCATCGAACGCGACCAGGACGTCGACGTCGCTGCCGACCTTGGCATCGTCACGGACCGTCGATCCGAACAGGGCGAGTTGCGTCACCCCGTACCGGTCAGCGAGGACGGACTTGCTTCGGGCCAACAGATCGATTGCGTCGGATCGCTTCAAGGAATTCGCCTTGCGAGACGGCTCCAATCGGAGCATTGGGTGATTCTACCGCTCTGCCTCGACAGCCTCGCAAGGCCGGCTCACGCGAGCCTTGCTATGACCATTCGCGCGTCCGCCTCGACCCAAACGCTCTCCCCATTCCTGCGCTTGTGGTTGAGGATCGTGCTGCGCGGTACGCCTTCGATGTGCCGCGTGACGACGTCCATGACCCAGCCGTGCGTGACGACGAGCACGCGCTCGCCGGGGTGCTGGGCGCCGATGTCCATGAAGGCGCCGAGCACGCGGTCGGCGAATTCGTCCATGGTTTCGCCCTCCTCGAATTCGGCGGCGGGATTGCGGCGCAGGATCTGCTGCAGCAGCAGCGGGTTCAGGTCGGCGAGTTCGCTCTTGGGAACGCCCTGGATGGCGCCGAAGTGCCGCTCCCTGATGCCCTCGTGCACCGAGGGCGCCGGAAGCGCCAGGTCGGCGGCGATGATCTCGGCGGTCTCGCCGGCGCGGACCAGCGGGCTGGTCCATACGGCGGCGAAGCCGGCAGCGGCGAAAGAAGAAGCCATCTCCCGCGCCTGGCGCCGGCCCTGCTCGTTGATCGGCACGTCGATCCAGCCTTGCAGGATGCCGCTGACGTTCCAGTCGGTTTCGCCGTGGCGGGTGACGCAGATGTGCGCGGGCCGGTTCATGGCCGCGCATGTTACCGGAGCGCGGCCGGGCTACGGGACGGCTATCGGCTGCCGAACAGCACGTCCCAGCGCATCAGCCGGAACGGCATGTCGAAGCCGCGCTTGCGGGTGCAGTGGGCAAGCTGTTCGTGCAGTTGCGCGTCGAGCGCGGCTTCGTCGACGGCGCAGCCGGCGAGCGTCCGGCTGCAATGGCTGCAATGGCGGAAGTCGGCGCCGACTTCCGGCTCGCAGAACCTGCGGTGGAGTTGCGCCAGCTGGCGCCCGACGGCGCAGCAGCCGAGTTCCGCGCAGGCGACGCAGAGCTTTGTCAGCCCGCGCGCCTTGCCGCGCACGTTGATCTTATGCACTTCCTCCTCGGAGTAGAGGAAGTCCGGTCGGGCCGTTTCCTCGGGCCGGCGGTCGGGGAAGGATGCAGTCATGGCGCTCTCTCCGTCGTCTTTATGCGCTGTATAGCCCGGCACGCCGATCGCGCCAATACGTGCTCGCCCTCAGCCGGTGCCCTGGCCTCCGATGCGGGTGGTTTCGAGGGCGGGATCCTTGTCCGCCTCGTCCTCGGGCTGGCTGGGCTTCTTGAAGGGCTTCAACTGGTCGAGGCGTGTATCGGGGTTTTCCCGCTTGGCGGGATCGTCGGGTTTGCCGGTCTCGGCAAGGCCGTCGGGCTTCGGTGCTTTTGGCTTTTCGGGCATAGGGCCTCCTTTGCCGGCGCAAGGTAGCGCATCGCCCCGTCGGCATCTGTGCCACGCCTCGCGCTCGGGAACGGGGCTTGCCCGCCGAGGGCGAACACCTCCGGAGTATGAACATGCAGACCCAACCCGGCCAGCCGCTGCGCGGCAAGCGCGTCGCCGTCCTCATGACCGACGGCGTGGAACAGATCGAATACGTCCAGCCCCGCACCTTCCTCGAGCAGAAGGGAGCGCACGTGACGCTCATCGCGCCGAAGGCGAAAGGCGAGTCCGTGCAGGGATTCAACCACCTGTCGCCGGGCGACCGCTTCGCCGTCGAGCTGAACGTCCATGACGCGCGCGCCGAGCAGTTCGACGCCCTGCTGCTGCCCGGCGGCGTCGCCAACCCGGACCGGCTGCGGCTCAGCCGCACGGCGATCAGCTTCATCCGCGAATTCGCGCGCCAGGACAAGCCCATCGCGGCCATCTGCCACGGCCCCTGGACGCTGATCGACGCCGGCATCGTCAAGGGCCGGCGCCTGACGAGCTGGCCGAGCCTGAAGGAGGACCTGCGCAACGCGGGCGCCGAATGGAGCGACGAGCCGGTGGTCGTCGACGGCAAGCTCGTCACCAGCCGCAAGCCGGACGACCTGCCGGCCTTCGACCAGGCGCTGTTGCACGAACTTGCGGAAACGGCGGAAGCCGCCGTGTAAGGAAGGGAGCCGTTCAGTCGGCCAGGGCGAGCCCGCCGAGCCGGCGCGCGGCGATCTTGACCTGGCGCAGCGTGATCGCCGCAGCCAGCCGCGATGGACTGGAGGCGAAGACGATGCCGCAGGGCAGCGCCGTGCCGCCGCACATCACGGCCGCGGCCAGCCTGCCGGTCATGGCCATGTCGAAGGGGACCGTGTGCAGCGGGATGATGACGACGCTGTCCGCCAGGTCGGCCGCATGGTTCCACACCTTGTGCACGGCTTCCGGCAGGCGCGGATCGGTCGCGGCGACGGCGCGCACGGCGGCGGCCTCGCCGAGCCGGCAGCGCACGGAGACCCCGCCGTCGTACCAGCAATGCCAGACGGTCGCGTCCTCGGGAATCTCAAGATTGACGTATTCGTCGACCGCCACCGCCGGACCGCGCGCGGTGGCCGTGCCGGAGGCCAGCCCGGCCATCATGACGAGGAGGATGCCGGCCCGTCTCATCGCGCCGACCTCGGGCAGGTCCATCCGGACGCCTGCGGCGAGGCGCACTGGCCGCAGACGCCGAACAGCTCGAAGTGTTCGATCAGGCGTTCGGAACAGCCGTGGAATTCGACGGTCGGCAACCGCTGCTGGGCAGTCCGGACGATGCCGATGCCGCCGTAATCGACGCCGATGCAGGCTTCGACGTCCAGGCGCAGCGGCAGGCCGGTATCGCGAGCAGCCGCGCAGGCGGCGCGCAGGGTTTCCCAGACGCCGACGCCCAGCTTGCCGTCGATGCGGACGGCAATGTGGTCTTCGTGCTCGGAGAAGGTGGCGGCCATGAGTCCTCTGCGGCGTGGAGGAAAGCTGCACTGCAATAACAGAAGGTTAGTGGCTGGCGGAGAAACTGTAAATCCGGCTTTCGACATACGCCCTGCGCGGTTCGGATTCTTGATGCGGGCCAAAGCGGACGGCATCGGTGCCGATGACAATGGGCAGGATGAGGATTTTCTCCCTGGCGCTTCTGCTGGCCCTGCCTGCGGCGGCGCAGCAACCGCTCCAGCCGCTGATCGACGCGACGCCGGCCGGCGGCACGCTGCGGCTGCCTCCGGGCAACTATGTCGGGCCGGCGCTCATCGAGCGGCCGATGAGCGTCGACGGCGGCGGCAAGGCGGTCGTGGACGCCGGCGGCCGCGGCACGGTGCTGACGCTGCGGGCAAGCGGCGCCACGCTGCGCGGTCTGGTGCTGGAGAACAGCGGCGCCACGCACGACGGCATCGACGCCGGCCTGCAGATCGAGGGCGACGACAATCTCGTCGAGGGCAACGCGATCGACGATGCGCTGTTCGGCATCCACATTCGCCAGGGCAACCGCAATCGCGTCGTCGGCAACCGCGTGCGCGGCAAGGATCTGCCGCTGGGCCTGCGCGGCGACGGGTTGCGGCTGTGGAACAGCCGCCACAACCGCGTCGAGGGCAACCGCTTCCTGCGCGTGCGTGACCTCACGCTCGCCAACTCGCCCGACAACCGCATCGCCGGCAACCGCCTCGACGACGCGCGCTACGGCATGCACATCGTGTTCTCGCCGCGCACGCTGGTGGAGGGCAACCGCATCGCCGGCACCGGCACGGGCATCGTCGTGATGTACTCGGAGAACGTCGTCGTGCGCAGGAACTCGATCGCCCATGCGCTCGAAGGCGGCGGCGCGGGCGTCGCCTTCAAGGACAGCGGCGAGGGCCTGATCGAGAACAACGACATCCTCCACTGTGCGGTCGGGCTGCAGGCAAACACGCCGCTCAATGCCGAGCGCGTGCTGACGATCCGCGGCAACCGCTTCGCCCACAACGTGGTCGGCATTTCGTTCTACGGCGAGAAAGGCGGCCACCACATCGTCGGCAACCGCTTCGAGAACAACCTGACGCAGGTGATGACGAGCGCCGCGGGCGTCGGCTCGGCCAACGTATGGGAAGGCAATGCCTGGAGCGACTATCAGGGCTTCGATCGCGACGGCGACGGCGTCGGCGACACGCCGCACGAGCTCAACGCCTACGCCGACCGCATCTGGATGGAACTGCCGAAGGCGAAGTTCTTCGCCAACTCGCCGCTGTTCGAGCTGATCGACTTCCTCGAGCGCCTGGCGCCGTTTTCCGCACCCTCGCCGATCCTGCGCGACCCCGCGCCACGCGTGCGCTGACGCAGAGCCTGTCTCAGCAGCCCACGCACCCCGCGCCGTCCTGCTTTGGGATGCGATGCAAGGCGGAGGGAGTGCGGCATGGTCCCCCATGCAAGCGACCGACAACGAAGCAGCGCGCCCGAAGCAGGACGGCCCTCCGGGTTGGGCCCAGGGCGGGCGATCGCTTCGTTGCGCGGCTTGCGAATGGAACAACCATTCGCTGCGCCACGACGCCTCGCGCTCATCCCGCTCTTGGCCCAACGCGGGGTACGGGGACTGCTGAAACAGGCTCTCTTGGGGTTATCCTTCGGCCATGACTTGCGAACTCTGCGACACCCGGGGCGGCGAAGTTCTCTGGCGCGACGAGCTGTGCCGCGTCGTGCGTGTGGACGGCGGCGAAGGCCAGGCCTTTCCGGGTTTCTGCCGCGTGATCTGGAATGCGCACGTCGCCGAGATGACCGGCCTGCCGAGCGCCGACCGGCGCCACCTGATGAACGTCGTCTTCGCCACCGAGGCGGCGCTGCGTTCGCTGCTGCGCCCGGACAAGGTCAATCTCGCCAGCCTCGGCAACGTCCTGCCGCACCTTCATTGGCACGTGATTCCGCGCTGGAGCGACGACAGCCACTTCCCGGCGCCGGTCTGGGCGGCGGCGCAGCGGCCGGTGCGGCCGCGCGCGTCGATCGACAATGCGGACCTCGCCGTCGCCATCGCCGAAGCGCTCTCCGAGGAGATTTCCGGAACATGAGCGAAGCGCCCGCCGAAGCTCCGCGCCCGGCCTTCGCAAGCGCCGCGGAATGCCTGGCCTGGCTGGAGAAGAACCCGGCCACCGACAACGTCCACCTGCAGGCAATGCTGCTACGGCAGGTCAACCTGCTCAACCATCAAGCCCTCGATGCCGGCGCGCGCCTCGACATCCTCGAAACCCTGCGACCGAAGCTGCACGACGTGCAGGAGGAGTTCGGCCGCAAGTTCGCCGGCAAGCCGCTGCCGCTGACGGTGCCCGAGCAGGCCGCCTTCGATTCCTGCCGCGCGCTCTGGCACGCGCTCGCCACCGGCTACATGCGTTGCGCCGAAGCCTGCTTCGCCGGCGATGCCGCCATGAAGCCGAAGGCGGCGCTGGTGCTCCAGCGCGCGCTGGCTGCCATGGTGGCCGGGCAGTACGAGACCCATCGCTCCGGCCTGACGCCGACGCCCGAGTACTGGCGCACGCTGCACCAGCTCTACGCAGCCGCCGAGCAATTGAACGTCACGACGCAGGAAGTCTTCGACACGACGCGGCTCGGCAAGATATCGGGCTCGGTGAGCGCCGCCTATGCCGAGGCCCTGCTGCTCGCCGCCGCCGGCCTGCACGAGCAGAGCCAGCGCCGCATCGCCTGGGCCGCGCGCTGGACGCGGCGCTGGGCGGGCAAGGTGCGCATCCTCGCCTCGCCGCCGACGCTGTCGACCCAGGCCTTCCCGCTGTGCGTCGATCTCGGCTCGGACCAGCCCGGCGGCTACATGCCGCTCGACGTTCCGGGCGCGCGCTGGCTCGAGACCGCCGAGCTTCGGCGCAGCATCAAGAAGCGCCTGCTGATGCTCGAGAAGGGCGAGTTGCCGGCCAACCTCAACCTCGGCGACGACTGCACGCAGCCGGCGTGCGAACAACTGCTGAAGCACCTCTACCAGCGCTGGTGCAAGGGCGGCGCCATCCGCGGCTTCGAGCGCCGGGCGGCGAGCGGCCCCTGCCGCTTCGTCACCGGGTTCGAGGGCATCCATTACTACCTGTCGGGCAGCAAGCCGTTCAAGGCCCCGGGCTCCCCGACGAACGACATGCTGCGCCGCGAGCGCGAGGAGATCGCGACCTTCGGCCGCGTCGCCACGCACCACGACGAGAACTTCAGCGAACAGCACGGCTACGCCGTCGAGGAATGGCGCCTGCTCGAGAACTGGCACATGGTCGACGCCTCGGCGACCGGCGTGCGCATCGAGCGCAAGAGCGGCGGCAAGCTGCGCATCGGCCACGGCCAGCTCGTTGCGGCCTGCCCGGGCGACGCACAGTCGTTCCTGCTCGGCACCGTGCGCTGGGCGCTGGCGGGCGACGGCCTCCAGGCCGGCGTCTCGCTGTTTCCGGGCCAGCCGGTGCCGGTCGCCCTGCGCGGCGCCGGCCCCGCAGCCGCAGGCGAGCGCTTCCGCCAGGGCTTTCTGCTGCCGGCCGTCGCGGCCGTGAAGCAGGAAGCCAGCGTCGTCATGGCCGTCGGCACCTACAAGCTCGGCAAGACCCTCGAGGTGTTCACGGACCAGTCGCGCCGCCTGCGCCTGACGCGCCTGATCGAGCGCGGTTCGGACTACGAGCGCGCGCTTTACGAGCCGGCCTGAGCGAGCGCCGGCGGGTGGCGTTCACTACGGTGCGGCCATGGCGACTGCGCTATGATAGTCGGCCCCTCTGAGACAAAAGCCATGGCCGGACTCGACCAAGACACGCCCATTCCGACCGAGATCAAGCTGCACCAGCAGTCGCGCTTGATGGAAATCACCTTTGCCGACGGCAGCCATTTCAAGCTGCCCTACGAATACCTGCGCGTCTTCAGCCCCTCGGCCGAGGTGCGCGGACACGGCCCGGGCCAGGAAACCCTGCAGACCGGCAAGCGCAACGTCGAGATCCAGGCGCTCGACGCCGTCGGCAACTACGCCGTCAAGCCGACCTTCTCGGACGGCCACGACTCCGGCATCTACTCGTGGGACACGCTGTACGAACTCGGTCGCCACTACGACGAATACTGGAAGAACTACCTCGCGCGACTCGAGGCCGCCGGCGCCAGCCGCGACATCGATTCCACGACCCTGCCGCCGAAATCCGGCGGCTGCGGCAAGCACTGATTCTCCCTCCGGGGGCAAGACCATGAGCGAAACCCACTTCGGCTTCGAGACCGTGCCCGAGCACGAGAAGGCACAGCGCGTGCGCGGCGTGTTCTCGTCGGTGGCCGAAAAATACGACGTGATGAACGACCTGATGTCGATGGGCCTGCACCGGCTCTGGAAGGCGTTCACCATCCAGGTCTCGGGCGTGCGCGCCGGCGAGCGCGTGCTCGACGTCGCCGGCGGGACCGCCGATCTTTCCTCGGCCTTCGCCAAGCGCGTCGGCCCCACCGGCGAAGTCTGGCTGACCGACATCAACAACGCCATGCTGACGCGCGGCCGCGACCGTCTGCTCGACGAGGGCGTGGTGTCGCCCGCGGCGCAGTGCGACGCGGAGAAGCTGCCCTTCCCGTCCGATCACTTCGACATCGTCACCGTCGCCTTCGGCCTGCGCAACATGACGCACAAGGATCGTGCGCTGGCCGAGATGCGCCGCGTGCTGCGTCCCGGCGGCCGCCTGCTGGTGCTGGAATTCTCGAAAGTCTGGGAGCCGCTCGGTCCCGCCTACGATCTCTATTCGTTCAAGCTGCTGCCCTGGCTCGGCAAGAAGATCGCCGACGATGCCGACAGCTATCGCTACCTCGCCGAATCGATCCGCATGCATCCCGACCAGGACACATTGAAGGGCATGATGGAACAGGCAGGACTGGAGCGGGTCGAATACTTCAATCTGACCGCGGGCGTCGTTGCCTTGCACCGCGGCTACAAGCTCAACAAGGAGACACAAGCATGAAGAAACTGATCCTCGCCCTCTGCGCCGCATTCGTGGGCCTCGGCACGCTGAGCTTCGACGCTGAAGCCAAGCGCCTCGGCGGCGGATTTTCGTCGGGCATGAAGCGCGACTCCGGCGTGATGCGCCGCGATGCGGCGCCCGCCGCCCCGACGCAAGCCGTGCCGGCCAAGCCCGCCGCCACGCCGGGCGCCGCCGCACCGGCACCGCAGCGTTCCGGCATGAGCCGCTGGATGGGTCCGCTCGCCGGCCTCGCCGCCGGTCTCGGCCTCGCCGCACTGCTGTCGCACTTCGGCCTCGGCGAAGGCTTCGCCTCGATCCTGATGATGGTGCTGCTCGCCGCCGCCGCGTTCTTCGTCATCCGCCTGCTGTTCGCCAAGAAGAAGCCCGAGGCCGGCATGCAGTACGCCGGCGCCGGTTCGCCGAACGTGCAGCACTTCGAGCCGGCGAGGATGCCGGCGGGCGGCGCCGCTCCGGCTGCCGCGGCGACGGCCGTCAATGTGCCGGCCGACTTCGACGTCGAGGGCTTCCTGCGTCAGGCCAAGCTCAACTATGTGCGTCTGCAGGCCGCCAACGATGCCGGCAACCTCGACGACATCCGCGAGTTCACCTCGCCCGAGATGTTCGCCGAAATCAAGCTCCAGCTCGACGAGCGCGCCGGCAAGCCGCAGACGACCGACGTCATGCAGCTCAACGCGCAACTGCTCGACCTGACGACGGAAGAAAAGCGCTACATCGCCAGCGTCCGCTTCCACGGCCAGATCCGCGAGGAAGCCAACGCCGCGCCGGAGAGCTTCGACGAGGTGTGGCACCTGACCAAGCCCGTCGACGGTTCCAAGGGCTGGGTCGTCGCCGGCATCCAGCAGTTCGAGTGATACAAACCCTCCTGCTGGCCGGGCTCAATCATGTGCTCGGCCAGTCGGCCTGGGCGCGTGATCGCCTCAGGCCGTTCGCCGGGCGCATCGCCCGGTTTTCCGTTCCGCCTTTCGAGCTGGCGCTGACCGTCGGCGCCGAGGGCGACTTCGCCGATGCCGGCGAGGATGCCGCGGCCGACGTGAACATCGCCCTTCCCGCCGACACGGCCATGCTGCTGGTGCAGGGCGGGCTCGAGCGCGTCATGCAGGCGGCGCGCGTCGAGGGCGGCGCGGAGTTCGCAACTGAACTCGCCTTCGTGCTGAAGAACTTGCGCTGGGATGCCGAGGAGGACCTGTCGCGCGTGGTCGGCGACATCGCCGCGCATCGCGTCGTCGCGGGTATCGGCACGCTGGCGAAATGGCAACGCCAGGCGGCGGGGAATCTCGCCGATAACCTGACCGAATATGCCACCCAGGAAAATCGAATCCTGGTCGGTCGAGCCGAACATAAAATGTTCGCCGACGAGGTCGCCGGCCTCGTCGAATCCCTCGAACGACTGGAAGCGCGCGCCGAACGGCTGCGCCGCTAAGGAGAACTCATGAACCGCCTGCTCGCCCTCACGCTCGCCGCCTGCTTCACCACGCCCGCACTCGCCAACGACGAAGCCGCCCTGCTCGCCAGCGCGCGCAAGGTCGCGAGCGACATTCCGCCGAAGCTCGTCAAGGTGCTGACCGACGAGATCAAGGCGGGCGGACCGGAGCATGCGATCTCCGTCTGCCGCGAAAAGGCGCCGAAGATGGCTGCCGCCGCCTCGGCCGAAACCGGCTGGAACATCCGCCGCGTCAGCCTCAAGAACCGCAACCCGAAGGCCGTGCCCGACGCCTGGGAGCGCACCGCGCTCGAGGACTTCGACCGCCGCCTCGCCGCCGGTGAAATGCCGATCACGCTCGAAAAGTCCGAGGTCGTCGACGAAGGCGGCCAGAAGGTCTATCGCTACGTCAAGGCGCTGCCGACCCAGGAACTCTGCATGAACTGCCACGGCACGGCCGACCGCATTCCCGAAGCGGTGAAGACCAAGCTGAGCGAGTTGTACCCCGAGGACAAGGCGGTCGGCTACGGCCTGTCGCAGGTCCGCGGCGCGATCACCCTCAAGAAGCCGCTTTGAGTTACGGGGCGGCTTCGGCCGCCCCGCCCGCCATGTCGAAGAACACGGCGACGTACTCGGAGACGTCGCCGTCGGCATTGCGCACCGCCGAGATCGACAGCCACGCCGTGTAAAGGCTGCCGTTCTTGCGGCGGTTCCACACCTGCCCCTGCCAGCGGCCGGCCTGCGCCAGCGACCGCCACATGGCGCTGAAGAAGGCGGCGTTGTGGCGTCCCGAGGCGAGCAGACGCGGCGTCTTGCCGCGCGCCTCTTCGGCCGTGTAGCCCGTGGTGGCCGTGAAGGCCGCGTTCACCGCCTTGATGCGGTTGTTGCTGTCGGTGATCATGATGGCGTCGATGGCATTGTCGAACACCGTGCCGACCAGCCGCAGGCGCTCCTCGTCCGCCCGGCGCGCCGTGATGTCGCCGAAGGACATGACGGCGGCGGCACCCGTGGTTCCCGCCGGCACCGGGGCGACGTTCAGCGACAGCCAGTGGCGCCGGCTGTCGGGCGTGACGACCGCCAGGATCTGCTGCTCGACCGCCGGCCCGCCGGCCAGCACGCTGGCGAGCGGATGCACGCTGCAGGGAATCGATTCGTTGGCCTCGGTCAGCCAGCGCAGGTTGAAATCGCTGAGGCGATGGCCGAGCATCTGCTCCACCGGGTGGCCGAGGATGCGTTCCGCCGCGGCGTTGGCGAGCAGGATCTCGCCGTCGGCATCGACCAGCAGCACGCCGTCGGCGAGCGTCGTGACGACGGCGCGGAAGCGCTCCTCGCTGCGCTTGCGCGCCTCGTCCGCCTCCTTGAACTCGGTGATGTTCTCCTTCACCGCCATGAAGTTGGCGATGCGGCCCTCGGCGTCGAACACCGGCGAGATCGAAGCGCGCTCCCAGTAGAAGGTGCCGTCCTTGCGCCGGTTGTGGAACTCGCCGCGCCATTCCTTGCCGGCGTTGATCGACTTCCAGAGGTTCTTGTACTCGTCGGGCGAGGTGTGGCCGGACTTGAGCAGGCGCGGGTTGCGGCCGACGACCTCGGAAACCTGATAACCCGTGGTCTCGACGAACTTGGGATTGGCGTAGACGATGCGGCCCTCGGCGTCGGTGACGATGATCGTCGCCGGGCTCTGCTCGAGCGCGTGGATCAGCAGGCGCATGCGCTGGCTCGGTTCGGAAACCTTCTCGCGCGAGAGCGCGGCCGCGACCTTGCGCACGCTGCCCTGGACCTTGGCCTTGGCTTCCGCCGCGCGCGTCCAGTTGCGCAGCGTCGTCGTCGACACGCCGAGCTCGAACGCGACTTCGAGCAGCGGGCGGTTGCCGACCTTGATGTCGCGGACGGCCTTTTCGCGGACTTCCTTCGTGTAACGCACTCTCGTCCTCCAGGGCGAGAGTGTATGACAACAACTCCCGCTACTGTCCGCCGCCGAGCGCCTTGTAGAGCTGCGCCGCGGCGCTCAGCAACGCACGCCGCGTCTGCACCGCGCCCTGCTGCGCGGCAAAGGCCTCGCGCTGGGCGTCGAGCACTTCGAGGTAGCTCGAAATGCCGGCGTCGTAGCGCGCCTGGGCGAGCTTGAGGCGTTCGGCCTGGGTGCGCGCCGCGGCATCGAGGGCGTCGAATTGCGTCGCCAGCTGCTCGCGCGCCGCGAGCAGGTCGGCGACCTCGCGGAAGGCCTGCTGGATCGTGCGCTCGTACTTGGCGACGGCGACGTGGCGCCGCGCCTCGGCGACATCGACGTTGGCGGCCGTGCGGCCCATGTCGAACAGCGGCAGGCTCATCGCCGGCTGAAAGGTCCAGGCGCCGCTGCCGGCGTCGAACAGTCCGGAGAGGGCGCGGCTCGCCGTGCCGAGCGTGGCGGTCAGGAGAATCTTCGGCAGGAAGGCGGCGCGCGCGGCGCCGATGTTGGCGTGGGCCGCGATCAGGCGCTGTTCCGCGGCGAGCACGTCGGGGCGCGCCAGCAGCACTTCCGCCGGCAGGCCGGCGGCGAGGTCGTTGACGATGCCCTGTTCGGCGAGGCCGCGACCGGCCGGCAACGCAGCCGGCATGCGCCCGACCAGCAGCACCAGCGCGTTCTCGGCGGCTGCCCGCTGGCGCAGCAGGTTGGCGAGTTCGGCGCGCGCCGATTCGCGGGCGCCGTCGGTCTGCAGCACGTCGAGGTCGGAGGCGAGGCCGACGTCGCGGCGCTTGGTGACGAGCTTGCGTGTCTCTTCGCGGCTGGCCAGCGTGGACTGCGCGAGCGCCGTGCGCTCTTCCAGTTCGAGCAGCGTCAGATAGGCGTTGGCGACGTCGGCGATCAGCGACAGGCGGAACGACCGCTGCGCCTCCTCGCTGGCGAGGTAGGCGGCGAGCGCCGACTCGTTCAGGCTGCGCACGCGGCCCCAGAAGTCGAGCTCGAAAGCCGTGACCGAGAGGTTGGCGTCGTAGCGCTGGCTGTTCAGCACGCGGCCCGTGGCGGAAATGTCGGCCGGCGTCTTCGAGGCGTTGCGGCTGATGCCGGCGTTGACGGTCGGGAAGCGGTCAGCGCGGGCGATGCCGTACTGGGCGCGCGCCTCCTCGACGCGGGCGACGGCGATCGCCATGTCGCGGTTGTGCTCGAGCGCGGCGGCGATCAGCGCCTGCAGGCGCGCGTCCGGGAAGAAGCTGCGCCAGTCGGTGGCGGCGGCCACGCGTGTCCCGGGCGCGCCGGCCGGCTGCGTCGACGCCGGCCAGGCGGCGGCGACCGGCGGCTCGTCGCGCCGGTAGTCGGGGATCAGCGAGCAGCCGGCGCCGAACAGCGCGGCGACGGCGATGGGTAGCAGCTTATTCATGCGCATGCTCCTCGCGCGGCTTCTCGGGGAAGATGCGCCGCACGACGACGAAGAAGACCGGAACGAGGAATACCGCGAGCACCGTGGCGCCGATCATGCCGCCCATGACGCCGGTGCCGATGGCGTGCCGGCTCTGGGCGCCGGCGCCGGTCGAGATCGCCAGCGGCAGCACGCCGAGGATGAAGGCCAGCGAGGTCATCAGGATCGGGCGGAAACGCAGGCGGCAGGCTTCGAGCGTGGCGTCGATCAGGTCCATGCCTTCGGCGTGCAGCTTGCGCGCGAACTCGATGATCAGGATCGCGTTCTTGGAGGACAGGCCGATGGTGGCGATCAGGCCGACCTTGAAGAAGACGTCGTTCGGCAGGCCGCGCAGCGTGACGGCCAGCACGGCGCCGAGGATGCCCAGCGGCACGACGAGAATCACCGCGAACGGGATCGACCAGCTTTCATACAGCGCGGCGAGCGCGAGGAAGACCACGACCAGCGACAGCGCGTAAAGGAACGGCGCCTGGGCGCCTGACAGGCGCTCCTCGTAGGAAGTGCCCGACCAATCGAAGCCGAAGCCCGGCGGCAGTTGCGCCGCGATTTCCTCCATTGCCGCCATGGCGTCGCCGGTGCTGCGGCCGGGTGCCGGCGAACCCGAGAGCTTCATCGACGGGTTGCCGTTGTAGCGGTCGAGCTTCGGCAGGCCGACCACCCAGCGCGTGTTCACGACTTCCGACAGCGGCACCATTTCGCCGCGCGTGTTGCGCACGGACAGCCGCAGGATGGTCTCGGGGCTGGCGCGCAGGCTCGAATCGGCCTGCATCTGCACGCGCAGGATGCGGCCCTGGCGCACGAAGTCGTTGACGTAGGCGACGCCGAGCACCGACTGCAGGGTCTCGTTGAGGTTGGCGAGGTCGATCGACAGCGCGCGCGCCTTGGCGCGGTCGATGTCGAGCATCAGTTGCGGCGCCGGCTCCTGGCCTTCGGGACGCACGCCCATCAGCGCCGGATGCTTGGAAGCGAGGCCGAGCGCCATGTTGCGGGCGTCCATCAGCTTTTCGCGGCCGAGGCCTGAGCGGTCCTGCAGGCGGAAGTCGAAGCCGCCGACGGCGCCGAGCTCGGGAATCGGCGGCACGTTGACGGCGAAGATCATCGCCTGCTTGATCTGCGAGAGCGTCATGTTGGCGCGCATGACGATGCCGCCGATGCCGCTCTCCTTGGCCTTGCGTTCGTCCCAGTCCTTGAGGCGTACGAAGGTCAGCGCCGCGTTCTGGCCGCGGCCGAAGAACGAGAAGCCGACGACGCCGATGACGTGCTGCACCTGCGGCTGCTTGAGGTAGTAGTCCTCGACCTGCTTGACGACTTCGAGCGTGCGCTCCTGCGTCGCGCCGGCCGGCAGCTGGATCATGCTGATGAAGTAGCCCTGGTCCTCTTCCGGCAGGAAGCTGCCGGGCAGGCGCGAGAACAGGAAGCCGGCGCCGACGATGATCGCCAGGTAAACGATCAGCCAGCGCTTGGGGCGGCTGATGACTTTGGCGACGCCGTTGCGGTAGCCGAGCGTGGTGCGCGAAAAGCTGCGGTTGAACCAGCCGAAGAAGCCGGTGGTCGGCATCGTGGCTTCGCCGGGCTTGTGCTTGAGGATGGTCGCGCACATCGCCGGCGTCAGCGTCAGCGCCATCAGCGCCGAGAACAGCATGGTCAGTACCAGCGTGATCGAGAACTGGCGGTAGATGGCGCCGACCGAGCCGCCGAAGAAGGCCATCGGCACGAACACCGCGCACAGCACCAGCGTGATGCCGATGACCGCGGCGAAGATCTGGCCCATCGCCTTGCGCGTCGCCTCGCGCGGCGGCAGGTCTTCCTCGGTCATGATGCGCTCGACGTTCTCGACCACGACGATGGCGTCGTCCACGACGATGCCGATCGCCAGCACCATGGCGAACAGCGTCAGCACGTTGATCGAATAGCCGAAGACGTAGAGGCCGGTGAGCGCGCCCATCAGCGCCACCGGCACGACGACGGCCGGAATCAGCGTGGCGCGGAAGTTCTCGAGGAACAGGTACATCACGAGGAAGACCAGTAGCATGGCCTCGGCCAGCGTGATCACGACTTCCGAAATCGAGATGTCGACGAAGCGCGAGGTGTCGTAAGGCACTTCCCAGGCAATGCCCTTGGGGAAGTACTTCGACAGCTCGCCCATGCGCGCCTTGACCGCCTTGGCGACTTCGAGCGCGTTGCCGTCGGGCGCGACGCGCACGGCGATGGCGGCGGTGGGCTGGCCGTCCATGCGCGCGAAGATGTTGTAGTTCTCGGCGCCGAGCTCGACGCGGGCGACATCCTTGAGGCGCACCGTCGAGCCGTCGGGCGCGGCACGCACGATGACTTCGCCGAACTCCTCCGGCGTGACGAGGCGCCCGCGCGTGACGATCACGGCGTTGAACTGCTGTCCCTTCGCTGCCGGCGCCTGGCCGACTTCGCCGGTGGCGAGTTGGACGTTCTGCGAGCGCACGGCGGCCATGACGTCGCCCGGCGCGAGGTTGAACGCCTGCAGGCGATCGGGCCGCAGCCAGATCCGCATCGAGTACTCGGTGCCGAACATGATCGCCTCGCCGACGCCTTTGACGCGGCGCACCTGGTCGAGCACGCTGGCGGCTGCGTAGCTGCCGAGCGCGATGTTGTCGAGGCTCTTGTCCGGCGAGTACAGCGTGATGAACATCAGGTAGTTGCGCTGCGGCTTGGTCACCGGCACGCCGAGGCGGCGCACGTCCTCGGGCAGGCGCGCCTCGATGCGCTTGTAGCGGTTCTGCGCCTCGACGGAGGCGGTGTCGACGTTGGTGCCGGGCTCGAAGGTCAGGGTCAGCGTGCCGGTGCCGAGTTCGGAAGCCGCTTCCATGTAGAGCAGCCGCTCGATGCCGTTCATCTCCTGCTCGATCAGCGCGGTGACCGTGTCTTCGATCACCTGCGCCGAGGCGCCGGGGTAGGTGATGTTGAAGGCGATCGACGGCGGCGCGACCGTCGGGTATTGCGACACCGGCAGCTTCTTGAGCGCGAGGCTGCCGCCGAGCAGGATCAGGATGGCGATCACCCAGGCGAACACCGGGCGGTCGATGAAGAATTTGGCGAGCACGGTGAGCCCCTACTTCTTCTCGGCGGCCGGCGGCTGCGCGGACGGTGCGGCAGGAGGAGCAGCCGGCGCGGCAGCGACCGGCGCGTTCGGGTTCCACGGCACCGGCATCACCGGCGTGCCCGGACGCGCCTTTTGCAGGCCATTGACGATCACCGTGTCGCCGGCCTTGACGCCCTCGGCGATGACCCAGTCGGCGCCCGACATGCCGCCGGTTTTCACCGGACGCGGTGCCGCCTTGCCTTCGGCGTCGATGGTCATCACGAACTGTCCCTGCGGACCGGCCTGCACCGCGCGCTGCGGCAGCTTGACGACGTTGTCGGCCTGCGACTCGGGGAAGCGCACGCGCACGAAGGTGCCGGGCAGAAGTTCGCGCTTCGGGTTGGCGAACTCGGCGCGCAGCGACACCGAGCCAGTGTTCGGATCGACGGCGAGGTCCGAGAACAGGAGTTTTCCGGGCTGCGGGTACACGCTGCCGTCCTCGAGGACCAGTTCGACCTTCGCCTCCGTGGCGCGCTTGAGGCGGCCGGACTTCATCGCCTGTTGCAGGCGCAGGACGTCGGCGTTGGACTGGGTGAAGTTGGCGTAGATCGGATCGAGTTGCTCGATCGTCGCCAGGTGTGTCGCCTCGCCCTTGCCGACGAGCGCGCCTTCGGTGACCAGCGCGCGGCCGATGCGGCCGGAGATCGGCGCCGTGACGTTGGCGTTCTCTAGGTCGAGTGCGGCCTTGGCGAGCGCCGCCTCGGCTTGCTTGAGTTTGGCTTCGGCGAGCTCGAATTCCTGCTTGCTGACGGCCTTCATTTCGAGCAGCGGCCGGTAGCGCTCGACGGTCTGGCGCGCGACGGCGACGTCCGCCGCCGCGGAGTCTGCGGCGGCGCGATAGGTGCGCGCATCGAGCTTGAACAAGGGCGCGCCGGCCGGCACGTCGCTGCCCTCGGCGAACAGGCGCTTCTCGACGATGCCTTCGACGCGAGCCCTTACTTGCGCCGTGCGCACGGCCTGCAAGCGGCCGGGAAGTTCCTGCGTAAGGATCGCCGTGGACGGGGCAACGGTCACCACGTCGACCTCGGGGGGCGGCATTCCCGCGCCCGGGGCGCCACCGGGGGCGCCGGGTTTCTGCTCGCCGCCGCAGGCGGCGACGGCAATGGTCAGGAGAAGAATCAGCTTGCGGTTCATGTAGCGGTCCTTTCCGGGGCGTAGGCCCGCAGAAAACAATCGACGGTCTTGGCGATGCGCTCGGCCTCCTCGGCCGGCGTGAACGGAACGGGGTCAAGCAGGCGGCGCGTGCGCTCGAAGCCGCCGAGCAGGCTCAGCAGCATCTCGGCGGCGAACAGCGGATCGTCCCGGCGCAGCAGCCCGCGGTCCATGGCACGGGTGAAGAAGCCGGCGAGCAGGCGCGACATGGTCTGCGGCCCGCCCTCGAAGAAGGCCTTGCCGAGCGCCGGGAAACGTGGCCGCTCGGCAACCAACGTGCGGTAGAACGCCAGCCCGGTTTCGCCGAGCACGCGCTGGTGAAACAAGGTCGAGAAGCGGAGCAGGCACTCACGGACGTCCACCGCGTCGGGGTCGAGCGTCAGCGTGATCGACTCGGTGCCGAGCTGGGTGATGGCGGCGAAGAGTTCGTCCTTCGAGGCGAAATGGTTGTAAAGCGTCTGCTTCGCCACGCCGGCTCGTGCCGCAATGCGCTCGCAACTGGCCCGGTAGCCCTCTTCGCAGAAGGCTTCGACGGCCGCCTGGATCAGGCGCGTGCGGATGTCGGTGGAGTCTGCGGTCACTCAATAACCTTATGACAAAAATGGACTAGACCGTCTAGTCTATCAGCGGAGGTGAAAAAAGGCAGCCGGAGCTGCCTCTTTCCAGCGAGGCCGAAGCCTCAGTGCGACTTCTTGCGCAGGCGCTGGATGGCGGCGAGTTGCGCGACGGCTTCGGCCAGTTCGGCCTGGGCACGTGCGTAGTCGAGTTCGGAGCTGCGATTGACCAACGCTTCTTCGGACTTCTTCTTCGCTTCCATCGCCTTGGCCTCGTCGAGGTCGTGGCCGCGGATCGCCGTGTCGGCGAGCACGGTCACGAGGCCCGGCTGCACCTCGAGGATGCCGCCGGCAACGAAGATCAGCTCCTCGCGTTCCTGGCCTTGCAGCTTGATGCGCACGGCGCCCGGCTTGATGCGGGTCATCAGCGGCATGTGGCCAGGGTAGATGCCCAACTCGCCGACTTCGCCCGGCAGGACGACGAATTCGGCCAGCCCGGAGAAGATCTGCTCCTCCGCGGAGACGACGTCGACATGAACAGAGAGTGCCATCAGTATTCCTTTCAAACCCCGAGCGTAGCGAGCTTGCTTGGACCCCCGCCCCGGGGCGGGGGCCGGGGGTGGGGGGCTTTCCTTGCGTCGAGACGCTTTAGTTTACTGAAGCGTCTTCGCCTTCTCGAACACTTCCTCGATGCCGCCGACCATGTAGAAGGCCTGCTCGGGCAACTGGTCGCACTCGCCTTCGACGATCATGCGGAAGCCCTTGATCGTATCCTTGAGCGTGACGTACTTGCCGGGCGAGCCGGTGAACACTTCGGCGACGAAGAACGGCTGCGACAGGAAACGCTGGATCTTGCGCGCGCGGCCGACGGCCAGCTTGTCTTCGGCCGAGAGTTCGTCCATGCCGAGAATCGCGATGATGTCGCGCAGTTCCTTGTAGCGCTGCAGCGTGGCCTGCACCTTGCGCGCCGTCTCGTAGTGCTCTTCGCCGACGACCAGCGGGTCGAGCTGGCGCGAGGTCGAGTCGAGCGGATCGACGGCCGGGTAGATACCGAGGGCGGCGATGTCGCGCGAAAGAACGACGGTCGAGTCGAGGTGGAGGAAGGTGGTGGCCGGCGACGGGTCGGTCAGGTCGTCCGCGGGAACGTACACGGCCTGGATCGAGGTGATCGAGCCGACGCGCGTGGAGGTGATGCGCTCCTGCAGGCGGCCCATTTCCTCGGCCAGCGTCGGCTGGTAGCCCACGGCGGAAGGCATGCGGCCCAGCAGCGCGGACACTTCGGTACCGGCCAGCGTGTAGCGGTAGATGTTGTCGACGAAGAACAGGATGTCGCGGCCTTCGTCGCGGAACGCTTCGGCCATCGTCAGGCCGGTCAGCGCGACGCGCAGGCGGTTGCCGGGCGGCTCGTTCATCTGGCCGAACACCATCGCGACCTTGGAGTCGGTCAGGTTGTCGAGCTTGATGACGCCGGCTTCCGACATCTCGTGGTAGAAGTCGTTGCCCTCGCGGGTGCGCTCGCCGACGCCGGCGAACACCGACAGGCCG
Organism: Pseudomonadota bacterium; assembly: GCA_046726235.1. Classification (GTDB taxonomy): domain Bacteria; phylum Pseudomonadota; class Gammaproteobacteria; order Burkholderiales; family Rhodocyclaceae; genus Nitricoxidireducens. The sequence continues at coordinate 264,789 of JBKPAD010000001.1, forward strand.
GAGTGCTGCTTGGCGATGTTGTTGATCAGCTCGAGCATGTTGACGGTCTTGCCGACGCCGGCGCCGCCGAACAGGCCGACCTTGCCGCCCTTGGCGAACGGGCAGATCAGGTCGATAACCTTGATGCCGGTTTCGAGCAGTTCCGTGGCGGGCGAGAGTTCGTCGAACTTCGGTGCCTTGGCGTGGATGGGGCGGCGCTCTTCGCACTTGATCGGACCGACTTCGTCGATCGGGCGGCCGAGCACGTCCATGATGCGGCCCAGCGTGCCGTGGCCGACGGGCACGGAGATCGCGGCGCCGGTGCCCTTGACCTTCATGCCGCGGCGCAGGCCATCGGACGAACCCATCGCGATCGTGCGGACGATGCCGTCGCCGAGCTGCTGCTGGACTTCGAAGGTGAGGCCGGCTTCGGCGTTGCCGACGTTCGCGTCATCGAGGACGAGGGCGTCGAAAACCTTGGGCATTCCATCGCGGGGGAACTGGATGTCCACCACCGCGCCGATGCACTGGACGATGCTTCCGTTGCTCATGGTCATTTTCCTTAATACGTAATTCGATTAACCGGCGATCGCGGCGGCACCGCCGACGATTTCCGAGATTTCTTTCGTGATCGAAGCCTGGCGCGCCTTGTTGTAGACGAGCTGGAGTTCCTTGATGACGTTGCCGGCGTTGTCGGTGGCCGACTTCATCGCCACCATGCGCGCCGACTGCTCGGACGCCATGTTCTCGGAGACCGCCTGATAGATCAGCGCCTCGACATAGCGCAGCAGCAGTTCCTCGATGACTTCGCGCGCATCGGGCTCGTACAGGTAATCCCAGTGGCCCTCGGGCGTGCCGAGGCGCTCGCCGGTCAGCGGCAGCAACTGCTCGAGCTGCGGCTCCTGCTTCATCGTGTTGATGAACTGCGTGTAGCCGATGTAGACGGCGTCGATCTCGTCTTTCTCGAAAGCGTCGATCATCACCTTGACCGGGCCGATCAGCTTCTCGAGGTGCGGCGTGTCGCCGAGATGCACGACGTGCGACACCACCTTGGCGCCCATGCGCTGCATGAAGCCGAGGCCCTTGTTGCCGATTGCCGTGACGCGGATTTCCTCGACGCCTTCCTTCTCCCACTGGCGCATCGAATTCAGCGACAGCCGCAGGACGTTGGTGTTGAGGCCGCCGCACAGACCCTTGTCGGTGGTGACGAGGATCAGGCCGACGCGCTTCATCTGCGGCTTCTTGATCAGGAAGGAATGGCGGAAGTCCGTGTTGTTGGCCTGCGAGAGATTCGCCGCCAGGCGGCGGATCTTCTCGCTGTAGGGGCGGGCGGCGCGCATCCGTTCCTGCGCCTTGCGCATTTTGGACGCGGCCACCATCTCCATGGCCTTGGTGATCTTCTTCGTGTTCTGGACCGACTTGATCTTGGTCCGAATTTCCTTGCCGCTTGGCATGGCGCTACTCCTTGGCTAGGAAATCCGTCAGGCCCAGTTCTTCTTGAACTCGATCAGCGCGGCCGTCAGTTGGGCTTCGCCTTCCTTGTCCAGGTCCTTGGCCGTCTCGATCTTGTTCATCAGGTCGCCGTGCTTGTCGCTCATGTACTGGTGCATGGCGGCTTCGAAGGCCAGGATCTTGGCGACGTCGACGTCGTCGAAGTGGCCGCCGTTGACTGCGAACAGCGAAACGGCCATTTCGGCCACCGTCAGCGGCGCGTACTGGGCCTGCTTCATCAGTTCCGTGACGCGACGGCCGCGCTCGAGCTGCTTGCGCGTGGCGTCGTCGAGGTCGGACGCGAACTGCGCGAAGGCCGCGAGTTCGCGGTACTGGGCCAGCGCGAGACGCACGCCGCCGCCGAGCTTCTTGATCGCCTTGGTCTGGGCGGCGCCGCCGACGCGGGACACCGACACGCCGGCGTTGATGGCGGGACGGATGCCGGCGTTGAACAGGTCGGTCTCGAGGAAGATCTGGCCGTCGGTAATCGAAATCACGTTGGTCGGCACGAACGCGGACACGTCGCCGGCCTGCGTTTCGATGACCGGCAGCGCAGTCAGCGAACCGGTCTTGCCCTTGACTTCGCCGTTGGTGAACTTCTCGACCCAGGCTTCCGAGACGCGCGCGGCGCGCTCGAGCAGACGCGAGTGCAGGTAGAAGACGTCGCCAGGATAGGCTTCGCGGCCCGGCGGACGGCGCAGCAGCAGCGAAATCTGGCGGTAGGCCCAGGCCTGCTTGGTCAGGTCGTCGTAAATGATCAGGGCATCCTGGCCGCGATCGCGGAAGTACTCGCCCATGGTGCAGCCGGAGTACGGCGCGATGAACTGCATGGCGGCCGATTCGGAAGCGGTGGCGGCGACGATGATCGTGTATTCGAGGGCGCCGTGCTCTTCGAGCTTGCGTACCACGTTGGCGATGGTCGAGGCCTTCTGGCCCACCGCCACGTAGATACACATCATGTTCTGGCCCTTCTGGTTGATGATCGCATCAACCGCGACGGCCGTCTTGCCGGTCTGGCGGTCGCCGATGATCAGCTCACGCTGACCGCGGCCCACCGGCACCATGGCGTCAATGGCCTTGAGGCCCGACTGCACCGGCTGCGACACCGACTTGCGCCAGATCACGCCCGGCGCGACCTTTTCGATCTTGTCGGTGACCTTGGCGTTGATCGGGCCCTTGCCGTCGATCGGCTGGCCGAGCGAGTTCACCACGCGGCCGAGCAGCTCGGGGCCGACCGGCACTTCGAGAATGCGGCCGGTGGTCTTGACGGTGTCGCCTTCGGAGATGTGCTCGTACTCGCCGAGAACCACCGCGCCGACGGAGTCGCGCTCGAGGTTCAGGGCCATGCCGAAGGTGTTGCCCGGGAATTCCAGCATCTCGCCCTGCATGACGTCGGTGAGGCCGTGCACGCGGCAGATGCCGTCGGTCACGGACACGACGGTGCCCTGGGTGCGCAGGTCGGTGCCGACCTCGAGATTCTGGATCTTGTTCTTGATCAGTTCGCTGATTTCAGACGGATTGAGCTGCATGTAAAGCTCCGATTCTTTGAATACTAGGTCCTGAGGGACGTGGCCATGGCGTCGAGCCTGCCGCGTACGGAAGCGTCGAGCACCTGGTCGCCGACGACCACCTTGATGCCGCCGATGAGTTCGGGCGCGACCTGGACTTCGGGCCGCAGCTTCGCCTTGAAGTGCGCCTCGAGCACGGGCAGCAAGCCAGCGCGCTCGGCGTCGTTCATCGGGAAGGCGCTGTGAATGACGGCGTCCTTGACGCCCTCTTCCGCGGCCTTGAGCGTCTCGAAGAACGCCGCGATTTCGGGCAGCACGCTGAGGCGGCCATTCTCGGCCAGCACCTTGATGAAGCTGGCCAGGTCGCCATCAACGCCGCTGCCGAGCAGCGACGCGACGAGCTCGGCCTTGCGGCCGGCCGTCAGGCCGGGGTTGTCGAGACAGGCGGCGACGTCGGCGTTGTGCGCGTAGGCGGAAAGGCTGGCCAGCTGCGCGGACCAGGCCGGCAGCGCGCCTTTCTCCTTCGCCAGGCGGAACACGGCTTCGGCGTAGGGGCGGGCGATGGTGACGAGTTCGGCCATGTCGGTCAGAGTTCCTGCTTGAGCGCCGTCAGCATGTCGGCGTGGGTGCCGGCATTGACTTCGCGACGCAGGATCTTCTCGGCACCGGCGACGGCGAGTTCGGCGACACGCTCGCGCAGCGCAGAGCGCGCACGTTCGATGTCCTGCTCGAGCTCCGACATCTTGCCGGCGTAGACCTTCTCGGCCTCGACCTTGGCGGCGTCCTTCGCCTCTTCGACGATCTGGCGCGCACGCTTCTCGGCGTCGGCGGTGATGCCGTTGGCGCGATCCTTGGCTTCGCGCAGGGCGTCGGCCGAGCGCTTGGCGGCGAGTTCGAGATCGTGCTTGCCGCGCTCGGCAGCCGCGAGGCCGTCGGCGATCTGCTGCTGACGGTCGGCCATCGCCTTTTGCAGCGGCGGCCAGACGTACTTCATCGTGATCCAGATGAAAATGGCGAACCAAATCATCTGGCCGATGAGGGTTGCGTTGATGCTCACGCTAACCTCCTGGGTAGGGTTTCAGGCGAACGCCGGGCTCAGGGCTTGACGAGGGCGATGAACGGGTTGGCGAACAGCATGAACAGGGCGATACCGACGCCGATCATGGTCACCGCGTCGAGCAGACCGGCGACGATGAACATCTTGACCTGCAGCGTGGGGATCATTTCGGGCTGGCGAGCGGCGCCTTCGAGGAAGCGGCCACCGAGGATACCGAAGCCGATGGCGGTGCCCAGGGCGCCGGCGCCGATCAGGATCGCGACGGCGATGGCAGTGTTACCCAGCAGCACGGAAAGTTCCATTTGTTACTCCTTTGAGATCGAGAGGGGTGATGAAGGTTGAAAGAAACGGTTTAGTGCGATTCCGAAGCCATCGACATGTAGACGATGGTCAGCATCATGAAGACGAAGGCCTGCAGCGTGATGATCAGGATGTGGAACAGTTCCCACGGCAGCGCCAGCGGCAGTTGCCAGACGCCCAGCAGCGCGATCAGGATGAACACCATCTCGCCGGCGTACATGTTGCCGAACAGACGCAGCGACAGCGAGATCGGCTTGGCGATGTCCTCGATGACGCGGAACAGGAAGTTGACCGGCGCCAGCTTGGGGCCGAAGGGCACGGTGAACACTTCGTGCATGAAGCCGCCGAAGCCCTTCACCTTGAAGTTCAGGTAGATCATGATCAGGAAGACCGTGATCGACATGGCGAAGGTGAGGTTGGGGTCGGTGGTCGGCACGAACTTGAACGCGAGATGTTCGTTGCCGGTTGCATGCTGGACGGCCCACGGCAGGAAATCGACCGGGATCAGGTCCATCGCGTTCATGGCGAAGACCCAGACGAAGATCGTGATGGCCAGCGGCGCGATCAGCGGGTTGTTGCCGTGATAGGTGTCCTTGACCTGCTGGTTCACGAAGGACAGGACCATCTCGAAGAAATTCTGCCAGCCTTGCGGCACGCCGCTGGTGGCGCGGCTCGAGACCATCGCCAGGCCGCCGAAGACGATCAGGCCGATGACGCCCGACACGATCAGGGTGTCGAGGTGGAAGGTCCAGAAGCCCGAGCCGACCTTGAGGTTGGTCAGGTGGTGGGAGATGTAAGCAGTTGCGGTGAGCGCTTCGCCGGGAGCAGCAGACATGTTCAGTTCCGAGTTTTAAGCAGTGCCATCCAATAGACGACGACGGTTAACGCGAAGCCCAGAAACAGCGGCAGGGCCGCCAAATCCCTGTAGCCCATAAACACGAGGGCGAAGCCACCGAGAACGACCGCGTACTTGTAGGTCTCTCCCAGCATCTGTGCCCGATACGCCTTTTTCGGATCCGTCTCGTCGCGCACCGCACGCCATGCGTAGGCAAACGCGCCCAGCATGCCGATGCCGCCACCGAGGAGTGCCGAAACAGCCGCGTTCTTTCCACCCGCCACACCTGCCGCTGCCGCAACGCACAAAGTCGTCAGCGCCTGGCGGCTCAGCACCCAGCGAACCTCTGGTTTCATGGGAGCGGGCCGAAAAAACCGCCGGATAATAACATCGGTCGCAACTTATATACAAGACCTGAATGCTGCGATCGCATAAACTTCTTTGCGCCAGGTCAACGCAGCCGGTCGAGCAGGCCGTCGAGCTGGTCCAGGCTGCCGAAGCGGATGGTCATCGAGCCGGCGCCCTTGCGATTGGCGCTTATCTTCACCGTCGCCGCCAGCGCGTCCGACAGTTCCTCCTCGAGGCGCAGCAGGTCGCGGTCGGCGGAACCATCGCCCCTGCCACCCTTCTTGACCGGCGGATTAAGTTCGCGCGCCGCGAGCTTTTCCGCCTCGCGCACCGAGTAGCCCTTCTCGACGATCATCGCGGCGAAGCGGCCCTGCTCGGCCTTCGGCAGCGGCAGCAATGCGCGCGCATGGCCCATTTCGATGTCGCCGGCCATCAGCATGTCCTGCGCCGGCTTGGCGAGCTGCAGCAGGCGCAGCAGGTTCGAGGCGCCCGGACGCGAGCGGCCGACGGCGTCGGCCGCCTGCTGGTGCGTCATGCCGAACTCGTCGATCAGGCGCTGCAGGCCGGCCGCTTCTTCGAGAGGGTTCAGGTCTTCGCGCTGGATGTTCTCGATCAGCGACATCGCCAGCGCGGCATCGTCGGGGATCTCGCGGATCAGCACCGGAACCTCGGCCAGGCCGGCGATCTGCGACGCGCGCCAGCGGCGTTCGCCGGCGATGATCTCGTAGCGGCCGCCGGCAACCGGACGGACCGAGATCGGCTGGATCAGGCCCTGGGCCTTGATCGACGCCGCCAGCTCCTCCAGCGAACCCGGGTCCATGCGCGTGCGCGGTTGGTACTTGCCGGGCTGCAAGGCGCCGACCGGCAGCTTGTCCTGGCGCTGGCTTTCCGGCGCGTTGTTGGCGGCGAGCAGCGCGTCGAGGCCGCGGCCGAGGCCTTTGAGTTTGGGCGGTGGAGCCATGTTCATTCCTTCCAGTTTTAGTTCCGGCGTAACGCCCGCTTACGCGGGCATTAGCCTACTCTGAAACCTGGCGGGGCCAGGTTTGAACGCGTTCGATCATTTCGGTGGCGAAGGCCAGGTAGGCCTGCGCGCCCTTCGACGCCTTGTCGAACAGCACGCCCGGCATGCCGTAGCTCGGCGCCTCGGCGAGGCGCACGTTGCGCGGCACCAAGGTGCGGAACACCTTGTCGCCGAAGTGCTCCTCGAGCTGCGCCGACACCTGCTGCGCCAGCGTCCGGCCCGGCTCGAACATCACGCGCAGCAGGCCGATGATGCGCAGGTCGCGGTTCAGGTTGGCATGCACCTTCTTGATGGTGTTCACCAGATCCGAGAGGCCTTCGAGGGCGAAATATTCACATTGCATCGGAATGACGACGCCATGCGCGGCGCAGAGACCGTTGAGCGTCAGCAGCGACAGCGAGGGCGGGCAGTCAATGAGGACAAAGTCATAATCGTCGACATGCGCCGCGAGCGCCTCCTTGAGGCGCATCTCGCGGCGCTCGAGCTCGACCATCTCCACTTCGGCGCCGGCCAGGTCGCGGTTGGCCGGCAGCACGTCGTACTTGCCGGACGGCGAAGTCACGCAGGCGTCCTTCAGCGACGCCAGGCCGAGCAGCACCTGGTAGACCGAGCGCTTGAGATCGCTCTTGTCGATGCCGCTGCCCATCGTCGAGTTGCCCTGCGGATCGAGGTCGACGAGCAAGGTGCGCTGGCCTTGCAGCGCAAGGGCGGCGGCCAGGTTGACGGAAGTCGTGGTCTTGCCGACCCCGCCCTTCTGGTTGGCGATGGCGAAGATGTGCATTGTTATTCTCGCTCCAAGATGATCAGGTGACGCTGGGCATCGAGCCCGGGGACGACGATCGACGGCGACGCGCTGACGCGCCAGCCGGCGGGAATGGCGGCGATCTCGTCCGCCGGATGGATGCCCTTCATCGCCAGCAGCCGCCCTTGCGGCGCGACCAGCCGGCCGGCGAGGCGGATGAAGTCGGCGATGCTGGAAAACGCACGCGAGATCACGGCGTCGAAAACGAGCCCTTCCGGCAGCGCCTCGACGCGCTCGGCGCGCACCTCGACGTTGGCGAGGCCGAGCTGGATCTTCGCCTGCTGCTGGAAGGCGGCCTTCTTCTGCACCGCCTCGACCGAGACGATCTGCATTTCCGGACGCGCCACCGCAAGCGCCAGGCCCGGCAGACCGGCGCCGCTGCCGACGTCGGCGAGGGTTCGCACCTCGCCGAGGAGCGGCACCACGGCCAGCGAATCCAACAGGTGATGCGTCACCATGTCCGCCTCGTCGCGCACCGCCGTCAGGTTGTAGGTCCGGTTCCACTTCAGCAGCAGCGCCAGGTAGGCGAGCAGCTTTTCCTGCGCACCGTCGGGCAGCGTCAGGCCGAGCGCGGCGACGCCGCGCGACAGTTGTTCGGCGCTGCTCATGGCTTGCCGCGCTTCTTCAGGTGCACGAGCAGCAGCGAGATGGCCGCCGGGGTGACCCCCTGCACTCTCGAGGCCTGCCCGAGCGTCTCGGGCCGGTGCTGGGCGAGGCGCTGGCGCACCTCGATCGAAAGGCCGTGAACGGCGCCGTAATCGAGGTCGGCCGAGATGCGCAACGCTTCGGACTCCTGGGCTTTCTCGACGTCCTCGCGCTGGCGCTCGACATAGCCGGAGTACTTGGCCTGGATCTCCACCTGCTCGACGACCTCGGGTTCGGTTACGCCCTCACCGGCGCCCCCCATGGTCATCAGCGAGCGGTAGCTGACCTCCGGCCGACGCAGCAGGTCGAACAGCCGGTACTCGCGTTCCATCGACTTGCCGAGCACACGCTCCGCCTCGCCCACCGGCAGCAGGCGGGGATTTATCCAGGTCGCCTTGAGACGCTCGGTTTCGGCGGCGATCGCGTCGCGCTTGCGGCAGAAGGCAGCCCAGCGGACATCGTCTACGAGGCCAAGTTCTCGGCCGACTTCCGTCAGACGCAGGTCGGCGTTGTCCTCGCGCAGGCTCAGCCGGTACTCGGCGCGGCTGGTGAACATCCGGTAGGGCTCTGAGACGCCGCGGGTGATCAGGTCGTCGACGAGCACGCCAAGGTAGGCCTGGTCGCGGCGCGGGCTCCACGCTTCCTGCTCGCGGGTGTAGCGGGCAGCATTGACGCCGGCCAGCAGGCCCTGCGCGGCAGCCTCCTCGTAACCCGTCGTGCCGTTGATCTGGCCGGCGAAGAACAGGCCGCGGATGGCTTTGGTCTCGAGCGAGGCCTTCAACGCCCGGGGATCGAAGTAGTCGTACTCGATGGCGTAGCCGGGGCGCAGGATATGGACGCCCTCCAAGCCCCTGATCGAGCGCACCAGCGCCAGCTGGACGTCGAACGGCAGGCTGGTCGACACGCCCTGCGGATAGATCTCATGGGTCTCGAGACCCTCGGGCTCCATGAACACCTGATGGCTGTCGCGGCCGGCGAACTTGTGGATCTTGTCCTCGATCGAGGGACAGTAGCGCGGCCCGACGCCTTCGATGACACCAGTGAACATCGGCGAGCGGTCGAGGCCGGCGCGGATGATGTCGTGGGTGCGCGCGTTGGTGTGCGTGATCCAGCAGGGGATCTGGCGCGGGTGCTGCTCGGCCCTGCCGATGAAGGAGAACACGGGCACCGGCTCGTCGCCGGGCTGGCGCTCCATGACCGAAAAGTCTATGGTGCGGCCGTCGAGGCGCGGCGGCGTGCCAGTCTTCAGGCGCCCCGCCGGCAGCTTGAGTTCGCGCAGGCGCTCGGCGAGCGACACCGATGCCGGATCGCCGAAGCGGCCGGCGCGGTAGTTTTTCAGCCCGACATGAACCAGGCCGTTGAGGAAGGTGCCGGCCGTCAGCACCACGGCCGGCGCCTCGAAGCGGATGCCGAGCTGGGTGACCACGCCGGTGACGCGGTCGCCTTCGACCGTCAGGTCGTCGACCGCCTGTTGGAACAGCGTCAGGTTGGGCGCGTTCTCGAGCCGCATGCGGATCGCACGCTTGTATAGCGCGCGGTCAGCCTGGGCGCGGGTGGCGCGCACCGCCGGCCCTTTCGAGGCATTGAGGGTACGGAACTGGATGCCGGCCTCGTCGGTGGCTTCGGCCATGACGCCGCCGAGGGCATCGACCTCCTTGACCAGGTGCCCCTTGCCGATGCCGCCGATCGACGGGTTGCAGGACATCGCCCCCAGCGTCTCGATGTTATGCGTCAGCAGCAGCGTCTTCGACCCCGTCCGCGCGGCCGCCAGCGCGGCTTCAGTGCCGGCATGACCGCCACCGATGACGATGACGTCGAACGACGTTGGGAAAAGCATTGCTGGGGATGGATGGGGGCGAAAAAGAGGCGCAATGATACGCCTCGGATTATCAAAACTGAAATTGAGCCCCGCGCCGTTTCACGTGAAACTGTTTCACGTGAAACAAATCAGTGCTTGCCACCCAATCCCAGGTAGCTCTCGATGACCTTCGGGTCGTCCTCGAGGTCGTCGCTCGGACCCTCGAGGGCGACCTCGCCGGTCTCGAGCACATAGCCGTAGTCGGCAATCTGCAGGGCGGCGCGGGCGTTCTGCTCGACCAGCAGGATGGCGACACCGGTGCGCTTGAGCGCCTCGATGATGTGGAAGATTTCACGCACGATCAGCGGCGCCAGACCCAGGCTCGGCTCGTCCAGCATCAGCAGCTTCGGCTTCGCCATCAGGGCACGGCCCACCGCCAGCATCTGGCGCTCGCCACCCGAGAGGGTGCCGGCCTGCTGGTCGCGCCGCTCGCGCAGCCGCGGGAAGGTCTCGAACACCTGCTCCATGGTCTCCCGCTCGTCGCGATGGCCCATGCGGTGGCGCATGAAGGCGCCGAGCAGGAGGTTGTCCTCGACGCTCATCTCGCCGAACAACTCGCGCTTCTCGGGAACGAGGTTGGCGCCGAGCGCGACCATGTACTCGACCTCGATGGCGCCCTGGGCTTCGCCGAGGAACGCGACGTCACCGCGGGTGCGCGGCAGCACGCCCATGATCGCCGACAACAGCGTGGTCTTGCCCGCCCCGTTCGGGCCGATGACCGTGACGATCTCCCCTGCCCTGACCCGCACCGAGACATGGTGCAGCGCCTCGACCTTGCCGTAGGAGACGCAGAGGTCGCTGACCTCCAGAACCGGCGGCGCTTCGCTCATCAGTCGACTCCCCCGAGGTAGGCCTCGATCACCGCCGGGTCGCGCTGGACTTCCTCGGGCAGGCCGGCGGCGATCTTCTTGCCGAACTCCATCACCACGACCCGATCGGCCAGCCCCATGACGAAGTCCATGTCGTGCTCGACCAGCAGGATGCCCATGCCCTCGGCGCGCAGCTTGCGCAGCATCTCGGCCAGCGCCTGCTTCTCCAGGTAACGCAGGCCGGCGGCCGGCTCGTCGAGCAGCAGCAGGCAGGGATCGGAAGCCAGGGCACGCGCGATCTCGACGATGCGCTGCTTGCCGAGCGCCAGCGAACCGGCCTGATCGAACATGTGCTCGGCCAGGCTGACGCGCTCGATCTGCCGCGCAGCCTCGGCCAGCAGTCGCGCCTCTTCGTCGCGCTCGAGGTGCAAGGCCGCCGCCGCGACCCCGCGCCGGCCGCGCACGTGCGCGCCGATGGCGACGTTCTCGAGCACGCTCATGGTCGGCAGCAGCCGCACGTGCTGGAAGGTCCGGCTCATGCCGCGGCGCGCGATCTCGCGCGAGGCCAGGCCGTCGATGCGCTCGCCGAGGAAAAGCACGTCGCCCGAGGTGGGCGGCGAAACGCCGGAAATCAGGTTGAACATGGTGCTCTTGCCGGCGCCGTTCGGCCCGATCAACGCCATGATCTCGCCCGCCTTCACCGTCAGGCTCATGCGGTCGTTGGCGACCAGGCCGCCGAACTTCTTCACCGCATCGACGACCTCGAGCAGCACGCCCTCGCCCTGGGCCCGGCGCGGGAGCGGCTCCGCCTCGGGGACGCGCCGCCGCTCGGCGTCCGCCGGCAGGAAGCGGGCGATCAGCGGCCAGATGCCGTCGCGCGCGCGATGCAGCACGAAGATCATCAGCAGGCCGAAGACGATCACCTCGAAATTGCCCGAGGCGCCGAACAGCTGCGGCAGCAGATCCTGCAGCCACTGCTTGAGGATGGTGATCAGGCCGGCGCCGACCAGCGCGCCCCAGACGTGGGCCGCACCGCCGATGACCGCCATGAAAAGGTACTCGATGCCGATGTGCAGGCCGAAGGGCGTCGGATTCACGAAGCGCTGCAGGTGGGCGTAGAGCCAGCCCGAAACGCAGGCGAACAGCGCGGCGACCAGGAAGATGACGATCTTCGAGCGCGCCGTATCCACACCCATCGCCTCGGCCATCACCGTGCCGCCCTTGAGGGCGCGGATCGCCCTGCCCTCGCGCGAGTCGAGCAGGTTCTGCGTCAGCCACACGGCCGCCAGCAGCACCAGCCAGATCAGGTAGTAGTAATGGCGCGGATCCTTCAGCTCGAAACCGAACAGCGGCAGCGGCGGGATGCCGGTGATGCCGGTGTGGCCGCCGAGGAACTCGACATTGCCGAACAGGAAATAGAGCGAGATGCCCCAGGCGATCGTGCCCAGCGGCAGGTAGTGACCCGACAGCCGCAAGGTGAGGAAACCCAGCACGACCGCGACAGCCGCCGTTACCGCCAGGCCCGCGAACAGCGTCAGCCAGGGCGAGGCGGCGAAGAAGGCGAGCCAGCCCGGCAGCTCCGTCGCCGTCGTCAGCCAGGCCGTCGTGTAGGCGCCGACGCCGACGAAGGCCGCCTGGCCGAAGGAAGTCAGGCCGCCGACGCCGGTCAGCAGCACCAGCCCGAGCGCCACCAGCGCATAGAGGCCGATGTAGTTGAGCAGCGTGATGTGGAACTCGGGAAGAATCGCCGGCCCGGCGACCAGCAATCCCAGAAAGCCTAGCTGAAGCCCGCGAGCCAGCACTTACTCTTCCTCCTCGACATGGCGCGTCGTGAGCGAGCGCCAGACCAGCACGGGGATGATGAGCGTGAAGACGATCACTTCCTTGAACGCCGACGCCCAGAAGGAGGAGAAGGCTTCGAGCAGGCCGACCAGAATGGCGCCGGCCGCCGCGATCGGGTAGCTGGCCAGCCCGCCGACGATCGCGCCGACGAAGCCCTTGAGGCCGATGAGGAAACCGGTGTCGTAGTAGATGGTCGTGATCGGCGCGATGAGGATGCCCGAGAAGGCGCCGATCGCCGCCGCCAGCAGGAACGAGAGCTTGCCGGCCATGGTGGTCGAGATGCCCATCAGGCGCGCGCCATTGCGATTGATCGCCGTCGCCCGCAGCGCCTTGCCGTAGAGCGTGCGCTCGAAGAAGAAGTAGAGGACGACGATCAGCAGCGCGCTGGCGCCGAGGACCCAGAGGCTCTGCCCATTGACCGTCATGCCGGCGACCTCGAACGAAGCCTCCGAGAATGGCGTCGTGCGCGAACCCTCGGCGCCGAAGAACAGCAGGCCGAGGCCGACGAGCGTGAGGTGCACGGCCACGGAAACGATCAGCAGCACCAGCACCGATGCCTCCGCGAGCGGCTGGTAGGCAAGCCGGTAGACCATCGGGCCGAGCGGCACCACGACGCCCAGCGCCAGCAGTACCTGCAGCAGCAGCGGCCACTGCTGCGGCTCGGCGAACAGCACCAGCGCCGCGATGAAGGCCGGATAGAGCAGGTTCCAGAACAGCACGTGCGGCAGACGCCGACGATGGCCCGAGCGCATCATGATCGCGAGGTCGATCAATGCCACTGCGATGCCGAGTCCGGCTAGCAGCCACAGCGTCCCCGGCGTGCGCCCCGCCTGCAGCGCGGCCAGCGTCAGCGCGCCGAAGGCGACGTATTCGCCCTGCGGGATGAAGATCACGCGCGTCACGGCGAACACCAGCACGAGGGCCAGCGCCAGCAGCGCATACACGGCACCATTGACGACGCCGTCCTGGCCGAGCAGCAAAGCGATTTGCAGATCCATGGCGGTTTGGTTGCCGGTGCGAGAGCGCGGGAGAGATCAGCCTTGGAACGACAAGGGCGCCCGCAGGCGCCCTCGTGGCGAGACTATCGCTTATTGCTGGAGCTTCCAGTCTCCCTTGTCGATCTTGACCATCACGCGCGCGCGCTGGTCGAAGCCGAGGTGATCCTGCGGCGACATGTTGACGATGCCGTGCGACAGCGTCACGTTGCGCAGGCCCTCGAGGGCGTCGCGCAGGGCGTGCCGGAACTCCTTGGTGCCCGGCTGCGCCTTCTTGAGCGCGACCGGAACGGCGTTCGCCAGCAGCAGGCCCGCGTCCCAGGCGTGCGCGCCGAAGGTCGAGGTCGAGCCCTTGCCGTGCGCGGTCTCGTACTTGTTGGTGTAGTCGATCGCGACCTTCTTGATCGGGTTGCTGTCGGGCAGCTGCGCCGCCACCAGCACCGGGCCGGCCGGCAGGAAGGTGCCCTCGACGTTCTTGCCGCCGACGCGAACGAAGTCGCGGTTGGCGACGCCGTGCGTCTGGTAGAACTTGCCCTTGTAGCCCTTCTCGGTCAGCGCGACCTGGGGCAGCGCGGCGGGCGTGCCGGAGCCGGCGATCAGCACGGCGTCGGGCTTGGCGGCGATGATCTTCAGCACCTGGCCGGTCACCGACGTGTCGGCGCGGTTGTAGCGCTCGTTGGCGACGATCGAGAGCTTGCGCGCCTCGGCCACCTTGGCGAACTCGTGGTACCAGCCCTCGCCGTAGGCGTCGGAGAAGCCGATGAAGGCGACCGTCTTCACGCCGGCGTTGGTCATGTGCTCGACGATGGCGGTCGACATCTGGATGTCGTTCTGCGGCGTCTTGAACACCCACTTGACCTTCGGGTTGGCGGCATCGACGATGCGCGCCGACGCGGCCATCGAGATCATCGGCGTCTCGGCCTCGGCGACGACGTCGATCATCGCCAGCGAGTTCGGCGTGATGGTGGAGCCGACGATGACGTCGACCTTGTTCTCGGTGATGTGCTTGCGCGTGTTCTTGACGGCCGTCGTCGTGTCGGAGGCGTCGTCGAGGATGATGTAGTTGATCTTCTGGCCGGCGATGGTGGTCGGCATCAGCGCGAAGGTGTTCTTCTCGGGGATGCCCAGCGAGGCGGCCGGACCGGTCGCGGAAACGGTGACGCCGACGTTGATGTCGGCATGGACGGCGGCAGCGAAGGCGGAGGCCATCAGACCGACGACGAGGGTTCTGCGATTCATGGGTTTCCTCCTGAATTTGTGAGACGACGTTTTTGGTCTTGTAGGCGTGGCGCAGCAACGCGCGCGGCGCGCTACTTTACCATTGTCAGCCAGGTGTCGTAGCCGAATTTGGCGACCAGCAAGGCAGTGGCCGCAAGGAAGGTGAGGCGCACGAAACCGCTGCCGCGGCGGATCGCCGCCCGCGTACCGACCAGGGCGCCGAGGACGTTGAAAACCGCCATAGCGAGCGCCACGCCCCACAGCACGTGACCGCTCGGCGCGAAGTAGGCGAGCGCCGCGACGTTGGTGCCGCCGTTGACGAACTTGGCAGCCGCCGTCGCGCGCAGGAAGTCGAGCCCGAACCAGCGCACCAGGGCGAAGATGACGAAGCTGCCCATGCCGGGGCCGAAGAAGCCGTCGTAGAAGCCGAGCACCGCACCCGCCGCCGCGGCCGGGGCCGCGCCGCGCTGGGGCGCCGCAGCGTCGGCGGCGACGGCGCCGAAGTTGCGGCGCGTCGCCGTATAGACGATCACCGCGACGAGCAGCACCAGCACCAGCGGCCGCACCACGTCCCGCGGCAGCCAGGCGACCGTCGCCGCCCCGAGGAAGGATGACACGAAAGCGGCGCCGGCCATCGCCAGCGTGATGCGCCACGGGATCTCGATGCGCCGCGCGAAACGCCAGGCGGCGTTGGCGGTGCCGAACACCGACGAACCCTTGTTGGTGCCGAAGATGGTCGCCGGCGCCTCCGCCGGCAGCGCCGAGAACAGCGCCGGCACCTGGATCAGCCCGCCGCCGCCGGCCACCGCATCGACCAGGCCGGCACCGAAGGCGGCGACCAGCAGCGCCGCAAGCTGCCAAGTGTCGAGCATGCGCCTACTTGCCGATGCAGAAGCGCGAGAAGATCAGCCCGAGCAGGTCGTCGGCGCCGAACTCGCCGGTGATGCGCGACAGCGCCTCCTGCGCCAGACGGAGTTCCTCGGCGCAAAGCTCGAACTGCGCGAGCTGCGCCGCGGCGGCATCGAGACGATTCGCCGCCTCGGCGAGCGCTTCGAGGTGGCGCTCGCGCGCCAGGATCGCGTCCTCGCCGTGGCCTTGCCAGCCGGCGACCTTCAGCAGCTCGTCGTGCAGCAATTCCATGCCGGCGCCGGTCTTCGCCGACAACGCCAGGTGCACGCGGCGGCGGCCCTCGGCGTCCTGCTCGGACCGCCCCGCCGCAAGCCCGGCGAGGTCGCACTTGTTCTCGACCACGATGCGCGTCACGCCCGCCGGCAGGCGCACGTCGATCGCGTGGTCGGCCGGCGTGACGCCGGCGCGCGCGTCGACGATCTGCAGCACGACGTCGGCGCGTTCGATTTCCTGCCAGGTGCGCGCGATGCCGATCTTCTCGACCGGGTCCTCGGTCTCGCGCAGCCCGGCGGTGTCGATGACATGCAGCGGAATGCCTTCGACGTGGATGGTCTCGCGCACGGCGTCGCGCGTAGTGCCGGCGATCTCGGTGACGATCGCGCGCTCCTCGCCGGCGAGGCGGTTCAGGAGCGAGGACTTGCCGACGTTCGGCAGGCCGGCGAGCACGACCGTGAGGCCGCTGCGCAGCAGGCTGCCTTCGCGCGCGCGGCGGCGCAGCGCGGCGAGGTCGGCGCGCAGGCGCTCGAGCCGCGGCACGGCATCGGTGTCGCGCAGCGGGTCGATCTCCTCCTCGGGGAAGTCGAGCGTGGCCTCGACCAGCATGCGCAGTTCCTTGAGCGCCTCGGTCAGCGCATGCACTTCGCGCGAGAACTCGCCCGAGAGCGAACGCAGGGCGGAGCGCGCGGCCTGCGCGCTCGCCGCCTCGATCAGGTCGGCGACGGCCTCCGCCTGGGCGAGGTCGAGCTTGTCGTTGAGGAAGGCGCGGCGCGTGAATTCGCCGGGTTCGGCCAGCCGCGCGCCGAGTTCGAGGCAGCGCGCCAGCAGCATCTGCATGACGACCGGGCCGCCGTGGCCGTGCAGTTCGAGCACGTCCTCGCCGGTGAAGGAATGCGGCGCGGGAAAGTAGAGCAGCAGCCCCTGGTCGATCGCCGCGCCGTCGGCGCCGGCGAAGGTGGCGAGCATCGCGCGGCGCGGTTCGGGAAGCTTGCCGGCGATGCTCGCCGCGAAGCCGGCGAGGCGGTTGCCCGAGACGCGGACGACGCCGATGCCACCGCGGCCGGGCGCCGTGGCGACGGCCGCGATCGTGTCGTTACTTCTTGGCGGCACCGGCCTCGATCAACCGGGTGATCTGCCACTGCTGGGCGATCGACAGGATGTTGTTGACCGTCCAGTAGAGCACCAGGCCGGACGGGAACATCAGGAACATGCCGGTGAACACGATCGGCATGATCATCATGATCTTGGCCTGGATGGGATCGGGCGGCGTCGGGTTGAGCTTGGTCTGGATCAGCATCGTGACGCCCATGATCAGCGGCAGGATGTAGTACGGGTCCTTGGCCGAGAGGTCGGTGATCCAGCCCAGCCAGCTCGCCTGGCGCATCTCGACCGAGCCGAGCAGCACCCAGTAGAGCGCGATGAAGACGGGGATCTGGACCAGGATGGGCAGGCAGCCGCCGAGCGGATTGACCTTCTCCTTCTTGTACAGCTCCATCATCTCGGTGTTCATGCGCTGGCGGTCGTCGCCGTAGGTCTCCTTCAGTTTGGTCAGCTTCGGGGTCAGCACGCGCATCTTCGCCATCGACTTGTAGGACGCTGCCGAGAGCGGGAAGAAGATCAGCTTCAGCAGCACCGTCAGACCGATGATCGACCAGCCCCAGTTGCCGGTGAACTTCTGGATCGCCTCGAGCACCCAGAACAGCGGCGCCGCGATCACCGTCAGCCAGCCATAGTCGACGACGAGGTCGAGCCCCGGCGCGATCTGCTTGAGCTTGTCCTGTTCCTGCGGACCGGCGTAGAGCGGGACGTCGAACTTGATCGTCTGGCCGGGCGCGACTTCGGGTAGCGGCACGATGACGCCGGCGGCATAGAGATCGTCGCCGAGCTTGCGCGTGAAGAACTCGCGCTCGCCGTGGCCGCGCGGCAGCCAGGCCGAGACGAAATAATGCTGGACCATGGCGACCCAGCCGTCGTCGGTCTTGCCGACGTGCTTGTCCTTCTTGCCGATGTCGTCGAAGGCGACCTTCTGGTATTTCTGCGCCTCACTGTAGATGGCCGGACCGGTGAAGGTGGACATCATCGCATTGCCACCCTCCGGTGCCTTGCCGTCGCGCTGGAGCTGGAAATAGGCGTGCGGCGCGATCGAAGCCTGGCCGGCGTTGACGATCTCGTGCTCGACGTCGATCTGGTAGCTGCCGCGGCGGAAGACGTAGGTCTTCGCGACCTGCACGCCGCCCTCGGCGTTCGCGGTCAGGCGCACGCGCAGTTCGTTCTCGCCGGGCTTGAGCTCGGGCGCGCCGGCCGGCAGTTGCCAGACCGTCTTGTGATTGGGCAGGCCGGCGCCGATCAGGCCGCTTTGCGCCGCATAGCGATGCTTCTCGTCGAACAGCACGAAGTTGCGGCTCTTGTCCTCCGTCGCGCGGTGCTGGAGGATCTCGAGGCGCACCAGGTCGCCGCCCTGGGCCGAGACGTCGGCCTGGTAGAGGTCGGTCTTGACGGTCACACGGGGCGCGGACTGGGCGGCGGCCGGAGCGGCCGACGGCACCGCGCCGGGCGCCGTTGCGGTCGCCGAGGGCGTCGGCACGGCGGCACTGCCGGCGGGAGCGTTTGCCGCGGGCGCGGCGGCGGTCGGCGGAGCCACCGGCTTCGGCTCCCCGCGCTTCTGCCATGCCTCCCACAGCATCAGCAACGAAAAACTGAAGACCAGCAGCAATATCAGGCGACGGTTGTCCATGTCTCGATCAGGCTTGTGTGGAGCGGAATGACTCAGGGAACGGGATCATAACCGCCCGGATGCCACGGATGACAGCGGCCGATGCGGCGCACCGCGAGCCAGCTGCCCTTGAAGGCGCCGTGACGCTGCAGCGCCTCGACGGCATAGCGCGAACAACTGGGCTCGAAACGGCAACGGCTGCCGAGCATCGGGCTGATCGCATATTGATAGATCTTCACCAGCGCAACCAGCGGCAGGGCGAGCAGGGAACCGGGGGTCAGCTTCATCGCGGCAGTTTTGCCAGCAGTTCGTCGATCTCGGCGCGCCAGAGTCGCTTGGCGGCGGCGTCGACGCTCGCCACCGGCTTCGCCAGGCGCAGGATCAGGTCCATTGCCGGCAGGCCGGGCCGTGCGGCGCGGAAAGCCTCGCGGCCGATGCGCTTGACGGCGTTGCGCCAGACGGAGCGCTTGGCCAGTTTCTTGGCGATGACCAGCCCGAGCCGGGCCGAATCGCTGCCGTTGGGTCGATAGTGGATGTTGAAGCGTTCGCCGCGCAACACGCGACGGTGGTCGAAAACCGCCGCGAACTCGCGGGCTTCATGCAACCGCCGGTTCGGTCCGAAGCCGGCGTTTTCAGCCACGCGCCGCGGCTCAGTCGGCGACTCAGACGCCGAGGCGGTGACGACCCTTGGCGCGACGGGCGCGGATGACGGCACGGCCGCCGCGCGTCTTCATGCGCACGAGGAAGCCGTGGGTGCGTTTGCGGCGCACGACCGAAGGCTGATAAGTGCGTTTCATAGCTGGGTTCCTTCCAAGAGAAACGCGCGATTACATCGTTTGAGGGCCCTGTTTGTCAAGCCTTTTTTCTGGCAGGGCTTGTGGATAACTCGGGAGGAAACGGCTAGAATGCCTGCCTTCTCCGCGGCCGGCCGGCGCGCCAGCGCCACCACCGCGACGAAAAATTTTCTTTGTAAAACAATAAATTCCAGCCCACGCGGCACGATGAACGAATTCTGGTCAGCCTGCCTTTCCCGCTTCGAGAGCGAGCTCCCTGCGCAGCAGTTCAACGCCTGGATCAAGGCGCTGCGCCTTGAGGAGGAAACGGACCGCCCCTCGCACCTGCGGCTGGTCGCGCCCAACCGCTACGTCCTCGACTGGGTGCGCAAGCGCTACCTCGGGCAGATCGAGGCGGTGTCCAAGGAGTTCTACCCGGAGCCGGTCACCATCACGCTGGCCGTCGAGGATCGCTCCGTCGACGACGAGACCATCCCGACTGCTGCCGATGGGGCAGTTGCCACGCCGGCGCCGCAGCCGGTCAAGACGGCATCCATCAGCGTCGACCCCGCTTACGAGAAGACCCGCCTCAATCCCGACTTCAACTTCGAGATGCTGGTCACCGGCCGCTCGAACGACATGGCGCGCGCCGCTGCGCAGCAGGTCGCCCTGAACCCGGGCACCTCCTACAACCCGCTGTTCGTCTATGGCGGGACCGGCCTCGGCAAGACCCACCTGATCCACGCCATCGGCAACGCCGTCTATATGGCGAACCCGGCAGCGCGCGTCTTCTATACCCACGCCACGGACTACGTCTCCGACTTCGTGCGCACGCTGCAGCAGAAGTCGTTCGACACCTTCAAGCGCTTCTACCACTCGCTCGATTTGCTGCTGATCGACGACATCCAGTTCTTCAACGGCAAGGACCGCACGCAGGAGGAGTTCTTCTACGCCTTCAACGCCCTGGTCGGCGCCAAGAAGCAGATCGTCATCACCTGCGATACCTACCCGAAGGACATCCAGGGCTTCGAGGAACGCCTGATCTCGCGCTTCGGCTCCGGCCTCACGGTGCAGATCGAGCCGCCCGAACTCGAGATGCGCGTCGCCATCCTCAAGAAGAAGGCCGAAACCGAGCGCATCGACCTCGGCGACGACGTCGCCTTCCTGATCGCCAAGAACCTGCGCTCCAACGTGCGCGAACTCGAGGGCGCCCTCAAGAAAGTGGTCGCCTTCGCCCACTTCCAGGGCCGCGAGCTGAACATGGACATCGCGCGCGAGGCCCTCAAGGACGTCATCGGCGCGCACAACCGCCAGATCACGCTCGAACTGATCCAGAAGACCGTTTCCGACTACTTCAAGATCAAGGTCGCGGAGATGTTCTCCCAGAAGCGCACGCGCGCCATCGCCCGTCCGCGCCAGGTCGCCATGTGGCTGTCACGCGAGCTGACGCCCCACAGCCTGCCCGAGATCGGCGACGCCTTCGGCGGCCGCGATCACACCACTGTCATGCATGCCTGTCGTACCATTGCGGACTTGCGCACCAAGGACGGCCAGCTCAACAACGACCTGCACGTCCTGCTGCAGACGATCAAGGGATAAGTCTCGGGATAAGACCTGAACAATGACGGGACAGATTGTGGACAACTCGACCAAAAACGCCGCGGCCGGATTTCATCCACAATCCCCCACAGGTGAAGCAGTCACTTCCCCCATGGTTTGTTACGGATTCAAGTTGATGTCACAAAAAGAAAAAATGGCCTTACCCACAACAACTCACGTCGCCTATTACTACTAAGGGGATTTAAAGAATGCTCTTATTTAAAGGACCTCGCGACCAGATCCTGGCACCGCTGCAATCGGTATGCGGCATCGTCGAAAAGCGTCACACGCTGCCGATCCTGTCGAACGTGCTGATGGAAAAGGACGGCGAGCGCCTGACGCTCCTGGCGACGGACATCGAGATCCAGATCCGCACCGCAGCCACCGGCGCCGGTCCCGAGAAGGCGGCCATGACCGTCGCTGCGCGCAAGCTACAGGACATCCTGCGCTCGCTGCCCGAATCGTCCGAAGTCAGCCTCTCGCTCGACGAGAAGCGCCTGACGCTGAAGGCCGGCAAGAGCCGCTTCAACCTGCAGACCCTGCCGGCCGAGGACTTCCCGCGCATGGTCGCCGCCGACGGCGCCAAGAGCGCGCTCTCGCTGACGCAGAAGCAGTTCAAGCGTCTGCTGGCGCTGGTCCAGTACTCGATGGCCCAGCAGGACATCCGCTACTACCTCAACGGCCTGCTGCTGGTCGTCACCGGCTCCGAGATCCGCGTCGTCGCCACCGACGGCCACCGCCTCGCCTATGCCGCCGAAGACATCGGCGGCAACCACGAGCGCCTCGAAGTCATCCTGCCGCGCAAGACCGTGCTCGAGCTCTCGCGCCAGCTGGCCGACAACGACGAAGCGCTGGAAATCACGCTCACCCCGACGCAGGCGCAGTTCCGCTTCGGTGACATCGAACTGGTATCGAAGCTGATCGACGGCAAGTTCCCGGATTACGAGCGCGTCATCCCGCAGAACCACAACAAGGTCATCACGCTCGAGCGCAACGTGCTGCTGCAGTCGCTGCTGCGCGCCGCCATCCTGACCAACGAGAAGTTCCGCGGCGTGCGCCTGGTGCTCTCGCCCGGCAGCCTGAAGATCATCTCGACCAACGCCGAGCAGGAAGAGGCGCAGGACGAACTCGAGATCGACTACCAGGCCGAGACCCTCGACGTCGGCTTCAACGTCACCTACCTGCTCGACGTGCTCAACAACGTCACCGCCGAGAGCGTCGAATGCCGCCTCGCCGACGCCAACTCGAGCGCCCTCATCACCCTTCCCGGCAACGACCGCTTCAAGTACGTCGTCATGCCGATGCGCATCTGAGCAACACCGGAAACTGCACATGACCCAGGAAAACCAGGCCACCGCCGACAACGGCGGCTACGACGAAGACTCCATCCAGCAGCTCGAGGGACTGGAGGCCGTGCGCAAACGCCCGGGCATGTATATCGGCGACACCTCCGACGGCACCGGCCTGCACCACATGGTGTTCGAGGTGGTCGACAACGCCATCGACGAGGCGCTGGCCGGCCATTGCGACGAGATCGTCATCACCATCCACACCGACAGCTCGATCTCCGTCACCGACAACGGCCGCGGCATCCCCACCGGCATCAAGTTCGACGACAAGCACGAGCCCAAGCGCTCCGCGGCCGAGATCGTCATGTGCGTGCTGCATGCCGGCGGCAAGTTCAACCAGAACTCCTACAAGGTCTCGGGCGGCCTGCACGGTGTCGGCGTCTCCTGCGTCAACGCGCTCTCGAAGTGGCTGCGCCTGACCATCCGCCGCGACGGCAAGAAGTACCAGATGGAGTTCAACCGCGGCCACGCCGTCGACCGCCTGATCGAAGTGCAGAACGGCGTCGAGGTCAGCCCGCTCAAGGTCGTCGGCGAGACCAAGAACCGCGGCACCGAAGTGCATTTCCTCGCCGACGAGGAAATCTTCGGCGCCATCGAATTCCACTACGACATCCTCGCCAAGCGCCTGCGCGAACTCTCCTTCCTCAACAACGGCGTCAGGATCAAGCTGATCGACCAGCGCAACAACAAGGAAGAGGACTTCGCCTTCTCCGGCGGCGTCAAGGGCTTCGTCGAATACATCAACCGCTCCAAGAGCGTGCTGCATCCCAACGTCTTCTGCTCCACCGGCCAGGCCAAGGTCGGCGACAGCGGCGTCGTCATCGACGTCGAAGTCGCCATGCAGTGGAACGACTCCTACGCCGAGCAGGTACTGTGCTTCACCAACAACATCCCACAGTCCGACGGCGGCACCCACCTCACCGGCCTGCGCACGGCGATGACGCGCGTCATCAACAAGTACATCGAGGAAAACGAGATCGCCAAGAAGGCGAAGGTCGACATCGCCGGCGACGACATGCGCGAAGGCCTCGCCTGCGTGCTGTCGGTCAAGATGCCCGATCCCAAGTTCGCCTCGCAGACCAAGATGAAGCTGGTCTCGTCCGAGGCCCGCCCGGCCGTCGAGGAAGTCGTCGCCCAGAAGCTCGCCGAGTTCCTGCTCGAGAAGCCGATCGACGCCAAGACCATCACCGGCAAGATCGTCGAAGCCGCCCGCGCCCGCGAAGCCGCGCGCAAGGCGCGCGAAATGACGCGTCGCAAGAGCGTGCTCGATGGCATCGGCCTGCCCGGCAAGCTCGCCGACTGCCAGGAGAAAGATCCGGCGCTGTGCGAGATCTACATCGTCGAGGGCGATTCCGCCGGCGGCTCCGCCAAGCAGGGCCGCGACCGCAAGTTCCAGGCGATCCTGCCGCTGCGCGGCAAGGTGCTCAACGTCGAGAAGGCGCGCTTCGACAAGGTCATCTCCTCCGAGCAGATCGTCACCCTGCTCACCGCGCTCGGCTGCGGCATCGGCGCCGACGACTTCAACATCGCCAAGCTGCGCTACCACCGCATCATCATCATGACCGACGCCGACGTGGACGGCGCGCATATCCGCACCCTGCTGCTGACCTTCCTCTACCGCCAGATGCCCGCGCTGGTCGAGGGCGGCCACATCTACATCGCCCAGCCGCCGCTCTACAAGATCAAGCACGGCAAGACCGAGCTCTACATCAAGGACGACCACGCCCTCAATCAGCACCTGCTGACGCTGGCGCTCGACGGCGCGCAACTGGTGCCGAAGTTCGGCGCCGCCGCGATCGAAGGCGAGGCCCTGGCCGAGCTGGCGCGCGGCTACCTGCTGTCCGAGGCCATCATCAAGCGCCTCGCCGACTTCATCGATTCCGGCGTGCTGCATAGCATGCTCGCCTCCGACATCCCGCTCGACCTCGCCGACGAAGCCGCCGCGCGCGCCTCCGCCGAGCGGCTCGCCAGGCACGCGCCGAAGGGCGTCACCATCGTCGCCGCCGTCGACGACAAGAACGAAAGCTGGCAGATCCGCATCGAGAAGATGCGCCACGGCAACCTGCGCAGCGGCGTCATCGACGACGATTTCCTGCACTCGGGCGACTACGTGCAGATCCGCAAGACCTCCGAGATGATCGCCGGCCTCGTCGACCCGCACGGCAGCGCCACCATCCGCCGCGGCGAAAAGTCGCAAGGCGTGGCGAGCTTCGCCGACGCCATGAAGTGGCTGCTCGCCGAAGCCGAGCGCGGCCTCAGCAAGCAGCGCTACAAGGGTCTCGGCGAAATGAACCCCGAGCAACTCTGGGAAACCACGATGGATCCGAAAGTCCGCCGCCTGCTGCGCGTACAGATCGAGGACGCCATCGCCGCCGACGAGATCTTCACCACGCTCATGGGCGACAACGTCGAACCCCGGCGCGCGTTCATCGAATCCAACGCGCTTTACGCACGGAACATCGACGTTTGATGATGATGATGACGGCGATGTGACGTTGCATCGGCAGGACAAAGAACAAGGCCCCGGATTCGGGGCCTTGTTCTTTGCGGAACTTCCTTCGCGTCCGGACGCTCAGTGCCCCGCCCTGCCGAACTCCTTCGCCGCGTTCATGACGCGCCGCAGTTCGTCGTAGTCGGCGTCCGTCGACGGCAGGAAGCCGTTGCGATCGATGAGTTCCCTGAGCCGGGGGTCGGTCATGTCGAGCAGCGCCTTGCGCAGGGCCTTCACCAGTGCCGGGTCGAGCTTGTCGCGCGCGGCCCAGGCGTGGGTCGGGCTCGGGTAGCGGACCAGTTCGCGCAGGTTCTTGGCCTGGGCGTACTTCATGAAGGTGTTGATGTTGGTGGCGCCGGCGTCGAAGCGTCCGCTTGCGACCGCGAAGACCACCTTGTCGTGGCGGCCGAGGTATTCGTAGGAGGCGAGATCCTTAACCGTGATGCCGGCCTTGGCGAGTTCGGCCTGCGGCAGGTAGCGTCCCGAGGTCGAGCTCGGGTCGCCGAAGGCGAAGCGCTTGCCGCGCAGATCGGCGACGCTCCTGATGGCGGAGTCCTGGGCGACGATCATCACCGCGGGGAACTGCTTGTCGCCTTCATGCGCTTCGCTGGCCAGCAGTGACAGCGCCGGGTTCTTGCGCTTCGCGAGCACGTAGCTCACTGGGCCGAGGCGCGAGAAGTCGATGTCGCCGTTGGCCACCGCATCGATGCCTTCGTCGTAGGTCGGGAAGATGCTGATCTCGACGCGAACCGTCAGCCCCTGTTGTTTCAGGCTTGCCTCGAGGTATTTCTGGAAGGGTTCGAGCTTGCGCAGCTCTTCGGACGGACGCTCCGAGGCATACGTGCCGAAGCGCAGCACTTGGG
This sequence comes from Pseudomonadota bacterium, assembly GCA_046726235.1. Taxonomy (GTDB): domain Bacteria; phylum Pseudomonadota; class Gammaproteobacteria; order Burkholderiales; family Rhodocyclaceae; genus Nitricoxidireducens. Next base: position 290,410 of record JBKPAD010000001.1, read on the forward strand.
CCGCAACGGGCGCGGCGATCAGGCCGAGAGCCAGGCAAAGCAGCAGACGTGCGCACGAGCGGCGCAGGGAAAGGTTCTTCGTCATTTTTTCCGGCGCGCGGGCGCCCTCACGATAGCGAATGAAGATACGGGATCGGCGAAGCTGAAGATGGGCGGCAGCGCCATGAACGACCCGGTCTCCTGCAGCGCGACATAGAGCGCGCCGGCCTCCTTCAGCAGGCGGTCGTCCCACGCGGCATCCATGCTCTTCGCGATCTTGAACGACAGTTCGGATTCGAGCAGCTTTCCCGTCGCGGCGTCCCAGCGGTTGACCAGCATCCAGCTGTCGATGTCGGTGCGCTTCCAGCGCGTGCGCATGTCGTCGAAGACGGTTTCGTCCCAATGCGACACGGCCTTCAGCGGCACGGGCTCGGGCAGGATCGCGTCGAGGCCCGGAAAGTAGCGCGCGAAGAAGCCCGAGTCCTTGTCGCCTGTCTGGCGTCCCTTGACGTAGAGCGAGCCCGAGGCGCAGAACTTGATGTTGTCGAAGTGGATGTCCTGCTCCCGCTTGAGCGTCGTGTCGTGCTTAGCGTAGCGGCGGGATTTCCGGATGTCGGGATAGACCGTCGCCTTGGCGGGACTCGCGAACAGCAGTTCGGGGATGAAGTCGTGCTGCTTGAACTTGAGCTTGGTGCGCTTGTCCTCCGCTTCGATCGCCAGGGTGAGCCGGTTCGCCTTCAGCAGCCCGTCCGCGGTGTCGTAGCGAATGCCGTCGCGATGCCGATGGCCGTCGCCGATGTCCACCTCCGGATCGCGGCCCTTGGCGACACGGTCGACGGCCTGCCGCACCGCTTTCGCAACGGCGCGGAACAGCGCCGTGTCGCGGCGGGCGCGTCCGCCCTTCGCCGGGATCGTCCCGACATCGACCTTGAGCTGGAATTCCTTGCTTTCCTGGAGCTGCACCTTCTCGGCCATCGCGCCTCCCTCGACATCCATGCAAAACGCATTTTGCCGCAGCCCATGCATTTCAGGGGCATAATCCCCCCGCCTTTGTGAGGAAATGCTTTGGGACAGGGAGACCCGACGGGACACCGAGACAGCAGCGCGCGCCTCCGGGCGCCGGCGACAGGGCGGCGTTCGATCGCCTGGAGGATCCTGCTCGGTTCGTCCGCCGCCGTGGTCCTTGCCCTCGTCGTCACCGGGGCCTATTTCCTCGAATCGCAGCGCTCGCTGGTCGACCAGGCTTTCCGTGCGCAGAGCCAGATACGCACCGACTGGATCGGCGCCTTCGCCGTCGAGCACCTGGTCGCCAAGGACTATCCCGCGCTCGAGTACGCCATTTCCGAGGCCGGGCTGAGCGACGAGACGATCCTGTCGATCATGGTGCTTCACGACGGCTACCCGGCGGCGATCTACCGGCGCATGCCCGGCACGATGGGCGTCAGCTTCCGCTCGGACATCAAGTGGCGCGGCAGCACCGAGACTTCGCTCGGCGAGGTGAGAGCGACCTATTCCACCGAGTTGCGCGACAAGCTGGTGGCGCAGGCGACGCTCGGCACGCTGCTGACCGTGCTGGCGATCTACGTCGCCCTGTTCTTTTCGCTGCGCTTCATGTTGCGCCGCACCGTCCTCGACCCCGTGGCGCACCTGATCGGACGCACGGAGCAGGAGATCGCCGCCGCCCTGCCCGAGTCGCGCCTCTCGGCAACGCCGCCCGGCACGGCCGATGAAATCGAATTGTTCGACCAGCGTTTCACGGCGCTGATCGAGGGCCTCAAGCGGCGCGACCAGGCGCGCGACCTCGCCGAGCGGAAGCTCATCGAGCATCGCGACGATCTCGAATGCATGATCGAGGAGCGGACCCGCTCGCTGCGCCTCGCCCAGGAAGAAGCGCAGCGCCTGAACCGGGCCAAGAGCGAATTCCTCGCCGCGGCGAGCCATGACCTGCGGCAACCGCTGCAGGCGATCCAGCTCTTCCATTCCGCGCTGACGTCGACGCGGCTCAACGAGCAGCAGCGGCGGATGACGGACTACCTGTCGCTTTCCCTGACGGCGCTGGGCGACCTGCTCAACGCCTTGCTCGACGTCTCACGGCTCGATGCTGGGCTGGTCAGGGTGATCGACGAAACCGTTCCCGTCGAACGGATCTTCGAGAAGGTCGATGCCGAATTCTCCTCGCTGGCACGCCAGAAGGGGCTGCGCTTCAAGTACTTCTTCCCGCGCAACGTGGCGCCGCTCAAGACCGACGGCCAGTTGCTGCTGAGCATGCTGGGCAACCTGATCGGCAATGCACTCAAGTACACCGAACGCGGCGGCATCCTCGTCACCGTTCGCCGGCACCGCGGACAGGCGCTGATCCAGGTCTGGGATACCGGCGTCGGCATCCCCGCCGAGCATCATCAGCGGATATTCGACGAGTACTTCCAGGTCGGCAACCCGGAACGCGACCGCACCAAGGGGGTCGGTCTCGGCCTGTCCATCGTCCGTCGCATCTCCCGCCTGCTGGGCACGGAAGTGCAGTGCCGCTCGCGGCCGGGCCACGGCAGCGTGTTCCAGTTCAGCCTGCCGTTCGCGGACGACGATGCCGGCGCGGCCCCGCGCCTCACGCCGCCGCCGGCAGAGATGCCGGATTCCCGCAACGAGTTCGTCGGCAGCCGCGTCGTCGTCGTCGAAGACGACATGGCGGTGGCGACCGCCATCAGGCTGGCCTGCGAAGCGCGCGGGATGGTGGCCGTGGTGCATGCGACCGGCGAAAGCGCGCTCGAAGACGCCGCGGCGCTGGACGCCGATTATTTCGTCATCGATTACCGCTTGCCGGGCATCAACGGGGTCGAGCTGGCCGACCGGCTGAGCGCGCGCGCCGGCCGCCGCATCAATGCCGTGGTCCTGACCGGAGACCTGGACTCGGGCCAGTTCGCGGGACATGTCGAGAAGGGCCGTGCCGTGCTGTTCAAGCCGGTGAACTTCGACATGCTGCTGCAGTCATGGCGCGCGCAACGGTCCGCGCCGGGAGTGCCTTGACGGCTCAGGTGCCGGACGCTTCAGTGCAGCCCTGACGCATCCCCGCAGCACTTCTTGAATTTCCTCCCGCTGCCGCAGGGGCACGGATCGTTGCGTCCGGTCTTTTGCGCTTCGCGGCGTAGCGTCATCGCCGCGCGGCGTTGCGGGCGCCAGTACTCGTGGATCGCCAGCACGCAGTCGGGCAGCGAATCGGCGAGCTGCGCCTGCCGCTTGCGGAGTTCCGGGCGCGCCTCCAGTTCCTCGCGGCCGCTCTCGGTGCCGTAGAGGATGATCGGCAGCAGGTAGGCCTTCTGCTCGTCCGACTCGAACAGCGGCGCCCAGGCGGCGTTGTCGACATGCACGCCCTCCATGAAGCCGATGCACCACTCGTCGATGACGAGGCTCTTCTCACCGCCTTCCTCCTGCTCGAGCAGGACCGGCTCGTAGTCGTCCGGGGCCTCGCGCAGTTGCCAGGCGATGTCGTTCATGTGGCGCAGCATCAGGCCGAGCATGTACTCGGCTTCCGCGGGCGACTCCCATTTCACGGCGTCCTGTTCGGTTTCGGCATAGACCGTCGGCAGCCAGCGGTCGGGCATGAGCGGATTCGGGCCGACGGCCAGCGCGGTGAGGAAGCCGTCGAGCATCGAGACGTCCATGCAGTCGTCGGGCGTGGCGTTGGAAGCAAGGAATTCGTCGAGTTCGGCGAATTCGGCGTCGGACAGCGGTTGGCTCAGGTCCATGAGAGGCTCTCGGCGGGTATCGGCAGAGGCGATTGTATCGACCGTCCGCTTCCCGGCCGGCGGCGTCGACACAAAAGTGGGCGCAGGCCATATCATCGCGAAAACATAAGAAGCGACGAACGCCGAGGCGCCCAGACCCTTGCGCGGCCCCGATAGCGGCCGGTCTTCGTTCGCCGCGCTGCAGACCGCAGCATCCCCTGCATTGGACTTTGCCGATCGACGCTCCCGTCCGCGCATGCCGGCGGGCGCGCCGTCTGCGGCGCCTGACTTGGATGGATTGGAGCGATGTCGCGCACGACAACTATCGGCACCCGACTGTTCTTCGGCTTCGCGCTGGTGCTCCTCGGCACGCTGGTGCTCGGCGTGCTCGGCGCCCGCAGCGTGATCCAGCTGTCCGGCATCACCACCGACATGCTGCGGCATTCCTTCGCCGTGTCGACGGCGATCCTCGAGGTCAGGGCCGACGTGCTCGCCGCCCAGAAGATCGTCGCCGGTTTCGCTGCCCGCGGCGGCGCGGGGCTGGCCGACACGGCGCAGCTCGACGTGCCGCTGGCGCGCATCGAGAAGAACATGTCGACGGTGCGCAACCAGTTCATCGGCGAACGCGAGGACACGGCGCGCATCGACCGCGCGCTAGACGCCTGGCGCGAGGCGCGCACCGAGACGCTGGCGCTGCTGCGCAACAACAAGCGCGCCGAGGCGGCGGCGCAGGCGGAAGGCCGCGACGCGCGCATCGTCGATGCGGTGCTGCAGGCGGTGAACAAGGTCGTCGACGCCTCCGCCGCGAAGGCCGCCGAATTCGAGCAGGCCGCCGCCGCCGAGCGGCGCGACATGCTGCAGACCATCACCGCGATGCTGGCGATGATCTTCACCGGCGGCGTCGCCGTCGCCTTCGTCGCCACGCGTAGCGTCGGCCACTCGGTGGCCGAAGCGGTGGTCGCGGTCAACGACCTGATCGAGGGCGCGGCGGCCAAGGTGCGCATCGCCGAGGCGATCGGTGCCGGCGACCTCGACCAGGAGATTCCGCCGGCCGCGCCGCCGAACATCGACGTCGACCGGCAGCCCGAAGACGCCACCGGCTTCCTGATGCGCGCCGCCGTGCGCATGAGCCAGGCGCAGGCGGCGCTCGACGACGCCTTCCGTCGCATGACCGCGTCGCTGCGCCGCGCCAAGGAAGAGGAGCGGCGGCGCGACTGGCTCAAGTCCGGCCGCAACATCCTCGGCGCCATGATGCGCGAGGAGCAGTCGACGGCGGTGATGTCCGACAGCGTGCTGACCTTCCTCGTCGAGTACCTCGAAGCCGGCGTCGGCGCCCTCTACCTGTTCGACGAGAACACCGTCAAGCTGAGCCTGACGGCGACCTATGCCGGCGCCGCAGAGCTGCGGATCGGCGAGCAGTTCCACCTCGGGCAGGGCGTCATCGGCCAGGCCGCGCGCCTGCAGAAGACCATCACCCTGACCGACGTGCCGCCGGGCTACATGACCATCGGCTCGGCTTTCGGCGAGGCGACGCCGAAAGTTATCGTCGCGCTGCCGCTGCTGCACGGCAACCGCCTCGTCGGCGTCATCGAGATCGGCGCCTTCCGCGAGTTCACCGAGATCCAGCTCAAGTTCATCGAGCTGGCGCGCGAGGCGGTCGCCATCGGCCTCGACGTCAACCTCGCGCGCCTCAAGACCGCCGAATTGCTCGAGCAGACACAGCAGCAGGCCGAGGAACTGCGCGTGCAGCAGGAGGAACTGCAGCAGAGCAACGAGGAGCTCGAGGAGCGCGCCCAGATGCTCGAGCAGCAGCGCGAGGCGATCCGCGTCAAGAACAAGGAGATCGAGGCGACCAGCGAGAGCCTGCGCCAGAAGGCCGTGCAGCTGGAGCGCATCAGCACCTACAAGTCCGAGTTCATGGCCAACATGTCGCACGAGCTGCGCACGCCGCTGAACAGCCTGATGATCCTCTCCAGCCTGCTGAAGCAGAACAAGGAGGGCAACCTGACGCCCAAGCAGGTCGAGTTCGCCGCCACCATCAACTCGGCCGGCGCCGACCTGCTCGAGTTGATCAACGACATCCTTGACCTGTCGAAGGTCGAGGCCGGGCAGATGCAGTTCAACATCGGGACGATTCCCGCCGCCGATGCCTGCCACGCCATGAGCGCCCTGTTCGAGCCGCTGGCCGAACAGCGCGGCCTCACCTTCTCGGTCGAGTCCGCGCCCGATGCGCCGGAGACGTTCCAGGGCGACGAGCACCGCGTGCACCAGATTCTCAAGAACCTGCTCTCGAACGCGATGAAGTTCACCGAGCAGGGCAGCGTCACCCTGCGCGTCTTCCATCCGCGCGACGAGAACCCGCTGCCGGGGCCGGCGATCGCCTTCGCTGTCACCGACACCGGCATCGGCATCCCGGCCGACAAGCAGCAGCTGGTGTTCGACGCCTTCCAGCAGGCCGATGGCTCGATCTCGCGCAAGTACGGCGGCACCGGCCTCGGCCTGTCGATCTCGCTGCAGCTGGCGCGCAAGATGGGCGGCGACCTGCGCATGAAGAGCGAGCCCGGCAAGGGCAGCGCGTTCACCCTCTACATGCCGCTGACCGAAGGCGCCGCGCCGGTTGCCGTGACCGAACCGGAACCGGAGCCGCCCCGCCCGGCCAGGGGCAGCGCGCCGGCCGCAGCCGAGTCGCTGCGCCCGGCCCCCGCGTTCACGCAAACGGCCGACGACGAGCCGCTGCCCTTCGCGCCGCCGCTGCCCGACGACCGCGACGCCCTCGCGCCCGGCGACAAGTGCATCCTGGTGATCGAGGACGACCTCGCCTTCGCCAAGATCCTGCAGGGCATGATCAAGGAGCGCGGCTTCGCGGCCATGGTCGCTGCCGACGGCGAGAGCGGCATCGCGCTGGCGACGCGCTACCAGCCGAGCGCCATCATCCTCGACGTCATGCTGCCGCACATCGACGGCTGGGGCGTGATGCGCGCGCTCAAGGACAACCCGCGCACGCGCCACATCCCCGTGCATTTCTGCACCTGCATGGAGGACCGGCAGAAGGCGATGACCATGGGCGCGATCGGTTTCGCCACCAAGCCGGTCAGCATCGAGCAGCTCAACGAGGTGTTCGGTTCCATCGAGGGCTCGCTCGCCAAGTCGGTGCGGAAGCTGCTGATCGTCGAGGACAACAAGGACGAGGCCAACAGCATGGTCGCCCTGCTCGAGGAAGGCGGCGTCGAGATCGCCGTCGCCGCGAGCGGCAAGGAGGCGATCGGCCTGCTGTCGCAGCAATCCTTCGACTGTCTGGTGCTCGACCTCGGGCTCTCCGACATGTCGGGCTTCGAGCTGCTCGAATTCATCCAGAACATGGACGGCGCCAATCGCATCCCGGTGATCGTGCACTCGGGACGCGACCTCTCCCACGAGGACGAGAAGCAGCTGCGCCGCTACGCCGAGAGCATCATCATCAAGGGCGCCAAGAGTCCCGAGCGCTTGCTCAACGAGGTCACGCTGTTCCTGCACCTGGTCGAGAGCAACCTGCATCCGAACAAGCAGCGCATGATCCGCACGGCGATCGACAAGGAAGCCGCGCTCGAAGGCCGCAAGGTGCTGCTGGTCGACGACGACATGCGCAACATCTTCTCGCTGTCGTCGGTGCTGGCGGAGAAGAACATGGTGGTCATCGAGGCCGAGAACGGCCGCGAGGCGATCGCCCGCCTGGACGAACACGACGACATCGGCATCGTGCTGATGGACATCATGATGCCGGAGATGGACGGCTACGCGGCGATGCGCGAGATCCGCAAGAACCCGCGCTTCGTGAATATTCCGATAATCGCCATGACGGCCAAGGCGCTCAAGGGCGACCACGAGAAATGCCTCGCCGCCGGCGCCAGCGACTACATCGCCAAGCCGATCGAGGTCGAGAAGCTGCTGTCGCTGATCCGTGTCTGGATCTTCCAGTACGGTTGATGCGATGACGAACGCGGTGCCGGTCGAAGACGTCGAGATCCAGCTGCTGCTCGAAGGCGTGCAGCGGGTGTACGGCTACGACTTCCGCGACTACGCCGAGGCGTCGATCAAGCGCCGCCTCTCGCACTGGCTGGCCGAGTCGGCGTTCGACACCTTCTCGCAGGCGCAGTCGCAGCTGCTGCGCGAGCCGGAGCTGTTCTTCTCGCTGCTGCAGGGCATCACGGTGAACGTCACCGAAATGTTCCGCGACCCGTCGTTCTTCAAGATCGTGCGCGAGCAGGTGGTGCCCTTCCTCAAGACCTACCCGTTCGTGAAGATCTGGCACGCCGGCTGCGCCACGGGCGAGGAGGCGTACTCGATGGCGATCCTGCTCGACGAGGAAGGCATGGCCGGACGCTATCGCATGTACGCGACCGACATCGACGAGGCGGTGCTGCAGCGCGCGGCCGAAGGCGTGATGTCGATGACGGAAATGCAGAAATACACGCGCAACTACCAGAAGGCCGGCGGCAAGGCGTCGTTCGCCGACTACTACACGGCGCGCTACGAGCGCGCGATCATCTCGCCGGAACTCCGCAAGAACATCGTCTTCGCGCCGCACAACCTGGCGGTCGACGCCGAATTCGGCGAGATGAACATGGTCCTGTGCCGCAACGTCATGATCTACTTCAAGCCGGCGCTCAAGGAGCGCTGCCTGCGGCTGTTCGACAACAGCCTGCTGCCGGGCGGCTTCCTCTGCCTCGGCCTCAAGGAGACGCTGGAAAACAGAAAGATGGGCGACCGCTACGACGAACTGCTGCCGATGACGCGCATCTACCGCAAGCGCTATGCCTGAGCGCGAGCCCGCAACGGCCGCCGCGGTGGCCATCGGCGTTTCCTCGGGCGGCGTGCGCGCGCTCAAGCTGCTGCTGGGCGCGCTGCCGGCCGACTATCCGCTGCCGGTTCTCGTCGTCCAGCACATCAGCCCCGACGCCGGCAACGGCATGGCACGGCTGCTCGACGACCACTGCGCGATCCGCGTCAAGGAAGCCGACGAACAGGAGGAAATCCTTCCGGCCACGGTCTACCTGGCGCCGCCGAACTACCACCTGCTGGTCGAGCGCGATCGCCGCGTCGGCCTCTCGGCCGATCCGCCGGTGAGCTTCGCGCGGCCCTCGGTCGACGTGCTGTTCGAATCGGCGTCCGAGGTCTACGGCGCCGGCCTGGTCGGGCTGGTGCTGACCGGCGCCAACTGGGACGGCGCCCAGGGCGCGCGCGTGATCAAGAAACGCGGCGGCCGCGTCGTGGTGCAGGATCCGAACGACGCCGAAACGCCGCAGATGCCGGCCGCGGCGCTGGCGGCCGTGAAGGCCGACCATGTCCTGCCGCTCTCCGCGATGGCCGAGCTCCTGCAGCGTTTCGCGCACGAATCCGCAAGGGAGCGCGCCCATGGCTGAGTCCATCGCCCTGCTGCTGGTCGACGACCGTCCCGAGAACCTCGTCGCGCTGGAGGCTGTGCTCGGCGACCAGGGCCTCGACCTCGTCAAGGCGATGTCCGGCAACGACGCCCTGCGCGCGACGCTGAAGCAGGACTTCGCGCTGGTGCTGCTCGACGTGCAGATGCCCGGCATGGACGGCTTCGAGACCGCCGAGCTGATGCGCGCCAACCCGAAGACGCGCCACCTGCCGATCATCTTCGTCACCGCCGGCATGAAGGAGGCCCACCAGCAGTTCAAGGGCTACGAGGCCGGCGCCGTCGACTACCTCATCAAGCCCTTCGAGCCGCACATCCTGCAAAGCAAGGTGCGCGTGTTCGTCGAGCTCTACCGCCAGCGCCGCCAGCTGGAAGAGCACCAGGCGCAGCTCGAGGGGAAGATCAAGGAGCGCGTCTCGCAGCTGCGCGAGAGCGAGGAACGCTTCCGCATGCTGGCGACCCACGCGCCGGTCGGCATCTACCAGGTCGACACCGGCGGCAATTGCCTGTTCGCCAACCGGCGCTGGAGCGAGATCGCCGGCCTGCCGGCCGACGAGGCCGCGGGCCACGGCTGGATGCGCGCGCTGCATCCCGAGGACCGCGACGCCGTCGTCGCGCTGTGGCAGAACGCCGCCGCCGCCGGCACCGAGTGGTCGATGGACTACCGCTTCGTCCATCCGGACGGCAGGCTCGTCTGGGTGCATGGCAGCGCCGTCCCGATGCGCAGCGCCACCGGCCAGGTCACCGGCTTCCTCGGCAACAACCTGGACATCACCGTGCGCAAGCGTGCCGAGGAACGCGAGCGCACGCGCAGCGCCGTCGCCGGCGCGCTTTCGGACAGCGCGCCGCTGGCAGGCATCCTCGAACTCGTCGCCGCCGGCGCCGAGCGCCAGGCCTGGGGCATGACCTGCTCGATCATGCTGCTCGACGGGCCGACCGACCGCCTCATCTACGGCGCCACGCCGGGCACGCCGGAGCGCGTCGATCGCATGCGCGAGTGCGCGGGCGACACCGCCTGCGCGCGGGCCTCGAACGCCGGCGAGCGGGCGCGCGTCGAGGACGTCCGCAGCCGCGCCGGGTGTGCCGACTGCCGTTCGTCCGGCGCGGACGGGCAGCACGTGTCGTGCTGGTCGGAGCCGATCATCGGCTTGAACGGCGCGGTGCTCGGCGTCTGCGCCTTCCACTGGTCGCATGAGACGATGCCCGATGCGGCCGACGTCGACCTGATGCGCGAGACCGCCGAGCTGGCGGCGCACGCCATCGAGCGCAAGAGCACCGAGCACGAGCTGCAGATCGCAGCCTCGGTGCACCATGCGATCAGCGAGGCGATCCTGGTCACCGACGCCGAAGACCGCATCATCGCCATCAACCCGGCGTTCACGCAGGTGACCGGCTACACGGCCGAGGAGGCGATCGGCGAGACGCCGCGGCTGCTGAAGAGCGGCCTGCAGGACGAGGCCTTCTACCAGAAGATGTGGCACGCGCTCGAGACCTCCGGGCGCTGGGAAGGCGAGATCTGGAACCGGCGCAAGAACGGCGAGGAATACCCCGAGTGGCTGTCGATCAACACCATTCGCGATTCCGGCGGCAGGGTGCTGCGGCGCATCGCCATGTTCGCCGACATCACGGAGAAGAAGCGCACCGAGGAAACGATCTGGCGCCAGGCGAACTACGATCCGCTCACCGACCTGCCGAACCGCCGCCTGTTCCGCGACCGCCTGCAGCACGAGATCATCAAGGCGCAGCGCGCCGGCACCTACGTCGCCCTGCTGTTCATCGATCTCGACCGCTTCAAGGAGGTCAACGACACGCTCGGCCACCACACCGGCGACATGCTGCTGATCGAGGCCGCGCGGCGCGTCGCGCACTCGGTGCGCAACACCGACACCGTCGCCCGCCTCGGCGGCGACGAGTTCACCGTCATCATGTCGGGGCTGCACGACACCGACCGGGTCGGCGTCGCGGCGCAGGCGATGCTGATCGCGCTCTCGGAGCCTTTCCTGCTCGGCAAGGACGCGGTCTACATCTCGGCCAGCATCGGCATCACCATCTTCCCGAGCGACAGCGAGAACATCGAGTCGCTGCTGAAGAACGCCGACCAGGCGATGTACGCGGCCAAGGAACTCGGCCGCAACCGCTTCAGCTACTTCACCGCCTCGATGCAGGCGACCGCGCAGTCGCGGCTGCAGCTCTCCACCGACCTGCGCGGCGCCATCGCCGCCGGGCAGTTCGAGGTCTACCTGCAGCCTATCGTCGACTTCGCCAGCGGGCGCATGCTCAAGGCCGAGGCGCTGCTGCGCTGGAAGCATCCGCGCCTCGGCATGGTCGATCCGGGCCAGTTCATCTCGATCGCCGAGGAGACCGGCCTCATCAGCGAGATCGGCGACTGGGTGTTCCGCGAGTCGGCGCTGCTCGCCAAGCGCTGGTACGACGCCACGCCGCCCGGCGACATCCATGCCGGCGTTCCGCAGATCAGCGTCAACAAGTCGCCGCGCCAGTTTTTCACCGGCGACACGCACCGCACCTGGATCGAATACCTGACCGCGATCGGCCTGCCGACCAGCTGCATAGCGATCGAGATCACCGAGGGCCTGCTGCTCGACGACCGCGCCGAAGTGGCCGAGAAGCTCTCGCATCTGCGCGGCTCGGGCTTCAGCATTTCGCTCGACGACTTCGGCACCGGCTACTCGGCGATGGCCTACCTGAAGAAGTTCTCGATCGACTTCCTCAAGATCGACCGCTCCTTCGTGCGCGACATGGCCACCGATCAGGGCGACCAGGCGATCGTCGAGGCGATCATCGTCATGGCGCACAAACTCGGCATGAAGGTCATCGCCGAAGGCGTCGAGACCGAGGAGCAGTGCGAAATGCTGAAGGCCGCCGGCTGCGACTACGGCCAGGGCTACTACTTCGCGCGCCCGATGCCGGCGCTGGAACTGTTCTCCCTGGCTGCGGCGGGCGGAGCACGACTGCGTCTGTAGTTGACAGGGCGTTCGCCATCGGCAAACCTTCGCCGCTTCCGAACACCACGGGGCTGCAATGACTGCGCTGCGCGAATGGCTTTCACGCCTGCTTCCTGAGCCCGGCGCCGCTCCGGCCGCCGAGCAGTTGCGCTCCGCGCTCGCCGCCGCGCTGGCGGTCGTCGTCGTCGTGCTGCTGTCGCGCTGGCTGCTGGCGGCGCCCTTCGCCGTCGTGGCCGCCATCGGGGCTTCCGCGGTGCTCGTCTTCGCCATGCCGGCGAGCCCGCTCGGTCAGCCCTGGGCCGTCGTCGGCGGCTACCTCGTCTCGTCGCTCGCCGGCGTCACGGCTGCGCAGCTGGTGGCGTCGCCGCCGCTCGCCGCGGCGCTCGCGGTGGGGCTGGCGACCTTCGGCATGCTGGCGCTGCGCTGCATGCATCCGCCGGGCGGCGCCGTGGCGCTGTTCGCCGTGCTCGGCGGCACGCAGGTGACGGCGCTCGGCTGGAGCTACGTGCTGGTGCCGGTGCTGCCGAACGCGCTGCTCGTGATCGCCGTCGCGCTGGTCATCAACAACCTGATGCCGGGCCGCCGCTATCCGCGGCCGCATCCCGAAATCAATCCGCATCGCGTCGCCGATCCCGAGCCGATGTCGCGCCTCGGCTTGCGTCACGAAGACCTGCGCGCCGCGCTGGTCGAGTACGGCCGTCCGCTCTACATCGGCAGCGATGAACTCGACGAAGTGATCGGGCTCGCCGAGCGCCATGCCTGGCGTCGCCGCTTCGGCGACATGCGCTGCGGCGACCTGATGACGCGCAACGTCATCACCGCGACGCCGCAGATGCCGCTGTCCGCCGCCTGGGGCCTGCTGCGCCGCCACCAGCTCGTCGGCATGCCGGTTCTCGACGCCGAGCGGCGCATGGTCGGCTGCATCACGCTCGACGATTTCGTGCATGCCGCGAAGCCGCGTTCGCCCGGCGCGCTGCGCCGCCGGCTGTGGACGCTGCTCGGCGGGCGCCGTCGCGGCGACGCCCGTGTTGCCGACATCATGGCCTGGCACGGGCAGCCCGTGCGTCCCGACACGCTGGCGCTCGAGCTCGTGCCGCTGATGACGCGCCGGGTGCACCAGGTGCCGGTCGTCGACGAACATGGCCGCCTGGCGGGCGTCGTCACGCAGTCGGACCTGATCGGGGCGCTCTATCACGGCCGCCTCGCAGAGGCCGAGGGCGCTGCGGCTTGAGCGCGAGCGGCTTCAGCCGGGTGCGCTGAGCTCGTCGGCCGCGGGCGGCTCGACCCACGTCAACTGCTTGTCGAGCACGGCCAGCGTCGCTTCCGAGGCGTCGCCCTTGCGCGCGGCGATGCGCCGGCGCAGTTCCTCCACCGGCGCGGTGCAGGCGAGGATGGCGAAGGGCACGCCTTCGCGCGCGGCCAGGTGGCGAAAGCCGTCGCGCTCGGCGCGCCGCAGGAAGGCCGCGTCGACGACCACCGACCATCCTGCCTGCAGCGCCAGCGCCGCCAGTTCCTCTAGCCGGCGGTAGGTGGCGGCGTGCGCTTCGGGCGTGTAGATGCCGGCGTCGAGGGATGAGCCGCTGGCGGCCAGCGCGTCGAGTCCGAACAGGCGCTTGCGCTCGACGTCGGAGCGCAGGCGCACGGTGGCGCAGTGCACGTCGCCGAGCACTCGCGCGCGCGCCGCGTGCGACTTGCCGGAACCGCTGACGCCGTGGGTGATGGTCAGCGTCGGCGTCGGTGGCGTCGAAAGCTTCGCGGCGAGGGCAATGTAGTGGCGCGCCGACGTGCGATCGCCTTCAGCGGTCGCCGCGTCCTCTTCCTGGCTGGCCCGGATCGCCGCCACCTTGGCGCGCACGAGAGCGCGATACACGGCATGGAAGCGCAGCACGCGCAGCGCGTCGGCGTCGCCGGTGCGCGCCAGCCACTCGTCGAGCAGCGCGGCGGCGAGCGCCGGCTGGCCGTGGTCGAGCAGGTCGACGAGCGTGAACGCCAACTCCGAGGCGACGTCGATCCAGCGGAAGTCGTCGTTGAACTCGATGCAGTCGAACGGCACGATGCGTTCGCCGGCAAGTATCAGGTTGCCGAGGTGAAGGTCGCCGTGGCACTCGCGGATGCAGCCGGCGAGCTTGCGGTGCGCGAGCGCCGGCTCGCAGCGCGCGAACTCGCGCAGCGTCCATTCTTCCAGGGCGGCGATGCTATGGCCATGTTCTTCCGGCAGCAACGATCGCAAGGCGTCGATGTTCGCCAGCGCCGGCATCAGCACGCGCTCGGGCAGGCCGAAGCGCGCGTCGGCGGGCGCCACGGCCGCGGCGCGATGGAAGTCGGCGATCTCGTGCGCGAGCACGCGCATGTGCGCGGGCGTGAGTTCGCCGCGCGCGCAGACGTGGTCGAGCCGCTGCGCCTCGTCGAAGCGCCGCATCTTCACCGCGAACTCCAGCGCCGGCTCGGCACCGATGAGCGGGGCTTCGACGCTGCCGCCGATCGGCACCACGTCAAGGTAGAGTTCGGCGGCATGGCGCCGGTTGAGCCGCAGCTCAGCCTCGCAGCAGGCGCGGCGCCGGTCGAGCGTGCCGTAGTCGAGGAAGGGCAGCGTCAGCGGCTTCTTGATCTTGTAGGCGAAATCGCCGGCCAGCAGCACCCAGGAGATGTGCGTCTCCGCTACTTCGACCGCATCCACCGGATGAGGATATCGGCGCGGGTCGAGCAGCGCTTCGATCAGCGGCGGATGGCTCATGACGGCTCCCTGTGGTGCATGCGGGCATAATAGCGCCGTGACCCTGACCGAACTCCGCTACGTCGTCGCCCTCGCCCGCGAGCGCCATTTTGGCCGCGCCGCGGAGAAGTGCTTCGTCTCCCAGCCCACATTGTCGGTGGCGGTGAAGAAGCTCGAGGACGAACTCGGCGCCATCCTCTTCGAGCGCGGCCAGAATGAAGTGCGCACGACACCCGTCGGCGAGCAGATCGTCGCCCAGGCCGAACGCGTGCTCGCCGAAGCCAATCGCGTCAAGGAGCTGGCCGACTCGGCCGGCGACCCGCTCGCCGGGCCGCTGCGCCTCGGCGCCATCTACACCATCGGCCCCTACCTGCTGCCGCGGCTGGTGCCGCTGGTGAAGGAGCGTGCGCCGAAGATGCCGCTGATGATCGAGGAAAACTTCACCGTGCGCCTGCTCGAATCGCTGAAGCGCGGCGATCTCGACGTCGCCGTGCTGGCGCTGCCGATCGAGGAACCGGGCCTCGTCGCCCAGCCGGTCTACGACGAAGCCTTCCGCGTGCTGGTGCCGGCGGCGCATGCATGGGCGAAGCGCAAGGCGGCGATCGCGGCCGAGGAGCTGCTGGACGAGCCGCTGCTGATGCTCGGCCGCGGCAACTGCTTCCGCGATCAGGTGCTCGACCTATGCACCCAGGCCGGCAATGGCGGGCCGCAGGTGCTCGAGGGCAGCTCGCTGGAGACCATCCGCCTGATGGTCGCGTCCGGCGTCGGCATTACCGTGATGCCGGCCACGGCCGTGGACGGCCTGTCGAAGACCGATTCGCTGCTGCGCGTGCGCAGCTTCGGCAAGCCGGAACCGACGCGCCGCATCGGCCTCGTCTGGCGCGCCAGCTTCCCGCGCCACCAGGCCATCGACCTGCTGCGCCGCGTGCTGCTCGATTGCAAGCTGCCGGGAACGACACCCGTCCGGACCAGATAGCCGTCGGCTATCGAATCAATCGCGACAATTCATTCGATTGATTGTCGCGCCGTCTCCAGAATGCAAGGCGTCAACGCTTTGCAACAACCAGGAGACGAACATGAGCCAGCCTTCCGTTACCGTCAAGAACCTCGAATCCGCCTTTGCCGGCGAATCGATGGCCCACATCAAGTATCGCTACTTCGCCAAGCTCTGTCGCGCCGCCGGCGACGAGGAAACCGCGCGCGCCTTCGAGGAGACCGCCGACCAGGAGGTGCAGCACGCCTTCGGCCATCTCGACCTGCTGTTCCCCGCTGACGCCATGACGCCGGCGCGCTGCCTCGAGATGGCCATCGCCGGCGAGACCCACGAATACACCGAAATGTATCCGGCGTTCCGCCACGCCGCGGAGGCCGAAGGCCGCGACGATGCCGTGCGCGAGATCGACGAGCAGATCGCCGAATCGAAGGAGCACGCCGCGCGCTTCGCCGCGACGCTCGCCAAGGCCGCCAGGCGCTTCGCCGCGCTGGCGAAGGTCGAGGAACGCCACGCCAACCAGTACCGCGCCCAGCTCGCCCGAGTCGGCGCCTGAACGAACGAGGACAGGAGAGAGAGCCATGAAAAGATACCAATGCATCGTTTGCGGCTTCGTCTACGACGAGACGGCCGGCGACCCCGAACATGGCATCGCCGCCGGCACGCGCTGGGAAGATGTGCCCGCAAGCTGGGCCTGCCCCGAGTGCGGCGTCGCCAAGGCGGACTTCGAGATGGTGGAGATATGATGAACCGCATCGGGGCGTGGTGCCCCGGTGCCTCAGCGAAAGGGACAGAGACATGGACATCGGCATCAACAAGAAGGACCGCGCCAGGATCGCAGAAGGGCTCTCGCGCCTGCTGGCCGACAGCTACACGCTCTACCTGATGACCCACAATTTCCACTGGAACGTGAAGGGGCCGATGTTCAACACGCTGCACCTGATGTTCATGGGCCAATACACCGAGCAGTGGAACGCGCTCGACCTCATCGCCGAACGCATCCGCGCGCTCGACTTCCCGGCGCCGGGCACCTACAAGGAGTTCTCGAAGCTCGCCTCGATCAAGGAAGTCGAGGGCGTGCCCAAGGCGCAGGACATGATCCGCCTGCTCGTCGAGGCGCAGGAGGCGACGGCGCGCACGGCGCGCGGCTTGTTCGCGCTCGTCGACAAGGCCAACGACCAGCCGACCGCCGACCTCCTGACCCAGCGTCTCGAGGTGCATGAGAAGACGGCGTGGATGCTACGCAGTCTTCTCGAAGAGTAACGGGCATGAGCGCAGCGCCGATCGTCATTCTCGGCAGCGGGCTCGCGGGCACTGCGGTGGCCCGCGAGCTGCGCAAGCTCGACGCCGCGACGCCCGTGCTGCTCGTCGCGGCCGATGACGGCGACTTCTACTCGAAGCCGAACCTCTCGAACGCGCTGGCGCAGACGCGCACGCCGGCGCAGCTCGTGACGACGCGGCGCGAAGCGCTCGCGGCGCAGTTGAAGATCGAGATTCGGCCGCACGTTCGCGTGACGCACATCGATGCCGCCGCGCATCGGCTCGAAACCGACGCCGGCCCCATCGGGTACCGCAAGCTGGTGCTGGCCGTCGGCGCGCAGCCGATTCGCCTGCCGATCGACGGCGACGGCGCGGCCGACGTGCTGTCGGTCAACCACCTCGCCGACTATGCGGTGTTCCGCGAGCGTCTCGACGGCCGCCGCCGCGTCGCGCTGCTCGGCGCCGGGCTGATCGGCTGCGAGTTCGCCAACGACCTCGCAACGGCAGGCTACGAGGTCGATGTCTTCGACCTTGCGCCGCAGCCGCTCGGACGGCTGCTGCCGGCCGATACCGCGGCCTTCTTCCGCCGCGGCCTCGAAGCGGCCGGCGTGGGCTTTCATTTCGGCGGCAGCGTCGGCCGCATCGACAAGATCGGGACGGGCTATGCGCTCGTCGACTCGACCGGCGCACACATCGAGGCCGATGTCGTGATGTCGGCCGTCGGCCTGCGCCCCGAGACGTCGCTTGCGGCCGCGGCCGGATTGAAGGTGAACCGCGGCATCGTCGTCGATGCGATGCTGGCGACCTCGGACGCCGACATCCACGCCGTCGGCGACTGCGCCGAGGTGCAGGGCCTCGTGCTGCCCTTCGTCATGCCGATCATGCAGCAGGCGCGCGCGCTGGCGAAGACGCTCGCCGGCACGCCGACGCCGGTGGCCTATCCCGCGATGCCCGTGGTCGTGAAGACGCCGGCCTGCCCGACCGTGGTCTGCCCGCCACCGGCCGGTGCAGATGGCGCATGGCGCGAGGCGCAGGATGCGGCGGGCGCGCGCGCCGTGTTCGAAGACGCGGCCGGCAAGCCGCTCGGCTTCGCGCTGCTCGGCGCCGCGACGGCCGAGAAGCAGGCGCTCGCTGCCGCGATGCCGGCCTGGTTATGAGCGCCGCCGAACGACGGCCACATCCCCGAATGAACGAAGATCACCCAGAGAAGGAGTTCCCGACATGAGCAACGTCACCCTCGCCGGCAATCCCATCGAAGTCGCCGGCAGCCTGCCGCAGAAGGGCCAGCGCGCACCCGCCTTCACGCTTGTCGCTGCCGACCTCGCCGATGTGCCGCTGTCGAAGTTCGCGGGCAAGCGAAAGATCCTCAACATCTTCCCCAGCATCGACACGCCCACCTGCGCGATGTCGGTGCGCCGCTTCAATGCGGCGGCGAGCGCCAGGCCGAACGCCGTCGTGCTCTGCATCTCGGCCGACCTGCCGTTCGCGCAGAAGCGCTTCTGCGGCGCCGAGGGGCTGGACAACGTCGTCACGCTGTCGACGCTGCGCGGCCGAGAATTCCTCGAGGCCTACGGTGTCGCGATCAAGACCGGTCCGCTCGCGGGCCTCGCCGCGCGCGCCGTCGTCGTCCTCGACGAGAACGACGACGTGCTGCACAGCCAGATGGTGCCCGAGATCAAGCAGGAGCCCGACTACGACGCGGCGCTCGCCGCGCTCGGCTAGAAGCCCGAACCGGGCTGGGCGAGGAACGCGAGTTCCTCGGGCGTCGACGCGCGCCCGAGCACGGCGTTGCGATGGGGAAAGCGGCCGAAGCGCTCGATGATCTCGCGATGGCGCACGGCGTAGTCGTAGGCCGACTCGAAGGCGGGTTGCTGCGCCTCGCGCCGCAGCCCGGCGAACAGCGCCACCGAGCGCTCCTGGTCGATCAGCGACTCGCTGTGCTCGAAGGGCATGAAGACGAACCAGCGCCTGATCGGCGGCAGGTTCTTGTCGCGGCCGCTGGCGACCATGTCGTGCGCGATCGCCAGCGCACGCGCATCGCCGGCGAAGGCACGCGCCGTGTCACGGAAGAGGTTGCGCGTGAACTGGTCGAGCAGCAGGATCAACGCGAGGCCGCCGTCGGCGGTCGCTCCCCAATCGACGAAGCCGCCGGCCAGCGCGCTCTCGACCGCGTCGCCGAAACGCGCGCGGATCGAATCGTCGAAGCTTGCATCCTTGCGGAACCACTCGACGCGAAAGCGATCATGGCCGGGATCACCTTCCGGCAGGAACCAGAAGTCGAGGACGTCAGCAGCCGTGGTCATTTCAGCCGCGTGCCGTCATGTGCTGTCGCAGCCAGGCCGCGAATGCCGATTCGTCGAGCTCGCCTGCCGCGACGGCGAGCATCGTCGATACGCACTCGGCATCGTCAGCCGTCAGCGAATAGCCGTTCAATTCGACGAACAGTTCCGTACACACAAAAGCTGTGCGCTTGTTGCCGTCGATGAACGGGTGGTTACGGGCGATGCCAAAGCCGTAGGCAGCCGCGCAATCCGCGATGTCGGGGCTGCCGTAGACCGCTAGGTTAAGCGGGCGGGCGAGCGCCGATTCGAGCAGGCCGGCATCGCGAACGCCGGCTGAACCGCCGTGCTCCGCCAACTGGACCTCGTGGACGGCCCATACAACGGCCTCCTCGATCCAGACGAAGCTCACTTCGCCAGTTCGCGAAGGACGTTGCGCCGCCGCTTCATGATGCTCTCGGCGGCATTCATCTGGTGTTCGAACTCGGGATCGTAGGCGGTCAGGCGGAAGCCCTCGGGTGACTCCGTGAGGTACATCGAGTCGCCCTTCTCGAGCTTGAGCGCGGCGAGCGCCTCCTTCGGCAGCACGACGCCGACGGAATTGCCGATCTGGGTGAGCTTGAGCGTGAAGTGCATGATGACCTCGCGACGTTATTACAAGCGTAATACTACGCCCGGCCGCCGGCCATCGCAAGCTACTTGGCGGCCCGCTTCTTGACGACCTTGGGCTTGGCGGCCTTGGCTGCCTTTGCCGGGGCGGCGTCGGCGGCCGGTTCCTTGGCGGCGGCCGTCTTCGCACCCGCCTTCGGCGCGCGCGGCTCGAACTCGAAGCCGACCTTGCCGTCGGCGCCGCGCGTGAGATACGCGGAGAACTTGCGCCGCGTGCGCTGGGAGACGAAGCCCTTGAGCAGGCTGGTTTTGCCGGTCTCGAGCAGCTTTTTCATCTCGTCGCGGCCGACTTCCTGCTGCAGGATGACCTTGCCCGAGCGGAAGTCGCAGCTCTTCGCCGCGCCGACGGACTTTTCGCAGACGTAGGACATGCCGTGCTCGAACACGCGCGCCTGGCACTTCGGACAGGGGCCGAGCGTCTCCTGGCCGCTGAAATCGACTTCCTCCCCGTCGCCTTCCCCGCCCTGGCCGAAGTCGAACTCCGGCATGTGCTCGGCGTTGAGCTTGACGATGGCGGCGAAGGCGCGGCCCATCTTGCTGCGGAAGCCCTGAACCGGGCCGATGACGCGCTTGGTCAGCAGCTCCTCGATTTCCTCGGGTTCCCACTGGCGGCTGGCGACGACCTTCCACAGCTTGTAGTCGCAGCCCTGGCATTCGAAGCGCTTGTAGGTCTCGCGGATCGTGCCGCCGCACTTCGGGCAGGGCGCCTTCAGCGTCGAGAATGCCTCCTCGGGCAGTTCGCCATGCTTGATGCGGTCCACCATCACCTGCGTCTGCGTGACGATGTGGCTCATGAACTCGTCGCGCGGCAGTTGGCCGTGCTCCATTTCCTTGAGCTTGAATTCCCAGTGGCCGGTGAGTTCGGGCGAGCGGATCTCGTCGATGCCGAGCTTCTCGAGCGCGAACAGCAGCGAGAATGCCTTGGCCGTCGGCTGCAGTTCGCGGCCGTTGCGATGCACGTATTCCTCGGCGATCAGGCCTTCGATGGTGGCGGCGCGCGTGGCCGGCGTGCCGAGCCCGCGCTCGGACATCGCCTCGCGCAGCTCCTCGTCCTCGACCAGCTTGCCGGCGCCTTCCATGGCGGAGAGCAGCGTGGCTTCGTTGAAGCGCGCGGGCGGCTTGGTCTGGTTGTCCTTGACCTCGACGTCGTTGGCCCAGACGCGCTCCTTCTTCTCGAGCGGCGGCAGGTTCGGGCTCTCGCCGTCCTCCTGCGCTTCCTTGCCGTAGACGGCGAGCCAGCCGGCGGTGACCAGCACCTTGCCCTCGGTCTTGAAGGCTTCCTGCTCGACGCGGGTGATGCGCGTCGTCACGTTGTATTCGGCAGCCGGATAGAAGATGGCCAGGAAGCGCTTGGTGACGAGGTCGTAGATCTTCTGCTCGGGCTCCGACAGGTGCTTGGGCTGCGCGCCGGTCGGGATGATGGCGAAGTGGTCCGAGATCTTGGCGTTGTTGAAGATGCGCTTGTTCGGATGCACCCAGCCGTTCTTCAGCACGTTCTTGGCGAGGCCCTCGTAGCCGGTGCCTTCCATCGACTGCAGCGTGTCCTTGACCTGCTGCAGGTAGTCCTCCGGCAGGCAGCGCGAGTCGGTACGCGGATAGGTGAGGACCTTGTGCTTCTCGTACAGCGCCTGGGCGACGGACAGCGTCGCGCGCGCCGAGAAGCCGAAGCGCCCGTTGGCCTCGCGCTGCAGGCTGGTGAGGTCGAACAGCAGCGGCGACAGCTCGGTCTTGGGCTTGCTCTCCTCTTCGACCGTGCCGTGCTTGCCGAGGCACTTCTGGCGGATGGCGTCGGCCTTGGCCTTCTCCCACAGGCGCTCGGCCTTGGCGTGCTCGTCCTCGCCCTTCTTGAACTTCTCGTCGAACCAGCGGCCGCGATAGGTGCCGGCGACGGCCTGGAATTCGCCCTCGACCTCCCAGTAGTCGCGCGAAACAAATTCCTTGATGCGTCGCTCGCGCTCGACCAGGATCGCCAGCGTCGGCGTCTGCACGCGGCCGACCGTGGTCTTGTAGAAGCCGCCTTCCTTGGAATTGAAGGCGGTCATGGCGCGCGTGCCGTTGATGCCGATCAGCCAGTCGGCCTCGGAACGGCAGCGCGCAGCGTCGGCCAGCGGCAGCATTTCCTGGTCGGAGCGCAGGTGGGCGAAGCCGTCGCGGATCGCGTTCGCGGTCATCGACTGCAGCCAGAGGCGGCGGACCGGTTTGGCGGGCTTGTCGCCGAAGGCGTGCTGGATGACGTAGCGGAAGATCAGCTCGCCCTCGCGGCCCGCGTCGCAGGCGTTCACGAGGCCGGAGACGTCCTTGCGCTTCATCAGCCGCGTCAGCAGCCGCAGGCGGTCAGCGGTCTTCTCGATCGGGTTGAGCGCGAAGCGCGGGGGGATCATCGGCAGATGGGTGAAGGTCCACTTGCCGCGCTTGACGTCGTATTCCTCGGGCACCGTGAGTTCGAGCAGGTGACCGATGGCCGACGAGAGCACGTAGTCGTCGCTTTCGAAGTAGTCGCCCTGGCGCGTGAAGCCCCCGAGCGCCTTGGCGATGTCCTGGGCGACGGAAGGTTTCTCGGCAATGATGAGTTGTTTGGTCATGGCGGGGCCGGGCGACTTGAGCGCGGCATCATAAGCGCCTGCCCGTGGCGCTGGCAAGTCGGGGTCAGCCGAGCCGCTGGTAGCGGCCGCCCGGAAGCTGGGCGATGCGGCCGTCGAGTTCGAGCGTCAGGAGGCGCGCCAAGAGGCGGTCCGGGGGCAGGTCGGTGCGGGCCGACAGGGTGTCGAGGTCGAGCGGATCGTGACCGAGCGCGGCGAGGACGGGGTCGTCGCCGGCCGGCGCCGGCTCGCCCGTGACGGGCGAGACGACGGCTTCCCAGCGCAACTCCTCCAATATGTCTCGCGCCGACTCGACCAGCTTGGCGCCCTGCTTGAGCAGCCGGTGGCAGCCCTTCGACAGCGGCGCATGGATCGAGCCCGGAATCGCGAACACCTCGCGCCCGGCGTCGGCGGCCAGCCGCGCCGTGATCAGCGAGCCGCTCGCGTCGGCGGCCTCGACCACCAGGCAGCCGCGGCCGAGGCCGGCGATGATGCGGTTGCGGCGCGGGAAGTTGGGCGCGTGCGGCGGCGTGGCGAGGTGGAATTCGCTCACGATGACGCCGCGCTCCGCGATGTCGCGCGCCAGCGCGGCGTTGCGTGCCGGGTAGATGCGGTCGATGCCGGTGCCGATGACGGCGATGGTGCCGGCGCCGCCCTCCAGCGCGCCGCGATGCGCGGCGGCGTCGATGCCGAGCGCCAGGCCGCTGGCGACGGTCAGGCCGGCCTGCGACAGCGCCGCCGCGAACGCGTGGGCGTTCGCCTCGCCCTGCTTGGTGGCGTTGCGGCTGCCGACGACGGCGAAGGCCGGGCGGTTCAGCTGCTCGACGCAGCCCTTGGCGTAGAGCAGCACCGGCGGGTCGGCGGTGGTCAGCAGCGCCTGCGGATATTCGGCATCGGCGAGCGTGAGGATGCGGTTGCCGGGCTGGCGCGACCATTCGAGCGCCGCCTCGATGGCGGCGTCGCAGGCGTGGCCGGTGATCGTCGCCGCCAGCGCATCGCCGACGGCGGCGCGAAGTTCGCTGCCGCGCGCCGCGAAGATGGCGGAGGGCAGGCCGAAGGTCTTGAGGAGCTGGCGTTGCGTCTCGCCGCCGATGCCGGGCAGCAGCGTCAGGCGCAGCCAGGCGGCGAGCTCATCCACGGCCGCGAGGCTTCTTAGGGGGTGCGGACGACGTCTCCGGCGACCACGGGTCGCGCCGCGTCCATCACCAGGCCGTAGGAGACGCGGTCGAAGACGCGGAACACGAACAGCGAGCCGTAGCGCTCGTCGGGCAGCTTGAAGACTTCCTTCTTGCCTTCGCGGTCGCGGTTCACCACCGCCGGGCCGGCGCGGTCGATGGTCAGCACGTGGCCGATCTCGAGGCCGTCCTTCTTGCCGCGCGAGAACGAGACGATCGAGTGGCGGCCGCCTTCGCCGACGCCGCCGTAGAGCGCGATGATGCGGCCGCGGATCTGCTTGGCCGGGGCATGCGGGACGTAGCTGACGATGTCGGCCGGCGGCGTCGGCAGCAGGTAGTCGTTGCGGCCGATCTCCTGGCGCGCGGTCACGATCTCGAGCGTCGCCGGCTCGCCTTCCTGAAGCACGCGCGCGGTGCCGAGGTAGATCGCCTCGACGCCGAGAACTTCGCCGGGCTTCTCCGGGTCAACGCGGTCTGGATCGTGCATGACCTTGCCGGGGCGGAAGATCTGCCAATGTGTCGACTTGGACTTGAGTTGCGTGCCGAACACCGATTCGCCGGGCCCGACGTTCACGCGTCCTTCGCGGATGGCGATGATGCGCGCCGCGCCCTCCAGCCCGCCCGGCTCGACGACCAGCGGCTGGGTCAGGAAGGGTTCGATGACGTGTTGCGGGATCGCGGGAATTTCCTTCGGCGGCGCCTCGGAATAGACGCGCGGCTCGGCCTTCACGAGCTTGCCGATCTTCAGCAGCGGCCGGTCGCCGCTGCGGTCGAGGATCACCACCTGGCCGGGGTAGATGCGGTGCGGGTTCCTGATCTCGTCGGGGTTCAGGCGCCAGACGTCAGGCCAGCGGTACGGGTCCTTGAGGAACTGGGCCGCGATGCCCCACAGGGTGTCGCCGGGAACGACGATGTGGCGGTCGGGCGCGTCGGGATTGAGTTCGATCGGTTGCGCTTCCTGGGCGGAGGCCCAGCTTGAAATGCAGAAAAGCAGCGCAGATATAATGCGACGCATGGTTGGTCTCCCGGCAGATTCGCGGGATTCTGCCCCCAAATCCTTCTGGCATCAATCGATATAGACCCGTATTCATGGCCCTTTTGCCCATACTGCGCTACCCCGATCCGCGCCTCTACAAGAAGGCTGCGCGCGTCGAGAGCGTGACCGCCGACATCCGCAAGCTCGCCGCCGACATGGCGGAGACGATGTACGCGGCGCCCGGCATCGGTCTCGCGGCGACGCAGGTGGACGTGCACAAGCGCGTCATCGTGATCGACGTCTCCGAGGCCAAGGACGACCTGCGCGTGTTCATCAACCCGGAGATCCTCCGGCGCGAAGGCGAGCACGAGGGCGAGGAAGGCTGCCTGTCGGTGCCCGGCATCTACGACACCGTGACGCGTTCCGAACGCGTACGCGTGCGCGCGCTCGGCCTCGACGGCCAGCCCTTCGAGCTCGAAGCCGAGGGCATCCTCGCGGTCTGCGTCCAGCACGAGATCGATCACCTCGAAGGCAAGGTCTTCGTCGATTACCTGTCCCGGCTCAAGCAGCAGCGCATTAAAGCCAAGCTCGCAAAACAGGCGCGGATCACGGCGTGAGAGTCGCCTTCGCCGGCACGCCGGAATTCGCGCGCGTCGCGCTGGCGGCGATCCTCGATGCCGGGCATGAGGTTCCGCTGGTCCTGACGCAGCCCGACCGGCCGGCGGGCCGCGGCATGCAGCTGCAGGCGAGTCCGGTCAAGCAACTGGCGGTCGAACGCGGCATTCCCGTGCACCAGCCCGAGAAGCTGCGCGACCCCGCGACGCACGCGCCGCTGGTCGCGGCGGCGCCCGAGGTGCTGGTGGTCGCGGCCTACGGCCTGATCCTGCCGCAGGCGGTGCTCGCCATTCCGCGCCGCGGCTGCCTCAACATCCACGGTTCGCTGCTGCCGCGCTGGCGTGGCGCGGCGCCGATCCAGCGCGCCATCGAGGCCGGCGACGCCGAGACCGGCGTCGGCATCATGCAGATGGAAGCCGGGCTCGACACCGGCCCGACGCTGCTCGTTGAATCGCTGCCGATTGCGGACGACGACACCGCCGCGACGCTGCACGACAAGCTCGCGGCGCTCGGCGGCCGCCTGATCGTCGACGCGCTCGCGCGCCTGGACGAATTGCGGCCGACCCCGCAGCCCGCAGAAGGCGTCACCTACGCCAACAAGATCGGCAAGGCCGAGAGCGTGCTCGACTGGCGCCGGCCGGCGGCCGAACTCGCGCGCCGCGTGCGTGCCTTCAATCCCTTCCCCGGCGCCGCGGGGAGCGTCGCCGGCACGGCGATCAAGGTCTGGATGGCACGGCCCGAGGCCGGCGCGGGCGAGCCGGGAACGGTGCTGACGGCCGACGCCGACGGCGTCCGCGTCGCCTGCGGCGAGGGCGTGCTGAACCTCGTCCTGCTGCAGAAGCCCGGCGGCAAGCGCCTGCCGGCGCGCGACTTCCTGCACGGCTTCGCGCTGCCGCCCGGCAGCCGCTTCGACCTTCCCGCCGATTGAATTTCCCGTTCGACCGCCCTATCTAATGGAGCGGTTGATTGGACGGAGAAAGACACCATGCTCGGCAACTGGCTCAAGACCACGGTCCTGATGGCGGCCATCGTGGCGCTGTTCGGCGTCGTCGGCGCGATGATCGGCGGCGAGAGCGGCATGATGCTGGCGCTGCTGTTCGGCGGCGGCATGAACATCCTCGCCTACTGGTTCTCGGACAAGATGGTGCTGCGGATGTACGACGCGCACGAGGTCGATGCCGCCAGCAGCCCCTACCTCTACAACATGGTCGCGGAGTTGTCGGCGCGCGCCGGCATGCCGATGCCGCGCGTCTACCTGATCGACGAGGCGCAGCCGAACGCCTTCGCCACCGGCCGCAATCCGGAGCACGCCGCGGTGGCGGCGACCACCGGCATCCTGCAGCTGCTGTCGGCGCGCGAACTGCGCGGCGTCATGGCCCACGAGCTCTCGCACGTGAAGCACCGCGACATCCTGACCTCGACCATCGCGGCGACGATGGCCGGCGCGATCTCGGCGCTCGCCAACTTCGCGATGTTCTTCGGCGGTCGCGACGAGAGCGGCCGGCCGGCCAACCCGATCGCCGGCCTCGCGGTCGCGCTCCTGGCGCCGCTCGCCGCCTCGTTGATCCAGATGGCGATCTCGCGGGCGCGCGAATTCGAGGCCGATCGCGGCGGCGCCGAACTCTCGGGCGATCCGCATGCGCTCGCCGACGCGCTGGCGAAGATCGACGCCTACGCCCGCGGCATCCCGATGCCGAGCGCCGAGGCGCATCCGGAAACGGCGCAGATGATGATCATGAATCCGCTCGCGGGCGGCGGGCTGGCGGGGCTGTTCGCCACGCACCCGGCCACCGCCGAGCGCATCGCGCGGCTGCGCGCGATGGTGCGCCGCTGGTAGGGGACTAGGCGCCGGCGAGGCCGGCGAGGAAGCCGCCGATCGCCGCCGATGGCATCGGCGCGCCGAGCAGGAAGCCCTGCGTCTCCGGGCAGCCGTTGTCGCGCAGGAAGGCGTGCTGGCCTTCGGTCTCGACGCCTTCCGCGACGATGCCGAGGCCGAGCGCCTGCGCCAGCGAAATCATCGCCCGCACGATGGCGGCGTCGTTCTCGTTCTTGTCGACGTCGCGCACGAACAGGCGGTCGATCTTCAGACGATCGACCGCGAAAGCCTTCAGGTAGGCGAGCGAGGAATAGCCGGTGCCGAAGTCGTCGAGCGTCAGGCCGATGCCGATCGACTTCAGGCTGGCGAGGTTTGCCTTCACTTCGGGGTGGCTGCCCATCAGCAGGCTTTCGGTGATCTCGAGTTCCAGCCGCTCCGCGGCGAGGCCGGAATCGGCCAGCGCCCGCCGCACGGCCGCGGCGAGGCCGGGGTCCGAGAACTGCCGCGCCGACAGGTTCACGCCGATGCGGAACCGGCCGTGGCCTTCGTGCTCCCAGCGCTTGGCTTCGCGGCAGGCCGTGTTCAGCACCCACTCGCCGAGCGGCAGGATGAGGCCGGTTTCCTCGGCGGTGCCGATGAATTCCTCCGGCGCCACCTGGCCGCGCGTCGGGTGGTTCCAGCGCAGCAGGGCTTCCCACACCAGGATGCGCCCGGTCGCGGCCTCGAACTGCGGCTGGAAGTGGAGCTCGAAATCGCCGGCCTCGACGCTGCGGCGCAGGTCCTGCTCGAGCTGCAGGCGCGCGCGGACGGCCTCGTTCATGGCGCCGCTGTAGAACAGCCAGGCGTTGCGCCCGCCGGCCTTGACCTGATAGAGCGCGGTGTCGGCGTTGCGCAGCAGCGTCTCGACGTCGGGGCCGTCCTGGGGATACAGCGCGATGCCGATGCTCGGCGGCGTATGCAGGGCGTGGCCGTCGATCACCACGGGATGGTTCAGCGCCTCGCGCAGCTTGACGGCGACCGGCACGACCTCCTCGGCCGTGCGCGCGCCTTCGAGCAGGACCACGAACTCGTCGCCGCCGAGGCGCACGACGGTGTCGCTGGCGCGCACGTTGTCGACCAGACGTCGCGCCACCTCGATCAGCAGGCGGTCGCCGGTCGCGTGGCCGAGCGTGTCGTTCACGTTCTTGAAGCGGTCGAGGTCGACCATCATCAGCGCTAGGCCGGTGTCGCGCCGCCGCCCCGAGGCGATCAACTGGCGCGCCTTCGTCTCGAGCAGGCGCCGGTTCGGCAGACCGGTCAGGTGGTCGTGCTCGGCGAGGAAGCGGATGCGGTTCTCGTTTTCCTTGCGTTCGGAGATGTCCGAGAACAGCGCGACGTAATGCGTCGTGCGGCGGCACTCGTCGCGCACGGCATTGATGGTCAGCCACTTCGGGTACTCGCTGCTGTCCTTGCGCCGGTCCCACAGCTCGCCCTGCCAGTAGCCGTCCTCGAGCAGCGCCTGCCACATGTCGGCGTAGAAGCGGTCCTCCTGGCGGCCGGACTTGAGGATGCGCGGCGTCTGGCCGATGGCTTCGTCGGGGCGAAAGCCGGTGAGCCAGGTGAAGGCAGGATTGACGGCGAGGATCGTCGCCTCGGCGTCGGTGATGACGATGGCCTCGGCGCTGAATTCGAAGACCTTGTCGGAAAGCCGCAGCTTCTCCTCCGCCGCGCGGCGCGCGCTGACGTCGCGCAGCGTCAGGACGGCGAGCCGGTCGCCGTGGTCGACCACGGGCAGGAAGCTGAGCAGCGCATGCAAGCCTTCGGGATGGGCGCGCGTGCGTATCAGCGCCTCGAACTCGCCCTGCGCGGGCAGCGGATCGTCGCCGCCGAACGACCGGCCGCAGGCGGTCTCGGCGATGGTGACGAGATCGACCAGCGCCATGCCGGTGGCGGCACCTTCCTCGACGCCGAGCAGCCGTTCGGCCTGGGGATTCAAGTAGCGCACGCGATGCGGCAGGTCCGCTTCGAAGCCGACGACGCCCTCGGCGATGGCGCGTATCAGCGCCCGCGATACGTCCTCGGCGTCGTTGCGGGGCGGAGCCTTCCGTGCGGAATGGGCTCCGGGCGGGTTGTCAGGCAGCGGCGCAGGCATCGGACAAATATGACAAACGTGGGAGGTCGGCGAACTCTACCGGCGCGCTTGCGCTCGACAATCCGTGAAGTTTGGGATTCAACTCCGTAGAACTACTTATTCCGGCCTCCGAGCAGCGCAACCAGGGCGGCCACCGTATTCACGCCCATCTTGGCGCGCACGCGCGCCCGGTGGTGTTCCGCAGTGCGCACGCTGATGTCCAGCATGCGGCCGATGTCCTTGCTGCTGCAGCCGCCGGCCATGAGTTCCATCACTTCGCGCTCGCGCGGGGTGAGCAGTTCGATGCGCGCCCGGACGGCGCTGTTGAGGTGGCGTTCGCGGCGCTGGCGCGCCGAATGCGCGAGCGCCAGGTGGATGCGGTCGAGCAGCGCCTGGCTGCCGAACGGCTTCTCGAGGAAATCGAGTGCGCCCTGGCGCATCGCCTGGACGACCATCGGAATGTCGCCGAAGCCGCTGATGAAGATGACCGGCGGCGCCTCGCCGTCGACCACGAGCTGCTCGTGGAACTTGAGGCCGTTGCCGTCGGGCAGGCGGATGTCGAGGATCAGGCAGTCGCAATCGTGGGATGACCTGTCCTTGAGGAACGCGCGGCACCCGGCATAGCCCGTGGCAGCGATGCCGACGCTCTCCGCCAGGTCGCAGATCGCCTCTCGCGTCGCATCGTCGTCGTCGACGACGATGATTTGAGGTCGTCCCTTTTTCATCTTCGTACCCCGGTGCCTTCTCGTCGCTCGCTTGGAAGAGAAGTCCTCCCACACCTGCCTTTGTTCTATAGCACACGAGCATGAAGATAATAACCGCTTCATTGGAGCGGCTTTAGGCCGGCTTGACAGGCCGGGGCAGTCGAGTACAGTCCGCGCCCATGCCGGCCGCAGAGCCGGCGCCCTCGACTCACTCCGCAATATGACCACCGTTTCCGTCACTCCGGCGATCGCGCCGAACCGCGACGCCGACCCCATCGTCGGCGGCCGCGTCGAACTGCAGCTGCTGACCACGCTCAAGTGCAACCTCAAGTGCACTTATTGCTCGCTCGGCGTCGGCGAGGTGCTCGGCTCGCAGACCGAGCTCAAGTACGACATCGAGCAGCTCGCCGCCTTCGTCGAGCGGCATCTCGCCGGCAAGGAGGTCTACGTCACCTTCTACGGCGGCGAGCCGACGCTCAACCTCGGCATGATGAAGTCGGTCATGCAGCGCTTCCCCGAGTTCCGCTACCAGCTGCAGACCAACGGCACGCTGCTCGACAACCTGCCCGACTGGATGCTGGCGCGCTTCTCGAACGTGCTCGTCTCGATCGACGGCGGCGAGCGGACCACCGACGGCTATCGCGGCCGCGGCATCTACCGCCAGGTGATCGGCAACCTCAACAAGGTGCATGAGCGCGTCGGCGGCACCATCACGGCGCGCGTCACCTGGGGCAATCCGGACACGACCTTCGAGGAGATCGACGAGCTCGTCACGGCGGTCGACGCCTTCGACTATGTGTATTGGCAGTTCGTCGCCGACGAGATGTATGGCGACGACTCGGTCTACAAGCGCAAGCGCGTGCTCGAGCGCCTGGTCGCGCGCTTCTTCGCCTCCGGCGAGGAACTCTATCCGCTGATCCCGCTGATGGGCATCGTGCGCAACAAGGTGATGCCGACGCGCGCGCAGGAGCTCTACGCGGGCCAGACGCAGTGCCGCGTGTCGACGCACCTGATCAACGTCATGCCCGACGGCAAGATCTTCCCCTGCCCCGACATGATGTACGCGCCCGACATGCAGATGGGCGAGGTCCAGGGCAACTGGCTGAAGAAGAGCCCGCTGCAGCCGACGGCCGCGATGCCCTGCGAAGGCTGCGAGGCGTTCTCGTGGTGCCGGCGCAACTGCATGAAGAACCTGCACCTCGGCTACGTCCGGAACGACCTGCGTTACCGCGCCAACGTCGTCGAGCCGATCTGCGAGCTGCTGAAGTTCCTCGGCCGCGAGATCGACAAGCACGATCCGCATGCGTGGTTTGCGCGCCTGCCGCTGCCGGCGCGCAAGCGTTTGCTCGACGCCGAGGTCTACGAGTACGTCGAGATCATGCCCTGAGGCCGCGTCGGCACGGTATGCTGCGTCAATGCCGTCGTCCGCACCGCTAGCCCCTGCCCTTTCCGCCGCCGCCAAGGCGGTCGCCGGCGTCATCGCCGGCCGCAACCTCGATGCCGTCCTTGCCGCCGCGCGGCTCTCCGGCGCCACGCGCGCGGCCGCGCAAAGCCTCGCCTATGGCGCGCTGCGCCGCTACGGCCGCGGCGACTTCCACCTCGGCCGGCTCATGGAACGGCCGCTCGCAGATCCCGTCGTGCGCGGGCTGCTGCTCGCGGCGCTGCATCGCCTCGACGAGCGTCCGGCCGACAGTCACACGACCGTGGATCAGGCGGTGCGCGCCGCGGAAGGCATCGCCAGCGGCAAGTTCAAGGGCCTCGTCAACGGCGTGCTGCGCAACTATCTGCGCCGCCGCGAAGAGCTCGAGGCGGCCGCGCAAGCCGACGACGTGGCGCGCTTCCAGCATCCGCGCTGGTGGCTCGACCAGCTGATCACCGCCTGGCCGGGCGACTGGCAGTCGATCGCGCAAGCCGGCAACGGCCATCCGCCGATGTGCCTGCGCGTCAATCGCCGTCACGGCGACGCGGCGGCGTACGTCGCCGAGCTGGCCGCCGCAGGCATCGGCGCGCGCGCGCTCGACGACCAGGCGGTCCTGCTCGAGAAGCCGGTCGGCGTCGATCGCCTGCCCGGTTTCACGGAAGGACGTGTCTCGGTGCAGGACGCCGGGGCGCAGCAGGCGGCGCGGCTGCTCGATGCGCGCGACGGCATGCGCGTGCTCGATGCCTGCGCCGCGCCCGGCGGCAAGACCTGCCACGTGCTCGAGCTCGCCGACGTCGACATGACGGCGCTCGAGGTGGATGCGACCCGCGCCGGCCGCATCGACGGGAACCTCGCGCGCCTCGGCCAGCGCGCCGACGTGCGCGTCGGCGACGCGCGCCGGCTCGACGCCTGGTGGGACGGGCGCCCCTTCGACCGCATCCTCGCCGACGTGCCCTGTTCGGCCAGCGGTGTCGCGCGCCGGCATCCCGACAGCAAGTGGCTGCGCCGTCCCGGCGACATCGACAACTTCGCCGCGACGCAGGCGCAAATCCTTGATTCCTTGTGGCAAGCGCTGGCACCCGGTGGCAGAATGCTCTACTGCACGTGTTCCGTGTTTCCGAGGGAGAATTCGCAGCAGGCGGCGGCCTTCACCGCCCGCCACAAGAATGTCGTTCGCCTGCCGACGGGCGGACGCGAAAACGAATGGCAGCTGCTGCCAGGCGCCGAACATGACGGTTTCTATTACGCCCTGCTTGAAAAGACTGCTTGACGCCTGCCTCGTCGCCTGGCTGCTGCTGGCGACGGCGCTCGTCCAGGCCGGCAGCATCGAGCCGAAGCAGGCGTCGCTGTCGTTGACTGACGACGGCTACGCGCTCTCCGCGGAGTTCGCCGTCGACCTCGGGCCGCGGCTGGAGGAAGCCGTCGCGCGCGGCGTGCCGCTCTACTTCGTGCTCGAGTTCGACCTGCGGCGCCCGCGCTGGTACTGGGCGAGCGAGCACGTCGCCGGGCGCCGCGTCGAATACAAGCTCGCCTACAACGCGCTGACGCGCCAGTACCGCCTGTCGGCCGGCGGCCTGCACCAGACCTTCGCCAGCCTGGCCGATGCGTTGCGCGTGATCGCCCGCGTCGGCGCGCTGCACATCGTCGACAAGGGCGTGCTCAAGGCGGGCGAGACCTACGAGGCCGCGCTGCGCCTGTCGCTCGACCGCGGGCAGCTGCCGAAGCCGCTGCAGGTCGACGCGCTCGCGAATCGCGACTGGCAGGTCGACGCCACCGTGCAGCGCTGGCAGTTCACGGCCGGGGACAAATGAAGCCGTGAAGATCGCGCTCTTCGTCCTCGCCGCCTTCGGCGCCATGCTGCTGTTCCTGCTGGCGACGGCCAGCGCCAATACCGCCTGGTTCGCGCGCAATTACCCGGTGCTGCTCGGCTTCAACGCGCTCGCCGCGGTCGCGTTGTTCGGCCTCGTCTCGCTGCAGTTGCGTGCGCTCTGGCGCGACCATCGCAGCGGCGTGTTCGGCTCCAAGCTCAAGTTGCGCCTGCTGGCGATGCTGGCCCTGATGGCCGTGCTTCCCGGCGTGCTCGTCTATGGCGTCTCGATGCAGTTCGCCGTCAAGAGCATCGACTCCTGGTTCGACGTGCGCGTCGACAGCGCGCTCGAGGACGGCCTCAGCCTCGGCCGCACCGTGCTCGACACGCTGCAGGGCGAGCTGCTCGAGAAGTCGCGCAACCTCGCGCTCGACCTCGGCGATCCGGCCAGCGTGCGGCCGTCGCAGCTCAACCGCTTGCGCGAGCAGGCCGGCGTGCACAGCGCGACGCTGGTCGCCGTGTCTGGCCGCGTCCTGCTGCACAGCTCGGCCGACGTCGACATGCTGCTGCCGGTGCCGCCGGCGCCGGCGGAACTGCGCCAGGCGCGCCAGGGCCGCGGGCTGACGCTGGTCGAGGGCGATGCCGCCACCGGCCTGGTGCTGCGCGCGCTGGTTCCGGTTCCCGGCCAGTCGCTCGGCGACGAGCCGCGCGTGCTGCAGCTGAGCCAGCCGGTGCCCGGCGCGATCGCGCGCAGTGCCGACTCCGTGGCCGCCGCCTACCGCGACTACCAGGAGCTGCAGCTCGGCAAGGAAGGCCTCAAGCGCATCTACACCCTGACGCTCACCTTCACGCTGCTGCTGGCGCTGTTCGCCGCCGTCGCGCTCGCCTTCTTCCTCGCCGAGCGCCTCGCGCGCCCGCTGCTGATCCTCGCCGAAGGCACGCAGGCGGTCGCCGCCGGCGACTTCACGCCGCGCACGGCGCTCGAGACGCACGATGAACTCGGCGTGCTGACGCAGTCGTTCAGCAAGATGACGCGCCAGCTCGACGAGGCGCGCCGCGAGACCGAGCGCCACCGCAGCCAGCTCGAGGCGACCAGCGCCTACCTGGAGAGCGTGCTCGCCAACCTTTCCGCCGGCGTGCTCGCCTTCGACGCCGGATTCCGCCTGCGCGCCGCCAACCGCGGCGCGATGGCCATCCTCGGCGACGATCTCGCGGGCAGCGAGGAAGTGCCGCTCGAGCAATGGACGCGCCACGCCGCCTTCGCCGCCGCCGTCGCCGCCGGCTTCCGCGAGCGCGGCGCCGAGTGGCAGCAACAGCTCGAGCTCGGCGGCGACGCGGCGACGCAGCAGACGCTGCTGCTGCGCGGCTCGACGCTGACCGAGGGCGACGGCGGCTACGTCGTCGTCTTCGACGACATCACGCACCTGATCTCGGCGCAGCGATCCGCCGCCTGGGGCGAAGTCGCCCAGCGCCTCGCCCACGAGATCAAGAACCCGCTGACGCCGATCCAGCTCTCGGCCGAGCGCTTGCAGCTCAAGCTCGCCGACAAGCTCGACCCGGCCGCGCGGGAAATGCTCGAGCGCTCGACGCGGACCATCGTCAATCAGGTCGAGGCCATGAAGAACATGGTCAACGACTTCCGCGAATATGCCAAGACGCCGCCGCCGGAGCTCGCCGCGCTCGACCTCAACGCCCTCGTGCGCGAACTGCTCGACCTCTACCAGTCCGCCGGCACGCCGCTGGTCGTCGAGCTCGCCGACGAATTGCCGCCGGTGATCGCCGACGGCAAGCAGCTGCGCCAGGTGCTGCACAACCTGATCAAGAACGCCCGCGAGGCCTCCGCCGAGCCCGGCGCCCCCGCGCCCGAGATCACGGTGACGACGCGGCGCGACGACAAGCGCGCGGTGCTCGCCGTCTGCGATCGCGGCGCCGGTTTTCCGCCGCAGATCCTCGCCCGCGCCTTCGAGCCCTACGTGACGACCAAGGCCAAGGGCACGGGGCTCGGGCTGGCGATCGTCAAGAAGATCGTCGACGAGCATCGCGGCGACATCAAGCTCGCGAACCGCGAAGGCGGCGGCGCGCAAATTTCGATTCGGCTGCCGCTGGCAGCGTAGGAAAGACAGACATGCCCCAGATATTGGTAGTCGACGACGAAATCGGCATCCGCGAACTGCTCTCGGACATCCTCCGCGACGAAGGCCACGACGTGACCCTGGCAGAAAACGCCATGGCGGCGCGCTTGGCACGCGAGGCGGCCCGGCCGGACCTGGTGCTGCTCGACATCTGGATGCCCGACACCGACGGCATCACGCTGCTCAAGGAGTGGGCGGCCAACGGCCAGCTGACGATGCCCGTCGTCATGATGTCCGGCCACGGCACCATCGACACCGCGGTCGAGGCGACCAAGATCGGCGCGCTCGATTTCCTCGAGAAGCCGATCGGCATGCAGAAGCTGCTCGCCGCCGTGCGCCGCGGCCTCGAGCTCGGGCGCAAGCCTGGCGTCGGCGGGCTCTCGCTGGCGGCCTTCCCGCGTTCGGCGCCGCTGAAGGATTTGAAGAAGCGGCTCGAGCAGGTGGCGTCGAAGAATGCGGCCGTGCTGCTGCGCACCGGCAACGGCGGCATCGTCGAGCTGGCCGCGCGCACGCTGCATCCGAGCGGCAAGGCGTGGATCGACCTCGCCGCCGATTCGACGCCGCTGACGCTCGAGGCCCTGCAGGCGGCCCACGGCGGCGTGCTCTATTGCGAGGAACTGGCGCGGCTGACGCGGCTGCAGCAGAAGAACCTGTTGTTCGCCTTCGAGCGCCTCGACAAGTTCGGCCTGCGCCTCGTCGCCGGCACGATTCACGAGCCCGCCGAACTGCAGGCCCACGGCTGGGAGGAGGCGCAGTTGCGCCGCCTGTTCGACGTCTGGCTCGGCCTGCCGACGCTGGCGCAGCTCAAGGACGAGATTCCCGACGTCGCGGCGCACCTCCTCGCGCACCTCGCCGAGGCCGGCGAGGTGCCGCTGCGGCGCTTCTCGACTTCTGCGCTCAACGCCCTGCGCCAGCATGCGTGGCCGGGCGGCTACGCCGAACTGCGCAGCGCCGTGAAGTCGCTGGCGCTGTCGGCGCTCGAGGAGGAGATCGACGGCGAGGCCGTGACGCAGCATCTGTTCCCCGGCGCCACGCAGGACCCCAACCTGCCGCCGGGCCTGCCGCCCGAGGTGATGGAACTGCCGCTGCGCGAGGCGCGCGAGATCTTCGAGCGCATGTACCTCGAATACCACCTGGCGCGCGAAGGCGGCGCCATGACGCGGCTGGCCGAGAAGACCGGCCTCGAGCGCACGCACCTCTACCGCAAGCTCAAGGACCTCGGCCTGCGCGCCGGGCGCCGCGACAGCGAGGACGCCTAGTGCGAATCATCATTCTCGGCGCCGGCCAGGTCGGCGCCAGCGTGGCCGAGGCGCTGGCCTCCGAGGCCAACGACATCGTGATCGTCGACCAGAACCGCGAGTACCTCGCCGAACTGGCCGACCGCCTCGACGTCGGCACCGTCGCCGGCAATGCCGCCTACCCTTCCGTGCTGCGCCAGGCCGGCATCGAGGACGCCGACATGCTGGTCGCCGTCACGCAATCGGACCAGACCAACCTCGTCGCCTGCAAGATTGCGCGCACCCTGTTCAACGTGCCGACGCGCATCGCGCGCCTGCGCTCCGCCGACTTCCTCGAGGACGAGCGCCTGCTGAGCGACGACAACTTCGCCGTCAGCCACGCCATTTGCCCCGAGCAGGACATCACCGAAACGATCGCCAAGCTGGTCGAGTTTCCCGAGGCGCTGCAGGTGCTCGACTTCGCGCACGGCCGCGTCACGCTCGTCGGCGTGCGCGCCTACGAGGGCGGGCTGCTGGTCGGCAAGGCGATCCGCGAGATGCGCGGCCACCTGCCGCGCGGCATCGACGCGCGTATCGCCGCGATCTTCCGCAGCCACAAAGCGATCGATCCGCAGGGCGGCACGGTCATCGAGGCGGGCGACGAAGTCTTCCTGCTGGCCGCTTCCGAGCACATCCGGCCGGTGATGCGCGAGCTGCGGCGCATGCTGAAGCCGGTGCGCCGCGTGATGATCGCCGGCGCGGGCAACATCGGCGCCCGCGTCGCCGCACGCCTCGAGCAGGCCTACGAGGTCAAGCTGCTCGAGCGCGACCGCGCGCGCGCCGAGCTGGTCGCCCAGCGGCTGCCGAAGACGCTGGTGCTGCACGGCGACGCCACCGACGAGAAGCTGTTCGAGCAGGAGAACATCGACGAGATGGATCTGTTCCTGGCGCTGACCAACGACGACGAGGACAACATCATGGCGGCGTCGCTCGCCAAGCGCCTCGGCTGCAAGCGCGTCGTCGCCCTGATCAACCGCCGCGCCTATGCCGACATGGTGCAGGGCGGCCCGATCGACATCGGCCTCTCGCCGGCGCAGGTTTCGATCGGCTCGCTGCTCGCCTACGTGCGCCGCGGCGACGTCGAGCGCGTGCACAGCCTGCGGCGCGGCGCCGCCGAGGCGCTCGAAATCGTCGCCCACGGCGACCGCAACACCTCGAAGGTGGTGGGCCGGCGCATCGCCGACCTGCCCGAGATCGACGGCGCGCACATCGCCGCCATCGTGCGCCGCAGCCAGGAGACGACCGTCGTGGCGAAGGACGGCTTCCTGGTGGACGAGTACCGGGACCTGGTGATCATCCCCCACCACGACACGGTGATCGAGAGCGACGACCACGTGATCGTGTTCTGCACGCGCAAGCGCAACGTGCGCGACGTCGAGAAGCTGTTCCAGGTCGCCGTCGGTTTCCTTTGATGCAGCGTTTCTATCCGGTCTTCCGCGCCTTCGGCCTGATCGCGTTCTGCTTCGGGCTGCTGATGCTGGTGCCGATCGCGGTCTCGTTCCACCTCAAGGACGGCGCGGTGACGGCCTTCGATGAGGCGGCGATCATCACCTGCGCGACCGGCTTGCTGATGTGGTTCGCCGTCCGCCGCGACAAGCGCGAGCTGCGGGTGCGCGACGGCTTCCTGCTCGTCGTCATGGTGTGGACGCTGCTGCCGCTGTATGCCTGCCTGCCGTTCATCTACCAGATCAACCTGTCGTTCACCGACGCCTACTTCGAGGCGATGTCGGGCCTGACGACGACCGGGGCGACGGTGATCGAGGGCCTCGACGCGCTGCCGCCCTCGATCAACTTCTGGCGCTGCTTCCTGGTCTGGATCGGCGGCATGGGCCTGGTCGTGCTGGCCGTCGCCGTGCTGCCGCTGCTCGGCATCGGCGGCCGCCAGATGTTCAAGGCCGAGACGCCGGGGCCGATGAAGGACAGCCAGTTGACGCCGCGCATCGCCGAGACGGCCAAGGGGCTCTGGATCGTCTACGCCGGCTTTACCGCGGCGTGCTTCCTCGCCTATCGTTGGGCCGGCATGGAGTGGCTCGACGCCGCCATGCACAGCTTCTCGACCATGGGCCTCGGCGGCTTCTCGAGTCACGACGCCAGTTACGGCCATTTCAATTCGACCGCCGTCGAAGCCGTGGCCATCGTCTTCATGCTGATCGCCGGCATGAACTTCGCGACCCATTTCACGGCGCTCCATGGCCGCGGCTTGCGGCCCTACATCCACGACCCCGAGGCCGGCTGGTATCTGACGGTGGTCGGCGCGAGCGTGCTCGGCATCGCGCTCTACCTGGTCGAGGTGGGGACCTACGGGCAGTTCTCCGAAGCCTTCCGCTACGCCGCCTTCAATGTCGTCTCGATCGCGACGACGACCGGCTTCGCCAACACCGACTACAACCTGTGGCCGATGTTCGCGCCGCTGTGGATGCTGTTCCTGTGCAGCTTCGCCACCAGCGCCGGATCGACGGGCGGCGGCATCAAGATGATCCGCGCCCTGGTGCTCTACAAGCAGGTGTACCGCGAACTCGTGCGCGCCATGCATCCGGCGGCCGTGTATCCGGTGCGTGTCGGCGGGCAGGCGGTGCCGTCGCCGATCCTGTTCGCCATCCTCGCCTTCGGCTTCATCTACATGGTCAGCATCGTCTCGATGACCCTGGTGATGGTGTTCTCGGGACTCGAGGTGGTGACGGCGTTCTCGGCCGTCGTCGCCAGCATCAACAACACCGGGCCGGGCCTCAACCAGGTCGGACCGGCGACCACCTACAAGTCGCTGACGGAATTCCAGACCTGGGTCTGCACCTTCGCCATGCTGCTCGGCCGGCTCGAGATCTTCACCCTGCTCGTCGTGCTGACGCCGGCCTTCTGGCGCAAGTAACCGCTTACCGCCCGCCGAGGCTGCCGCCGACCACGGCACCGATCGCCGTCGCGGCGACGCGGCCGTTGCCGCTGCCGACCTGGCTGCCGAGCGCCGCGCCGGCAATGGCGCCGAGGGTGGTGCCGACCATGTTGCCGCCGGCCGGACGTCCCTCGTAGCGGGCCGGGCCGTAGTCGTCGTCGTAGTAGTACGCGGGCCGCTCGATGATGCGCTCGCGAATGACGACTGGCGGCGGCGCCGGATAGACGACGACCGGCGCGTAGCCGTAGGGATAGTAGTAGGTGACGGCCGGCGCGTGCCGGTGGTGCTTCCAGTGGTGGCGCCCGTGGCCCCAGCCGTTGTCGGCGAGGGCGTTGCCGCCCGTCAGCAGGCCGGCGGCGAGGACCGTAAGGAAGAGCTTGTTCATGGCGGACTCCTGATCCCGGGCAACGTTGCCCGGCGATCCAAGTGTCGGCCGCGCCGCCCTGCGCCGCTGTAATCGACTGTAAGAATCTGTGTAGGAGGAAGACCCGGCCGGCAATGCGATAATGCCGGCTTTCATTGCGCCGGAGCGCCTACATGGCCCGCCCCCAGAACGACAATTTCCTGCGCGCCCTGCTGCGCGAGCCGGTCGACCACACTCCCCTCTGGCTGATGCGCCAGGCTGGCCGCTACCTGCCCGAATACTGCGAGACGCGCCGCCGCGCCGGCAGCTTCCTCGACCTCTGCAAGTCGCCCAGCCTCGCCTGCGAGGTGACGCTGCAGCCGCTGGCCCGCTACGACCTCGACGCCGCGATCCTGTTCTCCGACATCCTCACCGTGCCCGACGCCATGGGCCTGGGTCTCTACTTCGCCGAAGGCGAGGGCCCCAAGTTCGAGCGCCCGCTGCGCGAGGAATGGGCGATCCGCGACTTGGAAGTGCCGGACCCGAACGTCCACCTGCGCTACGTGATGGACGCCGTGGTCGAGATTCGCCGCGCGCTCAACAACTCGGTGCCGCTGATCGGCTTCTCGGGCAGCCCCTTCACGCTCGCCTGCTACATGGTCGAGGGCGGCAGTTCCGACGACTTTCGCCACGTCAAGACGATGCTGTACGAGCGTCCGGACCTGCTGCACCGGATCCTCGACGTCACGGCCACCGCCGTGGTCGACTACCTGAACGCGCAGATCGAGTGCGGCGCCCAGGCCGTGCAGATCTTCGACACCTGGGGCGGCGCCCTGCCGGCCCATGCCTTCCGCGAGTTCTCGCTGTCCTACATCCAGCGCATCGTCGCCGGCCTGAAGAAGACCCACGATGGCGAGCGGATTCCCTCGATCGTGTTCACCAAGGGCGGCGGCCAGTGGCTCGAGGACATCGCCGGCTGCGGCTGCGATGCCGTCGGCCTCGACTGGACCACCGACATCGGCCAGGCCCGGAAGCGCGTCGGCGACAAGGTGGCGCTGCAGGGCAACCTCGACCCGATGGCGCTGTTCGCCTCGCCCGAGGCCATCCAGCGCGAAGCCAGGCGCGTGCTCGACGGCTACGGCCCGGGCACCGGCCATGTCTTCAACCTCGGCCACGGCATTTCGCAGCACACCCCGCCGGACCACGTGACCGCGCTCGTCGAGGCGGTGCATCAGCACTGGCGCGGCTGAGGCCTGCGCCGGCCAGGCGCCGCGGCCCGCGGCGCCTGGCGAACGGCCGAAAACCCCGCCCCGCAAGGGCTCGGCAAAATGCACTGCCCTGTTGACTTATTCACAGAAACCCGCTTTGTTCGGCAACGCACGGCAATTCCCGGTGTCGAGAATAAGCGTTTGCTTAAGTCATTGATTATTCAAGGACGAAGTTTCGCCTGTTTCCTGAGCGCCTATGAATTTAGCCTTATAGGGCGCCGAGTTAGCCCGCCGCTTCGGGGCTTACTCACAAATTTGTCCACAGGTTTTGCGAGCAAGCGAAAAGCCCTTACGCGCCAATAAATTAGGGGAATCAGTGAAGGTGAATCCGACGTTACCCGAGCGGGCCGGTCAGCGGCGATGAGCATCGTCCGCGTCGCCCTCGACGTCCCCTTGGCGCGTCCCTTCGATTACCGCGCCGAGGACGCCTCCGCGGCGGATGTCGGCATCCGTGCCGTGGTGCCGTTCGGGAGCGGCGAGAAGGTCGGCGTGGTGCTCGCGGTGCTGGAGGCGAGCGACCAGCCCGCCGACAAGATCAAGCCGGTGCGCGAGCTGCTGCGTGACCTGCCGCCCCTGCCGGCGGACTGGATCGCGTTGTGCGAGTTCGCCGCCCGCTATTACCAATACCCGCTCGGCCAGGTGATCGGCTTCGCCCTGCCGCCGATGCTGCGCAAGGGCAAGCTGCCGCGCGTGCCGAAGGAAAAGCCGGTGCCGGCCGTCGCCCTGCCGACGCCGCCCGAACTGCTCGACGAGCAGCGGGCTGCCGTCGAGGCCATCGGCGCCGCGGCGGCGTTCCAGGTCTTTTTGCTGCACGGCATCACCGGCAGCGGCAAGACCGAGGTCTACCTGCGCGCCATCGACGCCGTGCTCGCGGCCGGCGGCCAGGCGCTGATGCTGGTGCCCGAGATCGCGCTGACGCCCCAGCTCGAAGGCCGCGTCGCCGCGCGCTTCCCGAACGCGCGCATCGTTTCGGCGCACAGCGGCCTGGCCGACGCGGCGCGGGCGCGCGGCTTCGTCGCGGCGCTGGAGGACCGCGCCGACATCGTCCTCGGCACGCGGCTCTCGGTGTTCATGCCGCTGCCGCGCCTGAAGCTGATCGTCGTCGACGAGGAGCACGACGCCTCGTTCAAGCAGCAGGACGGCCTGCGCTATTCGGCGCGCGACGTCGCCGTGTTCCGCGCCAAGCAGCTCGACATCCCGATCGTGCTCGGCTCGGCGACGCCTTCGCTCGAGACTTTCCATCACGCGACGACGGGGCGCTACCGCCTGCTCGGCCTCAACCGCCGCGCCGTCGCCGAGGCGCCGCCCGAGGTCGTCTGCGTCGACACGCGGCGCGAGAAGCTGCAGGACGGCATGAGCGCCGCGCTGATCGCCGAGCTCGGCAAGCGGCTCGAGCGCGGTGAGCAATCACTCGTGTTCCTCAACCGCCGCGGCTACGCGCCGGTGCTCGCCTGCGCCGCCTGCGGCTGGATTTCGCGCTGTCCGCGCTGCGCCGCCAACCTCGTCGTCCATCTCGCCGACAAGCGGCTGCGCTGCCACCACTGCGGCCTCGAGGCGATCATTCCGCGCGGCTGCCCCGATTGCGGCAACCAGGACATCCAGCCCTTCGGCCGCGGCACCCAGCGGCTCGAAACCGCGCTGCAGGAACGCTTCCCCGCGGCGCGCGTGCTGCGCATCGACCGCGATTCGGCGAGCACGCCGGCGAAGTGGCAGGCGCTGCTGGCCGCGATCCACGACGGCGCCGCCGACATCCTGATCGGCACGCAGATGCTGGCCAAGGGCCACGATTTTCCGCGCCTCACGCTGGTCGGCGTCGTCGGCGCCGACGCGGCGCTGTTCGCCGCCGACTTCCGCGCCCCGGAGCGCCTGTTCGCGCAACTCATGCAGGTCGGCGGCCGTAGCGGTCGCGCCGAGCTGCCCGGAGAAGTGCTGATCCAGACCGAGTACCCAGACCATCCGCTCTACCGAGCCATCGTCGACCACGACTATCCGGGCTTCGCTGCGAACCAGCTCGCCGAGCGCGAGGCCGCCGGCTTCCCGCCTTTCGCCTTCCAGTGCCTGATGCGCGCCGAGGCGAAAACCATGGACCAGTCGCTGGCCTTCCTCGCCGAAGCGCGCGCCGCGGCGGAAGCGCTCGCCGGACCCGAGATCGCGCTCTACGACCCAGTGCCGATGCGCATGCACCGACTGATGAGCCTCGAGCGCGCGCAACTCCTCGTCGAATCGCCGCACCGCCCGGCGCTGCAGGCCTTCCTCGCCGCCTGGTCCGAGCGCCTGCGCGAACTCAAGGCGCCGCGCGACCTGCGCTGGCACCTCGACGTCGATCCGCTGGAGTTCTAGCGCCGAGCAGGAACCAGCCCCAGGCCAGGCCTTGCGCGGCGCAGAGCGCGCCGAAGGTCCAGCGGTAGGCATCGGCCTGCGCGAGGCCCGCCGCCGTCAGCACGTCGGCCGCGACGCCGATGCCCCATTGCAGGCCGAAGGCGCCGACGAAGGCGGCGAGGTTCAGCGCCGTGTTGACCCGTCCCGACAGATGCGCCGGGAAGTTTCCGCAGAGCAGCGCGTAGGCGAGATTGCTGACGGAGAACACGAGGCCCATCGCGAACCAGAGCGCGTGCGTCATGCCGACGTCGGCAACGATCAGCGCCATCACGGCGATGCCGGTGCCGATGCCGCCGGCAAGGATGCGTTGCGGCGGGATGCCGGATTTCGCGAGCCGCGTCACCGTCGTCGCCAGCAGCAGGAATCCGATCAGCATCGCGCCGCTGGCGAGCAGCAGGTGGAAGGCGGCGCCGTCGCGCGAATAGCCGTTGACCTCGATCAGCCAGGGCACGGCCCAGAGGCCCTGCAGCGCCATGAAGCCGCCGGTGGTCAGCGCCGCCTGCGGCGCGAAGCGCCAGAACACGCGGCTTTTCAGGATGCCGCCGAGCGCGCGCAGCTGTTCGCCGAGCGTCTCGGGCTTCGCCGTGCCCGGCTTGTCGGGCGTGCTGAAGATGCCGACGG
The DNA here is from genome assembly GCA_046726235.1 of Pseudomonadota bacterium. Taxonomy (GTDB): domain Bacteria; phylum Pseudomonadota; class Gammaproteobacteria; order Burkholderiales; family Rhodocyclaceae; genus Nitricoxidireducens. The sequence goes on from JBKPAD010000001.1 coordinate 334,508, forward strand.
CGGCGAGCACGGCGAGCACCGCCAGCGCGGCGAAGATGCCGCGCCAGCCGGCTACTGGCAGCGCCCAGGCGAGCGGCGTCGTCGCCGTCAGCGCGCCGAGCCCACCGGCCGCCATCACGGCGGCATTCAGCGATGCCTGGCGCTCGGGCGGGAACCAGACCGAGAAGGCCTTGAACGAGGCCATCAAACAGGCCGAAACGCCGAGGCCGATCAGCGCGCGCGCCAGGGCCAGTTCCTCGAGTCCGCCGCCGAAGGCGAACAGCGCGCTGCCGGCCGCCGCGACCAGCAGCAGTCCCGCCTCGACGCGGCGCGGACCGTAGCGGTCGAGCAGGATGCCGAGCGGCAGCTGGAAGGCGCCGAACGCCAGCAGGTAGGCCGAGGTCAGCAGGCCGAGGCTCGCGGCCGAGACGCCCAGTTCGCGCACGAGTTCGGGCGCGATCACCGCATTGACGTTGCGCAGCAGGTAGGAGAGGTAATAGCCGGCCGCGAACGGCAGGAAGACGCGCAGCCAGGGATTCATGTGGCGTTCTTCTGTAGCCACTCGATGCGATCCGCGACCTTCTGCGCCCAGTTCGGCGACAGCCCGGGCGTGCGCGCCAGCGCTTCGAGCTCGTCGAGCGCGGGGCGCAGCGTCCGCTGCAGTTCCAGCACGCGGGCGACGGACATCTCGGGCGCCGGCCGTTCGAGCAGGTCGAAGGCGCAACCGGCGGCGACCTCGCCCTCCTCGAGCACGCGGTAGTACCAGCCCGTCAGGCCGTGCTCGCCGATGTACTGCGCGATGCCGCCGACGTGGAAGCGGTGGTCGATCTTCCAGCACGGCGAGCGCGGTTGCGACACCTGTATGCGCGCGTCGCCGAGCCGGAACACGTCGCCGATGCAGACGTTGGCCTCGTCCCAGCCCGGCACGCTGAGGTTTTCGCCGATGCTGCCGGGCGCGAGCAACGAGGCCGCGTCCCGAAACGCGGCCGCGAGCTTCGCATAGTGCCCGACCGGATACTGGTGGAAGGCCTTCTCGGGTCCGCCATGCACGCGACGGTCGGCCTGCGCGTCGCCGGCAAGGCCCTCCTTGCCGAGCCACACGGGCTGCGTGTGCTCGCGCTTGAACATGCCTGTCGGCTGGTTCTCGGGGGGCAGCGGGCGGATGCCGCCCAAGTACAGAGTCACCATAGCCATGCGGCGCCGCGCACGCCCGAGGAATCGCCGTGGCGGTTCTTCAGCAGGCGCGTCTCGACGCGATCGGAAAAGACGTATTGTCCCCAAAGCGCCGGCACGTTGGCGTAGAGCCGGTCGACGTTCGAAAGGCCGCCGCCGAGCACGATGACGTCGGGGTCGAGGATGTTGATGACGTTCGCCAGCCCGCGCGCGAGCCGCGCCTCGTAGCGCTGCAGCGTTGCCTCGCAGGCGGCGTCGCCGTCCATGGCGCGGGCGACGATGTTCTCGGGCGCGAGCTCCTGGCCCGCGACGCGAAGATGGTCCGCGCGCAGCCCGGGGCCGGAGAGGAAGGTCTCCACGCAGCCGCTGCGGCCGCAGTAGCACGGCGGCCAGACCGGCTCGTCGCCGGGCAGCCGGTTGTGCCCCCATTCGCCGGCGATCGCGCTGGCGCCGGCGATGGGCTTGCCGTCGACGACGATGCCGCCGCCGACGCCCGTGCCGAGGATCACGCCGAAGACTAGGCCCGCGCCGGCCGCGGCGCCGTCGACGGCCTCCGAGAGCGCGAAGCAGTTGGCGTCGTTCGCCAGCCGCAGGTCGCGCTGCAGCACCGCGCGCAGGTCGCGGCGCAGCGGCTTGCCGATCAGCCAGGTCGAGTTCGCGTTCTTGATGAGGCCGGTCGCGCGCGACTCGGCGCCGGGGATGCCGATGCCGACCGAGCCGCGCTGGCCGAGCTCGTTCTCGGCCTCCTCGACCAGCACGGCAATCGCCATCACGGTGTCCATGTATTCGTCGCTCGGCGTCGCGACGCGGCGGCGCAGCAGTTCGGCGCCGTCGTCGCCGAGCGCGACGATTTCGATCTTGGTGCCGCCGAGGTCGATGCCGAGCCGCAAGCCGCTATCTGCCGAAGATGCCATTGAGCAGCTTTTCCTTCGCCTGCTGCTTCACGGCCTCGGTCTTCTCTTCGACTTTCGCCTTCACCGCCTCGCTGGCGAGGCCGGCGAACTCGATGCGGTACGAGAGCTTGTCGAACGGCCCGCTCGCGCGCACCGGCACCGTCAGGCCCTTCAGGTGCTCGAGGTCCTTGGCGCCCTGCCCGCCGGAGGTGGCGACGACGCTGGCCTTGAGCAGGTAGTCGAGCCGGCCGTTGCCGACGTCGATGTCGCCGTTGCCGGCGAGCCGCAGGAAGGGTGATTTCGCGGTCAGGTCTTCGTTGTGCGCGACGCCGTTGGCGATGCGGAAGCTCGCCTTGAGCTCGGAGAAGTCGGTCTTGTCGGTCTGCTTCGCCTGCTGCTCCGAGTCCTGCTTGCTCGAGAACCTGGCCTTGAGTTCGCGGAAAGTTCGCGCCAGGTCGATGCCCTTGAGCGCGCCGTCGTGGAGCGAGAGAGAGGCACTGCCGGCCAGCGCCTTCTTCATCGCCGCGACGGAATCGCCGCGCGTCGTCACGTCGAGCGCGACGTTGCCGCGGCCCTCGATGAGATCCTTGTCGGCCGCGTCCTTGAGCAGGGGGCCGACGTTGATGCCGGCGAGGTTCTCCTTCAGCGACACGGCATTGCCCTTGGCGTTCAGCGACAGGCTGCCGTTCACCGTGCCGCCGTAGAGCTGCGCCGAATGCGGCGCCAGCTCGAGGCGTCCGCCGGACGCCTTGACGCGCAGGCGCACGTCGGCGGCCTTGACCTTGGCGATCTGCAGGCTGCCGACCTTGACGTCGCCGTCGAGTTCGAGCTTCTCGAGCGCCGAGAAGTCGAGCTTGCCCGACTCCTTGCCCTCCTCCGCGCCGGCCTTCTGCGGCGGCAGGTAGCGGTCGAGGTCGAGGCGGTCGATGTCGAGGTCGAAGCCGAGCGCGAGCGGGCCGAAGCGGCGCACGTCGAGCTGCAGCGCGACCTTGGTCTCGTCGAAGCCGGTGTCCAGCTTGAGCTCCGCCGTCTGCTTGGCGAGGTCGACGGCGGCACGCCCGGCCAGCGGCAGCTTGAGCGGCTTCGCCAGGCGCGGGTGCGCGAGGTCGATGCTGCCGGCGAGCTTGTCGAGCGCGAGCTTGCGCTTCTCGGCGTCGAACTCGGCGGCGAGCGGCGAGGCGAGCGTCGCCTTCACCGCCGTCGTGCCAGACTTCGCATCGACGTCGAGCGCGAGCCTGTCGGCTTTCAGCACGCCCGCCTTGCCGCTGACGCCGCTCAGGGCCAGCTTCGCGTCGACGCTGCGCGCCTTGCCGGCGAGCTTCGCCGTCAGCGACAGGTTTTCGCCGCCCGAGCCCTCGGGCGTCAGCGCGAGGCGCGGTGCATCGAAGCGGATGTCGAAGTCGTCGTCGTCGAGCTTGCCGCGCGCGGAAAGCGCCACGGACTGCACCTCGTAGGCCTGCCTGCCGGTGTCGACGGCGACGCGGCCGGTGTCGAGGGCGAGTCCCGAAACGCTGGTGCTGCTGCCGGCCTTCTCGTCGCGCCAGGTCAGTGCGGCGTCCGTGACCTTGATGGCGGCGACCTCGAAGCGCACGGGTTCGGACGCCTCGTCCTTCGACAGCAGGTCGTCGATGTTCAGCGTGCCGTCCTTGCGCTTGACGACCGTGGCGCGCAGGCCGCCGATCTCGACCTTATCGGCGACGATGCGCCCGCCCAGCAGCGGCATCACCGCGACCGAGACATGCGCCTTCTCCAGCGCGGCGAATTCCTGCTGCGGATTCTTGTGCTCCGACAGCGAGAGCTTGCCGATGCGCACGCCGAGGCTGGGCCAGAACGCGAGTTCCAGCTCGCCGTCGATCTTCAGCGTGCGCTGCTTCTTCTCCAGCACCACGCGCGCGGCCTCCGCCTTGATGCGCTCGGCGTCGAATTGAGTGGCGACGAAGATCGCCCCGATCGCAAGCAGCGCGACCAGGGCACCGGCGACGATGGCGACGATCTTCAGCGGTTTCATTCTGTCAGGGACTCCTAGCGCAAGCTCGCGCTCACGTACCAGACGAAGACGATGAACAGGAGCAGCGCCCCGAGTCCCACGTAGAGCGTCCACGGCGCCTTCTTGTCGGCGTAGGGATCGGTCAGCGCGCGCTCGGCGTCGGCGGGCAATTGGGCGACCTGGGTCAGCGAGGTGCCGAACGGAATGTTGATGCGCGCGCGGGCGTTGATCGCCCAGCCGTTGGCGTCGAGGATCGGCCCGAGGTTGCGGCTGCGCAGCTTGAACCAGGCCAGCGCCACGGCCGGCCCCGAGACCACGAGCAGCAGCGCGGCCAGTGCCAGCGGCATCTGCCACCAGCGCAACGCGAACAGGCCGGCGAGCATCGAGGCGACGGCGGTGCCGAGCGCGCCGACGGCGAGCCCGATGGCGGCGAAGATGCCGGCGAACTTGGCGACGTCGAACGGCGGCGGCGGCGGAACCGGCGGCGCGCCGCTCGCGGCCCGGCTCGAGGCCTGGATGGCGGCCAGCGCCATCTTGCCCTCGGCCGCCGCGGCGCGATTGGCGGCGAATTTCTGCGCCTGCTCGGCGATCAGGCGCGCGAGCCGCTTGTAGGGCGCCCAGAACGCCTGGCGCAGGCTGATCGGATGCTCGACGATCTTGGTGATCGTGGCATCCCAGTCGCGTCCCTGGCGATCGTAGAAGACGCCGTTGCGGCCGACCATCAGCTGGTCGGCGTCGCCTGCCGTGAAGGCGGCGGCGATGCTGGTCTTCTCACCGCCGGCGCGCACGCAGTCGCAATACACGAGGCAGATGCGCGACAGCGAGGCGAGTGCCGCGTGTTTCGCCGCGTCGCTGACGGCGACGCAGAGTTCGCACGAACGGCCGTCGAGGTAGAGCGTGCCGACCTGGAACGTTGCCTTGCCGGAGCGCGTGTAGAAATTGCGGAAGGCGACGAAGTTGTTCGCCAGCGGCATCAGGTCGCGCACGTAGCGTGCGAGCTGCTCGAGGCCACGCACGCCGTCGCCTTCGAGCGCGGCGTCGGGCCGCGCCGCGAGCCAGTCGGCGTAGGGCGCGAGCTTGTCCTTGAGCGCCGCCCAGTCGGCTTCCGACAAGGCGTCGCGCTTGCCGAGCAGCGGCTCTACGGCGAGATCCGCGCAGGCGGCGATGCGCGCCGTCCAGGCCGGATTGACGCCGTCGGCGAGCGGCAGCGGCGTTGCGGCGGCGACGCGCGCCAGCGGCAGCGCGGCGACGGCCGCGGCGTCGGCGGTCAGCGTGTCGGCGGAAAGTGCGGCGAAGACTTCGCCGGCGGCGTTGAGCGCCTCGCCCGCGCGCGCATCGAAGGCGGCCAGCCGGCAGCGCACGAAGTAGTCGTCGATCTTCGGCGCGACCGCCTGCACGGCGTCCCACGCGGCGGCTGTGGCGTCGCCGAGCGGCCTCGTGCCGGCGCCGGCGTTTTCCCACGCGGCGAGCGCGCGTTCGGCGAAGCGCGCCTGCGCGCCGCTCGCGGCGAGGACGCTGATGAAGCCGTCGGCCGCGCCTTCGACGCCCTCGGCGAGCAGCGCGCGTGCGGCGGCGGCGATGCGCGCACCTTCCTCGTCGTCCTCGCGGATGGCGGCCAGCGGCACGCCGTCGAGATTCTGGGCGAGCAGGTCGGGGTCCTTCAGGCGGGAGGCAGCCCAGCGCACGGCGGCGATGAGTTCCGGCGCGCGCACGTGGCCGTCGCCGTCGCTGTCGATGAAGGCCAACGTGCGGGCGTCGAACTCGATGCCCTGCACCGGGCACGACAGGGCGACCCAGAGTTTCTGGTCGAGGTTCCCGATGGCCAGCAGGTCCGCCGCGCTGTCGAGGCGCACCTGGTCGAAGCCGCCGGCGCGGAAGAAGCGCCAGCGATGAGTGTCGACGTCCATGGCGGTTCCCCTTGTTCTTGTTGGAACCTCGATGTTAGAGCTAAACCCCGTCGGCGACGAAGGGGTTCGATTCGCGCTCCTCGCCGAAGGTGGACATCGGTCCGTGGCCGGAAACGAACTTGACGTCGTTGCCCAGCGGCCACAGCTTGTGGCGGATCGAACCCAGCAGCGCATCGTAGTCGCCGCGCGGGAAATCGGTGCGGCCGATGGAGCCGGCGAACAGCACGTCGCCGACCAGCGCCAGTCGGCTCGGGCGATGGAAGAAGCAGACATGGCCGGGCGTGTGGCCGGGCGTGTGGAGCACCTCGAGGGTCTCGTCGCCGACCTGCACCGTGTCGCCGTCCTCGAGCCAGCGCTCGGGGGTGAAGGCTGCGCAATGCGGGAAGCCGAACATGCGGCTCTGGTTCGGCAGCTGGTCGATCCAGAACGCGTCCTCGCGCTGCGGCCCCTCGACCGGGATGGCGAGGCGGGCCGCCAGGTCGGCAGTGCCGCCGGCATGGTCGATGTGGCCGTGGGTCAGCAGGATTTTCTCGAGCGTCACACCGAGGCGCGACGCCGCGGCGACGATCTGGTCGATGTCGCCGCCCGGGTCGACGACGGCGCCTTTCATCGTCTGCTCGCACCAGAGCAGCGTGCAGTTCTGCGCGAAAGGCGTGACGGGAAGTATGCGGTAGTCCATCCGGTGCTCCTGTGCCGCGGGGCGGCGGGAGCGCCGATTCTCGCATGATTCTCAGCGGCGACCGGCCGCCCGGTAGGCGGCCACCGCGGCGAGGCCGAAGACCACGTGAGCGGCCAGGGTGATCGGGTCGCGCGCCGCCGCGAACCAGGGAAACAGCGCCGTGAAGCCGTACATGTTGATGCCGAACAACGCCGCGCCGAAGGCGGCCCCGACGGCCAGCCACGCGCGCCATCGCAGGCGCTCGACCAGCGCGCACAGCGCCAGGCCGTAAGCGATCGAGAGCGCGAAGTGCACGAGGGTCGCGACCAGCATCACGGTCGCACCGGCGGGCGCGGTCAATACGGCTGGATCCATGACGATGGCGGCCGCAAGGCGTGCGTCGCGGAACAGGATCTCGGGCAGCGCATCGGTCAGCGCCGCCCAGAGGAGGACCTGCGCGGCCGTCGACACGACGCCGGCGACGATGCCCGCAATGACGGCCGCGCGCAGGTCGAGGCGCCGCGACCCGTCAGCGATTGCGATAGTCGAACTCGGCCTGCACGGGAGCCTTGCGGCCGGGCACCTCGGCCTCGACGACGATGCGGAACGGGCCTTCGCCCTTGATGGCGAAATAGTTGCCGTAGCTGACGGCGTTGCCGAACGCCTCGGCATCCAGGCGCTTGCGCTTGCCGGCGGTGTTCAGTTCGCGCACCGTCGCCCAGACCTTGGCCTGGGTGATGCGCTGCTTCGTCGCGGCGTCGAACAGCGCGACGTCGAGGTGGTAGGCGTCGAGCGACGGCGTACCGCCGTGCGCCCGTTCGCCGCCGGGATTCTGGCGGTGGGCAGGCACGGCGCGCGCGGCAGGCACCACGCCGTACTGGATCTCGACGCCGTCGACGACGCGCGCTCGCTCCGGCGCGGCCGACGGCGCTTCCGTGGTCTCCTGCGCCGACGCCGGCGTCGCCGTCACGAGCCAGATCGGCAGCAGGAAGTTGAGCAGGTAGGAGGCCGACAGGGCGTCCATGGCGTTCCCCTCGCGACGCCGAGGCGGCGCCTTGTCCCCAAGTCTCGTCATTGCGAAACGGGGCGTCGGTGCGCCAGCGCACGCCCAGCAAATCGCCCCGTTCCAGTCTCCGTTCCGTCACGAAACTGTCACGACGAGGAAACAAACGGCCGCGATAGTGCATGCATGCAAAAAGAGACCCTGCAAGTCCTCATGGTTTCCGACGTCTACTTTCCGCGCATCAACGGGGTGTCGACATCGATTGACACCTTCCGTGAAGACCTGGCGGATCAGGGCGTCGACGTCACGCTGGTCGCTCCCGAATACCCGGAGCCGCACGACGCGGCGTCCATTTGGCGCATCCCCTCGCGCCGGATCCCCTTCGATCCGGAAGACCGCCTGATGCGCTGGCATCCGTTGTCGCAGAAGGTGGACGCGCTCGCGACCGACCGCGCCGACGTGATCCACATCCAGACGCCGTTCGCCGCCCACTATGCAGCGCTTCGAAGCGCACGCCGCCATCGCCTGCCGGTGGTCGCCACCTACCACACGCACTTCGAGGAATACATCGATCACTACCTGCCCCTGATGCCGCGGCCGTTGCTGCGCGGCATCGCGCGGGGCATCGCGCGCAACCAGTGCAACGGGCTCGACGCCGTCGTCGTGCCGTCACTGGCGATGCGCGACAAGCTGGCGGAATACGGCGTGACGGCGCCGATGCACGTGCTGCCGACCGGCATTCCGGCAGGGCGATTCGAAGGCGGCAGCCGCGAGCGGTTCCGAAGCCGCCACGGCATCGCCCCTGAACGGCCGGTGGCCTTGTTCGTCGGCCGCGTGGCGCACGAGAAGAACATCGGCTTCCTGCTGGATGCGCTGTCGCACGCCGTACGCGACCTCGATGCCCTGCTGCTGATCGCCGGCGAAGGCCCCGCCGTGCCTGAGCTGCGCCAGCGCGTCGCCCGGCTCGGGCTGGGGCGGCACGTCTCGTTCGTGGGCTATCTCGATCGCCGCACCGAACTCCCGGATTGCTACGCCGCGGCCGACGTCTTCTGCTTCGCGTCGCACACCGAAACCCAGGGGCTGGTCCTGCTGGAAGCGATGGCCGCCGGACTGCCCGTCTACGGCCTCGCGCGCATGGGGACGCGCGACATCATCGAGCCCGGGCGCGGCGCGATCGCGGCGCCGGGCGACGCACAGGCCTTCGGCCAGGGCCTCGCCGCGCTGCTCGGCGACGCCAGCCGTCGCGAGGCGATGGCCGCGCAGGCCCGCCGCTTCGCGGCCGAGTGGTCGTCCGTGGAGCGCGCGCGCCAGCTTGCCGACCTGTATCGGAGCCTCGCCGCATGAACGCGCCGGATCCCGTGCCGGGCAGCCAGGAAAGCCCGTTCAAGGGGAAGACGGGGCTGCGTCGCCTCGTCAACGCGCTCACCTATTCGGTGGCCGGTCTCCGCGCCGCCTATCGGCACGAGGACGCCTTCCGGCAGGAGGTGCTGCTGGCCATGGTGCTGATTCCGCTGGCGCTGCTGCTGCCGGCGGAAGCCGTGGGCCGGGCGCTGATGATCGGCAGTGTGCTGCTGGTGCTGGTTGTCGAATTGCTGAACTCCGCCATCGAGGCCGCCGTGGACCGCGTCTCCCTCGACCAGCATCGGCTCGCGAAGCGCGCGAAGGACATCGGCAGCGCCGCCGTCCTCGTCGCGCTGATCAACGTCGCCGCCACCTGGTGCCTCGTGCTGCTCGGAAGTTCGACCTCATGAGCGACGCGCCGCTTCGCGTCGCGCTGGTTTCGGAGACCTACCCGCCGGAGGTCAACGGCGTCGCCATGACGCTCGGCCGCATGGTCGACGGCCTGCGCCGCCGCGGGCATTCGGTGCATCTGGTGCGGCCGCGCCAGTCGCGCGAGGACACGCCGCAATGCGGTGAGAACTTTTGCGAACGCCTGGTGCCCGGCATACCGCTCCCGCGCTACGACGGCCTGCGTTTCGGGCTGCCGGCGCGCGCGGCGCTGCTTGCCGCCTGGCAGCGCGAACGGCCGGACATCGTGCATGTCGCCACCGAAGGGCCGCTCGGCTGGTCCGCCGTCTCGGCCGCTCGCGCGCTGGGGCTGCCGGTCAGCTCCGGCTTCCACACCAACTTCGACGCGTACAGCACGCACTATGGAGTCGGCTGGCTCAGCGGCCTGATCTCGCGCTACCTGCGGCATCTGCATAACCGCACCGACGCGACGCTGGTGCCCACCTACGGCATTGCGCAGCGACTGCGCTCGAGCGGCTATCGCAACGTGGCCGTCGTGTCCCGCGGCGTCGATACCACCCTCTTCAATCCCGGCCGGCGTTCGGCCGCCCTGCGCCGGGAATGGGGGGCCAGCGAAGACACGCTCGTCGCCTGCTACGTCGGCCGCCTGGCGACGGAGAAGAACCTCGGGCTGGTGCTCGAAGCCTTCGAGGCCGTCCGCGCCGCGCGTCCTGACGCGAGGCTCGTGTTCGTCGGCGAAGGGCCGCTGCGGCGCACGCTGATGCGCCTGCATCCCGGGCATGTCTACGCCGGCTTGCGGCGCGGCGAGGATCTCGGCGCCCATTACGCCTCGGCCGACCTGTTCCTCTTCCCGAGCCTGACGGAAACGTTCGGCAACGTCACGGCCGAAGCGCTCGCGAGCGGACTGGCGGTCGTGGCCTACGACCAGGCGGCCGCCGCGGAACTGATCGAGACGCGCAGCAACGGCATGCTCGCTCCGGCCGGAGATCGCGAGGCATTCATCAACGCCGCCCTGCTGCTCGGGACCCGCGCCGATGAACTCTCACGGGTGCGCGCGCAGGCTGCGCGCTCCGTGGCACGCCTGGACTGGGAAAACATCCATGACCGTTTCGTCGCCACCCTGCGCGAACGCATCGCCGCCCGCCAGCGCCGCAACCGGTCCGGCGAGGCCTGGATTTCGGTGCTCGACTGACTCGTCCGATTGCGCCAGGAACAGGGCCGAGGCGACCATGAACTGGCAGTAGGCGGCAAGCTCGCGCCGCTGCCTTCCCTGCGTCGCGACGGGCGACAGGCAGGTGACCCGCGCGTCGATTCGCGGGGTGGTTGCCAGGCGCCAGAGCGACTCCAGCAGCGAGGTGTCGCCGCAATAGGCCGGGGCCGTCGAGCGGCGCCCGTGGCGGTCGAGGTACTGGATGAAAAGCGGCTGGACCTCGGCGCCCGCATCCGTGGCGCCTTCGAACAGCGCGCTGCGAAAGGGCAGCACGACGTCTCCTTCCGTGGTCGTTCCTTCGGGAAACACCGCCACATTGTGTCCGTCGGCCAGCGCCGCGGCGACGCGAGCGCCCGCGGCGCGCGATGCCCGCGCGTTGGCGCGCGCCATGAAGATGGTGTCGGTGCGTTGCGCCAGAAGACCCAGCAGCGGCCAGCGCGCCACGTCGTCCTTGGCGACGAACGAAACCGGTTCCATCGCGTTGATGACGAAGACGTCGAGCCACGAGACGTGGTTCGCCACGCGCATGCCGGCGCGTCCGTCCGCGCCTGCCACGCAGAGGCGCACGCCGAAGATCGCCAGGAGCTGTCGCGACCATCGACGCTTGAGGCGGAGCCGCGACTGGCGATCCAGCGCCGGATAGACCCAGCTGACCACGGCAAGGCCGTAGCCGAGGTGCAGGGCGACCCGCAGCAGGCGGAGCGCGGCGATGAGGTTGGGGGCCATGCCGCCATTGTGGACCACGCGTGTTACAGCCTGATGAAGCGCCCGTTGTCATCAAAGTGAAACCAAGCCGCAATGCCCACGCAACAATGGCCTCGCAGAATCTGCGGGAAAGCCAAGCCAAGGAGATGTCCCATGACGCAGCAGGTCTGCACCGCCCCGGCCGGGGAAGTCGTTCGCAAACACCAATACAGCGTCCGCTTCGCCACCTCGTCGAGCGAGATCCGCGAGGCCCAGAAGCTCCGCTACCGCGTGTTCGCGGAAGAGAACGGCGCCCGCTTGACGACCCCCGAGCCCGGCGTCGACCGGGACTTGTACGACGCCCACTGCGAGCACCTGATCGTGCGCGACGAGGCCCAGGGCAGGATCGTCGGCACCTACCGGGTGCTGCCGCCGGAACGCGCAAAGAACGTCGGCAGCTATTACTCGGACTCCGAGTTCTTCCTGACGCGGCTGGATCACCTGCGCCCGCGCCTGGTCGAAGTCGGCCGCTCCTGCATCGACCGCGATTACCGCAACGGCGCCGTGATCGCGATGTTGTGGGCCAAGCTGGCGGAGTACATGACGGCGAACGGCTACGACTACATGATCGGCTGCGGCTCGATCGGCATGGCCGACGGCGGCCACAACGCCGCCAACATCTTCGCGGGACTCGGCAAGCACATGGCGCCGGCGGAATACCAGGTCGCGCCGCGCTGCCCGCTGCCCTGGGAGCGGCTGGCCACCGGGGCGCCGGTCGAGGTCCCGCCGCTGATCAAGGGCTACCTGCGCGCCGGCGCCTGGGTCTGCGGCGAACCGGCGTGGGACCCCGACTTCAATACCGCCGACCTCCTGCTCCTGATGCCGATGGCGAACATTTCCGAGCGCTACCGCCGCCATTTCGTCGGCCAGCCGCCGGGAGCCCGGACATGGACCTGATCCTGTGGCGGCATGCCGACGCGGAGGACCTCAAGGCCGGCACGCCGGACCTCAAGCGCCGGCTGACCGCCCGCGGCCAGCGGCAGGCTGAAGAAATGGCCGCCTGGCTGAAGAGCCTGCGGCTGCGCGAACCGCGGGTGATCGTCAGCCCGGCGGACCGCGCGCAGCAAACCTCGCAGGCGCTCGGGTGGACCTACAAGACGGACCGGCGCCTCGCCGTCGGCGCCTCCACCGCGGACCTGATCGCGGCGGCCGACTGGCCCGAGTACCACGGCGCGGTCGTGCTGGTGGGGCACCAGCCGTCGCTGGGCCGCCTGGCGGCCTTGCTGCTGTCGGGCGCGGAGGCCGACTGGTCGATCAAGAAGGCCGGCGTCTGGTGGTTCTCGAATCGCGTCCGCGCCGACGAGACGCAGACGGTGCTTCGCGCCGTCTGCAACCCGTCCGTCGCCGACGTGCGCCTGAAGGCCGCGGCGTGAACGCGCGCGATCCTGTCGCGGCGACCGCGGTGCGGTCGATCTTCGTTTCGGACATTCACCTCGGCGCCCGCGGCTGCCAGGCCGAGTCGCTGCTGGAGTTCCTTCGCTGCTACGAAGCGGAGAACCTCTACCTGATCGGCGACATCGTCGACTTCTGGGCCATGAGCCGGGGCATCCACTGGACGCGGGCGCAGAACACGGTGGTGCAGAAGGTTCTGCGGCGCGCCCGCCACGGCGAAAAGGTCATGCTGATCCCGGGCAACCACGACGAGGCGCTGCGCGAGTACCACCAGACCTCGTTCGGCGACATCGTGATCGCCGTGGAGCACGTCCATACGACCGCCGACGGCAGGCGCTTCCTGCTGCTGCATGGCGACGAGTTCGATCAGGTCACGCGCTACCACCGCTGGCTCGCCGTGCTGGGAGACGTCGGCTACAACCTGCTCGTGCGGCTCAACGGCGGCCTGTCGTGGATCCGTCGCACGCTGCGGCGTCCGGGCTACTGGTCGCTCGCGGGCTACGCCAAGCGGCGCCTCAAGAAGGCGCTCACCTACATCTGCGATTTCGAGGAGTCGGTGATTCGCGCCGTGCGCGATCGCGGCCTGGACGGCGTCATCTGCGGCCACATCCACAGCGCCGCCATCAAGCACCTCGACGGCCTGACCTACGTCAACTGCGGCGACTGGGTCGACAGTTGCACCGCGATCCTCGAACACGTCGACGGCCGCTTCGAGCTGGTCGAATGGCGATCCGCCAGCCTCGCCGTGCCATCGGACGTCCCCGCGCTGCTGCCGGCGACGCTGTCCTGACAAGGAGCCCCGCATGATGGTTTCCCGCAACCTGCTCGAACGCGTGATGCTCAGCACCTACACGCCGACGCCGCCCGACAGGGATGCCGACTGGCTGACCCAGGACAACCTGCGCGCCTTCGTCGACATCTTCACCCATCGCCGCCTCTCGGCCGTGTTTCAGCCGATCCTCGACTTCCGCGGCCATGGCTACCTGGGCTTCGAAGGGCTGATCCGCGGGCCGGCGGGCACGCCGCTGTGCTCGCCCGCAGTGCTGTTCGGCCTCGCGCGCGAGGCGGGCCTGACCGCGGAGTTCGAGCGCATCTGCAGGGAGGTCGTGCTCGAGGAGTTCATCCGGCAGGATCTCCCCGGCCTGATCTTCCTCAACGTCAGCGCCAGCAGTCTGGCGGACCGGCGCTTCGCCGAGGGCGACAGCGGCAAGCTGCTCGACCGGCTCGGCCTCGACACGGAGCGGATCGTCCTCGAACTCACGGAGGATCAGTACGTCGCGGACTTCTCGGCGCTGCGCGACGTCCTCGCCGCCTACCGGAGGTACGGCTACCGCTTCGCCGTGGACGACCTCGGGGAGGGCTTTTCCAACCTCCGCATCTGGTCGGAGGTTCGGCCGGAGTACGCGAAGATCGACCGGCACTTCATCAGCGGCATCGCCGATGACGCCTTGAAGTTCCAGCTGGTGAAGGCCATGCACGAGATCTCGGACACCTGCGAGGTGCACCTGATCGCCGAGGGCATCGAGACGGAGGCCGAATTTTCGACCGTGCGCGACCTCGGCATCGTGCTGGGACAGGGCTTTCTCATCGACTGCCCGGTGGCGCGGCCGAACCGCGCGCCGAGCGAAGCGGTGCAGCGGATGCTCAAGCCCGGCACCGTGATCGCATTTCCCCGCCAGGCCGCAGGCGCAGACGCGGCGCGGGCTTGAAACGGCGGTGTCGGGAATGAAACCGGGCACCCCCGGTTGAGGTGCCCAGCTTCGTCATGAATTGGCGCGCTCGACACGATTCGAACGTGCGACCCCTGCCTTCGGAGGGCAGTACTCTATCCAACTGAGCTACGAGCGCGCGGCATGAAACGAGGCGCCATTGTAGCGCGCCCGGGGCGCCGGACCCGGCCTTCAAGCGCGTGAACGCGCCATAACTCCCGACCGGCTATAATCCTTATAGTAGAAAGTGCTAATCCATTCCCAACAGAGGTGATTTCCATGTTCTCGAACGTTTCCCGTTCGCTCGCCGTCGCGGGCATCTTCGCCCTGTCCGTTCCGGTTGCCGCGGTCGCGATGGGCGGCAAGCCCAAGGCCGACGACGAAGCGGCGAACGCGCGCATCCAGCCCGTGGCCCGCGTCGATCTGGCCAATGCTCCCAAAGCGACGGCCAGCAATGGCCGCAGCGGCGAGGAACTCTACAAGGCCGTTTGCGGCGCCTGCCACGAAGCCGGCGTCGCCGGTGCGCCGAAGACGGGCGACAAGGCGGCCTGGGCGCCGCGCATCGGCGTCGGCCTCGATGTCCTCGTAAAGACGGCCAAGGCCGGCAAGAACGCGATGCCCCCGAAGGGCGGCTCCGACGCCAATGACGTGGAGCTGACGCGCGCCGTGGTCTACATGGCGAACAAGTCGGGCGCCAGCTTCAAGGAGCCGGCGGCCGGCGAGAAGATCGCCAGCGGCGAGCGCACCGGCGAGCAGATCGCCAAGTCCGCGTGCCTGAAGTGCCACGAGACCGGCGAGAAGGGCGCGCCGAAGATCAGCGACAAGGCGGCCTGGTCGCAGCGCGGCTCGAAGGGCCTCGACGCCATGACCAAGACCGTGATTCGCGGCCACGGCAACATGCCGGCGCGCGGCGGCATGGCCGACCTGACCGACACCGAAGTCAAGGCGACCATCGCCTACCTGTTCAAGCAGGTCGGTTCCGAGATCAAGTAAGGACTGCGGTTTCGGATGGCGGGGCGGCTGCGGCCGCCCCGCTTGCGTTTACGGCTTCGCCGCGAACATTTCCTTGAAGCGGGCGAGCTTGGCGCGCCCCGCTTCCTTGTCGTCGGCGGTCTGCACGCGATCCTTGCCGGTGACCTTGAGGTCGTCGCCCATTTCGGCGACGAAGCGCGAGGCTTCGCGCGGCACGATCTCGCGGCCCTGCTTGCGCTTCTCGCACCAGGTGACGAACAGCGTGGTCTGCGCGCGCGTGATGCCGACGTACATCAGCCGCCGCTCCTCCTCGAGCTTGCTGGCATCGACCGACTCGCGATGCGGCAGGATGCCCTCCTCGACGCCGACCAGGAAGACGTGGCGGAACTCCAGCCCCTTGGCGGCATGCAGCGTCGCCAGTTGCACGGCGTCCTGCTCGCCGGCGTTCTTGTCGAGCATCGTGATCAGCGCCACGGTCTGCGACAGCTCGAGCAGGTTCTTGTTCTCGTCGGCGCCCTTGCCCGACAGCCACTCGACGAAGTCGCGCACGTTGCCCCACTTGCCTTCGGCCTCGCGCACGTCGAGCGTCTCGAACAGCCAGGTTTCGTAGCCGATCGCACGCAAGAGATCCGTCAGCACCTGGCCGGCGGGCTCGCGCGCGGCGCGGTATTCCATGCGGTTGATGAAGGAGCAGAACTCCTGCACGGCGGCGAGCTGCTTCGGGTTCACGTCGTGCTCGATGCCCGGCGCGAAGGCGGCGGCGAACAGGCTCAGATGCCGGCGACCGGCGGCGCGGCCGAGCGCTTCCAGCGTGGTGCCGCCGATGCCGCGCTTGGGCGTGGTGGCGGCGCGGATGAAGGCCGGGTCGTCGTCGCCGTTCGCCAGCAGGCGCAGGTAGCTCGTCAGGTCCTTGATCTCGCTCTTGTCGAAGAACGACTGGCCGCCGGAGAGCACGTAGGGCACCTTGTGCGCGCGCAGCTGCTGCTCGAAGGCCTTGGCCTGGTAGTTGCCGCGATAGAGGATCGCGTAGTCCGACCACTTGCCGCGATGCTCGAAGTGGTGCGCCATCAGCTTCGAGACCACCCACTCGGCTTCGTGCTCGCCGTCGCGGCAGGCGACGGCCGACACCGCGTCGCCGCGGCCGCGATCCGACCACAGGCGCTTCTCGAACAGCTTCGGGTTCTTCGCGATGACGTTGTTGGCGGCGGCGAGGATGCGCGTCGTCGAGCGGTAGTTCTGCTCCAGCTTGACGACGTGCAGGTTCGGATAGTCGTCGCGCAGCAGGCGCAGGTTCTCGATGTCGGCGCCGCGCCAGCCGTAGATCGACTGGTCGTCGTCGCCGACGGCGGTGAACGAGGCGCGCGGCTCGGTCAGCAGCCGCATCAGTTGGTACTGGCAGCGGTTGGTGTCCTGGTATTCGTCGACCAGCAGGTGCCAGATCTTCGCGCGCCAGCGGTGCGCGACTTCCTCGTCGGCGGCGAGCAGCTGCGTCGGCAGCCGGATCAGGTCGTCGAAGTCGACGGCCTGGTAGGCGCGCAGCGTGCGCTCGTAGTCGGCGTAGACGCGCGCCGCCTGCTGCTCCAGGTCGTCCTGCGCGATGCCGACCGCCGCCTCCGGATCGACCAGCCCGTTCTTCCACAGCGAGATGCGGTTCTGGATCAGGCGCACGCGCAGCTTGTCGGCGTCCTTCAGCAGTTCCTGGAACAGCGCCGCGGTATCCGAGGCGTCGAGGATCGAGAACGAGGGCTTGAGGCCGATGCGCTTGGCTTCCTGGCGCAGCATCTTCGCGCCGAGGGCGTGGAAGGTGCAGATCGTCAGGCCCTCGACCGGCTTGTCGTGGAGCAGCTTCGCCGTGCGCTCGCGCATTTCGCGCGCGGCCTTGTTGGTGAAGGTGATGGCGGCGATCTTGTGCGGACTGATGCCGCACTCCTCCACCAGCCAGGCGATCTTGTGGGTGATGACGCGCGTCTTGCCGCTGCCGGCACCGGCCAGCACCAGCAGCGGTCCGTCGAGATAACGGATCGCTTCCCGCTGCGCGGGATTCAATGTGCTCATGGGGAAACGGCCGCCGCGCGGCCGGACGCGCTTACTTGAGCTTGCCGCGGACCGGCTTCACCTTGCCGGCATCCTTGATGTCGACCTTGCCGCCCTTGCCGTGCAGGTTGCCGCATTCGCAGTGCGCCACGATGTGGGGCACGGAACTTACCACATGGCTGCACTCGGTGCATTCGTAATAGACGTCGCCGCCGGTCGGCAGCGCTTCGCCGGCCGCGTGGTTCATGGCCTCGAAACGGTAGATTTTGCGCAGGTCGATCTTCATGGCCCCTTCCTTCCGACGGATATTCTACTTGAGTGCGCGGCCACTACGCACCCGCGATGTTCAGCGCCCGCCGAAAGTGGTGATCTCCGTATAGAGGCTGGACTCGCAGACGTGCCCTTCCTGGCCCTGGCGCTCGTGCAGGCCGGCGCCGGGACGGTACAGCGCGGAATGGTCGAGCGCGGTCGCCGGCCGGTCGCTGCGCTGCTGGCTCGGCATGAAGTGTTCGACGTACTTGTCGGTGGCGCGCGGCAGCGCACGATTGAAGACCGAAAACAGCTTGGAAGCCCCGCCGGCGTAGATGTCGCGCTTCGGGTGCTCGGCCGCATAGAGGATCGCCTGCGCGACGACGTCCGGGGCATAGATCGGCGGCGGCAGCTTCGGCTCCACCTCCATGTAGTTGCGGGCGTGCGGCACGAACATGGTGTCGATCGCCGCCGGCTTGATCAGCGTGACCGACACCGGCGCCCCCGCGGCCTCGAGCTCGAGCCGCAGGCCGTCGGTGAAACCCTTGACCGCATGCTTCGACGCCGAGTACAGCGCCTGCAGCGGCAGCGCGACGTCCGAGACCTCGCTGCCGATGTTGATCAGCGCGCCGCCGCGGCGCCGCAGTTCGCCGGCCGCGATCAGCGAGCCATGGACGACGCCCCAGAAGTTGGTCTCGAACAGGCGCCGCATGTCGGCGAGCGGAACGCGGTCGATCGCGCCGAAGATCGAGATGCCGGCGTTGTTGACCCAGGTGTCGAAGCCGCCGAAGCGTCGCCGCGCCACCTCGGCGACCTCCTGCAGTTCGCCGTAGCTGCCGACGTCGGCCGGCATCGCCACGACTTCGCAGCCCTCGTGCGCGAGCTGCGCCGCGATGGTCTCGAGGGCGTCGGCGTTGCGCGCCGTCATCACGACGCGGGCGCCCGCGCGCGCCGCGCGCCGCGCCGTCGTCAGGCCGATGCCGCTCGAGGCGCCGGTGATCACGATGGTCTGCTCGACGATCGGCTTGAGCTGGATTTTCATGGCACTGCCTCCGCTGGGGAATTGGCGCGGCGCGGCAAGCGCGGTGCCCGCGACGGGCATGTACGTTGCCGAACCGACGCCCGGAGGAGTGCATGCACTACAGAAAAGAAATCGACGGCCTGCGCGCCGTCGCCGTCGTGCCCGTCATCCTGTTCCATGCCGGCGTCGGCGCCTTCGCCGGCGGCTTCGTCGGTGTCGACGTGTTCTTCGTCATCAGCGGTTATCTGATCACCACGCTGATCCTCGCCGAGCGCGAGGCCGGCAGCTTCAACCTCGCCGACTTCTACGAGCGCCGCGCGCGCCGCATCCTGCCGGCGCTGTTCGTCGTCATGGGCGCGTGCGTCGCGCTCGCCTGGGTGCACCTGCTGCCGGCGGAGATGAAGACCTTCGGCCAGGGCGTGACCGCCGCCGCGGCCTTCGTCGCCAACCTGTTCTTCGTCGTCAAGCGCGACGACTACTTCGGCCTGCAGTCCGACGCCAATCCGCTGCTCCATCTGTGGAGCCTGTCGGTCGAGGAGCAGTACTACCTGCTGTTCCCGGTCTTCCTCATGCTGGCCTGGAAGCTCGGCCGGCCGCGCATCGCGCTGCTGCTCGGCCTCGCCGCCGCCGCCAGCCTCGCGGCGGCGCAGTGGGCTGCCACGCACGCGCCCGTGGCGGCCTTCTTCCTGCTGCCGACGCGCGGCTGGGAACTGCTGATCGGCGCGCTCCTCGCGCTGCACCTGTTCGGCCGCGATACGGAGCCGGGCCGCGCGACCGGCGAGACGCTCGCGCTGCTCGGCCTGGCCCTCACGGCGTGGGCAGTATTCGCCTTCGACGAGAACGTTTCGTTCCCCGGCATCCCTGCGCTGGTGCCCACCCTCGGCGCCGCGCTGATCATCGCCTTCGCGACGCCGCGCACGCTGGTCGGACGGCTGCTCGGCAGCCGTGCGCTGGTCGGCATCGGGCTGATCAGCTACAGCGCCTACCTCTGGCATCAGCCGCTGTTCGCGTTCAATCGCGTGCTCGCCGACGGCACGCCGCCGCCGGCGAGCTTCCTCGCGCTGTCGCTCTTGGCGCTTGCGCTCGCCTGGCTGACCTGGCGCTTCGTCGAGACGCCGTTCCGCGCGCGGCAGCGCATCGGCCGGCGCACCTTGGTGCTGTCGGCGGCGACCGGCGCCGCGGCCTTCGTCGCCTTCGGCATCGCCGGCCATCTCAACAGCGGCTATCCGGAGCGCAATCCGCTGTTCGCGCGCCTGGTCGCCAACTTCGGTTTCGCCCCCGGCTGCAACGGCAATCATGAGGTGACGGCCGCGTGCGCCACCTCGCCGCGACCGGAGATCGCCGTCTGGGGCAACAGCTACGCCATGCACCTCGTCGCCGGCCTGGCCGCCGCCTATCCCGACAAGGGCCTGGTCCAGCTGACCCAGGATTCGTGCGCGGCGAACCCCGAGCTCGAGATCCGCAAAGCCGGCAAGCTCGACTGCCGCGAGTTCAATCGGCGCGCGCTGGCGACGATCCTCGGCAGCCCGTCGATCACGCGCGTGCTGGTTTCGTCGCGCTTCCACGACCTCGTCGACGCGCGCAACGCGGCATCGTTCGAGGCGGCGATCCGCCGGCTCACGGCGGCCGGGAAGAACGTGACGATCATCGGCCCGACGCCCTCGAACGGCGTCGACTTCGGCAAGTGCTTCGTGCGCCACGGCGCCGATTTTGCGTCATGCGACTTCGCGCGGCGCAGCATCGAGCGGCGCCACGGCGAGATCGTCGCGCGCCTCGCGGAAATCGCGGCGCGCAGCGGCGCCGAGTTCGTGGACCTCACCGACGCGATCTGCGCCGGGGCGGTCTGCCGCGCGTCGGTGGGCGGCACGTTGATCTATCGCGACGGCGGCCACCTGAGCCGCGAGGGTTCGCGCTACCTGTTCATCGGCCTGCGCAAGGCCGGCATCCTGCGGCTCTAGCGTGCGGCCTGCGGGGCCGCCGGACATTGCCGATCCGGCAGTCGCGGGTCGCAGACGGTCACCGAGCTGAGGTAATCGAGCGACTCGCGCACCTGCGCATCGCTCGGCTCGAAGCGGAAGGATTTCTGCACCAGGTAGAAGCCCTCGTTGCCTTCGATCGCCTTGGTCCATGTGCTCTCGGGCTGGCCGGTCGACGGATTGTGCGGGCAGCTCTGCGACCAGATCGAGAACGCATAGCCGTTCTCCGTCCCCTGCATGACGCGCGCCGCCGTGCCGTCGCGGCACAGCTCGAGCCACGCCGCCGCCATGGCGAGCTGGAAGCGCTCGGCGCTGGCGACCTTTCTTCCGGCGAAGACGTGGAAGGTCACGAGTTCAGACCACTCGTTTCCCGACTGTCCCAGCGGCAGCATGCGGGTCGTCGCGGTCGTGCCGTCGCTGTGCTCCTGCTCGACGTGATAGCCGGCCGGCACGGCGCGCGTCAGGGTTTCCGCCTCCTGCTCCGCGGCGGCGGCGGGCAAGGCGAGGACGAGGGCAAGCGCGACGGGCAGCTTCATCGGGACCTCCGCGGCACGGGGCGATGATCGACTGTAGAGCGCGCGCACCGGCGCGGAAATACCCGCTTCCCGATATCGTGGCTACGTGGAAATCTGCGTCTCAGGCGCGCTACTTCCGCACCCCGGCGCCGAGACGTGGTTTCATGGGCGCGTCGCCACCACCGTCGAAGGAGAATCCGACATGCGAACGTTCGTCATCGCTCTCGTCGTCGTCATTATTTCCGGCTGCGCGCCCGTGGCGCAAAAGCCGGCCGCGCCGGTCGCCTATCGCTGTGACGACGGACGCGACTTCACGCTCGACGTTGCGCCGTCCGGCGACGCTGCGACCATCAACCTGAAGGGAATGATCTTCCAGCTGCTGCGGGAGCCGGCGAGCAGCGGCACGCGCTTCAGTTGCGGCGTGCTGACCGTCTCGCGCGAGGGCGACGTGACGGAAGTGCAGATGGAGAACGAACAGTTCCTCAGGAACTGCCGGCCGCTGTGACGGGTTAGCCGCCGGCGCCCTGGCGCACCGGCGCAATACCCCATTCGGCCACGCCCTCGGGCAGCCGCACGGCATCGAAGCCCTGCTTCCGCAACAACTCGACCGCGTCTCGGGCCATGAGGCAGTATGGACCGCGGCAATAGGCGACGACCGTCTTGCCGGCCGGCAAGTCGGCCAGGCGACTCTTGAGTTCGTCCAGCGGAACGGAGCGCGCGAACGGCAGGTGTGCCGCCTCGTACTCCGCCGGGGGCCGGACGTCGATGACGATGACGTCGCCCTTTTCGGCCAGCCGAACCAGCGTTTCCCGGTCGTGCGGCGCCAGTTCGCGCGGATTGCTTTCGATCTGCGCCAGCGCCATGCGCAACTCGACGAGACGGTCCTCGGCCAGCGAACGGATCGCCACCCAAAAGTCGGAGACGGCGCGGTTCGCGATCCGGTAGATCACGTTCTTGCCCTGCCTTTCCGTCTCGACGAGATGCGCGGCGCGCAACTCGCGCAGATGCGCGCTCGCCAGCTTCATGCTGATGCCGGCCTCGCGAGCCAGCGTGTCGACGGGCTTCTCTCCCTGACACAGCAGCTCGATCAGCTCCAGTCGCTTCGGGCTGCACGCGGCCTTGCCGATGCGGGCGACCTGCTCGTACAGGAGATCCTTGAGGCGTCGGCTGTCGCTTTGCTTGTTGGCCATGGCTGTCATGTTATCCCCGCCGCTTGACGGCTCGCTGCGGCTGCCGTTACATTAGTCTAACAATCGTTAGATTGTTACTCAACAGGAGGAGACAGAAGAATGAACTTCAGCAAGCTTGTGGTTTTGCTCGCCGTCGCGCTCGTCGCTCGCACGGCCAGCGCTGCCGAGCAATCGATGGTGGTTCCCAATGCCACCGACCCGGCCGGCAATCGTGTCCTGACGGTCATCAACAAGGATCCCCCGGGCGTCCGCTGCAACACCAACACCCAGGTGGCGGCGGAGATCGCCAATGCCTATCGCGTGCCGATCCAGATCATTCCCGCGAGCCTGGTGCCGAACCTGCCCGCGCCGAGCGTCTTCTACGGCAACCAGCTCATCGCCGCAGAAGGCAAGGAGCACAACGGGATGTCCAGCTTCCAGGTCGTGGCCGATGTGCTCGACCTCGAGGGCGCCCCCAAGCAGCCCAAGACCGGCCTCCTGTATCAGGAGAAGGTCCGCAAGGACTTCGATGCCCTGAAGGCGGTCATCAAGACGGGCGGAAAGTGACATGAGCTCGACGGTCCATCGCGGCACGCTCGAGGAACTGGCCGACTGGACCACCGAGTCGGATCGGGTGCTCGTGTTCTGAGCGGCCGGGCATGCTGATTCTCATCGTCCTGGCCGGCGCCGCGACCGGCATCGTTCTCGGGCTTTTCGGCAGCGGCGGGTCGATCATCGCCCTGCCGGCGCTGATGTACCTGCTCGGCGTCGAGGCCAAGTCGGCAATCGCCATGAGCCTTGGCATCGTCGCCGTGACGGCGACCCTCTCCGCCCTGGATCACTGGCGACGGGGCAACGTCGATGTGCGCGTCGCGTTCGTGTTCGGCCTGTTCGGCATCGGCGGCACCTTCGCCGGTGCCAAGATCGGCGTCATGACTCCGGTCGTCGTCCAGCTGGTGATGTTCGCGCTGGTCATGTATGCGGCAGCCTGGAAGATGCTCAAGCCGGCCTTGATCCCGCTGCCGGCCGGCGGCGGAAGCCTGCCCGTCGCCGAACGCCCTGCCGAGGCCAGGATGGGCCACATCGCGGCACACGGTATCGGTGTCGGCGTCCTGACCGGCGTCGTGGGCGTTGGCGGCGGCTTCATGATCGTTCCGGCGCTGTCCCTGCTTTCCGGCCTGCCGATGAAGCTCGCGATCGGCACCTCGCTCGCCATCGTGGCAGCCAAGTCCTATGCCGGGTTCTTCGGCTACCTGGGCAGCGTGCCGATCGACTGGGCGACGATGGGCGCCTTCACCGCCGTCACGATTGCCGGTAGCTTCGCCGGCACGCGCCTGGCGCACCGCTTCTCGCAGGAAATGCTGAAACGGAGCTTCGGCGGCTTCCTTGTCGTCGTCGCCAGCTACATCTTGCTGAAGAGCGCGGCATGAGCGAGGCGGCGTCGATTCTGGCGGCGGCATCGCGGCCATCGCGCCGTCGCTGGCTCGCCCTCGTCTGCGTTCTCTCGGCGTCCACCGCGCCAGCGGCTGAAGCCGAATGGCGCCACAAGGCGACTCGCGGCGGAGTGACTCTCAGCGCCAACCCGTTGAGCAGGGCGGCGCGGGTCGCCTTCTATGAAGCACGCGGCTTCGACACGCAGAGCATCCAGGCGTATGCGAGTGCCTGCGCCTTCTCGTTCGGGCTGCACAACCGCGGGTCGTCGCCGATCGTCACGCGCCTGAGCGACTGGCACGCCGTCGCCGGCGACCGCAAGGTGCGCCTGCGCCTGGCCGAGACATGGGAAGGAGAATGGGAGAAGGCCGGCGTCTCGCAGTCCGCAAGGATCGCCTTCCGCTGGGCGCAATTCCAGACGGAGAATGCCTTCGAACCGGGCGACTGGATCATGGGCATGGCGACGCTCGAAGCGCCATTGGCCGGCAAGTTCCGCATCGTCGCCCGCTATCGCGACAAGAAAGGGGATCACGAAATTGTTCTCGACAAACTGGCCTGCGCCCGCGACTGAACGGCGCCGATTCCTGGCCGGCTGCGCCGGACTCGCGCTGCTGGCGGCCTGCCCGCCGCTGCGCGCCCAGGGGCGCGGCATGTCACCGATGCCGGCCGGCCAGACGGCGCCCGCGTTGCGGCTTGCCGACGACGACGGCAAGCTCGTCGATCTCGCGCAGCATCGCGGCAAGGTCGTGCTGGTGAATTTCTGGGCCACGTGGTGTCCGCCGTGCCGCAAGGAGTTTCCGTCGCTCGGCCGCGTGCGCAAGCTCTTCAAGGCGACGGACTTCGAGGTCCTGGCGGTTAACGTCGGCGAAGAGCCGGATGCGGTATTTTCGTTTACGGGCGTCGCCGGCTTTCCGGTGCTGTTCGATCGCGACTCGAAGGCGATGGTGGCCTGGTCGGTGCGCGGCCTTCCGGCGACCTTCCTCGTCGATCGGCAGGGCCGCCTGGCCTTCCGCGCCACCGGCGGGCGGGAATTCGACGATCCCGAGATCGTCGCTACCATCAAACAACTGCTGAAGACGTGAGGAGAGGGACATGACCGAAGGACTTGCCACCCGTTGCATCCATGCCGGCGAGATCGCCGATGCGCACGGCTCGCCGCATACGCCGACCTACGGCACGACGACCTTCCGCTTCGACAGCACGGCGGACTTGCTCGACGTCGTCGATGGCAAGAAGCCGGGCAGCCTCTACACGCGCTACGGCCTCAACCCGACCATCACGGCGCTCGAGAGCAAACTGGCGAGCCTCGAAGGCGCCGAGATGGCCTGGGCGTTCTGCTCCGGCATGGCGGCCGAGACGGCGCTGTTCCTCGCCCACGGACGCAAGGGCATCGTCTGCCTCGGCGACGCCTACGGCGGCACGCTGGAACTGCTGGCGAGCCAGCTGCCGCTGCTCGGCATCCCGACGCACCTGCTGCTCGGCGACGACATGGGCCGGCTCGATGCGATCCTCGCCGAGGGCGCCGAACTGGTGTTCTTCGAGACGCCGACGAACCCGACGCTCGAGATATTCGATGTCCATGCCATTGCCAAGCTCGCCCACGCGCACGGCGCCAAGGTGGCCGTCGACAACACCTTCGCCTCACCGGTCAATCAGAATCCGCTGGCGCTGGGCGCGGACTTCGTCATCCATTCCTGCACCAAGTATCTGGGGGGCCACTCCGACCTGACCGCCGGCGCGCTGATGGGCAGCAAGGAACTGGTCGCGCCGGTCTGGAACTGGCGCAAGAACCTCGGCACGGCGATCGCGCCCGAGATCGCCGCGCTGCTGGCGCGCAGCATCCGCACGCTGCCGGTGCGCGTGCGCCAGCAGAACGCGACCGCACAGGCGGTTGCCGAGGCGATGGCGCGGCACCCGAAGGTTGCGCGCGTGCTTTATCCGGGGCTGCCCGACTTCCCCGGTTACACGCTGGCGAAGAAGCAGATGCACGGCTTCGGCGGCATGCTCACCATCGAGGTGAAGGGCACCGGTGACGACGCCACGCGCGTCGCCGACCGGCTCAAGCTCTTCGCGCTGGCGCCCAGCCTCGGCGGTGTCGAGAGCCTCGTGACGCAGCCATGCACCACGACGCACCATGGCCTGGCGCCGGAGGAGCGCCAGCGCCGCGGCATTTCGGATGCGATGCTGCGCCTGTCCATCGGCCTGGAGGATGCCGCAGACCTGCTCGCCGATTTGAACCAGGCGCTGGGCTGACCGATGGGCGACTACATCTTCTTCGACGAGAAGTTGCGCGACCGCTTCGTGGGATTCATCGCCGAACGCGGTATCGCCGGCGACGTCCGGCCGGACCCGATGGAGGGCTTCGTGGTCGCGGTGCCGGACGATCTGGCGGACGACATCGAGAATGCCATCGAGGGCGAATACGAGGCGCTGATGGATGAGCAACGGCGCCTGGTCGAGTCGACCGACAAGGATGGCGCCCGCGACCTGATGGGTGTCACTGTCGTGAGGTCAGACGGTCAGCCGCGCGTGGTGCGACTCCCCGCGCATTACGCGCGCCGTCTCTTTGAGCATTTCTCCGCCGAGGAAATCCACGAACTCGTCTCGGCCATCGCCGACAGCGTCGAACATCCCGTCGATGGGCCGCTTTGCCGAACTCGCTGAGCGAGCCGGCACGGTCGAAGACGACGTTTTTCTTCTCTTTAGACGCCGGCGCCGTGCGCCTGAAGGTCTGCGTGGTAGCTGCTGCGCACGAGGGGGGCGCAGGCGGCGTTGGTGAAGCCCAGCTTCGTCGCCTCGTCGGCGTACATGCGGAAGACGTCGGGATGCACGTAGCGCGTCACCGGCAGGTGGTGGTTCGAGGGCGCGAGGTACTGGCCGATGGTGAGCATCTCGACGTCGTGGGCGCGCAGGTCGCGCAGCGTGACGAGGATCTCTTCGTCGGTCTCGCCGAGGCCGACCATCAGGCCGGACTTGGTCGCCACCTCGGGATGGCGCGCCTTGAAGGCCTTCAGCAGCAGCAGCGAATGCGCGTAGTCGGCGCCGGGGCGCGCCTGCTTGTACAGCCGCGGCACCGTCTCGAGGTTGTGGTTCATGACGTCGGGCAGGTTGCCCTCGAAGGCGTCGAGCGCGATCTCGAGGCGGCCGCGGAAGTCGGGCACCAGCACCTCGATCTTCGTCGCGGGCGACAGCCGGCGCAGCTCGGCGATGCAGGCGGCGAAGTGGGCGGCGCCGCCGTCGCGCAGGTCGTCGCGGTCGACGCTGGTGATCACGACGTACTTGAGCTTGAGCGCGGCGACCGTCTCGGCGAGCTTCCGCGGCTCGTCGGCGTCGGGCGGCAGCGGCTTGCCGTGGCCGACGTCGCAGAACGGGCAGCGCCGCGTGCACAGGTCGCCGAGGATCATGAAGGTCGCCGTGCCCTTGCCGAAGCATTCGCCGATGTTCGGGCAGGTGGCTTCTTCGCACACGGTGTGCAGCGCGTGGTCGCGCAGGATGGCCTTGACGTCGGCGAAGCGCGTCGCGCTGGACCCCGCCTTGACGCGTATCCAGTCCGGCTTCTTCAGCGGCGCCGCGGCCGGCACGATCTTGATCGGGATGCGGGCGGTCTTGGCCTCGCCCTTTTGCTTTTCGCTCATGCGCCGAGTGTACGACGAAGATGGGCGACGAGCCGAGCCGCGACCTCTGCGCGGTCGACTTCCATGCAGAGGTCGCTCATGCGCGTGACCGGCATGCCCTCGTAGCCGCAGGGGTTGATGGCGTCGAAGGGCGCGAGGTCGGCGTCGACGTTGAGTGCGAGGCCGTGGTACGAGCAGCCGTTCCTGATGCGCAGGCCTAGCGCGCCGATCTTGGCGCCGCCGATATACACGCCGGGCGCGCCGGGGAGGCGCTCGGCCTTGATGCCGTACTCCGCGAGCAGGTCGATCAGCGCCTGCTCCATGCGGCTCACGAGTTCGCGCACCATCAGCTTGCGGCGGCGCAGGTCGAGCAGCAGGTAGGCGACGATCTGGCCGGGGCCGTGATAGGTGATCTGGCCGCCGCGGTCGATCTTCACCACCGGGATGCCGACGTCGCGCAGCAGGTGTTCGGGCTTGCCGGCGAGGCCCTGGGTGAACACCGGCGGGTGCTCGCAGAGCCAGAGTTCGTCGGGCGTGTCTTCGCTGCGCGCGGCGTTGAAATCCTGCATCGCCTGGTAGGTCGGCGCGTAGTCGACGCGGCCGAGGTCGCGCACCAGCAGCGCTTCGCCGCTCACAGCACGACCTTGACGAGCGGGTGCTTGGTCAGCTCGAGATAGAGCGCGTCGAGCTGCGCCTTCGAAGTGGCGCGCACGGTGCAGGTCAGCGACAGATACTTGCCGCCCGTCGAGGCGCGCATTTCCACGGTGGCGGCGTCGAAGTCCGGGGCGTGGCGCACGACGACGTCGCAGATCGCCTGGGCGAAGCCTTCCTGCGCCGCGCCCATCACCTTGAGCGGGAAGTCGCAGGGGAATTCGAGCAGCGTCTTCTCGTCAGCCACCGCGCATCACCCGCGACTTGAAGTCCTGGTACCAGCCGTACATGCGCGCATAGACCGCACCGGGCTTGCCGTCGCCGACGGCGCGGCCGTCGAGCGTGACGATCGGCAGCACCTCCTTGGTCGAGGAACTCATCCAGAGTTCGTCGGCGGCGCGCACTTCGGCTTCGGTGACGTCACGCACTTCGGCGGCGAGGCCGTTGGCGGCGGCGATCTCGAGCACGACGTCGTAGGTGATGCCGGGCAGCATCAGGTGGTTCTTCGGCGGCGCCAGCAGCGTGCCGTTCCTGACCACGAAGACGTTCGACGCCGCGCCCTCGGTGAGGAAGCCGTCGCGGAACAGCAGCGTCTCGACGCAGCCGGCGTCGACCGCGAGCTGGCGCAGCAGGCAGTTGGCGAGCAGCGAGGTGGTCTTGAGGTCGCAGCGCAGCCAGCGGATGTCGGCGGCGCTGACGGCACTGATGCCGGTCTCGCGCTGCGCGGCCGGCGGCGTCAACAGCGGTTCGGTCGTGACCAGGACGGTCGGCGTCACGGTCGCCGGGAAGGCGTGGTTGCGCACCGCCATCGGGCCGCGCGTCACCTGCAGGTAGACCGACTGGTCGTCCCACTGCGCGCCGGCGACGATGCCGGCGACGATCTCGCGCCATTCGGCATCGGTGTGCGGGTTCGCCAGGCGGATGCCGTCGAGGCTCTGCTGCAGGCGCGCGAGGTGCTCGCCGATGCGGAAGGGCCGGCGCGAGTAGACGGGGATGACTTCATACACGCCGTCGCCGAACAGGAAGCCGCGGTCCATGACGGAGACGCTCGCCTGCGCGAGCGGCATGCGCTTTCCGTTCAGGTAGACGTCGGCCATCACTGGAACCACAGGCGCACGCTGTCCCAGGCGCGGCCGATGACGCCCGCCACGGGCACGTCCTCGAGCGCGACGACCGGATACTCGCCCCAAAGCTTGTCGTCGAGCATCAGGCGCAGCGTCGCGATGCGCTGGCCGCGCTGCAGCGGCGCCAGCAGCGGCTGCACGCTGACCAGCTGGACCTTGAGTTTCTCCGCCATGCCGCGCGGCAGCGAGAGCACGAAGTCCTCGGTGAAGCCGGCCTTGACGCTGTTCTGCGCGCCCTTGAAAACCTTCGGCTGCGACAGTGCCTGATCCTTGTCGTAGAGCTTGACGGCGTCGAAGGCCTGGAAGCCGTAGTTGAGCAGCTTCAGCGATTCCTGCGCGCGCGCGTTGTCGGAAGTGGCCCCGAGCACGACGGAGAGCAGGCGGCGCGAACCGCGCTTGCTGGAGGCGATCAGGCAGTAGCCGGCGGCTTCGGTGTGGCCGGTCTTGACGCCGTCGACGGTGGGGTCGAGCCACAGCAGGCGGTTGCGGTTCGGCTGCGTGATGCGGTTGTAGGCGTATTCCTTCATCGAGTAGATCGGGTAGTACTCGGGGAAGTCGCGGATCAGCGTCGACGCCAGGCGCGCGAGGTCGGCGGCGGTCGAGTAGTGCTGCGGGTCGGGCAGGCCGGTGGCGTTGGCGAAGCGCGTGTTCTTCAGGCCCATGCGCGCGGCCTCGCGGTTCATCATGCCCACGAAGCTCTCCTCGGAGCCGGCGACGGCTTCGGCCAGCGCGATGCAGGCGTCGTTGCCCGACTGCACGATCATGCCGCGGATCAACTCGTCGACGCTCACCGGCTTCTTCGGCTCGATGAACATGCGCGAGCCCTGCGCCTTCCAGGCGCGCTCGGAGACGGGCACCTGCTGGTCGGACTTGAGCAGGCCCTGCTTGAGGGCGGCGAAGGCCAGGTAGGCCGTCATCAGCTTGGTCAGAGAGGCAGGCTCGACGCGCTCGTCCGGACTCTGGCTCGCCAGCGGCTGGCCCGAGGAATGGTCGACGAGCAGCCAGGCGCGCGCGGCGATGGCGGGCGCGGGCGGCGTGATCTGGGCGTGGGCGGAAAGCGCGGAGATCAGGGCGCAAAGGGCGAGCAGGAGTCGCATGTTTTCTCTCGTTTGGGGGCGGGAAATTTTATATCGGTCAGCGTTGCACGATGACCGGTTTGTAATCCAGGGCTTCGCGGATGCGCTCGGCCATGCGGCGCGCCTCGGCGGCGTCGGCCCACGGGCCGAGTTGCAGGCGGTAGAGCTTGCCGCTCGGCTGCACCACGAGCTTGTCGGCGACGCGGCCGAGCGTCGCGTCGAGTTCGCCGGCCAGGCGGGCGCGCAGGGCCTCGGCGTTGTCGCGGTTGCCGAAGGCGCCGAGCTGCAGGTAGTGGCCGCGCGCCTCGGCGACGTCGGGCTGCGGCTTCTCGGCCGGCACCGGGGCCTCGGCGAAGCGCGCGATCGGATCGTCCTCGGCGCGAGCGAGTGCCGCCGGCGCCTCCTGCCCCGACGCCAGGCTCTCGACCTCGACCAGCGTGCTGCCGTTGCCGATGTAGCCGAGCTTCCACGCCGCGGTGTAGGAAAGGTCGATGACCCGGCCGGCATGGAACGGCCCGCGGTCGTTGACGCGCACCACGACCGACTTGCCGTTGGCCGGGTTGGTCACGCGCGCGTAGGAGGGAATCGGCAGCGTCGGATGCGCGGCCGTCATGCCGTACATGTCGTAGATCTCGCCGCTCGAAGTCTTCTGGCCGTGGAACTTGCGCCCGTACCAGCTGGCGACGCCGCGCACCCGATAGCCGCCGGCGCTCTTCAGCGGCACGTAATCGCGGCCGAACACCGAATAGGGATTGTTGGCGAAGCGGTGCAGCGGCTCGGCGCGCGGCACGGCGTCCGGGATCGCATCGAGTTCTTCCGGCGCGTTGTCGCCGGGGCCGTCGTCCTGATAGTAGCCGCCGCCCTTCCTCAGCACGTAGGGCGGCTTCTGCGGCGCGGGCCTGGCGTCGGGCGTCGGCGCGGGTTCCGCCCGCTCGACCGTCGGCCGCGGCGCGGGCGCGCCGCACGCCGCGAGGATCAGGGCGACCGGAAGGAGTGCGAGGCGCCGGGTCACTTCTGCACGAGCATCCGGTTCTTGTGAATGCTCATCAGGATGCCGATGCCGATGAACAGCGTCACCAGCGCCGTGCCGCCGTAACTGACGAGCGGCAGCGGCACGCCCACCACGGGCAGGATGCCGCTGACCATGCCCATGTTGACGAAGGCATAGGTGAAGAAGATCAGCGTGATCGCACCGGCAAGCAGGCGCGTGAAGACGGTCGGCGCGTTGGCGGCGATGATCAGACCGCGGCCGATCAGCAGCGAATAGAGCACCAGCAGGACGATGTTGCCGAGCAGGCCGAATTCCTCGGCCCAGACGGCGAGGATGAAGTCGGTATGGCGCTCGGGAATGAACTCGAGTTGCGCCTGCGTGCCCTGCCCCCAGCCTTTGCCGAGGATGCCTCCCGAGCCGATCGCGATCGTGGACTGGATGATGTGGAAGCCCTTGCCGAGCGGGTCCTTCTCCGGATCGAACAGCGTCAGGATGCGTGCGCGCTGATAGTCGTGGAGGAAGTTCCAGGCCACCGGCGCAGCGGCCAGGCCGGCCGCCAGCAGGCCGACGATGATCTTCCATGGCAGGCCGGCGAAGAAGATGACGTAGAAGCCGGCGGCCAGGACGAGGATCGCGGTGCCGAGGTCCGGCTGCTTGGCGATCAGGGCGACTGGCGCCAGCAGCAGCAGCGCGGCGACGGCGTAGTCGCGCAGGCGCAGCATCGCCTCGTGCTTCTGGAAGAACCAGGCGAGCATCAGCGGCACGGCGATCTTCATCAGTTCCGACGGCTGGATGCGCATGAAACCGAGGTTGAGCCAGCGGCGTGCTCCCTTGGAGATGTCGCCGAACAGCGCCACGGCGACGAGCAGCGCGATGCCGATCAGGTAGGCGGGCAGCGCCAGGTGCATCAGGCGCTGCGGCGGCACCTGGGCCGCGAGGCGCATGACGAGGAGAGCCGCCGCCATGTTGAGCAGCTGGCTGCCGACGCGTCCCGGCGACGCGCTGGCGACGGCGACGAGCGCGAGCAGCAGCAGCAGCGAGGCAAGCGTCATGAGTGGCGCGTCGATCGAATCCGTGAGCTTGAACCACAGGCGGCGGAACATCGCTCAGTCTCCTTCGGGTTCGACTTCGTCGGCCGGCGCGGACGACTTGGGCAGCTTGCCGAGCAGGTAGTAGTCGAGCACCTGGCGCGCGATCGGCGCGGCGGCCTGGGCGCCGAAGCCGCCGTTCTCGACCAGCACGGCAAGCGCGATCCGCGGCTGGTCGGCCGGTGCGAAGGCGATGAAGAGCGCGTGGTCGCGCAGTTCCTTCTTCGTCTTGCCCTCGATGTACTTCTCGCCCTTGAGGCTGAATACCTGGGCCGTGCCCGTCTTGCCGGCGGCCTCGTATTCGGCGCCGGCGAAGGCGCGTGCCCCGGTGCCTTCCTTGTTCACGCCGACCATGGCGCGTTTGATGACGTCCACGTGCTCCTGCTTGAGCGGCACGGTCTTGAGCGGCTTCGGCTCGATCAGCGTCTTCTCGCCGGTCTTGGTGTCGACGATGTGCTGGACGAGGTGGGGCCGGAACATCACGCCGTTGTTGGCCAGCGTCGCCGTCGCCTGCGCGAGCTGGATCGGCGTGTAGGCGTTGTAGCCCTGGCCGATGCCGATCGAGATGGTCTCGCCGGCATACCATTTCTGCTGCTCGGGCTTCTTGAAGCGCTTCTTCTTCCATTCCTGCGACGGCAGCACGCCCTCCGACTCGCCCTCGATGTCGACGCCTGTGCGCTGGCCGAGACCCAACTGGCGCATGAAGGCCGAGATGTTGTCGATGCCCATGTCGTTGGCGAGCGTGTAGTAGTAGGTGTCGCAGGAATGGACGATCGACTTGTACATGTCGACCAGGCCGTGGCCGCCCTTCTTGTCGTCGCGGAAGGTATGGCCGCCGAAGTTGAAGAAGCCGGGGTCCGAGATCGCCTGCTCGGGGCGGCGCTTGCCGATCGTCAGCGCACCGAGCGCCATGAAGGGCTTGAACGTCGAACCCGGCGGGTAGGAGCCGTTGAGCGCGCGGTTGACCATCGGCTTGTCGGGCGAGGTGTTGAGCAGTTCCCAGTTGCCGGGGTCGATGCCGTCGACGAACAGGTTGGGATCGTAGTTGGGCATCGAGACCAGGGCGAGGATGCCGCCGGTGGCGGGCTCGATGGCGACCAGCGAACCCTTGCGGTCGCCGAAAGCCTTTTCGGCGACCTCCTGGAGCTTGGCATCGACGGTCAGCGTCAGGTTGTTGCCGGCGATCGGCGGCGTGCGCGCGAGCGTGCGGATCGCATGGCCGCCGGCGTCGACCTCCACCTGCTCGAAACCGGTCTGGCCGTGCAACTCGAATTCATAATGGTTTTCGAGCCCGGTCTTGCCGAAGTGCTCGGTGCCGCGATAGTTGGCCTCCTCCTCGCGGTCGGCGATCTTGTCGAGGTCGCGGTCGTTGACGCGGCCGATGTAGCCGAGCAGGTGCGAGCCGAAGTCGCCCATCGGATACTGCCGGAACAGGCGTGCCTTGATGTCCACGCCGACGAAGCGGTAGCGGTGGGCGATGAACTTCGCCACCTCCTCGTCGGTGAGGCGGGTGCGGATCGGCAGCGACTCGAAATTCTTGCTCTCGGTAAGCAGCTTGTGGAAGCGCTTGCGGTCCTTCGGCTGGATGTCGATGATCTTGCCCAGCTCGTCGATCAGCGCCTCCAGGTCTTTCGCCTTTGAAGGCGTGATCTCGAGCGTGTATGCCGAATAGTTGCGCGCGAGCACGATGCCGTTGCGGTCGATGATCAGGCCGCGGTTCGGAACCATCGGCACCAGCGAGATGCGGTTCTCTTCGGCGCGCGTCTGGTAGTACTTGTGCTGCACCACCTGCAGCCAGGCGAAGCGCACGAACAGCAGCGCGAAGCAGAACAGCACGAAGCCGCCGGCGAAGCCGAGGCGGCTGCGGAAGCGTTCCAGTTCCTCCTGCGGGTTCTTGAATTCCACCTGGAATCAGATCGGGCGGTTGTCGTCGCGCTCGACCGGGCGGTATTGCGGCATCAGCAGCAGGTAGGTCATCGGATGCCACAGCGCCGCCGCGACGAGGCTGGAGACGAAGTAGGAAAGGCCCGGGAACTCGCCGCCCGCGGAGACGCGTGCAACGACCATGATGACCTGGGCCGACAGCAGGATCGGCAGCACGTGCAGCGCCTGCTGCGCCAGCGGGAACCAGAGGATGCGCCGCGACAGGCCGCCGGCGGCGAAGGCGAGCGGCACGTAGGCGAGCGCATGCTGGCCCATGACGCTGCCGTCGATCACGTCCATCGTCAGGCCGAGGAAGAAGGCGGAGGCCATGCCGACGCGCAGCGGCTGGTGCACGCACCAGAAGGTCAGCACCAGCGCCACCCAGTCGGGCACGATCGGCAGGCGGCCGAAGGGAATCTGGTTGAGGAACAGCGCCAGCAGCAGCGAACCCCAGATGAACCAACTGCGGGCCGGCAGCAGGATGCGGCGCGAGGAATGGGTCGGTTGCATCACGGCGCGGTCCTCATCTTCCGGATCTTGCGGCCCTTGCCCTCGGTCTCCTTCTGCTGCACCGGTTCCTCGGGCGCCGGCGGCAGCGCCTCGCGGCTGCCGAGCACCAGCACCTGTCCGTGGCGCTCGACGCCGGCCAGCGGCTCGCAATGAATGCGCGCGAAGGCGTAGGAGTTGTCGCGGTCGATGCGCGAGACCTTCGCCACCGGCAGGCCCGGCAGGTAGACGCCGTCGAGGCCCGAGGTGACGAGCACGTCGTCGGGCTTGACGTCGGCGTTGGCGGCGAGAAAGCGCA
The DNA here is from genome assembly GCA_046726235.1 of Pseudomonadota bacterium. Classification (GTDB taxonomy): domain Bacteria; phylum Pseudomonadota; class Gammaproteobacteria; order Burkholderiales; family Rhodocyclaceae; genus Nitricoxidireducens. The sequence continues at coordinate 369,551 of JBKPAD010000001.1, forward strand.
GTTCCATCATGCCGGCGCCGGCGCCGGCGAGGATCGCGCGCAGGCCGTTGCGCTGCACCTGCACGGGGATCGCCTGCTCCTTGTCCGTCAGCAGCGTGACCTCGCTGGTCAGGGGGAAGGCGCGCGTCACCTGGCCGATGACGCCGATCTCGTCGACCACCGCCTGGCCCGGGGCGACGCCGGCCTGCGCGCCCTTGTCGATGATCACGCGGCGCGAGAACGGATCGCGCGCGGCGTAAAGGACCTCGGCGACATGCCCGCCGACCGGCTGGCGCGCCTTCATGTCGAGCAGCTGGCGCAGGCGCTTGTTCTCGAGCTCCAGATGTTCCTGGCGCAGCAGCTGGTTGGCGACCATCAGCTGCCTCTTCTTGTAGTCGGAGTTTTCCGCCTGGAGGCTGGCGAGCGTCGTGAAGTACTCGCCGGCGTTGCCGGCGACCTCGATCGGCATGCCGGCCAGGCGCTGCAGCGGCCAGATCGCCGTCGCGGCGGCGAGCCGCGCCCATTCGAGCGTGTGGAAGCGCAGGTCGGCGAACAGCAGGGCGACGGAGAGGCTGAGGAAGAAGGCCAGTTGGGCGAGCGGCGCCGGACCCCGCTTGAAGAAGGGTGGCGGCGAATGGCCGACGGAGGACATCACGTTAGGGCGTGCTCACACTATGCCGGCGGAGCGCGTTGGCTCCCGATCCGGAAGGATGCAAGGCGGAGGGCGCAGGCAAGGGTCGTTCCCTTGCCAAGCCCGACAACGCGGCAGACGCCGGATCGGGAGCCAACCCGGAGGGAAGCCGGAAAATCGGGCGCATTGCGGCGTTGCTCCCTCCTTGCTGGGATGACCAAGCGGCGTCAGTCGCGCCTTGCACTGCGTCCGATTTTCCGGCTTCGCGCCCGTCGTCATAGTGTGAACACGCCCTAAGGCCCCTGGCTGACGGCAAAGAAGATTCGGCGCATCCATTGCGCCGGTTTGCACACTAACCGCGGGCGGGCTATTCGTTCGCGAAAATACTGCCAAGTTTGTCCATCTTTTCGAGGGCGAGCCCCGAACCGCGGACGACGCAGGTGAGCGGATCGTCGGCGACCAGCACCGGCAGCCCCGTCTCTTCCATCAGCAGGCGGTCGAGGTCGCGCAGCAACGCGCCGCCGCCCGTGAGGACCATGCCCTTCTCGGCGATGTCGGCGCCGAGTTCGGGCGGCGTCTGCTCGAGGGCGATCTTGACCGCGCCGACGATCTGGTTGAGCGGATCGGTCAGCGCCTCGAGGATTTCGTTCGACGAGATCGTGAAGCTGCGCGGAATGCCCTCGGCGAGGTTGCGGCCCTTGACCTCCATCTCCTTGACTTCGGAGCCCGGGAAGGCGGAGCCGATTTCCTTCTTGATCGCCTCGGCGGTGGTCTCGCCGATCAGCATGCCGTAGTTGCGGCGGATGTAGTTGATGATCGCTTCGTCGAACTTGTCGCCGCCGACGCGCACCGAACCGGCGTAGACCATGCCGCCGAGCGAGATGACGCCGACTTCGGTGGTGCCGCCGCCGATGTCCACGACCATCGAGCCCGTGGCGTCCGAGACCGGCAGGCCGGCACCGATCGCGGCGGCCATCGGCTCCTCGATCAGGTAGACCTGCGAGGCGCCGGCGCCGAGTGCCGATTCGCGGATGGCGCGGCGCTCGACCTGGGTCGAGCCGCAGGGCACGCAGATGATGATGCGCGGCGAGGGCGAGAAGAGGCGCGAGTCATGCACCTTCTTGATGAACTGCTTGAGCATCTGCTCGGTGACGGTGAAGTCGGCGATGACGCCGTCTTTCATCGGGCGGATGGCGGTGATGTTGCCGGGCGTCTTGCCGAGCATCTGCTTGGCGGCATGGCCGACGGCCTGGATGGTCTTCTTGGCGTTCGGCCCGCCTTCGGTGCGGATGGCGACCACCGACGGCTCGTCGAGGACGATGCCGCGGCCGCGGACGTAGATCAGCGTATTCGCCGTGCCGAGGTCGATGGCAAGGTCGTTGGAGAAGTAGGAGCGCAGGAAGCCGAACATCGCAATTCCAAATGATTAGTCCGCAGCCGTGAAAGCGGCGGGAAGCTTGGGCGGTCAGGGGTCGTATGATACCCTAACGCGCCTGCCAGAAACCCCGAATTAAGCCCCTTTCGGAAGCCTTTCCCATGTCACTTTCCCCCGACGACGTGCGGCGCATCGCGCGCCTCGCACGCATCGAAGTTTCCGCCGCCGAGGTCGAGAACACCCGCAACCAGCTGAACGGCATTCTCGGGTTCGTCGAGCAGCTGCAGTCGGTGGACACGACCGGCATCGCGCCCATGAGCCACGCCGTCGACGTCGTCCAGCGGCTGCGCGAGGACCGCGTCACCGAGGGCGACCGCCGCGCCGATTTCCAGGCGATCGCGCCCGAGACCGAAGCGGGTCTTTACCTCGTGCCGAAGGTGATCGAATGATCGACGCTTCGCTCAAGCAACTGGCCGCCGCGCTGGCGGAGAAGAAGATCTCGTCGGTCGAGCTCGCGACGCTGTTCCTCGACCGCATCGAGAAGCTCAACCCGACGCTCAACGCCTTCGTCACCCTCGACCGCGCCAGGACGCTGGCGCAGGCCGCGGCCGCCGACGATCGCCGCGCCTCGGGCGAGAGCGGCCCCCTGCTCGGCGTGCCGCTGGCGCACAAGGACATCTTCTGCACCAAGGGCTGGCGCACCACCTGCGGCTCGCGGATGCTGGAAAATTTCATCGCGCCTTACGACGCCACAGTGGCGGAAAAGTTCAACGCCGCGGGAATGCCCCTGCTCGGCAAGTGCAACATGGACGAGTTCGCGATGGGCTCATCGAACGAGACTTCGTACTACGGGCCGGTCAGGAATCCGTGGGACGTCGCGCGCGTGCCGGGCGGCTCCTCGGGCGGTTCGGCCGCGGCCGTGGCGGCCAGCCTGGCGCCGGCCGCCACCGGCACCGACACCGGCGGCTCGATCCGCCAGCCGGCCGCGCTGTGCGGGCTCACCGGCCTCAAGCCGACCTACGGCGTGGTCTCGCGCTACGGCATGATCGCCTTCGCCTCCAGTCTCGACCAGGGCGGTCCGATGGCCAAGTCCGCCGCGGACTGCGCGCTGCTGCTCAACGCCATGGCGGGCTTCGACATGCGCGACTCGACTTCGCTCGAGCGCTCGGCCGAGGACTACTGCCGCGACATCGACGCCGCGCGTGACGGCGACAAGCCGCTCGCCGGCCTGCGCATCGGCCTGCCGCGCGAGTTCTTCGGCGCCGGCATGGACGACGACGTGCGCGCCGCGGTCGAAACCGCGCTGGCCGAATACCGCAAGCTCGGCGCGACGACGGTCGAGGTCGGCCTGCCGAACTCGGGCCTCTCGGTGCCCGCCTACTACGTGATCGCGCCGGCCGAGGCCTCGAGCAACCTCTCGCGCTTCGACGGCGTGCGCTACGGCCACCGCGCGGCCGAGTACGGCGACCTCGCCGACATGTATTCGAAGAGCCGCGCCGAGGGCTTCGGCGCCGAGGTCAAGCGCCGCATCCTCGTCGGCACCTACGTGCTCTCGCACGGCTACTACGACGCCTACTACCTGCAGGCGCAGAAGATCCGCCGCCTGATCGCCGACGACTTCGCCAAGGCCTTCGCCGACTGCGACGTCATCATGGGGCCGACCAGCCCGTCGACCGCCTTCAAGCTCGGCGAGAAGGCCGCCGACCCGGTGCAGATGTACCTCTCGGACATCTACACCATCGCCGTCAACCTCGCCGGCCTGCCGGGCATGTCGATTCCCTGCGGCTTCGACCGTGCCGGCCTGCCCGTCGGCCTGCAGATCGTCGGCAACTATTTCAACGAGGCGCGCATGCTCGACGTCGCGCACCGCTACCAGCAGGCGACCGACTGGCACGCACGCCGGCCGGCGATCTGACGACAACGACAGGGGGAGACGCAATGAACGCACTGCAAGGCTACGACATCGAGGACCTGAAACCCGGCATGTCGGCGAGCTTCGCCAAGACCGTGACCGACGCCGACATCGTTTTGTTCGCCGGCGTTTCGGGCGACGTGAACGCCGTGCACCTCAACGACGACTTCGCCAAGACGACGATGTTCGGCGGCCGCATCGCGCACGGCATGATGTCGGCCGGCTTCATCTCGGCGGCGCTCGCCAACAAGCTGCCCGGCCCCGGCACCGTCTACCTCGGCCAGACGCTGCGCTTCAAGGCGCCAGTGCGTCCGGGCGAGACCGTGACGGCGACGGTGACGGTCAAGGAGGTCATCGTCGAGAAGAAGCGCGCCGTGCTCGAGACGATCTGCACGGTCGCCGGCAAGGTCGTCGTCGAAGGCGAGGCGACCGTGATGTGCACCTCATCCAAGGCCTGAAATGAACGCGCTGCGGCCCGGGCTGGCGGTCCTCGCCGTGCTCGCGGGCTGCGCGACGCCCCCGCCGCCGCCCGCCCCGCCGGAGGCGCCGGCCCCCGTTGCCGTCGAGCCGCCGCCGCGCCCGCGCATCGAATCCCAGCCGCTGAAGCACCTGGCCAACCGCAAGCTGGCGCCGATTCCCGAGCAGCCGCTCAACGTCCGCACGCGCTGCAACTTTCGCGACCACACCGGCTATCGCGGCCGGCTCGACCTGCGCGTCGACGACTCCGACGTCAAGCGCCTCTCGGCCGAGATCACCGTGCCGCGCCAGGGCAGCTGCCGCTTCGAGATGAAGGATTTCACGCAGGCCGACAAGCGCCTCGCCGTGCTGGCGACGACGCGCGCCGAGGATGAGTGCAAGGTGCGCGTCTGGCAACAGGAAGGCCGCGTCACCGTCGCCTTCCGCGACTGCCGCTCCTACTGCAGCGGCGAGAGCTTCGACTACGTCTGGCCGATCCTGGTCGACAACCGCACCGGCAAGTGTTCCTGAGCGCCGCTTCGTACGGCGCCGCACATACGCTTCCCCGACCGGCTCTCTAGACTCGGCCCCATCCACAGCGATGGAGGCCCCATGGACGCCGACTATCATTTCAGCGAGTGGGCATTCCTCGCGAAGACAGATCCCGAAGCCTTCGAGCGCCGCCGCCGCGCCTGCATCGAGCAGTTCCTCGAGCAGTCCGGACACCGTCGCGCGCGCCTCGAAGCCCTGCAGGCGACGATCGACGCCGAGTGCGAAATGGCGGCCACCCCGCGCGAGGCGATGCTCGCCGTCTCGCGCATGATGTGCAATTCGCTGGCCGAGCTGCACCTGGCGATGGCGACGCTGTCGGGCGAGTTCAGGAACCTGCGGCAACTGGCGGCGGTGCAGCCGGCGGCCGCCAGGACGCCGCCGCGTCCGCCCGTCGTGCTGCGGCGCGTCGCGCGGTCGGCGCCGCGGCGCCGCTTCTCGATGTAGGGATCGGGCCGGCGGCAACTATAATCTCCCGGAATCAGCACCGTCTCCGGGAACCACCATGAATCAAGCGGGAACTGCCGGCCGTCATGCCGGCTGGGAAGTCGTCATCGGCCTCGAAACCCACGCGCAGCTCCAGACGCAGTCGAAGATCTTCTCGGGCGCCGCGACCGCGTTCGGCGCCGCGCCGAACGCGCAGGCCTGCGCCGTCGACATCGCCCTGCCCGGTGTGCTGCCGGTGCTGAACCGCGAGGCCGTCGTCTGCGCCATCAGGTTTGGGCTCGCCGTCGGCGCGGACATCGCGCCGCGCTCCGTCTTCGCGCGCAAGAACTACTTCTACCCGGACCTGCCGAAGGGCTACCAGATCAGCCAGTTCGAGATTCCCGTCGTCTCCGGCGGCAGCGTGACGATCCGCGTCGGCGACGAAGAGAAGACCGTGCGCCTGACGCGCGCCCACCTCGAGGAGGACGCCGGCAAGTCGCTGCACGAGGACTTCCACGGCAAGTCGGGCATCGACCTCAACCGCGCCGGCACGCCGCTGCTCGAGATCGTCACCGAACCCGACATGCGCTCCTCCGACGAGGCGGTCGCCTACGCCAAGTCGCTGCACGCGCTGGTGCAGTGGATCGGCATCTGCGACGGCAACATGCAGGAAGGCTCGTTCCGCTGCGACGCCAACGTCTCGGTGCGCCGCCCTGGCGCGCCGCTCGGCACGCGGCGCGAGATCAAGAACCTCAACTCCTTCCGCTTCCTGCAGCAGGCGATCGAGTACGAGATCCGCTGGCAGATCGAGACGCTGGAAGACGGCGGCCGCATCGAGCAGGCGACGGTGCTGTTCGACCCGGATACGGGCGAGACGCGCGCCATGCGTTCGAAGGAAGACGCGCACGACTACCGCTACTTCCCCGATCCCGACCTGCTGCCGCTCGAAATCACGCCGGCGTGGATAGAAGACGTAAAGCGTGAAATGCCGGAACTGCCCGAATCGAAGCAAACTTGGTATCGCCTGAAATACGATCTGTCGGCCTACGACGCGATAGCGCTTACGGCAACATTGGACACCGCCCGCTACTTTGATGAGTGCGTTGCCGCAGCTGGTAGTGAGAACGCCAAGGCCTGCGCCAATTGGGTAACAGGGACGCTAGCCTCGTACTTGAACATGATGAAGTTCGAATCGATGCAGCAGTCCGCCGTTACGCCGCAGCAACTGGCTGGCGTTATCCGCCGCATCGCCGACAACACGATCTCGAACAAGATCGCCAAGGACGTGTTCGATGCGCTCTGGCTCGGCGAGGGCAAGGACGCCGATGCCGTCATCGCGGCCAAGGGCCTGAAGCAGATCACCGACAGCGGCGCCATCGAGGCGATGGTCGACGAAGTGCTCGCGGCGAACCCGAAGTCGGTCGAGGAATTCCGCGCCGGCAAGGAGAAGGCGTTCAACGCCCTCGTCGGCCAGGTGATGAAGGCGGCCAAGGGCAAGGCCAACCCGCAGCAGGTCAACGACCTGCTGAAGAAGAAGCTCGGCTGATCAGCGCGCCCGCGCGGGCGCGGCGGCGGAAGCCGCCGGCTTGCTGCCGGTGAGTTCGCGGTAGCGCTTGCGGTCGTCCTCGAACTTGGCCCGGACGGCCTCGATGTCCTTGTCCCGGTCCGCGACCGCCTTGGTCTGCGCGGCGATCTCGGTCTCGTTGGCCTGGATCTGCGCCTTGAGGTTGGCCGGCACCGGCTTCTTGGCGTAGAACTCGAGTTCGCGTTCGAGCGCCTTCTTGCGCTTCAGCGCCGCGTCGTACTTCTCCTGCGCCTGCTTGCCCGAGGCTTCCTTCTCGGCGATCGCGCGATCGCGCATCAGGTCGATGTCCTTCTCGTTGCCGTAGGTGTTGAGCAGCGCCTGGTCGCGCCGCTTGGCTTCGGCGGCGATGCGTTCCTCTTCCTTCTTCTTCGCCTCGGCGGCCTCGCGCGCGGCTTTCTGCTCGGGCGTCAGCGGCGCCTCGATGTTGCGCACCTTGCCGGCGCCGAACTCCTTGTAGGCGCGGTCCTCGCATTGCTCGGGCAGCGAGTCGCCGCAGATCTTGCGGCCCTTGGCATCGGTGCAGCAGAAGGTGCGGGACGCGGCGGGCGTGGCGAGGGCCGCGCCGATGAGCGCGGCGGAGAGCGTGAGCAGCAGGCGGTTATTCGACACCGTAGTCCTCCCGATAGCGGCGCACGGCCGCGAGGTTGCGTTCGAGGTCCGGATGGCCGGAGAGAAAGCCGATCAGGTCGGCGAGCGTCGCCACCGGCACGACGGGGATGCCGTAGCTCTTCTCGACTTCCTGCACCGCAGACAGCGCGCCTTGGCCGCGCTCCTGGCGGTCCAGGGCGATGACGACGCCGGCCGGCTCGGCACCGGCGGCGCGGATCAGCTCGACCGATTCGCGCACGGAAGTGCCGGCGGAAATGACGTCGTCGACGATCAGCACGCGGCCTTCGAGCGGCGCGCCGACCAGCGTGCCGCCCTCGCCGTGATCCTTGGCTTCCTTGCGGTTGTAGGCGAACGGCGTGTCGCGGCCGAGGCGCGCGAGCGCGACGGCGGTGGTCGCGGCGAGCGGAATGCCCTTGTAGGCCGGCCCGAACAGCACGTCGAAATCGAGGCTCGAGGCGAAGATGGCCTCGGCGTAGAAATCGGCCAGGCGACCGAGCGAGGCACCGTCGCAGAACAGGCCGGCGTTGAAGAAGTACGGGCTCAGGCGCCCGGCCTTGGTCTTGAATTCGCCGAAGCGCAGCACGCCGCGCTCGCAGGCGAAGGCAATGAAGTCGCGGCTCAGGGGCCGCACCGCCGCGACGCTAGAATCGGGGTTCGTCATGGCCGCCGATTCTACATGCTCCGCATAGCCTCGCTTAACCTCAACGGCATCCGTTCCGCCTCCAGCAAGGGTTTCTACGAATGGCTCGCGCAGCAGCGCGCCGACGTCGTCTGCCTGCAGGAACTCAAGGCGCAGGCCTGCGACCTCACCGACGGCATGCAGGCGCCCGGCGGTCTGCGCGGCTGGTTCCACTGCGCCGAGAAGAAGGGCTACAGCGGCGTCGGCATCTACGCGCGCGCCGAGCCGGAGCGCATCGTCGAGGGCACCGGCAACGCCGAGTTCGACGCCGAGGGCCGCTACATCCGCGCCGACTTCGGCGGGCTGTCGGTGGTCTCGCTCTATCTGCCGTCGGGCTCGAGCTCGCCCGAGCGCCAGCAGGCGAAGTTCCGCTTCATGGACCTCTTCTATCCGCAGCTCGCCGAGTTGCGCGCCGAGGGCCGCGAGATCGTGCTGTGCGGCGACTGGAACATCGCCCACCGCGAGATCGACTTGAAGAACTGGAAGTCGAACCAGAAAAACTCCGGCTTCCTGCCCGAGGAGCGCGCCTGGCTGACGCGCGTGTTCGAGGATCTCGGCTGGGTCGACGTCTATCGCCGGCTCTACCCGGAGCACGGCGGCGAGGCCTACACCTGGTGGTCGAACCGCGGCCAGGCCTGGGCCAAGAACGTCGGCTGGCGCATCGACTACCAGATCGCGACGCCCGGCATCGCCGCCCGGGCGGTCGCCGCCTCGGTCTACAAGGACGCCCGCTTTTCGGACCACGCGCCGCTGACGGTCGATTACGACTGGCCATTCCCGGGCTAAGGTCAGGCCGATTTTGCGCTGCTTCGTTGCGCAGGAACGGCGAAAACGGTAGCCTCTTCTTGCATTGCACATATCCCGGAGAAAGACCATGAACGAAATGAGCCAAGTGAACAAGGAAAAACTCGTCGCCGACTTCAAGGTCGTCGTCGCCGACGCCGAAGAGCTGCTGCGCGCCACCGCCGGCCAGGCCGGCGACAAGGTCGCCGAGCTGCGCGGCCGTGTCGAAGGCCACCTCGCGAACGCCAAGGCCAGCCTGGCCGATGCCCAGGCCGCCGTCGTCGATCGCGCCAAGTACGTCGGCCGCGTCACCGACGACTACGTGCACGACAATCCCTGGCGTTCGGTCGGCGTCGCCGCCGGCATCGGCTTCATCGTCGGCCTGCTGATCGGCCGTCGCTGATCCGGCCCGTGAGCGACAGCCCGCGCTCGCGCGGCCTTTTCCACTCGCTGCGGAGCCTGCTCGCCACGAGCGTGGCGACGCTGCGCAACCGCCTCGAGCTCCTGTCCACGGAACTCGAGGAGGAGAAGGCCCGCCTGCTCGGCCTCCTCGCCTGGGGCGGCGCGGCACTGATACTGCTCGCCGCCGGTACGGTCTTCCTGGCCGTTTTTCTCACCGTGCTCCTGTGGGATAGCCATCGGCTGCTGGCGCTCGGCGTCTTCAGCGCGATTTTTCTCGGCGCCGGCGCCTTTGCGCTGACGTCGGCGCTGCGCCTGGCGAACGGCGGTTCCCGCCTGTTCGCCGCCAGCCTGGCTGAACTCTCGCAGGACCAGGCCGCGCTCGACCCGCGCGAATGAACGCGCAGCGGCTCGAGCTGGCGTTGCGCAAGCAGCGCCTCCAGCTTCGCAGCGCGCAGTTGCGTGCAGACATCGCAGCCGATGCCGCGGCGTTCGAGCCGCTGTTCGCGGCCGGCGACAAGGTTCGCGACGGCGCGCGCTGGCTGAAGCATCATCCCGAGGTGGCGGTAGGCACCGGCGTGGCGCTGCTGGTCGCGCGGCCGCGTGCATTGATGCGCTGGGCGCGTCGCGGGCTGTTCGCCTGGCAGGCCGTGCGGCGCGCGCGCCTCTGGCTCGAGCAGCGTTCCGCGCCGTGAGCGAGCCGCAGCAGCAGCCGGCCGAAGCCGCAGCCCCAATCCCGTCCTTCAGCCGCGAAGCGCGTCGCCAGCGCATGCGCGACCGGCTGCTGGAAGCGCAGAAACGTGAGCGTGACCTCGTGCTCTCGGAGTTCGTCCAGGTTCGTGGGCTGATGCCGCTGCTGATGAAGCACCGCAACGGCAGCCACTGGACGCGTGTCGAACGCGCCGAGCTCCAGGCCCAACTGCGCGCCCTCGCCCATCTTTCCCCCTACCTGATCGTCCTCGCCCTTCCGGGCTCCTTCGCCTTCCTGCCCGTGCTCGCCTGGTGGCTCGACCGCCGGCGCCATCGGCGCGAAAAACTCGGCGACTTCTGAGTCGCCTTCCCCCAGTCTGAACCTCTAAAACGTCACGGGCGCTTTCGCCTTGGCGTCGGTACGGAATTTGCGTTCCGTGGTCGGCAAGGGCGCTCTCGCACGTACCGCATAGTGGTTCCCTCCGACCGGACACGCCTTTGGTACTAGGCGCCGGAGCCGGCGATGGTGGGAAAAGTGTGGGGAGTCGTTCCCGAATTTGGTGATTCTTTTTACTGATTGCGAGAAAAGAGAAATGGATTCCCGCGTTAGGGACCGGGTCTCTTTGCCGTCGAGCAACCTCTTACGCCTCGGAGAATTTCCGTCATGAAAGCACTGATCTCCCTGCTGTCCGCCTTCGGCCTCGCCTGCAGCGCAACCACCGCCTGGAGCCTCGACGCCGCCTCTGCCGAGGCGCTCGCCCGCAAGGCCGGCTGCCTCAAGTGCCACTCGCCCGACAAGAAGAAGGATGGCCCGTCGATGAAGGAAATCTCGGCCAAGTGGAAAGGCAAGGCCGACGCCGAACAGAAGCTGATCGCGCACGCCACGACCTCGCCGAAGGTCAAGATCGACGGCAAGGAAGAAGAGCACGAGCAGTTGAAGGCGAGCCCGGACCAGATCAAGAACGTCATCGAGTGGTATCTCTCGCACTGATCGGCTAAGGCCCGCGACTCCCATCCCAACACGGAGAGCCCAGACCATGCTCGAACGGATCCGGAACGTGAAGATCTGGCTGCGCCTGATAGCCGCGCTCGGCGGCCTCTCGCTGATCGGCTGGGGAAGCATGGTCGGCTACTCGGCCTACGAAGTGCGCTCGGTGGCCATGCAGCAAGCCAGGGACCTCGCGGCCAGCGTGCACCAGATCACCATGGCCAACCTGATGTTCATGAAGGTCACGCGCACGATCAAGAAGCGCGCCGTCTTCTATGATCAGGTGCGCCAGTCGCGGGCCATCCGCGACCTGCGCATCCTGCGCAGCCAGGCGACCATCCACGAGATGGGCGACGGCGACGAGATCTCGATGAATCCGGACCAGCTCGAGCAACGCGTGCTGCGCGAGGGCAAGATCGTCTTCGAGGAAGCCAAGGACCCGGTCTACGGCCACGTGCTGCGCGCCGTCTTGCCGGCCATCGCCTCGCCGAACTACCTCGGTCGCGACTGCATGGAATGCCACGAGGAGGCGAAGGAAGGGGTCATCCTCGGCGCCGTCTCCATGAAGATCCTGCTCGAAGACGTCGACGCCAAGGTGGCCGAGACGGAATTCACGCTGATCCTCGCGGCGCTCGCGATCATGCTGCCGATGACCGCCTTCACCTACTACTTCGTGCGCAGCACCGTGACGCGGCCGCTCGCCGCGATGACGCAAGGGCTGGAGGAGATATCGAACGGCGAGGGCGACCTCCGGACGCGGCTGCCGGTGCGCGGGAAGGACGAGATCGGGCAGGCGTCGCAGGCCTTCAACAACATGATGGAAAAGCTGCGCGCGCTGATGCGCAGCATCGAAACCACGGCGGACCACGTCGCCGCGTCGGCCACCTCGCTGCAGTCCGCGAGCGACCGCGTCGCCTCGAGCTCCTCGGCGCAGACCGAGCGTTCGGCGAGCGCCGCCAGCGCGATGGAGCAGATGCGCGCGAGCATCGCCAGCGTCGCCGACTCGAGCAACGAGGTCGACCGCCTCGCCGTCGAGAGCCAGAGCCGCACGCTGGCGGGCGCCCGCAACATGGACGACCTGCGCTCGCACGTCGCCGCCGTCGAGCAGGCCGTCGGGCAGATCGCCCAGACCGTCGAGCGCTTCGTCGAGCGCACCGAGTCGATCTCGCAGATGACGCGCCAGGTCAAGGACATCGCCGACCAGACCAACCTGCTGGCGCTGAACGCCGCCATCGAGGCGGCGCGCGCCGGCGAGCAGGGCCGCGGCTTCGCGGTCGTCGCCGATGAGGTGAGGAAGCTGGCCGAGAAGTCGGCCGAATCGGCGAGCCAGATCGACTCGATCACGCGCGTGCTCGGCAACGATTCGACCGAAGTGCGCCGCGCCATCGACGGCGGTCTCAAGGTGCTCGAGGCCAGCCACGAATCGATGGTCGGCGTGACGACGGTGCTTCAGGAGGCGTCCGAGATGGTGACGAAGGTGACCCACGGCATCGGCGGCATCCGCTCCGCGACCGACGAGCAGAGCGCCACCGTGGCCATGGTCGCCGAGGCCGTCGAGGCGATCGCCGAACTCGCGCGCCAGAACCACGGAATGATCGACGAAGTGGCCGCCGCGACCCGCGAGCTCACCGATACCGCCGCCGAGCTTCAGCAGGAAATGTCGCGCTTCACCATTTGATGTCGAAAACAAGGAGTTCCCATGAGTATCGCCAACCGCATCTCGCTCGTCGCCGTCGTGGCGATCGCGCTGTCGGCCCCGGCGCAGGCCCTCGACGAGGCCGCCGCCAAATCGCTGGCGAAGAAGAATGATTGCGGCAAGTGCCACGCGATCGACAAGACCAAGAAAGGCCCCTCCTACAAGAAGATCGCCGAGAAGCACAAGGGCAAGGCCGACGTCGAAGCCAAGCTGATCAAGCACCTTCAGACGGCGCCGAAGGTGAAGCTCGAGGACGGCACCGAAGAAGAGCACCGCGAGATCGAAGCCAAGGACATGGCCGAGATCAAGAACCTGATCCAGTGGATCCTGGCCCAGTAACCAAGCAACCGACAAGCAGCACGAAGGGCGGCGCTGCGACCGCCCACGACACCACCGATAGGGGAAGATGAGATGAGACAACTGCGCACTGCGCTCGCGTTCTGCATGCTGCTGGGGGCGCTCGGCGTCGCTCCGGCGACCGCCGCCGATGCCGGCGGCGACAAGAAGCCGGCGCCCCAGGACTTGATCCTGAAGGGCGACGCCAAGTGCACGGGTTGCCACGACGAGGCCGACGAACAGAAGCCCTCGATGCTTGACGTCTATCCGAGCGTGCTCGCCATCGGTAAGACCAGGCATGGTACGAGAGCCGACGGTCGCACTCCGACTTGTACCGATTGCCACGGCGAGAGCGAGAAGCACCGCACCCACAAGGGTAAGGGCAAGCCACCGAAGCCAGACCGGATTTTCAAGGGGCCGGGGGTGAGTCCCGCCGAAGTAAAGACCGAGGCATGCACGTCATGTCACAAGGGCGGAAGCCACATGTTCTGGGCAACCAGCGCACATTCGTCGCGCGGTGTGTCCTGTACCGACTGCCATCAAGTTCATGCCGGCCACGACAAGGTACGCGACAGACGCACCCAGGCCGACGTCTGCTATAGCTGCCATAAAGATCAGCGTGCGCAGATGGCGAAGCCTAGCCATCATCCGATCCCGGAAGGGAAGATGAGTTGTTCCGATTGCCATACGCCGCACGGTTCCGCTGGCCCCAAGCTGTTAGCCCGCAGCAGCGTTAATGACACTTGCTATACGTGTCACATGGAAAAGCGCGGCCCCTTTATCAGCAGCCATCAGCCGGTGTCGGAAGACTGCTCGATTTGCCACAATCCCCACGGCACGACGGTGGCCAATTTGCTGAAGAGCCGCCCGCCCTTCCTGTGTCAGGAATGCCACGAAGGCACGCAACACCCGAGTACCAGTGCTCCTGGCGGGCTACCAGTCGCAACCGGGGCGGGATTCGGGCCGACCGGCCGTGGCCCCTGGGCCGCGGTCGCCCGGGGCTGCGTAAATTGCCACACCAACATCCACGGCAGCAACAACCCGATCAACAACGGCACGTCGGGTGACCGGTTCACTCGCTGAGGGGGCACAGCTATGAAAACGAATGACTCAGTCCTGAAGGTGTCGACGCTTGCGGCAGCACTCATGGCAGCCTACGGCGCCCCGGCGCTCGCGGACAATTACGAGGTGGCCGAATACATCGCACCTGAAAGTACGATTTCCGCTGGCATCGGCTACCAGAGCAAGGATCGTCCCCAGTTCGGCATTTTCGACGGCCGCCAGGACAACGGCGCGAAGTTGCTGCTCGACGCGGATGTCAAGAAGAGGGATGACGCTACAGGCACTTGGAGCGAACTTCGGGCCAACAACATCGGCCTAGACAATCCGGATCTGTCGCTGAGCCACAGCCGCCAGGGCGACTACGGCGCCTCGTTCGAATACAGCCGGATCAACCGCGAGAGCGCCTACACGATCAACACCGGTCTGGTCGGAGTCGGGGGTCTTAACCAAACGGTAACTCAGGTAAATCCCGGAACGGGAAGCGACCTGCATCTGGGAACGAAACGGAACAGGTATACGTTCGGGATAACGAAGGTCATCAGCGATTCTTTCGAGGTGAGTGCCAAATACCGTCAGGAAGAGAAGGACGGTCTTCGCCACTTCGGCGCCTACATCGCCAACGTGCCAAAGTTTCTCGTCGAGCCAATCAACAGCACTACGCGCCAACTGGACCTGATGCTGAATTTCCTCAGCAAGGATCTTCAGCTTCAGGCCGGCTACTACGGCAGCACATATGACAACCGTAACGGCTTCATTAACGCAACTGGTCCGACGTATATCGCGACGCCGCCAGACAACCTTGCACATCAAGTCTATGTAAATGGCGCTTATGCCTTTACGCCAACCACCAAAGGCACGCTTCGCCTTTCGCGCGGCATAGCGACACAAGACGACCAGAGCATGGTAACCGGGCTGCCAGCGGGCCAGGTGTGGGCCGGTTTCAATGGCGTGAAGGCCAAGAGGCTCAACACCGAATACCAGGTCGGCATTTCGAGCCAGCCGGTCAAAGACTTATCGCTGGTTGCCAACATTCACTACCTGGGTCGCAAGGACAAGACGCCGTTGGTAACCTACAACACCTTGGGTGATCAAACTACGCCAAAGTCATTTACATCCCTGAATGGGAAGCTTGAAGCATCGTACCGACTGGCGGCCGACCTCAGGCTGCTGGGCGGCGCGTATGTCGAGAAGAAGGAACGTTCGGTTGCCGTCGACTATGTCAACATCGCTGCGACGGCTCCTACCAACGCGGGAGCAAGCTGGACCGTTCCTGCGGGGAATGCCGCCAATGTCCGCGAGGTTCCTTACCGTGCCGAAAACAAGGAAATTACATACAAAGGACAGGCGACCAAGAATTTCTCCGACATGATGAGCGGCTCGCTTGTGCTGTCCCACAGCAAGCGGGACGGTTCTAGCTATTACTGGGGTAATCAGCAGAACCTGGTCAATCCCTTGCATATGGCGAACCGAGACCGGGACAAGGTCGGGATCAAGTTGGACTTGTCGCCTTTAGAAGCGCTCTCGGTCCAAGTCCAATGGGATCAAGCCAAGGACGATTATGGTACGAACGGCTTGAATGGCGACACGACAGCCGCCAACGGGAAAGTTCTCTACGGCACCGGGATCAAAGATGGCAGCGCGCAGCTTTGGTCGCTCGATGCCAACTACCAGGTCAATGATGACTGGAGCGTGGCCGCATGGTACTCGTACGACGATTCTAAGGCGACGCAATACGCCTTTCAGGACGCTTTTGGCACTGATCCAATCCGGAAATCACACCTGCGTGACACGGGAGATTCGTTTGGATTAAATGTGAAGGGCAAGGCGACTGCGAAGCTGTCTGTTGGCGCCGGTCTCCAGTTGAACCGCTCGGTCGGCAAGTACAATCAGGACAACGTGAAGGATGCCGGTGCTACGTTAAACGAAAACCTGCCTGACATAACGAACAAGGCCCTTCGTCTGTCTCTGAACGGCATTTATCAGCTAGACAAGAGCAGCGCGTTGCGCATCGACGTGATTCATGATCGGTGGGTCACGAACGACTGGACGTGGCAGATGTGGAACAACGCTCAGACAGCACTTGTTCCCTTGGTCTACAACGCTGACGGCACGATGGTGACGGCCAACAGTAGGCAAACATCCAACTTCCTGAGTGTGCGTTACATGTACAAGTTCCAGTGACATGCACCCGCGCCGGTCGCTTCGGCCGGCGCGGTGCATTTATGGTCGAAATAATATGACAGCAAAACGACTTCTTCTTGCGACACTGGTCTTTTTCGGCAGTTGCACGGCCTTAGCGTCACCGGTACAAGACACGAGTCTCGACAACGCCTCCTGCCTGACCTGCCACGAAACGAAGAAGCCGAAGATCGAGGTTCCCGGCAAGGAGGATGAGAAGCGCGCGCTCGGCGCCGTCGACCTCGGCAAGTTCGCCAAGAGCATCCATGGCGACATGAAGTGCGTGGAGTGCCACCGCGAGATCGTCGACAGCAAGGCGAAGCACGCCAAGGCGAAGGACGTCGCGCCGCCGACCTGCGTCGGTTGCCATGAGGCGCTGTGGGAGACGGTCAAGAAGGAGAAGCAGACCGAGGAGAAGACGCGCCTCGGCCTAGTCGTCGAGAACATCGCGGCCTACAGGCAGTCGTTCCATGCGCGTCCCGATGCCGACAACCCGGATCGCGCCAAGGCGAGCTGCGAGGACTGCCACAGCAGCCATGCCTTCAATGTGCCGCCGAAGGGCACTTCGCGGCGCACCTCGTGGCACAAGGAGATTCCGGCCACCTGCGGCGAGAAGTGCCACGAGGACCAGCACGAGGACTACATCGGCTCGGTGCATGGCGAGGAAGTGCTCGACAAGGGCAACATCAAGGCGGCGGTGTGCACCGATTGCCATTCGGCGCACGGCGTCGCCAACACCTCGACCGACAACTTCAAGCTCGCCAACGTCAATACCTGCGGCACCTGCCACAAGGAAGAGCTGAAGAGTTACAGCGACACCTACCACGGCCAGGTGAACCGCCTTGGCTACACCTACACCGCGCGCTGCGTTGACTGTCACGAGAGCCACGGCATCAAGGCCGTCGACGATCCGCGCTCGAAGGTCAACGAGAAGAACCGCCTCAAGACCTGCCAGAAGTGCCACAACGACAAGAAGCCGGGTATGCGCGAGGCGACGGCCGGCTTCGTTTCCTTCGCGCCGCACGCCAATGGCCACGACTTCGAGAAGTATCCGCAGATGTGGATCGCCGAGAAGTTCATGATCGGGCTGCTGATCTTCGTCTTCGCCTTCTTCTGGGCGCATTCCGGGCTCTGGTACTACCGCGAGTGGCAGGACCGCAAGGCCGGCAAGGCGGCGCCGCACATCGACACGCGCGGCCTGAATCTCGACGGCGGCAAGCACTTCCGCCGCTTCGCGCTCGGCTGGCGCATCGGCCACCTGGTGTTCGCGCTCGTCACCATGACGCTGGTGCTGACCGGCACCAGCGTGCTTTACGCAGAAAGCAGCTGGGCGCCGGTGGTGGCCAAGGCGGTCGGCGGACCGAAGATGCTCGGCCTGATCCATCGGATTTCGGCAGCCCTGTTCGTCGGCATCTTCCTGGTCCACTTCGTCTATGTGATGCAGAAGCTGCTGCGCAGCAAGACGTTCCGCTGGTTCGGGCCCGATTCGCTGATCCCGAACTGGAAGGATCTCGCTGACTGCTGGGGCATGTTCAAGTGGTTCGTCGGCAAGGGCCCGCGCCCGCGCTTCGACCGCTGGGCCTACTACGAGAAGTTCGACTACTGGGCGGTGTTCTGGGGCGTGAACGTCATCGGCTGGAGCGGCCTGATGCTGGCCTTCCCGCATGTCACGGCGCAGTACCTGCCGGGCTGGGTGTTCAACGTCGGCACGCTGGTCCATGGCGAGGAAGCCTTCCTCGCGGCGGTGTTCCTGTTCACGGTGCACTTCTTCAACAACCACTTCCGGCCCGACAAGCTGCCGCCGCCGGACGTGGTGATGTTCACCGGCACGCAGTCGCTCGAGGAATTCCGCCACGACCATCCGGCGCAGTACCAGCGCCTCGTCGATTCGGGCGAACTGGAGAAGCTGCTCGTCGATCCGCCGTCGGCCTCGATGACGCGCGGCTCGAAGATCCTCGGGCTGGTGCTGATCGCCGTCGGCCTGACCCTTCTGGCGCTGGTCGCGATCGGCTTCTTCGGCGGCGTGCGCGGATAGCGCGAGGGGGCAGGCGGTCGCCCGCCTGCCCCCGGTCGCCCCGTCCCGCAAGGCGGGTCGGCGCCATTTAAGGCACAATTCGCACCCCATGCTTTCCGTCCACGGCCTCACCTGCGTTCGCGGCGAACGTCGCCTCTTCGCCGGACTCGACTTCGCAGTCGGCTCCGGCGAGTGGCTGCACGTGCGCGGCGAGAACGGCGCCGGCAAGACCAGCCTGCTGCGCATGCTGGTCGGCCTGATGCCGGCGGCCGAGGGCGAGATCCGCTGGAACGGCACGACGACGCATGAGCTCGGCGAGGATTTCCGCCGCGAGCTGCTGTTCCTCGGCCATCACGGTGCGGTGAAAGAGGAACTTACGGCGCTCGAGAACCTCCAATCGGCGTCCGCGCTGGACGGCGAGGCATTGAGCGACCGCGAGGCGCTGACGGCATTGCAGCGCTTCGGCCTGAAGGGCCGCGAGGAACTGCCGGTGCGCTTCCTTTCGGCCGGCCAGAAGCGCCGCGTGCTGCTGGCGCGGCTGGAGACCAAGAAGGCGAAGCTCTGGGTGCTCGACGAGCCCTTCACGGCGCTCGACGTGAAAGCGGTCGACATGCTGTCGGCCCTGATCGGCGAGCATCTGGCGACCGGCGGCCTCGCGATCCTGACGAGCCACCAGTCGATGCCGATTCCCGGCGGACGGGTGCTGCAACTATGAGGGCGCTGCTGGCGGTGATACGCCGCGACCTGCTGCTGGCGGCGCGGCGGAAGAGCGAGGTGCTCACCGCGTTGTTCTTTTTCATCATCGTGACGAGCCTGTTTCCGCTCGGCATCGGGCCGGAGCCCGCGCTGCTGAAGAAAATCGCGCCCGGCGTATTATGGGTGGCCGCGCTGCTGGCGACCATGCTCGGCCTCAACCGTCTGTTCGCGGCCGACCATGCCGACGGCACGCTCGAGCAGATGGTGCTGTCGCCGACGCCGCTGGGCCTGCTGGTCGGCGGCAAGATCGCGGCGCACTGGCTGCTGTCGGGCCTGCCGCTGGTGCTGCTGGCGCCGGTGCTGGGCCTGCAGTTCGACCTCGACGCCGGCGCGCTCGGCGTGCTGATGCTGGCGCTGCTGCTCGGCACGCCGCTGTTGAGCCTGATCGGCTCTATCGGCGCGGCACTGACGCTGGGCCTGCGCGGCGGCGGCGTGCTGCTGAGCCTGCTGGTGCTGCCGCTCTATATCCCGGCGCTGATCTTCGGCGCCGGCGCAGTCGAGGCGCACATCGCCGGCATGGGTGCCGGCGGGCATTTGTCGCTGCTGGCGGCGCTGTTGGCGCTGGCGGTATTTTTCGCGCCGTGGGCGACCACGGCGGCCCTGAGAATTGCTTTGGAATAGTTGCATGAGCAACAACCGCATCATCAACTGGTTCAAGTTCGCCTCGCCGCAGAGCTTCTATCCGCTCGCCGGCAAGATGATCCCGTGGTTCTGGGCGCTGACGGCCGTGTTCGGCATCGCCGGCCTCTGGATCAGCTTCTTCGTCGCGCCCACCGACGCCCAGCAGGGCGAGGGCTACCGCATCATCTTCATCCACGTGCCGGCGTCGTGGATGTCGATGTTCATCTACATGGTGATGGCGGCCTGGGCCGGCATCGGCCTCGCGCTCAACACACGACTCTCCGGCATGATGGCGCAGGCCCTGGCGCCCACGGGCGCGCTGATGGCCTTCCTCTCGCTGTGGACCGGCGCCTTCTGGGGCAAGCCGATGTGGGGCACCTGGTGGGTCTGGGACGCGCGCCTGACCTCCGAACTGATCCTGCTGTTCCTCTATCTCGGCTTCATCGCGCTGCAGGCGGCGATCGACGATCCGCGCCGCGCCGACAAGGCCGGCGCGATCCTGGCGCTGGTCGGCGTCGTCAACGTGCCGATCATCTACTTTTCGGTGAAGTGGTGGAACACGCTGCACCAGGGCTCGACGATCAACATGACGAAGGCGCCCTCGATGGCGACGACCATGCTCTGGGGCATGCTGCTGATGGCGCTGTGCTTCTGGATGTATTCGATCGCCGTGGCGCTGATGCGCGCGCGCGCCATCATCCTCGAGCGCGAGGCGCACACCGAGTGGGTGAAGGAATTGAAGGAGGTGAAGCCATGAACTGGGGCTCGCCGGCGGAGTTCTTCGCCATGGGCGGCTACGCCCTTTACGTCTGGGGCAGCTTCGGCGTCTGTGCGCTGGCGCTGGTAGCGGAACCTATTCTGGTCGGCAGGCGTCGAAGCGACATCCTCAAGAGCCTGCGCCGCGAGGTGCTGGCCGAAGAAATCGAACAGAAGGAATCCCATTGAAGCCGAGACATAAACGAACCGCCATCATCGTCGGCGGTCTGGCCGCGGTCGGCATCGCCGCCGCCCTGGTGCTCAACGCCCTCAACAGCAACATTGCGCTCTACGTCACGCCGAGCGAGGTCGCGGCCGGCAAGGCCCCGCAGGGCCAGGCCTTCCGCATCGGCGGCATGGTCAAGGAAGGTTCGCTCAAGCGCGACAACCTGACGGTCAACTTCGTCATCACCGACACGGCGAAGGACATCCCGGTCGCCTACACCGGCATCCTTCCGGATCTGTTCAAGGAAGGCAAGGGCGCCGTCATCCAGGGCCGGCTCAATCCCGACGGGCAATTCAAGGCGACCGAAGTTCTGGCCAAGCATGACGAGAATTACATGCCGCCGGAGGCGCAGCACGCCGTAGATCAGGCGCAGAAGGCGCAGAAGACCGTCGTTCGATGATCCCGGAGTTCGGGCATTTCACCCTGATCCTCGCGCTCTGCGTGGTGGCGGTGCAGGGCGCGCTGCCGCTGATGGGCGCGCAGCAGGGGCGGCAGGACTGGATCGCGCTGGCGCGCCCCACCGCGCAGGCGGCCTTCCTGCTCGTGCTGGTTTCGTTCCTGTGCCTGGCGTGGGCCTTCTATGCCAGCGACTTTTCGGTCGCCTACGTCGCCCAGCACTCGAATTCGCAGCTGCCGACGCTGTACCGCGTCGCGGCGGTCTGGGGCGGCCATGAAGGCTCGCTGCTGCTGTGGGTGCTGCTGCTCGCCGGCTGGACCTTCGCCGTCGCCCAGCGCTCGAAGACGCTCGACGAGGCGATGGTGGCGCGCGTCATCGGCGTGCTCGGCCTCGTCTCGCTCGGCCTGCTCGCCTTCATCCTGCTGACCTCGAACCCCTTCGAGCGCCTGCTGCCGGCGGCCGAGGACGGCCGCGACCTGAACCCGCTGCTGCAGGACCCTGGCCTCGTGTTCCACCCGCCGATGCTCTACATGGGCTACGTCGGCTTCTCCGTGGCCTTCGCCTTCGCCATCGCCGCGCTGCTCTCGGGCAAGCTCGACGCCGCCTGGGCGCGCTGGTCGCGGCCGTGGACCATCACCGCCTGGATCTTCCTCACGCTCGGCATCGCGCTCGGTTCGTGGTGGGCCTACTACGAACTCGGCTGGGGCGGCTGGTGGTTCTGGGACCCGGTGGAGAACGCCTCCTTCATGCCCTGGCTGGTCGGCACGGCGCTGATCCACTCGCTGGCCGTGACCGAAAAGCGCGGCAGCTTCAAGAACTGGACCGTGCTGCTGGCGATCGCTGCCTTCTCGCTGTCGCTGCTCGGCACGTTCCTCGTGCGCTCGGGCGTGCTGACCTCGGTGCATGCCTTCGCCACCGATCCGCGCCGCGGCATTTTCATCCTGATCCTGCTGGCGCTGGTGGTCGGCTCGTCGCTGCTGCTGTTCGCCTGGCGCGCGCCCAGGGTCAGCCTCGGCGGCGCCTTCAGTCTGGTCTCGCGCGAGACGCTGCTGCTGCTGAACAACGTGCTGCTGGTGGTCGCCTGCGGCTCGGTGCTGCTCGGCACGCTCTACCCGCTGCTGATCGACGCGCTCAACATGGGCAAGCTCTCGGTCGGCCCGCCCTACTTCAACGCCGTGTTCGTGCCGATCATGGTGCCGGTGCTGTTCCTGATGGCGGCTGGTCCGGTGGCGCGCTGGAAGCACGCCGAGCTGCGCGACATCGCGCGCCGCCTGTGGATTCCCGGTGCTGCCGCGCTCGCAGCCGGCGCGATCCTGCCGGCGCTGGCGGGCAAGTGGTCGCCGCTGGTGGGCATGAGCCTGATGCTGGCCGCCTGGATCACCGCCGCGGCGGTCATGCAGATCGTGGAGCGCCTGCGCAGCGGCATGCCGCCGACGTCGTTCTGGGGCATGCAATGCGGCCACCTCGGCATCGCCGTGTTCGTCGTCGGGGTCGCCATGGTCGGCGGCTACCAGGACGAGCAGGACGTGCGCATGGAGCCGGGCGAGGTCGTCTCGGTCGGCGGCTACACCTTCCGCTTCCTCGGCGTCGCCGACGTGCCGGGGCCGAACTATCGTGCGGCGCGCGGCGAATTCGAGCTGCTGCAGGACGGCAAGGTGCTGCGCAAGCTGTATCCGGAGAAGCGCAGCTACTTCTCGTCGCAGATGCCGATGACCGAGGCCGCGATCGACTCCGGCTTCACGCGCGACGTCTATGTCTCGCTCGGCGAGCCGCTCGACGGCCGCGCCTGGGCGGTGCGCGTGTATTACAAACCTTTCGTTGACTGGATCTGGGGCGGCTGCCTGCTGATGGCGCTCGGCGGCGTGCTCGCGGCGTCCGACCGCCGCTATCGCCTGCGCGTCAAGCCGGTTGCGGCGGCTGCGGCAGCCGTGGCGCCGGCCGCTTCCTGAGAAAAACAAGCCATGAAGAAATTTCTCCTCCCGCTCGCCCTGTTCGTCGTGCTGGTCGGCTTCCTCGCCGTCGGCCTCAACCGCAACCCGCGCGAAGTGCCTTCGCCGCTGGTCGGCAAGCCGGCGCCGGCGTTCAAGCTGGTCCAGCTCGCCGAGCCCGACAAGGAATTTTCGCCGGCCGACATGGCGGGCAAGGTGTGGATGCTCAACGTCTGGTCGTCGTGGTGCGTGTCGTGCCGCGAGGAACATCCGCTGCTGGTCGAGTTCGCGCGCGCCGGCGTGGCGCCGCTGATCGGCCTCGACTACAAGGACCAGCGCGGCGACGCGCTGCGCTGGCTCAAGCAGTTCGGCAATCCCTACGACTTCTCCGCCTTCGACGCCGACGGCCGCGTCGGCATCGACTACGGCGTCTATGGCGTGCCCGAGACCTACGTCATCGACAAGGCCGGCGTGATCCGCTACAAGCACATCGGCCCGGTCACCGTCGAGGCGCTCGAGAAGAAGATCATCCCGTTGATCAACGAGTTGAAACGGTCGTGATGAAGCGCCTGTTCGCCTTGCTGCTGGCGCTCGCCGCCTGCGCCAGCCTCGCCGTGGCCAAGGAGGCCGCGCCGCTGGCGGACGATCCGGAAATCGAGAAGCGCCTGATCGCGATCTCCGAGGAGCTGCGCTGCCTGGTGTGCCAGAACGAATCGCTCGCCGGCTCGCGCGCCGACCTGGCGCAGGACCTGCGCCGCGAAGTGCGCAAGCTGCTCAAGGAAGGCAAGACCGACGCCGAGGTGCGCGAGTTCATGGTCAGCCGCTACGGCGACTTCGTGCTCTACCGTCCGCCGATGAAGCCGACGACCTGGCTGCTGTGGGCCGGTCCGTTCGTGTTCGTCATCGCCGGCGTCGCCGTGCTGATCGCTTACCTGCGCCGCCGCGGCCGCGAAGTGAAAGACACTCCGCTGTCGGCCGAGGAAGCGCGACGCGCCGAAGAATTCCTCAAGGATCAGAACTGATGTCCGGCTTCCTGATTGCCGTCCTGGTTGCCGTCGCCGTCACCCTGCTCCTGGTGCTGCGGCCGCTGATCTGGCGCCGGGGCACTGCCGCCGCCGCGTCGCACCGGCAGCTCAACGCCGCGATCTACCGCGACCAGTTCGCCGAGCTCGAGCGCGATCGCGCCGAGGGCACCCTGGCCGAGGAGGACTACCAGCAGGCGCGCACGGAATTGCAGCGCCGCGTGCTCGAAGACGGCCAGGAAGACGTTGTCATTAAGGCCACGCCGGCACCGAAGAAGACGCTGGTGGCGCTCGCGCTGCCCGTCGCCGCCATCGCGCTCTATCTGCTGCTCGGCAACCCGGCCGGCATCAACCCGCCCGAGCCGCAGCAGCGCTTCACGGCGCAGGAAATCGAGAACATGGTCGCCGGCCTCGCCGCCAGACTGGAGAAGGAGCCGGACAACCTCCAAGGCTGGACGATGCTGGCGCGCTCCTATCGCGCCATGGGCCGGCTGCCGGAAGCGGAGAAGGCCTTCGAGCGCGCCGGGAAGTTCATCGAGAACGACGCCCAGCTGCTCGCCGACTACGCCGACGTCGCCGCCGCGAACGCGCGTGGCGACTTCAAGGGCAAGCCGATGCAGCTGATCGAAAAGGCCTTGAAGGTCGATCCGGACAACCCGCAGGCGCTCTGGCTCGCCGGCTCGGCCGCCTTTGCGCGCCAGGACTTCGCAGGCGCCGTCGCTCACTGGGAGCGCCTTGCGGCGCAACTGCCGCCCGAGTCCGAAGATGCCCAGATGCTGCGCGCCAACATCGGCGAGGCGCGTGCCGCCATCGACCAAGGCAAGGCGAAGCCGCGCAAGTAGGCCGGATCCGCGTAGGGCTAAGGTGCTAGCCCACTTATCCTAGATCAATGTAGGCCTCCTGCCGCAGCGGGTATCGTGTCTCCACGATTTGATCTCGTGGAGACACAGATGGGCGACAAGGAAAGCTCCGGGCTCTGGAGCGTGTTGAAGAAACCCAGCGCCAAGTATTCGCTGATCGGGCTGCTGACGGTCGGTTTCTTCTCCGGCATCGTTTTCTGGGGCGGCTTCAACACCGCCATGGAAGCCACCAACACGCTGGAGTTCTGCATCGGCTGTCACGAGATGCAGGACACGGTCTATCAGGAATACAAGAAGACCATCCACTACTCGAACCGCACCGGCGTGCGCGCCGTGTGCTCCGACTGCCACGTACCGAAGGACTGGGTGCACAAGATGGCGCGCAAGATCCAGGCGTCGGGCGAGGTGTACGGCAAGATCATGGGCACCATCGACACGCCGGAGAAGTTCGAGGCCAAGCGGCTGGAGCTGGCCGAGCACGAATGGGCGCGCATGAAGAAGGCAGATTCGCGCGAGTGCCGCAACTGCCACAGCTTCGACGGCATGAACGCCGAAGTGCAGAAGCAGCGTGCGCGCAAGCAGCACGAACTGGCCCAGCGCGACAAGCAAACGTGCATCGAGTGCCACAAGGGCATCGCCCACAAGAAGCCCCAGGGCATGAAGGAAGACGACGACGAATAAAGCAGTCGCTCGGGGAACGCACGGGGCAGCTTCGGCTGCCCTTTGCGTTTCTAGCGCTTGCGGCGGCGCGCGAGCAGGGCGGGCAGCAGGGCCAGCAGCGCCAGCGTCACGGCGCCGACGTTGCCGTAGCGCACGTAGGGCGTCGTTCCGCCATGGCCGTGCACCTGCGCGACCAGCGCACCGGTCGTGAAGGGTTCGAGCACGGCGACCACCGTGCCGTCGGCGGCGATTGCCGCCGTCATGCCGGTGTTGGTCGCGCGCAGCATCGGCCGTCCGGTCTCGAGCGCGCGCATCTGCGAGATCTGCAGGTGCTGCGGCTGCGCCAGCGAATCGCCGAACCAGGCGGTGTTCGAGAGGTTCACCAGCAGCGTCGCCGCGGGCAGGGCGCGGATCAGCTCCTCGCCGAACAGGTCCTCGTAGCATATCGTCGGCGCCAGCTTCTGGCCGGCCGCCGCCAGCGGCGGCTGCAGCGGCGGGCCGGCGCTGAAGTCGGACATGGGGATGCGGGCGAGCTTGAAGAACCAGCCGAAGCCCGGCGGCGCGTACTCGCCGAACGGCACCAGGTGGCGCTTGGCGTAGCCCTGGACCTCGAAGCCGGTGCCCTCGCGCTGCAGCGCCACGGCGCCGTTGGTGTAGCCGCTCAGTTGCCCGTTTTCGCGCGTGCGCACCGCGACGCCCGCGAGCACCGGACCGTGGCGCGTGAGATCGAAGAGGAGTTCGCGCGGCAGCTCGTCGAAGAACACCGGCAGCGCGGTTTCGGGCAGCACCGTGAGGTCGGCCGGCGTGCGCGCGACGAGCGCGGCGTAGGTGTCCAGCGACAGCGCCGCGCGCTGCGGGTCCCACTTCAGGCTCTGCGGGATGTTGCCCTGGAGCAGGCTCACGCGCAGCGGCTCGCCCTGCGCGTGAGTGAAGGCGACGCCGCGCAGGACGAATCCCGCGGCGAACAGCAGCGCCAGCAGCACTGCCGCGCGGCCGCGCGGCGCGAAGGCCGCGGCGGCCGCGCCGAACGCCACCAGCAGGCCGACGCCATAGACGCCGAGCAGCGGTGCGAAGCCGGAGAGCGGGCTCGGCGGCGTTTGCGAGTAGCCGAGCGAGAGCCAGGGGAAGCCCGTGAACACCCAGCCACGCAGCCACTCGGCGAGCGTCCACAGCGCCGCGACGAGCAGGGCGTCGACCACCGCGCGGCCGCTGCGCAGGCGCGCGAACGCGTAGCCCGTCAGGGCGGGGAAGAGCGCCAGCACGAGGCAGAACAGCAGCGTGGCGATCGCCGCCACCGGCGCCGCCATGCCGCCGAATTCGTTGAGGCTCACGTAGACCCATGACACGCCGGCGAGGAAAAAGCCGAGGCCCCATGCGTAGCCGAGCTTCGCCGCACGCGCGGGCGTCGCGTCGCGCCAGCCGTGGAACAGCAGCGCGAGGGTGAGAAACGGCAGCGGGAACAGGCCGAAGGGCGCGAAGCCGGCGACGCTCAGTGCGCCGAGCACGAAGGCGGCGGGAAGCCGGTGCATCAAGCGGGCCGGGTGGGCCGTAAGTCCGTGAGTTGGCGGCACGCGCGGCCCTTGGTTGAGAAGACGATGTGATATTTTAGGCCATGCCACCGCCCGTCGAATTCCACGAAGACGAGAAGCGCCAGCTGGTGCTCGACTACCAGCCCGACGCTGCTGACGCGCTGCCGGACGGCCCCGCGCTGACGGCGCTCGCCGGCACGGCGGGCTTCGGTGCACTCCAGCTCGATGCGCTGGCGCTTTCCGGTGCCGCGAAGAACATCGCGGCTGGCAAGCCGTTCTCGACGGTCGTCGGGCGCCGCACCGATGCCCGCTACAAGGTCGACCTTGCGGTCGACAAGATGTCGGCAACCCTGACGGTGAGCGCCGCGCACGGCGGCACCGAGGCAAGCCTCGACGACGCGCGTGCCGCCCTGTCGGCGAAGGGCGTCGCCTTCGGCCTCGACGAGGACGCCGTCGCCAGGGCGCTGGCCGCGCCCGGAACGGGCATCGTCGTCGCGCACGGACAGGCGCCCCAGGCCGGCACCGACGGCTGGCTGGAGACGCTGATCCACACCGAAGAGACGCACGGCCCGCATGAAGACGCGAAAGGCCAGGTCGACTTCCGCGACCTCGGCATGGTGCGCTCGGTCGACGCCGGCGCGCCGCTGATGCGCCGCCATCCGCCGCAGCCCGGCGTGCCGGGCCGCACCGTGACGGGCAGCGACGTGTCGGTGGCGAAGCCCAAGGACGTCCGGTTGCCCGCGGGTCAGGGCGCGGGCGTCGCGGCCGACGATCCCGACCTGCTGGTGGCGCAGGTCGCCGGACATCCGGTGATCCGCCGCGACGTCGTGCGCGTCGACCCGAAGCTCGAGCTGCAGAACGTCGACCTCGCGACCGGCAACATCGATTTCGCCGGCACCGTCGAGGTCAAGGGCGACGTCCAGAGCGGCATGAAGATCAGGGCGAGCGGCGACGTGATCATCCACGGCGTCCTCGAATCGGCGGAGGTCGAGGCCGGCAACGACGTCGTCGTCCTCGGCGGCATCGTCGGGCAGATGCCCGTGACGGCGGTCAAGGACGCGGCCGAGCGCAAGGCCGCGGGCGCGCATGTCCATGCGCACGCCACCGTGCGCGCGCGCCACGTCAAGAACGCCGTGATCCTGGCCGAGCAGTCGGTGTTCATCGACGAGGTCGCCGTGCAGTGCGACATCACGGCGATCGACCAGGTCGTGATCGGCAAGGAGGGCGGCCGCAAGGGTCACGTGCTCGGCGGCATCGTGCGCGCCACCAAGGGCATCGTCGCCGAATGCCTCGGCGGGCCGGGCACCGGCGAGACGCGTCTGCTGATCGGCGTCAATCCGCTGACGCAGCAGGCGCTCGACGCCATGAAGGCCGCGATCGCCGCGAAAACCAAGGAACGCGACGACCTCGAGAAGCTCGTCAAGCTGCTGCAGAACCGGACCGACCGGCGCGACATGCTGGAGAAGGCGCGGCACACGCTGGAGCACACGCTGTACGAGCTCGAATCGGTGACGGCCGACGCGCAGGCGCTCGAGGGCGAACTGAAGGAGGCGGAGAGCGCGACGGTCGTCGTCAAGCACGCGGTCTTCCCGGGCGTCGTCATCGGCATCGGCAGGAAGTTCCGGCGCATTTCCGACCAGCGCGGTCCCGGAACCTTCCGGCTGGCGACCGAGACGGTCGCGGGCAAGGAGGACGTCGTTATCGCCTACGAGTAGGCGTTACGCGGCGGGCAGCTCAAGACCGCGCTGGCGGTCGATCAGCAAGGTATGCACGCGCCGGCTGTCGGCGCGAAGGACGTGGACGCGCAGGTTGCCGACCTGCACGATCTCGTTGCGCTTGGGCAGGCGGCCGAGGCGCTTGATGACGAGGCCGCCGACGGTGTCGCATTCCTCGTCGGAGAAATCGGTGCCGAAGGCCTCGTTGAAGTCGGCGATCTCGGTCGTCGCCTTGACGCGATAGCGCCCGGCGTTGTCGAGCACGATGTTGTCGGCGGCCTCGTCGAAGTCGTACTCGTCCTCGATGTCGCCGACGATCTGCTCCAGCACGTCCTCGATGGTCACCAGACCGGCGACGCCGCCGTATTCGTCGACGACGATCGCCATGTGGTTGCGCGAGGCGCGGAACTCGCGCAGCAGCACGTTGAGCCGCTTCGACTCGGGCACGAACACCGCGGGCCGCAGCGTGTCGCGCAGGTCGGGTTCCTTGCCGGCGAAGTAGCGCAGCAGTTCCTTGGCCAGCAGGATGCCGATGACGTCGTCGCGGTTCTCGTCGATCACCGGGAAGCGCGAGTGCGCGGCTTCGATGACGGTCTCGACGATCTTCTCGGGCGCCTCGGCGATGTCGATGACGTCCATCTGGGCGCGCGGCACCATGATGTCGCGCACCTGCATGTCGGAGACCTGCAGCGCGCCCTCGATGATCGAGAGCGCGTCGGAGTCCAGCAGGTTGCGCTCGAAGGCGCCGCGCAGCAGCGTGAGCAGCTGTTCGCGGTCCTCGGGCTCGCGCATCAGCAGCGCGGACATGCGTTCGAGCAACGACGGTTTACTGTCTGGGTCCATATTCAGTACGGATCAGGGTAGCCGAGGCGGGCGAGGATTTCGCGCTCCTTCGCTTCCATGCGCGCGGCGTCTCCCGCGCCGGTCTCATGGTCATGCCCCTGCAAATGCAGCATACCATGCACGATCAGGTGGGCGAAGTGCGCCTCCGCCGGCTTGCCTTGCTGCGCGGCCTCCTTGAGCACCACCGGCAGGCAGAGCGCGAGGTCGCCCATGACGACCGGCTCGGTCTCGTACACGAAGGACAGCACGTTGGTGGCGTAATCCTTGTGCCGCCACTCCCGATTCAGCATGCGGCCTTCCTCGGCGTCGACGAAGCGCACCGTGACTTCGGCCGGGACGTCGCAGGCGGCGCGCACGCAGCGGCGCACGAAAGGGCGCGACGGCAACGCGTCGTCCTTGACGCCGTACTGGACGGCCAGCGAGAGTTCAGGCGCCTTGCGCGGCATTCTGTTAGTTCCGGCTAACGCCGGCGTCGCCGGCATTAGCCTGCTCTGAAACTGCGTTTTCGTAGGCGGCGACGATGCGCGCGACCAGCGGGTGGCGCACGACGTCGGAGGAATCGAAGTCGGTGAAGGCGAGGCCGCGCACGTCGGCAAGTATCCGCCGCGCTTCGATGAGGCCGGACTTCTGGCCCTTCGGCAGGTCCATCTGGGTGACGTCGCCGGTGACGACGGCCTTGGCGCCGATGCCGATGCGCGTCAGGAACATCTTCATCTGCTCGGGCGTGGTGTTCTGCGCTTCGTCGAGGATGATGAAGGCGTGGTTCAGCGTGCGCCCGCGCATGTAGGCGAGCGGCGCGACCTCGATCGCCTGCTTCTCGAACATGCGCGCCACCTTGTCGAAGCCCATCAGGTCGTAGAGCGCGTCGTAGAGCGGGCGGAGATACGGATCGACCTTCTGCGCCAGGTCGCCGGGCAGGAAGCCGAGGCGCTCGCCGGCTTCGACGGCGGGGCGCGTCAGCACGATGCGCTGCACCTGGTCGCGCTCGAAGGCGTCGACGGCCGAGGCGACGGCGAGATAGGTCTTGCCGGTGCCGGCCGGGCCGATGCCGAAGGTGATGTCGTGTTCCTGGATCTGGCGCAGGTACTTGACCTGGTTCGGCGTGCGGCCGTGCAGGTCCGTCTTGCGCGTCAGCAGGCCGGCGGCCGGGTGCACGGCCTGGCCGCGGTTGCGCAGCTCGACGAGGCCGAGCTGGATGTCGTCGATCGACAGCGGCGTCTTCGCGAGGTCGTAGAAGTGGTGCAGCGCATGGCCCGCGAGCCGCGCCTGCTCGGCGTCGCCGGCAACGCGGCAGCGCTCGCCGCGGCGCGCGATGGTGACGTCGTAGGCGGTCTCGATCTGGCGGATGTTCTCGTCGAGCGGGCCGCAGAGGTTCGCCAGCCGCTCGTTGTCGAGCGGATGCAGGACGACTTCATGCGCCTTGGCGCGCTGGGCCGGTGTCATGTTTCCCTCGTCGCGACTTCGCCGCGCAGGCTGTGCGGCAGCGCGGCGGTGATGCGCACGTCGACGAAGCGCCCGATCAGGCGCGCCTGGCCGGGGAAGTTGACGATGCGGTTGTTGTCGGTGCGGCCGGACAGTTCGCTCGCGTCCTTCTTCGCATGGCCTTCGACGAGCACGCGCTGGACGGTGCCGACCATCGCCTGCGAGACCTTCTGCGCGTTCTCCTCGATGCGCTTCTGCAGGCGCATCAGGCGCTCGGTCTTCAGCGCGGCCGGCGTGTCGTCGGCCATCTCGGCGGCCGGCGTGCCGGGACGCGGGCTGAAGATGAACGAGAAGCTGGCGTCGAACTCGAGCTCGTCGATCAGCTTCATCGTCTTCTCGAAGTCCTCGGCGGTCTCGCCGGGGAAGCCGACGATGAAGTCGGTCGACAGCGAGATGTCGGGGCGCGCCGCGCGCAGCTTGCGCACGATCGACTTGTACTCGAGCACGGTGTAGCCGCGCTTCATCGCCGCCAGGATGCGGTCCGAGCCGGCCTGCACCGGCAGGTGCAGGTGGGAGACGAGCTTCGGCACCTTGCTGTAGACGTCGAACATGCGCTGCGTCATCTCGCAGGGATGCGAGGTCGTGTAGCGGATGCGCTCGATGCCCGGCATGTCGGCGATGGTCTCGATCAGGAAGGCGAGGTCGGCCTCGCCGCCGTCTCCGAGCTTGCCGCGATAGGCATTGACATTCTGCCCCAGCAGCGTGACTTCGCACACGCCCTGCGCCGTCAGGGCGGCGACTTCGGCGAGCACGTCCTCCAGCGGGCGCGAGACTTCGTCGCCGCGCGTGAAGGGCACGATGCAGTAGGTGCAGAACTTCGAGCAGCCTTCCATCACCGAGACGAAGGCCGAGGTGCCCTCGACCTTGGCCTGCGGCATGGCGTCGAACTTCTCGATCTCCGGGAAGGAGACGTCGACCTGCGCGCGGCCGGTCTCGCGCTGCGCCGCCAGCAGTTGCGGCAGCCGGTGCAGCGTCTGCGGGCCGAAGACGATGTCGACGTAGGGCGCGCGCGCGACGATCGCCTCGCCCTCCTGGCTGGCGACGCAGCCGCCGACGCCGATGACCAAGCCGGGCTTCGACTGCTTGAGGTGCTTGATGCGGCCGAGGTCGTGGAACACCTTCTCCTGCGCCTTCTCGCGCACCGAGCAGGTGTTGAACAGGATGATGTCGGCCTCTTCCGGATCGTCGGTCTTCACCGTGCCCTCGCCGGCGGCGAGGACGTCGATCATCTTGTCGGAATCGTATTCGTTCATCTGGCACCCGAAGGTGCGGATGAACACTTTCTTCGGCATAGGGACTCTCAGCGCTCGGCGGCGACCAGCTCGGCGGGGGTAAGTATCCAGACGCGCCAGACGGCGCCGGTTGATTCGGTCTGGTAGCGCACGCGGACCGGCCGCTGCACGGTGGTCGGCATGATGATGAAGTTCTGTTCGTTGCGGAACTGCACGCCCGGCGCCATCGGCAGGGTGCGGCCGTCGATCTCGACGGTGTTCATCGCCGTCGGCGGCATCATGTCGCCGACCATCGACGTGGCGGGCAGCGTGCGGATGATGCCGACGGCCGGGCCCGGCGGCGGCAACGGCGGCGCCGTCGCCTGATCGATGGCGGACTCGATGATGCTGCCGATGATGGCCGGAATCAGGGAGTTGACGGGCATGGAGGGATTATAGACTTCGCGCCGGATGCTGCGGCCGGGTGGTCAAGGCTTGCGGTGGCTGCCGGCGACGATGACGAACTCGTAGAGCCGGCACTCGAGCGGGCCGTTGAACAGCGGCGTCTTCTTCGATGGCTTGAGGCCGATCAGCTTCGGCAGCTGCGTGTCGGCCGACAGCAGGTAGCAGCGCCAGCCGGCGAAGCGCTTCTTGAGCGCGTCGCCGAGTCGGGGGTAGAAGGCGGCCAGTTCCTCGCCGCTCGCCAGCCGCTCGCCGTAGGGCGGGTTGGCGACCAGGATGCCCTCGGGAGCGGGCGGCGTGCGTTCGAGCACGTCGGCGCGCTCCAGCGTCACCAGGTCGTCGAGCCCGGCGTGGGCGAGGTTCTGGCGCGCGCGGGCGACGGCGTCGGCGGCGAGGTCAGAACCCCAGATCGGCAGGGGCGCCGCCTCGCGCCGGCGCTGGGCCACCTCGGTCTGCAATCGGCGCCACAGCGCGGCGTCGAAGTTCGCCAGCCGCTCGAAGCCGAAGTCGCCGGGATCGCGCGACAGCCCCGGCGCGTCGTCCAGCGCCATCTGCGCCGCCTCGATCAGGAAGGTGCCGCTGCCGCACATCGGGTCGAGCAGCGGCACGCCGGGCTGCCAGCCGGCCAGCTTGAGGATGCCGGCGGCGAGGTTCTCCTTCAGCGGCGCGCCGACCTTGGCGATCTTGTGACCGCGCTGGTAGAGCGGCTCGCCCGAGGTGTCGACGTAGAGCGTCGCCTCGTCGGCGGTCAGGAACAGGTGCACGCGCACGTCGGGGTTGCGCGTGTCGACCGTCGGCCGGCGTCCGCAGGCGTCGCGGAAGCGATCGCAGATCGCGTCCTTGACGCGCAGCGTGACGAACTCGAGGCTCTTCAGCGGCGAGCGCTGCGCCGTCACATAAACACGCAACGTGGCGTCGACGCCGAACAGCTTGGGCCAGTCGACGCCGAGCGCGAGTTCGTACACATCGTTCTCGTTGCCGTAGTCGCCGCGCGCGCGGCGCCAAAGGATGCGCGTCGCCAGGCGCGATTCGAGGTTGGCGCGGTAGCAGGTTTCCCAGCTGCCGGCGAAGCCGACTCCGCCGGGGATCGCCTTCGCGTCGGCGGCGCCGGCGGCCGCCAGTTCTTCCGCCAGCAGCGCCTCGAGGCCGCGCGGGCAAGGGGCGAAGAAGTGCTGGCTCAAAATGGTTTCACCACGGCGAGGATCACGATCGTCAGCAGCAGCAGCACCGGCATCTCGTTGAAGACGCGGTACCAGACGTGGGAGCGCGTGTTGCGGCCGGCGACGAAGTCCTTCAGCACGCGGCCGCAGTAGAAGTGGTAGCCGAGCAGCACGCCGACCAGCGCCGTCTTCACGTGCAGCCAGCCGCCCGCGAAGCCGAAGCCGAACCACAACCAGAGGCCGAAGACCACGGCGAGCAGGCCGATCGGCGTGACGAACTTGTAGAGCTTCTTCGCCATCAGCAGCAGGCGCTCGCGCTCGGCGGCGCCGTCGGCCGGCACCATGGCGAGATTCACGAAAATCCGCGGCAGGTAGAACAGGCCGGCGAACCAGGAAACGACGAAGAAGATGTGGAAGCTCTTCACCCAAAGCATGTCAGGCGGTCCCTCGGTGGGCGAGCGCGGCGGCGATGCCGGCGTCGACGGTCGGATAGCGCAGCGCGAGCTTCAACTCTTGATGCAGGCGCGTGTTGTCGAGTCGGCGCGACTCGCTCATGAAGGAGAGCGTCAGCGGCGTCAGGTGCTTCTCGACCTCGGCGCGCGCCATGCGCGGCGCACGTGGCAGGCCGAAGGCGTCGGCGAGCTTGTCATACCACTCGCCCATGCGCAGCGCGGAGTCGTCGCTGGCGTGATAGGCGCGGTTCGGGCAGCCGCGGCGCAGCGCCGCAAGGCAGGCGCGGCCGAGGTCCTCGGCGTGGATGTGATTGGTATGCACGTCCTCGTCGGCGTTGAGCACCGGGTCGCCGCGGCGCAGGCGCTCGAGCGGCAGGCGGTCGGCGGCGTAGATGCCGGGTGCGCGCAGGATGGCGACGCGGCAGCCCGAGTCGCGGCCGAAGCGTCGCAACTGGCGCTCGGCGTCGGCGCGCCGGCGTGCGCGCGCGGTGCGCGGCTGCAAGGGCCGCGTCTCGCTGACGCGCTCGCCGCGGCAGTCGCCATAGACGCCGCTGGTCCCGATGTAGACGAGGGTGCGTGGTAGACTCCGCGCCTGCCGCAGGGCCGCTATCAGGCGCCGCGTGCGCAGGTCGACGTCGCCGGATTCGGACGGCGGCGCACTGTGCAGCACGGCGTGAGCGAGTCCTACCAGCCGCCCCAGCGTCGCGGCGCGGTCGAGATCGCCGCGGATCTGCAGCACGCCGAGCGCACGCAGCGAGTCGTCGGGTTCGCGCACCAGCGCAAAGACATGCCAGCGGCGGACGAGCTCGGGAAGCACCCGGCGCACGACGTCGCCGCAGCCGATTATCAGCAATCTACGCATCGGACGATTATCGCATGGCCTTCAAAGTCACCCTCCGGCCCAGCGGCCACGCCTTCGCGGCGCCCGCCGGGTCCACGCTGCTGGAATCCGCGCTCGAAGGCGGCGTGCATGTGCCCTACGGCTGCCGCAACGGCGCCTGCGGCGCCTGCAAGGGGAAGGTCGTCGAAGGCCGGGTCGACCACGGCGGCGCGCAGGACCATGCGCTGACGCCGGAAGAACGCGCTGCCGGCTTCACCCTGCTGTGCTGCGCCAAGCCTCAGTCCGACCTCGCCATCGAGTGCCGCGAGGCGAGGGCCGAAAGCGACGTGCCGGTGAAAACGCTGCCGGCGCGCGTGCAGGTGCTGGAGCGCGTGGCTCCCGACGTCATGGTCATGAAGCTCAAGCTGCCGGCGAACGAGCGCCTGCAGTTCCTCGCCGGACAGTACGTCGAGTTCCTGCTCGCCGACGGCAAGCGCCGCGCCTACTCGATCGCCAACGCGCCGCAGGACGACGAGTTGCTCGAACTGCACGTCCGCCTGGTGCCCGGCGGCAGCTTCACCGAGCACGTCTTCGGCGCCATGAAGGAACGCGACATCGTGCGCATCGAGGGCCCGCACGGCAGCTTCGGCCTGCAGGAGCTGTCGACCAAGCCGGTGGTCCTGCTGGCCGGCGGCACCGGCTTCGCGCCGATCAAGTCCATCGTCGAATTCACCATCCACCACCGCATCGAGCGGCCGCTGACCTTCTACTGGGGCTCGCGCGACCGCGCCGGGCTCTACTCGGCGCTGCCCGAGGAGTGGGCAGCGCGGCTGCCGCACTTCGGCTACGTGCCGGTGCTGTCCGAGCCCGCGCCTGCCGATGCCTGGAGCGGCCGCACCGGGTTCGTCCATCAGGCCGTGCTCGACGACATCGCCGACCTCTCCGGTTACCAGGTCTACGCCTGCGGCGCGCCGGCGATGATCGAGGCGGCGAAGCGCGACTTCTGCGCACGCGGCCTGCCCGCGGAAGAGTTCCACGCCGACGCCTTCACCTGGGCGCCGCGCTGACGGACATGCCCCGATGACCTGCTTCCTGCGCCGCGAGCCCGTCGTCAATCGCCAGATGGCGATCACCGGCGCGCGCCTGATCATCGATGCGCAGACCTCCACGGAAGTGCTGCGCATGCTTGCCGGCGTCGCCGACGTCTGGCCTGCGACGCACAGCGTGCTGGTGAGCCTCGGCAACGCGCCGGTCGATGCGGCGCTGCTCGACTGGAAGGCGCCGGAGAACGCGGTGCTGGAGTTTCCCGCCGCGGCGCTGGAATCCGCGGACGGCCGCGCGCTCGCCCTCCGGCTCGACGCGCAGGGCACCGCGCTTTGCCTCGGCGGCTATGTTCCCGGCAGCGACATCCCTGAGGTGCCGCGCTTCCGCTTCATGCTCGCCGACGCCCGCCAGCACCCCCGCATCGACGGCACGCCGGGCGTGCCGCTGGCGACCGGGCTGGCCGACCACGACGCCTTCGCCGACGCCGTCGACTACGGCTACTGGGGCGCGAGCGGCTGGTTCTTCCTCCATGGCGCGCCGCCGTTCACGACCAAGCTCGCCGCGGGCCACGCCCAGATCATCCACGTCCTCAACCTGGTGCGACGGAACGCCGAGGTGGCGGAGGTCGAGGACGCGCTGAAGAAGGACATCACGATCTCCTTCAAGCTGCTGCGCTACATCAATTCGGCCGGCTTCGGCTTCGCCAAGGAGATACGCTCCTTCCGCCATGCGGTGACGCTGATCGGCTACGACAAGCTCAACAAGTGGCTGTCGCTGCTGCTGGTCACCGCCAGCCGCGACCCGGCCGCGTCGGCGCTGATGCAGACCGCGATCGTGCGCGGCCGCTTCATGGAGCTTGCCGCCGTCGGCGTGATCGACAAGAAGCAGCTCGACAACCTGTTCATCACCGGGTCGTTCTCGCTGCTCGACATGCTGCTCGGCACGCGCATCGACGCCGTGCTGCAGGAGATGCACCTGCCGGCCGCGATCGGCGAGACGCTGCTCGGACCGGCCGGCCCCTATGCGCCGTGGCTGGCCCTGGCGCTGGCCTGCGAGCGCGACGACGTCGCCGAACTCGCCGAGCGCGCCGCCGCCCTCGGCCTCGACGCCGAGCGCGTCAACCGCGCCCAGGTCGAGGCGCTGGCCTTCGCCGACAGCCTGCAGCTGGACTAATCCGGACCCACCTCTGCCGCATCGCAGTCGCACGCGGTGCCGGCGGCGATGCGGAAGGCGAACCACCGGCCGGCGCACGCCCCCAAGCGTTTCGGTAGCCAGCGGACGTAGGTCGCCGGCTGCAACACCAGGCCGCAGCGGTAGCGCGCCGATCGCGAATCCCATTCGAGCGCCGGACACGCGCCTGTCCCGCGCGGCAGGAACAGGAGCGCCGGCGGGCAGCGCTCGGATGCACAGCAGACCCCGCAGCCGTTGCAGGGCGCGCCGGCGGACGGCTTCGGCGGTGCCGCGGCGTTGAGGACGACGGTGTGGACGTCTTCGCGGGCCAACGCGCTTCAGGCGATCCGGAAGCCGCTCGTCTCGATCATGCGGGCGAAAACGCCCAGCAGCACCGGATCGTGCTTGGCGCCCGATTCCTCGTGAAGGATGGCCATGATTTCGGCGTGACTGCGCTCGCGGTGATAGGACCGCGTGACGCCCATGGCGTCGTAGCTGTCGACGATGCCGATGATGCGGGCGCCGAAGGGGATGGTCTCGCCGGCAAGGCCGTCCGGGTAGCCGCTGCCGTCGAAATGCTCGTGGTGGTGTCGGATCAGCCGGGCCGCCTGCGCGACGCCGTCGAGCTCCGTGGCGAGGAGGATTTCCTCGCCGATTTCGCTATGGCGCCGGATGGCCGCCCATTCGTCGGCGTCGAGCGCCGACGGCTTCATCAGCACGCGGTCGGGAATGCCGATCTTGCCGATGTCGTGGAACGTCGCGGCGATCGCAAGGGTGCCCAGTTCCCGCTGGGGCAGGGCGCAAGACTTGCCGAACTCGACGGCAAGGTTGCAGACGCGGTCCGAGTGCATGCGCGTCGGGCGATCGCGGTGGTCGAGCGCCACCGACAGTGCACGCGTGTACTTGTACAAGGCCTCGACGATGGGGTCTCGAGCGTCCAAGGTGCTCCTCCGGGAATTTTGCCGCCTAGCTACTTTATAGCCGACTTAAGGACTAAGGATTTACTCGCCGAGATAGGCCGCCCGCACGCGGGCGTCGGCGAGCAGGTTGTCGGCCGTGTCGGCGAAGGCGATGCGGCCGCTCTCCATGACATAGCCGCGCTGGCAGACTTCGAGCGCGAGGCGGGCGTTCTGCTCGACCAGCAGGATGGTGACGCCCTGCGCGGCGACGGTGCGGATGACCTCGAAGACCTTCTGCACCATCAGCGGCGCCAGGCCCATCGAGGGCTCATCGAGCAGCAGCAGTTTCGGCCGGCCCATCAGCGCGCGGCCGATCGCCAGCATCTGCTGCTCGCCGCCGGAGAGCGTGCCGGCGGTCTGAGCGCGGCGCTCGGCGAGGCGCGGCAGCAGGTCGTAGATGCGGTCGAGGTCGTCGCCGATCTCGGCGTCGGCGCGGTGGTAGGCGCCCATGGCGAGATTCTCGGCCACCGACAGGCGCGCGAAGACGCCGCGGCCTTCGGGCACCAGCGCGAGGCCGCGGCCGACCAGCGCGTGCGTCGGCAGGGCGCCGACAGCTTCGCCGCGGTAGCGGATCTCGCCGTCCGCCGGCAGCAGGCGCGCGATCGCCTTCAGCGTCGTCGTCTTGCCGGCGCCGTTGGCGCCGATCAGGCAGACGAGCTCGTTTTCCTCGACGGCGAAGGAAATTCCCTTCACCGCATTGATCCCGCCGTAGCGGACCTCGAGGTCGGTGACCGACAGCAGGGGATCGCCGTTAGCCAAGCGAACCTCCGAGATAGGCTTCGATCA
This sequence comes from Pseudomonadota bacterium, assembly GCA_046726235.1. Taxonomy (GTDB): domain Bacteria; phylum Pseudomonadota; class Gammaproteobacteria; order Burkholderiales; family Rhodocyclaceae; genus Nitricoxidireducens. Next base: position 408,757 of record JBKPAD010000001.1, read on the forward strand.
CGGCCGGATTCTTCTGCACCGCCGCCGGCACGTCCTCGGCGATCTTCTCGCCGTAGTCGAGCACGGCGACGCGGTCGCACAGGCCCATGACGAGCTTGACGTCATGCTCGATCAGCAACACCGTCGTGCCGTCGGCGCGCAGGCCTTCGATCAGCACGCGCAGCGCGGCGGTCTCGGTCGCGTTCATGCCGGCGGCGGGCTCGTCGAGCGCCAGCAGCTTCGGCTCGCCGGCGAGCGCGCGCGCGATCTCGAGGCGGCGCTGGTCGCCGTAGGAGAGGTGGCGCGCGAGGTCGTCGGCGCGGTCGCCGATGCCGACGTAGTGCAGCAGTTCGGCGGCGGAGCGGCGGATCGCCGCCTCCTCGTCGCGCGTGCGGCCGTCGCGCAGTACGGCGCCGATCACGCCGGCACGCGTGCGCACGTGGCGCCCGACCATGACGTTCTCGATCGCCGACATGTTGGCGAACAGGCGGATGTTCTGGAAGGTGCGCGCGATGCCGGCCGCGGCGACCTTGTGCGGTTCGCCGAGCGGCAGCGGCGCGCCGGCGAAACGGATCTCGCCGCCGTCGCGCCCGTAAAGGCCGGTGAGCACGTTGAAGAACGTCGTCTTGCCGGCGCCGTTGGGGCCGATGAGGCCGTAGATCTCGCCGGCGTTGATGGTCAGCGAGACGTCCTTCAGCGCCTGCACGCCGCCGAACCGTTTGCCGACTCCGCGCGCTTCGAGCAGCGCACTCATTTGCGCGCCGCCAGTTCGCGCCGATGGCGCGGGTCGGGCCAGAGGCCGGCCGGCCGGTAGAGCATGACGGCGATCAGCGCGATGCCGAACAGCAGCATGCGCAGGCTCTCGGGGTCGAGCAAGACCTTGCCGAACGCCCATTGCTGCATCGGCGCCGCGGTGTGGCGGAAGACTTCCGGCAGCACCGCGAGCAGCACGCCGCCGAAGATCACGCCGGGGATGTGGCCCATGCCGCCGATGACGACCATGCACAGCACCATGATCGATTCCATGAGGCCGAAGCTCTCGGGCGAGACGAATTCCTGGAAGCCGGCGAACAGGCCGCCGGCAACGCCGCCGAACGAGGCGCCCATGGCGAACGCCAGCAGCTTGACGTTGCGCGTGTCGATGCCGCAGGCCTTGGCGGCGACCTCGTCCTCGCGGATGGCGACCCAGGCGCGGCCGATGCGCGAGTCCTGCAGCCGGATGGTGACGAAGACGATGCCGAGCGCGAGCAGCACGAACAGGTAGTAGTAGAGGTAGAGGCCGGGAATCGTGAAGCCGAAGACCTCGATGCCCTTCGCCAGCGGCTTGCCGGCGATGGCCAGCGAATCGATGCGCGCGATGCCTTTCGGGCCGTTGGTGATGTTGATCGGCGAATTCAGGTTGTTGAGGAAGATGCGGATGATCTCGCCGAAGCCGAGTGTGACGATCGCCAGGTAATCGCCGCGCAGCCGCAGCGTCGGCGCGCCGAGCAGCACGCCGAAGATGCCGGCGACCAGCGCGCCGAGCGGCAGGATCGCCCACATGGGCCAGTGCAGCCCGAAGTGCGGCGAGGCCAGCAGCGCGTAGAGATAGGCGCCGACGGCGTAGAAGGCGATGTAGCCGAGATCGAGCAGGCCGGCGAAGCCGACGACGATGTTCAGCCCCAGCGCCAGCATCACGTAGAGCGCGGCGAAGTCGAGGATGCGCACCCAGGCGTTGCCGATGCCCACGCCGACGACGACCGGGGCCAGCACCAGCGCCGCCGCGATCAGCAGGGCGCCGAGGTTGGCCTTCCGGCGTGCATCCATCAGGCGCGCTCCGAAACCTTCTCGCCCATCAGGCCCGACGGCCGGAAGACGAGCACGACGATCAGCACGAAGAAGGCGAACACATCCTGGTAGTGCGAGCCGAGGAAGCCGCCGGTGAGGTCGCCGATATAGCCGGCGCCGAGCGCCTCGATCAGCCCCAGCAGCACGCCGCCGAGCATGGCGCCGGCGAGGTTGCCGATGCCGCCGAGTACGGCCGCCGTGAAGGCCTTGAGGCCGAGGATGAAGCCCATGTGGTAGTGCGCGATGCCATAGTTGGCCGACACCAGCACGCCGGCCAGCGCGGCGAGCGCCGAGCCGATGACGAAGGTCAGGGCGATGATGCGATTCACGTCGACGCCCATCAGGCCGGCGATGGCCGGGTTCTCCGCGGTGGCGCGCATGGCGCGGCCCAGCCGCGTGCGATTCACCAGCAGCATCAGGCCGGCCATGGTCACCGCCGCAACGACGAGGATGATCACTTGCAGCTCCGTGACCTGCGCGCCGAGCACCTCGTGGCTGCCGGCCGGCAGCAGCGCCGGCACGGCGTGGTAGTTGCGGCCCCAGGCCAACATGGCGACCTGCTGCAGCACGATCGAGACGCCGATCGCCGTGATCAGCGGCGCCAGGCGCGGCGCGTTGCGCAGCGGCCGGTAGGCGATACGCTCGATCGAGAAACCCAGGCACATGCACACCACGGCGGCGACGGCGAGCGCGATCAGCAGGATCACCGGTCCCGGCAGGCCGCTGTCGGCCAGCGGCTTCATGACGGCGACGGCGGAGAGCGCGCCGATCATCACCACTTCGCCGTGCGCGAAGTTGATCAGGCCCATGATGCCGTACACCATCGTGTAGCCGAGGGCGACGAGCGCGTAGATGCTGCCGAGCGTGAGCCCGTTGAAGATCTGCTGGAGGAGGATGTCCACGGCGCGATGATAAACGCGCAGCGGGCCCGCCCGTATGGCTTGGGCGGTCGTCGATGCAAAGAAAAACGGCACCCGAAGGTGCCGTTTTTCCGTTTGCCTAAAGTGTTACTTCTTCTCGGCGGGTGCGGCGGCCGGTGCCGGGGTAGGTGCCGGCGCGGCCATGCCGGTCATGCCGGACTGCTGCTGCAGGCCCTGCATGCCGCCCATGCCTTCCGCCGGAGCCGCCGGCGCGGCGGCCGGGGCGCCGCCGATGGTTTCGAGCGGATCCCACTTGCCGGCCTTGGCCGTGTAGAGGCTGATCGCGCCGTCCTTGATGTCGCCCTTCTCGTCGAAGACGATGCGCGTCGTCACGCCCTGGAAGTCGCTCTTCGGCAGTTCGGCGAGGATCTTCGCCGGCTCGGCCGACTGGGCGCGCTTGACGGCCTCGACGACGGCCATGGTGGCGTCGTAGGCGTAGGGCGCGTAGAGCTGGATGTCGCTGTTGAACTTGGCCTTGAAGCGCTCGATGAACTTCGGCCCGCCCGGCATCTTCTCGTAGGGGATGCCCGGCAGCGAGCAGTAGTGGCCTTCGGCCGCGTCGCCCGCGTTCTTCAGGAACTCGGCCGTGCAGCCGCCGTCGGCCATCAGCAGCTTCTGCTTGAGGCCGAGCTTCTTCATCTGCATCGCCATCGGCGCGGCCTGCGGATCCATGCCGCCGAAGAAGACCAGGTCGGGCTTCTTGCCCTTGATCTTGGTGAGGATGGCGGCGAAATCGACGGCCTTGTCGTCGGTGTGCTCTTCGGCGACGACCTTCACGCCCGAGGCGACGGCCGACTTCTTGAACTCGGCCGCGACGCCTTCGCCGTAGGCGGTTTTGTCGTCGATGATGGCGACCGTCTTGGCCTTCAGCTGCTTGGCGGCGTACTCGCCGAGCACCTTGCCCTGCTGCTCGTCGTTGGCCATGACGCGGAACGCGGTCTTGAAGCCCTGGTTGGTGTAGGTCGGGTTGGTCGCCGACGGCGACACCTGCGGGATGCCGGCATCGTTGTAGATCTTCGAGGCCGGGATCGTGGTGCCGGAATTCAGGTGGCCGACGACGGCATTGACCTTGGCGTCGACGAACTTCTGCGCCACGAGGTTGCCCTGCTTTGGATCGGCCTGGTCGTCCTCGCCCATCAGCTCGAACCTGACTTCGCGCTCGCCGATCTTGATCTTGGCGGCGTTGGCGTCCTCGACGGCGAGGCGGGCGCCGTTCTCGTTGTCCTTGCCGATGTGCGCCTGCGGGCCGGTGAGCGGCGCGGCGTGGCCGAGCTTGACGACCAGCGGCGGCGGGGGCGGCGGCGGCGCCTGCACGGCTGGGGCCGGCGGTTCTTCCTTGCCGCAGCCCATCAGGGACAGCGCGGCGACGACGGACAACGACAGGACTTTCACTGAAGCTTTCATCGGGGGTGTCTCTCCGTGGTTGAAATGTTGCGGCTCGGTAGCGCGGCGATTGTTGCGCGCGCGTTTTGGCTTGTCAATGCAGTCGGGATTTGGAACCTCAATGCCAGCGCAGCGCCAGCACGGCGGCGACGAAGACCGCGAATTCGAGGACCGTGACCCAGATGATCAGGCGCACGATGCGCCGCTGGCGCGGCGGCATGGAGAGCATGAAGCGCTCGTTCCACCAGCGCCAGCCGGGGATCCGGCCCCAGCGCGAGCGGGCGACGAGATGCCGGCGCAGCGCGGCGATCCACGGCACCAGCGACTTGTCGGTCTCGGCGATGCGCGGATCTTCCGGGCCGTCGACGGGGGCATAGCGTTCGATCACCCGCAGCAGCGAGCCTTCGCCGCGTGCGCTCACGGCGAACTCGCTGCCCTGCTTGAGGCCGCTGGCGTAGCGGATGCGGAAGCCGTCCGGCAGCGTCTCGGCGTAGGCCCGCACTTCGGTGCGGCGGCCGCTGTCCTCGTTCTCGGCGCGCAGCGTGAAGCCGTCGCCCTCGTCGTGCCACGACTCGATCGCCAGCCACGGGTTGAGGCGCCAGAGGCGCTCGCGGTCCGCCAGGAACTCGAGCAGCGCCGCGGGCGGCAGGGGAATGTCGGCTTCGACCCAAGCGGCGTTGGTTTCGTCGGGCGACGAACTCATGCCGCCGCAGCGACGAGCAGCGGGCAACGCAGGCCGCGCACCAGGGTCTCCAGTTCCATGCGCGAGCGCAGGCCGGTCTCGTGCTTCGGCCGCGGCGGGCCAATGACGACGAGCTCGGCGCCCGTCTCGGCGGCAATATCGATGGCGCAGCGCGCCGGGTCGCCGACGCGCAGCACCGAACGGTATTCGAGGCCGCGCGTGCGGCAATCATGGGCGACGGCGTCGATCAGCATCCGGGCATCGCGCTCGAGCACCGACTCGACGTAGGCGGCGAAGTCGTCGCGCGTCGAGGCGTTGTTGAGCCAGTCGTCGCCCTGCATGCCAGCCCAGAGCTCCGGCACCACGAGGCAGTGGACGATGCACGTGCGGCCGGCCTCCGCCGCAGCGAAGGCCAGCTCCGCAGCGCGCGCCGCCCCTGCCGTGCCGTGGTGGCACAGCAGCAGCGTCGCGGGCGCGATCACTTGCCGACGAAGAACAGCACGCCGAAGGCGATGGCCAGCGCCGCGATCAGCGCGCCGACGTCCTCGAAGCGGTCGCTGACGAAGATCGAGAGCTGGGTGCCGCGCTTGAATTTGTTTTCCATGTTCCGCTCCTTAGACGAATTCGCGCACGAACAGCAGGACGACGACCAGCGAACCGACGGCTTTCAACGTGCCGACGATGCCGCCGATGATCAGCGGCTTGCCGCCTGCCTGCTTGAGCGCCTTGGTCGTGATCTGCATGCCTAGGCCGATGAGGCCGAAGGCGAACAGCCAGGCGATCCAGTCGCGATAGGCGCGGATGATCTTCGAATCGTGCCAGGCGGCCTTGCTCGCCTTGTCGATCGCCGCCTTGGCGAGCGGCTCGCTGCTGCCTTCGCGCTTGGCGACGCCCTTCAGCGTGCTGTCCTGCTCGCGGCTGGTCAGCTTGCGGTTGGCGATCAGGTCCTGCAGCGCCTTGGTCTCGATGGCGTCCTTGGCCTTGGGCAGCACGGCTTCTAGGCCGCGCGTCTCCTTCGGCCGGAGCAGGCTTTCCTCCTTGACCTGCTCGCCGCTGAAGTACTTGCCCTGGTAGTGGCCGGCGGGCGCGAACAGGCCCATCGACGACAGCGCGAACATGGCGATGAAGCCGAGCACGAACAGCGGGAACTTGGCGACCAGCACCTGCTTGAGGTCGACCGCCTCGGCGCTTTCCTCGTGCTTGACGTACCAGGCAGCGAGCCAGAGCACGATGATCGGCAGGAACAGCACGCGCGTGATGTTGAAGATCTCGGCGACCTTCAGCGTCTCGATGCCCTTGGAGTCGAAGGCCAGCGCCGCGCCGGCGACCTGCGCCGAGTTGAGGATGCCGGTGCCGGCCCAGGCGCCGAACTGCACCGGACCCATGCCGAGGATCTGGCCGACGGTCGGGAACAGGAACATGCAGCCCACGCCCCAGATCAGGACGGTGCCGATGGTGTAGGCGATCTCGACCGCCTTCGCCTGCACCACCGGCGCCGCGGCGACCGAGGCCGAGACGCCGCAGACGCCGACGCCGGCCGAGAGGATGCCGGTCATCGAGTTGCCGGCGTTCATGCGCTTGCCCATGAACAGCACCAGGCCGACCGAGCCGAGCACGAAGATGCCGATCATCACCACCGACAGCAGGCCGAGCTGCGCCAGTTCGGCGGCGCTGTAGAGCGTACCGAGCAGAATGACGCCGGTCTTGAGGAAGAAGCGCGAGGTGCGCACGCCGTTCGCCGCCCAGTCAGGAATCTTGAAGACGTTGACCACGACGATGCCGATGACGATGCCCAGCACCACGTAGTTCAAGTTGAAGATCTTCGCGAAGTCCCACGACAGGATGCCGGCGTCCTGCGTCATCTTGCCCCAGTTGGCGAAGGTGGGGTCGAGGCCCCAGCGCACGACGAAGGCGATCGCGAGCAGGTAGGCGATGCCCGGGAACACCGAGAGGTAGTAGTCGGCATGGCCGATCTGCGACGGCTTCAGCAGCACGGCGAGGCCGAGCACCGCGAACAGGCCGCCGAAGATGAACGACAGCTTCGCCTGCTCGGCCTTGACGTGGTCGAACTTCGACGCCGGCATCTTCATCTGCGGCGCCGGCTTGCCCTCCTCCTGCGCCATCTCGGTGGCGACGCGGAGTTCCGCCTCGAACTTCTCCTTGACCTTGACGTGATCGGACCAGGCGCTGCGCTGCAGCCACTTCTGCGCGTCGTCCACGCTGCCGCTGACGTTGAGCCAGCCCCACAACAGCATCGCGGCGCCGATGATCAGCAGCGCCGGTGATTTCTTCGTGTACACCATGGCATTTCCCCTTTTCAGTTCACCACGGAAAAGCCCCGGCGCTGGGCCGGGGCTCGACGGACGAGTGACTTACTCGATCGGCAGCTTGCGCGCCTTCCAGTCGGGGAATCCGCTGCGGTACCAGTGAACGTTCTTGTAGCCGGCCTTGGCGAGGACCACCGCGGCCTTGTAGGACTTCCAGCAGCTGCCGGCGTTGCAGAACACGACGATGGTGGCGTTCTTGTCGGCCAGCTTGCCCATGTCGAACTTGTCCTGCGCCGGGTCGAAGGCGGCGTCCTTCGCGCTCTTCTCGGGATCGTAGGGAACGTTGATCGCGCCCTTGATCGTGCCCTCGGCGTACTCGCTGGCACGGCGCGTGTCGACGACGGTTGCGCCCTTGGCCTGCAGCGCCTGCACGTCCTTGGCCTCGACCAGTTTGATGCCGGCGGGCGCCGTGGTGGGCGTCTCCTGCGCGGCGGCGGTGCCGATCAATCCGGTTAGCGCGAGAGCCAGCAGCAGGTGCTTGATGACGTTCTTCATTGGGTCTTCCTCCTCGTTGTCGTTGTCAGGGCGCGGATGCATCCGCGCTCTCCCTTCCGGCTTGTCTTGCCGGACGCGGCATATAACCCCGAACCGGGTCAAGGCGTCAAGCGAACACTTGTGGTAATGGCTCAATCAATGATTCGAATGGCGCGCGGCATGACCGCCTTTGCGTATGATCCCCACTCGAATAACGATTATTAGCGGCGCCGACGAGTGCCGCGAGAGAAGGCGGAGACATCAATGCTCGACAATCTATCGATCCGCGGGCGTCTGCTCGCAGCCGTCGCCATGGCGATCGGCTTCCTGACCCTGCTGGCAGGCGTCAATCTCTACGGCCAGCAGCGGGCCAGCGGCGCGCTCGCCGACGTGCAGACGCGGGCCGTCCAGCCCCTGCTGGCGGTGCAGGAAATCGACCACGGCCTGCGCGAGGTCCGCTTCTTCATCGCCGGCGTCATCCTCGACGCGATCTCCGCCAACGGCGGGCGCGCCCAGCTCAAGGAAGTGCGCGAGCGCCTGCCGGCGGCGTGGCAGGAATTCAGGCAGGGCTTCGCCGCCGCCGACGCCGGCGAGGAGGAACGCAAGCTCGTCGAAGACATCGGCAAGGAACTCGAGGGCATCCGCCCGCTGCTCGACGAACTCGATACCGCCTATGCCGCGGAAGACAAGGCTGCGCTGACGGCGATCCTGCAGAACAAGTGGCCGCTGGTGCAGAAGCGGCTCGTCAAGCCGCTGTCCCAGCTGATTCCCGCACGCGCCGCTGCCGTCAAGACGACGTTCGAGGCGAGCACCGCCGAGGGACGCCGGCTCAACACGCTGTCGATCGCAGCCTACGCGGCCTGCGTCGCGGCGCTCGCGCTGCTGATGCTGCCGCTGATCCGCTCGATGTCGCACGCCATCGGTGAGCTCAAGGCCGTGCTGGCGCGCGTCGCCGAAGGCGAACTGGACGTGCACCCCGACGTGAAGCGCGGCGACGAACTCGGCGACATGGCGCGCTCGCTCGACGCCACCATCCGGCGCCTGCACGACATCATCCACGGCGTGCAGCGCACCGCCAACACGCTGGCCGACACCTCGCGCGAACTGTCGCACGAACTCGACGAGCTGATGGAGCGTGGCAAGCTGCGCGCCGCGGCGATGGCGCGCACCTCGTCGTCGATCGAGCAGGTCAGCTCGGCGTCGCGCGAAATCGCCGCCGGGTCCGGCGAGGTGGCCGAGGCCTCCGGCGACGCGCGTGCGATCGCCGTCAACGGCAACACCCACATGGAAGCGAGCATCGCGGCGACCCGGCGCGTCGAGACTGCCGTCGACGGCTCGACCGACGTCATCACCGAACTCTCGGCGGCGACCGACCGCATCAACGAAGTGACGCAGGTGATCCGCGAGATCGCCGACCAGACCAACCTGCTGGCGCTCAATGCGGCGATCGAGGCGGCACGGGCCGGCGAACAGGGCCGCGGTTTCGCGGTCGTCGCCGACGAGGTGCGCAAGCTGGCCGAACGCACCTCGGCCTCGACCGCGGACATCGCCGCCACCGTCGAAACCATCCGCGCGAAGACTTCCTCGGCCGTCGAGGCGATGTCCCGCGTGCACACCGAAGTGGCGGATGGCGTGCGCTACAACGAGGAGACCCGGGCGACCCTGGATGGCATCGTCTCCGCCTTCGAGCGCGTCACCGGGCTGGCGGGGCGCATCGCCGACGCGACGCGGCAGCAGATGTCGGCAAGCGACGACACCGTGCGCGAGATGGGCCAGGTCTCGGCGATGAGCAGCGAGAACGCCGCGGCGCTCGATCGGGTGGATGCCGTCACGCGCAACGTCGCCGACATGGCGCAGGAACTGCAGCAGCTCGTCGGCCGCTTCCGCGTCTGACGCGGACGGCGGAAAACAAAAAACCCGGCCGGAGCCGGGTTTTTCTGGACTGCGCGGCGATTACTTCGCGCCGGCGAGAATCCACTTCACGAGGGTCTTGGCATCGGCTTCGGTCAGCGCGGCGTTGCCACCCTTCGGGGGCATCGGGACGGTGCCCCACGTGCCGGAACCACCCTTCATGACCTTGTCGACGAGCTTGGCTTCGTCGGCGGGCTTGTACTTCTTGGCGACTTCTTGGTACGCCGGGCCGACGACCTTCTTGTCGACGGCGTGGCAGGCCATGCAGTTGCTCTTCTTGGCCAGATCGAGGTTGGCGAGGGCGGGGGTGGCGACCAGCGCGGTCGCGGCCAGAGCGGCAGCAGCGAACAGTTTCATTATCTTTCCTCAGAGGTGTGGGGGGTCAAAACTCGAGCCGGAAGTCTAGCGTAAAACTCGGGGACCATCTTGATTCCCCTCAATTTTGCGAAGTCGGCGACCGGTGCAAGACAAGCAACGCCCGAGCACACCCAGGCGTTGACAGCATCGCTCTCCGGCTTGTCCAGCGCCGCCGGCAGAGGCGTTCCGTTGGGCAGCGCCAGCGCGATGCCGGGCCACTCTTCGGCGAGGCGCCGCCGCCAGTCGGCGACGCCCTCCGCAGGTCCGCGCAGCACCACCATGCTCGGCGGCTCGAGCGCTTCGGCGAGGCCTTCGAGCAGCGCTCCGGCACCGGCCGGCTGCTGTTCGAGCTGCGGCCGGAACAGCGCCAGCGCGCGCCGCGCGGCGTCGAGGTAGCGCGGTTCGGCGAGCAGCCAGCCGAGCCGCTGGAGCGCCGTCGCGGCGACTCCGTTGCCCGAGGGCATCGCGCTGTCGAAGCCGGGCTTCGGCCGGTGGATCAGCGCCTCGTGGTCGTGTGCGGTGAAGAAGAAGCCGCCGTTGTCGCGGTCCTCGAACCGCGCCAGCAGCGCTTCAGCGAGCTCGACGGCCCAGTCCAGGTCCGCTTGCCGGAAGTCTCCCCGCAGAGTTTCGAGCAGCGCCGCGAGCAGGAAGGCGTAGTCGTCGAGGTAGGCGTCGTAGCGGGCCCGCCCGTCCTTCCACACCGCGAGCAGGCGGCCATCGCGCCACATCTCGGCGCGCAGGAAGTCGAGCGCCCGGCGTGCCGAGGCCAGCCATTCGGGCCGGTCGAGCAGGCGCCCGGCGCGCGCCATGCCGCCGATCATCAGCGCGTTCCACGACGCGAGGACTTTCTCGTCACGCCCGGGCCGGATGCGACGCTCGCGCGCATCGAAGAGCTTGCGCCGCGCGCTGTCGACCAGCGGCGCCGCCCCTTCGGGCAGGGCGGCGGCGACGCGCAGGTGCCAGTGCCTGCCTTCGAAGTTGGGCGCATCGTCGAGGCCCCAGTAGGGCTCGACGATGCGCCACTCGTCGGCATCGAGCAGCCGGCGCACTTCCTCGCGATCCCAGACGTAGAAGCGCCCTTCCTCGCCCTCGGAGTCGGCGTCGATCGACGACCAGTAGCCGCCTTCGGGCGACTGCATCTCGCGCAGCACCCAGTCGGCGATGCCGGCGGCGACCGCCGCATATTCCGCGTCTGCCGACACGCGCCACGCCTCTGCATACAGCGCCAGCAGCGGGCCGTTGTCGTAGAGCATCTTCTCGAAATGCGGGATCTCCCAGCGCTCGTCGACGCTGTAGCGGCAGAAGCCGCCGCCGATCTGGTCGTGGATCCCGCCTTGCGCCATGCGCGCCAGCGTCAGGAGCGCGGCCTCCAGCGCCGCCTCGTCGGCCTGGCGCAGCAGGAAGGCTAGGTCGGTCGGATGCGGGAACTTCGGCGCGCCGCCGAAGCCGCCGAAGCGGCGGTCGAGGTTCTGCAACAGCGCCTTGCGCGCGGCGGCGAGCGGCGCCACATCGAGCGCCGCATCGGCCGCGGGGCGCGGCAGCGTTTCGGCGAGCGCGGCGACCAGGGAGGCGTTCTGGCGGTCGATGTCCGCGCGGCGCTTCTCGTAGGCCTCCGCGATGCGGACGCAGATGTCGGCGAAGGCCGGCAGGCCGTAGCGCGCTTCGTTCGGGAAATAGGTGCCGCCGAAGAACGGCGTGCCGTCCGGCGTCAGGAACATCGTCAGCGGCCAGCCGCCGGGCCGGCCGGCGAGCATCTGGTGCGCGGCCTGATAGATGTGGTCGAGGTCCGGCCGCTCCTCGCGATCGACCTTGATGTTCACGAACAGGCGGTTCATGACGTCCGCCACTGCCGGGTCCTCGAAGGACTCGTGGGCCATCACGTGGCACCAGTGACAGGCGGAGTAGCCGATCGAAAGCAGGATCGGGCGCCCGGCGTCGCGGGCCGCGTCGAGCGCTTTCTGGTCCCAGGGTTGCCAGGCGACCGGGTTGTCGCGGTGCTGGCGCAGATAGGGCGAGGTTTCCTCGCCGAGGCGGTTCTGCAAATCGGCCATGGAGCCTCCGGTCGGAGGCTCCACTATAGCCGATTAATTTTGTCGGGAATGTGGCCCGCGCCTCAGGGCATCAGTTCCTTGAGCAGGCTGTCGACGTCCTTCTGCGACAGGCGCTGGTCTTCGGTCGGGCCGCCGGCCTCGACCACGATGATGGCGCCGACGAGCGCCTTCATGGCCTTGCGCAGCGCCTGGCCGGCGAGATCCTGGAATTCCTGTGCGACCATGATGTTCGTCAGGTGGCCGCTGACGCTGCGCAGCGCTTCCTCGAGCTGCTTGCGGCTCCAGTCCTTGCCGAGCGTGTCGAGCGCGCCGCCGACGAGTTGCTTCGCGTACTCCGCTTCCATCAGCGACTTGGTCGCCGCTTCGGCCGTCATGCGTTCGACGTTGCCGAGGATGGTCGAGACTTCCTTCGGGTTGCCGGCGGCGCCCTTGCCGATGTCCTTGGCGGCCTTGTTCAGTTCCTTGGCGAGCGCCTTGAGCTCGAGCAGGACGTTGCCCGTCTCCGCCTTGCCCTTGGCCGCCGACTTTTTCTTCACCGCCGTCTTCGCCGCCGGCGCCTTGCGTGCGGCTGGCTTGGCGGCGCCGCGCGCCGTCGTCGTTGCGCTGCTCCTGCCCCCCTTGGACGGCTTGCTCGATGCTTTCATGCTCAGACCCCCATCTTGTCGAAGATTTTTTCGAACTTCTCCTGCAGCGTCGCGGCCGTGAAGGGCTTGACGATGTAGCCCGACGCGCCGGCCTGCGCGGCGGCGATGATGTTTTCCTTTTTCGCCTCGGCGGTGATCATCAGCACGGGCAGGTGCTTGAGGTTCGGGTCGGCGCGCACGCTCTGGAGCAGCGTCAGGCCGTCCATGTTCGGCATGTTCCAGTCGGACACGACGAAGTCGAACTTGCTTTCGCGCAGCTTGGACAGCGCGACCATGCCGTCCTCGGCTTCGTCGACGTTGTTGAAGCCGAGCTCCTTCAGCAGGTTGCGCACGATGCGGCGCATGGTCGAGAAGTCGTCGACGACGAGGAATTTGAGTGCGGTTCTGTCAGCCATGCAACCGGTCTCCCTAAGAAGCCGCGAACATATCATCAAAACGGCATGGATGCTTAGGCCGGACGCGGGCGGAGTAGACTGGCGGACCACAGATAACCGTCCCCGACCCCCGATGGAAAACTGGCCTCAATTCGATTCAAGCTGCCTGCTCGGCATCGATGCCGTCGACCGGCAGCATCGCCGGCTGTTCGAGATCGCCGGCCGCGTATATGACAACCTCTCCGGCGGCGAGGAGGCGCAAGCCGCGGCGACACGCGCCGCCGCCGAGCTGCTCGACTACACGGCGACGCACTTCGCGGACGAGGAGGCGCTGATGCAAGGCGCCGGCTATCCGGACCTCGAGGCGCATCGCCGCGAGCACGCCGAGCTGCTGTCGAAGGTGCACGACATGGATATGCGCGCCGGCTTCGGCGAACGCAGCCTGCCGGCGGAAATGAGCCGCTTCCTGCTCGCATGGCTGGTCGGCCACATCCAGACCAGCGACCGGAAATTCGGCGAGCATCTCGCCGCACAGCAAGGGAAGAACACATGACGATCAGCCGGACCACGCGCGACACAACCGAAGTCATCCGCATCGAAGGGCGTTTCGATTTCGCCACCCACCGCGAATTTCGCGAGGCCCTCAAGACCGCCCTCGCCGACGAGCGGACGAAGGAAGTCGTGATCGACCTCGCCGCCACACAGTACATCGACAGTTCGGCGCTCGGCATGCTGCTGCTGTCGCTCGAGAACGCCAAGGCGGCCGGCAAGTCGCTGGCCCTCGACCGGCCGGCGGGCGCGGTCAAGCAGGTGCTCGACATCGCCAACTTCCAGCGCCTGTTCTCGATCCGCTAGTCATGTGAGGCGCCGGCCGTCGGCCGGCGCCGTTCAGCCGAAGATCGCGCGCCACCAGCGCTGCCGGCCCTGCGGCAGCGGTTGCTGCGGCTTGAGGTCGTCGGGCGGCACGCGGCTCATGATCCAGCCCGGCAGCGGCGGATTGGTCGAGAAGCCGCAGGAGATGCCGAGATTGTTCGGGTCGTAGATCTTCACGAACGACGGCCGCTCGAGGTCGTCGGCGTAAACGATGCCGCAGTAGTCGTGGCGGTGCTCGTCGCGCAGCAGCGCATCGACGCGCTCGATGAATGCGGTCGTCGCCGCCGCGGGCGAAGGCTCGGCCGGCACAGCTTCGCCGACGGCATAGAGGTACCAGCCCTCGGTTTCCATGCGGCCCCAGAAGGCGCTCAGTTGCTCCCACGACATCACCGACCAGAGGCGGCCGCGGTAGAACTGCTGGAAGGGTGTCGTCATGGCGTCAGCGCAGCTTGATCTCGACGCGCCGGTTGCGCGGCTCCGGCACGCCGGGGCGCGTCGCCACCAGCGGCTCGCGCGCGCCGCGGCCGACGACCTGAATCTGCTCGCGCGGAATGCCGGCGGCCACCAGGATGTCGCGCACGCGGTTGGCGCGGTCGAGCGAGAGCTTGTCGTTGTAGGTCGGGTCGCCGACGGCGTCGGTGTGGCCGCTGACGACGACCTCGGGCGCGGCGAAGCGCTTGAGGTCGCTCTGGATGCCCGGCACCAGCGCGCGCGACTGCGCCGTCAGGCGGTCGCTGCCGAACTCGAAGTTCAGCGTCAGGCGTTGCGGTCGCGCCGGCAGGCCTTCGAGCACCGTGCCGTAGCGTTCGGCGACGGCGGCCGCGTCGGTCTTCTCGATCGCCGCGCGCTTGCCTTCGACGCGGGCGACGGCATACGCCTCGCGCAGTTCCGCCGTGCCGGCCTCGGTACGCACCTCGATGACGCCGACCCTGCCGTCGGCGTCGGGCAGCAGGACGATGCGCTCGCGTCCCCCGCAGCCGGCCAGGGCGAGAATCGCCAGCGCGATGAGCGGCCGCTTAATCACCCGTCGTCTCGACCTCGACCACGAACTCGGTGCCGCGGATGCCGATCGTCGCCGTCGGCGTCGTCACGCGCATCGCTGCCGCATTGGCTTTCGCCACCAGGCCCGAGACCATCGCGGTCACGCCGCGCAGCACCGAGACGACGACGCTGCCCGACTGCGTCGCCGGGTCGAAGGCGAATTCCGCCACCGCCACCTGGCTGCGCGGGCCGGTCGAGATCAGCGTGTCGTCGCGCAAGGTCACCGCGACGCGGCTGTCCTTGGCGGTCGTCAGCTTGTCCTTCGGCATCACCTTGTCGCCGACGGCGACGGGCAGCATCTTGCCGTCGCGCTCCAGCGTCACCGTGCCTTCGACGGCCTTGACGGTGCCGGCCCAGTCCTCGGCGGCCGACGCAGGCGCCGCGCACAGCGCGGCGGCCAACAGCAGGGCGAAGAAACGGCGCGTGGTTTTCATGGTCAGCCGCCGAGGCGGGAAAGGTCGCGCACCGCGCCCTTGTCGGCGGAAGTCGCCATCGCGGCATAGGCGCGCAACGAGGCGGAGACTTCGCGCTGGCGGTCGGCCGGCTTCCAGGCCTTGTCGCCCTTCGCCTCCATGGCCTTGCGGCGGCGCGCCAGTTCGACGTCGCTGACGGCGAGGTGGATGCGGCGGTTCGGGATGTCGATCTCGATCGCGTCGCCTTCCTGTACCAGGCCAATGGCGCCGCCCTCGGCCGCCTCGGGCGAGGCATGGCCGATCGACAGGCCGGAGGTGCCGCCGGAGAAGCGCCCGTCGGTGAGCAGCGCGCACTCCTTGCCGAGGCCCTTCGACTTGAGGTACGAGGTCGGATAGAGCATTTCCTGCATGCCGGGGCCGCCGCGCGGACCCTCGTAGCGAATGACGACGACGTCGCCGGCGACGATCTGGTCGGCGAGGATCTTCTCGACCGCCTCCTCCTGCGATTCGCAGACGCGCGCGCGGCCGGCGAATTTGAGGATGCTGTCGTCGACGCCCGCCGTCTTGACGATGCAGCCGCGCTCGGCGATGTTGCCGAACAGCACGGCCAACCCGCCGTCCTGCGAGTAGGCGTGGGCGCGGTCGCGGATGCAGCCTTCCTGGCGATCGAGGTCGAGCAGCGGATAGCGCTTCGCCTGCGAGAACGCGGTCTGCGTCGGCACGCCGCCGGGCGCGGCGCGGTAGAAGCGATGCACCGCCTTGTCGGCGTTGTTCTTCACGTCGCAGCATTCGAGCTGCTCGCCGAGCGACGGATAGAGCACGGTCGGGCAGTTGCGATTCAGCAGGCCGGCGCGGTCGAGTTCGCCGAGGATCGCCATGATGCCGCCGGCGCGATGCACGTCCTCCATGTGGTACTTCTGCGTCGCCGGCGCCACCTTGGCGAGGCAGGGCACCTTGCGCGAGAGGCGGTCGATGTCGGTCATCGTGAAATCGACGCCGGCTTCCTGCGCCGCCGCCAGCAGGTGCAGCACGGTGTTGGTCGAGCCGCCCATCGAGATGTCGAGCGACATCGCGTTCTCGAAGGCGCCGAACGAGGCGATCGAGCGCGGCAGCGCGCTGGCATCGTCGTTCTCGTACCAGCGCTTGCACAGTTCCACGATCAGGCTGCCGGCCTTGAGGAACAGCGTTTCGCGGTCGGCGTGCGTCGCCAGCATCGAGCCGTTGCCGGGGAGGCTGAGGCCCAGCGCCTCGGTCAGGCAGTTCATCGAGTTGGCGGTGAACATGCCTGAGCACGAGCCGCAGGTCGGGCAGGCCGAGCGTTCCATGGCCGCCACTTCCTTGTCGGTGTTGTGGCTGTCGGCCGCCTCGATCATGGCGTCGATCAGGTCGACGGCGCGCGTTTCGCCGTGCCACTTGACCTTGCCGGCTTCCATCGGGCCGCCGGAAACGAACACGGCGGGGATGTTCAGGCGCAGCGCCGCCATCAGCATGCCCGGCGTGATCTTGTCGCAGTTGGAGATGCAGACCATCGCGTCGGCCGTGTGTGCGTTGCACATGTACTCGACCGAGTCGGCGATCAGGTCGCGCGAGGGCAGGCTGTAAAGCATGCCGCCGTGGCCCATGGCGATGCCGTCGTCGATGGCGATGGTGTTGAATTCCTTGGCGATGCCGCCGGCCGCCTCGATCTGGCGCGCGACCAGCTGGCCCATGTCCTTCAGGTGCACGTGGCCCGGCACGAATTGCGTGAACGAATTGACGACGGCGATGATCGGCTTGCCGAAGTCGGCGTCCTTCATGCCCGTGGCGCGCCAAAGCGCGCGCGCGCCGGCCATGTTGCGGCCGTGGGTCGAGGTGCGGGAACGGTATTGGGGCATGGCGGATCTCCTGCGGGCGGTGCCTTTTCGTGAGGGGTGTGATTCTACTCGCTGGTTCGGCCGGCCCCCGCAGGTCCGGGGCAGCGCCGTTGCCTCATGCGCTCCCGCCCCTTCGGGGTTCCCGCGTCGTCGACGCGCCGGCCGGCCGGTCGCGAACTCGCTGCGCTCGAACAGCGCGACCGGACTTCCCCGTCCGGCACGCCGCCGCCGCGGCGGTCGCAAAATCGGCAACGTCGCCGCCCCGGACCTGCTCGAGGGGTGAGGCTCCATGCCGCAACTGTGCCGGGCTAAAATGAGCACATGGCTGAATCCAAGATCGAATGGACTGAGCAGACGTGGAACCCGACAACAGGCTGCACGAAGGTCTCACCGGGCTGCAAGAATTGCTACGCCGAGGTAATGGCAGCGCGACTCAAGTCGATGGGTGCGGCCGGCTACGAGCATGGTTTCTCATTGGCGCTTCACCCCGAACGACTCGCGCATCCGCTGAAGCGGAAGAAGCCGACGATATGGTTCGTCAACTCAATGTCGGATCTGTTCCATGAAGACATTTCGGATACGTTTCTCGACCAAGTGTTCGAGACGATTCGCGCGACTCCGCAGCACACCTACCAAGTCCTGACGAAACGCGCTGATCGCCTCCCCGAATACTTCGCAAACCGGAAGTGCCCTCGCAATGTCTGGCTCGGAGTGTCGGTAGAGGATCGTAGCTACGGAGTTCCCCGTATCGCATGCTTGCGCCAAGTAGATGCGCGTGTGCGTTTCCTGTCGGTGGAGCCACTGCTGCAGGACATTGGGGCGCTAGACCTTACTGGCATCCACTGGGTGATTGTCGGTGGCGAATCAGGCCCAAAAGCTAGGCCCATGAAATCCGAATGGGTCGACGGCGTGCGGAGCCAGTGCGATGCCCAAGGGTCCGCATTTTTCTTCAAGCAATGGGGTGGATGGGGCGCCGATGGCGTGAAGCGACACAAAAAGGCAAACGGACGCCTACTTCACGGGCGCACGTGGGACGCGTTGCCCCTTCAATCCTTCATTAGATAGTCGGCGATGTTAACCGCCGTAGGAGCGCCTTTGGGATTGGCTGCTGCAAAGAACAGCCAAAACATTGGATTGCCTTTCGAGTTGCGCAACACCTTGCTGTGTGGTGCTACAGCAGCAAACCACCCCCGGAGACGTTCTCTGTAGCGCTCGCCAATAATCTCGAAGTCGGTCTGTTTCTTGGCACTCGCCGGGAGTTCGGGGAAGAGATCCCCGTCAAGAGGGGTTCGGTAGAAGTCCTTTTTCCAATCTGTGTCACCAAACACCCGTGTCAGCTTGTCAGCGAACTGCTTGGGCGGAAGTCCGCCACTGGTTAAGAGCCGGTTAACTCCCATCCCGAGTGGGAAAAGCAGCCACACGTCGATCGCTTCTGTCATGCCGATTATTCGCAACAGATTTCCCTCGACGTTCATTCCGTAGGGATCGATGAATGCGACGGCACGCCAGTGCTTCCAGTTCTTGTGCGTGACACATATTTCGCGCAGAACATCGCAGCCATCTGCTTTCAATACGCGGCAGCGGCTCTTTAAGGCTGGGAAGTCCTCTTCGATCATCCTGCTCAGTTCAGCAGCGCGGTCGGCGTTTTTCTCAACGAAGACATACTGATCAAAGGGAGACGCTAGATCCAAGGCAATCCGCGCGCTACCACGGCGATAGTCGTCCGGTATCTCTACGTCGAACTCATGGTCGGGGAATAGGTCATGCTGCAGATCGTTCCTGGCGGGTACCGGGTTCTTTCGACTCCCGGTCCCGGCGAAGGCATCGATGTAGAGAGTCTTGAAGTGCTGTGCCTTTGGATTGCTCGTAAAGATTTTTCGCCAAGCAATTAGGTAACGACCGAGCGCATCTAGCTTGTGCTCTGTCCAACTATCGTGGCCGAAGCAGTGTTCTGTCACGATGTAAATGCGGGCGTCAGCATAATGCCGCCAGTATATCTGAGTGAGGTGGTGGTCGAGTGAAGTCGCCTGAGCGACGCACGGGTCCGCCGACTAGAATACGCGGCACCATGCTGATCCACCCCCAGTTCGACCCCGTCGCGATCCAGCTCGGCCCGCTGGCCGTGCGCTGGTATGGGCTGATGTACCTCGCGGGCTTCGTGGCCTTCCTGCTGCTGGGCAGGCGGCGGGCGGCGGCGCAGCCGTGGCACGGGATTTCGGCGGAGGACATCGATGACCTGCTGACCTGGGGGGTGATTGGGGTCATCGTCGGCGGTCGGCTGGGGCAGGTGTTGTTTTACGAGCCGGCTTACTACGCTTCGCATCCGCTCGAGGTCCTCGCGGTCTGGAAGGGCGGCATGAGTTTTCATGGCGGCTTCCTCGGCGTGCTGGCGGCGATGGCGCTGTGGGGGCGGCGGCACGGCAAGACGTTTTTCGAGGTCACGGATTTCATTGCGCCGCTGGTGCCGCTGGGGCTGATGGCGGGGCGCATCGGCAACTTCATCAACGGCGAGTTGTGGGGGCGCGTGGCCGATGCGTCGTTGCCGTGGGCGATGGTGTTTCCGTACGTCGATCCGCTGCCGCGGCATCCGTCGCCGCTGTATCAGGCGGCCGGCGAGGGGCTGCTGCTGTTCGTGCTGCTGTGGTGGTTTTCTTCGCGTGAGCGGCCGCGCGGTGCGGTGTCGGGGATGTTCCTGATCGGTTATGGCGTGCTGCGTTCGGCGGCGGAGTTCTTCCGTGAGCCGGACGCCGGTGTCTTCGGTTTGTCGTACACGGTCAGCATGGGTCAGTGGTTGAGCCTGCCGATGATTGCGGTCGGCATCTATTTGTTAGCCAGAGGGAAAAAACAATGACCAAGCCTTTCAAGGTTCTCGGCATCCAGCAGATCGCCATCGGCGGTCCCGACAAGGCGCGGCTGCGCAAGCTGTGGGTCGACATGTTCGGCCTCGAGGTGACGGGCAATTTCGTCAGCGAGCGCGAGAACGTCGATGAGGACATCTGCGCCATGGGCAGCGGTCCGTTCAAGGTCGAGGTCGACCTGATGCAGCCGCTCGATGCGGAGAAGAAGCCGGCCGTGCATGCGACGCCGCTGAATCACGTCGGCCTCTGGATCGACGACCTGCCGAAGGCCGTGGAGTGGCTGACGGCGCAGGGCGTACGCTTCGCGCCCGGCGGCATCCGCAAGGGGGCGGCGGGCTTCGACATCTGCTTCCTGCATCCGAAGGCGAGCGACGAGTTTCCGATCGGTGGCGAAGGCGTGCTGGTCGAGCTGGTGCAGGCGCCGCCGGAGGTGGTCGACGCGTTCGCGCGCCTGGCCGCGGGTTAGGCGGGCATCAGGCGGCGCTTGCCGCGGGCGCGTTGCGCGAACGCAGCAGCGCCTCGAAGTCGGCGGCGGGCATCGGCCGCGCGTAGAGGAAGCCCTGCACGTAGTCGCAGCCGGCGGCGCGCAGGTAGTCGCGCTGGGCTTCGGTCTCGACGCCCTCGGCGACGACCTTCAGGCCGAGCTTGTGCGACATGACGATGATGGCTTCGGCCAGCGCGCGGTCGTCGGAGTCGGAGTCGATGTCCTTGACGAAGCTGCGATCGATTTTCAGGAAGTCGATGTCGAAGCGCTGCAGGTAGGAGAGCGAGGAGTAGCCGGTGCCGAAGTCATCGATGGCGATCGAGACGCCGGCGGCGCGGAAGCGCTTGAGCTTCGCCGGCACGTCCTCGTGCGACTCCATCAGCAGGCCCTCGGTGATCTCGATCACCAGGCACTCCGGCGGCAGCTGTTTGGCGGCGATGTAGTCGAGCCATGCCTGCTGGCTGTTGCCGCCCATGAACTGCCGCGGCGACTTGTTGACCGTCACCTGCAGCGGCAGCAGGCCGGCGCGGTTCCAGCCGTCGACGCGGTCGACGACGTCGCGGAACACCCAGTCGCCGATCTCCTGGATCAGGCCGACTTCCTCGGCCAGCGGGATGAACACCGACGGGCTGACCATGCCGCGCTGCGGGTGGTTCCAGCGCAGCAGCGCCTCGGCCTTCTCGATGCGGCCGCTTGCCAGCTCGACGATCGGCTGGTAGTACACCTCGAACTGGTTCTCCGCCAGCGCGTGCCGCAGGTCGCGCAGCAGGCTCTGGCGCACCTGCGCCGCCTGCTGCATCTCGGGCGTGAACCACGAGACGCCGCCGCGGCCCTGCTTCTTGGCGACGTACATCGCCTCCTCGGCGTTCTTCAGCAGCGTCTCCATGTCTTCGGCATCGTTGGGAAACAGCGTGATGCCGACGCAGGCCGACACGTAGGCCGATTCGGTCCCGACCTCGAGCGGCTGCCCGAGCTTCAGCAGGATCTCCTGCGCCACGCGCTCGGCGACGCCGGGATCGTTCACGCGCGCCAGCGTCGCCGCGAAGCCGTCGCCCGAGGTGCGCGCGACGGTGTCCGACTCGCGCAGGCAGGAGGCGATGCGCTGCGCGATCTCGACCAGCAGCTGGTCGCCGGCGGCGTGGCCGAAGGCGTCGTTGACCTCCTTGAAGCGGTCGAGGTCGATCGACAGCAGCGCGACCGGCAGCTTGAGGCGCTGTGCCTGGCGCAGCTCCTGCGTCAGGCGGTCGCGGAACAGGCGGCGGTTCGGCAAGCCGGTGAGCAGGTCGTAGTTGGCCTGCTGCCAGATGGTTTCCTCGGCCTTCTTCATCTCCGTGATGTCGGAGAAGAGGCTGACGCGGCGATGCACCTGGCCCTCGTCGTCGTAGATCGTGTTGATCGTCAGCCACTCGGCGAACTCCTCGCCGTTCTTGCGCTTGTTCCAGATCTCGCCCTGCCACTGGCCGGTGTCGGTCAGCGCCTGCCACATGTCGCGATAGAAGGACTTGGAGTTGCGCGTCGAGCCGAGGATTTTCGGATCCTTGCCGAGCGTCTCTTCGGGCGTGTATCCCGTCAGCTGGGTGAACGCCGGGTTGATGGCGACGATGCGGTTGCCGCCGTCGGTGATGAACATCGCCTCGGCGCTCGACTTGTAGACGAGCGACGCCATCTGCAACTCCTCGTCCTGCATCTGCAGGCGCTTCGAGGTCTTGTTGAGCGCGTCGATGACGGCATCGAGCTCCTGCGAGCCGGGGTCGATGCGAAGCTGCGCGCCGTGGCGCACCGAAAGCTGCTCCGCGAATGCCGCCGCCCGGCGCAACGCGCGCAGCGGCCGGCGCAGCAGGTAGTAGAAAAGGATGGCGTAGAGCGCGATGCCGGCGACGGCGACGATGATGGCATTGCGCCAGATGCGGCGCGACGTCTCGCGCACTTCCGCCAGGCTGTATTCGACGCGTACCCAGCCGAATGGGCGGCCGGCGGCGACGGCGCTCCAGGCCTCGAGCCGGTCGCCGGCTTCGAGGACGCTGCGCTCGGTGCCCGGCGGCGGCGCGCTCACCTTGGTGCCGGCGAAGGCGGCCGTCTCGTGGACGCCGTCGCTGGCCGGCTCGACGCGCAGCACCTCGCGGCCCAGCACGTCGACGTAGCCGACGGCGACGACCTGCGGGTTGTGCACCGCCTGGCGCAGCGTCTGCTCGAGGCCAAAGAGGTCGCCCGCGGCCAGCGCGCCGCTGCCGACGCGCGCGAGGCTCTCGGCCACGGCGAGGCTGCCCTGGTGCGCTGCCCGCGTTTCCTGATGCGAGAGCCCGTCGGCGATGAAGGTGGCGAATACGGCGATCAGGGCCGTCTGCGCGGCCGTGGCCACCAGCAGGATGCGTGTCGAGAGCTTGCGCGGCAGGCCCATCATTCGCTGCCGAACACCAGGAAGCGATCGAGGTCGAGGGCCTCGAGGGGCGCGTAGTCGCGCTCGTAGTCGGCGCGGACCGGCTCGGGGATCTGCGCGGCCGCAAACATCTCGCGGTGCTCGGGGCGTGCCGCCAGGCGCAACATGGCGGCGATGATGGCCTCGCGGTCTTTCGCCGCCACGCGCGGATGCGCCACGAAGGCGTGCGGCACCAGCGGCGGCGTGCTGTAGATGGGCCGCATCATGCCCTTGATCTCGGCCGGCTCGCGGTCGAGCGAAATGTTGACGCCGCCGCCCGCCGCCGCGTCGCCGAAGAGGACGTGGCGGTAGACGTTGCTGTGGGTGCCGACGTAGAGCGGCGTGAAGCGGATGTTCTGGCGCGCCAGGTGCGCCCGGATGTAGAGCGCGGCGGCGAAGGCGTTGGGGGCCGGGAAGGCGATGGTCGCGCCGTCGAGGTCCTGCAGGCTCTTGATCGGGCCGTCCTTGCGCACCAGAAGTTGGCCGACGAGGCGGGTCTTGCCGTTGCGCAGCAGCGGCGCGTAGCCCTGCAGCTTGCGTCCCGGCAGCACCATGTAGGGATTGGCGAAGGCGAAGTCCGGCAGGCCGCGCAGCAGCAGCGCCTCGAAGCCGGCGATCGAGGGCGGGATGGTCAGCGTCAGGCCGATGCCCGTTTCCCGCGCCACCGCGTCGAGCAGCGGCAGCCAGCCGCGATGCATGATTTCCGGCGCCAGTTGCGGCGTCACATAGACCGTGTAGTTCAGACGCGCGTCCGGTGCCGCGGGGGCTGCAAACCCGGGCGCCGCCCATGCCAGCAGCACGGCGGCGAGACGCCTGAATGCCTTTGAAAGGCCCATATTTCCGGATGGATTTTGCGGAAAATCAAGTCTACCGCATTAAATAAGCATAAAGCCATATAAAGAACCGGCTGGTTTCAGGCGCCGCCGGCATGACCTTGGTAATGCGTTTTGTGTAGCGCAACATGCTTTCGCATGACGCAACCGCGCGGCTGCTTCGGGCATCAAAAAAATTGCTTGTTGCATTGCGGCGAGCTTTTTATACTTCTGTCCCATCACGAACATGCCAGGGGCGCAACTCCTCGCATGCCTCATCCAGTCGGGCGCCAAGCCGCCGGACTGCCAGCGGGCCGGACATCTCCGGCCGCGCCGTGAGGGGCCTTCCGGCCCGTGCCCGCAAGGCGCGTACGGAATGCTCCACCCGAACGAGTCAGCCGGATTCCGTCTGCGGTATTGAGCCGCCGTCGGCGTCCGGCATTGAATCCACAGGCCGGGCGAGGTCTTTGACCCCGGTGCTTTCGGAAGGCGCGCATGGAAGGAATGACGAATCTGACGGTGGCGGGAGCCTTCATGGCGGTGCTCGGCGTGGCGCTGGCCATGCTGCTCGCCTTCGCCAACAAGAAGCTGTTCGTCTTCGAGGATCCGCGCATCGGCGAGATCGAGGAACTGCTGCCCAAGTCCAACTGCGGCGCCTGCGGCCAGGCCGGCTGCCGCAACTTCGCCGAGAAGGTCGTCGACGGCTCGGTGATCCCGGCGCAATGCACGGTCAGCGCGCCGGCGCAGCGCCAGGCGATCGCAGACCTGCTCGGCGTCGAAGCCGGCTCGATGGAAAAACGCGTCGCCCGGCTCGCCTGCGGCGGCGGCAAGCATGTCGCCTACGTGCGCGCCCGCTACGCCGGCCTGCGCACCTGCCGCGCCGCGGCGGTCGTGGGCGGCGGCGGCAAGGAATGCGCATGGGGCTGCCTGGGGCTGGGCGACTGCGAAGTCGTCTGCAGCTTCGGCGCCATCCATCTCGACCTCCACGGCCTGCCGGTCGTCGACGCGGAGAAATGCACCGCCTGCAACGATTGCGTCGAGGTCTGCCCGAAGGGCCTGTTCTCGCTCGAGCCCGTTAGCCGCAAGCTCTGGGTGGCGTGCAAGAACCGCGCGGACGGCGACACCGCCGAGGCTTCGTGCGAAGTCGCCTGCACCGCCTGCGGCAAGTGCGTGATGGACGCGCCGGCCGGCCTGATGAAGCTCGACATGAACCTCGCGACCATCGAGTACGCGCTCAACGAGAAGGCTTCGCGCGAGCCGACCGAGCGCTGCCCGACGGGCGCCATCCTGTGGTTCGAGAACCCGAACAAACCGATCAAGGGCGCAGCGGCGAAGAAGATCGTCCGCAACGAACCGCTGCCCCTGCTGAATTCATAAATTTGAAGTGGAGACCGCCATGCTGAAGAAAATCCTCGACCTGCTCGAAGGCAACGACAAGAAGACGTCGGACAAGCCCGTCAAGTATCCGGGCGTGCGCGACGCCGTCGACGGCAACACGGCGGTCATCCACGTCGAGCGTGAAGCCTCGGACGCCGCCGGCGCCTACCCGATCACGCCCTCGACGCAGATGGGCGAGTACTGGGCCGAGGAAGTCGCCGCCGGCCACCTCAACGTCTCCGACCGGCCGCTGATCTTCGTCGAGCCCGAGTCCGAGCACGCCGCCGCCGGCGTCACCGCCGGCATGGCGATGACCGGCCTGCGCGCCGTCAACTTCTCGTCGGCGCAGGGCGTCGCCTTCATGCACGAGTCGCTCTACGGCGCCGTCGGCAAGCGCCTGCCTTACGTGCTGAACATGGGCTGCCGCGCCATCACCAAGGCGTCGCTGAACGTGCATTGCAGCCACGACGACTACCATTGCATCGACGACACCGGCTTCATCCAGGTGATGGCGAAGAATGCCCAGGAAGCCGCCGACCTCAACCTGATCGCGCGCAAGACCGCCGAGCTGTCGCTGACGCCGGCCATCGTCGGCCAGGACGGCTTCCTGACGACGCACCTGATCGAATCGGCGCTGCTGCCCGAGCGCGAGCTGGTGGCCGAGTTCCTCGGCAAGCCTGACGACCTCATCGACACGCCGACCCCGGCGCAGGAAATGATCTACGGCCCGAAGCGCCGCCGCGTGCCGGCGATCTGGGACGTCGATACGCCGCTGATGTCCGGCGTAGTCCAGAACCAGGATGCCTACATGCAGGCCGTCGCCGGCCAGCGCCCGTACTTCTTCGACCACATCGAGAAGATCGCCGAGCAGTGCATGGAAGAGTTCGGCGAACTCACCGGCCGCCACTACAACCGCGTCGGCGCCTACCGCACGGCCGACGCCGAGTACGTGATCGTCGGCATGGGCAGCATGATCGTCCAGGCCGAAGCCGTCGCCGACTACCTGCGCGAGACGCGCAAGCTCAAGGTCGGCGTCGTCAACCTGACGATGTTCCGTCCCTTCCCGGGCGACATCCTCGGCCACCTGCTGAAGGGCAAGAAGGGCGTCGTCGTGCTTGAGCGCACCGACCAGCCGCTGTCCGAAGACCTGCCGGTGATGCGCGAAATGCGCGCGGCGCTGACCAAGTGCATGGAAAACGCGATGTCCGCCGGCGACAAGCCGTATGCCGACTACGCCTGCTACGAGGCGCGCGGCGACATGCCGCGCCTCTACTCCGGCTGCTACGGCCTCGGCTCGCGCGACATGCAGCCCGAGGCGATGATCGGCGCCGTCGAGAACATGCTCGAGGGCGCCGCCCAGCGCAAGTTCTTCTACCTCTCGGTCGACTTCACGCGCGACAAGCCGGCCAACCCGAAGGACGAGATCCACAACCAGGCCATCGTCGACGCCTACCCGCGCATCAAGGAACTCGGCGTGCGCGGCTCGGAGAACCCGAACCTGATGCCCAAGGGCGCGATCACCGTGCGCATGCACTCGATCGGCGGCTGGGGCGCCATCACCACCGGCAAGAACCTGGCGGTGACGCTGTTCGAACTGCTCGGCTACGACATCAAGGCCAACCCGAAATACGGCTCGGAGAAGAAGGGCCAGCCGACGACCTATTACCTCTCGGCCGCGCCGTCCCCGATCCGCGTCAGCTGCGAATACCTGTATGTCGACGTCGTGCTGTCGCCCGACCCGGCGGTGTTCGGCCACAGCAACCCGCTGTCCGGCCTGAAGAAGGGCGGCACCTTCATCATCCAGAGCAACCTCGGCGTCGAGACCTGGGCCAGCTTCCCGGTGTGGGCGCAGAAGTTCATCGTCGACAACGAAATCCGCGTCTTCTACATCGACGCCTTCAAGATCGCCCGTGAGGAAGCGGGCAGCGCCGAGCTGCAGCTGCGCATGCAGGGCAACGCCTTCCAGGGCTCGTTCTTCGCCGCCAGCCCGACCATGAAGAACGCCAACCTCTCCGAGGACGCGCTGTTCACCGCCATCGAGAACCAGCTGCAGGCCAAGTTCGGCGGCAAGGGCAAGAGCGTCGTCGACAACAACCTGCGCGTCGTCCGTCGCGGCTATACCGAGCTGGTCGAGATCACCGAGAAGGAAGTCGGCGTCACGCGCAAGCAGCTGGTGAAGAAGGATGCCGGCCTGCCGATCATGCTGAAGAGCCTGCCCGAAGGCGACGGCCGCGTCGCCGACGTGCATCGCTTCTGGGAGCAGACCGGCAGCTTCTACCTCGGCGGCAAGGGTTCCGACAATCTCGTCGATCCCTTCGTCGGCACCTCGCTGATGCCGGCCTCGACCGGCGTGTTCCGCGACATGACCGGCATCCGCTTCGAGCACCCGGTGTGGATCGCCGAGAACTGCACCGCCTGCGGCAACTGCTACACCGAGTGCCCCGACAGCGCCATCCCCGGCCTTGTCAGCTCGGTCGGCGACGTCTTCGCCACCGCGCTCAACCGCATCGAGACCGCCGGCACGCCGACGCGCTACCTGCGCCGCGCCGTGCGCAGCGCCGACAAGAAGCTGCGCGCCCTGATCGACACCGTCGGCGGCCCTGTGCGCCCGCTGATCGACCGCGCCATGGGCGAGGTGATCGCCGAGGCGCCGGAGGAAGAGCGTTCCGGCCTCGCCTCCGAGTTCACGCTGCTCCAGGTGCAGCTCGGCGGCTTCCAGTTCGCGGCCACCAAGCCCTACTGGAACAACCGCGAGAAGAAGGCCAAGGGTTCCGGCGGCCTGTTCTCGATCACCGTCAATCCCTACACCTGCAAGGCCTGCGCGCTGTGCGTGAAGGTCTGCGAGGACAACGCGCTGCAGATGGTCACGCAGACCGAGGAGTCGACCGACAAGCTGCGCCGCGACTGGAACTTCTGGCTCGACCTGCCGACGACGCCGAAGGAGTACGCGCGCATCGACAGCCTCGACGAGAAGATCGGCGCCCTCGAGACTCTGCTGCTCGACAAGCACAACTACAACTCGATGAACTGCGGCGACGGCGCCTGCCTCGGCTGCGGCGAGAAGACCGCGATCCACTTGTTCACCTCGACCGTGACGGCGCTGATGCAGCCGCGCGTCAAGGATTTCGTCGCCCGGCTCGACGAGCTGATCGAGAAGCTCGAGAAGCACATCCGCATCAAGCTGGTCGAGTCGGTCGACGTCGCCGACACCAAGGCGATGATCGCCGCCGTCGACGCCGCCAAGGATCGCGACCTGACGCTGTCCGACCTCTCGGCCAAGATCACCGAGGGCAAGCCCTCGCGTCCGCTCGACCCCGACTGGGTGCGCTGGTCGGCGCAGGTGCTCGACAAGCTGCGCGACCTGCGCTGGCGCTACGTCGAAGGCCCGAGCAAGAAGGGCCGCGCCGAGATGGGCATCGTCAACTCGACGGGCTGCACCTCCGTGTGGGGCTCGACCTGGCCGTTCAACCCCTATCCCTTCCCCTGGACGTCGCACCTGTTCCAGGATTCGCCGTCGGTCGCGATGGGCCTCTTCGAGGGCCACATGGCCAAGATGGCGGACGGCTTCAAGGCCGTGCGCATGGCCGAGATGGAACTGGCGGGCGAGTTCCTGCCCGACAAGCATACCGACTTCTTCCGCCGCTTCGACTGGAAGCAGTTCAACGAGCAGGAATGGCTGCTCTGCCCGCCGGTCGTGGCGGTCGGCGGCGACGGCGCGATGTACGACATCGGCTTCCAGAACCTGTCGCGCGCACTGATGTCCGGCATGCCGGTCAAGGTGCTCGTCGTCGACACGCAGGTGTACTCCAACACCGGCGGCCAGGCCTGCACCTCGGGCTTCATCAGCCAGGTTTCCGACATGGCGCCGTACGGCCAGGCCATGCGCGGCAAGCAGGAGATCCGCAAGGAGATGGGCCTGATCGGCATGGCGCACCGCACCTCGTACGTCATGCAGTCGACAATCGCGCACGTCAATCACCTGCTCGAGGGTTACATCGACGGCCTCAACAGCCGCCGCCCGGCGCTGTTCAACATCTACGCCGTCTGCCCGCCCGAGCATGGCGTCGGCGACGACAAGAGCGTCGACCAGAGCAAGCTGGCCGTCGAGGGTCGCGCCTATCCGCTGTTCAAGTACAACCCGGACCTCGGCGTGACCTTCAGCGAGTGCGTCAGCCTCGAGGGCAACCCGTCGCCCGACACCGATTGGCCGACCTACACGCTGAGCTACGTCGATGCCGACGGCGCGACGCAGAAGATGGACCTGCCGCTCACCTTCGCCGACTTCGCCGCCACCGAGGCGCGCTTCGCCAAGCAGTTCAAGAAGGCGCCGCCGGAAACCTGGAACGACGACATGGTGATGCTGGCCGACTTCCTGACGATGGACAAGGGCGAGCGCGAGGGCAAGTTCCCCTACATCTGGGGCGTCGACCGCAAGAACCGATTGACGCGTCTGCTGGTCGCCGAGGAACTCGTGCGCTCGTGCGAAGAGCGCCGCAACCACTGGCGCCAGCTCAAGGACGTGGCCGGCCTGGGCCGCGACGTGGCCGTCGCCGAAGTCACGGCGCAGGTGCGCGCCGAGCTGTTGGCGAAGATCACCGCCAGCCTCGGCGTCGTCGGCGCCCCGGCGGTGTCGGACGCCACCGCGCCCGCCGGCGCCGCGCCGGCTGCCGCCGGCGGCTTCGACGCCGTCTGGATCGAGACGCCGGAGTGCACGGCCTGCGACGAATGCACCACCATCGCGCCGAAGACCTTCGCCTACAACGACCAGAAGCAGGCGATCGTCATCGACCCGAAGGGCGCCAAGTTCGCCGACATCGTCAAGGCGGCCGAGAAGTGCACCGCCGGCTGCATCCACCCCGGCACGCCCTGGAACATGAACGAGCCGGGGGTCGAGAAGCTGATGGCGCGCGCCGCGAAGTTTAACTGACGACGCGATGAAGCTCCTCAGCTACTTCCGCGGCGAGGCCTTCCAGCGCGGCGTGCATCCGCCGTCGTGCAAGGAGGCGACGGCGGGGCGCGCGATCCGGCGCCTGCCGTTCGCCCCGCGCCTGACGATTCCGCTCTCCCAGCACATCGGCAAGGTGCCGCACCCGATCGTCCGCGTCGGCCAGGAGGTCGTGCGCGGCGAGCCGATTGCGCGCAGCGATGAATGGCTGTCGGTGCCGCATCACTCGCCGGCCACCGGCGTGGTCGAGGCGATCGAGCTGCGGCCGTCGGCGCGCGGCCCCTGGGTCCAGTCGATCGTCATCCGCACCCATCCGGCCGCGACGCAGGACGACCTTTGGGGCATCCCGCGCGACCTCGATTCGGCGACCTCGGCCGACATCCTGCAATGGATCTGGGATACCGGCATGGTCGGCCTCGGCGGCGCCGCCTTCCCGACGCACGCCAAGCTCACGGTGCCCAAGCAGGCGAAGGTGCATACGCTGGTGGTCAACGGCTGCGAGTGCGAGCCGTACCTGACCTGCGACCATCGCGTGATGGTCGAGCAGTCCGACCAGCTGATCGCCGGCATCCGCCTGGCGATGCGCGCCACCGGCGCCGCCCGCGCCATCATCGGCATCGAGGACAACAAGCCCGACGCCGTCGACGCGCTGCGCGCCGCCATCGAGCGCGACCGCCGCCCCGGCGACGACTGGGAGACCGGCATCTTCGCCGAGAAGGTGCCGACCAAGTACCCGCAGGGCTCCGAGAAGATGCTGATCATGGCGCTGTTCGGCGTCGAGATCCCGTCGGGCCAGTTGCCGATCTCGCTCGGCATGGTGGTCAGCAACGTCGGCACGCTGGCGGCACTCGGCGAACTGATGCCGGCCGGCCGCGGGCTCACCGAGCGCGTCGTCACCGTCACCGGCCCCGGCGTCGCGCGTCCCGGCGACTATCGCGTGCCGCTGGGGACGCCGCTGTCCTTCGTGCTCGACTTCGCCGGCGCGCCGGCGAATGCGCGCGAGGTCATCATGGGCGGTCCGATGATGGGCCAGGCCGCGGCCTCGCTCGACGTGCCGGTGACCAAGGGCGTCTCGGGCATCGTCGTCATGCGCAGCCGCGACATGCAGGTGCAGGAAAGCCGCAACACCTACCCGTGCATCAAGTGCGGCGAATGCGTCGAGTCCTGCCCGATGGGCCTCAACCCGTCGACGCTCGGCATGCTCGCCGCCAAGCGCGAGTACGACCTGATGGGCGCCGGCTACCACCTCGGCGACTGCTTCGAGTGCGGCTGCTGCACCTACGTCTGCCCGTCCAACATTCCGCTGGTGCAGCAGTTCCGCGTCGCCAAGCAGATCCTCCGTGAAAAGGCCGTTTCGGCATGAGCGCGACCATCGAAATCCGTTCCGCCCCGCACATCAAGGGGCCGCGCAGCGTCGAGAAGATCATGTCGCACGTGGTCTGGTCGCTGCTGCCCGTTTGCGCCTTCTACGTCTTCCAGTACGGCATCTCGGCCGCGGCATCGATCCTCGTCGTCACGATGTCGTGCCTTACGGCCGAGCGCATGGCGGTGCGCACCGGAACGCAGTCGGGCAACCTCGGCGACTGGTCGGCGACCATCACCGGCGTGCTGCTGGCGCTGACGCTGCCGCCCGGCTTCCCGCTCTGGATGGGCGCGGTCGCCGGCTTCGTCGCCATCGGGCTGGGCAAGGCGCTGTTCGGCGGCATCGGCTTCAACGTCTTCAATCCGGCGCTGGTCGGCCGCGCCTTCGTGCAGGCGGCCTTCCCGACCGCGATCGCCACCTATACGCCCTCGTTCCTGCCGGGCCGCTTCACCGAGTTCATCCCGTCCTCGCTCGCGTGGCCGCTGATGACGCCGGCCGACGTTACGCTGTGGCTGAAGGAAAAACAGCTCGACGCGCTGGCCGGTGCCACGCCGCTCGCCAAGTGGAAGTTCGACGGCATCCTCGCCGGCGCCGACGAACTACTGACCTCCCTCTCCGGCCACATGGCCGTCGGCCCTTCGCCGCTGCTGATCCTCGTCTGCGGCGCCTATCTCGCGCTGCGCCGCTACATGGACTGGCGCATCCCGACGGCGATCATCGGCAGCGCCGGCCTCACCGCCTGGCTGCTGTTCGCCTGGGACCCGACCCACTATCCGAACCCGATGTTCATGCTGCTCTCCGGCGGCCTGATCCTCGGCGCCATCTACATGGCCACCGACATGGCAACCTCGCCGGTGACGCCGCGCGGCATGTGGGTCTACGGCGCCATGATCGGGCTGCTGACTGTCGTCATCCGCTACTACAGCGGCCTGCCGGAGGGCGTGATGTACGCGATCCTGCTCGGCAACGCCGCCACGCCGCTGATCGAGCGCATCACCCAGCCGACGCCGTTCGGCAAGGGTGTGTTCGAGCGCAGGCGCAAGACGGCCTCGTATCCGCTGCACCCGGGCTACATCTCGCGCGAGGAATCGGGCGCGGTGACGCCGAAGAAGACCTTCCTCAAGAACAAGCCGAAGAAATGAACAACCTACCCCCCATCCCCCTTCCCGAGGAAGGGGGCGACCACGGCTCGCTGCGCTCGCAGGACGTGACTTGTCCTGCCTTGGGGCGGCCCAGCGGCAGGACGAATCCATGAGCGCCGACATCACTGCTCCGCAAACCACGCCGACGGCGGCGATGATTCGCACGCTCGGCCTCGTCTCGACCATCTGCGGCCTGATCATCGTCGGCGCCTACCTCGGCACCTTCGACGCCGTGCAGGTCAACAAGCGGCTCGCGCTCGAGCGCGAAGTGTTCAAGGTGTTTCCGGCCGCGAAGGCGATGACCGCGTTTTACGCACTGCCGGCCGGCGGTGTCGCGGAAGCCGGCAGCAGCGAGGTGCCCGCCGGCGCCGTCAAGTTCTACGCCGCCTATGACGAGGCCGGCAAGCTGGTCGGCATCGCCGCCGAGGGCGGCGCCAAGGGCTACGCCGACACCGTGCGCATCCTGTTCGGCTACGTGCCGGACTGCCAATGCGTGAGCGGCTTCGGCGTCGTCGCCATGCGCGAGACGCCGGGCATCGGCGACAAGATCCTGACCGACGCCGACTTCCGCGCCAACTTCAAGGCGCTCGAAGTGAAGCTGAACGCCGAGCTGTCGGCGCTCGCCAACGAGGTCAAGGCCGTCAAGCACGGCACCAAGACCAAGGAGTGGCAAATCGACGCCATCGCCGGCGCGACGATCACCTCGCGCGCCGTCGGCAAGGCGATCAACGATGCCGCGCAGGTGCTGCTGCCGCGCCTGGTGCCGCAACTCGACAACGTGAAGGAAAAGCGATGAGCACCGCCGCCCCGCGCACCTGGGACGAGTTCATGGAAGGCATCTGGCGCCAGAACCCCGTCTTCGTCATGATCCTCGGCATGTGCCCGACGCTGGCCGTCACGGTTTCCGCGGTGAACGCACTGTCGATGGGCGCCGCCACGGGCTTCGTGCTGATCTGCTCCTGCGGCCTGGTTTCGCTGATGCGCAAGACGGTGCCGAAGGAAGTGCGCATCGCCACCTACATCGTCATCATCGCGACCTTCGTCACGGTCGTGGACTACGTGATCCAGGCCGTCAGCCTGGCGCTCTACGACGCCCTCGGCGCCTTCATCCAACTGATCGTCGTCAACTGCATCATCCTCGGCCGCGCCGAAGCGCATGCCTCGAAGAACCCGCCCTGGCCGGCGATGGTGAACGCCGCCGGCATGAGCATCGGCTTCGCCATCGGCCTCTTGGCGCTCGGCGTGGTGCGCGAAATCCTCGGCAACGGCACGCTGTTCGGCATCGGCCTGTTCGGCGCCGGCTTCCAGCCCTGGGTGATCATGGTGCTGCCGCCCGGCGGCTTCTTCGTGCTCGGCGGCTGGCTGCTGTTCTTCTCGTGGCTCGAGCGGCGCAAGCAGCGCCGCCTCGCGGCGGAGGTGGCGCAACATGCATGAGTCCGCTTTCCAGATTCTCGTCAACGCGCTGCTCGCCAACAACTTCGTGCTGGCGATGTTCCTCGGCCTGTGCCCGTTCCTCGGCGTTTCGGGCCGGCTCGACACCGCGTTCCCGATGGGCGTGGCGACGACCTTCGTCATGCTGGTCGCGTCGCTGTGCGCCTACGGCCTCAACTTCCTGCTGACGGCGTTCCACCTCGAGTTCCTGCGCCTGATCTCGTACATCGTGATCATCGCCTCGGCGGTGCAGCTGGTCGAGATGGTGCTGAAGAAGTACAGCCCCGGCCTGTTCCGCGCGCTCGGCATCTACCTGCCGCTGATCACCACCAACTGCGCGGTGCTCGGCGTCGCGCTGTTCCAGACGGCGCGCGAATACGACCTCGTTCAGTCGCTGACCTTCAGCTTCGGCGGCGGCGCCGGCTTCACGCTGGCGCTGGTGCTGATGGCGAGCGTGCGCGAGCGCCTGCAGCTTTCGAACGTGCCGGACGTCGCCCAGGGCACGGCGCTGTCGCTGATGCTGGCCGGCATCCTCTCGCTGTCGTTCATGGGCTTCGCAGGACTTGGCGGCTGATGCAGACCCTGCTCGTCACCATCGGCCTGATCTTCGGACTGATGCTGGCCGGCATCGTCGTCGAGCGCATCTATCGCCGCTTCGCGACGCGCAACCCGGAGCTGGGGCCGTTCCGCCGCAACGACGGCGGCTGCGGCTGCTGTGCCGCCGCGGAGGCCTGCTCGTCCGCCGACAAGGGCTGCACGCCGCGCTGATCGTCGCGACTCGCCGTCGGGTCGCGGAATCGTTACCATCGCGCGATGGATTCGCGGAGTCCCGAATGAAGCGCCTGCCCCTGCTCGCCGCCTGCCTGCTCGCTGCGGCGTGCGCGCGGCTGCCGCCGACGGTGCCGGGCGAGGTGGTGCGCGTGCCGTCGCCGAACTTCGACGAGCGGCGCCCGAACTACGTGATCCTCCACCAGACCTCGAACGGCGACGCCGGCCGCGCGCTGGCGACGCTGACCAATCCCGAGCGCAAGGTCAGCGCCCACTACCTGATCGGGCGCGACGGCACGGTGTATCAGCTCGTCGACGAAGCGGCGCGCGCCTGGCATGCCGGCGTTTCGTACTGGGGCGGGGCGACGGACCTCAACTCCGCGTCCATCGGCATCGAGCTCGACAACGACGGCGAGGAACCGTATGCCGAGCCGCAGATCGCGCGCCTGCTCGAGGTGCTGCGCGACCTCAAGGAGCGCTACCGGATTCCGCAGGCGAATTTCCTCGGCCATGGCGACGTCGCGCCGGGACGGAAGGTCGACCCGAGCGCGCGCTTCCCCTGGGAGCGGCTTGCTGCCGCCGGCTTCGGGCTGTGGTGTCGCGGACCCCTCGGCGCCGAGCGCGCCCCCGGTGATCCGAACGTCGGGCTGGGGCTGCTCGGTTACGGCCTGTCGGATCCCGCGGCGGCGCTGATGGCGTTCCGTCGCCATTTCCGCGGCATAGACTCCGACGCCGCGCCGGACGGCAACGACCTCGCCGTGCTCGACTGCCTGGTCCGCGAAAAGGAACAGGCGTTGCCCTGACGCCCGGGCGTCAGACGATGTCGAGGTGCTGGCCGCCGGCGTTGAGGTCCTTGTCCTTGGATTCCTTGCCGTGCAGCTTGATCTGCAGGCGCACTTCGTTCATCGAGTCGGCGAAGCGCAGGGCGTCCTCGTAGCTGATGCGGCCCGCCTCGTAGAGCTCGAACAGCGCCTGGTCGAAGGTGATCATGCCGATCTCGCGCGACTTCTTCATGATCTCCTTGATGCCGTGCACCTCGCCCTTGCCGATCAGGTCGGAGATCAGCGGCGAATTCAGCAGGATCTCGATCGCGGCGGCGCGGCCCTTGCCTTCCTTGAGCGGGATCAGGCGCTGTGAGACGACGGCCTTGAGGTTGAGCGACAAGTCCATCAGCAGCTGCGGCCGGCGCTCCTCGGGGAAGAAGTTGATGATGCGGTCCATCGCCTGGTTCGAGTTGTTGGCGTGCAGCGTGCCGAGCGCCAGGTGGCCGGTCTCGGCGAAGGCGATGGCGTGCTCCATGACTTCCTTGTCGCGGATTTCGCCGATCAGGATGACGTCGGGCGCCTGGCGCAGCGTGTTCTTCAGCGCCGCCTCCCAGGACTCGGTATCGACGCCGACCTCGCGTTGCGTGATGACGCAGTTGATGTGCTCATGCACGTATTCGACCGGGTCTTCGATGGTGATGATGTGGCCGTAGGAGTTCTTGTTGCGGTAGCCGATCATCGCCGCCATCGAGGTCGACTTGCCCGAGCCCGTGCCGCCGACGAACAGCACCAGGCCGCGCTTGGTCATCGCCACGTCCTTCAGCACCGGCGGCAGCTTGAGGTCGTCGAAATCGGGGATCGAGGTGTTGATGGTGCGCATCACCATGCCGGCGCGGCCCTGCTGCATGAAGGCATTGACGCGGAAGCGGCCGATGCCGGCGGGGCTGATGGCGAAGTTGCATTCCTTGGTCGCCTCGAACTCGGCCGCCTGCTTGTCGTTCATGACGGCGCGGCAGAGGTCGAGCGAATGCTGCTGGGTCAGCGCCTGCTGCGTCACCGGCGTCATCTTGCTGTCGATCTTGATCGCCGGCGGGAAGCCGGCGGTGATGAAGAGGTCGGAGCCCTTCTTCTGCACCATCATCTGCAACAGCTGGTGCATGAACTTGAGGCCTTCGTCGCGTTCCATGTCTTAGCTCCGGGGGTCAGGCAGGAAAGTTGTCCTTATTTGCGGCCTTGCTCCTGGCTTCCGCCGAAGAGACGATGCCGCGCTTCACCAGGTCCTGCAGGTTCTGGTCCAGCGTCTGCATGCCGAACTGCTGGCCCGTCTGGATCGCGGAGTACATCTGCGCGATCTTGTTCTCGCGGATCAGGTTGCGGATGGCGGGGGTGCCGATCATGATCTCGTGCGCGGCGACGCGGCCGGAGCCGTCCTTGGTCTTGAGCAGCGTCTGCGAGATCACCGCGCGCAGCGACTCGGAAAGCATCGCGCGCACCATTTCCTTCTCGGCGGCGGGGAAGACGTCGACGATACGGTCGACCGTCTTGGCGGCCGAACTCGTGTGCAGCGTGCCGAACACCAGGTGGCCGGTTTCCGCGGCCGACAGCGCCAGGGCGATGGTTTCGAGGTCGCGCATTTCGCCGACCAGGATCACATCCGGGTCCTCGCGCAGGGCGGACTTCAGCGCGGTCGCGAAGGACTTTACGTGGGGGCCGACTTCGCGCTGGTTGACCAGGCACTTCTTCGATTCGTGCACGAATTCGATCGGATCCTCGACGGTGAGGATGTGGCCGTAGTCGTTTTCGTTGACGTCGTCGACCATGGCGGCCAGCGTCGTCGATTTGCCGGAACCGGTGGGGCCGGTCACCAGCACCACGCCGCGCGGCGTGCGCGCGATGTCGGCGAAGATCTTCGGCGCATTGAGCTGCTCGAGCGTCAGCACCTTCGACGGAATGGTCCGGAACACTGCGCCCGCGCCGCGGTTCTGCACGAAGGCGTTGACGCGGAAGCGCGCCAGGCCCGGCACCGCGAACGAGAAGTCGATGTCCATGTGCTCCTCGTACACCTTGCGCTGGCCGTCGTTCATGATGTCGTACACCATGGCGTGCACGTCCTTGTGCTCGAGCGGCGGCAGGTTGATGCGGCGCACGTCGCCATGCACGCGGATCATTGGCGGCAGGCCAGAGGACAGGTGGAGGTCGGAAGCCTTGTTCTTGACGACGAAGGCGAGCAGTTCGGTGATGTCCATTAAGGAGTCCCCTAGGGCCTGGGTATACTGAGGGCGCTATATGACAACAATCGCCGCCAACTTGCAAGCCGTCGCAGGGCGCATTTCCGCCGCTTGTGCGGCGGCGGGGCGCGATGTGCGCGCGGTGCGCCTGCTGGCCGTGTCGAAGACCTGGCCGGCGAGCGACGTCGCAGAGGCGGCGGCCTGCGGACAGCGTGCGTTCGGCGAGAGCTACGTGCAGGAAGCGGTGGCCAAGATCGCGGCACTCTCAGCGACGCCCGACCTCGAATGGCACTTCATCGGCCCCTTGCAGAGCAACAAGACGCGGCCCGTCGCCGAGCATTTCGACTGGGTGCATTCGGTCGACCGCCTGAAGATCGCCGAGCGCCTGTCGGCGCAGCGACCGCCGGCAATGGCGCCGTTGAACGTCTGCCTGCAGGTGAATGTCAGCGGCGAGGAAAGCAAGAGCGGCTGCGCGCCGGAAGAGGCGATTGCGCTCGCCGTGGCGATCGCGGGCCTGCCTAACCTGCGCCTGCGCGGCCTGATGACCATCCCGGAACCCACCGACGACACCGGCCTGCAGCGCCGCCGCTTCGCGCTGCTGCGCGAACTTGGTGCGCAGATCGCCGCGTGCGGCGTTGCGGTCGACACGCTGTCGATGGGCATGTCGGACGATCTTGAAGCGGCGATCGCCGAAGGCGCAACGATAGTGCGCGTCGGTACGGCGATTTTCGGCCGCCGTACCTACGCCTAGGTTTCGGTTTCCCTGAGTTTGCGGAACAGCGTGCGCGGGCTGACGCCCAGCCGTCGCGCCAGCGCATGGCGGTCGCCCTTGTGGCGCGACACGGCCCAGCGCAGGTAGCTGCGCTCGGCTTCCGCCAGCGGGACGATGTCGCCGGACGCCGGGGCGCCGGAAGCCGGCTCGCCCAGGCGTTCGGGCAGGTGGCCGGCAAGGATGGTGTTGCCGTCGGCGAGCAGCGCGGCGCGCTCGATCAGGTTGCGCAGTTCGCGCACGTTGCCCGGGAAGTCGTGCTGCGACAGCTTTTCCATTGCCTCGGCGTGCATGCGCAGCGGACGCCGGCTGACGCGCGCGAGCAGCGACTTCACCAGCAGCGGCAGGTCTTCGCTGCGCTCGCGCAGCGGCGGCACGCGAATCGGGAAGGCGCTGATGCGGTAGTAGAGGTCGCGGCGGAAGGTGCCCTCGGCGACCATGTCCTCGAGGTTGCGGTGCGTCGCCAGCACCAGCCGGAAATCGGCGCGCAGCGGATCGAGCCCGCCGACGCGGCGGAAGGTGCCCGACTCGATCAGGCGCAGCAGCTTCACCTGCAGCGACAACGGGATGTCGCCGATCTCGTCGATGAACAGCGTGCCGCCGGCGGCCGACTCGACGAGGCCGGCCTTGCGCTGCACCGCGCCGGTGAAGGCGCCCCTCTCGTGGCCGAAGAGCTCGCTGCCGGCGAGCGTTTCCGTCATGCCGGCGCAGTCGACGGCGACGAACGGCCCCGCGGCGCGCGGGCTGGCGTCATGCAGCGCCTGGGCCGCGAGCTCCTTGCCGACGCCCGATTCGCCGAGCAGCAGCACCGTCGCCTCCGACGGAGCGACGCGCTCGATGAGTTCGAGCATGCGGTTGAAGGCCGGCGAGCGGCCGACCATGCCCTGCGCCGACGGCTGGCTGCGCGCGCGGCGCACGATGCGCACCGTTTCGACGAAGAACGCCGCGCGCCCGTCGCGGTTCCGGATCGGCGAGACCTCGACGTCGACATGCTCGGGGCCCGTCGGCGTGTGGTGGATGTGCAGGGCGCGCGCCGGCTCGTCGTTGTCGCGGCTCGCCTTGAGCGGGCAGCTCTCGCCCATCTGGTCGCAGGGCGCGGTCGCATGGTGCGAGAGTTCGTAGCAGTGGCGGCCCTGCAACTCGCCCGGATCGCCGAACTCCTCGCGCCAGGCGCGGTTGAAGCCGAGCACCCGGTAGTCGGCGCCGATGAACAGGCGCGGCTCGGACAGCGAGTCGGCGAGCGCAAGGGTTTCGGGCAGCAGGTTGTCGGCGGGATGCGGCATGGCCGGCATTGTGCCATGGATGGCATACGCCAAATGCCACGAACGGCATATATGGCGAAAGGCTGATATTCGCGCGCGCCGGATTCACCTGCTCCGTCAATGGCTTCCTGGCTCTCCCCGATGGTGGCATGGCTGTTGCGAGGACGCTTTTTCTTTTGGACCACCAGAAAACCACACAACGCGGATTGTTATTGCGGGTGTGGAAACGAAGGAGGAGGCACCCATGGCGCAGACCGCCAGAAACCTGCTTGCGGGCTTGCTGCTCGCGGCGTCGATGCTGCCCGGCCTTGCCGGGGCGACGACGGCGCCGGCCGGCGACGCCACGTCCGCTTCGGCACCGGCTGCGGCCATTGCCAACCATCGCTGCGATCGCTGCCATGCCGACAAGGAAGAGAAGTCGGTCGTCGGCCGCGACGGCACGCGCAAGAACCTTTACGTCGATCCGCAAGTGCTCGAGCACAGCGTGCACGGCAAGGTCGCCTGCACCGGCTGCCACAGCGACATCACCAAGCTGCCGCACGCCAAGCCGCTCGCCAAGAGCATCGGCTGCGTCGCCTGCCACCGCCAGGAACGCGACAAGGCGAAGAAGGAGAACGCCGACCCGAAGACGCTCGAGCGCCTCGAGGTGGTCCTTGCGCAGACCGACAACTACCTGCATTCGTCGCACGCCAAGCCGAATCCGAAAGACCAGTCGAAGGTCGCCGCCGCCTGCCATGATTGCCACGACGCCCACAACATCGGCAAGCCGGGCGAGGCGCAGCGCGTCGAGCACCGCCTGAAGAACCCCGAGGTGTGCGGCCGCTGCCACGAGAAGCAGAAGAAGGAATACCTCGGCTCGGTTCACGGCCAGCTGATCGTCGACAAGAAGGACGTCAAGTCGGCCGTCTGCTCCGACTGCCACACCACGCACGCCATCTCGTCGCCGAAGGGCGATCCGGCCAAGCTCGCGATCACGCAGAACTGCGGCGACTGTCACAAGGAAGCCAAGCGCACCTACTTCGCGTCCTATCACGGGCAGGTGCACCGCCTCGGCTACACCAACACCGCCAAGTGCTTCGACTGCCACACCGGCCACAACGTCAAGAAGGACGATGACCCGACCTCCTCGGTGCACGTCAACAACCGGCTCGAGAACTGCAAGAACTGCCACAAGAACGCGACCGACAACTTCCTGCAGTTCCAGCCGCACGGCGATCCGGACAACGCGGAGAAGTATCCGGCGCTGTTCTTCGCCAAGCGCTTCATGGGCGCGCTGATCATCGGCGTCATGGTGTTCTTCTGGATCCACGTCCTGCTGTGGCTCTATCGCGAGGCGATGGACCGCATCCAGGGCAAGGGCTTCAAGGAAGACCTGGACAACCCCGAGGTGGTGTACTTCCGCCGCTTCACCCCGGTGTGGCGCTGGATCCACGGCCTGTTCGCGATCTCGACCATGCTGCTGATCCTCACCGGCACCTCGCTGCTGTTCTCGCATACCGACTGGGCGAAGGCGGTCGTCGCATTCCTCGGCGGCCCGAAGATGGAAGGCATCATCCACCGCACGGCCGCCGTGACGTGGCTGTCGATCTTCGTCTTCCACCTGATCATCGTCGCGCGCAACATCCGCCGCAACAAGACCTTCAACTGGTTCGGCGGCACCTCGCTGGTGCCGAGCTGGACCGACCTGAGGGACCTGAAGGCCATGTTCCTGTGGTTCTTCGGCCGCGCCGAGCGTCCGGACTTCTGCCACTGGACCTACTGGCAGCGCTTCGACTACTGGGCGCCGTTCTGGGGCGCGATGATCATCGGCGGCTCGGGCCTGATCCTGTTCTTCCCCGAGAAGACGGCGGCCTACCTGCCGGGCTGGGTGTTCAACATCGCCACCCTCGTGCATGCCGAGGAGGCGCTGCTGGCGGCCGTGTTCCTGAACACGGTGCACTTCTTCAACGTGCACTTCCGCCCCGAGCGCTTCCCGATGAGCACGACCATCTTCACCGGCAAGATCCCGCTCGAGGAGTTCAAGCACGACCACCGGCTCGAGTACGAGCGCCTGGTCGCGATCGGCGAGCTCGATAAGCATCTCGTCAAGCGTCCGTCGCGTCGCGCCGACCTCGCCTCGTCGTTCCTCGCCACCGTGCTGATCATCGCCGGCCTCACGCTGCTGACGCTGGTGCTGTTCGGCCAGGCCACCCTGCACTAAGGAGAAGACGATGAAGAAGACACTACTCGCCCTCTCCCTCGCCGGCTTCGCGGCCGGCGCCGCAGCGCGCGGCGACATCGAGCCGCTGGCGCGCACCTGCAACAACTGCCACGGCGTCGGCGGCGTCAGCGTCGGCCTGTCGATGCCCTCGATCGGCGGCCTGCCGCAGCAATACCTCCGCAACATCATGAAGCAGTGGAAGTACGACGAGCGCAGCTCGATCACCATGGGCCGCATCGTCAAGGGCTTCTCCGACGACGAGATCGACGCGCTCGCCG
The DNA here is from genome assembly GCA_046726235.1 of Pseudomonadota bacterium. Taxonomy (GTDB): domain Bacteria; phylum Pseudomonadota; class Gammaproteobacteria; order Burkholderiales; family Rhodocyclaceae; genus Nitricoxidireducens. The sequence goes on from JBKPAD010000001.1 coordinate 450,963, forward strand.
CCTACTTCGCCAAGCAGCGCTGGGTGCCTTCGCCGCAGGCGTCGGCCGCGCCGGTGCTGGCCAAGGGCAAGTCGGCGATCGCCGAGAAATGCGAGGACTGCCACGGCCTCACCGGCTCCGACCCGGATGTCGACGCGCCGAAGATCAACGGCCAGTGGGCGAAGTACATGGAGCTCGAACTGGCGAAGTACCGCAGCAAGGAATTCAAGATGCCTCATCGCAAGATGAAGAAGGCGGCACACGAGATCAAGGATGCCGAAGTCCAGCCCGCCGCGCGCTACTACGGCGCGCAGAGCCGTTGAGGAGGCCGCCATGACGAACATCGATCGCCGCAGCTTCCTCAAGGCCGTCACCGCCGCCTCGGCGGCCTCCGTCCTCACCGTGCCCGCCGCGCGCGCTGCCGCCGCCAAGGCCCGCGTCGTCGTCATCGGCGGCGGCTTCGGCGGCGCCACCGCCGCCCGCTACCTGCGCCTGCTCGACCCGGGCATCGACGTCACGCTGATCGAGCGCGGCACGCGCTACACGTCCTGCCCGCTGTCGAACGAAGTCATTTCGGGCGAGCGCGACATCGCCACGCTGCAGTCCGGCTACGGCGGCCTCGCCAAGCGCGGCGTGAAGGTCGTGCACAACGAGGTGACGCAGATCGACCCGGTGAACAAGACCGTGACCACGGCCGAAGGCGGCAGCTTCGCCTACGACGCCCTCGTGGTCTCGCCGGGCGTCGACTTCGACTACTCCGCCGTGCAGGGACACACCGCCGAACTGGCCGAGACGAAGATTCCGCATGCCTGGAAGGCCGGCCCGCAGACGCTGTTGCTGAAGAAGCAGCTCGAGGCGATGCCCGACGGCGGCCGCTTCGTCATCGCCGTGCCCAAGGCGCCGTTCCGCTGCCCGCCCGGTCCCTACGAGCGCGCCGCCCAGGTGGCGATGTACTGCAAGCACCACGGCAAGAAGAAGGCGAAGATCCTGATCCTCGACTCGAACGATTCGTTCTCGAAGCGGCCGCTGTTCGAGGAGGCGTGGAAGGCGCTCTACGGCTACGGCCCCAACGGCATGATCGAGTGGGTGTCGGCCGCGAACGGCGGCCAGGTCGAGCGCGTCGACGGCAACGCCCTCACCTGCCACACGACCTTCGACGACCTGCAGTGCGACGTCCTCAACGTGATCCCCGCGCACAAGGCCGGCAAGATCGCGCGCGACGCCGGCCTGGCGACGCTCAAGGGCAACTGGTGCGAGGTCAAGCCGGAGAACATGGAGTCGAAGGCGCACAAGGACGTCTACGTCATCGGCGACGCGTGCGTCGGCGGCGAGCTGTCGACGGGCAACGGCTTCCCGAAGTCCGCGCACATGGCGAACTCGCAGGCCAAGGCGGTCGCTGCGGCCGTGGTGGCCAAGGTCAACGGCCTGCCGGCGCCGGTGCCTGTCTACACCAACACCTGCTACAGCGTCGTCGCCCATGACTGGGGCTTCTCCGTGGTGCACCTGTTCCGCGTCGCCAACAACCAGTGGGTGTACGTCAAGGAAGGCAGCGGCATTTCGCCCGTCACCTTCGGCACCAAGGCGGCGCCCAAGCCCGTGCCGCGCATCTACCGCAAGCTCGAGGCCGAGTACGCCGACGGCTGGCTGCGCAACCTGATGGCCGACGCCTTCGCCTGACGCAGGCGATTCCCCCGCGCCGCCGGGGTCTCCATGCCGCCCGACTTCGGGCGGGCGGCATGGCACAATACGACCCATGAAAATCACCTTCATCGGCGGCGGCAACATGGCCATCGCCCTCATCGGCGGACTACGCAACAAGGGCTTTTCCGCCGCCGGCATGCAGGTCGTCGAGCCCATAGACACGGCGCGCGAGCGCCTCACCGACGTCTTCGGCGTGCGCTGCGCCCCGGCCATCGACGCCGCGGCGCTCAACTGCGAAGTCCTCGTTCTCGCGGTCAAGCCGCAGCAGATGAAGGAGGCGCTGGCGCCGGCGCTCGGCAAGCTGAAGGACCAGTTGGTCGTCAGCATCGCTGCCGGCCTGCGCCTCGACGACATCAGCCGCTGGCTCGGCGGCCATCGCAAGCTGGTGCGCACGATGCCGAACACGCCGTCGCTGATCGGCGCCGGCATCACCGGCCTCTACGCCGATCCCAGCGTCGAGCTCGAAGGCCGCATGACGGCCGAGAAGATCCTCTCCGCCGTCGGCCGCACCTTCTGGATCGACGACGAGAAAATGATGGACGCGGTGACGGCGGTCTCCGGCAGCGGCCCGGCCTACGTCTTCTACTTCATCGAGGCGCTCGAAGCCGCAGCCAAGGATCTCGGCTTCGACGGCCCGACGGCGCGCACGCTGGCGGTCGAGACCTTCCTCGGCGCCGCGCGCCTCGCCGACAACACGACCGAACCGGTGTCGCACCTGCGCGAGCGCGTGACCTCGAAGGGTGGCACCACGGCCGCCGCGCTCGAACGCTTCGATGCCGACGCCATCGCCGCCGCCATCGGCCGCGGCGTGCAGGCTGCCAACGCGCGCGGGCGCGAGCTCGGCGACATCCTGGGACAGGACTGATGGGCTTCACCACCAACGTCCTGACGCTGATGCTGATCCAGATCGTCGGACTCGCCGCGAGCTTTTTCTCCGGCCTGTTCGTGATCCGCTTCCTGCTGCAATGGGCGCGCGCGCCGTTCCGCAATCCGATCGGCCGCTTCGTCATGACGCTCACCGACTGGGGCGTGCTGCGGCTGCGCCGCGTGGTTCCCGGCTGGCGCGGCAACGACCTCTCCTCGCTCGTCATGGCATGGCTGGTCGAAACCCTCGCCGTGGTGATCGCCCTGCTGGTGATCGATTCGCCGGCAGGCGACAGCGGCAACCTGCTGCCGCTCGCCTTCATCGCCGGCTTCGTCGAGATGCTGCGCATGATCGCCTACGTGATCCTCGGGGCGACCATCGGCGTCGTCGTGCTGTCGTGGGTCAATCCCCATGCGCCGATGGCCCCGGTGTTCACGTCCGTGTCCGAGCCGTTCCTGCGGCCGTTCCAGCGCATGATCCCGCCGATCGCCGGCATCGACCTCTCGCCGCTGTTCCTGCTGCTGGTGCTGCAGGTCGCGCTCGGCGCGCTCGCCTACGCCAAATCGGGAATCCTCGGCATCCACCTGTGACCTGGCTTCGCCAGGACGGCGACGGCGTCGTCCTCACGCTCCACATCCAGCCGGGCGCCAAGCGCACCGAATGCGCCGGCCTCCACGGCGAGGCGATGAAAATCCGTCTCGCCGCGCCCCCGGTCGACGGCAAGGCCAACGAGGCGCTGATTGTCTTTCTCGCCAAGACGCTCGGCGTGCCGAAGTCGAATGTCGATCTGATTTCCGGCGAGACCTCGCGCGCGAAGCGTGTGCGTGTCGATGGCGTCGATGCGGAGACTGTGCGGCGAGTTCTCAGCTCGTAGAACCGCAGCTCTCCCGTCTTGGGAGCGGTGGGCGCCCGGGCCGCCGGGGTGCTCTGCTGCGCTTCGTGTCCCCCGGATCGTGCTGTTGCACGATCCTCCTCCTTTACCTACGCGCAGCAGAGCACCCCACCGTCCCGAGCGGAAACGCCGTGCCTCGTTTTCGGCTCGAAACCACCGGCGTATCCGCAAGGATGGCGGGTGTCCGCCTCCCGCAGGTAAAGGAGGAGGAGCGGGCGCAGCCCGATCCGGGGGACACGGAGGGAGGCGGATACCCGTCGTCCTTGCCGCGCTGGCCGCAGCCCGACCTAATCCCGGAAGACCGCAAACTCACCCACTCCCGCCCGCTCCGTCGTCAGCGCATTCGCCGGATCGCTCTCATCCGCGTAGCCGAGCGCGAGTCCGCAGACGACCATCTGCTCGGGAGGTAGCGCCAACTCCTTGGCGATCACCCGGTGATACTGCGCCCACGCCGCCTGCGGGCAGGTATCGAGGCCGCGGGCGCGCGCCGCGACCATGACGTTCTGCATGAACATGCCGTAGTCGAACCAGCTGCCCTTGCCAAGCCGGCGGTCGATGCTGAAGATCATGCCGACCGGCGCGCCGAAGAATTCGAAGTTGCGCCGGTGCTGGAGGCGCATCGCCTCCTTGTCGCCCTTGGCGATGCCGACGAGCTTGTAGAGATCGAAGCCGACCTTGCGCCGGCGGCCGAGGTAGGGCTCGAAGAACTCCTGCGGGTAGTAGTCGTACTCGTACGCGTGGGCGTCCGGCTCGTGATCGTAGGCCGCGCAGACGGCGGCGACGAGGGCGTCGCGTCCCGCGCCGGTCAGCACATGGACATGCCACGGCTGCATGTTGGTGCCCGACGGTGCGCGCGCGGCGACGGTCAGGATGCGCTCGATGACCTCGCGGTGCACCGCCTGTTGCGTATAGGCGCGCAGCGAGCGGCGCGATTCGATTGCTCGATCGACGATGTCGGCATCGGTGTCAGTCATTGTCCTGGCCCCTCGTGGTGAAATAGCGTCCCGATTATATGAAGGCACGCGCCATGGGACCCCTGGCAGGACTGCGCATCATCGAAATGGCCGGCATCGGGCCGGCGCCCTTCGCCGCCATGCTGTTCGCCGACATGGGCGCCGAGGTGATCCGCATCGACCGCAAGACGCCGCCCGGCAAGGATGCCTTCGACACGCTGAAGAGCTACGGCTTCCTCAACCGCGGCCGCCGCTCGCTGGCGCTCGACCTCAAGAAGCCGGAGGCCGTGGCGGCGCTGCTGAAGCTCGTCGGTTCGGCCGACGCGCTGATCGAGGGCTTCCGGCCCGGCGTCATGGAGCGCCTCGGCCTCGGGCCCGACGTCTGCCTCGCGCGCAAGCCGGCGCTCGTCTATGGCCGCATCACTGGCTGGGGCCAGACCGGGCCATTGGCGCAGACGGCCGGGCACGACATCAACTACATCGCGCTCACCGGCGCGCTGCATGCCGTCGGCAAGCGCGAGCAGCCGATGCCGCCGCTCAACGTCGTCGGCGACTTCGGCGGCGGCGCCATGTTCCTCGCCTTCGGCGTGCTCGCCGCGCTGCACGATGCGCAGCGGTCGGGCAGGGGCCAGGTGGTCGATGCGGCGATGACCGACGGCGCCGCCCTGCTGATGGCGATGCAATACAGCTTCAAGGCGGCCGGCCACTGGAGCAACGAGCGCGAAGCCAACCTGCTCGATGGCGGCGCGCCGTTCTATGGCACCTATCGCTGCGCCGACGGCAAGTGGCTCGCCGTCGGCCCGATCGAGCCGCAGTTCCACGACCTGCTGATCGAGAAGCTCGGCCTGCCGGCCGATGAATTCGCCGACCGCTGGAATCCCGAAAGCTGGCCGCGCCTGCGCCGACGGCTCGAGGAAACCTTCGTGCTGCGCACGCGCGACGAATGGTGCGCGCTGCTCGAACGCACCGACGCCTGCGTCGCGCCGGTGCTCGACCTCGACGAGGCCCCGCGCCATCCGCACAACGTCGCGCGCGGCACCTTCGTCGAGCACGCCGGCGTCACGCAGCCGGCGCCCGCGCCGCGCTTCTCGCGCAGCACTGCGGAGATTCGCCGCGCGGCACCGAAGGCTGCCGGCGAGCACTCGCGCGAAGTGCTGGCTGACTGGGGCTTCGGCGCCGACGAGATCGCCGCACTCGCGGAGATGCTAGTCATCTAGCAAGCGTTCGCGCCATCTGTGCGCTAGCGGACGTACGGCGGCGCGGGCGCGGGGCTAGGCTCTTTCCGGACCTTTCCGGAGACGGCCATGCTGTTCGATGCTCGAGACATTCCCGCCGGCACGCAACTCGATTGCGACGTCGTCATCGTCGGCGGCGGTGCCGCCGGCATCACGCTGGCTTGCGAGCTGGCCGACACGCCGCTCGACGTGATCCTGCTCGAGGGCGGCGGCTGGCGCCACGAGAGCGCGAGCCAGGATCTTTACAAGGGCGAGGTCGCCAATCCCGAGCAGCACGCCCCGCTCGACAAGTACCGGCACCGCGGCATCGGCGGCACCTCGACGTTGTGGGGCGGCCGCTGCGCGCCCTTCGACGACATCGACTTCGAGCGCCGCCCGCACGTTCCCCACAGCGGTTGGCCGATCGACCGCCGCGAACTTGATGCCTGCTATCAGCGCGCCCACGCCTATTGCCACGCCGGCCGCTACGACTACCTGGCCGACACGGCGCTGCCGGGCGGCCGCGCGCCGATGATCCCCGGGCTCGCGTCCGAGGAACTGTCGCAGGACACGCTCTGGCGCTTCAGCCTGCCGACGAATTTCGCACGCCTGTTCCTGCCCGAGCTCAAGCGTGCGCGCAACGTGCGCGTGGCCCTGCACGCCAACTGCACCGGCATCGGGCTCGACCCCGACGCCAGGCATGCGCAGGAGCTGCGCGTCTCGTCGCTGCGCGGCAACGCCTTCACGGTGCGCGCGCGGCAGGTCGTGCTCGCCAGCGGCGGGCTGGAGACCACGCGGTTGCTGCTGGCGTCGCGCGACGTCTGCCCGAACGGCATCGGCAACGATCGCGACCTCGTCGGCCGCTTCTATTCCTCGCACATCACCGGCGACCTCGGCGAGGCGATCTTCACGCCGCGCGGCGGCCCCATCGTGTGGGATTACGAGCGTTCGCACGAGGGCGTCTATTGCCGCCGCACGCTGGCAATCCGGCCCGAGGTGCAGCGGCGCGAGGGGCTGCAGAATTTCCGCTGCAGCCTCAGCCATCCGCCGATCGCCGACCCCGCGCACGGCAACGGCATCCTCTCCGCGGCGTACCTGGTGAAGACTTTCCTGATCAACCGGATTCCGCCCGAATACAGCAAGGACATGGCCGGCTACATGACGCCTTACCGGAACGTCGGCCAGCACGTGAAGAACCTGCTGCTCGGCGCGCCGGCCCTGGTGCCGTTCTCGGTGAGATGGATCGCCGAGCGCATCCTGCCGCAGCGCAAGCTGCCGTCGGTGTCGCTGCGCAGCCCGAACAACGTCTACAGCCTGCATTTCGACGCCGAGCAGTCGCCGAACCCCGACAGCCGCGTCACGCTGACGGAGGAGCGCGACGCGCTCGACGTGCCGCGGCTACGCGTCGACTGGCGCCATTCGCAACGCGACATCGACAGCGTGATGCGCAGCTTCGCCATCATCAAGCGCGAGTTCTCGCGCTCTGGCGTTGCGGTGTTCCGCCTCGACGAGCACGACTTTGCCGCGCGCATCGTCGCCCAGCTCGGCGTCGGCAGCCATCACATCGGCACCACGCGGATGTCGGGCGATCCGGCACACGGCGTCGTGGATACCCATTGCCGCGTTCACGGCATCGACAACCTCTACGTCGCCAGCAGTTCGGTGTTCCCCACCACCAGCTTCGCCAACCCGACGCTGACCATCGTCGCCGTTGCGGTGCGCGTCGCCGATCGCGTCAAGCAGGCGTGCGGCATCGAGATGCCTGCCACCGACAGCGTCGTGGCGGACCGCATGGCAGCCTAGCCAGCGGGGGCTTTCGAGCGATCGCGAACAGACCTCCCGCGTCGGCGCCGCTACCGTCGACGCGCAACCAACAAGTCCCCCGAGCCCGCCATCCGGCCGGTTCAGGCGGGCGGAGGAGACGTCGATGCAACGCAGCGAATTCCCGGCCACGCGCCAGATACGTCGGTGCGCGTCCTTTTTCCATGCCGTCGTCGCGCTTTGCGGCGCGCTCGCGCTGCCGGCTGTGGCGGCGACCTACTACGTCGCGCCGAACGGCAACGACACCAGCAGCGGCCTCTACATCGGCTCGCCGTTCAAGACCATCCAGAAGGCCGTGAGCCGCGCCGCGGCGGGCGACACCATCTACATCCGCGGCGGCGTCTATCGCGAGACGATAACGGCCGATGCCGGCAGCGGGACCTCGAGCAGCCCGATCCGCATCCAGAACTACAACGGCGAGCAGGTGTACATCAAGGGCTCGAACATCGTCACCGGCTGGATCCAGCACAGCGGCGCCACCTGGAAGAAGACCGGCTGGACCAGCAACTCGCAGCAGGTGTTCGTCGACTTCGACGACGCCAATCCGACGTCGAGCCCGAAGCCGCTGCAGCAGATCGGCATGCCGAGCGGCTATTACTCGTCGTGGGAGTATCCGACTCCGGTCAGCGGCAGCCCCAGCAGCATGCCGGCCGGCAGCTTCTACTTCGACAAGGGCGCCAGCACGCTTTATGTACGCCTCGCAGACGGCTCGAGCCCGAACAACCACCGCATGGAAGTCAGCGTGCGCCACCGGCTGGTCTACCTGCGGCGGCCCTATATCGTTCTCGACGGCCTCAAGTTCCGGCACAGCAGCGCCTCGTCGGCATCGCAGCAGGGCGCTGCCGTGGAACTGAACTCGTACGACACCATGCAGAACTGCGACGTGCAGTTCGTCGACTTCGCCGGTGTCAGCATGGGCTACCAGCAAACCGGCAGCAAGCTGCTCAACAGCAACCTCAGCAACAACGGCGCACTGGGCGCCACCGCGCCGGCGACCAAGAAGTTCCTGGTCTCGGGCAACAAATTCATGAGCAACAACTACCGCCGTTTCAACATGCTCTGGCACGCCGGCGGCTTCAAGTCGGCGACCGACAGCGACGGCATCGTCGAGAACAACCTCGTCGCCTACAACTACGGTTCCGGCATCTGGTTCGACTTCTCGAACAGCGGCCAGCCGATCACCATCCGCTACAACTTCGTGCACAACAACGGACCCAAGGACTCCGGCATCTTCCTCGAGGCCACGAGCAACGTCCTGGTGCACAACAACATCGTCGCCAACAACGAGCGCCGCGGCATCTATCTCTCGGCGACCTGGAACACGCGCGTGCTCAACAACACGATCGTGAACAACCGCGGCCGCGCCGCCATCGAGCTCGGCGGCATGCCGCGCTCGGGCGCCCAGCTGACGAACAACCAGGTGGTGAACAACATCATCAGCCACAACACGGCGCAGTACGACATGGTGCTGTTCAAGCCGAGCGGCAGCAGCATCGCCGGCAACACCAGCAACTACAACGACTTCTACCGATCCTCCGGATCGCTGCTGCTCTGGTACGGCAGCGGCATGAGCCTGTCGAGCTTCCGCAGCGCCAGCGGGCAGGACCGCAGCAGCCTGAACGTCAATCCCGGTTTCGCGCTATCGAGCAATAACCCGCCCGCCGCCGCGAACTTCAAGGTCGGTTCCGGCAGCCCGGTCGTGAACAAGGGCATGAACCTCACCGGCACGGTGACGCGCGACTACTTCGGCACCTCGCGGCCGAAGGGAACGGCCTACGACATCGGCGCCTTCGAGTATCCGCAATAAGGCGCGGCGATCAGTCGAGGTAGGTGCGCGCTTCCTCGAAGCGCGCGGCGAACCAGCCGCTGACGAGGCTTTCGGCGCGCACCTTGCCCTGGCTGTTCGGCGCATGCACGAAGCGGCCGTCGCCGATGTAGATGCCGACGTGCGAGTAGGGCCGGTTGCGCGTGTTGAAGAAGACGAGGTCGCCCGGCTTCAGTTCCTCGCGTTCGACCGGCCGGCCGCGGCGCGCGATGTCTGCCGCCGAGCCCTGGAGCTTGAGGCCCGCCGCCTTGTCGAAGACATGGCTGACCATGCCGCTGCAATCGAGGCCTGCCTCGGGGTTCTTGCCGCCGAAGCGGTAGCCGGTTTCGACGAGGCCGAGCGCATAGAGCACGACGTCCTGCGCCTTGTCGGAAATCGGCTGCGCGTTGCGTGCGCCGCCGCGCTGGGCGGCGACCGGCGTGGGGCTTTGCGTCAGCGGCGGCAGCATGCCGCAGCCCGCGAGGGCGATCGCGGAACCGACGGCGGCGGAAAGGGTCTTGCGGCGCATGGCCCCAATTCTGTTCCGGTAGACTCCCCGGCCAACGGACAAAAAACGGAGAAAACGCCATGCAATTGCGCGACCCCAAGCTTCTGCGCAGCGACGCCCTGATCGACGGCGCGTGGACGGCCGCCGACGGCGGCGCCGTTTTCGAGGTGCGCGACCCGGCGAGCGGCGAGAAGCTGGCGAGCGTTCCCGACATGGGCGCCGCCGAGACGCGCCGCGCCGTCGAGGCCGCCGAGCGCGCCTGGCCGGCATGGCGCGCCAGGAGCGGCAAGGAACGCGCTGCGGTGCTGCGCCGCTGGTTCGAGCTGATCATGGCCAACGTCGACGACCTCGGCCTGATGATGACCTCGGAGCAGGGCAAGCCGCTGGCGGAGGCGAAGGGCGAAGTCGCCTACGCCGCCAGCTTCGTCGAATGGTTCGCCGAAGAAGCGAAGCGCGTCTACGGCGACACCATCCCGAGCCCGACCAGCGACAAGCGCATCGTCGTCCTCAAGCAGCCGGTCGGCGTCTGTGCCGCCATCACGCCGTGGAACTTCCCGGCCGCCATGATCACGCGCAAGGTCGCGCCCGCCCTGGCGGCTGGCTGCCCGGTGGTCGTCAAGCCGGCCGAGGCGACGCCGCTGACGGCGCTGGCCCTGGCGGAACTCGCGCAACGCGCAGGCTTCCCGGCGGGCGTGTTCAACGTCGTCACCGGCTCGGCCGCATCGGCGCCGAAGATTGGCGCGGAGCTGACCGGCAACCCGATCGTGCGCAAGCTCTCCTTCACCGGCTCGACGGAAGTCGGGCGCCTCTTGATGGCGCAATGCGCGCCGACGATCAAGAAACTCTCGCTCGAACTCGGCGGCAATGCCCCTTTCATCGTCTTCGACGACGCCGATCTCGATGCCGCCGTCGACGGCGCGATGATGAGCAAGTACCGCAACGCCGGCCAGACCTGCGTCTGCGCCAACCGCCTGCTGGTGCAGGAAGGCATCTACGAGCAGTTCGCCGCCAAGCTCGCCGAGAAAGTGAGGGCGCTCAAGGTCGGCGCCGGCACCGAGGAAGGCACGACGCAAGGCCCGCTGATCGACGCCCAGGGCCTCGCCAAGGTCGAGTCCCACATCGCCGACGCCCTCGCCAAGGGCGCGCGCGTGCTCGTCGGCGGCAAGCGCCACGCCCGCGGCGGCACCTTCTTCGAGCCGACGGTGCTCGCCGACGTTACGCCCGACACGGCCTGCGCGCGCGAAGAAACCTTCGGCCCGGTCGCGCCGCTGTTCAAGTTCAAGGACGAAGCCGAGGCCATCCGCCTCGCCAACGCCACCGAATTCGGCCTCGCCGGCTACTTCTACAGCCGCGACATCGGCCGCGTCTGGCGCGTCGCCGAAGCGCTCGAATACGGCATCGTCGGCATCAACACCGGCATCATATCGAACGAAGTCGCCCCCTTCGGCGGCGTCAAGCAGTCGGGGACCGGGCGCGAGGGATCGAAGTACGGCATCGAGGATTACCTCGAGGTGAAGTACTTGTGTATGGCGGTGTGATTGATTGCAACGGGCGTTGCCGGCGGCGGCGCGGTATTCCGTCCCCGCTCCCGCTGCTGAGAGTCGCAGATATCGCGGGGACGGAACACCGCACCACCGCTTGGTGACGCGGCCGCGGGGTTTGCGCAATACCTCGTCGATTACGGCAGAATGCGCGTTTGATACCGCATGCCATATGGATGCCACGCCGATGAGTCAATCACCTGTTACCGTCGATAGCGAGTCGATTGCCCTGCGAATTCGCCTGATTCGAGGCCAGAAGGTCATGCTGGACAGCGACCTTGCCGAGCTTTATGAGGTGCCTACCAAGCGGTTCAACGAGCAGGTGAAACGTAATACCGAGCGGTTCCCGGCAGACTTCATGTTTCAACTTGCCGAGGAAGAGTTTACGGGCTTGAGGTCGCAAACTGCGACCTCAAGTGTCCGGCACGGCGGACGACGATACTTGCCCTACGCCTTCACCGAGCACGGCGCCATCATGGCCGCCACGGTGCTCAACTCGCCTCGCGCCGTCGAAATGAGCGTGTTCGTGGTGCGAGCCTTCGTCCAGCTTCGGGAACTGCTCTCGACCCACAAGGAGCTTGCCGCCAAACTGGAAGCGCTGGAAAGGAAGGTCGGCAGCCACGACCAAGCCATTGCCGGACTGATCGATGCCATTCGGCAACTGATGACACCGCCCGAGACCAAGAAGCGCGGGATTGGTTTCCTGGCCGACCACTCGGGGGAATAGCCGATGACGGAGCGGATTCTGTCGGCAAACCCTTGACCACGCCACTGAGCGGTGGCGCGGTATTCCGGCCCCGCGATATCTGCGCTTCCCAGCAGCGGGAGCGGGGACGGAATACCGTGCCGCCGCTCCCGCCGCCGGTAGCAAACAAAGAACCTACTTGAACCCGATGATCGCCTGATCCACGGCGAGCGACTCGCCCGGCTTGGCGAGCAGCTTGTCGACCGTGCAATCGCGCTCGGCCTTCAGCACGTTCTCCATTTTCATCGCCTCGATCTTGGCCAGCACTTCGCCGGCCTTGACCTCCTGTCCCGGCGTGACGGCGATCTGGGTCAGCAGGCCCGGCATCGGCGACAGCAGGAACTTCGAGGTGTCGGGCGGCGCCTTGTAGGGCATCAGGGCGTGGAGTTCGGCGACGCGCGCGGTCTCGACCATCACGTCGGCCTGGGTGCCCCAGTGGAACAGCCGGTAGCGCAGGCCGTGGCGTTCGACCTGCATGCAGAACGGTTCGCCGTTGAAGGTGCCCTGGTAGAGGTACTGGCCGAACTGCCAGTCGGAGCGCACTTCGTGGGTCCTGCCGGCGAAGACTACGTTCCAGCCGCCGGGCGCGGCGGTGACCTTGACTTCGTGCTGGGCGGCGCCGAGCAGGACGACGAAGTCGTCGCCCGGCTTGTACTCGTGGCCGGGCATCTGGCCGCCGATGCTGGCGTTGCGCGTCAGGTACTGGCGATGCACGGCGGCGGCGACGCAGACCAGCATCTCGGGCGCGTCGTGCACCACGTCGGCGGCGTTGAAGCCCTTCGGGTATTCCTCGCCGATCAGGCCGGTGTCGAAGTTGCCCGAGACGAAGCGCGGATGTTTCATCAGCGCCGACTGGAAGGCGATGTTCGACGACACGCCGCGGATGACGAAGGCGTTGAGCGCATCGCGCATCTTCGCGATCGCCTGCTCGCGCGTGGCGCCGTGCACGATCAGCTTGGCGATCATCGAGTCGTAGTACATCGAGATCTCGCCGCCTTCATAGACGCCGGTGTCGACGCGCACGCCGCCCGATGACGGCATCGGCTCGGCGGCTTCCATGGTCTGCGCCGGCGGGCCGAACTTCACCAGGCGGCCGGTCGAGGGCAGGAAGTTGCGGAACGGGTCCTCGGCGTTGATGCGGCATTCCATCGCCCAGCCGTTGAGCTTGACGTCCTTCTGCGCGAACGGCAGCTTCTCGCCGGCGGCGACGCGGATCATCAGCTCGACGAGGTCGAGCCCGGTGATGCACTCGGTGACCGGGTGCTCGACCTGCAGGCGCGTGTTCATCTCGAGGAAGTAGAACTGCTTGTCCTTGCCGCCGACGACGAATTCGACCGTGCCGGCCGACTGGTACTTGACGGCCTTGGCGAGCGCGACGGCCTGCTCGCCCATGGCCTTGCGCGTGGCGGCGTCGAGGAAGGGCGAGGGCGCCTCCTCGATCACCTTCTGGTGGCGGCGCTGGATCGAGCACTCGCGCTCGTGCAGGTAGATGCAGTTGCCGTGGGCGTCGCCGATCAGCTGGATCTCGATGTGGCGCGGCTGCTCGACGTACTTTTCGATGAAGATGCGGTCGTCGCCGAAGGCGTTCTTGGCTTCGGTCTTGCACGAGGCGAAGCCTTCGGCCGCCTCCTGGTCGTTGAAGGCGACGCGCAGGCCCTTGCCGCCGCCGCCGGCCGAGGCCTTGATCATCACCGGATAGCCGATGCCCTTGGCGATCTCGACGGCCTGCGCCGGCGTGTCGATGGCGTCGTTGTAGCCGGGGATGACGTTGACCTTGGCTTCGAGCGCCAGCTTCTTCGAGGCGATCTTGTCGCCCATCGCCGCGACCGAGTAGTGCTTCGGGCCGATGAAGACGATGCCGTTCTCTTCCAGCGTGCGCGAGAACGCTTCGTTCTCGGAGAGGAAGCCGTAGCCCGGATGCACGGCCTCGGCTCCCGTCTGCTTGCAGGCGGCGATGATCTTCTCGGCGACGAGGTAGGACTCCTTCGACGGCGCCGGGCCGATGCAGACGGCCTCGTCGGCGAGGCTCACGTGCAGCGAATCCTTGTCGGCCTCGGAATACACCGCGACCGTCGCGATGCCCATGCGGCGGGCGGTCTTGATGACGCGGCAGGCGATTTCCCCGCGGTTCGCGATCAGTATCTTCTTGAACATGTGTCGTTCCTCAGAGCGGGATGTTGCCGTGCTTGCGCCACGGGTTCTCGAGCTTCTTGTTCCTCAGCATCACCAGCGAGCGGCAGATGCGCTTGCGCGTCTCGTGCGGCTGGATCACGTCGTCGATGAAGCCGCGCGCGCCGGCGACGAAGGGGTTGGCGAACTTGGCCTTGTACTCGGCTTCCTTGGCGGCCAGCTTGGCCGGGTCGCCCTTTTCCTCGCGGAAGATGATCTCGACCGCGCCCTTCGGGCCCATGACGGCGATCTCGGCCGTCGGCCAGGCGAAGTTCACGTCGCCGCGCAGGTGCTTCGAGGCCATAACGTCGTAGGCGCCGCCGTAGGCCTTGCGCGTGATCAGCGTGACCTTGGGCACCGTGCACTCGGCGTAGGCGTAGAGCAGCTTGGCGCCGTGCTTGATGATGCCGCCGTATTCCTGCGCCGTGCCCGGCATGAAGCCCGGCACGTCGACGAAGGTGACGATGGGAATGTTGAAGGCGTCGCAGAAGCGCACGAAGCGGCCGGCCTTGATCGACGACTTGATGTCGAGGCAGCCGGCCATGACCATCGGCTGGTTGGCGACGATGCCGACCGTCTGGCCTTCCATGCGCGCGAAGCCGATCACGATGTTCTTGGCGTTGTCGGGCTGGATCTCGAAGAAGTCGCAGTCGTCGACGACCTTGATGATCAGCTCCTTGATGTCGTAGGGCTTGTTCGGATTGTCCGGCACCAGCGTGTCGAGGCTCATGTCGAGGCGGTCGGCCGGGTCCGGCGTCGGCCGCAGCGGCGGCTTTTCCTTGTTGTTGAGGGGCAGGTAGTTGATGAAGCGGCGCAGCATCAGCAGCGCCTCGACGTCGTTCTCGAAGGCGAGGTCGGCGACGCCGCTCTTCGAGGTGTGCGTCACCGCGCCGCCGAGCTCCTCGGCCGTCACTTCCTCGTGCGTCACCGTCTTTACGACTTCGGGTCCGGTGACGAACATGTAGGACGTGTCCTTCACCATGAAGATGAAGTCGGTCATCGCCGGGCTGTACACCGCGCCGCCGGCGCAGGGGCCCATGATCAGCGAGATCTGCGGGATCACGCCCGAGGCCATCACGTTGCGCTGGAACACGTCGGCGTAGCCGCCGAGCGCCGCGACGCCTTCCTGAATGCGCGCGCCGCCCGAGTCGTTGAGGCCGATCACCGGTGCGCCGACCTGCATCGCCTTGTCCATGATCTTGCAGATCTTCTCGGCGTGCGCCTCGGAGAGCGCGCCGCCAAAGACCGTGAAGTCCTGCGAGAAGACGAACACCATGCGGCCGTTGACCGTGCCGTAGCCGGTGACGACGCCGTCGGACGGGATCTTGGTCTCCGCCATGCCGAAGTCGCTGCAGCGGTGCTCCTTGAACATGTCCCACTCTTCGAAGGTGCCCGGATCGAGCAGCAGCTCGATGCGTTCGCGCGCCGTCAGCTTGCCCTTCTTGTGCTGGGCGTCGATGCGCTTCTGGCCGCCGCCGAGGCAGGCGGCCGCGCGCTTCTGGTCCAGCTGTTCGATGATTTCGTGCATGGATCTACTCCACTAGAAAAAGCGGTTCAACATGTTCAGGAGGCGGTGGGCCGCGGCGGTGGGCGTGGTGTCGCCCGCCTCGATGGCCCGGGAGAGTTCGGGCAGCGCGGCCTGCACGCCGGGATGGTCGCGGAAGCGATGGCGCAGGCCGGAATCGATCAGCTGCCACATCCAGGCCTGTGCCTGGTGACGGCGCTTGGCGGCGAGTTCGCCGGAATCATTGAGCGTCTTGCGGTAGTCCTCGATCGCCTGCCAGAAGGCGTCGATGCCTTCCTTCCTGGCGGCGCTGGTCTTCAGCACCTGCGGCTTCCAGTGCTTCGAGGCCGGCCGCAGCATCGACAGCGCGGCGCGCATCTGCGCCGCGGCGGCGTCGGCCGCGCGCGCATCGATGTCGGCCTTGTTGAAGACGACGATGTCGGCCAGTTCCATGATGCCCTTCTTGATCGCCTGCAGGTCGTCGCCGGCGTTCGGCAACTGCAGCAGCACGAAGACGTCGGTCATGCCGGCGACTGCCGTTTCGCTCTGGCCGACGCCGACGGTCTCGACGATGACGACGTCGAAGCCCGCCGCCTCGCAGACCAGCATCGCCTCGCGCGTCTTCTCCGCCACGCCGCCGAGCGAGCCCGAGGACGGCGACGGCCGGATGAACGCTTCCTCGCGCTGCGACAGCAGCTCCATGCGCGTCTTGTCGCCGAGGATCGAACCGCCGGTCAGCGACGACGACGGATCGACGGCGAGCACGGCAACGCGGTGGCCGCGTTCGATCAGGCGCAGGCCGAGCGCTTCGATGAACGTCGACTTGCCGACGCCGGGCACACCTGTGATGCCGATGCGGATCGAGTTGCCGCTCTTCGGCAGCAGCGCGTCGAGCAGCGCGTGGGCGCGCTCCTGGTGGTCGGCGCGCGTCGACTCGATCAGCGTGATCGCCTTCGCCAGCGCCCGGCGCTCGCCCCGTGCCACGCCCTCGGCGAGCGTGGCGGGATCGAAGGCGGGGTCGCGGGCGGTCATGGCGGTCGGCGTCCGCGCTCAGGCGGAGTGCGGCAGGTGGGCGGCACGGATCGCGCGCAGCACCTCGTGAGCGCATTGCGGGATCGGCGTGCCGGGACCGAAGATGCCGGCGGCGCCGGCCTTGTGCAGGAAGTCG
Source organism: Pseudomonadota bacterium (assembly GCA_046726235.1). Classification (GTDB taxonomy): domain Bacteria; phylum Pseudomonadota; class Gammaproteobacteria; order Burkholderiales; family Rhodocyclaceae; genus Nitricoxidireducens. The sequence goes on from JBKPAD010000001.1 coordinate 467,827, forward strand.
TAATCCTGGGCGGGAATCACCCCGCCGACGAAGACGACGATGTCGTTGGCGCCCTGGTCGCGCAGCGCCTTGACGAGTTGCGGCACCAGGGTCTTGTGGCCGGCGGCGAGCGTCGAGATGCCGATGGCGTGCACGTCGTTCTCGATCGCCTGGCGCGCGGCTTCTTCCGGCGTCTGGAACAGCGGGCCGACGTCGACGTCGAAGCCGAGGTCGGCGAAGGCCGTGGCGACGACCTTGGCGCCGCGGTCATGGCCGTCCTGGCCGAGCTTGGCGACCATGATGCGCGGGCGGCGGCCCTCGGCGGCGGCGAATTCTTCGATCAGGTTCTTGAGTTCGGTCATCGTCTTGTTGTCCTCGCCGTAGGCGGCGCCATAGACGCCGGATACCGTCTGGTTGGTGGCGCGGTGACGGCCCCAGACCTTCTCGAGCGCGTCGGAAATCTCGCCCACCGTGGCGCGCAGGCGCGTCGCCTTGATCGCCAGGTCGAGCAGGTTGCCGCTGCCGTCCTTCGCGGCGGCGGTCAGCGCGTCGAGCGCGGCCTGCACGGCGGCGCCGTCGCGCGCGGCGCGGATCTGCTTCAGGCGCGCGACCTGCGATTCGCGCACGGCGACGTTGTCGACGTCGAGGATGTCGATCGCGGCTTCCTGCGCCAGCTTGTACTTGTTCACGCCGACGATGGTGTCCTTGCCGGAGTCGATGCGCGCCTGCTTCTCGGCGGCGCACTTCTCGATCTGCAGCTTGGCCCAGCCGGACTCGACGGCGTGCGTCATGCCGCCCATCGCCTCGACCTCCTGGATGATTTCCCAGGCCTTGTCGGCCATGTCCTGCGTCAGCTTCTCCATCATGTAGGAGCCGGCCCACGGATCGACCACGTTGCAGATGTGCGTCTCTTCCTGGATCAGGATCTGGGTGTTGCGGGCGATGCGCGCCGAGAACTCCGTCGGCAGCGCGATCGCCTCGTCGAGCGCGTTGGTGTGCAGCGACTGCGTGCCGCCGAACACCGCCGCCATCGCCTCGATGGCGGTACGCACGACGTTGTTGTACGGGTCCTGCTCGGTCAGCGACCAGCCCGAGGTCTGGCAGTGCGTGCGCAGCATCATCGACTTCGGGCTCTTGGCGCCGAACTCCTTCATGATGCGCCACCACAGCAGGCGCGCCGCGCGCAGCTTCGCTACTTCCAGATAGAAGTTCATGCCGATGGCGAAGAAGAACGACAGCCGCGGCGCGAAGGCGTCGATGTCGAGCCCGCTCTTCATCGCGGTGCGCACGTACTCCATGCCGTCGGCGAGCGTGAAGGCGAGTTCGAGCGTCTGCGTCGCCCCGGCTTCCTGGATGTGATAGCCGGAGATCGAGATCGAGTTGAACTTCGGCATGTTCTGCGCCGTGTAGCCGATGATGTCGGCGATGATGCGCATCGAGGGCTCGGGCGGGAAGATGTAGGTGTTGCGGACCATGAACTCCTTGAGGATGTCGTTCTGGATGGTCCCCGACAGCTGCTCCTGCTTGACGCCCTGTTCCTCGGCCGCGACGACGTAGCCGGCGAGCACCGGCAGCACGGCGCCGTTCATGGTCATCGACACCGAGACCTTGTCGAGCGGAATGCCGTCGAACAGGATCTTCATGTCGGCGACCGAGTCGATCGCCACGCCGGCCTTGCCGACGTCGCCGACGACGCGCGGATGGTCCGAGTCGTAGCCGCGGTGGGTGGCGAGGTCGAAGGCGACCGACACGCCCTGCGCGCCGGCGGCCAGCGCCTTGCGGTAGAAGGCGTTGGATTCTTCGGCGGTCGAGAAGCCGGCGTACTGGCGGATGGTCCACGGCCGCACCGCGTACATCGTCGCCTGCGGACCGCGCAGGAAGGGCTCGAAGCCCGGCAGCGTGTCGGCGTAGGGCAGCTTCTCGGTGTCGGCCTTGGTGTACAGCGGCTTGACTACGAGGCCGTCCGGCGTGTTCCAGTTCAGGCGCGACAGGTCGCCCTCGGGCGCCGCCTTGGCGGCGGCCTTGGCCCAGACGTCGAGCGCCGGGACGGCCGCTTCGGGATGCTTGGCGTTGTTCATGCTTCCACTCCTCCGGCTCGCGGCCGGCCATTATCGGTCTATCGTTCGTCGAGCGCGCTTGACAAACGGCTGCCAGATATAATACGTTATCCATAATTATGAATGCAAGAGATTCGGCGCCGCCTTCGGGACGCATCGCCCGCACCGCCCTTTATGAAGAGGTGGCGGAGCTTCTGCGCCAGCAGATCTACGCCCACGAGTTGAATCCCGGCGCCTGGATCGACGAGCAGGCGCTCGCCGACCGCTTCGGCATCTCGCGCACGCCGATGCGCGAGGCGCTCAAGGTGCTGGCGTCGGAGGGCCTCGTGCGCCTCGAGCCGCGCCGCGGCTGCTACGTCGCCGAGCTTTCGGAGCAGGACCTCGACGACATCTTCCCGGTCATGGCGCTGCTCGAAGGCCGCGTCGCCTACGAGGCGGCGAGCAAGGCGAGCGAGGCCGAGCTCGGGCGCCTGGCCGAACTGCACGACGCGCTCGAGAAGCACGCCGCCGCCAACGACGCCGACCGCTTCTTCGAGGTCAACCAGGCCTTCCACAACGCGCTGCAGGAAATCGCCGGCAACCGCTGGCTCAAGCAGATGATCGACGACGCGCGGCGCGTCATCAAGCTCACGCGCCGCGATTCGCTGCGCCTCGAAGGCCGGCTCAAGCAGTCGCTCGCCGAGCACCGCGCCATCCTCAAGGCGCTCAAGGCGCGCGACGCCGATGCCGCCGGCCGCGCCATGCACGACCACCTGCTGTCGGGCCGCGCCGCGCTGGCCAAGCTCTTGACGAAAACTTGACGGAGTTTTCCATCGCCGTTTATAAGCAACCCTGATTCCGAACGGGTTTCGTCGCTGCCACAATCTCCCCTCCAAAAAACATACAGAGGAGGAGACTCGAGATGGCGGATGAAAAGAACTGGCAGCTGCGCCCAGGCGTACAACTGCCTACCGACGTCGCGGACGACGTCGCCAGGATCGCCTGTGCGCTGAAGTCGCTTTCGGTTTATGCCGGACTCGTCATCGAGCGCGAGGATTGCCCCGAAGATTTGCAGCAGATCGTTGACGACGGCGTTCAGGCCATCGGCAAGATCTTCGTCTGGTAAGGAGCGCGACCATGGCACACGTAGTCGTACTCGGCGCCGGCGTCGGCGGTCTCACCGCGGCCTATGACATGAAGGAGCAGCTGCGTCCGGAGGACAAGCTGACCGTCATCTCCAACAATCCCTACTTTCAGTTCACCCCCTCGAACCCGTGGGTCGCTGTCGGCTGGCGCACGCGCGACGACATTACGATGGAACTTGCGCCCTACCTGGCGAAGAAGGGCATCGATTTCATCGGCACCGCAGCCAAGCGCGTGCATCCGGACAAGAACCAGATCGAGCTCGCCGACGGCAAGACCGTCGACTACGACTACCTGATCATCGCCACCGGCCCCAAGCTCGCGTTCGAGGAAGTGCCCGGTTCCGGGCCGGTCGACGGCCACACCCATTCGGTGTGCACGGTCGACCACGCCGTCGAGACGGCCAAGTCCTGGGTCGATTTCATCAACGATCCCGGCCACATCGTCGTCGGCGCCATGCAGGGCGCTTCCTGCTACGGCCCGGCCTACGAGTTCGCGCTGATCATGGACACCGACCTGCGCCGCCGCAAGATCCGCAACAAGGTGCCGATGACCTTCGTCACCGCCGAGCCCTACATCGGCCACCTCGGCCTCGGCGGCGTCGGCGACTCCAAGGGCATGCTCGAATCGGTGCTGCGCGAGAAGCACATCAAGTGGATCTGCAACGCCAAGGTCACCAAGGTCGAGCCCGGCAAGATGACGGTCGCCGAGCACAACGAGGACGGCAGCGTGAAGAAGGAACACGAACTGCCGTTCAAGTTCTCGATGATGCTGCCGGCCTTCAAGGGCATCGACGCCGTCTTCGGCATCGAGGGCCTGGCCAACCCGCGCGGCTTCATTCTGATCGACGAGTTCCAGCGCAACCCGAAGTTCAAGAACATCTACTCGGCCGGCGTCTGCGTCGCGATTCCGCCGGTGGAGGCGACGCCGGTGCCGACGGGCGCGCCCAAGACCGGCTACATGATCGAGACCATGGTCACGGCCGCCGTGCACAACGTGCGCAACGCCATCGACGGCAAGGAGCCCGACCAGAAGGCGACCTGGAACGCGGTCTGCCTCGCCGACTTCGGCGACACCGGCGCCGCCTTCGTCGCGCTGCCGCAGATTCCGCCGCGCAACGTGAACTGGTTCAAGAAGGGCAAGTGGGTGCACCTCGCCAAGGTCGGCTTCGAGAAGTACTTCATGCGCAAGATGAAGAAGGGCGAGACCGAGCCGGTGTTCGAAAAGTACGTGCTGAAGATGCTCGGCATCGAGCGCCTGCGCTGATCGACGCCGAAAGCGAAGGGCGCGGCCGGGCGATCGGCCGCGCCCTTGCCGTTTCTATGGCTTCAGGTAGGCATGGCCTTCCTTGGCCTGCAGGCGTGTGATCTCGACGACGCCGGAGGGGACGATCTTCGCGTCGTCGTGAAGTTGCTTCGGATCGATGTTGCGGCTGGTCAGCGTGATGCGGCAGGCGCGGAACTCGACCCCGGCGGTCGTCAGGTCTTCGATCGTCGGCGCGTATTCGTTGCCGTTCTTGTCCTTCGCGCCCTTGAGCAGGAAGTTGACGCCGGCGGCATGGGCGACGACGACGATCTTCGCCGCCGGGTCGGTATCGAGGTGGTTGCGGATGTAGCGCAGGCCGGTCGTCGCCTGCTCGATGCCGTCGCTGAAGTGATAGACGACACGATCGGGTTCGGCGGCGCGTGCCGGCAGGGCGAGGGCGGCGAAAAGCGACATCAGGACGAGGGCTAGGCGCATGGGATTCCCCGGGTGGTGGAAGGTGGACGACAAGGAGTAGACGCGCGGCGCCGGCCTTCTATTCCGTTCCGAAAAACCCTGCCCGGTGCGTTCATAATGACGCCCATGAATCCCGACGTCCTGTTCGGGCGCGACGCGGCGGACCCGCGCATCGCGCTCGTCACGCTTTCGAACCCCGACAAGCTGAACGCCGTCACGGCCGCGATGTGGCAGCGGCTCGCCGCCGTCTTCGCCGAGATCGCGGCGGCCGGCGAGCTGCGCTGCGTCGTCGTGCGCGGCGAGGGCAAGGCCTTCGCCGCCGGCGGCGACCTCGAGGAATTCCGCACCGCGCGCGACACCGTCGAGCGCGCGCTGGCCTATCACGAGGTGGTTGGCGCGGCGCTCGACGCCATCGCGCAGTGCCCGATTCCCACCGTGGCGCAGATCCTCGGCCCCTGCGTCGGCGGCGGACTCGAGATCGCCGCCGCCTGCGACCTGCGCATCGCCGGCGAGTCCTCGCGCTTCGGTGCGCCGATCAACAAGGTCGGCTTCTCGATGTATCCGGGCGAGATGGCCGGCTTGCTGCGTCTCGCCGGCGAGGCCACGGTCAAGGAAATTCTCCTCGAAGGCCGCCTGCTGCACGCCCGGGAGGCGTACGAGAAAGGGCTGGTGACGCGCGTCGTCGCCGACGCCGAAGTCGAGGCGGAGGTCGCGGCGACCGTCAAACGCATCGCCGCCGGCGCGCCGCTGGTGGCACGCTGGCACAAGCAATGGATCGCGCGCCTGCAGAACGGCCGGCCGCTCTCCGAGGAGGAGAAGCGCGCGTCCTTCGCCTTCCTCGATACCGACGATTACCGCGAAGGCCTCGCCGCCTTCCTGGAAAAACGCACGCCCCGCTTCGAGGGCCGCTGACACAAGAGGAGACCCCGCCATGATCGACCGCCGCAAGTTCGTCCTGTTCGCCGCCGGGCTGTTCGCCGCCGCCACCTTGCATGCCGCCGAGCCGGCGCGCAATCGCCTCGTGCTGCAGGTCAGCGATGAGGGCGAGAAGAAGTGGAATTCGGTGCTCGGCAACGTCCACAACATCCGCGCGGATGTCGGCAAGGCGAACATCGACATCGAGGTGGTCGTCTATGGCGCCGGGCTCGACATGCTGCTGGCCGACTCGCTGGTCGCCAACCGCGTCGAAGAGGCGATGGCCGACGGCGTGCGCTTCGTCGCCTGCGGCAATACGATGATCCGACGCAAGCTCGGCAAGGATGACCTGATCGCCGGCGCCGAGGTCGCCCAGTCGGGCATCGTGCGCCTCATGCAACGACAACAACAAGGCTGGGCCTACGTCAGGCCATGACCGAAAAGATGCTCGACTGGAACGCGATCGACTGCGTGCTGCTGGACATGGACGGCACGCTGCTGGACCTCAACTTCGACAACCATTTCTGGCAGGTGCATGTGCCGCTGCGTTACGCCGAGATTCGCGGCACCACGCGCGAGCAGGCGCGCGAGGAGCTGATGGCGCGCTATCACGCGCGCGCCGGCACGCTCGAGTGGTACTCGGTCGACTTCTGGGAGACCGAGCTCGAGCTCGACATCATGAAGCTCAAGGAAGAGGTCGCGCACCTGATCGCCGTGCATCCGAACGTGACGGCGTTCCTCGAAGCCGTGCGCGCCGCGGGCAAGCGCGTCGCACTGGTCACCAACGCGCACCACCGCAGCCTGACGCTGAAGATGGCGCGCACCGGGCTCGAGCCGCACTTCGACTTCATCGTCACCTCGCACGAACTCGGCCTCGCCAAGGAAGACCCGAAGTTCTGGGATCGCCTGCGTGCGCAGTTCGACTTCGATCCGGCGCGCAGCGTGCTCGTCGACGACAGCCTGCCGGTGCTCGATTCGGCGCGCACCTACGGCATCCGCCACCTGGTCTCGATCCGCCAGCCCGACACCTGCAAGCCGCCGAAGGATTGCGGCGACTATCCGGCGATCGCCAGCTTCGCCGAGCTGATGCCGTGAGCGTTGTCCGCCGAGCCGCCTCAAGGACGGCGCAGTCAATCGGCCGGAGCCGCGAAGCGGCGAACAATCGTCACCCCCGCCCGTGGGGCGGGGGGCGGGGGGTGGGTCAATGAATTCGGCCACGGTGCCGCTGCAGAAACCCTTGCTGCGCGGGCGCCGCCGTCCGCGCGTGGCGCTGGTCGGCCAGCGCGGCACCGGCAAGAGCACGATCTTCCGCGCCGCCTCGAGCACGGCCGTGGTGCACGAGCGCCTCGCCGGCGAGGCGGCCGGCTACGAGGAATGCCTGGTCGAGGTCGGCCTCGACCAGATCTCGCTCGTCGACCTGCCGCCGATCGAATCCTTCCACCGCCTGCGCGACGCCGACCGCACGGTGCTCAAGTACCTGCTCTGGGGCGACCGCTGGCCGCCGATAGCGCGCCACGAATCGCAGCAGCCGGCGGCGGTGTTCCGCGCTCCCGACGTGCTGATCCAGGTCGTCGACGCCACGGCGCTGGAGCGCGACCTCGAACTCAGCCTCGAGCTGGCCCTGGTCGGCCGGCCGCTGGTGATCGCGTTGAACCGCATGGACGAGGCGCGCGCCAAGGGCCTCTACGTCAACGTGCGCGCTCTCTCGGAACAGCTTGGCGTGCCGGTGGTGCCGACCGTCGCACACATGGGCAAGGGCATCCGCGACCTGTTCGCCGCCGCGGTCGCCGCGGTGCGCGACCGCGCCTGCCCGTTGCCGCAGCCGCCCGCGCCGCACATCGCGCGCTCGCTCGAGGGCCTCAACCGCCTGCTCGCCGATCCGGCCATCGACGAGGCCTTCCACATGCCGCGGCCGCTGCTGTTGATGCAGCTGGCCGAGAACGACGACTACTTCCTCGAGGAAATCGGCGAGCACTTCCCGGCGCTGTTGCCGCAGGTCGTCGCGGCGCGCGCCGCCGCCGAAGCCTGGCTGCCGCGGCCGCTGTCCGAGGAGCTGCACGCCGATCGCCACCACCGCTCGGCGCTGGTCTACGAGGCCGTCACGCGGCTCGGCGGCAGCGACGAGACGCAGCGCTGGCAGCGGTGGCTCGACGAGATCTTCCTGCATCCCCGCTGGGGCCTGATCGGCACGCTCGCCGTGTTCGCGCTGGTGCTGTTCATGGTGTTCGAGGTCGCCGCGACGCTCGACGGCCTCACCTCCGCGCGCCTCGCCGCCTGGGCGCAGGAGTGGCAGCCGCAGTCGACAGCCGGCGTCGTCGGCCGCGCCGTCGCCGATGCGCTGATCGGGCTGGTCGGCATCGTCGTGCCCTACATGATTCCCCTCGTCGTGCTGCTGGTGGCGCTGGAAGAGTCGGGCATCATGCATCGCGTCGCCTTCGTCGTGGACCGTGGCTTCCACCACGTCGGGCTGCACGGCGGCGTCGCCGTGCCCTTCCTGATCGGGCTCGGCTGCAACGTGCCGGCGATCTCGGCGGCCGCGGCGACGTCGTCGGGGCGCGACCGCGTCGTCGCCTCGCTGCTGATCACCTTCGTGCCGTGCTCGGCGCGCTCGGCCATCATCCTCGCGCTCGGCGGCAAGTACCTCGGCGGCTTTGGCGTGTTCGCGATCTTCATGCTGACGCTGGTCGTCATCGCCGTGCTCGGCCACCTGCTGACGCGGCGCTACCGCCAGGCCGGCCCCGGCCTGATCCAGGAGATTCCCGCCTATGCGCTGCCGCGCTGGCGCGACGTGGCGGCGGGCACCTGGGAGCGCACGCGCGACATCCTGACCATCGTCACGCCGCTGCTGATCGGCGGCAGCGTCGCGCTGGCGCTGCTTGCGCACGTCGGCGCCGACACGGTCGTCAACACCCTGCTGACGCCGGTGACGTCGTGGTGGCTCGGCCTTCCCGTCGCGCTCGGCGTGCCTATCCTGTTCGGCGTGCTGCGCAAGGAACTCTCGCTGCTGATGATCTACCAGGCGCTCGGCACCACCGAGCTCGTGCCGCAGCTCGACTGGGTGCAGATCGTCACCTTCCTGCTGTTCCTGACTTTCTACGTTCCCTGCTTGTCGACCTTCGCCGTCATGCTGAAGAGCATCGGCCGCCGCGAAGCCGTGTTCTCGCTCGGCCTGTCGGTGGCGACGGCGCTGGTGATCAGCGGCGCCGTGCGCCTGCCGCTGGAGTTGATCGCCGCCATTCCCTGACGTCCGCCGCCGTGCCATGATGGCGCATGGACGGACCGATCAAGCGCGGCCTCGGCCGCATGCGCACGATGTTCGACCCCGGCGCCCTCGGCGCCCGCGAGCGCGCGCGCATCCATGAGCAGCTGACCGACTGCGCGCAAGGCACCGGCGGCGAGGTGTCGGCGCGCAATCGCGCCGCGCGGCTCGGCGAAACCTACCTGCGCCTCGGCGATGCCGGACGGCGCGAGTTCCTGCGCATCATCGCCCTCGAGTTCGGCCCCGAGCCGCAGAAGGTCGCCGCCGCGCACGAGGCCTGGCAGGCGGCGATCGGCACGCCGGCGCAATGGGACGCCGAGTCCGAGCTGCGCACGGCGATGCGCTCGGCGCGCACGCGCATCCTCACGCAGTTCAACGCCCTGCCCTCGGGCGTCAAGTTCCTCGTCGACCTGCGCGCCGACCTGCTGCGCTTCCTCGAGGACAGCCCGGAACTCTCGGCGCTCGACCGCGAGCTCGAAGCGCGGCTCACGGCGTGGTTCGACGTCGGCTTCCTCGAACTGCATCGCCTGACCTGGAATTCGCCGGCGGCGCTGCTGGAAAAGCTCATCGCCTACGAGGCCGTGCACGAGATCCGCTCCTGGAGCGACCTCAAGAACCGGCTCGATTCCGACCGCCGGCTCTACGCGTTCTTCCACCCGCGCATGCCGACCGAGCCGCTGATCTTCGTCGAGGTCGCCCTGACCGATCATCTGGCCGACAACGTGCAGGCGCTGCTCGACGAGCGCGCGCCGGTGTTCGACGTGCGCCGCGCCGACACGGCGATTTTCTACTCGATCTCGAACACCCAGGCCGGGCTGCGCGGCGTCTCGTTCGGGCACTTCCTGCTCAAGCGCGTGATCGACGACCTGAAGCGCGACCTGCCGAAGCTCAAGACCTTCGCCACGCTGTCGCCGCTGCCGCAGCTCGCCGCGTGGATCAAGCGCAACCCCGAGGAACTCGCCGGCATCGGCGACCTCGCGCAGTTGGCGACGGGTGAATGGGCGCGCTCGCGCGACGAGGCACGGCGCCTGCGCGACCCGCTGATGCGCCTCGCCGCGCGCTACCTGACGGCCGCGAAGAAGGGCGCCGAGCCCTTCGACCCGGTCGCCCGCTTCCACCTCGGCAACGGCGCGCGCATCGAGCGCATCAACGCGCTCGCCGACACCTCGGCCAAGGGCTTCAAGCAGGCATTCGGGTTGATGGTGAACTACCTCTACGAACCCGAGGCGATCGAGGACAACGTCGAGGCCTTCGCCGGCAACGGCACCATCGTCGTCGCGGCCGCCGTGCGGCGGCTGGCGCGGCCGGAGCCGGCCGCCGGCTAGGAGCCGAACAGCTCCGAGAGGTGCTTGATGCGCGCGATGATGTCGCTGCTGGTGCGCTGGAACTCGCCGTCCAGCAGGCGCGTCGCCTCGGCGCGACGGCCGGCGCGGACATGCTCGACGATCTCTCCGGCGAGGCCATGGAAGCGCGCATGCGCGTCGCGCAGCTCGATGAAGGAGGGCAAGTCGCCGTAGCGCTCCCATCCGACGCCGAGAATCCATTGGCCGAGCGCGCAACGGTTGTCCCGGCCGACCTCGTCTACCTTCGGCCACTGCTCCGCCTTGCCCGCCAGGGCGTCGACCAGTTGCCGCTTCCAGGCCAGGTGGGCCTCGATGGCATCGGCAAAGCAGACCTCGCTGCGCACGCCCGCCAGTTCCCCGCTGGAAAACGGCTTGCCGCCGAACAGGAACGAGAGAAAACCGGAGAACCGCATTTGATCGCTCCCGCGTGGCCGTTCGGCCGGGAAGATATGGAGCGGTGGATTATCTTGCCGGTGCGACGCGGCGGTAATCGGATTTACTTATTGGCTGACAAGCGCGAGATGCGCGCGTTCCCGATACGAACGATCAATGCAGCAGGCCGCCCGGCGGCACCAGACGCAGCCCGATGTTGATGACCAGCACGCGCTTGCCGAGCAGCACGACGCTGCCGCGGCGGCGGTTGTCGCCGGTGTCGCTGAACTCGAATTCGTAGACGCGGCGCAGCGTCAGCCGGCCGTCCTCGTTGCGCTCGGGACGCAGGCTGGCCAGCGATACCGTCTCGTCGAGCAATTGCAGGTCCTCGGCGGCGCAGGCGGCGCGCACCGCCTCCATGCCCGCGGCGTGCGCCTGGAAGCTGTCGAGCCACAGCCAGGCGACGGCGCCGAGCACGGCCAGGCCGACGAGCTCGAAGGTCGGCATAGCGTGACAGGCCCTAACCGAACAGCCCGTGCAGCATCTTCGCCGACAGCAGGATCAGCACGCCCGCGAAGACCTTCTTGATCGTCGGCACCGGCAGGCTGTGCGCGACCCTGGCGCCGAACGGCGCCACGATCATCGATGCCACCACCGTCGCGGCGAGCGCCGGCAGGTAGATGAAGCCGAAGCTGCCGTCGGGCAGTCCGGTGGCGCCGTAGCCGGCGATCAGGTAGCCGATGGTGCCGGCCAGCGCGATCGGAAAGCCGATCGCGGCCGAAGTGCCGATCGCGTGATGCACCTTGACGTTGCACCAGGTCATGAAGGGCACCGAGAGCGAACCGCCGCCGATCGCCACCAGCGCCGACACCAGGCCGATGAAGCCGCCGACGCCGAACATGCCCGCCGGACCCGGCAGCTCGCGCGAGGGCTTCGGCTTGACATTGAGGATCATCTGGATCGCCACGTAGCTGATGAAGGCGGCGAAGAACATCGCCAGCGGCCGCGTCGGCACGCGTCCGGCGATCTGCGCGCCGAGGATCGTGCCGACGACGATGCCCGGCGCGATGCTGCGCACGATCGGCCAGATCACGGCACCGTGCGAATGGTGCGCGCGCAGGCTCGAGATCGAGGTGAAGATGATCGTCGCCATCGAGGTGCCGAGCGCGACGTGCATCAGGTGCGCGTCGGGAAAGCCCTGCGCCGCGAACATCAGCGCCAGCACCGGCACCATGATGGCGCCGCCGCCGACGCCGAGCAGGCCGGCGAAAAAGCCGGCGAAGGCGCCGAGCGCCAGGTAGCCCAGGAACCACACGCTCATTTCATCAGCACCTCGGTGATGAACTTCCACTCCGCAGGATCGACCGGCGTGATCGACAGCCGGTTGCCGCGCTGGAGCACGCGCATGTGCTCGAGCTCCGGATGCGTGCGCAGTTCGGCGAGGCTGACCAGCCGCGTCTTCCTGATCACGCGCACGTCGACGTTCACCCAGCGCGGGTTGTCGGGCGAAGACTTGGGATCGAAGTAGGGGCTCTTCGGATCGAACTGCATGCGGTCGGGATAGGCCTTCTTCGCCACCTCGGCGATGCCGGCGATGCCCGGCTCGGCGCAGTTCGAGTGATAGAAGAACACCTTGTCGCCGACGCTCATCTGGTCGCGCATGAAGTTGCGCGCCTGGTAGTTGCGCACGCCCCACCAGTCGACGGTCTGGTTCGGCATCGCCAGCACGTGGTCGATGCCGACGACGTCGGGTTCGCTCTTCATCAGCCAGTAGCGCATGGGTCAATTCTCCGCAGCGGCCGGTGCGACGCCCTCGCCCCAGACGCGGGCGAGCGTGGCCTGGATTTTCTTCTCGAAGCGCGCGATCAGCTCGCGATTGGCCGCCACCAGCGCCTGCTCGGCCTCGATCTCGGCGACGATGGCGCGCTGGGTGGCGAGGGGCGGGAGGGGGAGCTTGAAATTCAGAACATCCGTCTTGGTGATGTTCGGGTCCTTCCGAGTGCTGTTGGCCACCTTCTTCCAATAGTCCTTCGCCGCCACGAGAATGGCATTCAAGAAATAGGGACTGACTCTTTCTGTGGGAAGTAGTGCGGTCATCGCTTGGTTATGGGTTGCCTCGATTTCGAGAACGCCTGTGCGTCCTATCTGATTAAAGCCGCCATACATCGCGATCAACACTGTTCCCACAGGCAGGATGCTCAGGTGAGTTTCGTTCAGTGCTATTGCCGTGATCTTTTCGTCAGTGGTCGTAATCGGACCGTCTGTGAGGTCAAGCGTCTTTACCCACGGTATCGTCCCCCCCGTGTGATAGTCGTTCCGGCTGCGAGATGGAGTGGTTCCCGACTTCGTCTCGAAGACATCTGAAAGCGACACGACCGGCCAATCGGGGTGAATCGGAATGTGGGGGCGGTAGCTATCGAGGACAGCGCGGGCGCCGTCGATGACTTTCTGGTAGCCCTCAATCTCGGCGACGATTTCCTCCTGCACATCCAGAGGCGGCAGCGGAATCCTAAATCGGGCGAGGACAGACAGATTTAGATTCGAAATATTGGTTGTCGTGTTCGCATTGCGAACAAAGAAGTCGGCCGCGAACTCGGTGCGGAGACAATGAATCAGGTATCCATCGAGAACCGAGCCATTGGGTCGAATCACAGACATGAACGCACCAAATGACATTGGGCGATCAACTCTTTGAACGTGGGTCGTCCTTCCGAGCAAATTGAGACTATTCGCCGTGGAAATCAGAATGTCGCCTGGTTTCAGAAGCTTTGCTTCATCTCTTAGAAGCGACCGTGGAATGTGATAGAGGCTTTCGTGCACGATCCCGACTGATTGAGCCGCTTTTGTAGTCACGACCAACAGGGATTTCTCACTCGCTTGATCAAGCTGGTCGGATTTCCCGAATGTAATTCCCCTGAGTAATTCGGCAACGTCCCCGAGTGGAACCATGGGGAAATGTGTTCGGCTAACGATGGCCGTCTGGTACCGCTCCCCGCTCAGGTTGTACTCGCCGTTCGCAGCAATCTTCTCCTTCGCCACGATCAGCCCGCAGGTCGGTTTGAGCTCGTCGACGGGCTGCTTCCGGCGCAGCGCATCGAGATAGGCGGCGAGTTCGGCCTTGACCTGCGGCAGGTCGTTTTTCTCGATGGCGCGGCGCTGGGCGCCGAGGCCGTAGCCGTCGTTCTCGACCTTGAAGAAGGCGACGGTGTCACTCTTGCGCGCGAGCGTCTTGTCGAGGATCAGGATCGAGGTCTTTACGCCCGAGTAGGGGTTGAAGCAGCCGGCCGGCAGCGAGACGACCGCGACCAGCGCGTCCTTGACCAGCATGGCGCGCAGTTGCTTGTAGGCGGTCTGGCTCTGGAAGATGATGCCCTCCGGCACGATGATCGCAGCGCGGCCGGTGGGCGAGAGGTGTTCGGTCATGTAGTCGACGAACAGGACTTCGCTGCGCTTGGCCTGGATGCTGAAACGCTTGTGCGGCTTGATGCCGCCCTTCGGTGACATGAAGGGCGGATTGGCGAGAATGACGTCGGCGGTTTCGTTCCAGCGCTCGTCGCTGGTCAGCGTGTCGTATTCGACGATGTGCGGGTCGGTGAAGCCGTGCAGGTACATGTTCACGAGGCTCAGGCGCACCATGTCGGGCGAGATGTCGTAGCCGCGAATGTTGGCGGCGAGGTTGGCCTTCTGCTCTGGGGTGAGCGCGCGCTTGCCGGTGTTGCGCCTGAGGATGTGCTTCCAGGCCGAGATCAGGAAGCCGGCCGTGCCGCAAGCCGGGTCGAGGATGCTTTCGTTCTTCTGCGGGTCGACGACCTCGACCATGAAGTCGATGATGTGGCGCGGCGTGCGGAACTGCCCGGCGTCGCCCTGGCTGCCGAGCACGGAGAGCAGGTATTCGAAGGCGTCACCGAGGCGCTCGGAATGGTCGTAGCTGAAGCCGTCGATTTCCTTGAGGAAGATGCGCAGGGTTTCCGGGTCGCGGTAGGGCAGGTAGGCGTTCTTGAAGATGTCGCGGAACAGCGCCGGAATGCCGCGGTTCTCGTTCATCTTCTGGATGGCTTCGGAATACAGCTTCAGCACGTCGTGGCCGCCCAGGCCGGGCTTCATCAGTTTGGACCAGCGGTACTTGGCGTGGCCGTTGATGAAGAAGCTGCGCTTGCCGCCGAGCTCCTCGGCCTCGGCGTCCATGTCGTCCATGAACTTGTAGATCAGCGCGATGGTGATCTGCTCGACCTGCGATTTCGGGTCGGGCACCTTGCCGACGAGGATGTCGCGGCAAGTGTCGATGCGGCGGCGGGTGGCGTTGTCGAGCATGGGTCAGCGGCCTGCGGCGATCAAGTCGGGGCGATGGTCGGCGAGCCAGCGCCGGGTCTTCTTCAGCAGCGCCTCGGCCTGGGTCAGGCATTCGGCCACCGCTGCGTCGGTGACGGGATCGCCTTCGTAGTCGTTGAGGTTGCGCTGCTTGCGCAGCGCGTCGAGGACGATCACGGTGTCCTGGTCGACGCCGACGGTCTTGGGCAAGGTTTGCAGCGCGGTCTGGTGGTGGCCGGGCTGGCTGGTGGCGGTGCGATAGCCGTTGGCCCACAGTCCGATCATGGCGCACTGCATGATGGCCTTGTAGCCGGCGTCGAAGCGGTTGTCGGCGCTGAGGCCGGCCAGACCGGCATCGGCGAGGTTGCGCGCGGCCGAGGCCAGCATGCGCTGCACGCCCTCCGGCGTGGCGTCAAACGTTTGCAGCCGGTGAATGGCCAGCAAGTTTTCCAAGGTCATGCTCGGTTCCGATGACGAAGAGTTTGGGGTTGGCGAGGATGTTGCCGATGAAGCCGTCGCCGGCCTCCACGCGCCGGACGAATTCGGCGGCGCCTAGGATCACCGGGTTGATTTCGCGTTGCAGGCTTTCCTGCACCGGGTGCAGGGCTTTGACGGCGTCGCCGAAGCTGCAGTCGTCGATCAGCAGCAGGTCGACGTCGCTGCGGGCGTTTTCTTCGCCGCGCGCCAGCGAGCCGAACACCAGCGCCAGTTGCGGCGCCGGTTCGAGCGCGCCGAGGGCGTCGGCGAGGACGCCGACCACGCCGCTGGTCTTGCGAAACAGGCCGGCCAGTTCGGAAAACACGGGGCAATCGCGATTGGCGCGGTAGCGCACCTGGTTGCCCTGGGCTTCGCGCAACAGCAGGCCGGCCTGCGCCAGCCGGGACAACTCCTTGTGCAGCGTGCCGGGCGTCGTGCCGGTCAGGCGCGCCAGTTCGCGCACGTGATAGCTGCTGTCTGGATGCAACAGCAGCTGAGTCAGCGCGCGCTGGCGGTATTGGCCGAAGAGGAGGTCGAGTAGCACGATGTGGGTATGTAGCCGATATTGCTTCGATTGTAGCTTCTTTTGCTACTTCAGCAAGGGCAGCTACATGAACCGATACAGCGACACGTAATCCTTCACGTACTCCGGAATGCGGTCGCGCCACTCCTTGGGCACGGCCTTGAAGTCGGCCATGCCGAAGGCGGGATTGACGTTGAGTTCGGTCAGGCGGCGGTTGTCGACGATGTCGCGCAGGCGCTCGTCGGAGGCGTAGGCCTTGAAGAAGTACTCGAGGGCGACGATGGCGTCCGCGTGCTTCGCCAGTTCTTCCTCAGGCTGGTCGAGGAGGAACTTCTGGAATTCGTCTTCGAGCAGTTCGTCCTTGCTCTTGAAGGCGGGGATCAGCCCGAAAATCTTTTCCAGGATTTCGCGCAGGGTCAGGCGTCGGTCGACGCCGGCGGCGCGGCGCAGCTTGTCGAGGGTGAAGAACTGGGCCGGTTTGTCGAGCACCTGCGTTGCCACGTAATCGACGGCTTGCTCCCACTGCTCGCCGTCGACGAAGGCCTGCAGCGTGCCGTCGGCCTTGACGGTGTTCTCGAAAGCTTCGAAGAACATGCGGTCGATCTTCATGCCTTGCGGACCGATGGGTTCCTCGGCGAAATGGGCGATCGCGTCGGGGCCGCCGTGGATGTACTCCCCGGCCGGGCCGAGGGTGGTGCCGCCGCCCTCGACTTGGCCGGGGCCGCTGCCGGGTCGCGGCAGCCGCAAGACTTCGTCGTAGTCGAACTTTTCCTCGAAGTACTCGCAGTTGGCGAAGAAGTCGAAGAACTTGAACTTCGATTTCTCCTGCTTGCTGCCGCCCGCCGACAGGTCGTCCTTGAGCCGCTTGTCGAAAACCTGATCCAGGAAGTTGTGCTTGCGCGTGCCGCGGCCCTTGATCTGCACGAAGTCCGAAGGCGAAAACACCGGGCGCATCAGCGCCAGGTTGAGGATGTCCGGGCAGTCGTAGCCGGTGGTCATCATGCCGACCGTGACGCAGACGCGCGCCTTGCTGGTCTTGTAGGCATCGACGAAATTGGCCGAGCCGAGAAGATTGTTGTTGGTGAAGTTGGTCGTGAATTGCTGGGCGTCGGGAATCTGCGAGGTGACCTGCACTGCGAAGTCCGATTGGTACTTGCCCGGCCACAGAGCATCGGCCAGTCCGTTGAGGGCTTGGGTCAACTTGGCGGCGTGGTTCTGGCTGACGGCGAAGACGATGGACTTGCCGAACTCCCCGCTGATCGGGTCTCGCAGGCCATTGTTCAGCAGCGTCTGGCAGAAGAGGCTGTTGGTGGCATCGGAGAAGAACTTCTTCTCGAAATCCTTGTGGAAGAAGTTCTCCTGCTCGCTGTTGCCGTTCTCGTCGATGTTGGCGACGGCGTAGCCTTCATCGGACAGCAGCTGCGTGGTGATGTCGGTGCGGGCATCGACGACCACCGGGTTGATGAGGTGGCCGTCGCGCACGCCGTCGAGCAGCGAATAGCGGAAGGTGGGCTGGCCGGATTCGCAGCCGAAGGTGCGATAGGTGTCGAGCAGCAGGCGACGCTCGGTCTCGCGCGGGTCGCGCGTCGTCGGCTTGCCGGCGTCGAACTTCTTCAGGTAGTCGCGCGGCGTTGCCGTCAGCCCGAGCTTGTAGCCGACGAAATAGTCGAACACGGCGCGGGCGTTGCCGCCGATGGAGCGATGCGCTTCGTCGGAAATCACCAGATCGAAATCGGTGGGCGAGAACAAGCGCCTGAACTTGTCGTTGAACAGCAGCGACTGCACGGTGGTGACGACGATCTCGGCCTTGCGCCACTCGTCGCGCCGTTCCTTGTAGACCACGGCGGTGTAATCGTTCTTGAGCTGGGCGACGAACGCCCTGTGGGCCTGGCCTTCCAGTTCCACCCGGTCCACCAGGAACAGCACCCGTTGCGCATTGCCGGTACGCAGGAACAGCTTGATGACGGCGGCGGCGGTCAGGGTCTTGCCGGTACCGGTCGCCATCTCGAACAGGAAGCGGCTGCTGCCGGCGGCGACGGCATCCTGGATCGCCTGCACGGCGCGCCTTTGATAGTCGCGCAGGAAGCGCAGCTTGTTCTTTTCGATGAAGGCGTCGCGCTCTGCCGGATTGTTCCAGCCGGCCTCGGCCGCATAGCCCGGCATTTGGGTCAGGGCGATGTAGTCCCGGCCGACGGGCTCGGTGATCAGCCGCTGCGGGTTGGGCTGGAAACGGCGGTAGCTCCCGATCGAGCCGGGCGTCGGGAAGCGGGTGACGATGTGCGGGTTGCCCTGCTCCAGATCCCAGAAGTAATGGAGGTTGCCGTTGGAAAGGATGACGAAGCGGCAATTCTGCGACTTGGCGTACTTGCGCGCCTGCTCCTTGCCGGCCAGCGGATTCTTGTCCTCCGACTTGGCTTCGAGCACTACGAGCGGGAAGCCGGCATCGTCGACTAGCAGGAAGTCGATGAAGCCGTTGCGGGACTGTTCGAAGTTGTTGCCGAGGGCGTCGATCGCCGCCTTGGTCAGCTTGACCTTGGGTTCGAGAACGATGTTGGCCTTGCCCGCTGCGCTGTCGAAAAAGCGCCAGCCCGACGCTTCGAGCAGCTTGTTGATCTTGATGCGGGCTTGGGCCTCTTTCGCAGCCACCGCTGGCGCTCCCTCGTTTGTCGGCAAGACCCTTGCGCGGCGTCGGCTCGACCCGGCAAATAGGCGCCGGCAAGTGTATAGCAGCCGGCACACGCCGTCATTCCATGTGGATCACGCCGTCGGTGAGAAGCGATGCGCGGAGCGGATCGGACGCCGGAGTTGGGCAAAAAAAAGCGCGGATCATCCGCGCTTGAATTTGGTTCCCCCGCCTGTGCCGTTCAGGCCGGCATCCTGAACCTGGGTCCAGAGTGGCTGCTTTCCTGCCGCATCAGGTGCTCC
This sequence comes from Pseudomonadota bacterium, assembly GCA_046726235.1. Lineage (GTDB taxonomy): Bacteria > Pseudomonadota > Gammaproteobacteria > Burkholderiales > Rhodocyclaceae > Nitricoxidireducens. Next base: position 486,826 of record JBKPAD010000001.1, read on the forward strand.
CGCGGGGGGAGCTCACAACAGCGGCGTCTTTGGGCGGCAGCCGATGCCAATTAGCATTGGTTCAAGGAATGTATGGCCCTTGACGAACACCGCAGGGGAATTCCTGCGGACGCGTAACCGGATCTGGCTAGAACAGGCCTTCCTGTTGCGACAGGGCCTCGTCCAGACGCGCCTCCATGGCCCGGATTCTACGCTTGAGTTCGGAGGTGTCAAAAGAATCTGCCCCCGCCGCGGAAGCCTTGGCAGGCGGCGCTTTCTTCAGTGCCAGCAACTCGTGCGCGAGGTTCAGCGCGACCATCACGGCGAGGCGTTCGCCGGTGCTGCGCGTCTTGGCCGCGCTCTCGGTCATCTTCGCGTCGAGATAGGCGGCGGCATCCTGCAATGCCCCGCGTTCCTCTTCGGGGCAGGCGACGCTGTAGGCGCGTCCCTGCAGCTTGATGTCGAGCGTCGGGGTGGTCATTGGTCGGGCAGGCGGCTCATCAGCGCCTCGAGTCGTTCGCAGGTGGTGTCGATCTTGGCGCTGAGCGCCTGCTTGTCGACCTCGAGCCCCGCAATGCGCTCGCGCAGCTTGCGGTTCTCCTCGCGCAGGGATTGGCAGAAAGCCACGACCTGCTCGATCTTGTGCTCGACGCTGGAAAGATCGCCGTCCATAGTGGGACGCAAGTGTGCGAGAAAAGGCCAATGCCGTCAAGCAATAAGCGGGCGAAGTGAAGGTTGGGACGCAACAGTGCGTCGCCGCCGCGCACCGGAGGCCACCGACCTGCATGCTAGACTCGCGCCCTGTTCACGGTGCCCGAAGCGTTGTCGACGCCAGGGTGAAACGGGAAGCCGGTGCGCGCGATACCTCGCGCAATTCCGGCGCTGCCCCCGCAACGGTAAGAAAGTGCGGAACCGCCATCACGCCACTGGGATTGTTCCCGGGAAGGCGGCGGTTCAAGACTTTCGAGCCCGGAGACCGGCCGCGGACAGAGCAGTGGATGTGTCGCGGGGATGCGATGCGCCGGCCTCGTGCCCGTCTCTCTCGTCTCCCGATGCATCCGTTCCGCCATTCCGGCGTGCGGGGACGCACGCCGACACGGGAGCCATCCATGCATCGTCACGCCGTCCGTGCCGTACTCGCCGCCCTCGCGGCGAGCGCCGCCGTTTCATCCTCCGCCCATGCCGCCGACGCCGCGGCCGTCATCGTCACCGCCACGCGCCAGCCGGCGCGCGCCAGCGAACTCCTCAGCGACGTCTCCGTCATCACGCGCGAAGACATCGAGCGCGCCGGACAGACCACGCTCGAACAACTGCTCGCGCGCCAGCCCGGCGTCGAGACGACCGCCAACGGAGGTCCCGGCACCAATAGCGCGCTCTTCCTGCGCGGCGCCTACACGAAGCAGGCGATCGTCCTCATCGACGGTCTGCGCATCGGCTCGGCGAGCAGCGGCGAGGCTGCGTTCGCTCGCATCCCGCTGGCGCAGATCGAGCGCATCGAAATCCTGCGCGGCCCGGCATCGTCGCTTTACGGCGCCGATGCCATCGGCGGCGTGATCCAGATCTTCACGCGCCGCGGCGACGGCGCGCCGCGCTTCGACGCCAGCCTCGGCTACGGCAGCTACAACACGACCGAGGGCAGCGCCGGCATCTCCGGCGGCAATGACGTCGTTTCCTACGGCGTGCAAGCCGGGCATTTCGAGACCAAGGGCTTCAATGCCCTGCACAACGCCGCCAGCACCTCGTTCAACGGCGACCGCGACGGCTACCGCAACACCAGCGTCGGCGGCAACGTCGTCGTGCGTCCCGCGGCGGGCCACGAGCTCGGCCTCGACGTGATGCACAGCGAGGGCATCAGCCGATACGACACGACGCCCAAGACAAAGGACTTCAAGAACGACCAGACGCTCGACGCCTACTCGGCGTATTCGCGCAATCGCCTGACGCGCGACTGGACCAGCACGCTGCGCCTCGGCCGCAGCAGCGACGATTCGACGAGCCGCACCGACGGCATCGCCGGCAGCGTCTTCCACACCGACCAGGATCAGGTCTCGTGGCAGAACGACGTCAGGCTGCCGCTCGGCCGCGCGCTGTTCGCCGCCGAGTATCTGAAGCAGCGCCTTAAGAGCACGACCGCCTTCCCGGTGACGAACCGCGCGATCCGTTCGCTGCTCGCCGGCTGGAACGGCAGCGTCGACAAGCATCGCCTGCAGCTCAACCTGCGCCGCGACCAGAACTCGCAGTTCGGCGGCAAGAACACGGGCTTCGCCGGCTACGGCTATCAGCTCGACGATGCCTGGCGCGCGCGTCTTTCCTACGGCACGGCCTTTCGCGCGCCGAACTTCAACGAGCTCTATTTCCCAGACACCTTCGGCGCGCTCTTCGCCGGCAACGCCGCGCTGCGCCCCGAGTTCGCGCGCAACCGCGAGGCCGGCATCGACTGGGAGCGCGGCGCGCATCGCTTCTCCGCCGTGTATTTCAACAACAAGGTCAGCGACATGATCGTCGGCTGGCCGAGCCCGATCATCAACGTCGGCAGCGCGACTCTCTCCGGCACCTCGTTCAGTTATGCCGGCGCCGCGGGCGCATGGAGCGGCGGCGCGGCGCTCGACCTGCAGCGGCCGCGCGACGACACCAACGGCAAGCGACTGATCCGCCGCGCCGACCGGCAGTTGAAGACCCACCTCGCCTACGCGGCCGGCGCCTGGAACCTCGGCGGCGAATGGCAGCTCGTCGGCATGCGCTACGAAGACACCGCGAACACGCAGCGCCTCGGCGGCTACGGGCTCGTCAACCTCGTCGCCGACTACCGTCTCGACCGCGAGTGGGTGCTGTTCGCCCGCGCCAACAACCTCTTCGACAAGCGTTACGAAGCCGCCAGGGACTACGCGGTCGCCGGCTCCAGCCTCTTCGTCGGCGTCCGCTATAGTCGCTAGCTTCCCATGCCCACCCGCCGCCGCGCCCTCGCCGTCATCGCCGCTCTCGCCGTCCTGGCGCTGGCGAGCCTGACGCTGGCGCTCGCTGCGGGCAGCCTGCGCGTGCCGTTCGGCGACGTGCTGGCGGCGCTCTTCGGCAACGACGCCGGGCTCTCCGGCGAAGTCGTGCTCGGCCTGCGCTTGCCGCGCGCGCTCGGCGCCTTCGCCTGCGGCGGCCTGCTGGCGCTGGCCGGCTGCCTGATGCAGGTGCTGCTGCGCAATCCGCTCGCCGACCCCTACGTGCTCGGCATCTCGGGCGGCGCGGCGGTCGGCGCGCTGGCGGCGATGCTCGCCGGGCTGGCGTTGGCCTTCGTCAACTTGTTCGCCTTCGCCGGCGCCTTCCTCGCCATGCTGGTGGTGTTCGGCCTCGCCCACGGCGACAGCAGCTGGACGCGCACGCGCCTGCTGCTCACCGGCGTCATCGTCGCCGCCGGCTGCGGCGCGTTGGTCGCGCTGATCCTCTCGGTCGCGCCGGAACAGAAGCTGCGCGGCATGCTGTTCTGGCTGATGGGCGACGCGGGCCACATCTCGAACCCGTGGCCGGCGCTCGTCGTGCTCGTGCTCGGCGTCGCCGTCGCGCTGCCGTTCGCGCGCGAGCTCAACCTGCTGGCGCGCGGCGAAGTGCTCGCCGGCTCGCTCGGCGTCGTCGTGCCGCGCCTGAAGCGCGTCGTCTATGCGCTGGCTTCGCTGTTCACGGCGGTGGCGGTGACGACGGCCGGTAGCATCGGCTTCATCGGCCTCATCGTGCCGCACCTGGTGCGGCTCGCCGTCGGTAACGACCAGCGCCTGCTGCTGCCCGCCGCGGCGCTGGCCGGCGGCAGTCTGCTGGTGCTCGCCGACACGCTCGCGCGCACCGTCGTAGCGCCGCAGCAGCTGCCGGTCGGCGTGCTCACCGCGCTGCTCGGCGTGCCGGTGTTCCTGTTCCTACTCGGCCGCGAGCCGCGGAGGCAGGCATGACGGCCCTGCTGGAAACCGCCGGCCTCGACGTCGCCATCGGCGGCCACTCTGTCTGCCGCGACCTCGACTGGCGCGTGCAGGCCGGCGAGTCCTGGGCCGTGCTCGGCCGCAACGGCGCCGGCAAGTCGACGCTGCTCGCCACCATCGCCGGCCTGCGTCCGGCGCAAGGCGGCAGCGCGCGCGTCGCCGGCCTCGACGTTGCCGGCGCGCCGCCGCGCGAACTCGCGCTGGTGCGCGGCTACCTGCCGCAGCGCAGCCACGATCCCTTCGCCTCGACGGTGCTCGAGACCGTGCTCGTCGGCCGCCATCCGCACCTCGGCCGCTGGGACTGGGAATCGACCGCCGACCGCCGCATCGCCGAGGCCGCGCTGGCCGAAACCGGGCTCGCCGGCTTCGCCGCGCGCGACGTGCAGACGCTCTCGGGCGGCGAGCGCCAGCGCCTCGGCATGGCGACGCTGCTGGCACAGGAGCCGCGCCTGTTCCTGCTCGACGAGCCGCTCGCCCACCTCGACCTCAACCACCAGGTGGCGCTGATGGAGCTGCTTTCGCAGCGCGCGGCGCACGGCGCCGGCGTCGTCGCCGTGTTGCACGATCCCGGCTTCGCCGCGCGCTGGTGCGGCCATGCGCTGCTGCTGTTCGGCGACGGCGAATGGCTCGCCGGACGCGCCGCCGACATCGTCACCGCCGAGAACCTCACGCGCCTTTACGGCCACCCGCTGCGGCGGGTCGAAGGCGCGCCCCACCCCGTCTTCGTTCCGGAGTAAGCATGAAGCGTCCGCTGCTTTCCCTGCTCGCCGGCCTTGCGCTGTTGGCCGCGCAGCCCGCCAGCGCCGCCTGTCCGCGCATCGTCAGCCAGTCGCCGTGGGTCACGATGGCGCTCGAATGGATGGAGCGCGGCGACTGCATCGTCGGTGTCAGCCGTTACGACCGCCGCGAGCTGCCGCGCACCGGCGGCGTCATCGATCCCGATCCCGACGCCATCGCCGTGCTCGATCCGCAGGTGATGATCACGCTGAACTGGACGCCGGCCGAGAAGTGGCGAGCGATGGCGCCGGCCGGCGCGACGGCGCTGCGCGTCGACGGCTTCAAGGGCGTCGACGACATGGAGCGCGCGCTCCGCGACATCGGCCGCGCCGCCGGCGTCGAAGACATCGACGCACGCGTCGCGCGCTTCGCCGCCGAGTGGCGCGCCGCGGCCGACAAGGTGAACGGCCGCCACCGCCGCGCGCTGGTGATGACCGCCTGCAGCGGCGCGCCGTATTCCTTCGGCCGCGGCACCACGCTCTACGAAATCTTCCGCCGTGCCGGCATCGACGTCGTCGCCGACCACGACAGCATCCGCAACTTCAAGCTCGACGGCCCGCCGGGCGAACTCGAGAACTGGGTCGACGGCCTCCAACCCGAGATCGTCTTCGCGCTCAAGAACCGCCGCGACGAAGCCTGCAACGCCTCGATCGCGCGCCCCGGCGTGACGATCCTGCCGCTCGACGGCGAGCGCTTCACCCATCCCGGCCCGAACATCCTCTCGGGGCTCGAACAGTTGCGCGAGGTATTGGCCCAATGAGCGAGAACCACGACGCCAAGATGCAGCGCAAGAAGGCGGTCATCGACCGCAAGATCGCCGCCGCCAGCGAAGAGCGCGGCGTGCTCGTCGTGCACACCGGCACCGGCAAGGGCAAGTCCTCGGCCGCCTTCGGCCTCGTCGCGCGCGCGCTCGGCCATGGCATGAAAGTGGCGGTGATCCAGTTCGTCAAGAGCCGCTCCGACACCGGCGAGGAAGGCTTCTACCGCCGCTTCCCGAACCAGGTGCGCTGGCACGTGATGGGCGAGGGCTTTACCTGGGAGACGCAGAACGACGCGCGCGACGCCGCCGCGGCGCGCGCTGCCTGGGAGCAGGCGCTGCAATACCTCGCCGATCCCGGCGTGCACATGGTCGTGCTCGACGAGATCACCTACGCCTTCAAATACGGCTGGCTGGCGCTCGAGAACGCGCTCGCGGCCTTCGCGTCGCGCCCCGCGCACCAGCACGTCGTCATCACCGGCCGCGCCGCGCCCAAGCCGCTGCTCGAGGCGGCCGACACCGTCAGCGACGTACACATGGTCAAGCACGCGTTCGCCGCCGGCGTGAAGGCGATGCCGGGCGTGGAGTTCTGATGGTGCGCCGCGCCGCCGGGCCGCCCCAAGGCGCGGCCAGCAATGAACCGGAGCGGGCGCAGCCCGCGAACACCCGTCACCCCCTTCCGCGGGAAGGGGGGCGGGGGGATGGCCGCTCATCAGCGCCGGCGCTGCTGATCGCCGCGCCCGCCTCCGGCCAGGGCAAGACCTCGGTCACGGCGGCGCTCGCGCGCCTGCATGCGCGCCAGGGCCGCCGCGTGCGCGTGCTCAAGTGCGGCCCCGACTTCCTCGACCCGATGATCCACGAAGCGGCGAGCGGGGCGCCCTGCTACAACCTCGACCTCGGCATGTGCGGCGAGACTGACTGCGCGCGCCGCCTCGCCGACGCCGCGCGCGACGCCGACCTGGTGCTGGTCGAAGGCGTCATGGGCCTGTTCGACGGCAATCCCTCCGCCGCCGACATCGCCGAGCGTTTCGGCATCCCGGTGATGGCCGTCATCGACGCCGCCGCGATGGCGCAGACCTTCGCCGCCGTCGCCCACGGCCTCGCCACCTTCCGGCCCGGCCTGCCGTTCTCCGGCGTGCTCGCCAACCGCGTCGGCAGCGCCGGCCACGCCGAACTGCTGCGCGCGGCGCTGCCCACCCACATGCGCTGGTACGGCGCGCTGGCGCGCGACGCCGACGCCGCGCTGCCCGAGCGCCACCTCGGCCTGCTGCAGGCCGGCGAGATCGTCGACCTCACCGCGCGCCTCGACCGCATGGCCGACCGCCTCGCCGAAACCCGCGCGGGTGAACTGCCGCCGCCCGTCGATTTCGGCGAACCGCCTCCCGCCGAAGTCCCGCCGCTGCTCGCCGGCAAGCGCATCGCCATCGCGCGCGACGCCGCCTTCGGCTTCATCTATCCGGCCAACCTCGACACGCTGCGCGAGCTCGGCGCCACGCTCGAATTCTTCTCTCCGCTCGCCGGCGATCCGCTGCCCGCCTGCGACGCCGTCTGGATTCCCGGCGGCTACCCCGAACTGCATGCCGACGCGCTCGCCGCGCATCGCGGCTTGTGGGATGCGCTCGCCGCCCACGTCGCGGCCGGAAAGCCGCTGCTCGCCGAATGCGGCGGCATGATGGCGCTCTTCGAGACGCTCGTCGACAAGGAAGGCCGCAGCCACGCGATGGCCGGCCTGCTGCCCGGCGGCGTCGTCATGCAGCCGCGCTTGACGGCACTCGGCCTACAGGTCGTCGCGCTGCCCGAAGGCGAACTGCGCGGCCACACCTTTCACTACTCGCGCAGCGAAACCGCGCTGGCGCCGCTGGCTCGAGCGACGACGCCCGACGGCCGCGAGGGCGAGGCTATTTATCGCGAGGCCCGCCTCACGGCCTCCTATGTGCATTTTTATTTCCCGTCGAATCCACAGGCGGCGGCACGGCTCTTCCTGTAGCCCGCGCGGCTGGCGCACAATGGTCTCGTGGGTGCCTGCGGGTCGCCCACGGCGACGCAGGTGTGAAGGTGCGCAGCACTCGCCAGCGTACGGTCGGAAACATCGCCCGACCCGGTGCCGCGCACATAGCAGCCGGAGTAACGCCCGGCCGCCCGCGATGAACCGCTGAACGAGGTATCGATGACCGAACACCGCTATTCCGACGCCGAGATCGCCGCCGTCGAGCGCGCGATCCGCGAGCGCCGCGACATCCGCCACTTCGTGCCGGGCGAGTTGCCCGAAGGCCTGCTCGAACGCCTCGTCGAGGCCGCGCATCTCGCGCCCTCGGTCGGCTACCTGCAGCCGACGCGCTTCGTGCGCGTCGCCGAGCCGGCACGGCGCGAGGCGCTGTGGCGCGTCGTCGAGGAGGAGCGCAAGCGCACCGGCGACGCGCTGCCGTCGCGCAACGCCGAGTTCATGACGCTCAAGATCGAAGGCATCCGCGAGGCCGCCGAGGTGCTGGTGGTGGCGCTGATGCCCGAGCGCGAGGACCGCATCTTCGGCCGCCGCACGCTGCCGGAGATGGACGTCGCCTCGGTCGCCTGTGCGATCCAGAACATGTGGCTGCTGGCGCGCGCCGAGGGCATCGGGCTGGGCTGGGTGTCGTTCTTCGATCCGGAAGCCGTCGCGCATCTGCTCGGAATGCCCGAGGGCGCGCGGCCGCTGGCGATCCTCTGCATCGGCCCGGCGGTGGAGTTTCCGGCGCAGCCGCTGCTCGAGACGGCGGGCTGGGGCAAGCGCCTGCCGCTCGATCAGGTGCTGTTCGAGGAGCGCTGGCCGGAAGGTAGCGGCGCGACGCCGAAGGCCTACTGACGGCCGAGCTTGGCGCGCGCGGTTTCGAGGAAGCCGCAGAGGCGCTCGGCGCCGTCGAGCACGCGCGGCGTGTGGCGCTGGATCAGGTCCGGCGGAATGAAGTAGAGGTTGTCGCGCGCGACGGCGCCGAGCGCCGGCCAGCGCCGCCAGTCGTCCACCCACTCGGGGCGCGCCTCGCCCATGCCGCTGGCGACGATCACTTCCGGGTTGGCGGCGAGCACCGCTTCGACGCTGACGGTCGGCGCCAGCACCGGCAGTTCGGCGAACACGTTCTCGCCGCCGCACAGTGAGATGGCGTCGCTGATGATCTGCTTGCCGTTGATGGTCATCAGCGGCTGCTTCCAGATCTGGTAGAAGACGCGGATTTTCGGCCGGCCGGAATAGCGCGTCGTGTATTGCGCGTGGCGTTCGCGGAAGCGCGCCGCGGCGGCGTCGGCGACGGCCGCGGTGCCGGCCAGCCGCCCGAGCTGCTCGATGCTGTGCGCGACGTCGAGCATGCGGTTCGGCTGGTTGACGTACACCGGCAGGCCGAGCGCGCGCAGCTTGGTCAGCGAGGCGGCAGCGTTGCCGCTTTCCCAGCCGACGACGAGGTCGGGCTTGAGCGCGAGCACTGCTTCGAGATCGACGCGCGAATAGCCGCCGACGCGCGGCAGCGCCTTGGCCGCCGGCGGATAGTCGCTGTACTCGACGGTGCCGACGATGCGCTCGCCGGCGCCGGCGGCGTAAAGCATCTCGGTGACGTGCGGCGCCAGGCTGACGATGCGCTGCGCCGGTTTGGCGAGGCGCAACTCGGCGCCGGTGTCGTCGCGCACGGCGATTTCGGCGTGGGCGCCGACGGCGAGCAGGGCGAGGAAGAGGGCAGGCAGGTGTCTCAACATCGTCATGGCTTTCGTTTAGAGTCGCGCATCATGCCAGAACAACAGTCATCGCTTCAGGAATGCGTCGCGCGCCAGCGCGGCGAGCTCAAACAGATGCTCGAAGCGCCGCTGCGCGCCGCGGCGCAGGCCTGCGCCGGCGTGTGGGGCGATCGCGCGCAGCTCGACGCGGCGCTCGCGGCGGCCTTTCCGTGGCTGCCCTACTGCCGCTACATCTACGCGCTCGACACCCGCGGCATCCAGATCTCCGACAACGTCGGCGGCGAGGGCTGCGTCGTCGGCGACTTCGGCCGCGACCGTTCGCACCGGCCCTACATGCGCGAGTCGCTGCCGTCCTCGGGCTTCCTGCTGTCGCGCTCCTACATCGGCCTGCGCGAGCGGCGCCCGGCGATCACCGCGATCCAGCTGGTGCGCGACGACGCCGGCCGCGCGCTCGGCTTCGTCGGTGCCGACTTCTACCTCAACGACCTGCCGCTGACACGCGGCTTCGCCGAGCGGCGCCAGTGGAAGCAGATGCGCGGCGACCCGTCGATCCGCAGCGGCGTCTTCCACCAGGCGCGCACGGAAAGCGAGATGGACGGCAGCATCGACACCGTGCTCGGCGTCGTCGACGAACTGATGACCGACCACGGCATGCACCACATCATGCTGCACTTCTCGAGCAGCCGCGCCGTCTATTGGACCGTCGACGATCCGTTCCGCTACCACCTGCTCGACATCAAGGCGCTGACCAATCCCGACATCTGCCTCGCCTTCCGCCGCCAGCCGTATCCGGACGGCGCGCTGGTGCCGAAGCAGCGCATCCGCGCCATCCTCGACGGCATGCGCAACCTGCGTTTCGTCGACGAGACTTTCTACCTGCGCACCGGCACGCTCAACGTCTTCAACGGCATCGTCGGCCTCACGTTCTCCTGCGACGGCTCGCACTACATGCCGTGGGACGAGTTCCTGAAGATGGACGTCGCCTTCTGGCTGGGGACGGCTAGCGCCTGATCGCCGCGGCGAGCCGCGCCCACTCGGGCTCATTGCCCGGCAGGCCGAAGCGCAGCGCCGCCGGATCGTCGAAGCGGCGCACGAGGATGCCTTGGCGCGCCAGCGCCTCGAACACTTCTGCGGCACGCGGCGTCGTCACGTAGCGGAACAGCGCCGTCCCCGTCGATTCGTCGAAGCCGGCTTCGCGCAATAGGTCGGCGAGGCGTGCGGAGGCCGCGATCAGCCGCGCGTGCTGCTGCGCCTGCCAGGCCGTGTCGGCCCAGGCGGCTCGGGCGACGAGGCGCGCGGGGTGCGAAACCGCCCACGGGCCGACCGCTTCGCGCAGGCGGTCGAGAATCTGCGGCGCGGCGATGACGCAGCCGACGCGCACGCCGGCGAGACCGTAGAACTTGCCCAGCGAGCGCAGCACGATCAGGTTCGGCGCCGCGTCGGTGCCGGCGATGCCGGCCAGCGAGTCGGCCGGCTCGGCGTCGGCGAAGGCCTCGTCGACGACCAGCCAGCCGCCGCGCGCGGCGAGCGTATGCGCCGCCGCCAGCAGTCGATCGCGATCGAAGCGGGTGCCGTCGGGATTGTTCGGATTGACGAGCACCAGCGCGTCGGCCGTCGCGGCGGCGGCTTCGAGTTCGCGCGCAGTGAACGGCGCGAGGCGATGGTCGGCGGCCTGCCAGGCGGCCGCGTGTTCGCCGTAGCTGGGCGCCAGCACGGCTGCGGTGCCGGCCGGCCGCAGCCGCGGCAGCGCCATGATCGCCGCCTGCGAGCCGGGCACGACGAGCAGCGACGACGCGCCGTAGCAGGCGCGCGCCGCATCGTCGAGGCCGTCGTCGTCTTCCGGCAGGCGCTGCCAGCAGTCGTGCGGCAGCGCCGGGATCGGATAGGCATCGGGCGCGATGCCCGTCGACAGGTCGAGCCAGTCGGCGAGCGGGATGTTCCATTGCCGCGCCGCCGCGCGCAGGCGTCCGCCGTGCTCAAGCAAGGATGAATCCTCCGATCACGAAGACGGCGAGCCAGAGCCAGGTGCCGCGCTCGACGAGCGCGACGGCGCGCAGGATGTCGGTGGCGCTGGGCGCTTCACCGGCGCCGAGCGGCGGCCGCTGTTCGACGGCGCCGTGGTAGATCGCCGCGCCGCCGAGCCGCACGCCGAGCGCACCGGCGCCCGCGGCCATCACCGGGCCGGCGTTCGGGCTGCCCCAGGCGGCGGCCTGCGCGCGCCAGCAGTCGAACGCCTGCGAAGTGCGGCCGAGCAGGGCGTAGGTCAGCGCGGTGAGCCGCGCGGGGACGAAGTTGAGCGCGTCGTCGATGCGCGCCGCGGCCCAGCCGAAGTACACGCGGCGCTCGTCCTTGTAGCCCCACATCGCGTCGAGCGTGTTGGCGAGCCGGAACAGCACGGCACCGGCGCCGCCGCCAATGGCGAACCAGAACAGCGCGCCGAGCACGGCGTCGTTGCCGTTCTCGAGCACCGATTCGACGCCGGCCCGAGCGACGCCTTCGGCATCGAGTTGCGAGGTGTCGCGCGAGACGATCATGCCGACTTGCGTGCGCGCGGCGTCGAGGTCGCCGGCCGCGAGCGGCGCGGCGATGGCGCGCGCGTGGTCGGCGAGGCTCCTGCCGCCGAGCGCGAGCCAGAGCAGCAACGCGTCGAGCACGGGATGCGCCGCCCAGGCGGCGAGCGCGACGAAGGGCAGGACGATTGCGGCCCATGCGGCGAGGCCGCGCAGCCGGTTGCCGGCGGCATCGCCGGGCGCGCCACGACGCAGCGTCCGCTCGGCCGCATCGGCGAGCCGGCCGAAGCCGACCAGCGGATGGAAGCGGCGCGGTTCGCCGAGGACCCGGTCGAGCAGAACACCCGCAACGCCAAGTAACAGGAGACTCATACGCATGGGACAATTAAGCGATGAAGGCGCTAATGGTACAAGGCTGCACCTCCGACGCCGGCAAGAGCACGCTGGTCGCGGCGCTCTGCCGCATCCTGCATCGCCGCGGCGTGCGTGTGGCGCCGTTCAAGCCGCAGAACATGGCGCTGAATTCGGCGGTGACGGTCGACGGCGGCGAGATCGGCCGCGCGCAGGCGCTGCAGGCGTATGCCGCCGGGCTGGAGCCGCGCATCGACTTCAACCCGGTGCTGCTGAAGCCGAACACCGACAAGCGCGCGCAGGTGGTCATCCACGGCAAGGCGGTCGCCGACCTCGACGCCAAGGCGTATCACGACTACAAGGCGACGGCGATGAAGGCGGTGCTCGAATCCTGGGCGCGGCTGACGGCGGAGTTCGACTGCGTGCTGGTCGAGGGCGCCGGCAGCCCGGCCGAGGTGAACCTGCGCGACCGCGACATCGCCAACATGGGCTTCGCCGAGACCGTCGACATCCCGGTGATCCTCGTCGGCGACATCGACCGCGGCGGCGTGCTGGCGCATCTCGCCGGCACGCTCGACCTGCTGGCGCCGTCCGAGCGCGCGCGTGTGCAGGGCCTCGTCATCAACCGCTTCCGCGGCGACATCGCGCTGCTCGAGCCGGGCCTGACCTGGCTGGCACGCCATACCGGCAAGCCGGTGCTCGGCGTGCTGCCCTACCTGCATGGCCTGTTCCTCGACGCCGAGGATGCGCTCGAGCACCACGTCGAGCGCGCGGGCGAGGCGCGGCTGCGCGTCGTCGCGCCGGTGTATCCGCGCATCTCGAACCACAACGACCTCGATCCGCTGCGGCTGCATCCGGAGGTCGACTTCCGTTGGGTCGGGCCGGGGCAGATTCCGCCGCCGGCCGACCTCGTCGTGCTGCCGGGCTCGAAGAGCGTCGCCGCCGACCTGGGCTGGCTGCGGGCGCAGGGCTGGGAGCCTTACCTGCAACGTCACCTGCGCTACGGCGGCCGGATTGTCGGCCTGTGCGGCGGCTACCAGATGCTCGGCCGCACGCTGCACGACCCGGCCGGCATCGAAGGCGCGACGGGAAGCCAGCCGGGGCTGGGCTTCCTCGACTGCGAGACGACGCTGGAAGCCGAAAAGCAACTGCGCAACGTCGAGGGCCGGCTGGCGCTCGACGGCACGCCGCTCATGCGCGGCTACGAGATCCACATGGGCGTGACGACCGGCGCCGCGCTCGAGCGCCCGGCCGTGCGCCTCGCAGACGGCCGCAACGACGGCGCGATCTCGGCGGACGGGCAGGTGCTCGCCACTTACTGCCACGGCCTGTTCGACCATCCGGAAGCGCTGTCGGGCCTGCTTGCCTGGGCCGGCGCCGCGGGTGCGGCACCGGTCGATTTCGCCGCGCGGCGCGAAGCGGACATCGATCGCCTGGCCGATGCCGTCGAGGCGGCGCTCGGCGAACAGCGGTTGGCGAAGCTGCTGCCGCTCAGTCGCCCTTGAGCTTGAGCGGCAGCCCTGCCGCCACCAGCGTCACGCGCTCGCAGACGGCGGCGACGCGCTGATTCAGGCGTCCCTGCTCGTCGGCGAACAGCCGCGAGACCGGATGCATCGGCACGATGCCCGAGCCGACTTCGTTGCTGACCAGCACGACGCGGCCGGGCAGGCCGGGCAGCAAGTCGATCAGCGCCTCGGTCTGGCCGTCGAGCAGCGGGCAGTCGACGGCCTCGCCGGCTTCGGCCTGCCTGGCGGCCTTGCCGGCGAAGAACAGGTTGGTCAGCCACAGCGTCAGGCAGTCCACGAGCAGGCAGGCATCCGGCGCGGCGTGCGCCTGCAGGGCCGTCGCGAGTTCGATCGGCGCCTCGACGCAGCCCCATTCGGCGGGCCGCCCGGCGCGATGGTGGGCGACGCGGCGCTGCATCTCGGCGTCGAGCGCCTGCGCGGTGGCGAAGTAGGTCACGCGCAGCCCCGATTCGCGCGCCTGGCGCTCCGCCCAGGCGCTCTTGCCCGAGCGCGCGCCGCCGATGACGAGTTCCTTCATGCGCAAAGGTTAACACGCAGCGCGCGGCTATAATCCGCGCCGATTCGGCCAAGGGAATGCCGTGAAAATCGGCAGCGGGCCCGCCGCTGTAACCGGGGACGAACGCCGCTCGCCGCAAGGCAGCCACTGCGAGGCAGCAGCTTCGCGGGAAGGCGCGGCGTTTCGGACGATCCGGGAGCCAGAAGACCTGCCGGATTCTTTCCAGCGCGCCATGGCAGGGTGTGCCCATTTGCGAAAGGACGGATCGGATGACATCCCCCAGCTTCGCGGTCGCGCCCGTCGACCGCAGCCTCGAAGCGGCCCTGCGCCGCAAGATCGACAACAAGACCAAGCCCCTCGGCGCACTCGGCCGCCTCGAAGACCTCGCGCTTCAGGCGGGCCTCGTGCGGCGCTCGCTGGCGCCGACGCTCGCCAAGCCGCACATCGTCGTGCTGGCCGGCGATCACGGCGCGGCCAAGCACGGCATCTCGGCGTTTCCGCAGGACGTGACGTGGCAGATGGTGGAGAACTTCCTCGCCGGCGGCGCGGCGATCAACGTCTTCGCGCGCGCCAACGGCATCGCGCTGACGGTGGTCGACGCGGGAGTCAATCACGACTTCGGCGCGCGACCGAACCTCGTCGACGCCAAGATCGCGCCCGGCACGGCGAACTACCTCGAAGGCGCCGCCATGAGCGCCGCCCAGCGCGACGCGGCGATGAGGAAGGGCGAGGAGATCGTCGCCAAGCTCGTCGCGGACGGCTGCGACGTCATCGGCTTCGGCGAGATGGGCATCGGCAATACGGCGTCCGCCTCGCTGATTACGCATTGCCTGACCGGCGCGACGCTCGAGGACTGCGTCGGCCGCGGCACCGGGCTCGACGATGCCGGGCTGGCGCGCAAGCGCGAACTGCTGGCGCAGGCGCTGACCCACCATCGCGGCGCGCGCGACGATGCGCTCGGCGTGCTGGCGCAGTTCGGCGGCTTCGAGATCGCGATGATGGCCGGCGGCATGCTGGCGGCGGCGCGGGCGGGATGCATCGTGCTGGTGGACGGTTTCATCTGCGGCGCGGCGGCGCTGGTGGCGGCGCGCGTGGCGCCGGCCTTCCTCGACTATGCGGTGTTCTGCCACGCCTCGGCAGAGCCGGGGCACAAGGCGCAGATGGCGGCGCTCGGCGCGAAGCCGCTCGTCGACCTCGGCATGCGTCTCGGCGAGGGCACCGGCGCGGCGGTCGCATGGCCGCTGCTGCGCGCTGCCTGCGCCTTCGTCAACGAGATGGCGAGCTTCGAGTCGGCGGGGGTCAGCGAAGCCAGCGCCGCGAGCTGAGAACAGGCGCTTAGCCTACAATCGCGGCTTTTCGCGGAATTCCAACGCCATGTCCTCAGCCTTCGGCAGCCTCGTCGTCTTCCTCGTCGAACCGTCGCCGAGCCAGGCCAAGTACATCACCGCGCAACTGGGCGAGCTGGGCATCGAGATGGTGCGCAGCTTCGGCAGCGGCGCGGCGGCGCTGGAGGCGATGCGCGAGTCGCGGCCTGACCTCGTCGTCAGCGCGCTCTACCTGCCCGACATGTCGGGCACCGACCTCATCGGCACCATGCGCCGCGACCGTGACCTCGAACAGGTGGCCTTCATCCTGATCTCGAGCGAGACGCGGCCGCAGGCGCTGGAGCCGGTGCGCCAGGCGGGCGTCTGCGGCATCGTGCCAAAGCCCTTCGCGACGGGACAATTGAAGACGGCGCTGCTGGCGACGCTGGATTTCCTGCGCCAGGACGGCGACCTGACGCAGGAGCTCGCGGCCGAGAACCTGCGCGTGCTGCTGGTCGACGACAGCCCGAGCGCACGCCGCCACATGCGCCGCGTGCTCGAGAACCTCGGCATCGACAACTTCATCGAGGCCGAGAACGGCCGCCAGGCCGTGGTGGTGCTCGCCGAAACCATGATCGACCTGGTCGTCACCGACTACAACATGCCGGAGATGGACGGCCAGGCGCTGGTCGAGTACATCCGCAAGCAGAGTTGGCAGAACTCCGTGCCGGTGCTGATGGTGACCAGCGAGACCAGCGAAAGCCGCCTCGCGGCGGTGCAGGAGTCCGGCGTCTCGGGCATTTGCGACAAGCCCTTCAACCCCGCGACGATCAAACGCCTGCTCTGGAACATGCTGGGGCAGCGCTGAGTTGGTCCGCGAACTCGAATACTTCTTCGCCGCGCTGCGTTTCTTCACGCGCCTGCCCGTGCCGGCCTGGGTCGGGCACTCGGCCGAGCAGCTGAACGGGGCGGCGCGCTACTTCCCGCTCGTCGGCGTGCTGGTCGGCCTGATCGGCGCCGCGGTGACGCTGGCAACGTCGCTGGCGCTGCCGGTGAGCCTGGCGATCATCCTCGGCATGGCGGCGACCATCCTCGCCACCGGCGCCTTCCACGAGGACGGCTTCTCCGACGCCTGCGACGGCCTCGGCGGCGGCTGGGAGAAGGCGCAGGTGCTGGCGATCATGAAGGACTCGCGCGTCGGCAGTTACGGCGCCATCGGCGTCGCCATGCTGCTGCTGGCGAAGTGGAACGCCCTGATGGAAATGGACGAGAGCTTCCTGCTCTCGGCGCTGGTCGCAGGACACGCGGTCTCGCGCTTCGCCTCGACGACGCTGATCTACGCGCTCGACTACGTGCGCGACGACGATAGTTCCAAGTCGAAGCCGCTGGCGACGCGCATGGGGCCGGGCGCGCTGACCGTCGCCGCCGTGTTCGGCCTGGTGCCGGCCGCGCTGCTGCCGCTGCCGGAACTCGCCTGGGCGCTCGCCGCCGTCGCCGCGACGACGCTGCTCGCCGCACGCTACCTCCTGCGCCGCATCGGCGGCTACACCGGCGACTGCCTGGGCGCGACCCAGCAGGCGACCGAACTCGCCTTCTACCTCGGACTGCTGTGCGACTTTTCCTCGTGAGGCATCCGCGGCCGCAAGTGGCGGACGGCATCTGCTACGGCCGCAGCGACCTGCTGCTGGCGGAGGATGCAGCGGCGTGCGCGGCGCGGCTGCGCGCACTGCTGCCGGAAGCCGCACCGGTCTTCAGCAGCCCGCTCGCCCGCTGCCGGCAACTCGCCGAGGCGCTGCATCCGGCGCCGATCTTCGACGAGCGCCTGCGCGAAGCCGACTTCGGCCGCTGGGAAATGCAGCCCTGGGATGCCATCGACCGCGCCGCGCTCGACGCCTGGGCCGCCGACCCGCTGCACTACGCCGGCCACGGCGGCGAGAGCGTGGCGCAACTGCAGGCCCGCGCCGTCGACTGCGCGCGCGACATCGCCGCCCGCTACGACGAGGCGGTGCTGGTGGTTCACGCCGGCATCATGAAAGTGCTCGCCGGCGCACTGGCCGGCATCCCCGCCCCCGAGTGGTTCGACTTTTCTTTTGACTATGGCACGGCCAGCATGATCGAAGGCGGGCGCCTCGTCTGGCACAACGAGCCTGCGGCAGCAGGCCTTCCCATTGGCGAAGCCCGACCCGTTGGACACCCGCAAGGGTGGCACAATAAGTAAATGCAACACGCCATCCCCGTCGCCGGACTGCGGCGCGCGCTGGTCGTCAAGCTGCGCCATCACGGCGACGTGCTGCTGACCGCCCCCGTCTTCTCCGCCCTCAAGCGCGCTGCGCCGCAGTGCGAGATCGACGCGCTCGTCTACGCCGACACCCTGCCGATGCTCGACGGGCATCCCGACATCGCGCGTCTCTTCGCCATCGACCGCGGCTGGAAGAAGCAGGGCCTGCGGCATCAGGCCGCCGCCGAGGGGCGCCTGCTGGCGCAACTGCGCAAGCGTGGCTACGACCTGATCGTGCATCTCTCGGTGCACACGCGCGGCGCCTGGCTGGTGCGCGTGCTGCGCCCGCGCTGGTCGGTCGGCCCGTGCCGCGGTGACGCCGGGCGCTTCTGGCACGGCAGCTTTACCCATCACTATCCGGCGCAGTCGCATCCGCACCGGCACACGGTGGACACCAATCTCGACGCGCTGCGCGCCCTCGGCATCGAGGTCTCGGCGGCCGAGGCGAAGGTGACTCTGGTGCCGGGTGCGGCAGCCGAGGCGCGCGTCGACGCGTTGATGGTCGAGCACGGTCTTGCGCGCGGCAGCTTCGTGCACCTGCATCCGGCTTCGCGCTGGGGCTTCAAGTGCTGGCCGGCGGATCGCGTGGCGCAGCTTTGCGACGCACTCGCCGCTCGTGGCCTGCCGCTGGTGCTGACCTGCGCACCCGAAGCGAAGGAGCGCGAACTCGTCGCGGCGGTATGCGCGGCGACGCGGGCGCCGACCATCGACCTTTCGGGCGCCTTGAGCCTCAAGGAACTCGCCGCGCTGGCGGCGCGCGCGCGCCTGTTCGTCGGCGTCGACTCGGCGCCGATGCACATCGCCGCCGCCATGGGCACGCCGGTCGCCGCCATCTTCGGTCCCTCGGGCGACCGCGAGTGGGGGCCGTGGGGCACCAAGAGCCGCGTCGTCGCCTCGACGACCCACGCCTGCCGCCCCTGCGGCCGCGCCGGTTGCGACGACAGCAAGGTCAGCGAATGCCTGACGACGTTGCCGGTCGCGCAGGTGCTGTCCGCCTGTGAGGAACTGCTGGCGCCATGAAGATCGCCATCGTCCGCCAGAAGTACACCCCGTTCGGCGGCGCCGAGCGCTTCGTCGAACGTGCGCTCGACGGGCTGCGCGCGCAGGGCGTCGAGGTGACCATGATCGCGCGCGAATGGAGCGGCGATCCGCAAGGCATCCTGCGCTGCGATCCCTTCTACCTTGGCCGCACCTGGCGCGACCGCAGCTTCTGCCGCGGCGTCCAGCAAATCATCGCCGAGGGCCGCTTCGACCTCGTGCAGAGCCACGAGCGCATCCCCGGTTGCCACGTCTTCCGCGCCGGCGACGGCGTGCACGCGACCTGGCTGGAACTGCGCGACCAGGCGCGCGGTGGCCTCGCGTCGCTCGCCACAAGGCTGTCGCCGTGGCACCGCTACACCCTCGCCGCCGAGGCGGCGATGTACGCGCACCCCAACCTGCGCGCCGTGATCTGCAACTCGCGCATGGTGCGCGACGACATCGCCCGGCGCTTCGGCGTGCCGGACGAAAAGCTGCACGTGATCCACAACGGCGTCGACCTCGAGTTCTTCCACCCCGGCCTGCGCGACGAGCACCGCGCCCGAGTGCGCGCGGAACTCGCCATCCCCGGCGACGCGCCCGTGATCCTCTTCGTCGGCTCCGGCTACGAGCGCAAGGGCCTGCCGACCCTGCTGCGCGCCCTTGCGGCGATGAAGACCACCGACGCGCGCCTCGTCGTCGTCGGCAAGGACCGGCACCAGAAGCTCTACGAGAAACTCGCCCAGACTCTCGGCGTCGATGCGCGCACCCACTTCCTCGGCGGCCAAAAGGACGTGC
Organism: Pseudomonadota bacterium; assembly: GCA_046726235.1. GTDB lineage: Bacteria > Pseudomonadota > Gammaproteobacteria > Burkholderiales > Rhodocyclaceae > Nitricoxidireducens. The sequence continues at coordinate 506,271 of JBKPAD010000001.1, forward strand.
GCCCCTACTACGGCGCCGCCGACGTCTTCTGCCTGCCGACGATTTACGATCCGATGCCGAATGCCGCACTCGAAGCCCTTGCCTGCGGGCTGCCGGTGGCGACGACGACGACTTGCGGAGCGGCGGATCTGGTCGACGAGTCGATCGGGGCGGTGTTCGCTTTCGCGGACATCGCGGCGCAAGCCCGCGCGCTGGACGGCTTGCTGCTCCGGGACGCCCCACGTGTCGCGTCGGCCGCCACAGCGGTCGCCCGGAACTGCGCGGCCGGCGACATGGTCGCTCGACTGGGTGCCTTCTATCTCGGGCTGGCGGAGCAGCCGCGGCCGGTATAATCCGCGCCTGTTCCGTGGCGCGTTCCAGCACCCGGCGAATTCAGACCAACCCATGACAAACTGCAGTCCGGCCATGCACGTTCCGGCGGTACTTGCAGGATCCGGCCAGTGATTCCAACGACATCCTCGGGACGTTCCACCGACAGCGGCCGCGTGCTCTACCTGCGGCTGCTTTCCTACGTCCGTCCGTATTGGCGGATTTTTGCCCTTTCAGTGGTCCTGATGGCGGTGACTTCGGCCATGGAGCCGGCGTTCCCGGCCCTCATGAAACCGCTGCTCGACGGCAGCTTCGGCGAAAACGGCAAGTACGGTGCGCTCAGCCTGCCGCTGATCATCGTCGGCATCTTCGTCGTCCGCGGCGTCCTGGGCTTCTGCGCCGATTACGCGATGTCCTGGGTCTCGAACAAGATCGTGCTCGATTTGCGCGACGACATGTTCCGGCGTCTGGTGCAACTGCCGACCTCCTTCTTCGACAACCAGTCGTCGGGCGTCGTCATGTCGCGCATCGCCTATGACGTGGTCGGCGTCACGGGCGCGGCGACCGGCGTCCTGACGACGCTGATCAAGGACTCGCTGGCGGTCATCGGCCTGCTGGCCTGGATGTTCTACCTCAACTGGAAGCTGAGCCTCGTCGCCTTGCTCCTGATTCCCGGGATCGGGCTGGCCGTGCGGACGTTCAGCAGACGGCTGCGCGAGACCAGCCGCGGTGTCCAGCATGCGATGGGCGGCATCATGCATGTCCTGGAGGAGAACGCCGAGGCGCACAAGGTCGTGAAGATATTCGGCCGCCAGGAGCACGAGGCGCAGCGTTTCCATGGCGCCAACTCGCGGCAGCGCGGCTATGCCATGCGCCAGACCATCGCATCGGCGGCGCTCGGCCCCATCGTGCATGTGCTGGCGGCGATTGCGCTTGCCGTCATCATCGTCGTCGCATTGCAGCAATCGGCGCGCGGCGAGGCCACCGCAGGCGACTTCGTGTCGTTCATCACCGCCATGCTGATGCTGCTCGCGCCGATGAAACGCCTGACGGACGTCAACGCGCCGCTGCAGCGCGGACTGGCCGCTGCCGAAAGCGTGTTCGGCATGATCGACGAGTCGCCCGAGGACGATCGCGGAACGGTGCGCCTGGACCGGGCACGGGGCGAGGTCGAGTTTCAGGGCGTCCGCCTGCGGTATCCGGGGGCGACGCGCGATGCGCTGGCGGGGATCGATCTCCACGTCTCGCCGGGCGAGACGATCGCCCTGGTCGGGGCCTCGGGCAGCGGCAAGACCAGCCTCGCGAATCTGCTGCCGCGCTTCTACCACGTGACTGAAGGCAGGATTCTCGTCGACGGGCATCCGATCGAGGACCTGACGCTGGACAGCCTGCGCGCGAACATCGCCTTCGTGTCGCAGGACGTGGTTCTGTTCAACGACACGGTGGCTGCGAACATTGCCTACGGCGTCAGGGATGACGCCGATCGCGAGGCATTGGTGCGCGCGGCGCGGGCAGCCCATGCGCTCGAGTTCATCGAGTCCATGCCGGAAGGCTTCGAAACTATGGTGGGGGAGAACGGCGTCAAGCTCTCCGGCGGGCAGCGGCAACGACTCGCCATTGCGCGCGCCCTGCTCAAGGATGCGCCGATCCTGATTCTCGATGAGGCGACTTCGGCCCTGGACACGGAGTCCGAGCGTCAGGTCCAGGCGGCCCTGGATCAGTTGATGAAGAACCGGACCACCTTCGTCGTGGCCCACCGGCTGTCGACCATCGAGCACGCCGATCGCATCGTGGTGCTGGAGAAGGGGCGCATCATCGAGGTCGGCCGGCACGCGGACCTGCTCCGCAAGGACGGCGCCTATGCGCACTTCTACCACCTCCAGCGCTCCTCTCAGGCCGGTCAGCCATCGTGACGCTGCGGATTCTTCACACCGAGTCGTCCAAGGGCTGGGGCGGGCAGGAGAACCGCACGCTGAACGAGTTGCTGGCACTTCGGGAACTCGGGCACACGGCGGCAGTGGCCTGTCAGCCGGGAGCGCGCCTCGGCGTCCGCGCCGAGGAGGCCGGCTTTCCGGTGACCCGCATCGCCATGCGCGGTGCGCTCGATCTCCCCGCGGTGTTCGCGCTGCGCAGGCTGATGCGCGAGCGGAGCATCGACGTAGTCAATACGCACAGCGGGCGCGACACCCAGCTCGCCGGCCTGGCGGCACGCAGCCTGTTCGGCGGACGGCCGAAGGTGGTGCGCACGCGCCACTTGGCGTTGCCCATATCGTCGCGCATCAGTTACGTGACATTGCCGGATCACGTGGTTGCCGTCAGCCGCTTCGTCGGCAACTACCTGGCATCCGCTGGCGTTCCGTCGGAGCGCATCACGGTCGTGCCGACGGGCATCGATCTCTCCCGCTATGAGACGCAGGAGCGCGGAACGCTGCGTGCGGAGCTCGGCCTGGCGGAAAACGTTCCGCTGGTGGGTACCGTGGCCATTCTCCGCCGCAAGAAGGGACACGCCGAACTGCTCGAGGCGATTCCGGAGATTCTTCGCCGTTTTCCGGAGTGCCATTTCGTCTTTGCCGGCGATGGTCCGCAGCAGCAGAACCTCGAGCAGCGCATCGCCGAGCTCGGTTTGCAGAGCCGGGTTCATATGCTCGGGCTGCGGAGCGACGTCGTGAACGTTCTCCGGTCGCTGGACGTGTTCGTCCTGCCGACGCATCAGGAGGCGCTCGGGACGGCCTTCATCGAGGCGGGGGCGACCGGCCTGCCGGCGGTCGCCAGCGATGTCGACGGCGTGCCGGAAGTCGTGGTCGACGGCGAGACGGGCTTGCTGGTGCCGGTCAGGGACAGCATGGCCATCGCGACGGCGATCGAGTCCCTGCTCGCCGACCCGGCCCGTCGCCGGGCGATGGGGCAAGCCGCGAAGACGAGAATCGCGGGCTGCTTCTCGCGCATGGCGATGGCGAGCGGGATGGTTGCGCTTTACGAAAGACTCCTGCGGACGTCGTGAAGAACGCACGCGCCCTGCCGGTACTCATGTACCACCACGTGAGCCCGCTTCCGGGTCTGGTCACTGTTTCCCCGGACACCTTCCGCCGCCAGATCGAGTGGCTGGCGCACCACGACTATCGGACGGTCGGGTGCGACGCCTTGGCGGGCTTTCTCGCGGGCGCCGACTTGCCGGAAAAGAGCGTCGTACTGACTTTCGACGACGGTTACCTCGACAATTTCGTCTACGCCCATCCCTGTTTGCAGGCAGTCGGGTTCAAGGCCGTCCTGTTCCTGGTCACGGGATGGCTCGGCGATGGTCCTGCGCGCTTGTCGGCGCCCGTGCACTCGCACTCCGAATGCATGCAGCGGGTCGGATCGAACCGCGCCGACGATGTGATGCTGCGCTGGAGCGAGGTCACAGCGATGGCTGACGCCGGCACCTTCGAGTTCCACTCGCACACGCATACGCATACGCGGTGGGATCGCGAGATCGCCGATCCGACCGAGCGCGATCGGCGGCTGGAGGAGGATCTGGGGGCATCGCGTCGCGTGCTGGCCGAGCGCCTCGGTGCGGCGAGCAGTCACTTGTGCTGGCCGCAGGGATACAACGACGCCGCCTATCGGCGGGTCGCCGCGACGGCGGGTTTCGAGCACCTGTACACGGTCCGCAAGGGAACCTGCACGGCATCCACATCGCCCGACGCAATTCCGCGTGTCGTCGTGAAGGATCGCAGCGGCGGCTGGTTCGCGCGCCGCCTGTGGTTGTATCGTCATCCGGCGCTCGCGTCCGCATACCTCGGACTGAGAGGCGAGTGATGCGCCTTCGCGTGCGTGAGAACCTGTTGCATCTGCTGTTCGCTGCCCTGCGCTTGTGCGATTGTCGACGCCCTGACCCTGCCGAACTCGGCACCGCGGCGATCGCGCGCATCCTCGCGGTTTCGAATACCGCCATCGGCGATACGCTGCTGTCGACACCCGGGCTGCGCAGTCTGCGTCTCGCCTATCCTTCCGCACACATCTCGCTGCTGCTGAACGGCGCATACACGGAGCTGTTCGCGGGGAATCCGGATGTCGACGAAATCATCCCAAGCCGCGGTGGCTGGCGCGGCTTCTGGCGCCTGGCGCTTCGGTTGCGCCGGCATCGCTTCGATCTGGCGTGCATCTTCCACGGCAACGAGCCGCAGACCACCCCGCTTTGCTACCTTTCGGGCGCGCGATTCATTTTCAAGCTCCCCAACAGCAACCGCTTCCGCTACCTGTTGACCAACCGCGAGCCGCTGACGACCTGGCAGGAGTTCGGACACGGGATAGATCAGCGCCTTGCCGTCGCAGCTCTGGCAGGCGGAAAACCGACCGACCGGCGCATGACGCTGGAGGTCGGCGAGGAGCCGCGGATGGAGGTGGCACTGCGGCTGGAGGAGTGCGGCATCGGCATCGGGACGACCGTGATAGGCTTTCAGCCGGGCGCTTCGACACGCAGCCGCCGCTGGGCACCATCGCGGTTCATCGAACTGGGACGACGGCTGCTGGCCGAGCGGGCGGATCTTCGTATCGTGGTGACGGGCTCGCCGGCAGAAAAGGAACTCGCCGAAGGAATTGCATCGGGGATAGGCGACGCTCGTGCTGCCGTCACTGCCGGCGATCTGCCGCTGCGCCTGTTGCCGGCCCTGATTGAGCGCTGCGCGCTTCTCGTCACCGGAGACACGGGGCCGATGCACATGGCCGTGGCGGTCGGCACGCCGGTGGTCGCGCTGTTTGCCGTTGCCGATTGGCGGAGGTCGGGGCCTGGCTACGATCTGGATCGTCACGTCGTCATTCAGCGCGGCCGTACCTGCGAACCCTGCTACTCGAAGAACTGTCCCTATCCGGAACCGGTCTGCATGGAGCAGATCGGCGTCGACGACGTCGAGCGGGCGATCGGCGAACTACTGCAGCGGAGGCCCGCTTGAACCCCCTGCGCGTGCTGCTGCTGGATACCGGGAACGAATGGGGCGGCGGCACCAACAGCATGATCGAGCTGGTGAAGCGTCTCGATAGCCAGCGCTTCCAGGTCACGGCTTGTTTCTACAGGAACTACGCTAAGGCCGACTCGACGCTCGAAAGGGAACTGGCGGCCATCGGCGTTCCGCTGCGGCTGATGCCCACGCGGCGCCAGCCACTGTGGGCGAAGGTCGCCAAGGAACTGCTGCGCGGGCTCCTGGCCTGGCACCCGTCGTGGCGGCGGCGTGCCGTGTTTGCGGTCGAGCGTGCGTGGCGAATAGCGCCGCGCGCACGGGCACTGGCTTCGCTGTTGAGCGAAGGCGGATACGACGTGCTCTACATGAACAACCAGCCGGCCTCGAATCTTGAGGGCTATCTCGCCGCGGCGGCAACCGGCGTGCCGGTCATACAGCATTGCCGGATAGAACCGAGGCTGAATGCATTCGAGCGCGACATCGTCAACCGGATGGCCCGCCGCATCATCTGCGTCTCTCAGGGCGTTGCCGATGCGCTGATGGCGCAGGGCGTGCGGCAGGATCTCTGCACGGTCGTCTACAATGCCATCGACGGACAGCAGGCGCTGCCGCCCGCCGTTGATCTGCCGGGCAGGGTGCCGGGTACGCCGGTGATCGGCAGCATCGGCTCCCTGATCAAGCGCAAGTCGCTGGACCAACTATTGCGGGCCGTGGCGTCGGTCGAGCGCGCGCCGGCCCCATTGCTCCTGATTGTGGGCGAAGGTCCGGAACTCGGTGCTCTGCAGAATCTTGCGCGACAACTCGGGATCGAAGGGCGCGTCATCTTTGCCGGTTTCCAGAAGCAGCCGCTGCCCTGGCTTGCGGCGATGGACATCTTTGCCCTGCCGTCGGCGCAGGAAGGGCTGCCGCGCGTGATTCTCGAAGCGATGCTGCTCGGCAAGCCCGTGGTCGCCTCGGATATCGTCGGCTCCCGCGAACTCGTGGTGCCGAACGAAACGGGCTTTCTGCATGCGTACGGCAATGAGGCGGCGCTGGCAGGGAGCTTGGCGATGCTTCTCGGCGCGCCGGACTTGGCGCGGCGCTTCGGCGAGGCAGGCCGCGAACGCGTGTTGCGCGAGTTCGGCATCGAGCGCTACGTGGCCGAGGTTTCCAGACTGCTGGAGGCGGCATGATCTATCTCTGGCTGACCCTCCTCGTCGCGCCTTTGCTGCGGCGTCTTGCCGGATCTCGCACCGATCCGCCCCGGGCGGTATTGCTGGTGCAAACGGCCAAGATCGGAGACTTTGTCTGCACCACTCCGGTCATCAGAGAATTGCGGCGAGGATGGCCCGATGCGAAGCTGCATCTGCTGATCAATCGTGTCAATGAGCCGCTGGTTCGCGAGAACCCCTACGATCTTCAGGTCCACCTGCTTCCCGAGGGAAGGCTGCGAGGGTTCGCGGGGCGTCTCTGGCTTTGGCGACTATTGCGCCGGGAGCGCATCGACACGCTCATTTGCGTGAGCCCCAGCCTTGCGGCGTGGATCGTTCCCTTGTGGGCGGGCGTCGGCTGTCGGGCGTCGGTGCTGCCCAATTTCGGGGGAAGCAGCTACCAACGCGGCGTGCGCTTGCTGACCCATTCCGAGAAACATGTCGCAGGCCGCCTCGTTCTTGAAACCGAGTTCTCGCTCCTAGAGAAGCTGGGCCTGAAACCGCAAAGCCGTGAAAAGGAAGCCTGGTATCCGCCGGATGCATTTGTCGTTGCAGATTCCCTGCTGGCGGGGTGTCCCGGTCCGCTCGTTGGAGTCGGCATAAGCAGCGGCAACAAGCTCAAGGAACTCGGCGAGGAGAAGCTGACGCAGCTTGCGGTGGGTCTGCTTTCCCGGAGTGCAGCCAGCCTGATACTCATTGGGGGACCGGGGGATCGCCAACTGGCGGATCGAGTGGGCATCCGTCTCCAGTCGGAAGGATATGGAGCACGCGTGCGCAACCTCGCAGGAATGATGGATCTGTCGCGCCTTCCAGCGCTGCTGTCCCGACTGACCGTTTATTTTGGCGTCGATTCCGGAATAACGTACCTGGCTGACGCCATGCATGTTCCGGTGGTCGATTTCATGGGGCCTGCAGATGCGGACGACCAGCGCCCGACGGGAAAATATGCCGAAGTACTGCGTGTCGATTTACCATGTGCGCCCTGCTCGCATGCCTTCCAGGCGCCATACACGTGCGCGGTCGGAACGACAGCCTGCGTCAGGGACGCTGCCGTCGAGATATTGATTCAGGCTGTGCTGCGAGCATTCGACGATACGAGATCGAGGGATCATGACTGAAACGACGCCCGGCATTGGATGGGAACGGATTCGCGAAGCCCGGGAGAGAGCGGGGCGCCTCCTGCGTCCGCTGCATCGCTATCCGGTCGTCGCTGACTCGCGCCAGGTTCTTGTCCGGCAGATCAAAGAGGGCGATGCAGTACTGGACATCGGAGCCAACGATCGCAACGTCGAGCGATATCTTGCCGCACACGCGGCGCCTGTGCAGTACTTCAGCTGCGATATTGATCGCAGCTTGCACCACGACTACCATGATCTTGCCGACATTGATCGGAGCTTTGACGTCGTGTGCATGTTCGACGTCATCGAGCATGTTTCGCCGGGAACGGCGATGGACATGATCAGTTCCGCATTCGCTCTTCTGCAACCGGGGGGGCGGCTGCTGGTCAGCACGCCGAACGTCGACCATCCGACACGTTTTTGGCGGGACAGCACCCACATCACCCCCTTCCGGTATGACGAGCTTGCAGGGTTCATGATTGCCGCCGGCTTCGAAGACATTCGCATCCTGCGAATCGCGCGCCTCAGATGGATGGATCGCATCCGCCGCATCTGGGCCGCGCCGATGCTGCGTCTGCTGAAAATCGATTTTGCGCCGTCAATTCTGGCGATAGGAGCACGGCCGCAATGACTGCGAGAAGCTTGCGCCGTCTGCTGATTGCCTACTCATCCAAGCCGCCTATCCTCGACTATCTCGGTGGGGCATTTGCACGGCGAGGCATCGAGACGTTCTTGCTCCGCGCCGATGAGAACACCGTTTTCGACAAGTACGTCATTCACCGCGTTAACAAGCTGGCCCACAGCCTCCGGCTGCTGCCGAAGTCGCGTTGCCTCTTTGAAGGGCATCCCTTGTCGCACCGGAACTATCGGAGTGCCCGGCTGCTTGCTGCCTACCGCGAATTCGAGCCGGATCTGGTCCTGGTGATTCGTGGCATAGGCTTCCGGCGCGAGGTGCTCGAGGCGACGAGGCCGCTTCTGGGGTGGTGGGTCGAGCACGAAGGTCGGGTCGGAGAAGCGCTGGCAGAAGCCGGGTGTTATGACGGTTACCTGTTCATGAACGAAGCCGGTGTCGTGGCCGCCTTGGCGAAAGGGTATGAGGGTGCGGGATTCCTGGCCCATGCGGTGGACCCGCACGCATTCCGGCGGCTGGAGGGTGAAAGCAAGCGCTATGACGCCTGCTTCGTCGGGAACTGGTCGGAGAAGCGTCAGGCCTTCATCGAGGCGGCTTTGGAGGTGACGCCGAACCTCGCTCTGTATGGCGGCAAGTGGCTGCGAAAGTGCTGGAACCGTCCGAAAATACTTCGGTGCTGGAAAGGCAGCTATGTAGAAGGCGAAGAACTGAACCGCCTGTACAACCGGACCCGGGTCGTGCTCAACATTACCAACTGGGGGAAGGGCGAGGGGCGCGCGCGCAGCGGAATGAACATGCGGGTACTCGAGGTGCCTGCAACCGGTGCGTTCCTGCTCACGGATCAATCGCGCGAGATGGACAGCTTCCTGACACCGGGCACTCATGTGGGCATTTTCGATGACTTGACGGAGTTCGGCGACCAGCTGCGGTACTACCTGACGCACGAAGCGGAACGCGAGGCTGTCGCTGCGGCCGGATACGAGCACGTCCGTGATCGACATACCTATGATCACATGGCCGAACAGATCGTCGCCTGGTATGACGGTTGGCGATCCGGTCGGGAGGCGAAGTGACTTTCACCAGCGAGCATTTTTCGGCGAGAAAGGTTGCGACGGCCTCCTGGCTGCTCTTGCTGGCGTTGCAGCCGTTCAATCAGTTCGGGGCGTTGCGTCAGATCTCGGCCCTCGTCTTGACGTTGAGCATGTTCCCTCTGGTTTGGTCATGCGCAAAGGGCGTCAGGTTCAGCGCGTATCTCCGCGATCCGATGGTGTCGCTTGGCTTCTTGATAGCGCTATGGATCACGGCGTGCTCGGTGCTCGGCCCCTACCCCGCAGATAGCCTCAATGCCATGCGGAAGGAGTTTTTCGTGCAGGCATTGATGTTCGGCAGCGGTTTGATGCTTGTTCGGAACCTACAGGATCTCGGGCGCGCGATGGCATGGGTGCTTGCAGGGTTCGCCGCCCTCACCGTGCTTTCTTCGGGCGAAATCCTTGCCTACTGGCGTGCGAATGGGCTGACGATCGAGATTCCGCGCACTCATCGCAGCTGGTGGGGGGGGTATGCGGCCGCCGCGGCATGCATGGTGACGTTGCTGGCCGGCTGGTTGTTGATGCCCGCTCGCAGGCGGCCCGAGTTGCTTGTCGGCGCAATCCTCGGTCTGGCAGGAATCGGATTGACGATCCTTTATCTCTCGAGGACCCCGGTGGTCGTGCTCTTCCTAGGGGTGGCCTTGGTCCTCTTCTTGGCACGGCGATGGACCTGGCTGGCCGGCTGGGCATGCGCCGTAAGTCTTCTGGCGGCACTTTCATTCTCCAATGCGCTGGCCGAGTTCAGTCCGCATTGGGGTAGATACCAATCGCTTACCAGCAGCAAGACCTACGTTAGCAATGAAGGGTTGAGCTTGCGTCCGGCCTTGTGGCAGGGCATGGTAGAACTGATCGAAGACCGTCCTGCGTCGGGCTACGGCTACGGCTGGAAGAAACTGGCCTGGGCCATCAACGAGGGCGGGTACGCCGAAAAGTGGCGCTCGGAAGGGGGCCCGAAGGCCGCATATTTTCTCAATCCCGACGGCCTTGCCAGCTACGGCCGCGTCAATCCGCACAACTATTTCCTGCAGGTTGCGTTCGAGATTGGACTGCCGGGTCTTGCGTTGGTGCTTGCATGGTGGGCGGTGCTCGTCGGGCGAGCGCTCGGCATGCTTCGCAGTGCCGGTGGCGACGGTCGAGCCATGGCTGTTGCAGTGCTGGGTCTGGTAACCGCCTATTGGGTCTCTAATCTGACCAACGGGCATTGGCAGGGAGGACTAGCCAACGTTACGCTGGCCTTGCTGGCGGGACTCATTTCGGTCGGTCGTCACGCCGATTCCCCGAAGTAGCGCCTCCACAGCCGTGAATGCCTCGTCGACAGTGATGTCCGCCACGGTGCGTGAGCGCGGTTGGAGCAAGGTGTAAGGAACCCCCCAAGGATGCCATTCGGCGGCATGACTATCGCCAAAGAAGCATACCGTCGGCTTGCCGAGGCCGGCAGCCACATGCAAAGCCCCGCCGTCGCTGCAAACGACGCCATGCGCATGGCTCATGGCGGCAGCGAGTTCTCGTACGCGCCTGGTTGGGCAAGGGAAGATCGGTAACCCATTGGCAGCGGCCACTATCGCGGCCGCTTTGTCGTCATCCCCGGGATGAAGAGGGTCATCCGCGCGCCCGGGAGACCAGAGCAACATGAACTGGATGTCGGGAAATATGGAATTGACCTTGCGCATCAGGTCCACGAACGCGTTTTTCGGCCAACGCTGTTGCGGTCGTCGGGAACTGAGATGCAAGGCCAGCACGGGTTTGTCCAGCCTCATTCCAAGAGTCGACAGGAGGTTCTGCGCGGCCGACGTCGCCTCGGGCGAGGGCTTCAGGACGAGATGGCCATGAGCTTCCGGTATGCCGAGCACCTTCGCCAGGTGTTCGAGCTTCTGGACCTCATGCAGGTGTTCGGGGTCCTCGAGAGGGACGACCACATCCGGTTGCCGATGCGGAGGGTTGTCCCTCTCCTTGAAGCCGATCATCCGCATGCCGCCGAGGTGGCGGGCATAACGCCAGCCACCGTTAGCCAGGATCACGTCGTCGAATTTCTGCCGGCGAATCTCCCTGAGCAGCTTCAAGCGCAGGAACAACGTCCTCAACAGCCCCCAGCCTTGTTGCCGCTTCGGGAATACATAGACGGCATCGACGTCCGGATTCCCCTCGATGACATCGACGTTATAGCTGCTTGCCAACACCGCCAGATAGGCAGCCGGATACTGAGACCGAATCGCTTGCAGCAACGGCGTCGTGCAGAGGAGGTCTCCGATGTTGTCTCGACGAACGACCAGGATGCGCCGATTTCCGGGATCGGTTAATTGCGTGGACATGGTTGCGTGCGTATATTCCTTCCGAGTCCGACATTTTGCCGCAACCCGTGAGCGTAGCCCATTTGCCGCCAGACTTTTCGGCGCCGATACTCGTCGTCCGCCGTGACAACATCGGCGACCTCGTCTGCACGACGCCGCTGATCGACGGCCTGCGCCGATCGTTCCCTCGCGCCCGGATAGAGGCGCTTGTCAATTCCTACAACGCCCAGGTCTTGCTGGGGAATCCCGCGGTCGATCGCATAAACGTCTATACCAAGCTCAAACACCGCGCTCCAGACGTCTCCGTGTGGTCCGCACTTGTCGATCGAGCCAAGCTGCTGCGTGAATTGCGGAGTCGACGATTCGGACTGGTCATCCTTGCCCGGTCAAGCTTCGACCGTCATGGCTTGGCCTTCGTGCGCTGGCTGGGTGTTCCCCGCGTTTTGGGCTTTTCACCGGACGGCAACTGCCCGTCATCCTTAAGCTGGCCGGTGGAAGGGCGCGGAAACGAAATGCTGCACGAGGTTGAAGCTCTGGCCCGACTGGCTTCCGCGATCGGCGTTAGCGACGCGCTGGGGTCGTTGCGCGTATTCCCCGACCCTGCTCGCGTCGAACCCTTCCGTCGGGGTTTGTCGTCCGGTAGTCCGATCGTGGGAGTGCACATCAGCGCCAGGGAACCGAGTCGCCGACTGGGAGACGAAAAATGGGTGACGGTTATCCGCGGCATACACAGGGAGCGCCCACAGTGTGTTGTCGTTCTGTTTTGGTCTCCCGGGAGTGACGAGGATCCTCGGCATCCCGGCGATGACCAAAAAGCCAGCCGAATTCTGAGAGCATTGGGTGATTTGCCTGTGATTGCGAGCCCGACCCGGGAACTCGAGGATCTGGTCGCAGGCCTCGCCGCCTGCGACTTCTTCGTGGGCGCCGACGGCGGCGCCCTCCACATCGCGGCGGGTCTTGGACTGGCTTGTGTGGCGCTTTTCGAGAACTCGCTCCTTAAGCAAGTGCACTGGGCGCCTTGGAAGGTGCCGTCAAGAAAAGTGGCGGCACCGACGTTCGCCGTCGGCGACATCGACCCCGAAACGATCGTCGAGGCATTCGTGTCTCTGGCTTCTTGACGGACCAGTCAATGCGCTTCGTCCCAGTTTCCGCCGACACCTAGGTCGACCAACAGCGGCACTGACAGCTTCGCTACGCCCCCCATCAGACGAGGTAGCGTCTCGCGCACTCGTGCGAGTTCATCTTCCGGCACCTCGAGCACCAGTTCATCGTGTACCTGCAGGATCAGTCGGCTGGCGAGCCGCTGCTCTTCCAGCCACCCCTGCACCGCAATCATCGCGAGCTTGATCAAATCAGCCGCCGTGCCTTGCATCGGCGCGTTGATGGCGGCGCGTTCGGCGCCTTGGCGGCGGGCGACGTTGCCGGACTTGATCTCGGGCAGCCAGAGGCGGCGGCCGAAGACGGTTTCGACGTAGCCCTTGTCGCGCGCCTGGGCGCGGGTCTCGTCCATGTACCTGGCGACGCCGGGGTAGCGGGCGAAGTAGCGGTCCATGTAAGTCTGGGCGGCGCCGCGTTCGAGGCCGAGTTCGCGCGCGAGGCCGAAGGCGCTCATGCCGTAGATGAGGCCGAAGTTGATGACCTTGGCGGCGCGGCGCTGGTCGGGGCCGACTTCGAGCGGCGTGATGCCGAAGATTTCGGCGGCGGTGGCGCGGTGCACGTCCTCGCCGTTGGCGAAGGCGTGAAGCAGGCGCGCGTCGTTCGAGAGGTGCGCCATGATGCGCAGTTCGACCTGCGAGTAGTCGGCCGACACCAGCACGTGGCCGGGCGGCGCGATGAAGGCGGAGCGGATGCGCCGTCCTTCGCCGTTGCGCACGGGAATGTTCTGCAGGTTGGGCTCGATGCTCGCCAGCCGGCCGGTGACGGCGACGGCCTGCGAGAAGCAGGTGTGCACGCGGCCGCTCGTCGGGTTGACCATGCGCGGCAGCTTGTCGATGTAAGTGTTCTTGAGCTTGGCCAGCCCGCGGTGCTCGAGGATCTTCTTCGGCAGCGGATAGTCGAGCGCGAGCTGTTCGAGCACTTCCTCGTCGGTCGACGGCGCCTTGGTCGGCGTGCGCTTGAGCACCGGCAGGCCCTGGCGCTCGAACAGGATCTCGCAGAGCTGCTTGGGCGAGTTGAGGTTGAACGGCTGGCCGGCGAGGGCGTGCGCTTCGGCTTCGAGCGCCACCAGGCGGCGCCCGAGTTCCTCGCCTTGCGCGGCGAGCGCGAACACGTCGATCAGCACGCCGTTGCGCTCCATGCGGAACAGGATTTCGGCGACCGGCAGCTCGATGTCGCGGTAGAGCGCCTCGAGCCGCGGCTCGGCGGCGAGCTGCGGCGAGAACAGGTCATGCACGCGCAGCGTGACGTCGGCGTCTTCTGACGCGTACTCGGCGGCGCGCTCGACCGGCACCTGCGAGAAGCAGATGCGTGCTGCGCCCTTGCCGGTGACGTCGTCGTAGGAGATCGTCTTCAGGCCGGCGTGGCGCGAGGCGAGCGAGCCTAAGTCGTGCGGCTTGTCGGATTCGAGCACGTAGGATTCGAGCAGCGTGTCGGCGACGATGCCCCGCAAAGCGATGCCGTGGTTGGCGAGCACGTGGCGGTCGTACTTGAGGTGCTGGCCGAGCTTCGGGCGGTGTTCGGATTCCAGCCAGGGCTTGAGCTTCGCGAGCACTTCGTTCAGCGGCAGCTGGTCGGGTGCGCCGGCGTAGCGGTGCTCGAGCGGCAGGTAGGCCGCATGGCCCGGTGCGACGCAGAACGAGAGGCCGACGATGCGGGCCTTCATCTGGTCGAGGTCGTCGGTCTCGGTGTCGAAGGCAGTCAGGGGCGCGGCCTGGATGCGCGCCAGCCAGGCGTCGAATTGCGCCCAGGTGGAAATCGTTTCGTACTCGGTGCGTGTGGGCGCGACCAGTGTCGGCGCCGGGATCGACGGCGCGGCGGTCTGCACGTCCTTCAGCCATTGCTTGAACTCGAGCTGCGCGTAAAGCTCGGCGAGCCGCGTGTTGTCGTGCGGCTGCGGCGCGAGGTCGGTGACGCCGAGCGGCAGCGGCAGGTCGCAGGCGACGGTGACGAGCTTCTTGCCGAGCGGCAGGAAGTCGAGGTGCTTCTTGAGGTTGGCGCCGACGGCACCGCCGATGGCCTCGGCGTTGGCGATGACGCCGTCGAGCGAGCCGTATTGCGTCAGCCATTTGACGGCGGTCTTGGGGCCGACCTTGTCGACGCCGGGAACGCCGTCCACGGCATCGCCGACCAGCGCCAGATAGTCGACGATGCGCGCCGGCGGCACGCCGAACTTCGCCAGCACGCCGGCCTCGTCAAGCGTCTCGTTGGTCATGGTGTTGACCAGTCGCACGTGGGGCCCGACGAGCTGCGCCATGTCCTTGTCGCCGGTCGAGACCAGTGCGGGAATGCCCTGCGCCGCGGCACGGCAGGTCAGCGTGCCGATGACGTCGTCGGCCTCGACGCCGTCGATCATGATCAGCGGCCAGCCGAGTGCGCGGATGCAGTCGTGCAGCGGCTCGATTTGTGCGACCAGGTCGTCGGGCATCGGCGGGCGGTGCGCCTTGTACTGCGGGTACCAGTCTTCGCGGAAGGTGCGGCCCTTGGCGTCGAAGACCACGGCGCGAAAATCTGCCTTATAGTCGGCTTCGAGACGGCGCAGCATGCTGATGACGCCGTAGATCGCGCCGGTCGGCAGGCCTGACTTGTTCCTCAGGTCGGGCAGGGCATGGAAGGCGCGATAAAGGTAGGACGAGCCGTCGACTAACAGAAGCATGGAATGGGAAGCGAGGGAAACCGCATGAGCGCGAAAGACAAGCTGCCGAACACCGGCGACCCGTGGCTGGCCAGGCCGTCCGCCACCGCCCGCGAAGCCTGGCGAGTGTTCGGCATTATGTCAGAGTTCGTCGAGGCGACCGAGCGCCTGAACGCGATCCGGCCGGCCGTGAGCATCTTCGGCAGCGCACGCACGCCGCCCGATAGCCCCGTCTATCGGCTTACCGAGCGCATCGCGCGCCTGCTGTCGGATGCCGGTTTCGGCGTGATTTCCGGCGGCGGCCCCGGCGTCATGGAAGCGGCGAACAAGGGCGCCTACGAGGGCAAGAGCCCGTCGATCGGCCTCAACATCCAGCTGCCGATGGAGCAGAAGGCCAACCCCTACCAGGACATCTCACAGAGCTTCCGCCACTTCTTCGCGCGCAAGTACATGTTCGTGCGCTTCGCCACCGCCTACGTGGTGATGCCCGGCGGCTTCGGCACGCTTGACGAACTGCTCGAGGCGCTGACCCTGATCCAGACCAAGAAGACCCCGCGCATCCCGCTGATCCTGGTCGGCAGCGAATTCTGGAGCGGCATGCTCGACTGGTTCCGCGACAAGCTCATCAGCGAAAAACTCATCAGCCCCGAGGACATGGACCTGATCACCGTGATCGACGATCCCGAATGCGTCGTCGCGGCGATCTTCCAGTACTACGAGACGCGTGGCTTCGGCCCGCTGCCCGAGGAACACGAGTTGCTGCTGAACCTCTGAGAAGCGGCAACGGTCGCAATGGTAAGATTCGCCCGTCTCCAAGAGGACTCGTCATGCGACGCCTGATCCCTGCCCTGTTGTTCGCGGCCGCACTGCCGGCCGCCGCGCAAAACCCCTCCGGGCTGCAGCCGCTGCCCGAGGCGCCTCCGCCGCCGCCCGGCGTGTTCGATCCTGCGCTCGAGCCGCAGGTGACGATCGTCACGCGCGACGGCAACAAGGAAGAGCAGTTCCGCGTCAATGGCAAGCTCTACATGATCAAGGTGACGCCGCCGCACGGCACGCCCTACTATCTGGTCGAGCCGAAGGGCGACGGCACCTGGGTGCGCCGCGACGTCGTCGACTCGGGGCTGCGCGTGCCGATGTGGGTGATCGGCACCTTCTGACCGTACCGCGACTTCCATGCAGGCCCGCTGCTTGCCGGCTCGCCGCGGCGCCTTCTGGCTGGTTGCCGGGCTGCACCTTTTCCGCCGCAATCCGCCGCTGCTGACGGCGGTCACGCTCACCTACCTGCTGCTGGTGCAGATGATCGTCGGGCTGCTGCCCGGCGTCGGCCCCTTCGTGCTGCCGCTGGCGCTGCCGACCATGATCCTGATCGTCGGCAACGGCGTGCGCCTGATCGACCGCGGCGGCTCGCCGCTGCCGGCAGGCCTGCTGCACGGCGTGCGCGGCAACGGCGTGACCATGTTGCGCCTCGGTGGCCTGCATCTCGTCGGCGCCTTCATCTTCGTCGCCCTGATCATGCTGCTCGAAGGCGGCGGCATGAACTTCGTCGACCTCGAGAAGACGGACGACCCGGAACTGCTCTGGTCGCTGCTGCGCCTGTTCCTGATGGCGATCCCCTTCCTGCTGGCCTTCCTCTTCGCGCCCTATCTCGCCGGATGGGATGGCGTGCCGGCGGCCAAGGCGCTTTTCTTCAGCTTCGTCGCGGCAACGCGCAACTGGCGCGCGCTGCTCAGCTACATGGCGGCCGTCGTGCTGGTGTCGGTGGCGCTGCCCGGGTTGTTGCTGGTCGTCGCCGGGCTGATGCCCGAGTTCATCGTCAAGGTGGTACAGATCGTGATCCGCATGCTGATGCTCTTCGTGCTGGCCCCCGTGCTGACCGCGAGCCTCTACGTCGGCTACCGCGACGTCTTTCATCCGCCCACGGACGAGCATGCCTGAGCAGGCACCGCTCGGCATCCTCGGCGGCACCTTCGATCCGGTTCATCGCGCGCACCTGCACCTGGCGCGCGCGGCCGTCAGGCAGCTGGGCCTCGGCGCGGTAGTCTGGATTCCCGCCGGCCAGCCCTGGCATCGCCAGGCGGTGCCGCGCACGCCGGCGCAGCACCGGCTGGCGATGGTGCATCTGGCGGTCGCCGGCGAGCCGGCCTTCCTTGTCGATGAAACGGAGGCCCGCTCCGAGACCCCCAGCTACACGGTGCCGACGCTCGAGCGCGTGCGCGCCGAGTGCGGAGCCGAGCGGCCGCTGGTGCTGCTGATGGGCGCCGATGCGTTCCTCGGGCTCGAGACCTGGCACCGCTGGCGCGAGATATTCGGCCTGGCGCACGTCGCGGTGGCGGCCCGGCCGGGCGCGAGCCTCGACGCCGCGGCAATGCCGGCGGAACTCGCCGAGCAGTTTCGCCGCCGGCTCGCGCCACGCCTGGCGCCGGCCCCGGCCGGCAGCATCGTGCGCTTCGAGATCGAACCGGTCGAGCCCCCCGACCTCTCGGCAACCGCCGTGCGCGAACTGCTGCGCATTGCGCCGCAGCAGGCAGCGGATTTGCTGCCTTCCGGCGTTCTCGACTATATTCGTTCCAACCACCTCTACGCCGACTGATACATGGACGTTCGCAAGCTGCAGAAAATCGTCGTCGCCGCACTCGAAGACATCAAGGGCGAAGACATCGAAGTCATCAACACCACCAAGCTCACCTCGCTGTTCGACCGCCTGGTGGTCGCGAGCGGCAATTCCAACCGCCAGGTGAAGTCGCTCGCGCGCAACGTGCAGGACAAGGTGCGCGAAGCCGGCGGCGAAGTGTTCGGCGTGGAAGGCGAGGGCACGGGCGAATGGGTGCTCGTCGACCTCGGCAGCATCGTCGTGCACGTGATGCAGCCGGCCGTGCGCAGCTACTACAACCTCGAGGAACTCTGGCAGACGCGGCCCAAGCGCGCCGCGAAAGGCGATGCTTGAAGCTGCTGATCGCCGCCGTCGGCACGCGCATGCCGGGCTGGGTCGATGAGGGCTTCGCCGAGTACGCGAAACGCATGCCGCGGGAGATGCCCTTGACGCTGATCGAAGTGAAGCCGGAACCGCGCACCAGCGGCAAGCCGGCCGCCGCGCTGATGGCGGCGGAAGCCGAGCGCCTGCGCGCGGCGCTGCCGGCGAGGTGCCGTCGCGTCGTTCTCGACGAGCGCGGCGCCGACCTGACCACGCGCGCGCTGGCCGATCGCCTGACCGCCTGGGCGCGCGAGGGAGACGACGTCGCCTTCGTCGTCGGTGGCCCCGACGGACTCGATGCGCCGTTCAAGCAAACCGCCGACGAGGCGATACGCCTTTCCAGCCTGACGCTGCCGCACGGCATGGTGCGCGTCATCCTCGCCGAGGCCCTGTACCGTGCCGCGAGCCTCGCCAAGGGCCATCCTTATCACCGGGAGTGAACGCATGCAGGTGACCCCGCGCATTTATCTCGCCTCGAAAAGTCCGCGCCGCCGCGAACTGCTGACCCAGATCGGCGTGCGCTTCGACCTCATGCTGTTCCGCAACTCGCCGCGCGAAGATCCGGCGACCGACGAGACGCCGCTGCCCGGCGAGCCGCCGCTCGATTACTGCAAGCGCGTCGCCGGCGAAAAGGCGCGCCACGGCGTGCGCCTGATCGGCCTGCGCCGGATTTCGCCGCGGCCCGTGCTGGCGGCCGACACGACGCTCGACGTCGATGGCGAGATCGTCGGCAAGCCGGTCGACGAGACGGATGCGACGGCGATTCTGCAACGGCTGTCCGGACGCAGCCATCGCGTCATCACGGCGGTGGCGCTGGCCGACGGCGCGCGCTTCGAGTGCATCGCGCAGGTCAGCGAAGTGCGTTTCCGCGAGCTCAACCAGGAAGAAATCCGCCGCTACGTGATCAGCGGCGAGCCGATGGACAAGGCCGGCGCTTACGGCATCCAGGGCCGTGCCGGCATGTTCGTCGAGGAGATCCGCGGTTCGTATTCCGGCATCGCGGGGTTGCCGCTGTGCGAGACCACGCAGCTGTTGCGCCGCTTCGGCCATCCGATATGAGCGAAGAGTTCCTCATCAACTTCACTCCGCAGGAGACGCGCGTCGCCGTGCTCCAGCAGGGCACGGTGCAGGAACTCCACATCGAGCGGACCAACAGCCGCGGCATCGTCGGCAATGTGTACTACGGCCGAGTGGTGCGCGTGCTGCCGGGCATGCAGTCGGCCTTCATCGACGTCGGCCTCGAGCGCACGGCATTCCTGCACGTCGCCGACATCTGGGAAGAACGCCACAACGGCAACGGCGAGCCGCGGCCGATCGAGCGCATCCTGTCCGAAGGACAGAACCTGATGGTGCAGGTGCTCAAGGATCCGATCGGCACCAAGGGCGCGCGCCTGTCGACACAGGTGTCGATCGCCGGCCGGCTGCTGGTCTACCTGCCGCAGGAAAAGCACATCGGCATCTCTCAGCGCATCGGCGACGAGGCCGAGCGCGAACAGCTGCGTACCCGCATTCAGAGTCTGTTGCCGGCCGACGAGGCCGGCGGCTACATCGTGCGCACCGTGGCCGAGGATGCGCGCGACGAGGAACTGGCCGCCGACATCGCCTACCTGCGCCGGCTCTGGGCCGAGATACGTCAGCGCGCCCATGGCGCCAAGCCGCCGGCGCTGCTGCATCACGATCTCACACTGGCGCAGCGCGTGCTGCGCGACCTGGTGACGCGCGAGACGACGCGCATCGTCATCGACTCGCGCGAGAACTTCCAGAAGCTGTCAGCCTTCGCCCACGAGTATGTGACGCAGGTCGCCGGGCTGCTCGAGCACTACAACGGCGAGCGGCCGCTGTTCGACCTCCACGGGGTCGAGGACGAGATCCAGAAGGCGCTGGCGCGCCGCGTCGATCTCAAGTCGGGCGGTTACCTGATCATTGACCAGACCGAGGCGATGACGACGATCGACGTCAATACCGGCGGCTTCGTCGGCGCCCGCAACTTCGACGACACGATTTTCAAGACCAACCTCGAGGCGTCCCAGACCATCGCGCGCCAGCTGCGGCTGCGCAACCTCGGCGGCATCATCATCGTCGACTTCATCGACATGGAGTCGGAAGAACATCGAGAGGCCGTGCTGGCCGAGTTCAACAAGGCCCTGGCCAAGGATCACACGCGGATCACGGTCAATGGCTTCACCCAGCTCGGCCTGGTGGAGATGACGCGCAAGCGCACGCGCGAGTCGCTGGCGCACGTGCTTTGCGAACCCTGCCCGACCTGCGGCGGCCGCGGCGAGGTCAAGACGGCGCAAACCGTCTGCTACGAAGTCCTGCGCGAACTCCTGCGCGAAGCGCGGCAGTTCAGCGCCCGCGAGTACCGGGTCCTGGCCGCTCCGGCCGTCATCGACCTTTTCCTCGACGAAGAGTCGCAGTCCCTGGCGATGCTGTCGGACTTCATCGGCAAGCCTGTCTCCCTGCAGGCGGAGGCCAGCTACACGCAGGAGCAGTACGATATCGTGCTGCTGTAGTCGCTATAATGCGCGGGCATGCCGTATGGCCGAGATTGCTGGCGGAATTCGCTTAAGTTCCAGCAGGTTGCGCCGATAAGTTAAAGTGTTTGTGGCGCAAGTCGCGCCACGCGAAGGGAGACTCGTGAAAACGCTGGTCCGCTGCATGCTTCTGGCAGCTTCGGCCGTCTGCGCGCTCGCTCAGGCGCAGGACGAGCGTTTCGACGTGCACCGCTATCAGGTCGAGGGCAACACCCTGCTCGCCCCGGCGCACGTCGAGGCCCTAGTGGCGCCGTTCGTTGGGCACAAGCGGAACTACGGCGACATCCAGAAGGCGCTCGAGGCACTCGAAAACGCCTATCGCGCCAGCGGCTACGGCACGGTGCAGGTCTATGTGCCGGAGCAGGAACTCACGCAAGGCGTCGTGCGCCTGCAGGTGACCGAGGGCGTGGTCGGCAAGATCGCGGTCACCGGCAACCAACATTTCGACGCTGCCAACATCCGTGCCACGCTGCCCGACCTGCAGGAAGGCCGCGCGCCGAACATGCGCAAGCTTTCCGAGAACATCCAGCTTGCCAACGAGAACCCGGCCAAGCAGATCGAGGTGACGCTC
The DNA here is from genome assembly GCA_046726235.1 of Pseudomonadota bacterium. Lineage (GTDB taxonomy): Bacteria > Pseudomonadota > Gammaproteobacteria > Burkholderiales > Rhodocyclaceae > Nitricoxidireducens. The sequence goes on from JBKPAD010000001.1 coordinate 527,698, forward strand.
GGCGTCAGCGAGGAAGAAGGCAAGGTCGACGCGAAGGTCAACGTCACCGACGAAAAGCCGGAGAAGTTCATCGTCACCCTCGATACGACCGGCAGCAGCGCCACCGGTCGCGCGCGCGCGGGATTCGCCTACCAGAACGCGAACGTCGGCAACAGCGACCAGGTGCTGACGCTCGCCTACACGATGTCGCCCGACAAGCCGAAGGCTGTCGATGTCGATATCTACTCGATCGCCTATCGGGTGCCCTTCTACAGCATCGGCGACAGTCTCGACGTCATTTACGGCAAGTCGTCGGTCAACGCGCCGATATCCCAGGCCACGGGCTTCAATCTCGCCGGCAAGGGCGACGTCTTCGGGCTGCGCTGGAACCACTACTTCCCGCGCCGCGGCGAATACACGTCGAAGCTGATCGTCGGCTTCGATTACAAGCACATCAATACGACTTGCACCATCAACGGGGTGCCGACGCCCGTCGATCCGCCGGCCGGTGGCGGCGCATCGTGCACGCCGTACACGCTGCGTCCGCTTTCACTGACCTACGCCGGACAGAGGCAAAGCCCGGGTGAACTGCTCGACTACAACGTCGGCATCCAGCACAACTGGTCGATGGGCAACCGCTACACCTATTCGACGGTAACCGGCGCCTCCGGCGTAGACCGTTATTCGATGGTCTCGAGCAACCGCCAAGTGCCCGACGATTTCACCTATTACAAGGGCGCCTTCAATTACATGAAGGCCTTGCCGGATGACTGGGCGTTGCGCGCCAGCCTTAACCTGCAGGTGAGCCAGACGGCCTTGCCGAGCCCCGAGCAGATCGGCATCGCCGGCTCAAACGCCGTTCGCGGCTTCAACGAGCGCGCCGTCGCCGGCGACAAGGGCTTCTATGTCAATCTCGAAGCCTATACGCCGGAGCTCGCCGACCTCGTGGGCTTGCCCGGCAGCCTGAAGGCGATCGGTTTCTACGACTTCGGCCGCTCGCGGAGCTATGAAACCAGCCGTGCAGTACTCGAGACATCCTACGAGAAGGCCGGAATCTCCAGTATCGGGTTCGGCTTCCGCTACTCTATGGGCAAAGACCTGAGCCTCAAGCTCGATTTCGCGCAGGTCGTCGACGCCGGCCCCGCGAACGTGCAACCGGGTACGACGGCCGTGCATCCGGCCAATACCGAGAGCCGGGGCGACTGGCGCGGTCATTTCGGGCTTCAATTGGCTTATTGAGCGTCGGCACGTCCGTCTGGGCGCTCCCGCCGTTCATCCGCATGGCCTTGCCTCCGCCGTGCCAAGCGTTTAGTTTTAGATAGCGGATCGACGACAGCTTCGATTCGTATCGTCGAACTCGCGCAAGGGGAGCAGCAATGGTTCGTTCCGACCGAAGGATGGCGGCGCGAAGCCCTCAGGTCCGTGTCCGCTTGATGGCCATCGCAGTGGCGTCTTGTTACGCAAGCGCGCCGGCGTTCGCTCTCGACATCGACTCGGTCAAGGCCACAACCGGAACCATTGCCGAGAGAAGCCAAGTCGGTAACGTCTATACGCTCAAGTTCGGCACCTCCAATTCGATTGTCGAGTCGCCGTATCTCAGCATCGCCTCTGGTGAACGCCTGAATCTTGATCAACTCAACGGTCGGTTGTTGTGGCGGGTCACGGGACCATCCAGTACAACCATTGCGGGACACCTTTGGTCGAACGGAAGCGTTGCGATCCTGAATCAGAATGGCTTTCTGATTTCGTCGACGGCAGTAATCGACACCGCTGCTTTCCTCGCAACCACCCTGAGAATCAGCGATGCTGACTTCCTTGCCAACAAACTCAACTTTCAGTCAACTCATGGAGCGGGAGGCATCACCGTAGAGAAGAGTGCTCGGATCAAGGCGGCTTCGGGCGGTAGCGTCTATCTGGTCGGTGCCAACATCGCGAACGCCGGTCTCATCGAGACCCCGGGGGGCGAAACCATCCTCGCCGCCGGCCAGACGGTGAACCTCATCGACACTGGCACGCCCGGCGTCAAGGTCGAAGTTACCGGCGCCGAAGGCAACGTCACCAACCTCGGCGAGATCGTCGCCACGGCGGGCCGCATCGGCATGGTCGGCGCCATCGTCCGGAACGCCGGCATGCTGAACGCCTCGAGCGTCGTCAGCGAAGGCGGACGCGTATTCCTGAAGGCGAGCAAGGACACGTATGTCGACGGCAAGGGCCGCATCGTCGCCACCGGGACGAAGGGCGGCAAGGTCGAAGTGCTGGGTAGAAACGTCACCGTAACGGACGAAGCTGAAATCGATGCGTCAGGCGCTTATGGCGGCGGCACCATACTCGTCGGCGGTGACTATCAAGGCAAGAATCCGGACGTCCAGAACGCCTGGACGACCTATTTCGGCGCGCGGGCGAAACTGAAGGCCGATGCGATTACGAGCGGCGACGGCGGCAAGGTCATCGTCTGGGCGGACGACACGACACGCGCCTACGGAAACATCTACGCCCGCGGCGGCAGCCTTGCGGGCAACGGCGGTTTCGTCGAGGTCTCGGGGCATCGCTATCTCGATTACCAGGGTTTTGCCGACCGCTCGGCACTCAACGGCAAGGCGGGCACGCTTCTTCTGGACCCGAATAGCGTTTGCGTCTACGGATCGAGCGTTGCAGCCTGTTCCGGCGGGGCATCCCTCATGTCCTGGGCGACGATCGACGCCAATCTGTACGGTGGTGCAGTCGCCATCTCGACCGACGGCTCTGCGACGTCCGACATTCAGGTGGTCGACGGCTATACCTACAATCGCTCGAACAACTTGAGCTTCCTGGCATATGGCAACTTCAGCATGCTGGGGCCGACGATCCAGAACAACGGGACAGGCGACATCACGGTGGTTGCAGGCTGGACAGGCAGTGGCACCAACTACACGGACGGCTATGGCTCGATCAACATCGGTGGCAATAGCGGAGGCGTTTACGTCCCTGGCAAGATCATCACGGGCGGCAACATCTACCTTTATGGCGGCAACAGCATCGGAATCGACTACCTGAATGCCGGCGGCAACATACTGGTAAAAGCCGGCCGGTCCATCTGGGACAACAATTGGCAAAGCTCGGGTACGGCGAATCTGCGTGCCGTAGGCGGCATATCTCTGAGCAGCGACAAGGGATGGAACTGGGGCGACTGCTCGACGCAGAATTGCGTGGCAATCAGCGCGGACGTTGAGAGCACATCGGGCATCACGGCCACGGTCGGAGGAAGTGCAACTTACGGCGGGATTCGCATCGGTGTCTACGGCGACGCGCCGTCCGTGAGTCTCAGTGACTACTCTACCAACTCTGCATACAACACAGTCGAACTTCAGGCGACACGAGATGTGAACACATCGGGGTCGACTTATTACGGTAACCGTGTCTATATCGAAGCCGGCCGCGATCTCATCTACTCCGGCGGGATTAGTTCTCCGGCTACGCTGCGTGAAGTCGGCCTGATGGCGGCACAGAACCTGACCGTCAATTCCGCGATTCCGACCACCAGCACCTTCACGGCGCTGTTCGGCGGCAGCAGCGTCACCATCAACAGCAACGTGGTCTCGAACGGCTTCGTCGTCTTCGGCTCGGGGGTGGTCGAGAAGAAGGATTCCGTCGAGTCGCCGTCGCAGTTGGGCGACATTCCGATTTCCACCGGCGGTACGGTCACCATCAACAACGCCGCCGTGACAGGCGCCAACGGCGTGGGCTTCTTGACGGGCAACCTCACGTTGACAAACTCCACGGTCAGTTCATCGTCCGGCCCGGTATTCGGTGCCCTGACAAAGGAACTGCGACTTAACAACGGCTCGGTGATCTCCTCGGGAGGGGCCGTTTCGATTGCGCTCCTCGGAGCGGACTCGGCGATCTACCTGAACGATTCGTCGGGCTATGCCAACCCGTCGAAGGTCGTTTCGGCCAGTGGCATCAACGTGAAGTTCCTGACGCGCTCGGGCGAGGGGGTAGTCATCAATGGCGAAACGACCACATCGACCACCTACGGCGGCAGCGGCTTTTACGTCGCCGGCGCGGCAGCGCAGCCAGGAGCGGGGCTGAATCTCGTCTATAGCGGGTCGGTCGGCGCAGTGCAGGCTGACGTGATCAACACGATAATCGCGAGCACGACGACCAGCACTCCATCCGTTAGCTCGACCACCACCAATATTCCGCCGCCGACCACGACGACCACCAGCAGCGGCACCACGTCGCTCAGCTCTGGCACCGTGGGTGGGGCCGCGGGCCAGTTCGGCGACACCTCATCCTCGACGAGTTCGACGACCACCACGGCCACCACCAGCACCTCCGGCGACTCAAGCAGCAGCGGCTCGACGAGCACGAGCACCACGAGCTCGACCTCCTCCTCCGGCGAGCAGCAGCCCAACGGCACTCAGGAGCCGGCCAAGGAAGAGAAGAAGGAAGAAAAGAAGGACGACCAGAAGAAGGACGACAAGAAGGCCGATGCAGGCGATAAGAAAGATGACAAGGCGAAATCCAAACCCGTGGGCAAGTGCAGTGCTTAAGCGACTGATCCTGTTGGGCGCGACCCTGGGCCTGACCGCCGGTGCGCAGGCCCAGCAGGCGGCCGGCGAAGTCACGCACCTCTCGGGCACCCTGTCGGTCAAGCGGCTGGACGGCACCACCAAGCTCCTGTCGGTCAAGTCGGCCGTGCAGGAAGGTGACCTCCTGACCACCGAGGCCGAGACCTACGCCCGCATCAAGTTCGCCGACGCCAGCGAAGTCGTGCTGCGGCCGAACTCCCAGCTCAAGGTCGAGAACTACGCCTACAACCAGGCCAAGCCCGAAGGCGACAACGTCGTCCTGTCGATGTTGAAGGGCGGCCTGCGCGCCGTGACCGGGCTGATCGGCAAGCGCAGCCGCGAGAAAGTCACCTTCTCGACCGTGACGGCG
>JBKPAD010000002.1:0-369607 GCA_046726235.1 Pseudomonadota bacterium
GCACTCGGGCGTCTTCTCGCGGATCGCTTCCCGCGTCCGGTCGTAGGCGTCGACGACCTTGAACACGGTCTCGAGGTAGCGCTCCAGCGAGCCGATGTTCGAGTTGATGAAGCCGATCGGGTTGTTGATCTCGTGCGCGATTCCCGCCGCCAACTGCCCGATCGACGCCATCTTTTCCGATTGCAGCAGCTGGTTCTGCGCCTCGTGCAGCTTGGCGATCAGCTGCTGCTGCTCGATGCCGCGCTTCTCGAGCTGGCGGTTGCTGTCCTTGAGCAGGCTCATCAGCGCGATGCGCTCGAGCGCCCGCGCCAGATAGTCGCCGAACAGCCCGAGCATGATCGCGTCTTCGTCGGTGAAGGCGTCGCCGAGGCGTTCGCCGTGCGCGCCGAAGGTGCCGCTGTTCTGCTTTTCGGTCAGGACGATGACGCCCTTGCGCTTGTCGCCGGCGCGCAACGGCGCGGCAAGCAGCGATTTCATCGGCGGATGCCCGGGCGGCAGGCCGCAGGCGCGCGGATCGGCGCCGATGTCGTCGATGTGCGTCGCCACGTCGCTGGAAAGTACGGCGCCGAGCAGGCCCTTGCCTTCGGGATTGCGGCCGATCGCCTCAATGTCCGCCTCGCTCATGCCGCGCGTGATGAAGTCGCCGATGGAGCCGTCGTCCGCGAGCACCGCGAGCGCACCGTAGCGCGCGCCCGTCATTTCCATCGCATCGTTGACGACGCGCTCGTAGAAGATCTCGATGTCGCCGCCGTGATAGAGGATGCTGTCGGCGTGGTTGATCTTCTGCAGCGCCTCGTTCCACAGCATCAGCCGCACGTTGGCGGTCGCCAGGCCGCTGATGGCGATGTTGGACTCGGCGATGTTCTGGGACAGGTCCTGCTGCAGGCGGTTGAAAGCGGCAGCGACGCCCGCTGCCGGCCCCGCTGCGTCATCCAGCCGCCGCTCGAAGTCGCCTGCTGCGGCGGCCGCGAGCGCGCTCTCCAGGTTGGCGATGAAGGTGTCCGGCAGTTCCATCGCTCAGTCCCCCAGCAGCAGGTTCATGCCCGCGTTCAGGCGCTCGATCTCGTGCAGCGACCGTCCCAGCGCGTCCCAGCCGAGCCCGAGCCGGTCCCAGGCGCCGTGCGACAGGCGCGGCACCTGGAGATCGCCGCCGCAGCCGATGTCGAGCGCGATGCACAGGGTGTTGGCGACATGCACGATGTCGGCGAGGGGCGATGGCTCGGTGTCCGGATCGTGATGATCGCGGATCGCGAGCTGGATGGCCGGCGGGAAATGCCAGTTGCGCGCGATTTCATGGCCGATCGCGGCGTGGTCGTAGCCGAGCAGCTCCCGCTCCGCCGCGGCCATCGTCAGGTCGCCGGCCGCACGCCGCGCCAGCACCGCGTCGAAGACATCGGCGAAGTAGACATGCAGCGCCAGCTTGCCGACGTCGTGCAGCAGCCCCGCCGTGAAGGCGGCCTCGGCATCGCGCCCCACGTGGCTTGCGACGACGCGCGCGCAGACGCCCGTGCCGACGGCATGACGCCAGAACGCGAGCCGGTCGAACTTGGTGGAGCTTCCCGGCGGAAAAACGTTGAGGATGCCCGCGGCAAGCGCCAGCGAGCGCACGGCGTGGAAGCCGAGCACGACCACGGCCTCCGAGACCGCGCTGACGCGGCTGTTGAGGCCATAGAACGGCGAGTTGGCGACGCGCAGCACGCGCGCGGCCAGCCCCTGGTCCTGCGCGATCTTGCTCACCAGCGTCGCCGTATCCGCCTCGTCGCGGTTCAGGCTCACCAGCAGCTCGGCGACCACGACCGAGAGCGAGGGGATCTGGCGCACCTTCGCCAGCACCTGCGGCAGGGTCGGCGGCGTCATCGCCACTGCTCCAGGCGGAAGGCCAGCACGGCATCGTGCAGGCGGTTCATCAACGGGTCGTCGCTCGCGTGGCGGAACAGGTGGTCGAGGCGCCGGCCGGCGGCGGCGCGTTGCGCCTCGAGTTCGGCCGCCGTCATCGGCTGCTCGATGCACACGGCGGCGATGCCGCGCTGGCGCAGCGACGCGATCGACGATGCCGACAGGCGCGCTCCGGCCGCCAGCAGCGTATGGCCGGCCGCATCGAGGACGTCGGCGGCGAGGACGGCGTCGGCCTCGGCCTGGTCCAGCGGAATGGACTTCCCTGGTGCGCTCATGCCGTCTCCCCGTCCTGCGGCACGATGGTCAGCAGCGTGCCCTGCGAGCCCGACGCCTCGCCCATCGACGCGCAGGAGAAGCGGTAGCTGCGTCCTTGCGGCGACACCCAGACACTGGCCGGCGCGCCGGCCAGCGCCTCGAGCATCGGCGCCGGCAGGCGCTCGTCGGCGAAGGCGCCGATCAGCGGGCCCTCGTTGCCGCCCTCGAGGATCTCCTCGGCCTTGCGGTTGGCGGCGACGACGACGCCTTCGCCGTCGATGCCGAGCGTGCCGATGGGCAGGCGCTCGAGCATCTCCTGCGAGACGCGCAGGGCGCCGAGGCTGTGCCGGATTTCCGTCTCGAGCTCGCCCTTGGAGCGCGAGAGCTGGGCATTGGCCTGTTCGAGCTCGCGCGCCAGGCGCTCGTTCTCGGCCCTCAGCTCGTAGCGCTGGAAGCCCTCGCGGATGTGCGCGCGCAGGCGGTCGTCGTCCCACGGCTTGGTGAGGAACTTGTAGACGGAGCCCTCGTTGATGGCGTCGGTCACCGACTTCAGTTCGGTGTAGCCCGACAGCACCATGCGCACGGTGTCGGGATGGATCTGCTTGGCGCGGCGCAGGAATTCGACGCCGCTCATGCCCGGCATGCGCTGGTCGGAAAGGATCACGCCGACCTTGTTGGTCGCCAGCAGGTCAAGCGCCGCCTCTCCGCTTTCCGCGCGCAGGATGCGGTAGCCCTCGGGACGCAGCAGCCGCGTGATGGCGTTCAACACGTTGGCCTCGTCGTCGACCAGCAGCAGCGTGCGTTCGGCACGGGGACGGGCGCCTGCCGATTCCAGCCGCCGGCCGGTGCGCAGCAGCGCCTCGAATTCATCGGCCGGCAGCGGCCGGCTGAACAGGTAGCCCTGGATCTCGTCGCAGCCGTAGCTGCGCAGCGCCTCGACCTGTCCCTCGGTCTCGGTGCCCTCGGCGATCACCTTCATGCGCATGTCGTGCGCGATGGAAACGATGGTCTTGGCAATCGCGGCGTCGTCCGGATCGCTGGTGACGTCGCGCACGAAGGACTGGTCGATCTTGACCTTGTCGATCGGGAAGCGCTTGAGGTAGCCGAGCGACGAGTAGCCGGTGCCGAAGTCGTCCACCGAGAGCTGCACGCCCATGTCGGACAGCTGCTGCAGCACGTCGGCGACGCGCTCGGGGTCGTGCATGATCGTGCCCTCGGTCAGCTCGAGGTCGAGGCAGCGCGCCGGCAGGCCGGTCTCCTCGAGGACGCGCAGCACGCCGTGCACCAGGTCGCTGCGCCGGAACTGGCGCGCCGAGAGGTTCACCGCCACCGTCAGCCGCGGCAGCCCGGCGTCCTGCCAGGCCTTGTTCTGCGCGCACGCCTTCTTCAGCACCCAGGCGCCGATGGCGACGATGAGGCCGGTCTCCTCGGCGAGCGGAATGAACTTCACCGGCGGCACCAGCCCCAGCTCGGGATGGCGCCAGCGCAGCAGCGCCTCCATGCCGACGACCTGGCCGGACGCGAGGTCGACCTGCGGCTGGTAGTAGAGCGCGAACTCCTCGCGCTCGAGCGCATGGCGCAGGCTGCCTTCGAGCGTCAGGCGCTCGGAGAGTCGCGCGTTCATGTCGGCGGCGAAGAACTGGAAGTTGTTGCGGCCCTCCTCCTTGGCGCGGTACATCGCCATGTCGGCGGCGCGCAGCAGCGTGTGCACGTCCTCGCCGTCCTGCGGATAGAGGCTGATGCCGACGCTGGCGGCGACGAACAGTTCATGGTCCTCGACGACGAAGGGCGGATGCAGCGCGGTCAGCACCTTCTGCGCCACCTCGGCGACGTCGGTCTCGCGCGCCACCTCGTGGAGCACGATGACGAACTCGTCGCCGCCCTGGCGCGCCACGGTGTCGCCTTCGCGCACCGTCGAGCGCAACCGGTCGGAGACGGCGCGCAACAGGAGGTCGCCGACGTCGTGCCCGAGGCTGTCGTTGACGAACTTGAACTGGTCGAGATCGATGAACAGCACGGCCACCGAACGTCCGTCGCGCCCTCCGCGCACCAGCGCCTGGGCGATGCGGTCGCCCAGCAGGCTGCGGTTCGGCAGCCCGGTCAGCGCGTCGTGCGTGGCCTGGAACTGCAACTGTTCCTCATAGCGCTTGCGCTCGGTGATGTCGGTGACGATGCCGTCATAGCGCAAGGCGCGTCCCTGGGCGTCGCGCACGACGCGGGCGCGGTCGCGCAGCCAGCGCAGACCGCCGTCCGCGCGCAAGATGCGGTATTCCATCTCGATCTGCCCGCGCGCCGCCAGCTCCTGGACGAAAGAGTCGACGCGGGCGCGGTCTTCCTGATGCACCACTTGGCGCCAGAGCTGCGGGTTGTCGATGAAGTCCTGCGCCGGACGGCCATGGACGCGCTGGACGGCGGAACTGACGAAGGTCGGGACGCCGCTGTCCGGGTCGACGGACCAGACGACGTCGTCGAGCGAGCCGACGATGTCCTCGAGCCGCTCCTCGCTCGCGCGCCGCGCCGCCTCCGCCTCCTTGCGCGGCGTGATGTCATAGCAGGAGCCGATGTAGCCGCCGAACTCGCCGTCGAGGTCGAGGAACGGCGCGCCGCAATCGAACACCCAGCGCCATGCGCCGTCGTGCCGGCGCAACCGGTACTCCATCTCGAAGCTGCGGCGCGCTTCCCGGGCCGCGCTGTAGCCGGCCAGGCAGGCGCCGCGATCGTCCGGATGCACGCCGGCGGTCCAGCCGTCGCCCATCTCCGCGGCCAGCGGCCGGCCGGTGAAGTCGAGCCAGGTCTTGTTGAAGTAATCGCAGCCGCCGTCGCGCCCGGCGCGCCAGATCATGGCCGGGAAGTCGTGGAACAGGTTCAGGCAGAAGTCGCGCGATTGCGTCAGCCGCGTCTCCATCGCGATGCGGTCGGACAGGTCGCGCACGATGGTCGAGAAGCCGGCGGCGCCATCCGCCGAACGGTGGCTGATGACCACCTGCGACACCGGAATCTCGCGGCCGTCGCGCGTCATCAGCGCCGTCTCGCCGATCCAGCCGCCGAGCCGTGCGGCGGTCGGCAGCGCGTCCTGGGTGATCACGGTCCACGCCCAGGGCGCCATGCACTCGGCGAGATTGACGCCGCGCATCGGCTCCGCCTCGCGGCCGAGCAAGGCGGAGCCGGCGGGGTTGATGTACAGCAGCGTGCCCTGCGCATCGAAGGTGGCGACGAAATCGCTGGTCTCGTCGAGGATCGCCGACTTCGTCGCCAGTTCGCGGATCGCGCCGTCGGTCATGGCCGCCGTGCGGTTGAAGGCGCGCGCCAGGTCGCCGATCTCGTCGCCGGCATTCGTCGCCAGGCGTACATCGCGTTCACCCTCCGCGAAGCGCCGCAGCGCCGCGGCGGCATCGTTCACCGGCCGCGTCACGGTGCGACGGATCAGAAGCAGCACGGCGAGCATCAGCAGGGCGCCGGCGGTGAGCGTCGCCGCGATCGGCAGGTCGATGCCTTCGATGCGCGCTATGCCGACGGCCAGCGTGAGGAACAGCACGAAGGCGACCGTCAGCTTCTTGCCGATCGTGAGCTTCATGGTGCCTGCGGCGATGTCGTCGCTGGCGGAGGGCGGTGAGGTCGGCATGTCGTCGATTTTCAGGTACCGGGCGCGCGGGTACGCCGGCCGATTCTAGCCATTACGCCGCCGTGCCGCCGTTTTCCGGATTGGGATCGATCGGCAGCCAGACGCGGAACGTCGAGCCCCTGCCGACCTCGCTTTTCACTTCGATGCGGCCGCGATGCTTCTGCACGATGCTGTAGGACACGGACAGCCCCAGCCCCGTGCCCTTGCCGACGGGCTTGGTGGTGAAGAACGGGTCGAAGATGCGCTTGAGGTTCTCCGGCGGGATGCCCGCGCCGGTGTCCTCGACCTCGATCCAGACCTCTTCGCCCTCGCGGCCGGTGCGAACGGTGACGACGCCCTTGACCTCGATGGCGTGGGCGGCGTTGACCAGCAGGTTCATGAACACCTGGTTGATCTGCGAAGGCAGGCAGTGGACTTGCGGCAACTCGCCGTAGCGCCGTTCGACCGTGGTCTTGTACTTGAGTTCATTCCAGACGATGTTCAGCGTGCTGTCGAGCCCGGCGTGCACGTCGGCCCATTGCCACTCGTCAGCGCTGCCGACGCGCGAAAAGTCCTTTAGGTCCTGCACGATCTTGCGCACGCGGTTGAGGCCCTCGCGCGACTCCGCGAGCAGCGACAGCACGTCCCGGCGCAGGAAGGAGAGGTCGACCTCGGCGCGCACGCGCTGCAACTCGGCGCGCGCCGCCTCGGGCAGCCCGGCCTCGGCCTTCTCGTAGGCCTCGAGCATGCGCATGAAGTCGTGCAGGTACTTCTCGAGCGAGCCGATGTTGGAGAAGACGTAGCCGACCGGGTTGTTGATCTCGTGCGCCACGCCCGCCGCAAGCTGGCCGATCGACGCCATCTTCTCGGATTGCAGCAGTTGCAGGTGCGCGTCCTCGAGCCGCGTGTTGAGCGCTACGAGCTTCTGCAGGTGCTCCTCGGCCGCGGCCTCGTAGGCGCGGCGCTCGGAGATGTCCTTGACCACCGCGAGCACGTGGTCTTTGCCGCCGATGGCGGCGAAGCGCAAGCCGACCTCGACCCAGAACACGCTGCCGTCGCGACGCCGCGCGTGCCACTCGAACGACTGCGGCTCGCCGGCCACCGCGCGCGCGATGTGGCCGGCGGCCGCCTCCAGGGTGTAGGGCGGAACGCCCGCGCTGAGGACGCCGACGTCCGTGCTCAGCAGTTCCTCGCGGCTGTAGCCGAACATCGCCGTGGCGGCATCGTTGACGTCGACGATGCGGCCGGTGGCCGCGTCATGGAGGAAGATCGCCTCGCTGACGGTATTGACGATGCTGTAGAAGCGCTCCCAGCTCGCCGCCAGCGCATCCTCGGAGCGGCGCTTCTCGGTGACGTCCTCGCCGAGGCTGATGGTGCCGACGATCGCGCCGGCGGCATCGCGCGACAGCGTATTGCTCCAGGCGATGCGGCGGCGGCCGCCGTCGCGCGTGAGGATCTCGTTCTCCAGGTGCGGCGCCAGCTCGCCGCTCGCCATCGCCTCGCGGAAGGCCGTGGCGACGGCGCCGGCGCCCTCGGGCAGGAAGCGCCCGAACCAGTCCTCGCCCAGCGCCTCGGCGACCGTCCAGCCCGTGATCGCGGCCCAATACTCGTTGACGAACACGACCCGGCCCTGGCGGTCCAGCGTCACGGCGACCAGATCGACGGTCTCGAGCATTTCGCGCAGGCGGCGCTCCGATTCTGCCAGCGAGCGCTCGATGCGCCTGCCGCGCACGATGCGCCACAGCTCGCCGCCGATCAGGTCCAGCGACTCGACATCCTGGCTGCCGTAGTCGTCCGCCTTGTTGGCGACGCCGACGACCGCGACCACGCGATCGTCGGCGATGATCGGCACCGTGAGCAGGCGCTCCATGCGCACGTGTCCCGGCGGCGATCCCTTCTTCGCCGCCAGCGCCGGATAGTCGTTGACCACGACGGCCTGGCGCCGCCGCACGCAATCGGCCCATACCCCGGCCTCGCTGACCGGATAGTGGTCGGCCTGCACGACGAGGCAGTCGTGGTGCGTGGCCTTGGTCCAGACGACGAGATCGAGATGTTCCTGGTCTTCGTTGATGAAGTGGATGAAGCCGAGTTCGCTGCCGGTGATCCTTTCCGCCGCATCGGCGGCTAAGGCGACGAACTCCTTCTCGTGATGGCGTGCGGAGTATTCGTTGAGCGCCAGCAGCACCACCACGCGGTCGGCGCGCGCCTGCTCCTCCTCGTCGCGCTGGCGCTGCTCGCTGATGTCGATGCTGGTGCCGACGACGCGCAGCGCGCGTCCGTGGGCGTCCCGCTTGACTACGCTGGCGCGCGACTGCACCCAGTGCCACTCGCCGCGCTTGCCGCGCAGGCGGAACGAGCCCTCGAAGCCGCCATCGCCGCCGTGGATGGACGCCAGCAGGCGCTGCGTGACCTCCTCGCGATCGGCCGGATGCAGCAGCCCTTCCCAGCCGGCGTAGCTCGCCGGAAACTCGTCCGGCTCGTAGCCCAGCATGGTGTACCAGGTCGGCGAACAGTACGCGAGGCCGGTGGCGACGTCCCAGTCCCACAGCGCCTCGTTGCCGGTCTCGAGCGCGAGCCGCAGGCGCTCCTCGCTTTCGCGCACCGCCGCCTCGTCGGCGCGGCGTTGCCGGTCGGCGGCGTCGAGCCGCGCCTTCATCTGCAGGAACGCCGCCGAGAGCTCGCTCAGCTCGCGCACGGAACTTTCCGCCAGGCTCGGCGGCAGCGCCTCGCCGGCGCCGATGCGCCGCACGGTCTCGCGCAGCCGGTCGGCCCAGGCGCCGAAGGAACGGCGGAATTCCAGCCAGCCCAGCAGCGCCGAGGCGAGGAACACCAGGCCGACGATGCCGAGGTCGCGATACAGCACGCGGTCGATCGGCTCGAGGACGCTGGCCGTGGGCGCACCGATCACCAGATGGATGCCGCCGCCGGCGTTCGCCAGCGGAGCGAGCCCGACGATGCGCTCGCTACCGTCGCGGCGCACGCGCTGCGCCGCCTGCTCGGGCGTCTCGCGCAGCAGCCGCAGGAGCGCCGCGTCGACGGTGTCCGAGGTCATGCGTTCGGGCGTGAGGGCATCCCGACCCAGCACGTGCCCGTCGCCGTCGGCCGCCAGCGCGAACCAGCCGCGCGGCAGCGGCACGGCTTCCGCCATGCGGTCGAACCAGTCGGTGCCCGTGACCGCGAAGAGCACCGCGCGCACCTTGCCGGCATCGTCGCGCAGGGCATAGCCGTAGGCCACGCCGCGCTGCCGGGTGATGCGACCGAACTGATAGTGGCCGTGGCTGACGTCGCTCGAGTCGAGCGCTTCCTTGAACCACGGCCGGTCGCCGCCGTTCACCGGAGCCCGCATCGGCAGGCCGCTGCAGAAGGCCCGACCATCGGGCAGCACGGCGCCGATGTTGGCGAAGTCGGTCTGCGTCTGCAGCAAGCGGCCGGCGATCGCGTTGCAGTCGCCGGCGACGAGCCGGGAGAGCTCGTTCGAGCGCGCCATGATCCGCAGCACCTGGCGCGCGTTGTTGGCGATGACGCGCTCTTCGACGAGCGCCATGTGCAGCATGTGCTGCATCTCGCCCTCGACCGCGCGCAGCGCAGCCTCGCGCCGCTCGAAGTGGCCGAACAGGGAAAACACGAAAATCGGCAGCGCCGTCGCGCCGACGGCGAGCCAGATGCGGCTGCGCAGGCTGGAGAACGCTTTCACGCGCATGCCGGCGTCAGGCATCCGCGCCGCCGGCCTTGCGAACCATCCCGGCCAGGGTGCGGTTCTCGATCAGCACGCGGCGGCGCGCCAGCGCCTGCGCCACGCAGGCTCGGATCTCGTAGTCCTCCCAGGGCTTGGCGACGACGCCGAAGACGTGCAGGGTATCGACGGCATCGACGAGATCGTCCTGCGTCAGCCGGCCGGAGAGCAGCACCCGTTCGCAGTCCGGCTGGCGCTCGGCGAACTGGCGCATCAATTCGATGCCGTTCATCTCGCGCATGTGCAGGTCGGCGACGATGCAGGAGAAGGTGAGGTCGTCGACCATCTTCAGCGCGTGCAGCGGCGAGGTCGTGGTCTGCACCGTGACGCGGCCATCGACCAGCGGCGCGCCGCCGCTTCCGGCGAGCTCGGCGCGTATCGCCGCGAACAGGTCGTCGGCCGGCGTGTGGCCGGCGAACACCCGCTCCAGGGCGGCGCAGACGCCGGGATCGTCGTCCACGACCAGCACCTGCTCGACGCCCGCCGCCTCCGGCAAGGCGATCCCGTGGCTGCGCACCATGTCGGCGAGGCGGCGGTTCTCGTTCAGCGCCGTGTGGCAGTCGATCGCCTGACCGAGCGAGCTCTTGAGGAAGTAGTCGTGCCAGGGCTTGGGAATGAAGCGGAAGATGTGGCTCTCGTTGACCATGCGCACCAGCGAGCCCAGGTCGGTGCGGCCGCTCAGCACCAGCCGGGGGCAATCGGGCTGCAGCGCCGCGAAGGCCTTGAGGAATTCAAGCCCGTCCATGCCCGGCATGCGAAAGTCGCTGACCACGGCATCGAAGGCCTGCACGCGCGCCCGTTCGAGGGCGGCGGCGGGATCGCTGAAACACTCGACCTCGTAGCGGTAACGGCCGAGCGGCGGCGTGTTCAGTTCGCGCCGCACGGCACTGACGACGTTCGGCTCGTCATCGACCACCAGCACGCGACGCAGGACCGGGTTCATGGGCTGTGCTCCCTGTGGGACGGGGGCCGGTCTGGCGCCGGCCTCGCCGCGTTCAATTATGCGCTTCCGGGCCCAGCAAATCCCGGTAACGCAGGGCCTGCCGGAGGGTCGCCTCGAGCGCTGCCGGCTCCCACGGCTTGCCGAGGAAGTGATAGACGCCGGCGACGTTGATGGCGTCGATCAGCACGCCGACGTCGTCCTGCGCCGAAAGCATCACGCGCACCGCCGAAGGGCAGGCGCCGCGCAGGCGATGCAGGAGGGTGACGCCGTCCATCTCCGGCATCCCGTAGTCCGACATCACGACGTCCGGACAGGCGCGTGCGGCCGCCTCGATGGCCTGCGACGGGCGCGTGAACTTCTCGATCGCGAACAACGGCCGGCTGCCGCGCGAGGCGATGCCGCCGTGCGTGATCTCGCGTTCGAGCGCGTTGAGCAGCGCCGCGTCGTCGTCGACCAGCATCAGGCGGTAGGGCTCTTGCCGCGGTGGCGGCGGCTGCGTGCGCTCGCGGCGCAACTCGCGCTCCCGCAACGCCAGCGCGATGCGCCCCTTGAGGTCGTATTCGCTCCACGGCTTGGTGACGAGGAAGTCGACCTGCGCGTCGTTGATGGCACCGATCGCCGCGCCGCTGTCGGCGCAGCCGGTCAGCAGGATGCGGATCGTCCGCGGCTGCAGCCGGTGCAGCGTCTTGAGGAAGGCGATGCCGTCGAGCCCCGGCATCATGTAGTCGACGATGGCGATGTCGAACTCGCTGCTCTCCTCCGCGGCGCGCGCCAGCGCCTCCGCCGGCGAAACGAAGGCCTCGACCTCGAGGCCGTCGTAGCCGACTTCGGGCTTGCGCATCAGCTCTCGCCGCAGCGCCGAGAGGATGGGCGCCTCGTCGTCAACCAGGAGAATCCGACACCACATAGACCCGCGTGTCCCGCAATGACTCCGACCGGAAAAGGGTAGCATACGTTGTCATAAGGCCCGCGCATTTGCGGTGCCTCAAATCGGAGTGGAGATGGAAGCCTTCGCGTGGGACAACCGCTTCGTGACCGGGCTGCCGACGGTCGACGCACAGCACCGCCACCTCGTCGACATCATCAACCTGGTCGGCGAAATGCTCACCGCCGACCACTCGTCGGAAGACGACCTCCAGACGCTGTTCCACCAGCTCGCCGACTACGCCCGCGCCCATTTCGCCGAGGAGGAACGGCTGATGGCCGAAACGGCCATCGACGCGCAATACCTGGCGCTGCACAAGCGCCATCACGCACAGTTCGTCGAGCAGCTGGTGCAGATGTGGCGCGGGCGCGCCGGCATGGCCAATCCGGCGGCGATGCTGCACGGCTTCCTCGCCTCCTGGCTGTCGTTCCACATCCTCGCCGAGGACCAGTCGATGGCGCGCCAGCTGGCCGCCGTCAGGGCGGGCACGCCGGCGGCCGAGGCCTGGGCGCGCGAGCGGCAGACCGGCGACAACAACGTTTCGGTGCTGCTCGGCGCGCTGCACAAGCTGTATCACGTGCTTTCGCTGCAGAACAAGGAACTCGCCGACGCCAACGCCAGCCTCGAGCGCAAGGTCGCCGAGCGCACGCAGGAACTCACGGCGCTGCTGAAGAAGATGGAAGAGGCGCAGAACCAGATCATGCAGTCCGAGAAGATGGCCGCGATCGGCCAGCTCGCCGCCGGCGTGGCGCACGAGATCAACAATCCCGTCGGCTTCGTCAACTCCAACCTCGGCACGCTCGGGCACTACGTCGACCAGCTGTTGCGGCTCGTCGACGGCTACGCAACCGCCGCCGAGGCGGCCGGCCTGCAGTCGTCGCCGCAACTGGCCGCCGTGCGTGACGAGGCCGACCTCTCCTTCCTGCGCCAGGACATCGTCGCGCTGCTCGGCGAGTCGCGCGACGGCCTCGACCGCGTCAAGAAGATCGTCCAGGACCTGAAGGACTTCTCGCACGTCGACGAGGCCGAATGGCAGGAAGCCGACCTCAACGCCGGCCTCGAGAGCACGCTCAACGTGGTCTGGAACGAGCTCAAGTACAAGACCGACGTGGCGCGCGACTACGGCGAACTGCCGCGCGTGCGCTGCGTGCCCGGGCAGATCAACCAGGTCTTCATGAACATGCTGCTGAACGCCGCGCAGGCGATCGACGAGCGCGGCACCATCACCGTGCGCACTGCGCCCGAGGGCAGCGGCTTTGTGCGCGTCGAGATCGCCGATACCGGCCGCGGCATGCCGCCGGAGGTTCTGAAGCACATCTTCGAGCCCTTCTTCACCACCAAGCCCGTCGGCAAGGGAACCGGCCTCGGCCTCTCCCTGTCATGGGACATCGTCAAGAAGCACGGCGGCCGCATCGAGGTCGACAGCGCGCCCGGCAAGGGCACCATCTTCCGCATCGTGCTGCCCGTGGCCGGCCCCGCCTAGCCTTTCACGCAAAGCACCTGCTTGAGGGTGTGCACGGCCTCGACGAGGTCGGACTGGTTCGCCATCACTTCGTCGATGTCCTTGTAGGCCGACGGAATCTCGTCGATGACGCCGCGGTCCTTGCGGCAAACGACGCCTTCGGTCTGGCGCGCGAGGTCGCGCTCGTTGAAGGCCCTGCCCGCCTGGGTGCGACTCATGCGCCGGCCGGCGCCGTGGGCGCAGGACTCGAAGCTCGTCGGATTGCCACGGCCGCGGGCGATGTAGCTGCGCGCGCCCATGCTGCCGGGGATGATCGCGAGTTCACCGGCACCGGCGCGCACCGCGCCCTTGCGCGTCACCCACACGTCGGCGCCGTAGTGGCGCTCGCGGGCGACGTAGTTGTGATGGCAGTTGACGACCTCGCCGGTGACCTCGAACGGCGGCAGGTGGCGGCGCAGGGCCGCGAGCACCAGATCGACCATGGCGGCGCGGTTGGCGGCCGCGTAGTCCTGCGCCCAATGCACGGCAGCGACGTAGTCCTCGAAGGCCGGCGTGCCTTCGCCGAGCCAGGCGAGATCGCGGTCCGGCAACTGCAGCTGGTGGCGCTCGGCCTCGCGGCGCGCGAGTTCGATGAAGTACTGGCCGATGGCGTTGCCGATGCCGCGGCTGCCCGAGTGCAGCATCAGCCAGAGGCGCTGGCTCTCGTCCAGACAGACCTCGATGAAATGGTTGCCGCCGCCGAGCGTGCCGAGTTGGCGCACCCAGTCGCTGTTGCGCCCGACGCGCTTCTTCACGCCCGGGTGCGCCTCGGTGATCGCGCGCAGGCCGGCGGCGAACTTCTTCGCCGGCGGCGGCGCCCAGCCCTCCCGGTGTTGCTCGAAGCCGACCGGAACGTCGTGGCTGATGTGGTCGAAGATGCGGCGCAAGCGCTTTTCGTCGAGCGCCGCGGCGTCGAGCGAGAGCCGCGCGGCGATCATGCCGCACCCGATGTCCACCCCGACCGCCGCGGGAATGATCGCCGCGCGAGTCGCGATCACCGAGCCGACGGTGGCGCCGATGCCCATGTGGACGTCGGGCATCGCCGCGACGTGGTGGTGGACGATCGGCAGGCGTGCGACGTTTTCGAGCTGCGCGCGTGCCGAGGCCTCGAGATCGCCGGTCCAGACCTCGACCGGAACGATGCCGCCTTTCAGTTCCTGGAGGACCGGCACCCGGCGCTCAGCCGACCGGCGGCTCGTTCTGGCAATTGACCATCCAGCTGACGCCGTAGCGGTCCACGCACATGCCGAACAGGGCGCCCCAGAACTGCTGCGCCAGCGGCATGGTCACGCGGCCGCCTTCGGCCAGGCGGTCGAACAGGCGGCGCGCGAAGTCCTCGTTGCCGCCAAGATTAAGCGACAGCGCCACTTGCGTGCCGGCGGTCGGCGGCTGGCCGGGCATGGCGTCCGACAGCATGAGGCTGTTGTCGCCGAAGCTGAGGTGCGCATGCATGATGCGGTCGAGGTGGCTCTGCGGCACGTCGAGCGGCGCCTCGCGGAAGCGGCTGACCATGTCGATGCGGGCGTCGAGCGCGGCGGCGTAGAACTTCAGCGCCTCCTCGGCCTGCCCGTCGAACGCCAGGTAGGGGATGAGTTTCATGGCGGCATCACCTCCGAACGAACAGAACCAGCGGGCGGCGGCAAGCCGCGCGCCCGCGGCAACCGCCTCAGCCGAGCATTTCCTCAGGCAGCGCGAGCGCGCTGGTGCCACCGTGCACGATCTCCTCGGCGAGGCCGCCGGCCGCCGTCAGCACGTGCTCGGCGTAGTAGCGCGCAGTGGCGATCTTGGCCGGGTAGAACGGATCGGCGCTGCCGCCCGCGACCTGCGCCTGGGCGACGAGCGCCGCGCGCGCCATCATCCAGCCGCCGGAGACGATGCCCATGAGTTTGAGGAATGGCACCGCACCCACCGCCACCGCGCGCACGTCCTTGCCGTAGTTCTCGACGATGTAGCCGCCGGCCGCTTCGAGCGCGGCGATGCCCTTGGCCAGGGCGCCGTGCATCGATTCCATGCCGGCCTGGCCGGCGAGCGCGGCTAGCGTCTTGCGCATCTCGGCGACCACGCCCTTGAAAGTCACGCCGCCTTCGCGCGCCATCTTGCGGCCGATCAGGTCGTTGGCCTGGATGCCGGTGGTGCCTTCGTAGATCGTGGTGATGCGCGCGTCGCGCATGTGCTGCGCGGCGCCGGTTTCCTCGATGAAGCCCATGCCGCCGTGCACCTGCACGCCGAGGTAGGCGATCTCGTTGGCGGTCTCGGTCAGCCAGCCCTTGACGACCGGAATCATCAGGTCGACGAAGGCCTGGTTGCGCGCGCGCTCCGCGGCGTCGGGATGGCGCCCCGCCGTGTCGTGCGCCGCGGCCACCGTGTAGGCGAGCGCGCGCATGGCCTCGGTCTGCGACTTCATGGTCATCAGCATGCGGCGGATGTCGGGATGGTTGACGATCGCCACCGAGCCGGCCGAACCCTCGATGGCGCGGCTCTGCACGCGCTCGCGCGCATAACCGAGCGCCTTCTGGTAGGCGCGCTCCGAGAGCGCCAGGCCTTCGAGGCCGACGGCGTAGCGCGCGGCGTTCATCATCACGAACATGTACTTGAGGCCCTCGTTCGGCTTGCCGACCAGCGTGCCAACGGCGCCACCGCTGTCGCCGAAGGCCATCACGGCGGTCGGGCTGGCGTGGATGCCGAGCTTGTGCTCGATTGACACGCAATAGGCGTCGTTGCGCTTGCCGAGGCTGCCGTCGGCATTGACAAGGAACTTGGGCACCACGAACAGCGAGATGCCCTTCACGCCTTCCGGCGCGTCCGGCAGGCGCGCAAGCACCAGATGGACGATGTTCTCGGCCATATCGTGCTCGCCGTAGGTGATGAAGATCTTCTGGCCGAAGATCTTGTACGTCCCGTCCGGCTGCGGCTCGGCGCGCGTGCGGATCGCCGCGAGGTCGGAGCCGGCCTGCGGCTCGGTGAGGTTCATGGTGCCGGTCCACTTGCCCGAGACCATGTTCGGCAGGTAGGTCCGCTGCTGCTCCTCGGAGCCGCAGAGTTCGAGCGCCTCGATGGCGCCGGCGGTCAGCAGCGGGCAGAGCGAGAAGGCCATGTTGGCCGACTTCCACATCTCGCGCACCGCGGCGGACACGAGCCGCGGCAGGCCCTGACCACCGTGCTCGGGATTGCAGTCGAGTGCGGTCCAGCCGCCGTCGGCGAACTGCCGGTAGGCCTCCTTGAAGCCGGCCGGCATGGTCACGTTGCGATCGTGCCAGCGCGCGCCCTCCTGGTCGCCGCTGAAATTGAGCGGCGCCAGCACTTCGCCGGCAAAGCGGCCGCCTTCGTCGAGCACGGCTTCGACGAGGTCCGGCGTCGCTTCCTCGCAGCCGGGAAGTTGGGCGACCTTGTCGAGGCCGGCCAGCTCGTTGAGTACGAACAGCATGTCCCGCACGGGGGCGATGTAATTGCTCATGAAGACTCCCTGGTGATTACTTGTTGTGCAGATAGCGATGGTCGTCGAAGCTGCCGACCCAGTGCGGGTGGTAGACGACCATCAGGGTGATGGCGGCGCCGTTGAGCCAGGCTTCGGCGAAGCCGAGCAGCAGGTAGGGCGGCAGGTACTCGCCGGCCAGCATTTCGAACGGATACACGGCGGCGACCCAGAGCAGCAGGCTGGCCACCACGCCCGTGGCGACGACGACGGCCGCGGCCCCGAAGAACGCGGCGACGAAGATGTAGACGAAGAAGTTGGCCGGCAGGAAGCGCTCGGTTGCGCGCAGCACCGCGTGGGCCGCGAAGCACGGGAAGACGGCGGTAACGAGCGCGCTGAGCGCGTAGGGCTGCCAGTCGGCCAGCGCGTGCGCGCCGCCGTTGAGCATCACCGCGGCCAGCACGATGCAAAGGCCGACGATCGCGAGCTGGCGCCCGAACATCAGCGTGAAGGCCGTGGCGCCGAGCAGGTGCAGGCCGAGGCCGGGCCGCACGCCGGCGTTGAGGTGCCAGACGACGATCAGCGCGACGATGGTACCGAACCAGACGTTGGCCTGCACCGGATCGGCGAGCCGTTTCCACGGCCCCGTGCGTGCGCACCAGACCCAGACGAGCGCGAGGAGCGCGAACGCGCCGAGCGCCCATCCGTCCTCGAACAGCTCGGCCGAGAAGTTCACGCCCCTGCCCTCCTACAGCGCGGCGGTCAGCTCCGGCACGGCCTCGAACAGGTCGGCGACCAGCGCATAGTCGGCGACCTGGAAGATCGGCGCGTCGGGGTCCTTGTTGATGGCGACGATCACGCGCGAGTCCTTCATGCCGGCGAGGTGCTGGATGGCGCCCGAAATGCCGACCGCGAGGTAGAGCTGCGGCGCGACGATCTTGCCGGTCTGGCCGACCTGGTAGTCGTTGGGCACGAAGCCGGCATCGACGGCCGCGCGCGAGGCGCCGAGCGCGGCGCCGAGCTTGTCGGCCAGCGGCTCGAGCAGCGTGTGGTAGTTCTCGCCCGAACCGAGGCCGCGCCCGCCCGAGACGATGACCTTGGCGGCGCCGAGTTCGGGACGCGCGGACTTCGTCAGCTCGCGGCCGACCAGCTTCGCGATGGCGAGATCCGGACCGGGAGCGATGCTCTCGACGGCGGCGCTGCCGCCCTGCGCGGCGACGGCATCGAAGCCGGTGGTGCGCACGCTGATCACCTTGACGGCATCGGCGCTCTGCACGGTGGCGAGCGCGTTGCCGGCGTAAATCGGCCGCACGAAGGTGTCGGGCGACTCGACGCCGACGATGTCGGAGACCTGGGCCACGTCGAGGAGCGCGGCGACGCGCGGCAGCATGTTCTTGCCGAAGCTGGTCGCCGGGGCAAGGATGTGCGTGTAGCCGGCCGCATTGGCGACGACCAGCGCGGCGACGTTCTCGGCGGTCTGCGTCTCGTAGTGCGGCGCGTCGGCGAGCTTCACTTTGGCGACGCCGGCGACCTGCTCCGCGGCCTGGGCGACGGCCGCGCAACCCGCGCCGGCGACCAGCACGTGGATCTCGCCGCCGATCTTCGCCGCGGCGGCGATGGTGTTGAGGGTGGCGCCCTTGAGCGCCGCGTTGTCGTGTTCAGCGATGACGAGGAGGCTCATGCGATCACCTTGGCTTCGTTCTTGAGTTTGTCGACGAGTTGCGCGACGTCGGCGACGCGCACGCCGGCGGTGCGCTTGGGCGGCTCGACGACTTTCAGCGTCTTCAGCCGCGGGGCAACGTCGATGCCGAGGTCGGCCGGCTTGACGACGTCGAGCGGCTTCTTCTTCGCCTTCATGATGTTGGGCAGCGTGGCGTAGCGCGGCTCGTTGAGGCGCAGGTCGGTGGTGACCACCGCCGGCAGCGTCAGTTCCAGCGTCTCGAGGCCGCCGTCGATCTCGCGTGTGACGACGGCCTTGCCGCCTTCGATCTTCACCTTGGAGGCGAAGGTCGCCTGCGGCCAGCCGAGCAGCGCGGCCAGCATCTGGCCGGTCTGGTTGGCGTCGTCGTCGATCGCCTGCTTGCCGAGGATGACGAGTTGCGGCGCCTCCTTAGCGACCAGCGCCTTGAGCAGCTTGGCGACGGCCAGCGGCTGCAGTTCGGCGTCGGTCTCGGCGAGGATGGCACGGTCGGCGCCGATGGCCATCGCCGTGCGCAGCGTTTCCTGGCAGGCGGTGAGGCCGCAGCTGACGGCGACCACCTCGGTGGCGACGCCGGCCTCCTTGAGCCGCACGGCCTCCTCGACGGCGATCTCGTCGAAGGGATTCATCGACATCTTGACGTTGGCGAGTTCGACGCCGCTGTTGTCGGACTTCACGCGCACCTTGACGTTGTAGTCGACGACGCGTTTGACGGGGACGAGGATTTTCAAGCGCTGCCTCCTTGGTAGTTCGTTGCAGTGTAGGCCACCGCGACGCCCATACGGTATCGTATGGCTTGCTATACTACCGAAACCAATTCCTCGTTTCAATACCCTACCGTATGGACTCGACGATTTCCTCCGGCAAGCAGCGTCCCGCCCTTGACCGCGAGGCATGGATCAGGCGCGCCCTCGCCGTCGTCGCCGAGGACGGCATGGACGGCCTGCGCGTCGAGACGCTGGCGAAGAAGCTCGGCGTCACCAAGGGCAGCTTCTACTGGCACTTCCGCGACCGCCGCGATCTCGTCGATGCCGTGCTCGAAACCTGGCGCGACGGCCGCATCCGCGACATCCGCAAGCAGACCAGCGCCGATCCCGGCGGCGAGCTGGATGCGTTGCGCCATACGATCGACGTCTACTCGGCGGCCAAGAGCCGCAAGGGCATCGCCATCGAGGCCGCCATCCGCATGTGGGCGCGGCAGGACGCGACGACCGCCGCCATCGTCGAGGAAGTCGACGCCACGCGGCTGGACTGCACGCGCCAGCTGTTCGTCGCGCTCGGCCTGCCGGACGCGGAAGCCAAAGCGCGCAGCGTGCTGCTCTACGCCTACGTCTTCGGCTTCTCGATGATGCAATGCGGCGGCTTCCCGATGGACACCGCGGCCGCCAAGCGCTGGATCACGGAACGCATCACCCAATGAAGGAATACGTCTTCGGCTTCGGCAACGGCATCCATGCCGTCGATTCCGGCTTCGGCCGACCGCTGCTCGATGCCGTGCACGTGATCGTGCACGACGGCCGCGCGGCGCTCGTCGATACGGCCGTCAATGCCGCCGTGCCGCGCGTGCTCGATGCCCTCGCCGGCCTCGGCATCGCCCGCGACGCGGTCGACTACGTGATGCTGACGCACGTGCATCTCGACCACGCCGGCGGCGCCGGCCTGCTGATGCGCGAGCTGCCGAATGCGAAGCTGACCGTGCATCCGCGCGGCGCGCGCCACATGATCGATCCCGCGAAGCTGACCACGGCGACTTACGCCGTCTATGGCGAGGCCAAGGCGCGCGCGATGTACGGCGACATCCTGCCGATCGCCGCGGAGCGCGTGATCGAGACGCCGGAGGGCGCGCGCGTCAGCCTCGCCGGGCGCGAGTTCGACTTCCTCGACACGCCGGGCCACGCGCGTCACCACGTCTGCATCCGCGATTCACTGACCGGCCACTTCTTCACCGGCGACACCTTCGGTTTCGTGTTCCGCGAACTCGACCGCGACGGCCGCCGCCACGTCTTTCCGACGCTGACGCCGACGCAGCTCGAGCCCGACGAACTGCACCGCTCGATCGACCGCATGATGGCGATGAAGCCCGAGGCGATCTACGCCACGCACTTCGGCCAGGCCAAGGACACGCCGCGGCTGGCCGCCGACCTGCATCGGCTGATCGACGCCCAGGTGGACGTCGCGTTGCGCTTCGAGAAGGCGGTCGAGGCGCGCAAGCGCCGCATCATGGACGGCATCGCCGCCATCGTCGCCGACGAGGCGGTGCGCCAGGACTGGGGCCTGCAGGGACAGGCGGCGCTGGCCCACTTCGAGGCCGACATCGAGCTCAACGCGCAGGGCCTCGAACACTGGCTCGACCACGGCCGATGAACGAGCATCCCGGCGACGACCCGCACGCGGTCCATCACCACGAGCTGCATCCGTCGCTGGTAGTGCGCGTGATCCTGTGGACCGTCGGCAGCATCGCGCTGCTGCTCGGCGTCATCGGCATCGTCGTGCCGGGGCTGCCGACGACGCCCTTCGTGCTCGTCGCCGCCGCCTGCTACGCGCGCGCCTCGCGGCGCTTCTATTCGTGGCTGGTGCACAACCCGACCTTCGGGCCGCTGATCCGCGAATGGCGACTGCACGGCAGCATCCCGTGGCGCATCAAGCTGATCGCCATCGGCACCATGGCCGCGACGATCGCCGTTTCGATCTGGAGTTTTTCGGACAAGCCCTGGCTGCAGGCGATGCTGGCCGTCATCGGGACGACGACGGCGATCTGGCTGTGGCGGATTCCCTCGCGGGATCGCCCGGCGAAAAAGGACTAGCGGCCCTTCCAGGCCGGCGGTCGCTTCTGCATGAAGGCGTCGATGCCTTCGGCGGCGTCGTCGCACATCATGTTGCAGGCCATGGTCTCGCTCGCCAGCTGGTAGGCGGCGTCGAGCCCCATCTCGAGCTGGCGGTAGAACATCTGCTTGCCCATCGAGACGGCAGCCGCGGACTTGCCGCAGATCGAGTCGGTCAGCTTCTTCACTTCGGCGTCGAGCTGGTCGAGCGGCACGACGCGATTGACGAGGCCGCGGCGCTGCGCCTCGGCGGCGTCGATGAAGTCGCCGGTCAGCAGCATTTCCATCGCCTGCTTGCGGCCCATGTTGCGCGCCAGCGCCACGGATGGCGTGGCACAGAACAGCCCGACGTTGATGCCGGAGACTGCGAAGCGCGCGACGTCCGCAGCCACCGCGAGATCGCAGGCGGCGACGAGCTGGCAGCCGGCCGCCGTGGCGATGCCATGGATGCGCGCGATCACCGGCTGCGGCATCTGCGTGATGGTCGTCATGACCTTGCCGCATTGCTTGAACAGCTTCTGCATGTAGGCCTTGGCATGGTTGGCGCGCATCTGCTTGAGGTCGTGCCCGGCGCAGAAGGCCTTGCCGGCGCCGGCGATGACAACGACGCGCACCGATGCGTCGGCGGCGATGGCATCGAACGCGGCCTGCAGCTCCGCCAGCATCTCCTCGGACAGCGAATTGAACTGGCCAGGCCGGTTGAGCGTCAGCGTCGCCACCCCGCCTTCGTCACGGCGCATCAGGATCGGTTCGTCGGCGGATTGCGGGACGGCGCTCATGGAAGTTTTCCCTCGAATTAGGCTCTACTGACTGATTGATAGGTCAACACACCGACAGGTTCAGCATAAAGATACCGCTGAAAACCCGCTGAACACTTTCCCGATCTCGTCCGGCTTCCAGCCGGCCGAGCGTGAGGTGCTCGCGCCGCACGCGGCTGCCCGCCACCACGCCCAGCCCGCCCCGCCAGCGCAGGGTCGATGTGCTCGGCGCGGGTCTCGACTTCGTTCACTTGTAAGCCACGACCTTGTTGTCGTCGCGCGTCAGCAGTTGCATCAGCTTCGGATGGATGAAGAGCTTCTCCTTGCCGGCTTCCTGCTCCTTCAACACGCCGATCTCCGCCAGTTGCTTGAGGTACACCGAGGCCGTCTGGCGCTTGGCGATGCCCCTTTCCGTCAGACTGACGATGCGGCAATACGGCAGCTCGAACAACAGGCTCACCAGTTCGTGGCTATACACCTTCGGCAGGCGGGCGCGCACGTACTCGGCCGTCAGGTCGGACAAGGCGCGGACCGCGGCGATCTTCGCAGTGGTCCAGTTCGCCGTCTCCTCCACGCCCTTGAGGACGTACAGCAGCCACGGCTCCCAGTCCTGCTCGCGCGTGACCTGCAGCAGCAGGCGGTAATAGTCCGCCTTGTGGTTGATGATGTAGCGGCTCAGATAAAGGATGGGCAGCGTCAGTAGACCTTCCTCGATCAGGAACAGGCTGTTCAGCACGCGGCCGGTGCGGCCGTTGCCGTCGGTGAACGGGTGGATGGCCTCGAACTGGTAGTGGCCGACCGCCATGCGGATCAGCGGATCGAGTTCCGTCTCGTTGTGCAGATAGCGTTCCCAGTTGGCCAGCAGGTCGCGGAGCAGCGCCTCGCCCTCGGGCGGCGTGTAGATGGTTTCGCCGGTGCGGTCGTTCATCAGCGTCGTGCCCGGCGTGCGGCGGACCGACATGTCGACGCCCTTGATGGTGGTGCAGATCTGCTCGGCGGTTCGCGTGCAGAGGGGCTTCTTCCTGAGCGCGGCGAAGCCTTCGAACAAGGCCCGGCCGTAGCGCAAGGCTTCCTTGGTCGCCGCGTTGGCCTGCGCCTCGTTGCCCGCGTGGCGGAACAGTTCGTCCGTGGTGGTGACGATGTTCTCGATTTCCGAACTGGCGCGGGCTTCAAGCAGCGGCAGGGTATTGACCAGCATCGCCTGGTTGGGGATCAACTGCGCCGCCTGCTTCAGTTCGCCCAGCGCCGCGCGCGCCGCGATGCAAGCGCGCAGCACCGCGCGCGTCTCCAGTTCCGCGGCCGGCGGCAACAGCGGCATGGCGTTGTACGGCCGCTCCGGCCACCAGCCACCGCCGCTCATGTTGATGCTTTTCGATTTCCTCGACATGAGGACAATGTATGTCGAGGCGGTCGACATGTCAATCCGATGTGTCGATCGTTCTTAATTTATTCGACACGTCGCCCAGATGTGTCGACGGTGCAAACATGACCGGTTTCGACCCGGTTTGCACCGAGCTGCGAGCCCGCCCCTACAGCGCACCCGAGAAAGCTTGATGCAAGAGGGATTTTTTCTGGCCCTAAAGAGCGGTGAGTTTCTGCTGGTAGAGGAAGCCCTGCGTAACAAGCAGGTCGTTAGGTAAGGCCTTCGCACACTTGGTCGTCGACGAAGTTCGGATCTACGCTACAGAGGCGACAATGACAGGCTCTAACCTTGGCGTTGTTGAGGCTGTCGGTAGCGAAACGAGGAACACCGTGCCCAACTCGTTTGTACGTAATTGGCGGAAGCGGTGAGATTCGAACTCACGAAGGGTTGCCCCTTGCCGGTTTTCAAGACCGGTGCAATCGACCACTCTGCCACGCTTCCATCCCTTAACCACACCATTTTCAAGACCGGTGCAATCGACCACTCTGCCACACCTCCGCGGCGGGCGGATTATAGCCGCCGCCTCGCCCCTGCCCGGAATGGCCCCGCGACGTTTGTTGAAACTCGCGGGCGCCGGCGGCAGTCTTATGGTCGTTCGACAACCGTGGAGATCTGTCATGGCAGATATCGATTTCGGCCGTCATCCGGTCGCCACCGCGGAGGTCGCGCGACAGCAGAATCGCGTCCTGCGCAACACCTATGCGCTGCTGGCGCTGTCGATGGTGCCGACGGTGCTGGGCGCGCTGGCCGGCATCCAACTGGGCTTCACCTGGTTCGCCGGCAGCCCGGTGATCAGCTTCGTGGTGTTCCTCGCCGTCGCCTTCGGCTTCATGTGGGGCATCGAGAAGAACAAGGACAGCGGCGTCGGCGTCGCGCTGCTGCTCGGCTTCACGTTCTTCATGGGCCTGATGCTGTCGCGCATCCTCGGCTTCGCGCTGGGGCTCGCCAACGGCGGCACGCTGATCGCGCTGGCGGCGGGCGGCACGGGGGCGATCTTCTTCGTGCTCTCGGGCCTCGCGGCGACGACGAAGCGCGACTTCGGCAATCTGGGGCGCTTCCTGTTCCCCGGCCTGATCCTGCTACTGCTCGCGGCGCTCGCCAACGCCTTCTTCCAGATCCCGGCGCTGGCGCTGACGATCTCGGCGGCGGCGATCGCGATCTTCTCCGCCTACATCCTCTACGACATCAACCGCATCGTCCAGGGCGGCGAGACGAACTACGTCAGTGCGACGCTGGCCGTGTATCTCGACGTCTACAACGTCTTCGTCAGCCTGCTGCACCTGCTGATGGCATTCGGCGGCGAACGCGATTAGCGCACGGTGCTCCCCGCGAAGGGCGGCCTCGGCCGCCCTTCTCTATTTCTCGAACAGCGCGATCGACTCGACGTGCGAGGTGTGCGGGAACATGCTGGCGATGCCCGCACCGATGAGCCGATATCCCTTTTCGTGCACCAGCACGCCGGCGTCGCGCGCCAGCGTCCCCGGGCTGCAGGAGACGTAGACGATGCGCGCAGGCGCATCGTCGCCAAGGCTCTTGACGAGTTCGATGGCGCCTTCGCGCGGCGGGTCGATCAGCATCTTGTCGAAGCGGCCGAGCGCGGCGACGCTCTCCGGCGTCGCCTCGAACAGGTTGGCGACAGCGAACTCGCAGCGCCCGCCGAGGCCGTTGAGTTCGGCGTTGGATCGCGCGCGCTCCACCAGCGCCTGGGCGCCCTCAATGCCGACGACCGTCGCGCCAAGACGCGCGATCGGCAGGCTGAAGTTGCCGAGGCCGCAGAACAGATCGGCGATGCGCTCGCCGGGCGCCGGCTTCAGCAGCGCCATCGCGCGGCGCACCAGCATGCGGTTGACGCCATGATTGACCTGCGTGAACTCGGTCGGGCTGAAGCGCAGCGTGACGCCGAAGTCCGGGAGCGAATAGGCGAGCGGCGGCGCGTCGAGCGGATGGAACAGCGCGGCCGTCGCCGGCCCGCCGGTCTGCAGGTAGAAGACGATGCCGTGGCGATCGGCGAATTCGCGCATGCGCGTTTCATCCGCCGCGGTCAGCGGCTCGAGGATGCGCACGACGAGCACCGTCTGGCCGTCGCCGATGGCGAGTTCGAGCTGCGGGATGCGGTCGGGAATCGACAGGCCGCCGATGAGTTCCTTGAGCGGCGTCAGCAGCGCGGAGACGTGCGGCGGCAGCACTTCGCAGGAGTCCATCACGGCGACGTAGCTGCTGCGCTTCTCGTGGAAGCCGACGAGCACGCCGCCTTTCTTGGCCACGAGCCGCACGGAAGGCCGCGCCCGAAAACGATAGCCCCACGGCGAACCGGAGATCGGCGGAAAGACGGTCTCGGCCTTGAGCCGCGAGATATGCCAGAGCGAATCCTCCAGCACCCGCTGCTTGGCGGCCGTCTGCGCCACGGCATCCAGATGCTGCATGCTGCAGCCGCCGCAGACCCCGAAATGCGGGCAGCGCGGCGTAACACGCTGGCTCGATGCGGTATGCAGGACGGTCAGCTGCGCCTGTTCGTAGCTGGGCTTGCGGCGGTAGCTCGAGTATTCGACGAGCTCGCCCGGCAGCGCGCCCTCGATGAAAATGACCTTGCCATCGACGTGGGCGACGCCGCGCCCCTCGTTGTCCAGCGATTCGACCAGCACCTGCATGGAAATTTGACGTGCCGCAAAAGGGCGCAATTATACGGTGGGAGCGGTGTGCGCCCCTATCACCTTTACGCGAAACTGCTAGAATCCGGGGCTGGTCGGAGCCACTCCGGCCGCATTTTTCCCGTTACCCTCTCCTCACCAACAAAGGAAAAAACATGAAGCATTCGCTCCTCGTCGCCGCCCTCGTCGCACTCGCCGTTTCCGCCTGTGGCAAGAAGGAAGAAGCTGCCCCCGCGCCCGCTCCCGCCCCGGCTGCTGCTCCCGCCCCGGCCCCCGCTGCCGCTCCGGCCGCTCCCGCCGGCATGGAAGGCATGGCTGGCATGGCCGGCATGGCCGCCCCGGCTCCGGCTGCTCCCGCCGCCGAGGCCCCGAAGGAAGAGCCGAAGAAGTAATCCGGCTCTCTTCGCCGAAAAAGCCGACCTTCGGGTCGGCTTTTTTTATGCCAGTGCGCGCCAGCCGCAGCCGTCGTCCTGGCCGGCGATGCCGACCCAGTCGATGCTGCAGCCGAGTGCCGCGGCGACCGCGGCGACGGCCAGTTCCGGCCGGTTGTTCTGCTCGCTGAGGTGGGCGCAGACCACGTGCTGGAGCCGGCGCGCGTCGACGCGCAGCAACAGGTCGGCCGCGGCGGCGTTGTCCAGATGGCCGAAGCGCCCGGCGATGCGCTGCTTGAGGTGCCACGGATAACTGCCGCGCGCGAGCATGTCGGGATCGTGGTTGCATTCCAGCACGAGGGCGTCGCAGGCCGCCAGCATGCTGACCATGTGCGGCGTCACGTGACCGGCATCGGTCAGCACGCCGAGGCGATGGCGGCCGTCTGAGACGACGAACTGGACCGGCTCGCGCGCGTCGTGCGGCACCGGATAGGGATGGACCTCGAGCGCGCCGATCGAGAAGCTCGCATGGCTGTCGAAACGCTCGACGCGCACGCCGGCAAGGGCGCCGGTCGCGACGCAGGTGCCTGCGGTGGCATGGACGGCGATGCCGTGGCGTTCCGCGCTGCGCGCCACGCCGCCGACATGGTCGCTGTGCTCGTGGGTGACGAGGATGGCGTCGATGTCGCCGGCTTCGATGCCGAGCCGCGCCAGCCGCCTGGCCAGTTCGCGCGGGCCGAAGCCGCAGTCGACCAGCACCCGCGTGCCGTCGGCCTCGACGAGCAGCGCGTTGCCGCGGCTGCCGCTTCCCAGTGACGCAAAACGCATGAACCCAGACCCCGTTTGACGGCCGTCAGTGTACCTGCTTGCCCGCCGCCCCGGACCCGCCTATAAAGGAGTTCCGCGCCGCAGCGGCGCCGATTCGACGAGAGAGAAAACCGATGACCGACATATCGTCCCTGCTGGGCAGCGAAGGCGACAGCCTGCTCGCCCATTCCTGCCGCGGCATTTCCAAGGATTCGCTGCACCTCCCGGGCTCAGACTTCATCGACCGCGTGTTCGCGCCGACCGACCGCAAGCCGGGCGTGCTGCGCAACCTGGCCGCGATCTTCGGCCACGGCCGGCTCGCGGGCACGGGCTACGTCTCGATCCTGCCCGTCGACCAGGGCATCGAGCACTCAGCCGGCGCGTCGTTCGCGCCCAACCCGCTGTACTTCGACCCCGAGAACATCGTCAAGCTGGCGATCGAGGGCGGCTGCAACGCCGTCGCGTCAACGCTCGGCGTGCTCGGCGCCGTCGCGCGGCGCTACGCGCACCGCATTCCGTTCGTGGTCAAGTTCAACCACAACGAATACCTGTCCTACCCGAACAGCTTCGACCAGACGCTGTTCGCCGACGTCGAGCAGGCGTTCGAGATGGGCGCAGCGGCGGTAGGCGCGACGATCTACTTCGGCTCGCACGAATCGCGGCGGCAGATCTGGGAAGTCTCGCAGATGTTCAAGCGCGCGCACGAACTCGGCATGGCGACGATCCTCTGGTGCTACGTGCGCAACGACGCCTTCAAGCACGAGGGCAAGGACTACTCGGTGTCGGCCGACCTGACCGGCCAGGCGAACCACCTCGGCGTCACCATCGAGGCCGACATCATCAAGCAGAAGATGGCCGAGAACAACGGCGGCTACAACGCCATCAAGTTCGGCAAGACGAGCCCGAAGGTCTATTCGGAACTCACCAGCGACCACCCCATCGACCTCGTGCGCTATCAGGTCGCGAACTGCTACATGGGCCGCGCCGGCCTGATCAACTCCGGCGGCGAATCCAAGGGCGCCGGCGACCTCGCGCAGGCGGTGCGCACCGCCGTCATCAACAAGCGCGCCGGCGGCATGGGCCTGATCTCGGGCCGCAAGGCGTTCCAGAAGCCGATGACGGAAGGCGTGGGACTGCTGCACGCGATCCAGGACGTCTATCTGGCGAAGGAAATCACGATCGCGTAAACGACGAAGCCCGGCGCGAGGCCGGGCTTCGTGCCTGTCAATGCAGCGTCACTTCAGCTGTTCGTAGAGCAGGCCGAGGATCTTCTTCGAGGAATCCGCCTTGTCGACGCCGCCTTCGCGCGTCAGTACCTGAACTGCGCTCAACTCGCCCTGTCCCTTGACGAAGATGCGGTACTGGGTGTTCGCCAGCGGGTCGGGCTTGCCCTTCCAGAACGCCAGCTTCGACAGGAAGCCCTTGTCCTCCTTCTTGGCGCCGTCCGCTTCGGGGTCGACGTAGCGCACGAAGTAGAGGCCCTGCGAGCGGTCGCGATCCTCGACGGTGAATCCGACGCGGTCCAGCGCGAGGCCGACGCGGCGCCAGGCTCGATCGAAGGGTTCCTGGAGTTCGAGCGTGCCGCCGCCGTCCGCCGCGGGCTTGAGCTTGGCGCGCTCGTCGGGCTTGGTGATGCCGGCCGCGAGCATCGTCTTGGCGCGCGTGTCCTCGACGCCCATGCGCACCATCAGGCGGCCGAGCATCTCGGCCTCCAGTTCGGGGTCCGCCGGGCGCGGCTGCCAGCGCGTCTCGCTCTTGCCCTCGTTGGTGTAGATCTCGTAGAGGCCGCGGTGGCTGATGTAGATCTCGGTCGTGCCCGGCGTCGCGCCCTTCTCGAGGCGGGTGCGGAACTTGTCGCGCTCGGCCGTCGAGTACAGCGAATCGAACATCTTACCGAGCGTGTTGCGGATGATGTCCGTCGGCAGCTTGGCGCGGTTCTCGGCCCAGTCCGTTTCCATGATGCCGGCCTCCGGCATCTCGACGTTCACGATGAAGCCGTTCTCCTGCCAGAACTCCTTGACGGTCTCCCATACCTTCTCGGGAGAGCCCTCGAGGACCAGCCAGCGCTGGTTGCCGGAGCGCTCGATGCGCACCTTGTCCACCTTCGGCAGCAGCTCCGGCGCCGTCGACGCGCGCGTCGAACCGCTACGCTCGCCCGAGTAGGCCGAGTAGGTCGCCGAGCCTTTGCTGCCCTGGATGTCGGGCACCGTATAGCGCTCGTCACGGCTCGGCCGCGTCAGGTCTGGCGGGATTTCGAGGCTGGGCACCGACTGCTTGCTCGCCGACTTGTAGTCGATCTTCTTCGACTCGGGGATGATGCCCTCGCAGCCCGCGAGGGCGACGCAGAGGCCAAACAGGAAGAACTTCTTCATTGAGCTCAGACCGTGATTCCCGCTTCGCGCATGGCGCCAAGCAGCTTGTCGTGGAATTCCTTCGAGAACGGCGTCATCGGCAGGCGCTGTCCGTCTTCGATCAGGCCCATGCGGGCGCAGGCCCACTTGACCGGAATCGGGTTGGCTTCGAGGAACAGGTTGCGATGCAGACCCAGCAAGCGGAAGTTCAGTTCCCTTGCCTTGGCGAGATCGCCCGCCATTGCGGCGGCGATCATCTGGTGCATCAGCCGCGGCGCGACGTTGGCCGTCACCGAAATCGTGCCCTTGCCGCCGAGCAGCGTCAGCGCCAGCGCCGAGGCGTCGTCGCCGCTCAGCACGGCGAAGCCCTGCGGCGCGCGCTTGATGAGGTCGCTGCCGCGCTCGATGTTGCCGGTGGCATCCTTGATGCCGACGATGTTCGGCACCTGCGCCAGGCGCAGCGCCGTGTCGTTCGACAGGTCGGCGACGGTGCGCCCCGGCACGTTGTAGAGGATCATCGGCAGCGCGACGGCTTCGGCGATCGCCTTGAAATGCTGGTACAGGCCTTCCTGCGTCGGCTTGTTGTAGTACGGGACCACCGAGAGGTGCGCGTCGGCGCCGGCTTCGCGCGCGAACTGCGCCAGCTCGATCGCCTCGGACGTCGAATTCGCGCCGGTGCCGGCGACGACGGGGACACGGCCCGCGGCCTGCTCGACGACGGCGCGGATGAGCTGGCAGTGCTCGTCGAAGTTGACCGTCGGCGATTCGCCGGTGGTGCCGACGACGACGAGGGCGTCGCTGCCCTCGGCGACATGCCAGTCGACGAGCTTGCGCAGGCGCGGCAGATCGAGGCTGCCGTCGGCATGCATCGGGGTGACGATCGCCGGAATGGAACCGTGAATCATGGTGATCCTGTACGAAAACGGGTGAAGGATTCTACTGCGGATTAAGTACTTGTAAGTTAAAGCTCCGCCAGCACTTTGATGTGGGCGGCGACGCTGCGCGCCAGCGCCGACAGCGCGTAGCCGCCTTCGAGCATCGAGACGATGCGCCCCTCGGCCGACTCGTGCGCGACTTCCTTGAGGCGCTCGGTCACCCAGGCGTAGTCGGACTCGAGCAGGCCGAGCGAGCCCATGTCGTCCTCGTAGTGGGCGTCGAAACCGGCGGAGACCAGGATCATCTGCGGCGCGAACTCGCGCAGCCGCGGCATCCAGGTCTGCTCGACCATCTCGCGGAAGGCGTCGCCGCGCGTGCCGGCCTTGAGCGGCACGTTGCACATGTTCGGCGCCGGATTCTCGGTGCCGCAGTACGGATAGAACGGATGCTGGAAGCTGCCGACCATCAGCACGTGCTCGTCGTTGGCGAGGATCTCCTCGGTGCCGTTGCCGTGATGGACGTCGAAATCGACCACGGCGACGCGCTCCAGCCCCCAGGCGGCGACCGCATGGCGCGCCGCGACCGCGATGTTGTTGAAGAAGCAGAAGCCCATCGCCTTGGCGCGCTCGGCGTGGTGGCCGGGCGGGCGCACGGCGCAGAAGGCCGTCGGCACTTCCTTCTTCATCACCAGGTCGACGGCCAGCACGCCGGCGCCGGCGGCGCGATAGGCCGCCTGCAGCGTGCCCGGGCTCATCGCCGTATCGGGATCGAGGTGGAAGATGCCCTGCGACGGACTGTTCGCGCGCAGGCTGTCGATGTACTCCCGCGGATGCGCGCGCAGCAGTTGCTCGTCCTCGGCCAGCGGCGCGTCGTGAAAGCTCAGGTAGAGATCCAGGCCGGCGGCGATCAGGCGATCCTGGATGGCGCTGAGGCGGTCGGGGCACTCGGGATGATGCGCGCCCATGTCGTGCTTCCAGCAGTCGCGATGGGTGATGAAGGCAGTGGTCATGCGGCGGATCGCATACAATCAAAACCGCATTATCGCCTGTTTCCCCGCGCCCCAGACGATGCGATCTCCGCAACAACAGCTTGCCGATGTCCTTGCCGCCGCCGGCGGAATCATCCTCGGCAAGGAGCATCAACTCCGGCTTGCACTGGCCTGCCTGCTGGCGCGCGGCCACCTGCTGATCGAGGACCTGCCCGGCGTCGGCAAGACGACCCTGGCGCACACGCTGGCGCGCCTGCTCGGGCTGCAGTTCCAGCGCATCCAGTTCACCAGCGACATGCTGCCGGCGGACATCGTCGGCATTTCGATCTTCGACCGCGAGAAGGGCTGCTTCGAATTCCATCCCGGGCCGGTGTTCGCCCAGGTGGTGCTCGCCGACGAGGTCAACCGCGCGACGCCGAAGACCCAGAGCGCGCTGCTCGAGGCGATGGAGGAAGGCCAGGTCACCGTCGAGGGCCGCACGCGCCCGCTGCCCGCGCCCTTCTTCGTCATCGCGACGCAGAACCCCACGCACCAGATAGGCACCTTCCCGCTGCCCGAGTCGCAGCTCGACCGCTTCCTCATGCGCATCGAGCTCGGCTATCCCGACGCCGCCGCCGAGCGCGCGCTGCTGGTCGGCAGCGACCGGCGCGAGATGGCCGCGCAGCTCGCGCCGCGCATCGGCGCCGAAGAACTGCTGGCGGCGCAAGGCGCGGCGCGCGCGATCCACGTCTCCGGCGCGCTGATCGACTACGTCCAGGCGCTGGTCGCCTACACCCGCACGGCGCCGCAGTGGCAGTCGGGCCTCTCGCCGCGCGCCGCGCTGGCGCTGGTGGCCGCGGCGCGCGCCTGGGCGCTGCTCGACGACCGCGACCACGTGCTGCCCGAAGACGTGCAGGCCGTGCTGCCCGGCGTGGCGATCCACCGCCTGCGCCCGAGCGGCGAGGCGACGGCGCGCATGAGCGCCGCCGACGTCGCCGCGCGCCTGATCGAGGCGGTGACCGTACCGTAAGCCGATGAGCCTGTCGGCAACGCTGCGCGAGCGTTTCGCCGTCTGGGCCCTGCGCACGCGCCCGCCCGAGACGGCGCCGATCGTGCTCGGCCGCCGGCGCATCTACGTGCTGCCGACCCGCGCCGGCGTCGCCTTCGCGCTCGCCCTCTTCGTCATGATGCTGGGCGCCGTCAACTACAACCTCAGCCTCGGCCATGCGCTGGTGTTCCTGCTCGCCGGCCTCGGCATCTCGGCGATCCTGCAGACCTTTCGCAACCTCGCCGGCCTCATCATCGAACCGGGACGCTGCGAGCCGGTGTTCGCCGGCGAGATCGCGCACTTCGCGCTGGCCTTGCGCAATCCGCGCGACCTCGAGCGCCGGCAGGTCCGCCTCGGCGTCGGCGGCGGCAGCGGCGACTGCATCGACGTCGCGCCGATGGGCGCAGCGCAGGCGCGACTCGGCTTGCCGGCGCCGCGCCGCGGCTGGCTCGCCCTGCCGCGCATCACGCTGGAAACGCGCTATCCGCTCGGCCTGATCCGCGCCTGGGCCTATGCGGCGCCGGAGATGCGCTGCCTCGTCTATCCGCAGCCGGCCGCCGATGCGCCGCGGCTGCCCGCCGCCGCAGGCAGTGCGGGCGGCAGCCTGCAAGGCGCCAGCGGCAACGAGGACTTCGCCGGCCTGCGCACGCACCAGCCGGCCGACTCGCCGCGCCACGTCGCCTGGAAGGCCGCGGCACGGCATGGGGTCGCGGCACCGCTGCAAACCAAGCTCTTCGCCGGCGCCAGCGTCGGCATGCTCTGGCTCGACTGGGACGAAGTCCCGGCCGACGGCGTCGAAGCCCGCCTCGCCATCCTCGCCCGCTGGGTGCTCGACGCCGACGCGGCGGGCTGCGCCTGGGGCCTGCGCCTGCCCGGCGCCAGCTTGCCGCCGGATCGCGGCGCCGCGCACGTCCATGCCTGCCTTAAGGCGCTCGCCCTCCATGGCCGCGCCTGAACCGTCCCGCATCGAGGCGGCGGACCCGCCGCCGCTGCTCGACCGTGCGCAGTGCTGGTGGCTGATCGCGGCGGCGGTCGTCGCGCTGTTGCCGCTGGTGCAATACCAGCCGCCATGGCTGGCTGCCGGCGCCGCCGCGGCGCTCGGCCTGCGTGCCTGGCTGCTCGCCACGCATCGCCCGCTGCCCAACCGCTGGGTGCTCGCCTTCGCGGCCCTGGCGGCCAGCGTCGGCGTCTACCTCGAATACCGCACGCTGTTCGGCCAGAACCCGGGTGTCGCGCTGCTGGCGATGTTCCTCGCGCTCAAGCAACTCGAGAGCCGGGCGCCGCGCGATGGCCTCGCCAGCATCTTCCTCTGCTACTTCCTCGTGCTCACGGGTTTCTTCTACTCGCAGGCGATCGCCAACGGCCTGATGCTGTTT
Source organism: Pseudomonadota bacterium (assembly GCA_046726235.1). Classification (GTDB taxonomy): domain Bacteria; phylum Pseudomonadota; class Gammaproteobacteria; order Burkholderiales; family Rhodocyclaceae; genus Nitricoxidireducens. The sequence goes on from JBKPAD010000002.1 coordinate 33,413, forward strand.
GCCGCCGTGCTGGCGACCACCGCAGCGCTCGCCAGCCTCACCGACAGCCGGCCGGCGCCCGCGGCGCAACTGCGCAAGTCCGGCTGGATGCTGGCGCAGTCGCTGCCCTTCCTGCTGCTGCTGTTCGTGCTGTTCCCGCGCATATCCGGGCCGCTGTGGGGCCTGCCGCGCGATGCCTTCAGCGGCCAGACCGGCCTTTCGGACAGCATGTCGCCGGGCGCGATCAGCAACCTGTCGCAATCCGACGCCATCGCCTTCCGGGCGCGCTTCATCGACGCCGTGCCGCCGCGCGACCAGCTCTACTGGCGCGGTCCGGTGCTGACGGTGTTCGACGGCCTCACGTGGCGCATGGTGCGCCATGGCCTCATCACCGGGCTGTCGACGACGTCCGACACTTCCGGCGTGCGGCACGAAGTCACCCTGGAACCGCACAACAAGCCGTGGCTGTTCGCGCTCGAGCTGCCGGTACGGCGCCCCATCGACAGCGTGATGACGCGCGACTTCCAGATGCTGGCCACGGCGCCGGTAAACGAACGGCGACGCTACGAGGTGACCTCGGTGCCGCGCTACAGCGTCGGCGTGCAGGAGTCGCCGCGCGTGCTGGCGCTGGCAAGCCACCTGCCGCCGGGCCGCAACCCGCGCACGCTGGCGCTGGCGCGCGAATGGCGCGCGGCGTCTTCCGACGATGCCGCGATCCTGCGCACGGCCCTCGCGTTCTTCGTAGGCCAGCGCCTCATCTACACGCTGAGCCCGCCGCTGACGGGTACGCACGGCGTGGACGACTTCCTGTTCGAGACGCGCCAGGGGTTCTGCGAGCACTTCGCCGGCGCCTTCGTCTTCGCCATGCGCGCGGCCGGCGTGCCGGCGCGCGTCGTGCTCGGCTACCAGGGCGGGGAGATCAATCCCGTCGACGGCTTCATGACCGTGCGCCAGTCCGACGCCCACGCCTGGGCCGAAGTCTGGCTCGAAGGCCGCGGCTGGACGCGCGTCGACCCGACGGCCGCCAGCCACCCTACCCGCATCGACAGGAACCTCGCCGCCGCCGTGCCTGCGGGCGATCCGCTGCCGCTGCTGATGCGGGCGAACCTGGCCTGGCTGCGCGACCTACGCTACCGCTGGGATGCCGTCGCCAACGGCTGGAACCAGTGGATCGTCGGCTACAACCCGCAGCGCCAGATGGAGTTCCTGGCGCGCCTCGGGCTCGATTCCGCCGACTGGCGCCAGATGGCGTCGCTGCTGTCCGCCCTCGGCGGCGCGGCGCTGGCGGCGCTCGCCTGGGCCGTGCTGCGCCAGCGCCGCAGCGTCGACCCGGCGCAGGCGCTGTGGCTCAAGGCGACGGCGAAGCTCGCGCGGCGCGGCCTGCCGCCGCTGCCCTGGGAAGGCCCGCGCGACTACGCGCGCCGCATCGCCACCGCGCGTCCGGCGATAGCGCAGGAAATCGACGCCATCTCGTCGCTCTACGCCGGGGCGCGCTATGGCAAAGTGCGCGACCTCCAAGCCCTGCGCACGCGCGTTGCCGCCTTCAAGCCATGAAACGTCTGCTTCCCGTCCTCGCCTTACTCGCCGCCACGGCACACGCGGAAGGCTATGCGAAGCGCGAGGAAGTGCGCGCCTTCATCGCCGAGATGCAGGCGCGCCACGGCTTCGAGCCGGCGGCGCTGGAACCCCTGTTCGCGCGCACGCGCCACGACCCCGCCGTCATCAAGGCGATCATGCCGCCGAAGGATCCTTCGGTGCGCTCTTGGGAAACCTACCGCGACCGCTTCGTCGAGCCGAAGCGCATCGCCGCCGGGCTGCGTTTCCGCGGCGAGCACCGCGCGGCATTGGCGCGCGCCGAGGCGCGCTTCGGCGTGCCGGCCGACGTCATCGTCGCCATCATCGGCGTCGAGACCGTCTATGGTCGCAACACCGGACGCTTCAGTGCCTTCGGCGCGCTGACGACGCTGGCCTTCGACTATCCGCCGCGCGCGAGCCTGTTCCGCCGCGAGCTCGAAGCGCTGCTGCTGCTCGCCCGCGAGCAGGACCGCAGCCCGCTGTCGTACAAGGGATCGTTCGCCGGCGCCATCGGCCTGCCGCAGTTCCTGCCCAGCAGCCAGCGTGCCTGGGGCACCGACTGGGATGGCGACGGTCACGTCGACCTGCTGGCGAGCGTCGACGACGCCATCGGCAGCGTCGCCAACTTCCTCTCCGCGCACGGCTGGGAAAAGGACGGCCCGGTGGCCGTTCGGGTGCGGCTGATCGGCGACCCGGCGCCGCTGATCGCCGAGGGCATCAAGCCGCAGCGCCTACCGGCCGAGATGCCGGCCGTCGACGCGAACGGCGCGCCGCAGCGACCGGCGGCGCTGATCGACCTAGTGACGCCGGAGGCGGAGACCGAGTACTGGCTCGGCTATCAGAATTTCTACGTCTTGACGCGCTACAACCGCAGCAGCTTCTACGCGATGGCGGTGTATCAGCTCGCGGAAGCGCTGCGCTCAGAGAACGGCGTCGCGATCGACCCCGTCGCGCGACATGCGGCGCCTTAGCTGCGCCAGCGCCTCGATCTGGATCTGGCGCACGCGCTCGCGCGTGACGCCGAGTTCCTCGGCGAGGTGTTCGAGCGTGCTGACCTCGTAGCCGTTGAGGCCATAGCGGCGCTCGACGACGAGGCGCTGCTTGTGCGACAGCTGACCGACCCAGTCGGCGACGTGGCGCTCGATGTCGGACTGCTCCAGCTGCAGCTCCGGATCGGTCGATTGCTCGTCGGCGATGGCGTCGCCGACCGAAAGATCGGGGTCGATGTCGAGCGGCGCGTCGAGCGACGCCGTGCGCTCGTTCAGCCGCAGCACGTGGCGGATCTCCTCGACCGGCTTGTCGAGCAGGCCGGCGACGGCCTCGAGTTCGGTGTGCGGACGCGCGTCGTCGCCGTCGCTCGCTTCCAGCTTGCGCAGCGCCCGCAGCACAAGGTTGAGTTCCTTGACCACGTGCACCGGCAGGCGGATGGTGCGCGACTGGTTCATGATCGCGCGCTCGATGTTCTGGCGGATCCACCAGGTGGCGTAGGTCGAGAAACGGAAGCCGCGCTCGGGATCGAACTTCTCGAGCGCGTGGATCAGGCCGAGGTTGCCTTCCTCGATCAGGTCGTCGAAGGGAATGCCGCGGTTCTGGTAGTGCTTGGCGATGCTGACGACGAGGCGCAGGTTGGCCTCGATCATGTGCTGGCGGGCGCCGAAATCGCCGGCGCGGGCGGCGCGCGACAGGCGCAATTCCTCGTCGGGCTTGAGCAGTGCGGTGGCGCCGATCTCGTTCAGGTAGAGCTGGGTGACGTCGTCGAGGAAGTCCACTTCCCCGCCGTCGCCGCTCTCGGCGAGGTCGACGTTCTCGAAGGCTGCGCGGAATTCGTCTTCTTCGGCCACGGTCTCGGTCGGTCAGCCGCGTCAGCGGGGCGGCAGGTATTTCAGGGGATCGATCGGCTTGCCCTGCCGACGGATCTCGAAGTGCAGCTTCGTCTGGTCCGCATCCGAGCTGCCGATCTCGGCGATCTTCTGGCCGCGGGTGACGGCCTGCCCCTCCTTGACGAGGATCTTGCTGTTATGTCCGTAAGCCGACAGGTAGGTGGCGTTGTGGCGCACGATGACGAGGTTGCCGTAGCCGCGCAGGCCGCTGCCGACGTAGACCACCTTGCCGTCCGCCGCGGCGCCGACCGGCTCGCCGGATTTTCCAGCGATGTCGACGCCCTTGTTGCCGCCCGCACCTTCGCTGAAGCCGGCCAGCGGCTTGCCCGACGTCGGCCAGGCCCAGTCGATGGCGTCGTCGCCGACCGCGGCCGCGACCGGCTCCGCGGGCTTCTCGACCGGTTTCTCGGCCGGCTGAACCTGCTGCTGCGCAGGCGCCGACTCGCGCAGCTTGGCGAGCGCCTGCTCGGACCACGCCAGCTTGCCGCCCTTGGGCTCGCGCTTCAGTGCGTCGGAATTCGCCACGACCGCATTGCTCTGCACCGGCGCGGAACTCGTTACCGGCCGCACCACCGCCACCGGCGCCTCGTCTTCGGCCGGCGCCACGCGCAACTGCTGTCCGGCGCGGATGCGGTTGGGGTCGTCGAGGTTGTTCCAGGCCGAGATGTCCTTGTAGTCCTGGCCGTGTTCGAGCGCGATGCTGTAGAGCGTGTCGCCGCGCTTGACGGTGTACATGCCGCGCGTCGGCGCGGTCGACTGCGCGCCTGCGGCCTTCGACGCCGGCCCGGCCTCGGGCGCCGGCGTGCGCTCGATCACCGGCGCCGGCGCATGGGCGGCGCATCCGGCGAGGGCGAGGGCAGCGAGGACGGCGAACAACCTGATCATGCGACTCCCGGCAACAAGGGCACGAAGCGGACGCCGTCGAAGCGCGTCTCGACGATGCCGTTCGGCCCGCGCTCGTACAGGCACAGCGCCTGGTCTATGCCGCCCAGCGGAATCATCAGCCGCCCGCCCGGCGCCAGCTGGTCCAGCAAGGCGGGCGGCGCGCTGGCTGCCGCCGCGGCGACGGTGATGCTATCAAAAGGCGCCGCTTCGGGCAGCCCCGCCATGCCGTCGCCGTGCTTGAGGCGCACGTAGCCCAGGCTGAGCTGCTTCAGGTTCTCGCGCGCCTGCGCCAGCAGCGGCGCCAGGCGCTCGATCGAATATATCTGCTTGGTCAGCATCGCCAGCACCGCCGCCTGGTAGCCGCAGCCGGCGCCGATCTCGAGCGTCTTGCCGAGGCCGGCGCGGCCGGCCAGCAGCAGCTCGGTCATGCGCGCGACGACGTAGGGCTGGGAAATCGTCTGGCCGAGGATCAGCGGCAGCGCCGTGTCCTCGTAGGCGCGATGCGCCAGCGCCTCGCCGACGAAGATGTGGCGCGGCACGGCGGCCATCGCGGTGAGGACGCGCTCGTCGCGGATGCCCTGCTCGCGCAGGCGCTCGATCATGCGCGTGCGCGTGCGCTGCGAGGTCATGCCGATGCCGTTGAGGGAATTCATTGCGCGAGCCAGCTGTCGACGGCCGCGATCTGGCCGTTGTGCGTGAGGTCGATCTGCAGCGGCGTCACCGAGACGTAGCCGTTGGCGACGGCGTGGAAGTCCGTGCCCTCGCCCGCGTCGGCGGCTTCGCCGGCGGCGCCGACCCAATACACGGTCTCGTTGCGCGGCGTGGTCTGGCGCACCACGCCTTCGGCCTTGTGGCGGCGGCCCAGGCGCGTGACGCGAATGCCGCGCAACTGGTCGTAGGCGACGTCCGGGACGTTGACGTTGAGCAGCACCGGCGCACCGAAGGCGCGGGCCTGGAAGCGCCCGACGAGTTCGCGCGCGATGCGCCCGGCGGTCTCGAAGTGCTCGCCGCGCTTGCTCGCCAGCGAGATGGCGATCGACGGCATGCCGAGCAGGTAGCCCTCGGTGGCCGCGGCAACGGTGCCGGAATAGATGGTGTCGTCGCCCATGTTGGCGCCGAGGTTGATGCCCGAGACCACCATGTCCGGCATCGACTCCAGCATGCCGGTGACGGCGAGATGCACGCAGTCGGTCGGCGTGCCGTTGACGAAGTGGTAGCCGCTGGCGGCGCGGCGGAGGTGCAGCGGCCGGTCGAGGGTCAGCGAATTGCTGGCGCCGCTGCGGTCGCGCTCGGGCGCGACGACGACGATTTCGCCGAGGCCGGCGAGCGCCTTGTCGAGCGCCTCGATGCCGGGCGCGAAGTAGCCGTCGTCGTTGCTGAGCAGGATTCTCATGACGGCTGTGTGCTGGGCGGACTCGATTGGTTGGCGTGGGAGCGAAACGGTCGCCGGTGCAGGCGCCGGTTTCGAGGCCGCGATTGTACCAAGTTTCCCCCTCCGCTCTTGCGGGTTCAGCCCCCCGCATGGCGCGCGAACGCCGCCAGCAGCGCAGCGACGATGCCGCGGCGGACGCTGCGCCAGCGGCGCGCGCCGGCGAACACCAGCTTCTGGTTCACCTCGAGTTCGATGCCGAGGTAGCGGTCGCCGGGAAACCGGCGGCGCAGCGCCATGGTCAGCCCGTCGGACGTTCCGGTGTAGGGATAGTTGCTGCGCACGCGCAGCGCCGGCGCAAGCTCGGCGAGCGCCTGCTGCCAGGCGTGGCAGAGCGTGGCCTCGCCTGCGCGCGCCGGGTCGTAGAGCAGGCCGAGGTCGGCCTGGCGCTCGACGCCGCCGAGGACCGGCGTGAAGCTGTGCGACGAGAGGTGGATCACCCGCTCGCCAGCGCCCAGCCAACGTTCGATCGTCGCCTCGATGCGGCGCCGATACGGCAGGTAGTGTTCGTTCCGGATACGCCGGCGCGCGTCCTCGTCGAGCGTGCGGCTGATCGCCGAGTACAGCGCCGCATTGTCCGGCGAGCGGTTGAGGTCGATCAGCAGGCGGCTCGCCTTTCCCGCGAACAGCGGCGCGCCCAGCGTGCGCGCCAGTTCGCGGCCCATCTGCAGCGCGCCGGCATCGTAGCCCTCGTGGCTGTCGAGCTGGTCACGTGCAGCCGCGAACGCCTCGGCGTAGGGCGGGGGGATCGCGTTGCTCGCGTGCTCGCAGCTCACCAGGAAGCGGATGCCGGGAAGCGCCGGGCTCGCGTTTACGACCATCAACGGTCCGGCACGAACATGCGTCCGGCCGCGAGGCAGTCGCACAACTCGCCATACACCTCGCACAGGTGCGGCCGTCGCAGGTCGCCGTCGAGCGCACGCAGGATGCGTCGCGCCAGCGGTCCCTCGGCGAGCATGGTGCGCAGCGGCGCCGCGAACGGCGTATCGCCGGGCAGGGCCGTCGCCGCCAGATGCTCCCAGAGCTCGCGCGCCTCGCAGCGTGCCCCGGGAAAGCCAAAGCAGCCCAGCAGGCCGGCATCGTCGAGGACCGCAAGCTCGCCGTCGCGCACGCAGCGCCACAGCGTTTCCGCGAGTTGCGCCGTCGACAGCAGTTGCTGCTCGGCCAGCGGCGCCCAGCGGCTTTCGTAAAGCGCCTGCACGACGGCCGAGGCGAGCGCGGCGATGGCGAGGTCGGCCTCGGGGCATTCCTGGGTGTCGATGACGCGGATCTCGACCGCGCTGCGATCGAAGCGCGGGATCAGCCCGCGCGCATTCAGCCACTCCTCCTGCAGCACGGCCTGCGGGTCCCAGCGCGCGATCTGGCGGTACATCGGCTCCAGCACCTCATCCTCATACGCCGCCCGGCTCCACGCGGTGTCGGGAACGATGGCGCCGGCGACGGCCGGCGCCCGCGCCGTGTGCGTCCGGTAGGCCTCCATGCGCGTGTCGGCGAAACCGGTGTCGAGCCCCTCGGCGATCGGCGAGCTGGCGGCGAGCGCCGGCAGCACCGTCATCACCACGCGCGCCGCGGCGTGCACGCGCGCGAACTCGGCGTCGCCGGCGAAGGGCAGGTTCAGGTGCATGCTCTGCAGGTTCGCCCAGCCGTGGCTGCGGGTATTGAAGATGCGGTCGTAGCTGCGATAGATCGGCGCACCGGCGTGCGGCCACAGCCGAGTTTCAATGGCCGGATCCATCCACGGGTGCATCGCCGTCGGCATCAGGCGTGCGCCTTCGGCGGCCAGGCGTTCGCCGATCTCTCCGACCTCGTTGCGAAAGGCGGGAATCAGCGTCTCGAGGCGCGGCAGCGGCACGCGGTTCTTGACCTCGAACAGGTGCAGCACCAGCTCGTTCGACCAGCCCATGGCGCCGCGCCGCACTTCGGCCACGACCTCGTCTTCGGCCTGCAGCAGGCGGTCGGCGATGGGGAGCACGGCAAGCGTCTCCGCGTCGACGATCATGTATTCGAGCTCGATGCCGTAGCCGCCGAAGGCGTGCAGTCCCTCGGGCGTCACCGTGGCGCTCCGCGCTGGCGGCGCTCCTCGATGCGGCGGGCGAAGACGCCGAGCACCTCGCGGTAGAGCGCGTCCTTGAGCACGCCGTCCTCGTTGCCGGCATCGACGTTCGGGTTGTCGTTGACCTCGATGACGTAGTAGCGGCTGCCGACCTGCTTGAGGTCGACGCCGTAGAAGCCGTCGCCGATCAGGTTCGCGGCCTTGAGGGCGATGCGCAGCAGCTCCTCGGGCGCCTCGCTGACCGACATCGCCAGCGTCGCTCCCTCGGCCAGCTTGCGGCTGTGCTCGTCGCGCTGGATCACCTGCCAGTGGCCGCGCGGGAACATGTACTTGGCGACGAACAGCACGCGCCGGTCGAGCACGCCGACGCGCCAGTCGAAGTCGGTCGCCAGCCATTCCTGCGCGATGACGAGGTCCGACTTCGCCAGCAGCTCGCCGGCGCGGCGCATCAGTTCGGCCTCGCTCTCGACCTTGGCGACGCCCAGCGACAGCGCGCTGTCGGGCTCCTTGAGCACGCACGGCAGGCCCAGCGTCGGCACGATCTGGTCAACGTTCTCGCGATACACCGTCAGGGTCTTCGGCGCCGGCAGGTTGTGGCGCGTCAGCAGCTCCGCGAGGTAGACCTTGTTGTTGCACTTGAGGATGGAATCCGGCTCGTCGATGACCACCAGGCCCTCGGCCGCGGCGCGGCGCGAGAAGCGATAGGTGTAGTGGTTGACGAAGGTGTTGTCGCGGATGAACAGCGCGTCGAACTCGGACAGGCGGGCGAAGTCGTCGCGCCCGATCACCTCGACCTGCATCGACAGGCTCTCGGCGGCCTTCTCGAACTTCTGGATCGCCTTGTCGTTCGAGGCCGGCTCGACGCAGTCGCGGTCGTGCAGGATCGCCAGGCTGTAGCGCGGCACCGTGCGCTTCTTGGGCCGGCGCCGCATCTGGAAGAAGGACGACGCCGCCTGGACGACGAAGTCGCGGTGCGAATCCGGGATCTCGTCGAGGTCGATCGGCCGCACGTCGCGGATGCGCCAGCGGTCGCCGACGCGCTCGAAGTGCGCGCGCAGCAGCGGCGACTGCAGCAGGTCGAAGAGCTGGCGGCTCAGGGTGTCGTAGCGGCTGGTGACGTTGCGGCCGAAATAGATGCTGAGGGTGAACTCGTCGGAGCGGATCGGCGCCAGCGAGCGCTGGATCAGGTCGTCGACGTCCTCCGTCAGCAGGCGCACCAGGTTCTGCGACTGCAGGTCCTCGATGGTGTTGGCGCGCGGCAGCGGCTTGTGCCCGCGCGCCTCGGCCAGCAGCGAGACGTAGTAGCCGAGGCTCTGGTAGCGGCAGGACTTGCAGAGGTTGAAGACCCGCAGCACGCGGTCGTTGCCGAAGCTCGGGTCGGTCAGATACGAGCGTGCGGCGACGACCTGGATTCCCGGGATTTCGAGCGGCCAGTCGACGGGCTCGTCGACGACGATGAGGACGTCCATGCCGTCACCCGTCCCGCGCACGACGCAGTTCACGCGATGGCCGGATCAGCAGCAGGTTGGCGTCGTGGGTGACGATGCCCAGCAGCACGGATGCCAGCACCCGATCGATGTTGATCCAGTACTCGCGCGACGGCCCGTAGGGATGCGGGCCGTAGGGATCGGCGATCAGCACCGAGCGCTCCTTGCGATCGTAGCCGGCGATCACCACGAAGTGCCCGCCGGGCACGCCGCGGATGTCGTCGGGCAGGTCGTCCGGCCCGTACTCGCGCGGCGCGCGATACAGGTAGGTGGAGCTCAGCCCCGTCAGGATCGGCAGCTTGCGGCGCAGCAGCTTCCAGATCAGGTAGCGGGAGAGATCGACGAGGCGCAGCCGGCCGCCGAGCGAAAGGAATTCGAGATACCCGTCGGTGACGTGGTCGAGCTTCAGGCGCGGGTCGAACTTGGCCTCGAGCTGGCGCTTCAGCCGCTCGGCGATGTCGACGCCCGGCACGAACCACGTCGGGTCGAAGACCCTGAGGTTGTAGGTGTAGATCGTGGCCCGATAGCCGCGGCGCAGGGCGTCGCAGGCGAGGAACACCGCGACCGTCCCGCCGCGCTCGAAGCGCCGCGTGCGCGAGATCACGTCCACCAGCGGCTCCTCCGCGCCCCAGTACTGGTAGATCGACTGGAGGCAGGTGGGGCCGCAAGTGACCTCGTCCGGTTGCTGCAGCACTTGCACAGGCAGTCGTAGCCGCTCCGGACGCAACGCTCACCTCGCCGCATGGGGGCGACGCGCGAACCGCAGACACTGCTTCACGCGGACGGCCGGAGACATTTCGGCACGGCTTTCCTCGAGGGAATTCGCGCGCATTCAAGCACGCGCCGCGCGGTTCGTCCGTGTGGGCGGTCGCTTAGCGCCGGTCAGCCGGCCGCCGCTGCGCGCGCGGCCGGCGGCACAGGAACACGCGCGGCGCGACGCGGCCTGCGCGCCGGCGTTACCGGGGTCGGCTGCACGTCCGCTGCCGCCAGCAAGACGGTCATCTCACCGAGCGCAGCGTCGAGCCGGCCGATGGCGACGTCGAGCAGGCCCTGCAAGTCGACGTCCTGTTCGGGCAGCACGGCGAAGAACTCCTGAAAGTCGTCCATGAGCCCCTGGTTGCCCGACGCGAGTTGCTCGGTCAGCAGGCGCGAGAAGCCGCTGCGCATGGCGCTGCCGAATTCGGCCAGGCGTGCGGCGGCCTCCATGTACCGTGCGGCGACGCGTCCGGCGTGTTCGGCGCGCAGGCGCAGGCGCTCGCGCTCCTCGGCGCAGGCAAGCTCGCGCCGGTGGCGCGCTTCGAGGTCCGCGAGGTCGCGCGCGAGCTTCGCCAGCACGCCGGCCATGCCGATGCCGTGGTCGATGGAGAGTTCCATCAGCCGCTCCGCCGCACCGAGGTTCCCTGCCTGCCTTCCGCCGACTGCCGCTTCCATGATCGTCGCCCCCGAGTTCATGCAACGATTATCCGGAGCCGCGGGAGGCCGGCGAATACGGGACCCCGTGTATTCCGCGTACCGTGTTTCGGGTAGGCGGGCCGGAACAAATGCGGCGCCGGCGTGTCAGACGAACCAATTCCCCGACGCGGCGCAGCCGGCCCTCGATCGAACCATGTCCTTCGACTTGCTTGAAGAAGTGGAGGTTTTCCGTCGAAGGCAACTGCCGTTCATGGAGTCGTTCGCGGACCTCGAGGCGCTGGTCGCCATCGGCAACGCGGAGGACACCAAGCCGCTGGGGTTCAAACAGATGGTGCTGCTCGACATCGCGCCTGCGACGTCGCTGCGCCGCATGCTCAACCGTCTGATACGCTCCAACGCCATCCAGCGCCGAACCAATGCCCGCGACCACCGCATGACCGAATACTGCCTGACCGAAGAGACGCGCCGCAGCCTTCAGGAATACCAGGCGATGATGTCGAATGGTCGATGAGCCCGCGGTGGTGCTGGTGCACGGTTTGTGGATGCCCGCAGCGGTCATGTGGCCGCTGCAGCGCCGGCTCGAACGCAGAGGCTTCGCCGTCACGCGCTTCGGCTACCCGTCGCTGCGTGCGCCGCTCGCGGCCAACGCGCGCGCGCTGGCGCGCCACGCTACCGAGTTCGGCCGCGTCCGCTTCGTCGGGCACAGCCTGGGCGGGCTCGTCGTGCTCGCCGCGCTGCCCCTGCTCGGCGGCCGTGCCGACCGTGCCGTGCTCATGGGCTCGCCGACGGCGGCCTGCCATTGCGCCAGCGTGGCGCAGCGCGTGGGGGCGTTGCGCCGCCTCGTCGGGCGCTCGCTGCGCGACTGGTTCGCCGCGCCGGCCGCGGTGCCGGCCGGCGTGGAGGTCGGCGTGATTTCCGGCAGCGCGCCGTGGGGAATCGGGCGGCTGATCCCCGGTCTGCCGCGTCCGAACGACGGCGTCGTCGCCGTCGCGGAAACCCGGCTCGACGCGGCGCGCGACGCCGTCTGCCTTCCCGTCACCCATTCACAGATGCTGCTCTCGGGGCGCTGCGCGCGCGAGGCAGCCCACTTCCTCCGCCACGGACGATTCCTGCATGACTAGAAAGAGTTCCAGACGCTTTCCCTTCGCGCGCACGGCACTCGTGCTCACGCCCGCCCTGCTGCTCGCCAGCTGCTCGAACCTCGGCTATTACGCGCAAGCGGTCGGCGGCCATCTCTCGGTGATGAACGCCGCACGGCCGATTCCCGAGGTGCTCGGCGATCCCGCGGCCGATCCGGCCTTGCGCCGGCGGCTCGACGAGGTGCGGACGGCGCGCGACTTCGCCAGCCGCGAGCTGGGCCTGCCGGACAACGACAGCTACCGTTCCTACGCCGACCTCGGACGCCCGTTCGTGGTCTGGAACGTGTTCGCCGCGCCGGCGCTCTCGATGCGGCCCGAGCACTGGTGCATGCTGCTGGTGGGCTGCGTCAGCTACCGCGGCTACTACGCGCGCGAGGATGCCGAGCGCTACGCCGAGGAACTGCGAACGCGCGGCTTCGACACCTACGTCGGGGGCGTGCCGGCTTACTCGACGCTCGGCTACCTGAACGACCCGGTGCTCAACACCTTCCTGCGCTTCGGCGAAACCGAGACGGCGCGCACCATCTTCCACGAGCTGGCGCACCAGGTGGTGTTCGTCAGCGACGATTCGGTGTTCAACGAGTCGTTCGCCACGACGGTGGAGAACGAGGGCCTGCGACGCTGGTTCTCCTGGCGCGCCAATCCTGCGCAGTACGACGCCTTCCGCGACCACCAGCGGCGCAAGACGCAGTTCGGCGAACTGGTCGATCGCTACCGCCGCAAGCTGGGCGAGCAGTTCGCCCGCCTCACCGGCGGCGACGAGGCGTTGAGCGCCAAGACGCGGACCTACGACGAGCTGCGGCACGACTACGCCGAGCTCAAGGCTTCCTGGGGCGGCTATGCGGGCTACGACAAGTGGTTCGCCGAGGGGCTCAACAACGCGAAGATCGCTTCGCTCGGCATCTACACCCAGCTCACGCCCGCTTTCGAGGCCTTGCTGGAGCAGGAGGGACGCGATCTGCCGCGCTTCTACCGGCGTGTCGCCGCGCTCGCCGAGCTGCCCAGGGCCGAACGGATGGCTGCGTTGAAAAGTCTGTCGCCTGCCACCACCGACGTGGCGGCCGCGCCGGCTGGCGCTTCTTCCGGCACGTGAGTGCCTTCCTCATGGCCTAGTGGGGGCGGTAACGGCGGCGCAACTCGAAGGCCGCCTCGAACACGCTCTCGCCGCCGATGTCGGGATTGGCGGCGATCATGTTGCGCAGCCAGCCCGACGTGTCGTGCTGCGGCCACTTGCGCGCCAGGCTCTCGCGCATCCCGGCGATGCCGGCGGCGAAATGCGTCCAGCGCTCCGGCTGGGTCTTCTTGAGGTAGAGCACCGAGGCGATGTCGGCCAGCGCCTCGCCCCAGGTCTCGACGGCGCCGCTCTTCACCACCGACGAATAGCCCTGCACGTTCATGTCGCCGCGCATGATGTGCGCCGGCAGCACCTTCTCGAAGCGCAGGCGGACGTATGCCTCGCGCTGCTCGACGCAGTGCGACGCCTCGTGCACCGCGATGGCGGCGAGCCACGTCGGCATGTCCCGCTCGTCGAGTCCGGCGAAGAACTGCGTCAGACCGTCCTCGGGACGCGTATTGAAGTAGATGCGGCAGGTGCCGCTGGCGAGATGGATGCCGGCCGCCATCAGGGGCTGGCGGATCCCCTCCTTGATCGCGTCCAGCGCCTGGACTTCGAGGCCCTCGGCACGGACGAGGTCCGCGGCCCGCGCGATGGCGGTGCGCATCTGGGCCTCGTCGGGGTAAGGAGCGGCCGCGGCGGCGCCGGCCACGGCCATGGCCGCGATGACGGCGACGACTTCAGCGGCGGATTTCAGGAACGATCGCATCTGCTTGCTTTCAAAGGCTTTCGGCCATGCCAAGCGTTGCCCTGACGCCTACATCGAAGGACATAGGCGGGGTAACGCACACAACGAATTTGGTACGCACTATGTGAGAAAACACACAGACAGGCAACCGCGAAAGGATGCCGATGCGGCGTCAACCCGAGTGTGTCTTTGCCGCAAAACCGGGCCTCGCAGGCGATACTTTTTTCGCGAACCCCTATGACAACCCGGATACTGTGGCTAGAATCGCCTCGGCTCTTCGTTCGCCACCCTTTTTCTTCAGGAGATCAACACATGAATAAAACCGAACTCATCGAAGCCATCGCCAAGGATGCCGACCTGAGCAAGGCTGCTGCCGGCAACGCGCTCGACGCCTTCACTGCCGCCGTCGTCAAGGCCGTCTCCAAGGGCGATACCGTTTCGCTGATCGGCTTCGGCACCTTCAAGTCCTCGAAGCGCGCCGCGCGCACCGGTCGCAACCCGCAGACCGGCAAGGAAATCAAGATCGCCGCCACCACCGTGCCGCGCTTCACCGCCGGCGCCGGCTTCAAGGCCGCCGTGGCCGGCAAGAAGGCCGCCAAGAAGAAGTAATTCGGTAGCGCATGTGTGCAAAGCGCCCGCCCCGTGCGGGCGCTTTGCTTTTCAGGGGCCGGCCTCACGCGTCGATGGCAGAAGGCGCGCGAGGGGGAGATTCCAGGAGGATGCGCCGGTCAAGCCGCGCGACGGGATCAGCGCTGGCGGTCTTCGCGCCGCGCGTCGGCCCAGCAGTTGGGCGTCTCGAAAATGCGCACGCATTCGAGCCGCAGGTGGTTGCCGTAGGTGTCGCGATAAACGGGATCGAGCGTCTCGAAGGCGATGCGCGCGAGATTCTCGGCCGTCGGCACGCGGTCGAGCACGACCGTCTTGTGGTTCGGCAGCGTGGCGAGGAACGCCACCACGGTGCGATCCTCGCGCCAGGCGAGGAACGCGTGGTCCCATAGGTCGACGACATGGCGCATGGCGAGCGACTTGACCTCGGAGAAGTCCATCACCATGCCGTTGGCCGGATCGTCGGAAGCCTCGATGGTCTCGCCCGACAGGGTGATCTCGATCGCATAGCGATGGCCGTGCATGTGACGGCACTGGCTCTGGTGATTCGGGATGCGGTGCCCGGCGTCGAACTCGAGGCGGCGCGTGATCTGCATGGGATCGGTGATAAGCTGGAAGGCCGCGAATTGTAGCAGCCCAGCCTTGCCCTCCCCCGCAGCGCCGCTGACCATCGAAGACCACCGCCGGGACGCGGCGGGAATGCGCTACGTCTATCCCGTCGTCTCGCGGCGCGCCGGCGGCATCTCGGTCGGCATCAACCTCAACCCGAACAACGCCTGCAACTGGCGCTGCATCTATTGCCAGGTGCCGGACCTCAGGCGCGGCGGACCGCCGCCGATCGACCTCGCGCTGCTCGGCGACGAACTGCGGCGCCTGCTCGCCGACATCGTCGGCGGCGACTTCATGGCGGCGCGCGTGCCGCCGGAGGCACGTCGACTGATCGACGTCGCCTTTTCCGGCAACGGCGAGCCGACCAGCGCGGCGGAATTCCCGCAGGCGGTCGAACTTGCCGCCGGCGTATTGCAGGAGATGCGGCTGGCCACGAGCGTCAGGCTGCGCCTGATCACCAACGGCAGCCTGCTCGATCGCGCCGGCGTGCGCACGGGCATCGCGGCGCTCGGCCGCGCGCACGGCGAGGCATGGTTCAAGCTCGACGCCGCAACCGCGGCCGGCTGGCTGCACATCAACGGCACGCGCCAGCGCCCGGACGTCGTCCTGCGACGGCTGCTGGCCTGTGCCGCGGTATGCGAAACCTGGGTGCAAAGCTGCTTCTTCGCCCTCGACGGCATGCCGCCGGACGAAGCGTCGGTGGAGGAATACCTGGCGTTGCTGAGCGAGGCCGCCGACCGCGTCGCCGGCGTCCATCTCTACAGTCTCGCGCGCCCCTCGCTACAGCCGGAGGCGCCGCGCCTGGCGCGCCTGCCGGCCGAGTGGCTCGAGGAGCTTGCCGCGCGCATCCGCGCGCTCGGGCCGACCGTCACGGTCAGCCCTTGATGCGGGAGGGAGGGGATCAGCCCTTCTTGGCGGCCTTGGCCTGCTTCTTGAGGTTCTTGAACATCTCGGGCTCGTGCGCCTTGAGATACTCGACGACCTCGAAGTCGTCCTTCTTGACCTTGCCGATGTCGATCTGCTCGACGTGGACCAGGCGCAGCAGGTGCTGGACGGGACGGGGCATGTTGCGACCACTCTCGTAGCGCGAGCCGCCGCTCTGCGTAACGCCCAGCTTGGACCAAAACTGCTGCTGGTTCATGCCAAGTTTGCGGCGGATTTCTCGGGCGTCAACTTTGTCGGTAGTCTTCATTTTCTGGGGGCCTTCTGACGTTTATAAGGTTATGACGGGGTCGATGTCTCTATTACCGAAGCAATACGTTTGAAACCATAGCAGATATCTCCATGCCATACAACCGCTGAATATTCGTGGTTATTCACGCCGCGTTGGCCGGGGAGCCAAAACGGCCCGTCTCGCCAGCCGGGGCATATGCGCTAAAATCCGCCGCTCTCAAAAAGGCAGACCGCAACATGGCACTGATCGTTCAAAAGTACGGCGGCACGTCGATGGGCTCGCCCGAGCGCATCCGCAACGTCGCCAAACGGGTGGCGCGCTGGAAGGCGCAGGGTCATCAGCTCGTGATCGTCGTCTCGGCGATGTCCGGCGAGACCAACCGCCTCATCGCCCTGGCCAAGGACGTGTCGCCGCGGCCCGACGCCCGCGAGCTCGACGTCATGATCGCCACCGGCGAGCAGGTGACGATCGCGCTGCTGGCGATGGCGCTCAAGGATCTCGGCCTCAAGGCCCGCAGCTACACCGGCAGCCAGGTCAAGGTGCTGACCGACAGCACCTTCAACAAGGCACGCATTCTCGATATCGAGGATTCGAACGTGCGGCGCGACCTCGACGACGACACCGTCGTCATCGTCGCCGGCTTCCAGGGCGTCGACGAGCACGGCAACATCACGACCCTCGGCCGCGGCGGCTCGGACACTTCCGGCGTGGCGCTGGCCGCGGCGCTGAAGGCCGACGAGTGCCAGATCTACACCGACGTCGACGGCGTCTACACCACCGACCCGCGCATCGTGCCCGAGGCGCGCAAGCTCGACCGCATCACCTTCGAGGAGATGCTCGAGCTGGCCAGCCTGGGCTCCAAGGTGCTGCAGATTCGCTCGGTCGAATTCGCCGGCAAGTACAAGGTCAAACTGCGCGTGCTCTCCAGCTTCGAGGAAGAAGGCAAGGAGACGATGGGCACGCTCATCACATTCGAGGAAGGAAGCAAGATGGAACAACCGATCATTTCCGGCATCGCGTTCAACCGCGACGAAGCCAAGCTCACCGTCCTCGGCGTGCCCGACCGCCCCGGCATCGCCTACCAGATCCTCGGCGCCATCGCCGAGGCCAACATCGACGTCGACATGATCATCCAGAACGTCGGCCATGACGGCACCACCGACTTCTCCTTCACCGTGCCGCGCAGCGAATACGAGCGTGCCAAGAAGATCCTCGAGGAGCAGGTCAAGCCGCACGTCGGCGCCCGCGCCATCGAGGGCGACACGCACATCTGCAAGGTCTCGGCCGTCGGCGTCGGCATGCGCTCGCACCCGGGCGTCGCCAGCAAGATGTTCCGCGTCCTCGCCGAGGAAGGCATCAACATCCAGATGATCTCGACCTCCGAGATCAAGATCTCGGTCGTCGTCGACGAGAAGTACCTCGAACTCGCCGTGCGCGTGCTGCACAAGGCCTTCGACCTCGACCAGGCGGCCGCCTGATCGCCGCGGGCATCGGCCCGCATCCGCTCCCTGAAGGCCGGCGCAATGCCGGCCTTTCTTTTTTGACGGCAGTCAAGAGTTGACGCGGCCGTCATTGAGTATTAGAAAATAAGCGTATTCCAACTAAATGCGGGGAGACCATCATGTTGAAAATCATCGGCGGAGTCGTCGGGGGGATCGTTCTAACGGCCGTGCTGGCATGGGGCATGGCGGGCAGCCTCATGTTCCAGGAACACGTCAGCCCCTTCGGCCTCGAGGAAACGGTCGCGCGCATCCAGCACAACATCCAGGACACCGGCAAGGGCTGGGCGCTCTCGGGCCTGCGCAACCCGGCCAACGCAGTCAAGAACGACGGCGGCAACGTGCTGCCGGTGATGATGATCGAGGCCTGCAGCACCAAGTATTCCGGCCCGATCCTCAAGGAGGATTCGGTGCGCTTCCTGTCGATCCTCATGCCCTGCAAGATCAGCGTCTACAAGAAGAACGACGGCAAGGTCTACATCGGCAACATGAATGCCGGCCTCATGGGCCACATGTTCGGGCCGCTGGTCGGCGAGATCATGACCCAGGTCGCCGAGGACCAGAAGAAGTTCCTGGTCATGGACCCGAACAAGCCGGCGCCGCAGATGATCCTGCCGAAGCCCGCCGGTGAAGCCGGCGCAGGCGGCGGTTCGGGCGGCGGCAGCGGCTGCTGAGGGAGGCGATCATGCTCAAGCGAATCGCGATCACGGCGTGGCTGCTTGCCGGAGCGGCGCTCGCCGCCCCGGCGCCCGGTCCGACGGCGGCGGCTCCCGCGCCCACCCCCAAGGCATCGAACTCGACGGCCGACCACAGCAAGTTCAAGGAACTCCAGCAGGCGTTCAAGAGCGGTCCCGAGGTCACCAAGGCCTGCCTCTCGTGCCACACCGAGGCGGCCAAGCAGGTGATGAAGACCAAGCACTGGACCTGGGAGTGGCTGAACCCGGAGAACCAGCAGCGGCTCGGCAAGAAGAACGTCATCAACAACTTCTGCACCGCGGTGCCCTCGAACTACAAGTTCTGCACCGCCTGCCACGCCGGCTACGGCTGGGAAGACGACAAGTTCGACTTCACCAAGGAGACCAACGTCGACTGCCTGGTCTGCCACGAGACCACCGGCACCTATCGCAAGCTGCCCGGCCTCGCCGGCCACCCGGCGTACAAGGAAATGGAGTTCCCGCCCAAGTCCGGCAAGATGGTGAAGCCGGTCGACCTGGCGAAGGTGGCGCAGAGCGTGCGTCCGACGACGCGCGCCACCTGCGGCACCTGCCACTTCCTCGGCGGCGGCGGCGACGCGGTCAAGCACGGCGACCTCGATACGTCGATGAAGATGCCGCAGCGCTACCTCGACGTGCACATGGACGCCAAGGGCCTGAACTTCACCTGCGGCACCTGCCACGCCACCTCGGGCCACAACATCCCGGGCAGCCGCTACACGCCGACCGGCAAGGAAACCGGGCACGCCTACATGCGCGGCAAGACCGAGGAACAGGCCGCCCCCGCGACCTGCCAGTCCTGCCACGACCAGAAACCGCACAAGGTCGCCGGCGTCACCGACGTGCTGCGCGCCAAGCTCAACGAGCACACCGACAAGATCGCCTGCCAGACCTGCCACATCCCGCAGTTCGCACGTGCGCAGGCCACCAAGATGAGCTGGGACTGGTCGACGGCCGGCAAGCTCTCGCCCGAGGGCAAGCCGATCACCATCAAGGACAGTTCGGGGCGCCACGACCGCTACGACAGCAAGAAGGGCGACTTCACCTACGAGTCCGACGTCGTGCCCGAGTACCAGTGGATCAACGGCAAGGTGAAGTACACCCTGCTCGGCGATCCGGTGAACACCAACGGCGTGACCAAGATCAACGACTTCGACGGCTCGGCCGAGGACAAGCAGTCGCGCATCTGGCCGGTCAAGGTCTTCCGCGGCAAGCAGCCGTACGACCTCGAGACCAAGTCGCTGCTGGTGCCGCACACCGCCACCGGCTACGGCGAGAAGGACGACACCGCGTTCTGGCAGAACTTCAAGTGGGAAGGCGCGCTGAAAGCCGGTTCCGAGGCTGCTGGCCGCCCCTTCGGCGGCAAGTTCGACTTCGTCGCCACCGAGATGACCTGGCCGATCACCCACATGGTCGCGCCCAAGGAAGACGCGCTCACCTGCACGCAATGCCACAGCAAGAGCGGACGCCTGCAGAAGGTCGCGGGCATCTACATGCCGGGCCGCGACGGCAAGCCCTGGCTCGACACCATCGGCTGGCTCGCCGCGCTGGGCACGCTGGTCGGCGTCCTGCTCCACGGCGCCCTGCGCATCTACATGGCAAGAAAGGCAGGTTGAACATGTCCGCCACCAAAATCTACGTCTTCAAGCGCTTCGAACGCTTCTGGCACTGGTCGCAGGCCGGCCTGATCATCCTCATGATGCTGACCGGCTTCGAGATCCACGGCGCCTACGCCTGGTTCGGCTTCAAGACGGCCGTCGTGTACCACACGCTCGCCGCCTGGTCGCTGATCACGCTCTGGGTGTTCGCCATCTTCTGGCACTTCGCCACCGGGGAATGGAAGCAGTACATCCCGACGCTGCAGAAGGTGGACGCGATGATCAAGTTCTACCTGACCGGCATCTTCACCCATGCGCCGCACCCGTTCCGCGCCACCACGCTGAAGAAGCACAATCCGCTGCAGCGCCTCGCCTATCTCGGCGTGCTGCTGTTCATCGGGCCGATGATCTGGGTGTCCGGCGGGCTCTACCTGTTCTACGGCCAATGGCGCGAACTCGGCCTCGAGTCCTGGGTCTCGCTCGAGTGGGTGGCCTTCTTCCACACGGCGGCCGCCTTCATGATGCTGGCGTTCTTCATCGCCCACGTCTACCTGACCACGGCCGGCCACACGCCGACCGCGCACATCAAGGCGATGATCACCGGCTGGGAAGAAGTCGGCGACGAAGAGGAAGCCGCCGCCACCAAGTAGTCTTACTCCTCCCCCTGCCTGTCAAAGGCAGATAGGCACGGCTCCGGTCGTGCCTTTTTTTATTTGCCCGAGCGCTTCGCCGCGTCGATCAGGAACTCGCGGTACTGGCTCCAGTCGCGCACCGGTCCGACGTGCGAGAACAGCACCAGGCCGTGCTTGTCGAGCACGTAGGTGCTCGGAAACACCTTGGCGATCTCGCGATCGCCGACCCTCGCCCCGCTCGCCAGCAAGAGGTTCGGATCGCTCTCGCCCGCCGAACCCGAGTCGCACAGCGGCAGGCCGATCTTCTGCGCCGTCGCCCACTTGGTCGATACGGCGAGCGTCTCGCGCACCTGCAGCAGCGTGAAGCCGACGTCCTTGAAGGCGGCGAGCGAGTCGCGCAGCTTCTCCAGTTCCGGCATCTCGCGCCGGCAGGGGCCGCACCACGAACCCCAGAAGTGGAGCACGGCGACCTTGCCGCGCAGGTCGGCCACCGAACGCCGCCGGCCGTCGGCGTCACGGAATGCAAGATTGGGAAAACGCTCGCCGCGCCGCGTGCCGATCGGCTGGCGCGCGGCCTCGGCGGCCGAGGCGTAAGGCCCCCAAAGACGCGGCCAGGCCTTGGCGTCGAAGACGACGCGGTCATCCACCGCATACAGGGCGCAGGCTTGCAGCTGTTGCCCCTGGCAGGCTTCGACCGCAGCGCCGGATGCTTCCTCGGCACTCGCCTTGCCGCTCGCCCAGCCCCAGCCACCGCCGGGCGCAATGGCGAAGGCACGATGCATCGGGCTGGCGGTGAACTGATGGTAGTCGTCGCGCCCGCCCTCCGGAATATGCGGAATGGCGGCGGCATCGTTGAGCCCCGGACCCGACCACGCCGGACCGCAGGCGAGCAGCGCAGCGAGCGCCGCCCCGCCGGTCAGACGACGCATTGGTGGCTTTCGCCCTGGCGCGCCAGCGCCTCCAGGTGATCGAGCACGCGCACGCTCGCCTCCTCCATGCGTTCGAGCGCCTCGACGGCGGTGACAAGTTCGCCCGCGTGGTAACGCTCGACGGCCGCCTTGCCGCTGGCGTGAACTTCCTTGTGCGGCGCCTCGATGCTCCCGTAGGCGGGAAGCGCCGAGAAGCACTCGCGGCCATCGCCCTCGGTCAGCCATTTGCCGAGACGGCAGGTGAGGTGGCTGGCGAAGTCTCCGGCGGTCTTGTCGGACACCCCCATGAGGACTTTGTGCACTTCCTTCTTGAAGATCAGGTGGTCGAGCTTCGCCAGTTCGACGAAGGTTCGCAACGCCGTTCCCCGAATGGTGTTGCGCGCCTGCTCCGAGACGGCCTGCATGCCTTCCATCTTGCTGTGGGCAAACTCGGCGTCGGCCTCGTATTTCGCCGACTGCTCCGGGCTCACCTCGGTGGTCACCCTGGCGTTGGCAGCCTCCTGGCGGATCGCGTTGACCAGCGCGCCGATCTCGGTGGTCGCGGCCGTCGTGCGCTCGGCGAGCTTGCGCACTTCGTCGGCGACGACGGCGAAGCCGCGCCCCTGCTCGCCCGCGCGGGCCGCCTCGATGGCGGCGTTCAGCGCCAGCAGGTTGGTCTGGTCGGCCACTTCCTTGATCAGGTTGACGATGCCGCCGATGCGGCTCGCCTGCTCGTTGAGCGTCTCGACCGTCTCGGCGACGGCCTTGGTCCGGCGCGCCATGTCATGCACGTTGGCGACCACCACGTCGAGCGACGACTTGTTCTCGCTCGTCGTCGCCAGCGCCTTGTCGGCGTCCTCGGCCTCGCGCTTCATCGCCGCCGACAGCACGATCATCGATTTCTGCGACTCGGCCAGGGTCTGGCTGAACGAAATCTCGTTGCGGAACAGCCCGGCGTGGAAGTCGGCCCGACGCCGCTCGGCGTCGATGGCACTCTCGTAGCCGGCGCGCTGTTCGTCCCACTGGGCCCGCTCCGCCTCGAAGCCGGCATGCGCCTGGGCCAGGCGTTCCTCGAGTTCCGCAATCTCCAGCTTCAGTTTCGTCTTGCCGAACATTCCGCTTCTCCGTTCACTCGTTTTTCGGGAGCTGCTGTTGCCAAAACAACCGCCGGCGGGTTCGCGGGCCCCGGCAGTGGCGCGATTTTACGGACATGCACGGCCGTGTAAATATGTCGCCGGCAATAGGGCCGAATCCCAACGCCTCGGCACAAACTTGGTGGAACCGCGAACGCCGTCAGGTATAATCCGCCCCGCTTTCCTCACCGCATGCGACGAGGAACGGAGAAGTGGCCGAGTGGTCGAAGGCACACCCCTGCTAAGGGTGCATCTGGGCAAAACCTGGATCGAGGGTTCGAATCCCTCCTTCTCCGCCAAGCTTCCCGCGCCTGCGACCTTCCTCGCGTCATACCCGAACATCATTCCGCTGATGCGATCTTAGCGGGCCGTCGCCTTGCCTCCCATACACGGAAACCGGTATTGCGACTACCGCCGAGGCGGTAATGCCGGCGCCGGCGCGTTCGTGCAGCGCCGCGCCAGGTCGGGCGTCGCGCGCGCCTCCTGCGCGAGCCAGCCGCCGATCTCGCCCGCCGCCACCCGCAGCGCCGCAGCACCGGCTGCCACACCACCGCGAGCGTCGGCGCTCGGCGCCGCCTGCTCCGCCGCGAACGCCTTGCGCGCCAGCACGGCGTCGCCGCGCGCCGGCAACAACGTCGCCCGCAGTTCGACTACCACGCGGCTGCGTTGCGGGCTATCGAAGGCCTGAATCCATTCGTCGATGTCGAGCCTGAGCCGGCAGCCCGCCATGGCGGACGGCTGGCGGTTCAGCGCCCGCTCGACCAGTTCCGCCGACGGCGCCGCCCAGCGGCTCTCGGTGTAGGCGAGCCGGCGCCCGGCGTCGGCATAGAGCAGGCGGTAATGGATGGCGCTGGTCGCCAGCCACGACGGCGCCGCGACCTCTACGCGCTGCAACGGCAGCGCTTCCGTCTGCCAGACGATCGCCGTCGGCCCGAGGTCGAACACCGCGCGCTCGTGCTGGCGGACGCCGCCGGCGCAGGCGCTCAGGGTCACGGCGAGGATCAGCGGAAGCATGCGCATGGTCACTGCTCCTTCGCCGCGGGCGGCGAGAATCCGGATTCGCCGGGACCAGGACGTGGCGCCGGCTTGCCGAAGATCAGCGCCTGCGGGGTCTCGTCGAGCGTCTCGAGGATGCGGCCGAGCTGGCGCGAGTTGGCGCCGAGTTCGCGCATCAGCGCGTTGAGCTGCGGCAGCGTGCTCGCGCCGACCTCGCCGCCGGTCGTCTCGATGAAGCGGTCGAGTCGTTGCGAGAGCCCGGTCATCGACTTCACCATCTCGCGCGCCTCCGCCGTCAGCGGCGCCGCCTCGCCGGCCGTCTTCTCGAGGTGCGCAAGGATCGCAGCGAAGCGTTCGAGGTTCGCCTTCGACAGCGCGGCACGCATCGCTGCCAGCACTTCGGGCGCGTGCTTGAGCCCCTCGGAGGCATCGGCGACGTTCTCGAGCGTGCGCGCCAGGTTGCGCGTGTTCTTCTCGTCGAGCAGCCGGTTCAGGCGCGCGGTCAGTTCCGACAGTTGCGCGACGATGTCGCCGGCCTTCTCGCCCAATACGTCCACCAGCGTCGGCTCGAGCACGATGCGCGGCGGCCCGGCGCCCTCGGTGTCGAGGTATTCGCGGCTCTCGCCGCTGTCCTCGAGCTGCACGTAGGCGAGCCCGGTGATGCCCTGGTAGGCGAGCCGCGCGCGCGTCCCCTTGGTCAGCCGGTAGCGCCCGTCGAGGCTGATGCGCACGACGATCAGGCGCGGATCCTGCGCGTCCTGGTCGATGCTCTCGACCTTGCCGGCGCGAATGCCGCGATAGCGCACCTGCGCCTGGACGTTGAGGCCGCTGACGTTCTTGCGCGTTTCCAGCAGGTAGGTGTTCGTGTCCTCGCGCTTGCCGCCGAAATACCAGACGGCGAGCCCGAGGCAGATGCCGAGCAGCAGCACGAACAGTCCGGCGGCGAAGGCATGCGAGCGGTTTTCCATGGCGGAATCCTAACGTCGGTTCTCGAGCGCGCGCACGCTGCGCTCGGAAAGAAAGAAGTTGCGGATGAACGGGTGGTCGATGCGCAGGATCGCATCGATGGCGTCGTAGGCGACGATGCGGTGCTCCGCGAGCACGGCGACGCGCGTGGACAAGCCGGCCAACGTGTCGAGGTCGTGCGTCACCAGCACCACGGTGAGCCCGAGCTCGCCGCCGAGCGTGCGGATCAGGCGCACGAAGCTGTCGGAGCGGTCCGGATCGAGGCCGGCCGTCGGCTCGTCGAGCAGCAGCAGCTCGGGTTCGAGCGCCAGCGAACGCGCCAGCGCCACGCGCTTGATCATGCCGCCCGACAGTTCGGCCGGCATCAGGTGCGCATGGCGCGGCAGCAGCTCGACCATGTCGAGCTTGAGCATCACGAGGTCGTGGATCGTCGCCTCGTCGAAGCGCTTCAGTTCGCGCAGCGGGAAGGCGATGTTGTCGAAGACGCTGAAGGCCGAGAACAGCGCGCCCTGCTGGAACAGCACGCCGAAGCGCTGCCGCAGTGCGCGCTCGCGCTCGGCGCCGCCGCCGAACAGCGGTTCGCCCAGCACGCGGATCTCGCCGCGCGTCGGCAGCAACAGGCCGACGATCTGGCGCAGCAGCGTCGTCTTGCCGCTGCCCGAGCCGCCGACCAGCGACACCAGTTCGCCGGCCTCGATTTCCAGGTCGAGGTCGCGATGCACCCAGACCTCGCCGAAGCGCATCGCCAGCCCGCGGATGGAGACGGCCGCCGTCATGAACCACCCACCCCCCGGCCCCCGCCCCGCGGGCGGGGGTGACGGATGTTCGCCGCTGCGCGGCTCCGTGCGGCTGGCTGCACCGTCCTTGAGGCGGCTCGGCGGACGGTGCTCATAGCCGCGGCAGTCCGATCTCGCGCGTGAAGATCGCGAACACGGCGTCGAGCAGGATCACCACGGTGATCGCGGTCACCACCGACGCCGTCGTGTTCGCTGACAGGCTCTCGGTATTCGGCCGCACGCGCAGGCCGAAGTGGCAGGCCACGAGCGCGATGAAAATGCCGAAGACGAAACCCTTGGCCAGCCCGATGTAGAGGTTGGCGACCGGCACGGCGCGCGGCAACGCGTGCAGGAAGAAGCCGAAGCCGATGTCGAGCTGGAGGTTGGCGGCGACCATGCCGCCCACCAGCGCGATGGCCGTGGTCCACAGCACCAGCAGCGGCATCGCGATCGCCAGCGCGACGACTTTCGGCAGCACCAGGCGCAGGCTGCGCGAGATGCCCATCGTCGCCAGCGCGTCGATCTCCTCGGTGACGCGCATGACGCCGAGCTGCGCCGTCATCGCCGATCCCGAGCGGCCGGCGACCAGCACTGCGACCAGCACCGGCCCGAGTTCGCGCACGATGCCCATGCCGAGGATGTTCACGATGAAGATGTCGGCGCCGAACTGCCGCAGCTGCAGCGCCGAGAGGTACGAGAGCACGACGCCGATCAGGAAGCCGACCAGCGCCGTCACCGGCATCGCCCGCACGCCGCCCTTGTAGAGGTTGGCCGAGATCTCGCGCCGCGGCAGTTCGCCGGGCGCCCGCAGCAGGCGCAGCAGGTCGAGCGCGATGCTGCCGATGAGGACGACGAAGTCCGCCACCTGGCGCCGCACGGCCAGCGCCGCCGCGCCGGTCGCCATGATCCAGGCGAACGGCGATGCCGGCGCCGCGCCGGGCTGCGGTTGCTGGTCCGCCTTGGCGATGCGCTCGAAGACCTGCAGGTGTTCGGGCCGCAGCAGCAGGACCTCGGGCAGGCGGCGGCCCCAGGCGTGCCAGAGCAGCATGGCACCGGCGCTGTCGAGCGCCTCGATGCCGAGGCCGTCCCAGGCGGTGCCGGGCCGCGCCTGTGCGGCGAGGCTCGCCGCCAGCGCATCGGCTTCGCCCGAAATCGCCGCCAGGGTCCAGCGGCCGCCGACGGCCACCTTCGCGCCGCCGCCCGGAGTGCTCGCGACGGTCAGCGTTGCCTCGGCCATCGCGTTCCGCACCCGGTTCAGCGGGCGGCGAACATTGCGCGGCTGGCGCGCACGCGCAGGTCAGAGCCGAGTGCCGCCCACTGGGTCGACTCGTCGGCGAGTGCCGCGGCGGTCAGCGGCGAGGCCTCGAGCCAGTCGGCGTCGACCGTGAGCTGGAAGCCCTTCGGCGTGATGCTGGCCGCCACCGGCGCGTCGAGGCTCTCGTCGCGCGAACGATGCAGCAGCGCCGCGATGCGCAGGGCGAAGATCAGCATCCAGTCGGCGGCGCTGCGCGTCACCGACTGCACGCGCTCGAGCTTGCCGCGATGGGCGAGCACGATGCGCGCCAGCCGCTGCTGGTCGCGCTTGGAGAAGCCCGGCATGTCGGCGTTCTCGAGCACGTAGGCGCTGTGCTTGTGATAGCTCGAATGCGCGACCGAGATGCCGATCTCGTGCAGGCGCGCGGCCCACGACAGGAACTGCGCGTCGCCGGCGTCGGCCACCAGCTTGCCCGCCATCAGCTCGTCGAACAGGCGCAGCGCCGTGGTGCAGACGCGCTCGGCCTGGCGGCGGTCGACCTCATAGCGTTGCATGAACTGGCCGACCGTCGCCTCGCGCAGATCCTCGTGGTGGTAGCGCCCGAGCAGGTCGTAGAGCACGCCGAGGCGCAATGCGCCCTCGGAGAAGGTCATGTGCTCGAGGCCGAACTCGCGGAACACCGCCGACATGATGGCGACGCCGCCGGGCAGCACCGGCACGCGGTCCGGACGCAGGCCGGCGAGTTTCAGCTTGGCCACTTCGCCGGCGTCGAGCAGGAGGCCGCGCAGGCGCTCGAGGCCTTCGCGCGTGATGCCGGGCACGCCGCGCGGATTGAGCCCGTTCATCTCCAGCAGGTCGACGATCGCCTTGGCCGTGCCGGAGGAACCAACCGCCTCCTCCCAGCCGGCGTCGGTGTAGGCGTGCGCGATCGCCTGCAGCTCCTTGCGCGCGGCCAGCTCCGCTTCCCGCATGCCCTTGCGCCCAACGCTGCCGCCCGGAAAGTAGCGCAGCGTGTAGCTGACGCAGCCCATGTAGAGCGATTCGAGCAGGCGCGGCTTGAGCGCGCGGCCGACGATGAACTCGGTCGAGCCGCCGCCGATGTCGACCACGAGTTGCTGCGTCTTCGGATTCGGCAGCGTATGCGCGACGCCGAGGTAGATCAGGCGCGCCTCTTCGCGGCCGGCGATGACTTCGATCGGGAAGCCGAGCGCGGCCTCGCCGAGGGCGAGGAACTGCTGCGCGTTCTTGGCCACGCGCAGGGTGTTGGTGGCGACGGCGCGCACCGCGCCGGGGGCGAAACCGCGCAGCATCTCGCCGAAGCGCGCCAGCGCCGCGATGCCGCGCTCCTGCGCGGCGGCGTCGAGCACCTTGTCCTTGGTCAGGCCGGAGGCGAGACGCACTGCTTCCTTGAGGCCGTCGAGCGGATAGATCTGGTTGCCGACGACGCGGCCGACCTGCAGACGGAAGCTGTTTGAACCGAGATCGACGGCAGCGATGAGATCGTAGGCCAAGGCGGGAAATCCTCGTTTCGTCCGATTCTAATTCATCGCCCCGCCAAGGCTGGCGCCTCGCCGCAGACTGTCATATCCTTGCCACACTACACAGGGAGACTCGGCCGCCCCACCGCAGGACGACCGCAGATGGATACCATGCCGAACAGCCGCCGCTTCCCCCCCGAGCACTTCATCAACCGCGAGCTCTCGCTGCTGGCGTTCAACCGCCGCGTGCTGGCGCAAGCCGCCGACGAGCACGTGCCGCTGCTCGAGCGACTGCGCTTCCTCTGCATCGTCTCGTCGAACATGGACGAGTTCTTCGAGATCCGCGTCGCCGGCCTCAAGGAGCAGATCAAGCTCGGCAGCCACGCCGCATCGACCGACGGCCTGCTGCCGGACGAGGTCTACCGGCGCGTCGCGCTCGAGGCGCATGCGCTGATCGCCGAGCAATACGCGCTGCTCAACGAGGCGATGCTGCCAAAGCTGCGCGCCGAGGGCGTCGCCTTCCTGCGCCGCAGCGAGTGGACCAAGGACCTGCAGGAATGGGTGGCAGACTATTTCACCCGCGAGGTGATGCCGCTCCTGACGCCGATCGGGCTCGACCCGGCGCACCCCTTCCCGCGCGTGCTCAACAAGAGCCTCAACTTCGCCGTCGAGCTGGAAGGGCGCGACGACTTCGGCCGCGCCGGCGGCGCCGCCATCGTGCAGGCGCCGCGCGCGCTGCCGCGCGTGATCCAGCTGCCGAAAAAGCTCGCCGGCTACGACCATGGCTTCGTCTTCCTTTCCTCCATCATGCACCGCCACGTGCATGAGCTTTTCCCCGGCATGGCGATCCTCGGCTGCCACCAGTTCCGCGTCACGCGCAACTCCGACCTGTTCGTCGACGACGAGGAGGTGAAGAACCTGCGCACCGCCCTGCAGGGCGAACTGCCGCAGCGCCACCTCGGCGATGCGGTACGCCTCGAGATCCCCGACAGCTGCTCGCCGGTGATGGCCGACTTCCTCCAGCACCAGTTCGGCCTCGACAAGGTCGACGTCTATCGCGTGCCGGGCATCGTCAATCTGGTGCGCCTGATGTCGGTGCCGGACCGCGTCGAGCGCCCCGACCTCAAGTATCCCGAGTTCCAGCCCGGCCTGCCCAAGGTCCTGACCAAGCGCTCGGACGTCTTCTCGACCATTCGCAAGCAGGACATCCTCGTCCATCACCCGTTCCAGTCCTTCAGCCCCGTCGTTCAGTTGCTGCAGCAGGCCGCCGACGATCCGGCCGTCGTCGCCATCAAGATGACCGTATATCGCACCGGCACCGACTCGGTGCTACTCGAGCACCTGCTGAAGGCTGCGCAGAAGGGCAAGGAAGTCACGGTCGTCGTCGAGCTGATGGCTCGCTTCGACGAGGAAGCCAACCTCTCGATCGCGCAGCAGCTCGAGGAGGTCGGCGCCCACGTCGTGTACGGCGTGTTCGGCTACAAGACGCACGCCAAGATGCTGATGGTGCTGCGCCGCGAGGAGAACGGCTATCGCCGCTACGTGCACCTCGGCACCGGCAACTACCATCCGCGCACCACGCGCTTCTATACCGACTTCGGCCTGCTCACCTGCCACGAGGACATCTGCGCCGACGTGAACGAGGTGTTCAAGCAGATTACCGGCATGGGCAAAGCCACCCCGCTCAAGCATCTCTGGCGCGCGCCGCTCACGCTGCACTCGAACCTGCTGGCCGCGATCCAGGCGGAAACCGCCGTGGCGAAGGCCGGCCGCAAGGCCCGCATCATCGCCAAGATGAACTCGCTGCTCGAGCCCGAGATCATCGAGGCGCTCTACGAGGCCTCGCAGGCCGGCGTCGAGATCGACCTGATCGTCCGCGGCGTCTGCGGGCTGCGTCCAGGCGTCAAGGGCCTGTCGGACAATATCCGCGTGCGCTCGCTGATCGGCCGCTTCCTCGAGCACCACCGCATCTTCTACTTCCTCGCCGAGGGAGACGAGATGCTCTACCTGTCGTCCGCCGACTGGATGGAGCGCAATTTCTTCCGCCGCATCGAGGTCGCCTTCCCGGTGCTCGACAAGAAGCTCAAGGCGCGCGTCATCAAGGAAGGCCTGCGCCCCTACCTCGCCGACAACTGCCAGGCGTGGGAGATGGAAAGCGACGGCCAGTACCGCCCGCTGCGCGGCAAGCGCACCCCCTACTGCGCTCAGGAGACGCTGCTCGCCGAAATGGCCGTGGCCGTTCCGCTCCCCGACTGAGCCGGCAGCGGCGGTGCCGCCGCGATCAACTGGCGCAGCACGTACGGCAGGATGCCGCCATGGCGCAGGTAGTCGACCTCGGTCGGCGTGTCGATGCGCAGCAGCAGCGCCACCTCCTGCCGCGATCCGTCCGGACGGCGGATCGCCAGCACGATGTCCTGCCCGGGCTGCAGCTTGCCCTCCAGGCCGGCGATGTCGAACTCCTCGTCGCCGCGAATGCCCAGGCTGGCGACGCTGTCCGCGCCCTTGAACTGCAGCGGCAGGATGCCCATGCCGACCAGGTTGGAGCGGTGGATGCGCTCGAAGCTCCGCGCCACCACCGCGCGCACGCCGAGCAGCAGCGGACCCTTGGCCGCCCAGTCGCGGCTCGACCCGGTGCCGTATTCCTCGCCGGCGAACACCAGCGTCGGCACGCCGCGGCTCCAGTAGCGCGACGCCGCGCCGAAGATGGTCATCAACTCGCCCTCCGGCTGGCAGAGCGTGAAGCCGCCCTCGATGCGCCTGCCGGTGTCGTCGGGTTTCAGCATCAGGTTACGGATGCGCACGTTGGCGAAGGTGCCGCGCATCATCACCTCGTGGTTGCCGCGCCGCGAGCCGTAGCTGTTGAAGTCGTCCGCGTCGACGCCCTGGGCGACGAGGTAGTCGCCGGCCGGCGACCCCGGCTTGATCGAGCCCGCCGGGCTGATGTGGTCGGTGGTCACCGAATCGCCGAAGATCGCCAGCGCGCGCGCGCCGGCGATCGACGCGACCGGCGCCGGCTGCAGCGCGAAGTCCTCGAAGAACGGCGGCTCGGCGATGTAGGTCGATTTCGCCCACGAATAGACCTTGCCGCTGTCGGTCGGAATCTCGTTCCATAGCGGATTGACGCGGTCGAGGTCGCCGTAGAGCGCGCGGTAGGTGCGCGCGTCGGTGCCGTAGTGCAGCAGCGCCTCGATCTCGTCCTGCCGCGGCCAGATGTCCTTCAGCAGCACCGGCTTGCCGTGGCGGTCGCGGCCGAGCGGATCGCGCGTGAGGTCGATGTCGACGCGGCCGGCGATGGCGAAGGCGACCACCAGCGGTGGGCTGGCGAGGAAGTTGGCCTTGAGCGCCGGGTGGATGCGCGCCTCGAAGTTGCGGTTGCCCGAGAGCACGGCGGCGCAGACCAGGTCGTGGCGCACGACCGCTTCCTCGATCGAGGCCGGCAGCGGACCGGAGTTGCCGATGCAGGTGGTGCAGCCGTAGGCGACGACGCCGAATCCGAGCTTCTCGAGGTCGGCCATCAATCCGGACCGCGCGAGATATTCCGTGACCACGCGCGAGCCCGGCGCCAGCGAAGTTTTGACCCGCGGCGACACCGTCAGCCCCAGCGCCACCGCCTTGCGCGCCAGCAGCCCTGCCGTCAGGATCAGCGCCGGGTTCGAGGTGTTGGTACAGGAAGTGATCGCCGCGATCAGCACGTCGCCATGGCCGACGTCTTCCGGCGGCAGCGGGATCGGCGCCGAGACGGCGCTCGCCATGTCGTGGTCGACCATTTCCGTCTCGTGCCGGCCCCGCTGCGTGTTCTCGGGCTGCTCGGGCTCGCACGGGTCGCACTCCTCGGGCGGCGGCAGCGGATGGCGCTGCCCGAGTTCTTCGGCCGGCTTGCCGTAGCCGTTCTCGGCCACCGGCCGCACGAAGATGTCGGCGAAGGCGCGGCCGAGTTCCGGCAGGTCGATGCGGTCCTGCGGCCGGCGCGGGCCGGCCACGCTCGGCCGCACCGTGGCGAGGTCGAACTCGAGCACGCTGCTGTACTCGATGTCGCCCGCCTCCGGCATGCCGAACAGGTTCTGCGCCTCGTAGTAGGCGCGCACCATGGCGACGTGCTCGTCGCTGCGGCCGGTCGACGCGAGGTAGTCGAGCGTGCGCTCGTCGACCGGGAAGTAACCCATGGTGGCGCCGTACTCCGGCGCCATGTTGGCGATGGTGGCGCGATCCGGCACCGTCAGCGACGCCGCGCCGGCGCCGAAGAACTCGACGAACTTCCCGACCACGCGCGCCTTGCGCAGGCGCTCGGTGACGTGGAGCACGAGGTCGGTGCCGGTCGCGCCCGCCGGCAGGCGGCCGTGGAAGTGGAAGCCGACGACGTCGGGCGTCAGGAAGTACAGCGGCTGGCCGAGCATCGCCGCCTCGCCCTCGATGCCGCCGACGCCCCAGCCGACGACGCCGAGCGCATTCACCATTGTGGTGTGCGAATCGGTGCCCACCAGCGTGTCGGGATAGAGCATGCCGTCCTTCTCCATCACGCAACGCGCCAGATGTTCGAGGTTCACCTGATGCACGATGCCGACGCCCGGCGGCACCACCTTGAAGCTCTCGAAGGCCTGCGTGCCCCACTTGATGAAGCGGTAGCGCTCGGCGTTGCGCCTGAACTCGAGGCGCATGTTGAGGTCGAGCGCGTTGAACACCTTGTAGTGGTCGACCTGCACCGAGTGGTCGGCGACGAGGTCGACCGGCACCAGCGGCTCGACGATGCCCGGGTCGCAGCCGGCGCGCTGCGCCGCGCCGCGCATCGCCGCCAGGTCGCAGAGCAGCGGCACGCCGGTGAAGTCCTGCAGCAGCACGCGGCCGACGACGAAAGGAATCTCGTCGCGGCGTTCGGCCTGCGCCTGCCAGGCGGCGAGCTGGCGCACATGGCCCTCGGTGATCTTGCGGCCGTCGCAATTGCGCAGCACCGACTCGAGCACCACGCGCAGGCTGACGGGCAGCCGGCCGATGCGACCGAGCCCCGCATCCTCGAGCGCCGGCAGCGAGAAGTAGCGCCGGCGGTTCGGGCCGAGCGTCATCTGTCGCAGCGCGTCGAAAGGTGCGGCACTCATCGCGTGTCCCCTGCCTGTCCTGCCACCATAGACCACCGCACGGAGCCCTTCGCCCATGCGGCTATGATGGGAACACGTGGGCAATCGACATGCGAGGCTGCAGCGATGAGCAAAACCCGGCACGAACGCGATTCCTTCGGCACCGTCGAGGTCCCGGCGGAACGGCTCTGGGGCGCGCAGACGCAGCGGTCGCTCGAGCACTTCGCAATCTCGAGCGAGCGCATGCCCGACGAACTCGTCCATGCCCTCGTCAGGGTCAAGGCCGCCGCGGCCGTCGTCAATGGCACGCTGGGGCTGCTGCCCGCCGACAAGGCAGCCGCGATCGCCACCGCGGCCGAGGAAGTCCTCGCCGGCCGGCATCCGCATGAATTCCCGCTCTCGGTGTGGCAGACGGGTTCCGGCACGCAGACCAACATGAACGCCAACGAGGTGCTCGCCAATCGCGCCTCCGAACTGCTCGGCGGCGAACGTGGCGAGGCGCGGCGCGTGCATCCGAACGACGACGTCAACCTCGGCCAGTCGTCGAACGACGTCTTCCCGACGGCGATGCATGTCGCCGCGGCGACCGGCCTCGCGACGCAACTGCTGCCGGCCCTGCGCGCGCTCCGGGCGACGCTGGCGGCGAAGTCCGCTGCCTTCGCCGACGTGGTGAAGATCGGCCGCACCCACCTGCAGGATGCGACGCCGCTGACGCTGGGGCAGGAGTTCTCCGGCTACGTGGCGCAACTCGACATCGCCGAAGCCGCGATCACAGCGACGCTGCCCGCGCTGCATGCGCTCGCGATCGGCGGCACCGCCGTCGGCACGGGCCTCAACACGCACCCCGAGTTCGGCGCACGCGTCGCCGCCGAGCTCGAACGCACCACCGACCTGCCCTTCCGCAGCG
The DNA here is from genome assembly GCA_046726235.1 of Pseudomonadota bacterium. Classification (GTDB taxonomy): domain Bacteria; phylum Pseudomonadota; class Gammaproteobacteria; order Burkholderiales; family Rhodocyclaceae; genus Nitricoxidireducens. Next base: position 67,374 of record JBKPAD010000002.1, read on the forward strand.
CCGAAAACAAGTTCGCCGCCCTCGCCGGCCATGAGCCGCTGGTGGCCGCGCACGGCGCGCTCAAGACGCTCGCCGCCGCGCTGACGAAGATCGCCAACGACGTGCGCTGGCTCGCTTCCGGCCCGCGCTCGGGGCTGGGCGAGCTGTCGATTCCCGAAAACGAACCCGGCAGTTCGATCATGCCCGGCAAGGTCAATCCGACGCAGAGCGAGGCGCTCACCATGCTCTGCATCCAGGTGATGGCGAACGACGTCGCCGTCGGCTTCGCGGGGGCTGCCGGCAACTTCGAGCTGAACGTATTCAAGCCGCTCGTCGCCCACGCCTTCCTGCAGAGCGTGCGCCTGCTCGCCGACGGCATGGCGAGCTTCGAGCGCCATTGCGCGCGCGGCATCGAGGCCAACCGCGAACGCATCGCCGAACTCCTCGAGCGTTCGCTGATGCTCGTCACCGCGCTGGCGCCGCACATCGGCTACGACCGCGCCGCCGAGATCGCCAAGCGCGCGCACGCAAGCGGCGAGACGCTGCGCGAAGCGGCGCTCGCGCTCGGCTACGTCGCCGCCGACGACTTCGACCGCTGGGTACGTCCCGCGGCGATGCTGGGACCGCGCGCCGACTGACGCGCGTTCTATCGCTTTCGCGGTATTCCGAATACCGCCTCTGCCGGATTTCCTGCCTGAGCTTCGCCCCTTACGATCGGCGCGTGTGATGTTTTTTGCGCCATCGAGGAGAGCGAATGAGCCCGACCCCACGCCATCTCGGCACCACATGCGCGCTCGCGGCCGCCATCGCGCTGTCGGCCGCACCCGCCGCCGCCGCGCCCGACGCGGAAGCCGCCAAGGAACTGATCAAGCGCAACGACTGCGGCAAGTGCCACGCCATCGCCAAGACCAAGAAGGGTCCGTCGTACAAGAAGATCGCCAAGGAGAACCGCGGCAAGCCAGACGTCGAGGCCAAGTTCATCAAGCACCTGACGACCTCCCCGAAAGTGAAGCTCGAGGACGGCACCGAGGAGGAGCACAAGGAGATCGACACCAAGGACCGCGCGGAACTGCGCAACCTGATCGAGTGGATTCTGGCGCAGTAGCCGACGGAGGGGAAACGATGGGTTTCGGGCGAAAACTGGCGGCGGCGTTCGCGCTCGCTGCGGCACTGGCGGCACCGGCGGCGGCGCAAGACGGCAGCGAGGAAAGGGCCGGGAAGAAGGACCTGATCCTGCGCGGCGACGCCCGCTGCACCGAGTGCCACGACGAGGCCGACGACGCCGGCCCGTCGATGCTGCAATTGAAACCGAGCGTGCTGGCGATCGGCAAGACGCGCCACGGCGCGGTCGCGGACAACCGCACGCCGTCGTGCTCCGACTGCCACGGCGAGAGCGATGCCCACGTGAAGCACAAGGGCAAGGACAAGCCGCCGAAGCCCGACCGCACCTTCGGCAAGCACAGCGCGACGCCGCCGCAAGCGCGCAACCAGGCCTGCCTCTCCTGCCATCAGACCGGCAACCGCGTTTCCTGGCAGTCGGGCGGCCATGCCGCCAACGACGTCACCTGCAGTTCCTGCCACCAGGTGCATGCGGCGCGCGACGCCGTGCGCGACAAGACGACGCAGGCGCAGACCTGCTACGCCTGCCACTCCGAGCAGCGCGCGCAGATGTCGCGCCCGTTCCATCACCCGGTGCCGGAAGGCAAGATGGCCTGCTCCTCGTGCCACAACGTCCATGGCGACAACCCGAAGATGCTGCAGCGCGCGAGTCTCAACGACATCTGCTACACCTGCCATGCGGAAAAACGCGGGCCGTTCGTGCACAACCATCAGCCCGTCACCGAGGACTGCGGCATCTGCCACAACCCGCACGGCACGAGCACCGAGAGCCTGCTCAAGGTGCGCATGCCCTTCCTGTGCCAGGAATGCCACGCCTCGGGCGGGCATCCGCAACAGGCGGCGGGGCTGCCGACCGGGCGACCGAACACGACCAGCCAGATATCGAACCTGTTCGGCACCGTCGCGCGCGGCTGCACGAACTGCCACGTCAACATCCATGGCAGCAACAGCACCATCAACAGCGCCACGGCCGGACGCTTCCGCCGCTAGCCACAGGAGACGATCATGCCCGCCACGACGCGCACCCGGGTGCGCCTCTCCGTCATCGCCGTCGCCTCCATCTGGTCCGCCGGCGCGGCAGCCCAGGACGCCTCGGTCGAGGAGCTGGCGAAGCCAGAAAGCTCGGTGTCGGCAGGCATCGGCGGCTGGTCGTCCGACCGCCGCAAGCTCGGCATCTACGACGGCATGCGCGAAGACAAGACCTACGGCCTGCTCGACTTCGACTACGTGAAGCGCGACGACGCCACCGCGACCTGGACGACCTTCAACGGCAGCAGGCTCGGCCTCGATACGCGCGAATTCCGCGCCGAATGGCTGCGCCAGGGCGACGTCGGCGCTTCCTTCGAATACAGCCGCACGCCGCGCGACAACCCGATCGTCTTCAGCACCGGCCTGCAGGGCATCGGCACCCCCTTCCAGACCATCAGCGGCGCCGGGGCCTCGGCCTTGCCGCTCCGCGATATCGAGCTGGGCACGACGCGCGACGCAACGAGCGTCGGCTTCTACAAGCGCCTGCAGCGCAATCTCGAACTCAAGGTCAATTTCCGCAACGAGGAAAAGAACGGCGAGCGCCACTGGGGTCTCGGCAGCCAACCCTATTTCCTCACCGAGCCGATCGACAGCACGACGCGGCTGCTCGACGTGACGCTCGACTATGGCAACGACCGCCTGCAGCTCTCGGGCGGCTACAGCGGCAGCTGGTACGACAACGCCAACTCGCTGGTCTTCGGGCTCGTCAACGGCGCCGCCCAGCCGGGTACGACGCAGTCGCCGAACCCGACGCCGCTCACCCTGCCGCTCGACAACCAGGCGCACCAGTTCTACCTCAACGGCGGCTACACCCTGACGCCGACCACGCGCGCCAGCTTCAAGGTCTCCTACGGCCGCGCGACGCAAGACGAGCAGTTGCCGACCTGGGACCTGGCGGCGCCGAACAACCGCTTCACGCTCGCTCCTTCGCACCTCGACGGCCGCATCGACACGACGCTGGTCGAAGGCACGCTGACGGCGCAGCCGATGCCGCGGCTATCGCTGACTGCAAGCCTGCGCTACCACGACAGCAAGGACAAGACGCCGATCAATCCCTTCGTCGGCAGCAACACGACGCTGGTGCCGACGGTGTACAACACCCCGCACAGCATCAAGACCAAGTCCGGCCGGCTCGAGGCGACCTACCGGCTGCCACAGAACTACAGCCTCACCGGCGGCGTCGAGTACCGCGAGCAGGAACGCTCGGTGCCGAGCGCCGGCACGCTCTTCGTGCCCTTCCGCCCCGAGATCGACGAGACGACCTGGCGCCTGCGCCTGCGGCGGGCGATGACCGAGCAGCTGAGCGGCTACCTCGCCTACGCGCACAGCGACCGCGGCGGCTCGGCCTACGCGCTGACCAACGACGCGCAGGAGGATGCGATCGCCCCGGTGCACATCGCCGACCGCAAGCGCGACAAGTGGCGCGCCGCGCTCGACTGGGCGCCGCACCGGCAGCTCTCCTTCCAGTTCGCGTTCGAGGACGCGCGCGACGACTACGCCTCCGGCGCGCAGCCGCAGGGCCTCAAGGAAGGCAAGGCGCAGCTGTTCTCGGTTGACGGCACCTACACCTACAGCGACAAGTGGCAGGTCAACGCCTGGTACTCGCGCGACGAATACGAGGCGCGCATTCTGGGCTTCCGGGAGGCCAACAATGGCGCCGCGAATGCCCAGAAGGACGCGCGACTGCGCGAAACCGGCGACACGATCGGCATCGGCGTGCGCGGCGAGGCCATGCCGCGCCTGAGCGTCGGCGGCAACTTAGAATGGCAGCGCACCGTCAGCCGCAACCGCCAGGACATCACGCTGCTCGGCGCCGGTGCCGTGTTCCCGACCGTGGGCGGCGTGACGCTCGTGCCCCTTCCCGACATCCACAACCGCACGACGCGGCTCAAGCTGTTCGGCCAGTACGCGCTGAACAAGAACAGCGACGTGCGCGTCGATTTCATGCATGAGCGCTGGCGCGGCGATGAGTGGATATGGCGCCGCGCCGACGGCGCCCCGTTCGTCTATGGAACGACGACGGTCGACGGCACGGTGACCAACCCGCCGCTGCGCGAGAGTTCGAACTTCCTCGGCGTCCGCTACATCTACCGCTTCCGCTGACGGCGCGCCGTCCATGCGCCTCCGCCTCGCGCCCGTCCTGCTGCTCGCCGCCCTGCTCGGGGCGGCGACGGCGCACGCCGCGCCGCCCGAGCGACGGGCCGCCGACGGCGCGCGGCTCGACAACGCCGCCTGCCTCGAGTGCCACGACGGCCGCAAGGGCGCGTTGAAACGGCCCGCGGCAGCCGACGCCGAAGAGGAAGAGGAGGACGCCGCGACGCTGCGCAACGTGCCGCCCGACCGCTACGCGCGCAGCGTGCACGCCGGCATGGCCTGCATCGACTGCCATGCCGAGATCGCCGACGCCGCCAGCCCGCACCGCAAGACCGGCAAGCCCGCGCCCGATTGCGCCTCCTGCCACGAGGCGATGGCCGCCGAGGCGAAGCGCACCGGCGCCGCGGCGGCCAAGCCGCGGCTCGACGTCGTGGCGAAGAACGTCGCCTCCTACCGGCGCTCGTTCCATGCACGGCCCGATGCCGACAAGCCCTCGCAACCGAAGGCCGCCTGCACGCAATGCCACGACACGCACACCTTCGACGTGCCGGCCGACAAGAAGAGCCCCGAGTACGCGGCGTGGCGCGCCGGCATTCCGAAACTCTGCGGGGAGAGCTGCCACGAGGAGCAGTTCGAGTCGTACGCCGAGTCGGTGCACGGCAAGGAGGCGCTCGAGAAGGCCAACGCCAAGTCGGCCGTCTGCACCGACTGCCACACGACGCACGAGATCACCAACACCTCGCTGGTTTCCTTCAAGCTGCTCAACGCGGAGGAATGCGGCAGCTGCCACATGCACAACTTGCGCACCTACCGCGACACCTATCACGGCCAGGTCACCAAGCTCGGCTACGCCGAGACGGCGAAGTGCTACGACTGCCACGGCAGCCACGAAATCCTGTCGCCCGAAAACCCGGCCTCGACGGTGCACCCGGCCAAGCGCCTGAAGACCTGCCAGAAATGCCACGACGGCAAGAAGCGGCCGCTGGCGACCGTGGGCTTCGCCACCTTCGGCCCGCACGCGCACGCCGGCGACTTCGAGAAGTATCCGGAAATGTGGATCGCGGCGAAGTTGATGGGCGCCCTGCTGGTCGGCGTGTTCGCCTTCTTCTGGGCGCATTCGCTGCTCTGGTATTACCGCGAGTGGCAGGAGCGCAAGCTGGGACACACAGTCAGCTACATCCGCACCGCCTCCCTGCTGCCGCACGGGCCGCAGTTCCAGCGCTTCGGCCTCGGCTGGCGCATCGGCCACCTGCTGTTCGCGCTGGTCACCATGACGCTGGTGCTCACCGGCACGGCGGCGCTGTTCTCGCATACCGACTGGGCACCGGCCGTGGCGCGCGCGCTTGGCGGCGCGCAGGGCCTGGCGCTGATCCACCGCATCGCCGCCGCCCTCTTCCTCGGCATCTTCTTCATCCACTTCGTCTACGTGATGCAGAAGCTGCTGCGCGACCGCTCCTTCCGCTGGTTCGGCCCCGATTCGCTGATCCCGAACTGGAAGGACCTCCACGACGTCGTCGCGATGTTCAAGTGGTTCGTCGGCAAGGGACCGCGGCCGCGCTTCGAGCGCTGGGCCTACTACGAGAAGTTCGACTACTGGGCGGTGTTCTGGGGCGTCACCATCATCGGCACCAGCGGCATCATGCTCGCCTTCCCGCACGTCACCGGCGAGTTCCTGCCCGGCTGGGTGTTCAACGTCGGCACGCTGGTACACGGCGAGGAAGCCTTCCTCGCGGCGGTGTTCCTGTTCACGGTGCACTTCTTCAACAACCACTTCCGCCCCGACAAGCTGCCGCCGCCGGACATCGTGATGTTCACCGGCACGCAGTCGGTCGAGGAATTCCGCCACGATCACCCGGCGCACTACCAGCGCCTGGTCGACAGCGGCGAACTCGAGAAGCACCTCGTCACGGCGCCGTCGCGGCCGATGACGGTCGGTTCGATCGTGCTCGGGCTGGTGCTGCTGGCTTGCGGATTGACGTTGCTGGTTTTGGTGGCGATCGGGTTCTTTACGGCGGACTGAGCTTCGGCTCGTGTCGAGGTGGGTTGGCTCGGGCCGGTGGGGGTGCTGCTGCGCTCCGTGTCACCCGGATCGGGCTGACGCCCGCTCCTCCTTCTTTACCTGCGCGCAGCAGCACCCCCACCGTCCCGAGCGGTGACACACTGCCTCTTTTTCGGTGAAAACCCACCGGCGTGTCCACAAGAGCGGCGGGTGTCCGCCTCCCGTAGGTAAAGGAGGAGGACCGGGCCAACCCGGTCCGGGGGACACGGAGGGAGGCGGATACCCGCTGCCCTTGCCGCACAGGCCGAACGCTACTCGCAGCTAGCCTTGCACTCGGCCCCCGCGCAAGCCTCGGCGACCTGACACTTCGCCTTCGTCCGGTAGGTAAACCGCAAGCCCTCGCCATAGTTGCAAACGACGTGCGTCACCGTGCCCTTACGCGCAACCGTCATCGTCGCGGGCTTCGCCGCCTTCGTATCGGGGACCGGCGGCTCGCAGGAAACATAGCCGTCGAACTTGCCCGCGCCCGCTTCCCACAAAGCGAGGTTCTTGATGCGGCGATAGGCGGCGAAGTCCGCGCAATCGGCGGCGGCCTTGCCGTACATGCGCGCGTTGTCGGCGCAATAGGCGGTGTAGGTGTAACGCAGTTCCTCTTCCGGCGGACACGGCATCACCTGGACCGCGGACGCGAGGTCCGGGCAGGAAACGGTTTCGGCCGCCGCTGTGCCGGCGAGCAGCAGCGCGGCTGCCGCGAGATACGGTTCAAGTTTCATCTCGGCTCCTTGCGTTGGTATCGGCCGATTGGACGGCAAGCACGGACACCGGTCAAGCCTCCGGGATCAAGGTTTTCGAACGGCGATTTGTCATGTCCCCGCGGGACAATCGCCCCGTGCGGCCGCAAGCGGCGTCTCGTACGCTGATCCTGGGCAATCCCCGATCCACGACCACTACGAAAGGAAACCACCATGAAAGCCAGGCACATGCTCGCCGCGCTGATGCTGGCGGGCGCAATCAGCAGTCCGTACGCCAAGGAACACCCCGATGCGGGTCCGCCCGCTCTGCCCCCGGCCGCCGAACAGGCGCTCGGCCCGCTGCTCGACGCCTTCCTCGAAGGCGAGCCGCCGGGCTGGGCGAAGTCCCCGGCGAGTCCGCCGGACTTCCAGTCCCACAAGCCCGAATGGCAAGCCCTTGTCGGCTCGCCAAACGGCAATGCCTACGGCCACACCGACGCGATCCCCGAACCCGACACCTACGCGCTGATGCTGGCCGGCCTCGGCATGCTCGCCGCGATCGGCAAGCGGCTCAGGGACAAAGGGACTGGCGCCTAGACGCGACGCGCGCTCGGCTGCGCCGACGGCGCCGTCGGGCGCGCGCGCAGGTACGCCCCGAGTTCCTCGGCGGGCATCGGCCGGCCGAACAGGTAGCCCTGGAAGGCCTGGCAGCCCTCGCCGGCGAGGAAGCCGTGCTGTTCCTCCGTCTCCACGCCCTCGGCGATCACCTTCAGGTCCATGCTGTGCGCCAGGGCGACGATGGTGCGGGCGATGGCGGCGCCGTCGGTGTCGGTCAGCACGTTGTTGACGAAGAACTTGTCGATCTTCAGCTGCTCGAGCGGCAGGCGCTTGAGATACGAAAGCGACGAGTAGCCGGTACCGAAATCGTCGAGCGAAAAGCCGACCCCCCTGGCCTTCAGCATCGCCATTTTCCCGATGACGTCCTCGACATCGTCGAGCAGCAGACTTTCGGTCAGCTCGAGCTTCAGCTTGTGCGGGTCGGCGCCGCTGGTCTCGAGCGCCGACAGCACCTGGCCGACGAAGTCGGGATGGCGGAACTGGTGTGCGCTGACATTCACCGCAACCGTCAGGTGGCGCTTGCCTTCGTCGCCGGCCCAGGCGACGAGCTGCGCGCAGGCGGCCTGGAGCACCCATTGGCCGAGCGGCACGATCAGTCCCGACTCCTCCGCGATCGGGATGAATTCGTCCGGCGGCACCATCCCGCGCCGTGGATGCCGCCAGCGCACCAGCGCCTCGACGCCCGTCATGCGGCCCGTCTCGTCGACCTGCGGCTGATAGTGGAGCAGGAAGCGCTTCTGCTTCAGGCCGAGGCGCAGGTCGACCTCGATTTCCGCGCGGGCGATGACCGCCGCCTGCATCTCCGGATCGAAGAAGCGCACGGCGTTGCGGCCGGCGGACTTCGCCTGGTACATCGCGAGGTCGGCGCGCTTGAGCAATTCCTCGACGGTCTCGCGCTGTTCGCCGTACAAGGTGACGCCGATGCTCGGCGTGCTGCGGTGCTGGTGGCCTGCGAGCAGGTAGCGCCTGTTGAGGGAGGCGAGAATCTTCTCGGCGACGCCCTCTGCCCGGCTGGCGGCCTCCGGGCGGCTGGCGCTCAGGTCCTCGAGCATGACCACGAACTCGTCGCCGCCGAGACGCGCCACCGTGTCGCCTTCGCGCACGCAGGCCGTCAGCCGGTGCGCCACCTGCTGCAGCAGCAGGTCGCCGACGTCGTGGCCGAGCGTGTCGTTGAGGGTCTTGAAGTTGTCCAGGTCGATGAACAGCAGCGCACCGTTGCGGCCGTTGCGCGAGCTCGAGGCCAGGGCCTGGTGCAGGCGGTCGAGCAGCAGGCGCCGATTCGGCAACCGTGTCAGCGGATCGTAGAAGGCGAGGTGCTTGATCTCGTCCTCGGCGGCCTTGCGCAGCGTGATGTCGGTAAGGGCACCGACGTAGTGGGTAATGCTGCCGCGCTTGTCCTTGACGGCAGTGATGGTCAGCCATTCGGCATATACCTCGCCGTTCTTGCGCCGGTTCCAGACCTCGCCCTGCCATGAGCCGTCGCGCTGGATGCCTTCCCACATCGCCGCGTAGAAGGCGGCGTCATGGCGCCCCGACTTCAGCAGGCTCATCTTCTCGCCGACCGCCTCGTCGACCTCGTAGCCGGTGATCTCGGTGAAGGCGCGGTTCACGCGCAGGATCGTGCCGTGCGCGTCGGTGATGATCATGCCCTCCTGCGACTCGAAGGCGGTGGCGGCGACGCGCAACGCCTCCTCGGTGTGCTTCTGCCGGGTGACGTCGGTGATGAAGCCGTGCCAGAGCACCGAGCCGTCCGCTTCGCGTTCCGGAACCGCGCTCCCGCCCAGCCAGACGTCCGATTCGCCCTCGAACTTCAGCCGGTATTCGTGGTGCCAGGGCGTCAGGTCGCGCGCCGAGGCTTCGATCGAGGCCAGCAGCGCCGGCAGGTCGTCCGGGTGGACCACCGCGAACACCGGCGCGGCATCGTCGCGAACTTCTTCAGGAGCGACGCGAAAAGTGTCCCGGATGGCTTCACTGGCGAAGGGCACGCAGGAACTGCCGTCGGGACGCAGGCGGAACTGGAAGACGACGCCCGGCGCGCGGCTGGTGATCTTGCGCAGGTTCTCGAATGACGCGTTGAGCGCGCGCCGCGAATGCTGGAGCCGGTCCATCAGGTCGCGGAACGAATCGGCGAGCTGTCCGAGCTCCTGCGGCTGCTCCCCGGCCGGCGCGACATGTCCGTCCGGGTCGTCGTGCAGGCGTTCGATCGACGTCTGCAGGTCGCGCAGCGGACGCACGATGGTGCGCAGGATCGCCCAGACCAGGAAGGCGAACAGCACCAGCCATGCGCCGCCCTTGGTCAAGCTGAGGCGCATCTGGCGCCAGTAGGCGGCCTCGAACTCGTCCATGTAGATGCCCGAGCCGATCACCCAGTCCCAGCGCTCGAAGCGCTTGACGAACGACAGCTTCGGATAGAGCTGCGCCGTGACACCGCCGCCTTCCAGCGGCTTGGGCCAGTCGTAGGTCACGAAGCCCTGGCCCTCGCGTGATAGCGCGACCTCGTTCATGGCGAGGAACAGGTTGACGCCCTGAAGCTCGACCTCCGGCCCCTGCCGTCCGCTGCGGCTGGACGTCGCGCGGGCGAAGGTCGGCGAGTCGAGCAGCGTGCCGTCGAGCTCGGGCATCGTCGGATGCATGACCATGCGCGGGGTCGGCCGGCCGAGATCGTGAATCCAGAAGTATTCGACCTCGCTGTAGCGCAATGGCCGGATCGATTCGATCGCCAGCCGGCGCGCATCGGCTTCGGGCAAACGGCCTTCCCGTGCCTGCCCCTCGTAGTATTCGAGAATCGAATGGGCGGTATCGACGAGCTGCTCGAGCTTGAGTTCCTTTTCGGCGCGCAGGCGCTTGCCGTGCAGGCGAATGTCGAGCAGGTTGTCGGCCAGGACGATGGCCGAGACGAAGCCGACCACCAGCCAAAGGCGGGTCGAGACAGGCAGGGTCTTGACGCGACGCAACACGGATGGCATTGGGGGCAGGCCAAGGGCATGGGCAGGCCACTGGCATCTAAGCAGGCCGGGGCATCATAGCCCATGAGGCTTCCGCGCCCGATGATTTCGCCGCCGCTCAGCCCAGCCCCAAGGGTTTACCTTCCTGCTGCGGCGTGATAGACGGCCTAGCCGCGGCGCACGCTCGATACGCCCGCGACCTCGCCGACGAGCGTCAGCACGCGCTGCAACGGCCCGAGGCCCGGCAGCTCGACGGTGAAGGACATGCGCGCGATGCCGCCCTTGGAGAGCGTCTTCACGGCAGTGACGTTGATCTTTTCCTTCGACAGCACTTCCGAGATGTCGCGCAACAGGCCCTGGCGGTCGTGCGCCTCGACGACGAGGTCCGTGGCGTAGAGGGCATCCTGCCCGCCCCACTGGGCGTCGATCACGCGCTCGGGATTGCGCGCCGCCATGTTGCGGAAGTTCATGCAATCGACTCGGTGCACCGAAACGCCGCGCCCGCGCGTGACGAAGCCGGCCACTGCATCCGGCGGCACCGGCTTGCAGCAGCGGCCGAGCTGCGTCAGCAGCTTGTCCACGCCGACGACGAGGATCTTCGACTCGCCGACCTTGGAGCGGCGCGTCTGGATTTCGGGCTCGGCCACGGGCTCGTCCTCGCCGCGCAGCGCGACCTGGATCGCGCGATTGCCGACCTCGCCGCGCGCTGCGGCGAGATACAGCGCATCGGCGTTCTTGAAGCCGAGCTTCTGCGCCAGGTCGTCGAGGTTGGCTTGCGAGGCGCCCTCGCGCTGCAGCTGGCCGGCGATGAAGGCGCGGCCCTCCGCCAGCATCGCCTCCTCCTGCTGCGCCGCGAACCAGGCCTTGACCTTCTGCCGTGCGCGCGACGTCGCCAGGTAGCCCGACGCCGTCAGCCAGTCGCGCGACGGCCCGCCGCTCTTGGCGGCGACGATCTCGACGCGCTGGCCGTTGGCCAGCGGCGTGTTGAGCGGCACCTGATGGCCGTCGACGCGCGCGCCGCGGCAGCGGTGGCCGAGATCGGTATGCAGGCGGTAGGCGAAATCGATCGGCGTCGCGCCCTTGGCGAGGTCGATCACGCGCCCCTGCGGCGTCATGACGTAGATGGTGTCGTCGAGCGAGGCGCGCTTGAACTGCTCGACCCACGCCTCCGAGTCGGTGATCTCGTCGCGCCACGACAGAAGCTGCCTGAGCCAGGCGATCTTGTCGTCGTAGGCGCCGTCGGCCTTCGCCGGCGCGCCGGCTTCCTTGTAGCGCCAGTGCGCGGCGACGCCGAGCTCCGCGTGGTGGTGCATCTCCGGCGTGCGGATCTGCACCTCGAGCGAACGCCCGTCGTCGGCGATCACCGCCGTATGCAGCGAGCGGTAGAAGTTGCCCTTCGGATGCGAGATGTAGTCGTCGAACTCGCCGTGGATCGGCTGCCAGAGCGCATGCACGATGCCCAGCGCCGTGTAGCAGTCCTTGACCTCGGGCACGATGATGCGCAGCGCGCGCACGTCGTAGACCTTGTCGAAGTCGATGTCCTTTCCGCGCATCTTGTTGCGGATGCTGTAGATGTGCTTCGGCCGGCCGTACACCTCGGCCGCGGGCACGCCGGACCTTTCGAGTTCGGCGCGCAGCCGCTCGACGGCGGTGGCGATGAACGACTCGCGCTCGGCGCGCTTCTCGTCGAGCATCTTTGCGATGCGCTTGTAGACGTCCGGCTCGGTGAAGCGCAGCGAAAGATCCTCGATCTCCCACTTCACCTGCCAGACGCCGAGCCGGTTGGCGAGCGGCGCGTAGATCTCCAGGCTCTCGCGCGCCGTCTCGACGCGGGCGTCGCCCGGGTGGTCGGTCATCCAGCGCAGCGTCTGCGTGCGCGAGGCGAGCCGCAGCAGCACGACGCGGATGTCTTCCGACATCGCCAGCAGCATCTTGCGCAGCGTCTCGGCCTGCGTCTTCACCTCCGCCACGCCGAGCGCCGCCGCGCGCGTCAGCGGCCGCAGCGTGCCGAGGCGATACAGGCCATGAACGAGGTTCGCCACCGGCTCGCCGAAGTCGGCGGCCAGCTTCTCCTTCGCCTCGTCGAGGCTGTCGTAGGCGGCGAACAGCAGCGCGGCGATGCGCGCATCGAGGTCGAGCCCGAGCGAAGCCACGATCAGCGCCGTGCCGACGGCGTGGTTGAAGGCGTTCTCGCCCGAGCCGAGCGCACGCTCGCCGTAGAGCTCGCGCGCCAGCGCGAACGCGCGCGCGACCTTCGCCGCGCCCTCGGGCGCGAGGCCCTCGCTCAGGCGCGGCAGGGAATGTTCATCGACGCCGGAGTCGGGGAGCGCGTGGACGACGGAAACCATGGGGAGGATGGAGATTGCCGGACTGCGCCGAACCGCGGCGCGCAGGGCCATATTCTACCGCGCGGCCTGCGGCGTTCCGTCAAGCGACTGGCTCCTGACGCAGCGAAACGGGCACCGCTCGACTCCGTCATGCCTGTGTGCGGAACCACACTGAAGCGCAGTGGTGTCATATCGAAGAATGATGCCGTCGTGTGTCATGGCGTCCGTCATCCTGGCTGCACGATTCGAAGTCAGCTCAGGGAGAGAAAAGACTCATGGCGATCTACAACGGCACGTCGGGCAACGACACGTACATCGGAGGCAATGCCAGCGACACGATTGACGGTGGCGCGGGCAATGACGTCCTGTCCGGCGGCAAGGGCAACGACAGGCTCAACGGCGGCAGCGGCGCGGACACCCTCGACGGCGGCGCCGGCAATGACGTCCTCGTCTATCGATTCGGCGAGAATGCCGGCTGGGCGGACGTTTACAGCGGCGGCGGGGGCATCGACAAGCTGAGCCTCGAGTTGACGACGGCCGAATGGCTGTTGCCGGTGGTCCAGGCCGAGGTGGCGCGCTACGTTCGCCACCTGGCGACGGTCCCGCGAAGCCCCAAGGGCGAGGTGTCCGGTGGCGCCGCGAATGACTTCGTCTTCGACTTCGGCAGCGGCACGACGCTGAAGGTCTCGATGATCGAATCGCTCGAGATCCGCGTCGACGGCGTGCTGATCGACTACAACGCGCCGACCATCCACGTGGCGGACGCCGAAGGCGCCGTGACGGAGGATGCGTCGGCGCCGCTGACGGATTCCGGCAGCATCAGCTTCTACGACATCAACTTCGGCGACACGCATGCCGTCACCGTGACGCCGGTCGCCGGCTTCAACACGCTCGGCGGCACGATGACCGCCGCCGTGGCCGATGCCGCCACTGGCAACGGCCAGGGCAGCGTGACCTGGACCTATCAGGTCGCCAATGCCGCTGCGCAATACCTCGCCGCCGGCCAGACCGTCACCGAGAAGTTCAACGTCCGGCTCACCGACAGCACCGGCAAGCAGGTAACGCAGACGGTAGTCGTCACCGTCACCGGCACCAACGACACGGTGAGCATCACCAGCGCGGCTCAAGGCGGCACCGTCGTCGAGGACGCCGCCAGCACGCCTTCATCGACCGACTCGCTTAACGCGGCCGGCACCGTCGCATTTACCGACGTCGACCTGAGCGACAGCCACAGTGCCAGCTTCCTGCCCGCTGCCGGCAACGCCACCGCGCTGGGCACCTTTGCCCTGGCGGCGGTCAGCGAGGCCGCCAACGCGGCCAACGGCTCGGTGGGCTGGACCTACAGCCTCGACAATGCCGCCGCCCAATATCTCGCCGCCGGCCAGACGGTCAGCGAAACCTACACGGTCACGGTCGATGACGGCCAGGGATCGACGGCCAGCCAGGATGTCGTCATCACGGTCATGGGCACCAACGATGTGCCTGTGATCACGGCCGAGGATCTCGCCGGCGCAGTCACGGAGCCCATCGTACCGGCCGGCGACCTGTCCGACAGCGGCAACATCAGCTTCGGCGACGTCGACCTGACCGACGTGCATCTGGTCCCGGCCAACGGCACGCCGGTCGGCACCACCCTGGGCAGCCTGACGGCCGTAAAGAACACGGACACCACCGGCAGCGGCACCGGCGGCCAGCTGACCTGGACCTACACCGTGGCAGCCGCAGATGTCGCGTATCTGGCCGCAGGCCAGACGCTGGTCGAGAGCTTCACCATAACGCTCGACGACCAGAACGGCGGACAGATCAGCAAGCAGATCGACGTCACCATCACCGGCGCCAGTCAGGAAGCGCCCATCGCAACGCCGAGCCTGATCGCGACCAACGTCGACCAGTCCATTCGCGGCACGCTGGGCGCGAGCCCTTCTGCCGGCGGCGATACGCTGACGTTCAGCATCGAGACCGCCCCCCAGCACGGCGTGCTGGCACTGGCCACCGACGGCAGCTACCAGTACACGCCGGCCAGCGGCTATTCCGGCACGGACGGTTTCACCTACCAGGTGACGGACGGCCAGGGCGGCACGGCGATGGCCAGCGGCAGCATCGAAGTATCGGGCGCCGGCGTCGCACAGCTGCGCTATGTCGGCATCACGCCGTTCGACCATCAGGTCAGCCCGCCGATCGTGAACAGCACGCAGCCGCCGAAAGTCGCCGCCATCGCGGGCGGCGGCCACATCGTCGTCTGGTCGGCGCTGACAGGCGGTAGCAATCCGGACGGCAGCGGCTACGGCGTCTACATGCAGCGCTACGACGCGAGCGGCGCGAGGATCGGCGCGCCGCAACAGGTCAACAGCACCTCGGGCGGCGACCAGATGCACGCAAGCGTCGCAGCGACCGGCAGTGGCTGGGTCGTCGCCTGGACTTCGGACGGACAGGACGGCAGCGGCTACGGCATCTACGCCCAGCGCTACGACGCGTCCGGGGCCAAGGCCGGCGACGAAACGCTGATCAACCAGACCACGGCCGGCGCCCAGTTCGCCCCGACGCTCTCCGGGCTCGCCGGTGGCGGCTACGTCGTCAGTTGGACGGCCCAGTCGCCGAATGGCAGCTACGATGTCCTGGCTCGGACGTACGACGCGAGCGGCCTGCCCCAGTCCGATGAGTTCAGCGTCCATGGCGTCACTGCAGGATCGCAGCAGGCGTTCGGCACCAACACGGAGAACATCGCGGCACTCGCCGACGGCCGCTTCGTCGTGGTGTGGTCCGACGCGAATGGCCTCGACGGGTCCGGCTCCGGCGTCTTCGGGCGCATCTTCGGCGCCGACGGCGTACCGACTTCCGCCCAGTTTCCGGTCAACGCGACAACCGCGGGCGACCAGCAATATGCGTCGGCCGCCACCGTCGGCAGCGGCTTCGTCGTGACATGGAGTTCCCTTGCCCAGGACGGCAGCGGCCTCGGCGTCTATACCCAGCGCTATGACGCGAGCGGCAATGCGCAGGGGGGAGAGTTCAAGGTCAACACCTGGACCACCGGCGACCAGACGTACGCCAAGGCTTCGCAACTCTCCGACGGCGGCTTCGTGGTCGTCTGGCAAAGTGCCGACGTCGAGAAGACCGGCAGCTGGGCGATCTCCGGCCAACGCTATGACGCGAACGGCAATGCGATCGACGGCGAGTTCATCGTCAACTCCGTCGGCGTCCTCGGCTTCGGCGGCAGCAACGCCTTTCCGTCGATCGCCCTGCGCGCGAACGGATCGCTGGTCGTCGCCTGGCAGGACGGCACCACGAGTGCCATCGAGCAGAAGATCGTCGACGACTTCGGCGCGGACACCACGCCGCTCGACTACCAGGTGAGCCGACCGATCGTGAACAATTCGCAGCCGCCCGAGGTCGCCACACTGGCCGACGGCGGCCACGTCGTCGTCTGGTCGGCGCTGGCCGGCGGCAGCAATCCCGACGGCAGCGGCTACGGCGTCTATATGCAGCGCTACGATGCCGCCGGCGTCGCCCTCGGCGCGCCACAGTTGGTGAACAGCACGCCCGCCTCGGATCAGCTCCATGCCAGCGTCGCCGCGAACGGCGCCGGCTGGATCGTCACCTGGACTTCCAACGGCCAGGACGGCAGCGGTCATGGCGTCTTCGCCCAACGCTATGACGGCGCCGGCCAGAAACTCGGCGGCGAGGTGCAGGTCAACCAGACCGCCGCCAACGTCCAGACGCAGGCGAACGTCGGCGAACTCGCCGACGGCGGCTACGTCGTCAGCTGGCAAGGGTTCAACGCCGCCACCGGCGGCTACGACATCTACGCCCGGGTGTACAGCGCCGCCGGCGTGTCGCAGACGGGCGAATTCGTCGCCAACTCGGGAACGGCTGGCGAGCAATACACCCAGGGCAATTACACCGAAAGCGTCATCGGCCTCGACAACGGCCGCTTCGTCCTCGCGTGGAGCGACTACGGCGGGCTCGACGGCTCGGCGGCCGGCGTGTTCGCCCGCGTTTTCGACGCCGACGGCACGGCAGTCGCGGACCAGTTCCGCGTCAACAGCACCACGACGGGCGATCAGGCCTATGCCTCGGTCGCCGCCGTCGGGAGCGGCTTCGTCGTGACGTGGATGTCGCCCGATGGCGGCGGCTACGGCATCTACGCGCAGCGTTACGATGCCGACGGCGCCCCGCTCGGCGGCGAGTTCAGGGTCAACAGCTGGTATTCCAGCGAGCAGTCCTATCCCAAGACGGTCGGCCTCGCCGACGGCAGCTTCGTCGTGGTCTGGCAGAGCCACTGGCTCGAGAAGGCCAACGTCTGGTGCATCTCGGGGCAGCGCTACGATGCCGCCGGCAACGCCGTCGGCGGCGAGTTCCTGGTCAACACCGTGGGCGCCCTCGGCTTCGGCGGCAGCAACGACTTTCCGTCCATCGCATTGCGCGCGGACGGGGCGCTGGTCGTCGCCTGGCACGACCTGGCCAGCGGCTCGATCGAGCAGAGGATCGTCGACGATTTCGCAACCGACACCACGCCGCTCGACTACCAGGTCAGCATCTCCCTCGTCGACAACTCGCGGCCGCCGGAAGTGGCGACGCTGGCCGACGGCGGCCATGTCGTCGTGTGGACCGCCATCTCGAGCGCCAATCCCGACAACAGCGGATTCGGTGTCTACCTGCAACGCTTCGATGCCGCCGGCGTGAGGATCGGCACGCCGCAACTCGTCAATACCACCACCGCCTACAGTCAGGCCGACGCGGGCGTCGCCGCGGCCGGCAACGGCTGGGTGGTGACCTGGGATTCGGTCAATGCGGCCGGCAGCAGCACCGGCATCTTCATGCAACGCTACGACGGCAGCGGCGCAAAGATCGGCGGCGAAGTATTGGTGAACCAGGCGACGGAAACCACCACGCTGCCGAACGTCAGCGAGCTGGCCAACGGCGGATACGTCGTCAGCTGGCGCGGATGGACCCTTGCCAACAACACCTACGACGTTTATGCGCGGGTGTACGACGCCAACGGAACGCCCATGACCAACGCCTTCGTGGCGAACTCGACGACGCCGGGCAATCAGAACACGCAAAGCACTTACACCGAGAACGTCACCGGCCTGGCCGACGGCCGCTTCGTCGTCGCCTGGGAAGACTCGAACGGTCTCGACGGTTCGGGCTACGGCATCTTCGCGCGCGTCTTCGAAGCCGATGGCACGGCTGTCGCGCCGCAATTCCAGGTGAACACCACGACGGCGAACACCCAGAACTACGTCTCGGTCGGCGCGGTCGGCAACGGTTTCGTGGTGACGTGGATGTCGGCGGGACAGGACGGGAGCGGCTCCGGCGTCTATGCCCAGCGCTTCGATGCAAACGGCGTGGCGCTCGGCGGCGAGTTCCAGGCCAACACCTGGATCGCCGCCGACCAGAACCACTCGAAGGTCGTCGGGCTCGCCGACGGCGGATTCATCGTCGCATGGCAGAGCTACGCGGCCGACAAGCCCACCAGCTGGTCGATCTGCGGCCAGCGTTACGACGCCGACGGCAACCCGCTCGCCGGGGAATTCATCGTCAACACCTTCGACGTCTTCGGTTTCGGCGGCAACAACAACGACTATCCCTCGGTTGCGCTGCGGGCCGACGGCTCGCTGGTCTTCGCCTGGGTGGACCACACCACCAACATGGTCGAGCAGCGCATCGTCGCCAGCGTCGAAACCGCGGGGGCGGTCGCCAAGAACCTGGTCGGCGGCATCGGCAACGACTCGTTCATCGGCAGCGCCCTCGCCGACACGCTCGCCGGCGGCGCCGGCGACGACCGGATCGAAGGCCTGGCCGGCAACGACCTGCTCACCGGCGGCAGCGGCGCCGACACCTTCGTCTTCGGCAGCTCCCTCGGCGCCGGCAACGTCGACACCATCGCCGACTTCACCTCGGGCGTCGACACCCTCCGGTTGAGCAACGCCGGCGGAAGCCCGTTCGCCGCGTTGCCCGATGGACCGCTGGCGGACGCGGCGTTCGACATCACGGGGGACGGAACGGCGGCCAGCGCCGCGACACGAATCGTGTACGACCCGGCCACGGGCGCGCTCCATTTCGATCCGGACGGCACGGGCGGCGCAGCGTCCGTGCAGATCGCCACGCTCGGCGGCCTTCCGGCGCTCGTCGCGGGCGACGTGATCGTTGGTGCCTGAGGCCGGAAAACACGACAGCCCCGCGCGCGCATGCCGCCGACTTTCGATGACCACTCATCAATGAAGCCTCTCCTCCTCCTGCTCAAACGCCCGCTCGCCTACGTCGCCGGCTTCTCGTTCTGCGTGAACCTGCTGCTGCTGGCGCCGGCGCTGTTCATGCTTCAGGTGTTCGACCGCGTGCTGAGCAGCCGCAGCCAGGACACGCTGCTGGTGCTGCTGCTCGGCATGGCTGTCGCCCTCGGCCTGATGCTCGCGTTCGACACCCTGCGCAGCCGCCTGCAGGGCGTCATCGGCAACCTGATCGGCGAGCAGTTGTCGCCGACGGTCGCCCGCGTGATGCTGGCGAGATCGGCGCGCCGAAGCGAGCGGGTGCCCGCCGAAGGGCTGCGCGATGTCGCCGCCCTGCGCAACCTGTTCTCGGCGCAGGGGCTGCTGGCGCTGTTCGATACGCCGTGGGTGTTCATCTACCTCGCCGTCATCTGGCTGGCGCATCCGTGGCTCGGCATCGCGGCGGCAGCCGCTTCGCTGCTGATGCTGGCGCTGGCGGTGGCGAACGACCGCATCACCCGCCGCGACATCGAAGCGCTGCAGCAGGAAGCGGCGAAGGCGACGCGCTATCTGGAGGCGTCGCTGCAGAACGCCGAGGTGGTGCAGTCGCTCGGCATGGGCGATGCGCTGCTCGGACGCTGGCGTGTGCTCAATGCGCGCGTGACCGAACTGCAGGGGCCGACGGCACGGCGTTCGGTGGCGATGGCGGCCGTGACGCGCGCCACGCGCCAGGCGGTGCAAGTGCTGATGCAGGCGCTCGGCGCCTGGCTGGTGATCAGCGGCGAAGGGACGCCGGGCATCCTCGTCGCCACGACCATCCTGCTCGGACGCTCGCTGGCGCCAGTGGAACAGGTGGTCGGCAGCTGGCGCGTGCTGGCCGAGGGACGTCTTGCGTTCACCCGCCTGGCCGAGCTGCTCGACGCGGCGCAGCGCGAGCCCGAACGCATGTCGTTGCCGGCACCGCGCGGCCATTTGCAGGCGCAAGGGCTGGTGTATCGCGTGCCGCAGGGGGAACGCATGATCCTGGCCGGCGTCTCGCTGAGCCTCGAGCCGGGGCAATCGCTGGCCATCGTCGGCCCGAGCGGCGCCGGCAAGTCGACCCTCGTGCGGCTGCTCACCGGCCTGTGGAAGCCGCATGCCGGCAGCGTGCGGCTCGATCAGGCGGACATGGCGCAATGGCCGCGCGAGGAACTCGGCCCGTGGATCGGCTATGTGCCGCAGGACGTGGAACTGTTCGCCGGCACCGTGGCGGACAACATCGCGCGGCTCGGCGAGGTCGACCCGGCGCGCGTGGCGAGGGCCGCGCAGCGCGCCGGCGTGCATGAAATGATCCTGACGCTGCCCGATGGCTACGACACGCTGATCGATCCGGCCGGTGCGATCCTGTCGCCGGGGCAGCGCCAGCGCATCGCACTGGCGCGCGCGTTGTACGGCGAGCCCAAGCTGCTCGTCCTCGACGAACCGAATTCCAACCTCGACGGCGCCGGCGAACTCGCGCTGGCCGAGGCGCTGGCGCGGCTGCGCGGCGAAGTCACCGTCGTCGTGGTCACGCACCGCACGGCGCTCGTCCAGCACATGGACCAGATGCTGGTGCTCGAGGCCGGCCGCGTGCAGCGCTACGGCAGCGTGGCCGAAGTCATGCAGGCGATGCACCAGGCGGCGGGCAGCGGCGGACAGGTGGTGGTCATGCCGCGTCAGGGGCGTGAGGGCGCGCCCGATTCGACCCTGGCTTCCGCACCGACCGGGAGAGTGGCATGAACGCGATCACGCCACCGGCGGAACGCGAGGCGCTGAACGCGCAGCTGGCGGAGGTGCGGCGGCTCGCCGGGCGCGGCACCGCCGTGATCCTGGGCGGCCTGCTGCCGGTGGCGGCGTGGATGAGCTTCGCGCCGCTGTCTTCGGCAGTCGTGGCGCCGGCGCATGTGAAGGTGGATTTGAACCGGCGGCCGATCCAGCACGCCGAGGGCGGCATCGTGCGCGAAGTGCTGGTGCGCGACGGCCAGCATGTGCGCCAGGGCGATCCGCTGCTGGTGCTCGGCGACGTGTCCGTGGATGCCGACCGGAACCGCCTCGACTATCGGGTCCAGAGCGAACGGGCGAGCCTTGCGCGCCTCGAAGCCCACGAGACGATGGCGAGCGCCATCGCGTTCCCCGCGGAGCTGATCGCTGCTGCGAAAGACGATCCGCGCCTGGCCGAACAGATGGCGAAGGAGCGGTCGCTGTTCTCGGCCCGGCGCGACGCGCTGGTCGGGCAGGTCGGCCTGCTGCGCGCACAGCGCGAGAAGGTGGCCGAGGAGATCGTTGCGCTCCGCGCCCAGATCGTGAAGGCCGAGGAATCGCTGCGCTTCCAGGCCAGTGACCTCGACAGGCACCGCAAGCTGCTCGGCGCGGGGTTCATCTCGGCCAATCGCATCGCCCAGCTCGAAGGCACGGTCGCCGATTACGGCGTCAAGCTCGAGGAACGCCGCTCGGAACTGGCGCGCGCGCAGCAGCGCAGCGTCGATACCGATCTGCGCATTCGCGCGCTGGAAACGGATTACCGCCAGCAGGCGAGCGACCAGATGAAGGCGACCGTCGCCCGGCTGCACGAGATCGAACAGGAGCAGCGCAAGTCGACGGATGCTTCCGCGCGGCAAGTGATCTCTGCGCCGGCCACCGGCGAAATCATCGATCTCAAGTACTCGGCGCCGGGCGCGATCATCCCGCCGCGCGAGACCATCGCCGACGTGGTGCCGGACGACACGCGCCTGGTGATCGAGGCGCGCCTGCGCACCGAGGACATCAACCAGATCCAGCGCGGCCAGGCGGCGGACATCCGCTTCACGGCATTCAAGTACCGCACGACACGGCTCGTGCAGGGCAAGGTGATCTACATTTCCGCCGATCGCCTGGTCGATCGTGCCGACAACTTCGCCTACTACTCGGCGCTCATCGAAGCGAACCCGGAGTCGCTGCGAGCGGCCGGCGACCTGAAGCTGCAAGCCGGCATGCCGGCCGAGGTGTACATCAAGGGCGAGGAGCGCACGCCGCTCCAGTATCTGGTCGAGCCGGTGACGCAAGTGCTCAGTCGCGCCGCACGCGAACGTTAGCTGCAAGCGAGCCATCCGTGCGCTCGCTTGCAGCCATGGCAAACCCGCGCACGCCGCAGCCCGCCAGCCAGGCTGGCAGGCTGCGGCGAAGCTCTCACAAGATGAAATCCGACGCCGCCAGAGATTGGTGTCCGGCCAAGGCAACGTGGAAGTCCGCCCACAGGTTCGCGTCGATGTTGCCCTCGATCACCGTGATCGCCGTATCCCCCGCTCCCTCGTAGTGGAAGACCAGTTGGCCGGCTTTGGTGAATGCCGCCCCCGCGGTTGCTTCGAAGCTGAACGCGTTGTTCCCTCCGACTATCGAATTGGCGTCGATCGTCGAGAAGTCGATCTTGTCCGCTCCGGCCATGAAATCCGCGATGAGGTCGCGAGCAGCCGCGCCAACGCCGGATTCGGCGATGGCGTTGTAGTCGAACACGTCGGCGCCGTCGCCCCCCGTGAGATGGTCGGCATCGGCACCACCCACCAGCGTGTCGTTGCCCGCACCGCCATTCAGGGTGTCGTTGCCGGCCAGGCCGGTGAGGATGTCGTCGCCCGCCCCGCCGCTTAGCCTGTTGGCGACGTTGCTGCCCGTGATCCTGTCGTTGCCGGAGCCGGCAACCAGGTTCTCGACTGCGGTCAAAGTGTCGCTCACGGCCGCGCTGGTGCCGGTTCCGCCGACGACGCCGCTGTTCAGGGTGACGGTCAGGCTGGCCGTGGCCGCCGAGTAGTCCGCCGTATCCGTTCCGGTGCCGCCGTTGATCACGTCGCGGGCGTCGTCGCCGAGCAGCACGAAGGTATCGTCGCCGGCATTTCCCGACAGGTTGTTGGCGCCGATGGCATCGGTGATCACGTCGGCGCCCGTGCCGCCCGCCACGCCCTCGACGCCGGTCAATGCGTCAACGCCGGTCTGCGCGCTGGAAGCGGTGCCGGCCGTGAGGTTGACAACGGCATCGGCCGTCGTCGCCGACAGGTTGTAGGTGTCGATGCCGGCACCCGCGATGTAGATGTCGTTGCCGTCTCCCGCCACTGCGCGCAGCACGTCGTTGCCGGCACCGCCATCCACCGTGTCGTCGCCGGCGCCGCCGGTCAGCGTGTCGTCGCCGTTCAGGCCCAGCACGAAGTCATTGCCGGCAGTGCCTGTCAGGGTGTTGCCGGCGCTCGACCCGACGACAGCCGCCTGGTTCGACACGACCGTATAGGTGCCGAACGGATCGGTGTAGGTCGACACGACGCGGACGGTGGCGTTGCTCACGCCGGCAAGCGTTGCGGCCGTCCCTGCGGCACCCGTCACGTTGACCCAGTTGCCGTTCGCGAGCCGTTGCCACTGATAGGTCGGAACGAGGCCCGGGACGTCCGGATCGGCGACGGTGTTGGCGGCGCTCAGGTCGGCAGAACCGTTCATCGCCACATAGCTGACGATATCCACCGAGCCGGTCGCGGCCTCGTTGACGTTTTGCACGGTCACCGCGAGGGACTGTGTATCGACGGCCTGCCCGTCGCTGACCTGAACGGTCACGGCGTAGACGTTGTTGCCGTCCGCATCGGTCGGTGCCTCGAAGTTCGGGGGACTGATGAAGCTCAGGACGCCGGTCGCGGCATCGATGGCGAACAGGGCCGCATCCGCACCGCCGCTGATCGCATAGGTCAGCGAGCTGCCGACGTTCGGATCGATGGCCGTGACCGTGGTCACTGCGGTCGTGTTTTCCGCGACCGTCAGTGCCGCCGAAGTTCCGGCTCCGTCCGAGGTGATGACCGGTGCGAGCGTCTCCAGCTGCGCTTCGCTCCAGGTGCCGTCGGCGAACCTGAAGTTTTCGACGCCGAGCACCACGTCGCTGCCGTCGCGATCGGCCGCCGTGTCCGTGATCTTCCAGGCCATGATATCGCCCTGATTGGCGGTCGCAAAGCTGATCTTCTCGAACCTGTAGTCGATGAGATTTCCAGCGAAGACAGCCGTGTCCGCCGCGCCTGCCGTGCCGCCGTCGCCGACGGTGACGCTGTCGGCCATGTCGCTGCCCGCCACGCCGTTGCGCCACAGGCGCGTGACGGTGCTGCCGCCCAGTTCCAGGTTCTCGAAAGTCGCCGATTTCAGCATCTCGGTGAAGTGCTTGTCGAAGCCCGGGCCGACCGCGTCGAGCAGGCCGTCTGTCCGGATGAAACCATCGGCACGCTGGCTGGCGCCGTCGATGGCGTTGTCGTAGCCGCCGGAGTAAGTGCCGATCAGGCTGTCCAGGCGGATGCCGTCGCCGACGATGACGTCGTTGCCACCGCCGCCGGTCAAGGCGTCGTTGCCGCTGCCGCCGATCAGCCAGTTGGCGTTGGCGTCGGCCAGCACAGTGTCGTTGTTGCGGCTGGCGATGACGCCTTCGATGCCCACCCAGGCCGGGAATGGCGTGGTCAGGTCGATGGCTACGGCCGGGTTCTGCTGGGTCGCGAAGTCGATTGTGATGCCCTGAGGCGCCTTGGCATGGTCGCTGAAGTCGATCAGGTCGAAGCCGATTCCCTTGCCGTCATTGCCCAGGTCCGTCTTGCCGTCGCCGCCCAGCACTTCGTCGGGGCCGCCGCCCATGGCTTGGGAGTAGGGCCCCGGACGCAGGATGTCGTCACCGTTCAGGCCGGCCGAGATGTCCTGGTCGTCGCCACCGATGATCAGGTCGTCGCCGTCGTCGCCCCACAGCAGGTCGCCGCCGGTGCCGCCGTCTATGACGTCGTTGCCGTCGCCGCCGTGGGTGAAGGCATCCGTGTCGCCTTCGCCGAAAATGAAATCGTCGCCCGATTCGCCCGAGAGCTTGTCGATACCGACGCCGCTGTGCAGGATGTCGTTGCCTTCGCCGCCGATGACCTGGTCCACGCCGGCCGCCGCCACGGCGGTTTGCTCGCCGCTCACATAGTCGTCGCCGGCGCCGCCATCCAGCAGGTCGCCGCCGTCGCCGCCGAGGATGCGGTCGTTGCCGTCGCCGCCGTAGAGGCGGTCGATGCCGTTGCCGCCGTAGAGAATGTCATTGCCGCCCTCGCCATAGACCGTGTCGTCCCCGCCCCAGGCGTAGATCAGGTCGTTGCGGTCGGTGGCGACGATCACTTCGTGCGATTCGGCACCGCTGTTCGGCGTGCCGTCGAGGTTGAGGCCGCCGTTGATGGCGGTGGTGCCCGAAGTCGCGGCGCCGTCCTCGACGCGGAGGTCGCGAATGTACTGGACGCCGTTGATCGTGACGATGCTGCCGTTGTCGGTCGTGGCATTGCCCGCGGTGGAATAGATGCCCAGCGCATTGCCCTCGAGCTGGTCGCCGTACTTGTGCTCGGTCTTGGCATTCTCGTCAGCGGTCTGCGACAGGTCGTAGTATTTGTCGGCGTAGGCGAACACGCTGCCGTTCAGGTGCTCGACACCGGTGTTGCGCTCGACGATGTCCTTGAACTGCTCGTTGATGATGCCTTCGCCCATCTGCAGCTGGTCGAGGCGATACAGGTAGTAGAAGCGGTCGCCGTTCATCAGGCGGCTGATCTGGTCGACAAACACGGTGTCGAAGGTTTCGCCGAGCAGGCCGCCGGTGACATGCACTTCGGCCAGGCCGCCGAGCCATGTGTCGATATGCTGGAAGCCGTCCGCACCGAAGAGTGAAGCATCCGTGTTTTGCAGGAAGTCCAGCGCCTGCTGATACGTGTAGCCCATGGCCTCCGGGTTGGGGATCGTCGCCTGGTAGGCCGGGTCGGGGATGAAGCTGCCCGGATTCGCCGGATCCTCGATCGTGCCTTGCGGAACCGGGTTGGGAATCGTCTCTGCAATCGATCCGTTTTCCAGGCCGATGATCGCTTGCGCCCTCGCGACATTCCCGTCGAATGAATAGGCCGCGATGAAGTTCACCAGGTTGTCCGGGTGGATCATGTTGGCGCCGAAGTCGGACCAGCTGGTGTATTCGGTCAGGCCGATGGCCGCCCGGAACTCGTTCAGCGTCGGAATGCCGACATCGCGGCCGCGGGCGATGTTGATCGCCGCCAGGTCCAGCGGCATGCCGAGCAGCCCCTGGTTCAGTGCCGGCGTAAGGAACTCGTCGACCTCGTTGGCCTGCTGGTGGGTCATGCCCAGGGCGATGGCGGCGGCACCTTTTTGCGCATACAGCTCCGGCGTCAGGAAGGCACGCTCCAGCGCGACGCGCATCACCGCGCCGGTGATGCCCCCGTCGGGGTCGATCAGGTCGATCGACTCGCGCAGCGTGCTGTGGCCGAAGCGGTAGGCCACCTGCGAAAAGTCGAGGCTGACGTCGGCCTGCTCGCCGCTGTTGTAGCCGACGAATTCGGCGATGTTGGGCGTGATGGTGCGGGCGAACTGGTCGACTGCGGTGTGCTGGTATTCCATTTCGACGGTGATCTTGGCGGCGTTGAAGAGCTTGTCTTCATCCCAGGCGATCGAGCCATCGGCGTTGAGGTAGTTGCCGTTCGCGTCCAGGTTGGGCGTGGTCAGCTGCCATTCGTGGAGCAGGTCGTGGTCATAGGTGTCGGCCTGGTCGAGCCGTTCCTGGCGCAGATCCTCGGCCATGACGGCCTCCTGGATGTTGCGCACCTGGAAGTTGTGCTCCTCGTGCCAGACGTGGTGGACCGCAGTCAGCCCGATGTTTTCGTTGACCCTCCCATCACCGGCGATGTAGTGGTCGCCCACCGCGGCGAGCAACAGGTCGCCGACGGCGGCCCGCACGGCCGGGTCGATGGCGACCAGGTCCGGTCCGGCCTGCATCGAGGTCTTGATGCTGAAGTCGCCGAAATTCACCCACAGGGCGAGCGCGCTGGCCCCGGTTACAGTCATGGCCGGCGAACCCGGGCCGAAAGCGCCTGCGGGAACCGTCAACTCGAGGTGGCCGTCGTTCGATCCCGCGCCGTCGACATACGAGAAGTCGTAACCGGCGCCGAGCGACTGCGCCGCCGCCTTCAGCGTGGCGATGTTTGCATCGAACGCGGCGGTGGCTTCCGGATTCAGCGGATTCCTGAAATGCGCCTCGTCGAAGCGCGGATTCATGTCGAGAATCAAGGCCTGGCCGGAGCTGCCGGCGATCACGTCGCCGTCGGCATCGCGGTTGCGCAGGTTGGCCACGTCTTCCCAGGTCAGGTCGGCGCGGCCGGTGGCGATCAGGTGCGCGCGCAACTCGTTCAGCGTCGGCAGCGTGTCATCGGTCGTCTCGCCGAAGGCATTGGTCCATTGCACGGAGGTGCTGCCGCTCAGCATGCGGGCGCCGGCATGGTAGGTCGCGCCGCCGTCGGTGGACACCCACTCGCGCAGCAGGTCGGTGACTTCCTGGTTGGAGCCGTAGGTCTGGCTCTGGTCGATGTAGGGTGCGGTGTGGTTGATCCACTGCGGGGTGCCGTCGGCCGTATAGCCGCTGACATCGGCGCGCGAAATGACGATCTTGGTGGCGGGCTGGCCGGTGGTGGGATCGATGACGCCGTAGAGCGGGTCGTCCGGGGCCAGGTTGACGGTGATCTTGGTGCCGTCGGCGCCCTTGCCGACGAAGTCCAGGCCGTGGTCGAAGAACTGGCCGAACAGCACGAACCACCCGTTGACCGGCGATACGCCCGGGTTCTGCGCGCCGACGAAGAACTCGTTGTTGGATGTGCCGTCGGCGTTCACCGAGCGCTGGGCATCCTGCTGGCCGAGGGACTCGAGCATGCCGTAGTCCGCGACCTGGGTGAAGCCGTTGGCATCCTTGACGAGGTGAGTACTGTCGTCGGATTCCGTCTTGAACGTGACGCCGGCCGTGGCCGTCAACCGGCTGATCATGCGCGGCGTGTAGTCGACGACATTCTGGACTGCCACGGCCTCGTTGACGTTGGTCGTCGAGAGGTCGTCGCCCCGCTTGGTGTAGTCAGCCGCCGCCGGGTTGGGGCTGGACGCGAACTTTTTGGCGTAATACGCGTTCGGATCGTCGGCGTCCAGCGGCTTGACGTACTGGTCGTACACCACCTGCGTGCGCTGCAGGAAAGGCTGGTCGGCGGAGCCCCAGGTGGCATTCACCAGGTACAGGTTGTTGTTCAGGCCAGACGGATCCCGCAGACCTTGCGATGCCGTGACCGAAGCGTATGACTGGCCGTAGGCCGCGATGTTTGCGGCAGCGCTGCCAAGGTCGGCATAGGCCACGCCCTTGTCGTCATAGACGGTGCCCGTGCCATCCCATTCGATGATTGCATTGCCCTCGGCATCGAACAGCGGCCGGAAGCTGATCTGGTCGCGGAGGAAGTTCAGATCGGAAAAGTTGAAGCGATAGGGCTTCAGAATGTAGTTCGTGGCCATGCTCTCATCTCCTGGTTCGTTGCAAAGTCGGGGCGCGTGACCGGTGGTTGATGCGAGCTCATGCACACGGGTTTGTGTTTGTTCGCGCTTAACGTTGGAGCTTTTTACGCTGGCGCACACAGCCCGCTCTGTTCGATGCCAAACGCTTGGCGAGCGGGACTTGCGGCCTCTACCCGAGGTGCTTCGTCGAAGGCGCCGCGCAGGTATTCAGCGGGGGAGCAGGGCCGTAGCGGCTACCGGCATGGCTTGGTATTTACAGTCCGCCGGTCACGCTATCGGGACGATGCGGCGATGAGTCGACATCGCCTCACACCGTCGGAATGGAGGACTACTCGTCCACCTTGCCGCGTCCGGCCTTGATCGAGCCGCGCCGGGTCTTGCTTTCAAGCCGGCGTTTGACGGCAGCCCGGGTCGGCTTGGTCGGGCGACGTCGCTTGGGAACGACGGCCACGCTGTCGATCAACGCTTGCAGGCGCCGCAATGCCTCGAGACGATTGCCCTCGAGGCTGCGAAATTCCTGTGCCTTCATGACGACCACGCCGTCCTTGGTGATGCGCTGATCACCCAGCTTCAGCAGGCGTTCGCGGATGGCTTCGGGCAAGGAGGAGGCGTTGATGTCGAAGCGCAGATGCACGGCGCTGGAAACCTTGTTGACGTTCTGGCCGCCGGCGCCCTGGGCGCGAATCGCGGAGATCTCGACCTCATCCTCGGGAATGGTGAATCGGGAACCCATCGAGCGACCTATTGCTCCCACCCCATGAGTTCTGCCAGGCGGCAGATCACCCACCGGGATTCGCTTTCATTGAAATCCGTCCCCTTGTCCATCAGCCCTCGATGGCAACGCTCGAGGACTTCCTTCTCGGTGAGGTTGTCCTTGAATGCGACGGTTTGAGCCTGTTCCGACAGGATGCACGCCATGTCCTCGCACTGCTCATAGCGGGCCAATACGATCTCTTGCGGTGCGCTCGGACGAGTGTGTCCGGGCTTCACGTACAGCGCCATGAACGATTGCGGCGGTTCGATCTGGTTGTCGATGGGCATGGCGTTTCAACGACCGGTGCGAACGCGAAGGGGTTTCAGGATGTCCCGCAGTCCGTTGTGATCGATCTCCTGCATCAAGGCCAGCAATCGACCGATCTCCCCGGTTGGAAAGCCTTCGCGGGCAAACCAGTTCAGGTAGTTCCCGGGCAGGTCGGCAATCAAGGTGCCCTTGTGCTTGCCGAAGGGCATTTCGCGGGTGACCAGCAACTCGAGATCTTCTGCACGCACGACGTTACTGCACGGTTTCCTCGATACCGACGCTAACAGCTCCCGTCATGCCATCCCCTCCAGGGCGGCGATGGCCGCGCGCTTGCCCATCTTGCGCACCGCCGCGATCGCCTGCATCTGTCCATTCCGGGGTCGCGTCTTTTCGGCTTCCCACAGATAGATGGTCTGACCCGACACGCCGACGAGTTTGCCGAACTTCTCGGCCGACAAGCCGAGCCGTTGGCGCTGCGTTGCCAGCCCTTTCGCGCTGAACCGGATCCCGCTGGACTCGGCCGGGTCCTCCTCGCTCTTCGCCGCGCGCTGGCGGGCGCCGATCCTGGAAAGCGACTTGACCTGTCGCTGCAGTTCGGCGACCTCGCGCTTCAATGCTGCGATCTCCGAGCGGTACTTTGCCGAGACCTTCTTGAGCGTTTCCGTTTCGGCCTTCAGCTCCTTGCGAGCGAGACGGGAAATTTCCGACCTGAGGACTGTAGCGAAATTCATTTTGTTGGAATTCCTGATAACCATGCCAGAAGGGAGGCTAGCACGGTGTCGGCGCGACGGAAACGTGCCCTGAACGGTTTCACCGGAGGAACGCCGGTTGCCGGCGACTCGCAGCCGGCGCTGCGGGAACGGCCGCGCGGCCGCGATGGGAGAACGACTGTGACGCGCAAGAACACGATCTGCCTCTGGTACGACGGCACCGCCCTGGACGCCGCGAACTTCTATGCCAGGACGTTCCCGGACAGCGCGGTGGGGGCGATCCTTCGCGCGCCCGGCGACTATCCCTCGGGCAAGGAGGGCGATGTCCTGACGGTCGAGTTCACGGTGATCGGCATCCCTTGCCTCGGCCTCAACGGCGGCCCGACATTCAGGCACAACGAGGCGTTTTCTTTCCAGGTCGCGACCGACGACCAGGCCGAGACCGATCGCTTGTGGAACGCGATCGTCGGCAACGGCGGCCAGGAAAGCGCCTGCGGCTGGTGCAAGGACAAGTGGGGCCTGTCGTGGCAGATCACGCCGCGCGCCCTCACCGCCGCGATCGCTGATCCCGATCGCGCGGCAGCCAGGCGCGCGTTCGAGGCGATGATGCAGATGCGAAAGATCGACATCGCCGCCATCGAAGCGGCCCGATGCGGCTGACACTGATGCGCATCGGTGCGCCCACGCGACGCGGGCGCGCCCAAACAGGCTCTTAGGACGTTACGGTCTCGCGCCCCCGGTCTCGCGCTGCCGAGCCGGCGGCATCTCCCCCCGACTTCAAGCAGCTTTCGCCACGCATTGAGGCCAATGCCATCGGGCTGCATCAGGTAGTATGCCCGGGACGCCTCGTCCGCCCAATGGAAGAGTTTCGTGGCCGAAAAAAAGAAGTCGCGCAAGACCGATACCCCGTCCTCGCCGCCTCGCCCCGCCCCCTCACCCCGATTCCCGGTTGTCGGCATAGGGGCTTCGGCCGGAGGGCTGGAGGCTTTCGAACGGTTCTTCCATCACGTTGCCGCCGACTGCGGCGTCGCCTTCGTGCTGGTGCAGCATCTCGATCCTGAGCACGCCAGCATCCTCCCGGAAATCCTGCAGCGCGCCACGGCCATGCCGGTGCTCGAGGCGCAGGACCAGATGAAGGTCGAGCCGAACCACGTCTACGTCATCCCGCCCAATCGCGAGATGGCCATCTTTCATGGCAACCTGCAGTTGAGCACGCCGGAACAGCCGCGCGGCCAGCGCATGCCGATCGACGCCTTCCTGCGGTCGCTGGCGGAGGATCAGGGCGAGCGGGCGATCGGCATCATCCTGTCGGGGACAGGCACCGATGGCACGCTGGGCCTGCGCGCCATTCTCGGCGCCGGCGGCATCTCGCTGGTGCAGGAACCGGCGACGGCCAAGTTCGACGGCATGCCGGCAAGCGCCATCCATGCCGGCTACGCGACCCACGTCCTGCCGGTCGAAAAGATGCCCGAGGCGCTGCGGTCGGGCATGCGCGTGCTGGTGGAGCGTCCTGAGGCAGCGCCGCCGACTCCTCCGCGCGGCGGCATGAACCGCATCCTCATGCAATTGCGCTCAGCGACCGGCCACGACTTCTCGCTCTACAAGAAGAGCACCATCGCGCGGCGCATCGAGCGACGCATGTCGCAGCACGACATCGTCGACACGGAGGTATACGCCCGCTATCTAGGCGAGTCCCCGGCCGAGATCCAGGCCTTGTTCCGTGAGCTGTTGATCAACGTCACCAGCTTCTTCCGCGACCCGGATGCCTTCGTCGCGCTGAAGCGGGACATCCTGCCGCAATTGTGCGCGGACAAGCCCGAGGGCTATGTGTTCCGGATCTGGGTGGCGGGCTGCGCCACGGGCGAGGAGGCGTATTCGATCGCCATCGTGCTGCGCGAATTCATGGACGAAATCCGGCAGGACTTCAAGGTCCAGATCTACGCCACGGACCTCGACGACGACGCCATCGCCGTGGCGCGTGCCGGCGTCTATCCGCCGAACATCGCCCAGGACGTTTCGCCCGAGCGTCTGCGCAACTTCTTCGTCAAGGACGACGCCGGCTATCACATCAAGAAGAGCATCCGCGAAATGGTGGTGTTCGCGATCCAGAACGTCGTCAAGGATCCGCCCTTCACCAGGCTCGACCTGCTCAGTTGCCGCAACCTGATGATCTATCTGGAGCCGGAGCTGCAAAACCGGCTGATTCCCTCGTTCCACTATGCGCTCAGGCCGGGCGGAGTGCTATTTCTTTCGCCTTCGGAAAGCATCGGCAATCATCCCGAACTGTTTGCGGCGCAGAACCGCAAGTGGAAGTTCTACCGCGCCGTCCATTCGCCGTCCGCCACACGTGCCGCGATTGCGGGCAGCGTATCGTGGGGCACGAGCGGCCGCGACAAGGCACCCGAGGAAACGATGAAAAAGGCGACGGAAACCAACCTTGCGGAACTAGCACGGCGTGCACTGCTCCAGTCATACGCCCCGGCCTCGGTCGTGACCGATGCGGAGGGCAACATCCGTTACGTATATGGCGACACCGGCCGCTATTTGCGTCCTGCGCCGGGCCAGGCCACCCTCAACGTCGTCGACATGGCACGCGAAGGCCTGCAACTGGACTTGCGCACTGCCATGCAGGCTGCCGGCCAGGGGAAGGCGCCCATCGAGCGCGAGGTCGCCGTGAAGATGGACGAGGACATCCTGACCGTCCGTTTCAGCGTGCGGCCGCTATCCGACCCGGGCGTCAGCGAGGGGCTGATGCTGGTGAGCTTCCATGAGACGGCGTGCGATCCAGGCAAACCGCCGACGGCCAAGCCCCGGCGCGGCAAGCGTACCGCGCCGGAGGAGTCGCGGCGCATCGAGGAACTGGAGCGCGACCTCGCCTACACGAAGGAAAACCTCCAGGCGACGATCGAGGAACAGCAGGCGTCGAACGAGGAATTGAAGTCCGCCAACGAAGAAATGCAGTCGACCAACGAAGAGCTCCAATCGACCAACGAGGAACTGGAGACCTCCAAGGAGGAACTGCAATCGGTCAACGAAGAACTCATCACGGTGAACGCCGAGCTGCAGTCCAAGATCGAACAGCTCGGCAGCATGGAAAACGACCTCAAGAACCTGCTCGACAACATCAGCGTCGGTACGGTCTTCCTCGACGAGCACCTGGTGATTCGCCGCTTCACGCGCGAAGCGGCGCGCGTCTATCGCCTCGCCGCCTCGGACGTCGGCCGGCCCCTGAGCGACATCAAGTCCGACATCGAGGGCGACGATCTGCTTGCCGAGGCCGGCGCCGTGCTCGACACCCTGGCGCCCTGCGAGCGCGAGGTGCGCACCGTCGCCGGCGCCTGGTATCTGGCGCGCATCCAGCCCTACCGGACGATCGACAACGTCATCGAAGGCGTCGTGCTGACATTCACCGACATCAGCGCGCGCGTCGCCGCCGAAACGGCGGTGCAGGCGGCGCGGGCGCTGGCCGAGGGCATCGTCGATACCGTGCGCGAGCCGCTACTGGTCCTCGACGACGCCCTGTGCATCGTCAGCGCCAGCCGCGCGTTCTATCGCACCTTCCAGGCCACACCGAAGGAGACCGTCGGGCGCGCGATCTATGAAGTGGGCAACCGGCAATGGGACATTCCGGGCTTGCGGGAACTGCTGGAAAGGGTCCTGCCCCTCAACCAGACATTCGACGACTATGTCGTCGAGCATGACTTCCCCACCATCGGCTACCGGCGCATGGTGCTCAATGCGCGCCGCATCGTCTCGCAGGCCGGCGCTACCGGCCTGATCCTGCTGGCCATAGAGGCCGCCGCTTGAGCCGCAAGGCCGACGCTCGTGTCGGCGCGGGCGACATCTCGGCCTCCGCCGTGGTTCCCGGCGATCCCGAGCGCCTGCTGCAGGAACTCAAGACCTATCAGGTCGAACTGGAGATGCAGAACGAGGCGCTGCGCGAGAGCCAGATCGCCCTCGAAGAATCCCGCGACCGATTTGTCGACCTCTACGATTTTTCGCCAATCGGCTACCTGACGCTGACGCGCGCCGCGCTGATCACCGAGATCAACCTGACCGGCGCCGCGATGCTCGGCAAGGACCGCAACAAACTGCTGCAAGGCCGCTTTACGCCTTTCGTCGCTCCCGACGAACGCGCCCTCTGGAACCATCAATTCGTCGCCGCGATGCGGGGTGACGAGCGCCAGCGGCTGAACGTGATCCTGCGTCGTGCCGACGGGACGCATTTCCATGCCCAGCTCGACTGCCTGCGCATCGACACCCCGGAAGGAACCTTGCTGCGTATTGCCCTGACCGACGTCAGCGATTCGGTGCGGCAGCGCGCCGACCTGGATCGCGCCAAGACCGAGGCACAACTGGCACAGCGCGGAGCGGAGCGGGCGAACGCGGCCAAGTCCTCTTTCATGGCCGCGGCCAGCCACGATCTGCGCCAGCCGCTGTCGGCGCTCGCCATCTATGTCAATCTGGTGAAGGACCAGCTCGCCCCCGCCGACCACCTGCTGGCGAGCAACATGCAGGAATGCATCGGCAGCCTGAGCAGCCTGCTTACCGATCTGCTGGACTTGAGCAAGCTGGAAGCGGGAGTGGTCAAGCCCAGCGTCAGCGACTTTCCTATCGCCGAGCTGCTAGCCGCCCTCGAATCCGTGCATGGCCCCGAAGCGCAATTCAAGGGATTGCGTCTTCGCGGCGTCAGGACACGGCTCATCGGGCGGACCGATCCGGTCCTGTTCAAGCGCCTGCTCGGCAATCTGATCGAGAACGCCGTCCGGTACACGGAGCGTGGCGGAGTTCGCTTCGGCTGCCGTCGATCGCGTGGCAAGACCTGGGTCGAAGTTTGGGATAGCGGCATCGGCATTCCGGCCGACAAGACGGTGGAGATCTTCGAGGAATTCAAGCAGCTCGACGACGCGCGCAACCGCGGCAGCGGCCTTGGCCTTGCCATCGTTGCCAAGACAGCGGCCCTGCTCGGCCTGGAGATCCGCGTACGCTCGTGGCCGGGACGCGGCTCGCTGTTCGCCATCGAGTTGCCGCCCGGGCGGCAACAGGACGCCAGCCCGATGCCGACGCGGCGCGAGGTTGTCGGCCGGTCGTTGCACATCGCCCTGATCGAAGACAACTCCATGGTTCGCACCGCCCTCATCCACGGGCTGAGAAGCGCCGGCCACCAGGTGATCGCCGCATCGACCGGCGATGCGTTGCGGGCTCAGCTTGGCACACTTCAGCCGGACCTCGTGGTTTCGGATTACCGGCTTGCCGAGGGTGAAACAGGGTTCGATGCGATCGCCAAGGTGAGAGTCGCGCTGGGGCGGAACCTACCGGCGATCCTGATCACTGGCGACACGGATCCAAGGTTAATGCGCAGCATGGGCGATCGCGGCATCATCGTCCTGCACAAACCGGTGACCATGGAAGTCCTGGCGTCATACCTCGATGACTTGGCGTGCAAGGAATCGCGCGACTAACGCTTCCCGAGCAGCCATTCGGCCTGATTGCCGGGTAACGTTCGCGCGCTCAGGCGCGCGAGGACATCTTCATCGACGCCTTGCGTGCCTTGCCGCCGAAATGGACTTCGACTTCGCCCACCGGCAGCGGATGCGAGAACAGATAACCCTGCGCGACCCTGCAGCCGCTGGCGAGCAGCGCCTCCTGCTGGTCGGCGGTCTCGACCCCTTCTGCGACGACCCGCATGCCGAGGGCGCCGGCCATGGCGATGATGGCGATTGCGATGGCGCGGTCTTGCGATTCGTCGGCAATGCCGTCGATGAAGCTGCGGTCGATCTTGATTTCGTCCAGGGAATAGCGCTTGAGATAGCTCAGCGAGGAGTAGCCCGTGCCGAAGTCGTCGAGGCTCAGATGAAGCCCGAGCGCCTTCAGCTGTTCCACCATGGTCAGCACGTAGTCGACATTCTCCAGCAGCGCATGCTCGGTGAATTCGAGCGCCAGGCACTGCGGCTCGAGGTCGTACTTGGCCAGCAGCTGCTCGATCCAGCTCGGCAAGGTCGCCTTGCGCAATTGGCGCGGCGAGAGGTTGACCGCGACGCGCGGCGGTTCGAGCCCGACCGATTTCCAGGCGCCGATCTGCCGGCAGACGCTTTCCAGCACCCACTCGCCGACGACTTCGATCTGGCCGGTCTCTTCCGCCACCGGAATGAAACGGTCGGGCGGCACCAGGCCGCGCTCGGGATGCCGCCAGCGCAGCAGTGCCTCCAGGCCGATGACGCGTCCGGTCTGCATGTCGATCTGCGGCTGGTATACGAGGAAGAGCTGTCCACGCTCCAGCGCCTGGCGCAGGTCTGAAGCATAGAACAGGCGCTCGTTGGTCAGCGTCTTGAGTTCCTCGGTGAAGAACTGGAAGTTGTTCTTGCCGCTGTCCTTGGCGCGATACATCGCGACGTCGGCGTTCTTGAGCAGCGTCTGGGCATCGGCACCGTCGTCCGGATAGATGCAGACGCCGACGCTGACCGTCGTATAGACCTGCCGCTCTTCCAGAACATGCGGCAAGGAGAGTTCGTTGATGATGCGCTGGGCGGTGGCGCTGACATCGGCCGGCCGCGTGTTCTCGAGCAGGATCGTGAATTCGTCTCCCCCGAAGCGCGCCACCGTATCGCCGGCGCGCACGCAGTCCGCGATGCGTCTCGCCACCTGGCCGATCAGCAGGTCGCCGACGTCGTGGCCCATCGAGTCGTTGACGAACTTGAAGTTGTCGATGTCCACGAACATGACCGCGATCTGCGTCCTGGCGCGGCCGGCCTTGGCGATCGCCAGCTTGAGGCGGTCGATGTAAAGCGCGCGGTTGGGCAGCCCGGTCAGTTCGTCATGCGTGGCCAGGTATTCGATACGTTTCTGGGATTCCTTGACGACGCTGATGTCGCTGAAGATGCCGACGTAGTGCAACAGGCCGCCTTTGGCGTCCTTGACGGAATTGATCGTCAGCCACTCGGGATAAATCTCGCCGTTCTTGCGGCGGTTCCAGACTTCGCCCTGCCACCAGCCCTTGGCGTCGATCTGGTGCCACATCTCGGCGTAGAAGTCGGCCGAATGCTTGCCCGACTTGAGCATGTTCGTCGTCTTGCCGATCGCCTCGCGTTCGGAATATCCGGTGACTTTCACGAAGGCCTCGTTCACCGTCATGATCCTGCCTTCGTGATCGGTGATGACGATGCCTTCGCCGGAGTGGTCGAAGACGCGCGCCGCAAGCCGCAGCTGGTTTTCCGCCTCCTTGCGCGCGGTGATGTCGGTGGCCTGGGTGCAGACCGCGTAGACGACTCCGTCGCTGTCGTGCAGCGGAAAGCGCACGGCCAGGAAGATCCGTTCGCCGTCGGGGGTCGGGATGCGTTCCTCGAATTCCACGGCGGTATTCGCCTTCATCGCCTCGAGATCGTTGCGCCGGAACTCGTCGGCGATGCCTCGCGCGAACAATTGCCGGTCGGTCTTGCCCAGCGCGTTGTCGGCCGGCACGCCGAAGGTGTCGACGAAACGGCGATTGACGAAGATGTAGCGACCCGACGTGTCCTTGAGCGACGACAACGCGTGCGAGTTGTCCATGATCGCCATCATCTTTTCCTGGCTGTTGCGCGCGGCGACTTCGGCGGCATGCAGCTCCGTGTTGTCGATCATGAAGACGATGGCGCCGCGCACCCCGCTGGGCGAGAAATTCGGCGTGACATGCAGCATGTAATGACGGTTGTCCGAGCCGAGTTCCGTCTCTATCGCCTTGCCGTCGGCGATCACGTGGCGGATGGATTCGGTGAAGTCGCCCATGCCGCGCGGCCGCTTGATGCGGGTGATCTTTTGCCCGATGGTCGTCGAATCGAGCGAAAGCAGGTCGGCCGCGGGCCGGTTGAAGCGCTCCACTTCGAGGGCGCGGTTGACCACGAACAACGGAAAGCCGATGCAGTTCTGCACGTTCTCGATGTCGTAGGCGATCTCGGTCACCTCGGCGCTCTTGACCTGAAGCTCCTCGTTGACCGTCGTGAGTTCCTCGTTGGTGGATTGCAGCTCCTCGTTGGCCGCTTCGAGTTCCTCGTTGGACGACTGCAGCTCCTCGTTGGCGGCCTGCACCTCCTCGTTGAGCGCCTGCATTTCCTCGTTGGAGGTTTCCAGTTCCTCGATCACCGCCTGCAAGTGCTCGCGCGTCGCCAGCAGTTCGTCTTCGAGTTCCTTGACGTTCCAGCCGCTCACGCTCTCCGCGCCTGCGCTCGCGCCGCCGTCGGCGACGCGCGACTTCGGCGCCGGTTCGAAGCAGACCAGGTACATGCCGCTGAGGCTGCCGTGGCCCAGGTGATGCACCGCCAGGCGCACCACCCGCTTGCCGCTTGCCAGTTTCAGCGCGCGCGGCCGGCCGAACGCCGACACCTTCTTGTGCAATGCCTGATGGGCGAGCGTCTGCAGGTCGGCGCCGAATTCGCTCCTGATCATGTGCAAGAGGTCGAAGCGCGGCTTTCCCTCCGAGATGTTGAGGTACTCGCCGGGGTTCCCGTAAAGATGCAGGATCTCGAAGTTGCCGTTGACCAGCACGCCGGGCGGCAGATAGAAGCGCGAGGCGGCATCGAGGTATTGCGTCTCGCCGCTCTTCGCCGCATGCGTGGCCGCGACGGCCGGAATGCTCTTCTCGGGCGGCGGCAGCGTGAATGCGCCGCCGGTGAAGGGCGGGCGGTTCAGCACGTTCTCGCGCAGGAATATCTTGGCTTCCTTGTCGAGGTTGCGGAACAGCGTCTCCTGCTGGAAGATATTTTCCGACCGGCCGAGGAAGAGATAGCCCTCGGGACGCAGGGCGTAGTGGAACATCGACAGGATCTTCGCCTGCAGGTCGGTCTGGAAATAGATCAGCACGTTGCGGCAGCTGATGAGGTCGAGGCGCAGAAAAGGCGGATCCTGCGCCAGGTCCTGGCGTGCGAACACGACCATTTCGCGCAGCAGTTTCGAGACCTCGTAGCTGTCGCTCTTGGCGGAGAAGTACTTGGAGATCAGGCCGGGGTCCATGTCGGCCAGCGCCGCCGAGGAATACGTGCCCTTGCGGGCCATGGCCATGGCGTTGAGGTCCAGGTCGGTGGCGAAGATCTGCACCTTGAAACGGTTGAGCACCGGGCCGGCCTGCTCGCACAGGTGCATGGCGATGGAGTAGACCTCTTCACCCGTGGCGCACCCCGGCACCCAGATGCGTATCTCGTCGCCCGGCCGCTTTTCCTGGACGATCTTCAGCAATATCTTCGACAGCGCGTCGAATGCCGGCTTGTCGCGGAAAAAGGCGGTAACGGAAATCAGGATGTCCTTGCACAACCGTTCCAGTTCGACCGGGTCCGCTTCGACGTAGCGGAAGTAGTCGTCCAGCGACGCCAGATGGTTGGCGGCCATGCGCCGCTCGATGCGGCGCCAGACCGTGTTCTCCTTGTAGCTGCTGAAATCGACCTTGGTGCGCTGGCGCACTTTCATCAGCAGCTGCTTGAGCGACGAGGCGCTGCCGCTGGTCTTCTCGGGCGCCGACATGTGCTCGCGCGAATCCGCGATCGAGGCGATCTTCTCCGCGATCTGCTCGGGCGGCAGGGTCCAGTCCACGCAGCCGGTGTCGATGGCCGACTGCGGCATGCCGTTGTACTTGGCGGTCACAGGCTCCTGGGCAAACGTGAAGCCGCCCGCCGCCTTGATCTCGCGGATGCCTTGCGACCCGTCGCTGCCGGTTCCCGAGAGGATGACGCCGATCGCATCCTCGCCGCACTGCTCGGCCAGCGACGTCAGGAATACGTTGACCGACGGCTTCGGCACGATCTGACGCGCCGTCTTGACCAGATGGAAACGGCCGCCGCGGATCGTGACGTTGCTGCTGGCTGGCGTGATGAAGATGGTGTCCGGCTCGGGCGAGCAGCCGTCCTCGATTTCCTTGACCGCCATGGCCGTTTCGCGGCTGAGCAGTTGCACCAGCATGCTGCGATAGGTGGGCGACAGGTGTTGCAGCACCACGTAACACAGCCCGAGCTTGATCGGCAGCTTCGAAATCAGCGCGGAAAGCGCTTCGAGACCGCCGGCGGAAGCGCCGATCCCGACCAGGTAGCGACGCTGCGGCGCGGCTTTAAGCGCCTTTGATTTCCTGGCGGCGGCGGGTTTCCCGGCGACGGCGGAGGGCGTTTTCGCCTTCGGCGGCTGCCGCGTCGCCTTGGGAGGGGATTGCTTCATTCGGGATTCTCCAGTCTCTACCCCGGACGAAGCCCGAGTTCGACATGCGTTGGCCTCCCGAAGCGGCGAGGTGGCGCACGGACGCGGCGCCGCGGAGCATGATAGGGACAGGGGCGCCTAAACGCAACTGGCATGCGAACCCGCGCGGCTCCGGACGCGGCAGGGCAAGGCCGGGCCTCATGCGCTCCCGCCCCTGCGGGGTTCCCGCGCCGCCGACACGCCGGCCGGCCGGTCTCGCAAACTCGCCTGCGGCTCGAACAGCGAGCCCGGACTTCCCCGTCCGCCGCGCCGTCGCCGCGGCGGTCAGCCGAGGTGCGATTCACTCGCGTTGCTTGTGGGGTTCCAGCGGAGGAACCCTAGCGTGCATGCCTTGTCTCATCACTATTCCCCGGCAGGGGGCGCGCCCCATGAAGCTGTCAGCGTTCATCAGCGAGAACCTCGAACGCATCATGCAAGAGTGGGAAGACTTTGCCGCCACGCTGGTGCCAAAAGGGGAAAGGATGGATCCCGTTAGCCTGCGCGATGATGTCAAGAGATTACTGGAATCCATCGCTGCCGATGTGGTTCGCCCGCGGAGCGCCTACAATCAGGCGGAAAGGTCGAAAGTTCGCCGTCCGGATGAATACTCGGCGGCAACGGCCCATGGTGTAGATCGCCAAGCGGCTGGTTTCTCCCTGATTTCGACCGTGGCCGAATATCGGGCGCTACGTGCCAGCGTGACGCGGCTGTGGCAAGAGAAACATCTGAATCAACCGGCGCCGACAACCGGAATTGAGGATGTGATTCGCTTCGACGAAGCGATTGACCAGGCCATCGCCGAATCGGTGTTCAGTTATTCGGCTTCACATGATCAGCAAGCCCGCGTGTTCGAAACGATTCTTTCGTCGACCCCGGATCTCGCCTTTACCTTCGATCTGGACGGCCGCGTTGCGTATGCCAACCAGGCGCTGATTGCGGCACTGAGCCTGCCGCGCGATCAGATCGTCGGAAAAAGCTTCGCCGATTTGGGCATGCCGAATGTGGCCGACCTGCAGCGCGAGATTCAGCAGGTTATCCGGACCAAACAGCCGTACCGATGCGAAATCCACCATCCGACCGGTTCCGGAGCGCCGGCATGGCATGAGTACATTTTCGTCCCCGTGCTCAACGATGAAGGCGTCGTCGAAGCGATTGCCGGCACGGGGCGCGACGTCACCGAACGAAAAGCCGATGCGCGTGCAGTCTGGGAAATGGCCAACTTCGATGCGGTCACGGGACTACCCAACCGACGTCTGTTTTGGGATCGGCTGGAACACGATGTAAAGCATGCACGCCGCATCGGTGCGCGGCTCGCCTTGCTGTTCATTGACCTCGACCATTTCAAGGAAGCCAATGACCGGTTCGGTCATCAGGTCGGGGACCGTATATTGCGACTGGCGGCCGCACGCATCCGTTCGTGTGTGCGGGAAACCGATACCGCAGCGCGTGTGGGGGGTGATGAATTCACGGTCATCCTGCAAGACTTGAACGATCCCAAACAAGTGGAGGCCATCTCCGAAAAGATTCGGCAGCAATTGGCCGAGCCCTTCGGAACCGGCGATGAAGGCGCTCCTATTTCGTCCAGCATCGGCATCACGCTCTTTCCTCGGGATGCCAGCACGGCTGAGCAGTTGATCAAGAATGCCGACGAGGCCATGTATGCGGCGAAGAGCGCGGGGCGCAACCAGTTCCACTGGTATTCCGTGAATTCCGTGACCACATTTCCCTCCCCGTGAGACTCAAGTGCTTGCCTGAGGTCGCGCAGTGAAGGGTTGAGCAGGGGCGGGAGCGCATGAGGCCCGGCCCCGCCATGCCGCGTCCGGAGCTACGGACGCAACCACACCAATGTCTTTACGCCGCCGAACGCGCGCCGCGCAGGCGGCTTTCGGGCGCGCGGCGTTCGCGCGCGCGGACGAAGCTGGCGAAGTCTGCCGCCGGCAGCGGCCGGCTGATGAAGTAGCCCTGGATGACGTCGCAGCCGTTCTCGCGCAGGAAGGCGAGCTGCTCGGCCGTCTCCACGCCCTCTGCGATCACGCGCAGCTTGAGGCTGTGCGCGAGGGCGATGACGGCGCGGGCGATGGCGACGTCGTCCTCGTCGGTGGGCAGCCCGTCGACGAAGGACTTGTCGAGCTTCAGCGCGTCGATGGGGAAGCGCTTGAGGTAGCTGAGCGATGAGTAGCCGGTGCCGAAGTCGTCGACGCTGATGTGGGCGACGCCGGCGGCGCGGATCTTCGTCAGCATGTCGGCGGCGTACTCGCGGTCCTGCATCAGCATGCTCTCGGTGACTTCGAGTTCGAGGTGCTCGGGCGGCAGCCCGGTCTCGGCGAGGATGCCGGCGATCGTCGCCGCGAGGTTGTTGCGCTGGAGCTGCCGGCCCGAGAGATTGACCGCGACGTTGAGCGGCGGCAGCGCCGCCTCGCGCCAGGCGAGCATCTGGCGGCAGACCTCCTTCATCACCCACAGGCCGACCTGCTCGATGAGCCCGGTCTCCTCCAGGATGGGAATGAACTCGCCGGGCGGCACGATGCCGCGCTCGGGATGCTGCCAGCGCAGCAGCGCTTCGGCACCGACCACGCGGTCGCTGTCGAGGTCGAGCTTGGGCTGGTACCAGACGACGAACTCCTCGCGCTCGAGCGCGCGCCGCAGCCCGCTTTCCATTTGCAGGCGGCCGGCGGCGAGCGCGTTCATCTCGGGCGAGAAGAAGCGGTAGCCGTTGCCGCCCTCTTCCTTGGCGTGGTACATCGCCGTGTCGGCGTTCTTCAGCAGGTTCTCGGCGTTGCCGCTGTCGTTCGGATAGATGGTGATGCCGATGCTCGGCGTGACGAAGGCCTCGTGGCCGTCGAGGTGCACCGGCGGCGCCAGCGCCTCGACGATCTTGGCGGCGACGACGGCGGCGTCGCCGGGCTTGCCGATCTGCTCCAGCACCACGGTGAATTCGTCGCCGCCGAGGCGCGCCACCGTGTCCTCCTCGCGCACGCAGGCGCGCAGGCGCGCCGAAATCTCGCGCAGCAGCAGGTCGCCGGCGTCGTGGCCGAGCGTGTCGTTCACCATCTTGAAGCGGTCGAGGTCGATGAACATCAGCCCGGCGAGCTTCTTGTGGCGGTCGGCGTGGCTGAGCGCCTGGTTCAGTCGATCGCGGAAGAGGTCGCGATTCGGCAGCAGCGTCAGCGTGTCGTAGTGGGCCAGCAGGCGCAGCCGCGTTTCGGCGTGGCGGCGCTCGATGGCGATGCTCGTCAGGTGGGCGGCGACCCAGATCAGCTCGCGGTCGTGCGGGCTCTGGTCGGACGGCGCGCGGTAGTGGGCGACGATCAGCCCCTGCAGCTCGCCGGTGGAGGACATCACCGAGACCGCGAAGCAGGTGGCGATGTTGAGCGTCGCCGTGGCCTCGCGGTAGCCGGCCCAGGCGGGATTCACGCCGACGTCCTCGATGACGCCGCTGAACTCGTCGGACAGGCCGTGCTGCTGCGGCTCCTTGCGCGCCTCGATGTCGGCGAAAACCGCCGTCACCGCCGAGCGCGAACGCTCGACGATGCCGTCGAACAACGCCGCCGGCAGGCTCGGGCCGGTGGCGCAGACGGGCGCGCCGTCGCCTTCCTCGCGGAACAGGATGGCGCAGAACATGTGCCCGGACAGCACCTCGACGTGGCGCGCGAGCACGCCCAGCGCCGCCTTCAGCGGGCTGCCGCAGACGACCATCTCGAGCACTTCCTTCTCGGCCGTCAGCAGCGCCTCGGCACGCTTGCGCTCGCTGATGTCGCGGAAGCTCGAGACGCGGCCGACGACGACGCCGTCGATGTATTGCGGGCGCGAATTCCACTCGAACAGGCGGCCGTCGCGCAGGTCGAGCACCGCGCCGTGGTCGCGCTCGATGTGGCGCGTCAGGTCCTTCTGCGTGCTCAGGAATCCGGCCGGGTCGCGCAGTTGCGCGGCCAGCGCGGAGACGGTGCTGAGGTCGTCGCCTTCCGTGCAGCAGGCCTTCGGCAGGTTCCACATGTCGATGAAGCGCTGGTTCGACACCACGGCGCGCCCATGCACGTCGGTGACGAAGATGCCGTCGCCGGTCGATTCCAGCGTCGCCGAGAAGATCGACAGCGACTTCGCCAGCCGTTCCTCGGTCGTCTTGCGCACGGCGAGTTCCTGCAGCGCGAAGCGGAAGGCCCGCATCGGCACGTCCTTGAGCGCCGCGAAGGCCGCCCAGCCGAGCAGCAGCCCGGGCGCGAAGAGGCCGAGCGCAAACAGCAGCACCGGCTGCAAAGGCCGGCTGAGCTCGACCTGCCAGGTGCCGCGCTCGTCGAGGTCGATGACCGACGAGCGCGTGATCGACAGGAAGCTCGCGGGCGCCGGCTCCAGTTCCTGCAGGCGCCCGGCCCCGGCGATGCGCACGGCGGTGTCTTCGCCGAGCCAGTGCAGCGAGCCGGCCAGCTCCGGGTGGAGCCCCGGCGCCAGCGCCGCCGGCTGCGCCCTCACCTGCTGCGAGACGCTGGCGACGCTCGCCCGCAACGCCGTCTCGAGCCGGGTCGCCTCGGTGCGGTAGCCGATGGCGAAGAAGACGACCGGCATCAGCAGCGTGACGATGGCGCCGCCGATCACCGCCAGGCGTGCGATGACGCGCGGCAGTTCGGGAAGCGGTACAGGGGAGGCCGGTGGCGGTGCGAAAGTCATGTGTGGGGCT
The DNA here is from genome assembly GCA_046726235.1 of Pseudomonadota bacterium. GTDB lineage: Bacteria > Pseudomonadota > Gammaproteobacteria > Burkholderiales > Rhodocyclaceae > Nitricoxidireducens. Next base: position 112,354 of record JBKPAD010000002.1, read on the forward strand.
CGGCAGGCTTTCGACGATCCTATATTGCAGTGCGGGATCGCCGAATACCGGCTGCCCGCTAACCTGGCTACGGGGGTCCCGGTATTCCTTGATCAATGTTGAGGATTCAATGCGCCAGCCGTTGTAGGATTGGCACCCATGGTGACGGCGATATTTCTGCTGGTCTGCGGCTTCTCCTTCTTCGCGCTCGGCATTGCCGTCGCCATTCGCCTCGCCTCCCGCAACGACGATCTCGGCGAGCTTCCTGCCGCCCTGCCCTGGCTTGCCGGCTTCGCCTTCGTGCATGCCACCGTCGAGTGGATGCAATGCGTCAATGCAGTGCGCGCGGCGAACGTCGTTCCGTTCGAAGTGATTTCCGCCGCCCTGCTGGCGTCGACCCTGCTGCTGCTCGAGTTCGGCCGCCGGCTGGTGCTGGGCACCGGCGTGCGGACGCCCCTGCTCGGCCTGGGCATCCATCTCGTGCTGCTGGCCGTCGTCGGCGCCGCCACCCTGTTGCCGGGCGACGCGGTGGCCAACGCGACCGTCGCCGCACGCCTTCTGGTGCGCACCACGGCCGCAACCCTCGCCGGCATCGGCTTCCTGCGTTTCGCCGGCACCGCGGCCGACAGCGACTGGACAGCGAAGGGCGCCTTCCGGCTGGCGGGATTCGCCTTCCTCGTCTACGCCCTGCTCAGCCTGGTGGTCCAGCCGCTGCCGTGGCTGCCCGCATCCTGGCCCCACGCCGAGGCATTCCAGGCCGTCACCGGCGTCCCGGCCGAGGCCCTGCGCGCCACCTGCGGCCTCGCCATCGCCCTGGCGATCGGCAGCACGCTGTTCCGCGACGCACGGCTGCAACAGAAGATTCTCCTGCTGACGACGGCGATCGTCGTCCTCATCATGGCGATCGACATCGCCGCCGGGCTACGGGCCATCCAGGGCAGCATCCGCGACGAGCTCACGCGCGACGCCAAGGACATCCGCGCCATGCTGATGGCCATGCGGCGCGTGTATCACAAGCAGTTCCTCGCCAGCGGACTGACCGTCGACGAGCGCACGGTCGGTTTCCTGCCGGCGCATTCGCTCTCGCGCATCTCGCGCGATTTCCCGAACTGGAGCAGCAGCGGGATGTCGTTCAACAACGTCTCCGACCAGCCGCGCAACCCCGCGAACAAGGCCGACCGCTTCGAGCTCGCGGCGATGGCCTTCTTCCGCGCCAATCCGAAGGCCGAGGATCGGCTGGTCGACATCCGGGACGACGACGGCAAGAGCTACTACCACTACACGGCGCCGATCTGGATCGAACCCTATTGCCTCGAATGCCACGGCGTGCGCGAGAAGGCGCCGCTGTCGGTCGCCCGCAGCTATGACAACGCCTGGGGCTACCAGGTCGGCGACCTGCGCGGCGTGATGAGCATCAAGCTGCCGACCAAGCCGCTCGAGGACCGCGAGTTCGGCGCCTGGCTGCACCAGATGGCGACGCGCCTCGCCGGTTATGGCCTGCTGGCGGCGCTGCTGGTGTTCTTCCTGAGCCGCGTCGTCACCGCGCGCCTGGCCCAGGTCGGCGCCGCCACCGCCAGGCTCGCCGCCGGCGACTATGCGGCGCGCAGCGACGTCCGCGGCGACGACGAGATCGGCGAGCTGTCGCGGTCGTTCAACCGCATGGGCGAGGAAATCGAGGCGCGCGACCGCGAGCTCCATGACAGCAAGGAAGGCCTCGAGCGGGTGGTCGCCGAGCGCACGGCCGAGGTGCGCGACCGCGCGCGGCGCCTCGAGGCCGCGAACGCCGACCTCGAAAGCTTCAGCTACTCGGTGTCGCACGATCTGCGCGCACCGCTGCGCGCGCTCGACGGCTACGCCCGCATCCTGCTCGAGGAGGAAGCGCAACTCAGTCCCGAGAGCCGCGAGATGCTCGATCGCATCACGGTCAACTCCGAGCGCATGGCCACGCTGATCGACGACATCCTGCAGTTCTCGCGCGTCGGCCGCACCGACATGAACTGGACGGAAACGGACATGGCCGCACTGGCGCGCGGCGTGGCCGAGGAACTGCGCGCCGACTACCCCGGCGCGACAGTGCGCATCGACGACCTGCCGGCGGCCATTGGCGACGCAGCGATGCTGCGCCAGCTATGGGTCAATCTGATCGGCAATGCGCTGAAGTTCTCGTCGCGCACCGAGCGCCCCGAGATCGTGATCGGCAGCGAAGTGGACGACGGCGCAACGGTTTTCTTCGTTCGCGACAACGGCGCCGGCTTCGAGATGGCCTACGCTCAGAAGCTGTTCGGCGTCTTTCAGCGCCTGCACACGGAAAAGGAATTCCCCGGCACCGGCGCCGGCCTGGCCATCGTCAAGCGCATCGTCGAGCGCCACGGCGGACGCATCTGGGCGGAATCGGAAGTCGGCAAAGGAGCGACCTTCCGCTTCACCCTCGCCGCCTAGCGAGGTCCCGTGCGCGGCCGCACCGAGCGCCGCGCCTGCCAATCAGCGCCCCTGCCCCGAGAGCGCGACGAACGGCACGTCGAAATCCAGGATGTGCCTGCCCAGCCAGCTCTGGACCACCGCCTGCATCTCGATGGCGGACTGGAATACGTCGCGAAAACCGATGGACAGTGCGAGTTCGCGCAGGTCGCGGACGATCCTTTCGTGATCCTGGAGATGGACCTCCATGTGGGCGGCGGCTCCCGGGATGTCCGGCATCCCCCGCATGGCCTTTTCCTCGAAGGCGAAGTGGTCGACGGTGAAGCCGAGGACGTTGCCCATGACGATGACCAGCGACGTCTCGCAGTACTGCCGCTGCCGGGAAGAGCACGACCGGCATTCGGTGGCGCGTCCGTCGAGCGGGCAGATGTAGGTCAGCTTCTTCAGCAGCGCGAGCAGGACTGCATGCTCGCGGTCGATTTCGGGGTGGCCGGTCTTGATGAGGGCGGGCTGGCTGGCGGACATGGACGATCTGGGTTCGGTTGCGTACTGATGTCGCCGGCATCATACCGCCCCGCCGCGGCCGGTCACAGCCCGCCGGACGATGCAATTGACGCGGATCAAGCGTTTCCGAAATAAGTATGTTGATTGCAAGCGGATGCCCACTTTAGCCTAACGGCTTCTCCCGCCGGCACGACGTTGGAATGCGGCGGGGCGTGTGCAACTGCTCAGTGGAGAACAAGAAGAATGACGCTCAAGGGAAAGCTGCTCTCGCTGGTTTCCGTTCCGCTGGTCTGCATGGCCGCTCTGTCCGTCAAGGTATCCCTCGACAAGTTCTTCCAGGCCGGCGAGACCAGCTCGCTGAAACGGCTCGTGGACGTGTCTTCCTCCATCGGCGCCGTCGTCCATGAACTCCAGCGCGAGCGCGGCATGACGGCGGGCTTCCTGGGCAGCAAGGGCGCGAACTTCGCCGACCAGTTGCCCAAGCAGCGCGAAGCGGTCGACAAGCGCAAGGCAGAACTCGACGCCCTGCTCGCGCGCATTGCCGGCTCGCCGGTGCATGCGAAGCTCTCGGCCGCGCTCGACGAAGTCGCCGGCCTCGCCGAGGTCCGCCGCCGGGCGACGACTCTTTCCATCCCCGCGCCGCAGGCGATCGACCGCTTCAACGCAGCCATCCGCAGCCTGCTCGCGATCGTCGGCGAAATGCCGACGCTTTCGTCCGACGCACGCATCGCGCAGATGGCCTCGGCCTACAGCGGCATTCTCCAGGCCAAGGAGGCAGCCGGCCAGGAACGCGCGCTGCTGTCGAACGCCTTCGGCGCCGACCGCTTTTCCCCCGAGCTGCTGCGGCGGTTCATCGCCGTATCGGCGACCCAGGACACCTGGATGCGGGCATTCAGCTTCTACGCCAGTCCGGCACAGGCCGAGTTCATGAAGCAGCAGATGAGCGCAAGCGCCGTGGCCGAGGTGCTGCGCATCCGCGAGGACGCCATGGAGCGCATGCTGGAGCCGAGCCTCGGGCTCGACGCCCGCGAATGGTTCGCCAAGGCGACGGAGCGCATCGACCTGATGAAGGCGGTGGAAGATCGGCTGGCGTTCGACCTCGGCGCGGCAGCCGACGCCCTCGTCACGCAGGCGCGCTGGATGATGCTCCTGTACGTCTCGCTGGCCGCGGCGGCCGTCGCCGCGACGCTCGGGATCGCCTTCAAGCTGATCCGCGGCATCCTCGGCCAGATCGGCGGTGAACCGGCGGACGCGGTGGAAGTGGCGCAGCGCATCGCCGCCGGCGACCTGACGAAGGACGTGAGCGTCGCCCCCGGCGACACCGGAAGCATGCTGGCGTCGATCCACGGCATGCAGGTCACGCTGCGCGGCGTGCTGGCCTCGCTCCAGGACGAAGCGCGGCGCGTCGCCGCCACCGCCGAGCAGCTGGCGACCTCGTCCGACCAGGTCGCCCAGGGCTCGCAGGAACAGGCCGAAGCGGCAGCCTCGATGGCGGCCGCCATCGAGGAGATGACGGTGAGCATCAGTCACGTCTCGGCACGGGCGGAGGAAGCGACGAGCATCTCCAGCCACTCGGGCGAACTGGCCCGCCAGGGGGCCGAGGTGATCCACAGCGCGGCGCGCGAAATGCAGTCGATCGAGGCCTCGGTGAAGGGCTCGGCCGACATCATCGCCGCGCTCGAAGAGCAGTCGGCGCAGATCACGGCGATCGTGAACGTGATTCGCGAGATCGCCGACCAGACGAACCTGCTGGCGCTCAACGCCGCCATCGAGGCGGCGCGGGCCGGCGAGCAGGGACGCGGCTTCGCCGTCGTCGCCGACGAAGTGCGCAAGCTGGCCGAACGCACCGCCAGCTCGACGCAGGAAATCGCCTCCATGATCGAGCGGATCCAGGAAGGCACGGGCAGCGCCGTGGCGAGCATGGAGACGGGCGTCGCGCAGGCGTCCACGGGTGTCGGGCTGGCCACGCAGGCGGGCGCCGCGATCCGCGACATCAACGGCCAGTCGGACCGCGTCGTCGAAGTGGTGGGCGACATCTCCGCATCACTGCGCGAGCAGACCACCGCCAGCGGCGACGTCGCCCGCGGCATCGAGCACATCGCGCAGATGACGGAAGAAAACAGTTCGGCCGTGCGCGAGACCGCTCAGGCGGCGCACGACCTCACCAGCATGGCCGCCTCACTCCAGGCGGTCGTGGACCGCTTCCGGGTCTAGCCGACCCACTTCCTCGCGCTGCGGAACATGGTCGTCCACGGACCGTCCTCGCCCCAGCCTTCGGGATGCCAGGACATCTGCACGGTGCGGAAGATGCGCTCGGGGTGCGGCATCATGATGGTGAAGCGGCCGTCGGCGGTGGTCAGGCCGGCGATGCCGTCGGGCGAACCGTTCGGGTTGGCCGGATACTTGGTCGCCACGGCGCCGCGGTTGTCGACGTAGCGCAGCGCGATCGCGGCGCGCGACTTCTGCGCATCGTCGGCGAACACCGCACGGCCCTCGCCGTGCGAGACCACGATCGGCAGCTTCGAGCCGGCCATGCCGGCGAGGAAGATCGATTTCGACTGCGGGATCTCGACCATGCCGAAGCGCGCCTCGAACTGCTCCGAGCGGTTGCGGTGGAAGGTCGGCCAGTCCTGCGCGCCGGGGATGATGGCGGCGAGGTTGCTCATCATCTGGCAGCCGTTGCAGACGCCGAGCGCGAACGTGTCGGCGCGGCCGAAGAAGGCGGAGAACTCGGCGCGCAGGCGCTCGTTGAACAGGATCGACTTGGCCCAGCCCTGGCCGGCGCCGAGCACGTCGCCGTAGGAGAAGCCGCCGCAGGCGGCGAGCCCCTTGAAGTCGGCGAGATGCACGCGGCCCGCTTGCAGGTCCGACATGTGCACGTCGAAGGGCGCGAAGCCGGCGCGCTCGAAAGCCGCCGCCATCTCGACCTGGCCGTTGACGCCCTGCTCGCGCAGGATCGCGACCTTCGGGCGTGCGCCGCTGGCGACGAAGGGCGCCGCGATGTCGAACGTGAGTTGCGCCGACAGGCCGGGATCGGTCTCGTCGAGCAGCGCGTCGAATTCCTCCTGCGCGCAGCCGGCGTCGTCGCGCAGGCGCGCGATGCGGAAGCTGGTCTCGGCCCAGACGCGCTGCAGCTCGGCGCGCTTGGCGCCGAACACCTGGCGCGCGTTGCGCCAGACGCGGATCTCGTCGCGGTCGTTGAGCGTGCCGACCACATGCGAGCAAGCGCCGAGGCCGGCGTCGCGCAGCGCCTGCATCACGGCGGTGCGGTCGTCGCGGCGGATTTGCAGCACGGCGCCGAGCTCTTCGTTGAACAGTGCGGCCAGCAACTTGTCCTTGGTGCGCCCGCTGATGACTTCGGGCTTGCGCTCCATGCCGTCGACGTCGTTCATCAGCTCGTCGTAGCAGAGCGTATCGAGGTTCAGTGACACGCCGGCGCGGCCGGCGAAGCTCATTTCGCAAACGGTGGCGAACAGGCCGCCGTCGGAGCGGTCGTGATAGGCAAGGATGCGGCCTTCGGCGCCGAGCTTCTGCACCGCGCCGAAGAAGGCGGCGAGCAGCTTGGCGTCCGCATCGGGCGCTTCGCTGCCGGTGCTGCCATAAACCTGAGCCAGCGCCGAACCGCCGAGACGGTTGCGGCCGGCGCCGAGGTCGATCAGCAGCAACTCCGTCTCGCCGACGTCGGCATCGCGGCGCAGTTCGGGCGTCAGGGTGCGGCGCACGTCGGCGCAGGGCGCGAAGGCGGTGACGATCAGCGACAGCGGCGCCGTGACCTGCTTCTGCACGCCCTGCTCTTCCCAGCGCGTGCGCATCGACAGCGAATCCTTGCCGACCGGGATGGAGATGCCGAGCGCCGGGCAGAACTCGATGCCGACGGTCTTCACGGTGTCGAACAGCGCCGCATCCTCGGCGCCGTGGCCGGCCGCGGCCATCCAGTTCGCCGACAGCTTGACCTGCGACAGCGACGCCACGCTCGCCGCGGCGAGGTTCGTCAGCGCCTCGCCGACGGCCATGCGGCCGGAAGCGGGCGCGTCAAGCAGCGCGACGGGCGTGCGCTCGCCCATGGCGAAGCATTCGCCCAGCGTGGTCGCGTAGCCGAGCGTCGTCACGGCGACGTCGGCGACCGGCACCTGCCACGGGCCGACCATCTGGTCGCGCGCCGTCATGCCGCCGACGGTGCGGTCGCCGATGGTGATCAGGAAGCTCTTCGACGCCACCGACGGCAGGCGCAGCACGCGCAGCGCCGCATCCTTGAGATCGATGGCGGAAAGGTCGAGCGCCGGGGCGCTGACGGCGACGCGCGTCGTCGTGCGGTGCATGCGCGGCGGCTTGCCGAGCAGCACTTCCATGTCCATGTCGACCGGGTCGTTGCCGAAGTGGGCGTCGCGCACGCGCAGCTGGCCGTCGGCCGTAGCCGTGCCGATCACCGCGAACGGGCAGCGCTCGCGTTCGCACAGCGCCTTGAATTCGGGCAGGCGCTCGGGCGCGATGGCGAGCGTGTAGCGCTCCTGCGCCTCGTTGCACCAGATCTCGCGCGGCGACATGCCGGGCTCTTCGGACGGCACTGCGCGCAGGTCGAAGTCGGCGCCGCAACCGGCGCCGTGGGCGAGCTCGGGCATGGCGTTCGAGATGCCGCCGGCACCAACGTCGTGGATGGCGAGGATCGGGTTGGCGTCGCCCATCTGCCAGCAGCGGTCGATGACTTCCTGCGCGCGGCGCTGGATCTCGGGGTTGCCGCGCTGCACGGAGGCGAAGTCGAGGTCCGCGGTGTTGGTGCCGGTGGTCATCGACGACGCGGCGCCGCCGCCGAGGCCGATCAGCATGCCGGGGCCGCCGAGCTGGATCAGCAGCGTGCCGGGCTTGAACTCGATCTTGAACGAGTGCTCGGCGGTGATGTTGCCGACGCCGCCGGCGATCATGATCGGCTTGTGATAGCCGCGCATCTCGCCGCCGAATTCCTGCTCGAAAGTGCGGAAGTAGCCGGCGAGGTTCGGGCGGCCGAATTCGTTGTTGAAGGCCGCGGCGCCGATCGGGCCCTCGATCATGATGTCGAGCGCCGAGGCGATGCGGTCGGGCTTGCCGTACTTCGATTCCCACGGCTGCGCGTAGCCGGGGATATTGAGGTCAGAGACCGAGAAGCCGCACAGGCCGGCCTTGGGCTTGGAGCCGCGGCCGGTGGCGCCCTCGTCGCGAATCTCGCCGCCGGAGCCGGTGGCGGCGCCCGGGAAGGGCGAGATCGCCGTCGGGTGGTTGTGGGTCTCGACCTTGGCGAGGATGTGCGTGGTCTCCTCGACGTAGCGGTAGCCGCCGTCAGCCGCCGGGTAGAGCCGCTGCGTCGGCGCACCCTCGATGACCGCGGCGTTGTCGGAATAGGCGACCACCGTGCCTTCGGGATGCGCCCGGTGCGTCTCGCGGATCATGCCGAACAGCGACAGCGGCTGCTCCTCGCCGTCGACGGTCCAGGAGGCGTTGAAGATCTTGTGGCGGCAGTGCTCTGAGTTCGCCTGCGCGAACATCATCAGCTCGACGTCGGTGGGACTGCGCTTCACCTTGGTGAAGTGCTCGACGAGATAGTCGATCTCGTCGTCGGAGAGCGCGAGGCCCAGTTCGCGGTTGGCGGCGACGAGCGCCGCGCGGCCGCCGGCGACGACGTCGACGGTCGTCAGCGGTTGCGGCGCGATGTGGCGGAACAGCGTGTCGGCGGCGTCGACACCGTCGAGCACGGATTCGGTCATGCGGTCGTGCAGGCGCGCGGCGAGCGCGGCGCGGTCGAGCTTCTTGCCGTCGGCGTGGAACGCGATGCCGCGCTCGATGCGCAGCACGCCGGCGAAGCCGCAGTTGCGGGCGATGTCGGTCGCCTTCGACGACCACGGCGAGATCGTGCCGAGACGCGGCGTCACCAGCAGCAGCTCGCCGGCAGGCGCCGCGGGCAAGGCCGCCGGGATGCCGAGCAGGTCCTTCAGGCGCGCGAGGTCGGCCTCGCCGGGCGCCGCCTCGACCTCGACGAAGTACCAGTGCTCGGCCGCCAGCGCGGACAGCGCCGGCACCGCGAGGCGCACCTGTTCGACGATGCGGGCGAGCCGGGGGGCGGAAAAGGCGGCGGCGCCGCGCAGCTTGAGAATCTGTGCCATGGTGGGACGGGAATACCGGGGTCGGCGAAAGGTAGAATTATACCCGTCGCACCGCGGCGCCCCGCCCGGTTGCAGGCTCCGCACGTGGCCGCCGCCCCGCCACCCCAACCAAGACAACGGAGACATTCCAGATGCGGTTTACGGCCGTCGTCGCCGGCATGCTGCTGTGCTGTTCGCTCGTTGCCGGCACGGCAGCGGCGGACCGCGACGTGGTCGTCGCGCCGGAGGCGACCGAGGTGCCGCTGGTGGCGTCGGCACGCATCGTTGCCGACCGCGACGGCCGGCTGACCGCCGACGATCTGCTGGCGCTCCCGCCGGACGCGGGAATCGCTTCCGAAAGCACGATGGCGAGCTTCGGCTTCACCGGCACGACCTACTGGTTCTCGCTCTCCCTGACCAATCCCGCGGCGGCGCCGCAGCACCGCCTGCTGGCGTTCGAGCCGACCTGGCTCGACGACGTCGAGGTCACGCTGGTCGGCGCGGACGGCAGCCGGCGCGTCTTCCGCGGCGGCGATGCGCGGCCTTTCGGCGAACGGGCGCTGTCGCACCGGCAGATCAATTTCGAGCTCGACCTGCCGCCCGGCCGCAGCCGGCTGCTGGTGCGCACGCAGACGCGCGATCCCTTCCTCGTCGCCATGAGCCTGTGGGAACGCGGCGCCTTCTACCATGCGGACGCCGACGAGGCGCTGTACTTCGGCACGCTCTACGGCGCCATGGCGGCGCTGCTGCTGTTCAACCTGGTGCTGTTCTTCTCGGTGCGCGAGCGCATCTACGCCGCCTACGTGACCTACCTGGGGGCCTTCTTCGCCGCCCACGCCACCTACAACGGCCACGCCTACGGGCTGTTCTGGCCGGATGCCCCCGCCTGGGCCAACTGGGCGCATTCGACCTTCATCTACCTGTTCCTGCTGGCTGGGCTGTTCTTCACCATTTCCTTCCTCGAATTGCGCAGCCTGATGCCTTCGGCATACCGGCAGGCGCGCGGCTTCTTCGCCGTGATGCTGGCCGCGTTCGCCGCTTCGGCGCTCGTCGGCGGCTACCACCTGCACGTGGCAAGCTCGATCCTCTGGGTGGTCGTGTATTCGCCGTTCGTGCTGTGGCTGGGCGTGCGCTCGTTCCGGGCTGGGAACCGCGCCGCGCGCTACTTCCTCACCGCGACGGCGGCCGGCTTCATCGGCTCGTTCGTCACCGCCGTCACCGTCGCGGGCTTCATTCCCTTCAGCTTCTATACCTATCGCGCGGTCGACATCGGCATGCTGGTCGACGCCATCCTGCTGTCGCTGGCCCTGGCCGACCGCCTGCGCATCGCCCGCGCCGAGGCAGACCGCGCGAAGGCGGAGCTGATCGAAGCGGGCCGCAGCTACGCGCGGCAGCTCGAGGAGACGGTGGCGCAGCGCACGCACGAACTCAGCGAAGCCAACGCCATCAAGGACAAGTTCTTCGGCATCGTCGCGCACGACCTGCGCGGGCCGGTCGGCGCCCTCTCGGGCCTGTTCAACGAAGTCGTCACCTCGCGCGACGACCTCAGCGACGAGATGCTGGAAGTGGTCCGCACCACGACGCTGAGCACCAAGAACTTCCTCGAGGAGCTGCTGACCTGGGCGCGCAGCCAGCGCGGCGAACTCGATTGCCACCCGGTGGCCGTCGACATGCGCCGCATGCTCGCCGAGACCGCAGAGCTGTTCGCGGCGCAGGCGCGCGCCAAGGGCATCGAACTCGACCTGGAAATCGACGATGAATGCTGGGTGTACGCAGACATCTCGATGGCCCACACCATCCTGCGCAACCTGACCCACAACGCCCTCAAGTTCACCGACAGCGGCGGCACGGTGCGCGCGCACCTGTCGCGCGAAGCCGGCCGCTGCCGCGTGTCGATCGCCGACACCGGCACCGGCATGCCGGCCATCATCCGCGACAACATCTTCCGCCTCGACGTCAGGCCGCAGTCCTCGCCCGGAACCCGCAACGAATCGGGAACCGGCCTCGGGCTGATCCTGTGCCGCGAGTTCGCGGAGCGCAACGGCGGCACCGTCGGCGTCGAGAGTGAAGCGGGCAAGGGCTCGACCTTCTGGTTCACCCTGCCGCTCGCCGCCGACGAAAAGATCCTCGACCTCCGCGCCATGCTCGCGAACGCGCGCGCGCTGAAAATCCTCGTCGCCGAGGACGACAAGCTGCATCGCGACGCGGCCGTACGCATCCTGCGCGAGATCGGCTGCACGCCGGCGTTCGCGGCGGACGGCCTGGAGGCGATCCGGCTGGCCAGCGCCGGCGACTTCGACCTGATCCTGATGGACATCGACATGCCGGCGCTCGACGGCATCGAGGCGACGCGGCGGCTGCGCGCCGCCGGGTGCCGCAGCAGCATCGTCGCGCTCTCCTCGTATTCGCGCAAAGAGCTCGACCGCATTGCGGGCGACGTCCGCTTCGACGAATATCTGTACAAGCCGCTGGCGCGGGAGGACGCGCTGATGCTGCTGCTCGCACATCCCGCCGCCGCCGCGCGCCGCACCGCGTGACACCGGAGAACCGCCATGACGCTGACCCTGACTTCGACCGCCTTTGCACACCAGGGCGAGATTCCGTCGCGCCACACCTGCGAAGGCGAGAACCTCTCGCCGCCGCTCGCCTGGAGCGGCGTGCCGCCCGGTACGAAGAGCCTGGCGCTGATCGTCGACGACCCCGATGCGCCGGACCCGGCCGCGCCCAAGCGCGTCTACGTGCATTGGGTCGCCTACAACCTGCCGCCCGAAGCGACCAGCCTGCCCGAGGCGGTGGCGAAGCTGCCGGGCGCCGGCCGCGACGGCACCAACGACTGGCAGCGCACGGGCTACGGCGGCCCCTGCCCGCCGATCGGACGCCACCGCTATTTCCACAAGCTCTATGCACTCGACACGCTGCTGCCCGACCTCGGCCATCCGACCAAGGCCGCGCTGGAGAAGGCGATGGCCGGCCACGTGATCGCCGAGGCGCAGCTGGTCGGCACCTACCAGAAGAAGAGGGCTTGATTCGCCACGCATCGTCCGCAAATATCCGCGGTCCAACAGGGAAAACACAAACACATGACCGCCAACGCCTGCGACGCCAGCCTCGCCGACTTCGAACACAAGGTGATCGACGCCTCGCGCGAGGTGCCGGTGCTGGTCGACTTCTGGGCCGACTGGTGCCAGCCCTGCCGCATCCTCAAGCCCATCCTCGAGAAGCTCGCCGCCGAGTACGGCGGGCGCTTCAAGCTCGCCAAGGTGAATTCTGACCAGAACCAGGAACTCGCCGTGCGCTATGGCGTGCGCGGCATTCCGGCGGTGAAGGCCTTCGTCGGCGGCGAGATGGTCGACGAATTCACCGGCGCGCTGCCCGAGGCCCAGGTGCGCGAGTTCATCGACCGGCTGATTCCCTCGCCCGGCGAGCCGATGCGCCTCGACGCCGCCGAAGCGCGACGCGCCGGCGACCTCGCCGCCGCGCGCCAGCTCTTGCTCGAGGCGATCGCCTTCGACCCCGCCAACGAATCCGCGCAGCTCGACCTGGCCGAAGTCTTCCTCGACGAAGGCGCGATCGACGAAGCGCGCGGCATCATCGACGCGCGCGCCGAATCGGCCCGCGACCGCGCCCGCATCGAGGCGCTCGCCGCACGCCTGCAGCTCGCGTCCAGCGGCGGCGGCGCCGACGTCGGCGAGCTCGAGCGCAAGCTCGCCGCCGATCCGGCCGACCTCGCCGCGCGCCTGCAGCTCGCCAACGCGCTGGCGCTCAAGCACGACTACCGCCCGGCCTTCGAGCACCTGCTGGAAATCGTGCGCCGCGACCGGCAATGGAACGAGCAAGCCGGCCGCAAGACGCTGCTGACGCTGTTCAACCTGCTCGGCGGCCACGCCGAGCACGACGACCTGGTGCGCGAGTATCGCGTCGCGCTGGCGCGGACACTGAATTAGCCGGGCGCGCGATTAGTTGACTTCCCTAGTCGGACTCTGTAGCGTGAAGCCACGTTGCCGACCCGAGGAGATCACCATGGTTTCGTTGAACGAACTTTGCGATCGCGCCGATCCGCTCAATTCCTCGCTGCAACAAGCCTGCGCCCTGCCGCGCTCCCCGGCCGACATGACGCCGCTTCCCGAGCCGCATACGGATGTCGCGTTCGACTCGTCCTGGGAAGCGCTGCTGGTGGGCACGCCGGCGGTCATGCAACCGGGTGACTGACCGCTAGCGGATTCGCCGCCGGCCGTCGCGCGGGCCGGTACGCGAGGCCTGCTGAAGGGCTCTAAGTCTGGAAGCGGGCGACGTGCCCGTTCATCTGGCGCGTCAGCGCGGTCAGTTCGCCGATCAGCCCGTGCACGTTGCCGACGGCCTTGTGCGTGCTCTCGGCCATGGTGACGATGCCGTCGACGTTGCGCGCGATGTCCTCGCTGGCGAGCTTCTGCTCGGAGATCGAACGGTTGATGTCGCCGACGCTGCGGTGCGTCTCGCGCACCGTCGTGCCGGTCGATTCGAGCGCACGCGACACGCTCTCCAGCCGCACCTCGGCCTCGCCGAGGTGCGAGGTGCCCGCGGCGATCGTCGCCGTCACTTCTCCGGACTGCGCCATCATCGAGCGCATCACGCCGTCGATCTGGCGCGCGGTGGCGGCGACGTTCTCGGCCAGCTTGCGCACTTCGTCCGCGACGACGGCGAAGCCGCGGCCGGCGTCGCCGGCGCGCGCCGCCTCGATCGCTGCATTGAGCGCCAGCAGGTTGGTCTGGTCCGAGATTTCCTTGACGCGGCCCGTCATCTCGGCGACGTGATGGGCATCGCTGACGAAGCCGGCGCTGGTGGCGCTGATCTTTTCCATGATGGCGCGGACATCGCGCATCTGCGCGTTGAGATCCTTGACGGCGGACTCGCCGGTCTCGACCGCCTTCAGCCCGCGCTGGGCCAGCTCGGCGAGATCGCCGGCATTGTCGTTGACCGAGGCGATGCCGACGGCGATCTGCTGCATCGAGACCGAGGTCGAGGTCGCCGCCTTCGACTGCACCTCGGCGTTCTGGATCACCGTCGCCGCCGAGTGGCTGAGCTGGCCGGCCATGTCGGTGACCTGCCGGCTGTGGGCGGCGATGCCGCCGATGATCTCGCGCAGCGTCTGCGCCAGCTGGTTGAAGCGGTCGGCGATCGCGGCGAGCTCGTCGCGCGAGCGCACCTTCGCCTCGGCGTTGAGGTCGCCCCGGATCACGCGTTCGGTGGTCGCCACCAGCGTGTCGATGGTCTCGCGCGAGGCGTGCCAGAAACCTAGGAACACGTAGGACGCAGCGCCCAGGATGATGGCGATCGCCACCAGCTGGACGACGAACCAGGCTGTCATGACCTCGTGGCGGCGCGCCAGCCGGTCCTGCAGCGACGCGCCCGCCGATGCCGCGAGGGCGCTTCCCGCATCGGCGGCGGCGCGCGCGGCGGTCGCCAGTTCTTCCGGCGAAAAGCCGTTTTCGGGATGCAGCACGCCGTTGTTGAGCAGCAGGTTCGCCAGCGCCACCGTGCTCGTCGACAGCCGCTCGATGTCGCCCGCGAGGGCGCCGTCGGGCAGGCGCAGCTCGCGCGCCGCGGCGATGGCGTCCGCCTGGCGCGCGAGATGCTGCGCCAGGTAGCCGAGGCGCTGACGATCCTCGTCGTTGAGCACATGCGCGGCGGCGGCGATGCCGTGCGTCACGGCGGCGCTCGTGTCGAGCGCCAGTTGCGGCAGGTCGCGCGCCACCAGCCCGGAGAGGAATTGCGCACCGCCGTCGATCTCCCCGGCGACGCCGGAGTCGACGGCAATGCCTTCGGCGTGGCGCGCGAGCACCGCCAGCAGCACACCGTGATCGGCGGCGGCGCGCACGGCGCTGTAGCGTCCCGACAAGCGCCCGCGGATGTCGCTCCATGCCGTGACGGCCTCCTGCGCGGCGGCCGTGGCCGCAGGGCCGAAGACGGTCCCGCCGAGCGCTGCCAGCCGGACGTCGACGGTCGCCGCAAGCGAATCGGCGTCGGCCGCTGCCGGCAAGCCGCGCAAAACGAAAAGGCGTGCGCTGCGATGATCGGCCACCGCGCCAAGCGCGGCGACGGATCGGCCGAGCGCCTCGACGCCCTCCCGGCGCCGCTGCAGGTCCTGATAGTCGTGGAACATGCGGAACACGTTCGGCACCAGGGCGACTCCGAGCGCGGCAACCATGAGGCCGCCGGCGAGGATGAACTTGTGCTGGAACGACAGCCGGTGCATCAGGCCAGCAACGGGGGCAACGAACTTCGCGAGCATCATGGGGGTCTCCGGTGGGCCCACACATGTTGGCAAGTGTTTGTTACACACCTTTGACAGGAACCACGATCCGATCGGGCGGCGGCGATTGCGTTTGCGCGCAACTTGCCGCATAGTGCGCGGCTTTTTTCGCCACGCTCCGTCTACATGCTTCCTCCCATCGAACAACGCATCGCCGCAGAACTCGGCGTCCGCACGCAACAGGTCGTCGCCACCGTCCAGCTGCTCGACGAAGGCGCCACCGTGCCCTTCATCGCGCGCTACCGCAAGGAAGTCACGGGCGAGCTCGACGACATCCAGCTACGCCTGCTCGACGAGCGGCTCGTATACCTGCGCGAACTCGAGGATCGTCGCGCCGCGGTGATCGCCAGCATCGACGAGCAGGGCAAGCTGACGCCGGAATTGCGCGCCGAGATCGAGGACGCCGACACCAAGCAGCGCCTCGAAGACCTCTACCTGCCCTACAAGCCCAAGCGCCGCACCAAGGCGCAGATCGCACGCGAGGCCGGGCTCGAACCGCTGGCCGACGCGCTGATGGCGGACCCGACGCTCTCGCCCGAGGCTGAAGCCGCCAAGTACGTGAACACCGCCACCGAGCCGCCGGAGAAGCACGTGCCCGACGTCAAGGCCGCGCTCGACGGCGCGCGCCAGATCCTGATGGAGCGCTTCGCCGAGGACGCCGCGCTGCTGGCGAAACTGCGCGATTACCTGAACGCGCACGCGCTGCTGACGAGCAAGGTCGTCGAAGGCAAGGAGGCCGCCGGCGAGAAGTTCCGCGACTGGTTCGACTTCCGCGAGGCGATCAAGGATGTGCCCTCGCACCGCGCGCTGGCGATGTTCCGCGGCCGCAACGAGGACATGCTGCGCCTGGCGCTGAAGACCGAGCCGGAACTTGAAGATCCGCCGCGCGCCTCGCCCTGCGAAGCGATCGTGGCGAAGCATTTCGGCATCGAGGACCAGGGCCGCGCCGGCGACCGGTGGCTGCTCGACTCCGCGCGCTGGGCGTGGATGGTCAAGCTCTCGCTGCACCTCGAACTCGAACTCATGAACCAGTTGCGCGAGCGCGCCGAGGAAGAGGCCATCCATGTCTTCGCGCGCAACCTGCACGACCTGCTGCTGGCGGCGCCGGCGGGGCCGCGCGTGACCATCGGCCTCGATCCGGGCCTGCGCACGGGCGTCAAGGTCGCCGTCGTCGACACCACCGGCAAGCTCGTCGACACCGCCACCGTCTATCCGCACGAGCCGCGCCGCGACTGGGAAGGCACGCTGGCGACGCTGCGCCAGCTGGCGCAGAAGCACGGCGCGCAGCTGATCGCGATCGGCAACGGCACGGCGAGCCGCGAGACCGACAAGCTCGCCGGCGAGCTGATGAAGCGCCATCCCGAACTCAAGCTGTCGAAGATCGTCGTCTCGGAAGCCGGCGCCTCGGTGTATTCGGCGTCGGAACTGGCATCGAAGGAATTTCCGGACATCGACGTTTCGCTGCGCGGCGCCGTGTCGATCGCGCGCCGCCTGCAGGACCCGCTCGCCGAACTGGTCAAGATCGATCCCAAGAGCATCGGCGTCGGCCAGTACCAGCACGACGTCAACCAGAGCAAGCTCGCCAAGTCGCTCGACGCCGTGGTCGAGGACTGCGTGAACTCGGTCGGCGTCGACGTGAACACCGCCTCGGTGCCGCTGCTGACGCGCATCTCGGGCCTCAACGCGACGCTCGCCGCGAACATCGTGAGCTGGCGCGACCAGAACGGCGCCTTCAAGAGCCGCGAACAGCTGAAGGCCGTGCCGCGCCTCGGCGACAAGACCTTCGAGCAGGCGGCCGGCTTCCTGCGCGTGAACGGCGGCGACAACCCGCTCGACGCGTCGGCGGTGCACCCCGAGTCCTACCCGCTCGTCGAGCGCATCGTGAAGGACGTCGGCAAGGATGTGCGCACGCTGATCGGCGACGGCCGCACGGTGCGCTCGCTCAACGCCGCGCGCTACACCGACGAGAAGGTCGGCCTGCCGACGGTGCAGGACATCCTCAAGGAACTGGAGAAGCCGGGCCGCGACCCGCGTCCCGAGTTCAAGACCGCGTCATTCCGTGAAGGCGTCGAGGACCTGAAGGACCTCGAGCCCGGCATGCAGCTCGAGGGCGTCGTCACCAACGTCACCAACTTCGGCGCCTTCGTCGACATCGGCGTGCATCAGGACGGCCTCGTGCACGTCTCGGCGCTGGCCAACAAGTTCGTCAAGGACCCGCACAGCGTCGTCAAGGCCGGCGACGTGGTGAAGGTGAAGGTGCTGGAGGTCGACGTGCAACGCAAGCGCATCGCGCTGACGATGCGCCTCTCGGACGAAGCGGCGCCGAAGCGTGAACATGGCGGCGGTGCCGCGGCACCGAGGCGCCAGTCGCAACCGCAGGCGCCGCGCCGCGAAGCCCCGCCGGCGGGCGGGACGATGGCGGCGGCGTTTGCGAAGCTGAAGCGGTAGTCCTGCTGTAGCGCACACTCCAGCGCGCCAAGGAGGACGGGTATCCGCCTCCCTCCGTGTCCCTCCGGACCGTGCTGTCGCACGCTCCTCCTTCCTTTACCTGCGGGAGGCGGACACCCGCCCTCCTTGTGGATACGCCGGTGGTTTCGAGCCGCAAAAGAGGCACGGCGCTACCGCTCGTGACGGTGGGGTGCTCTGCTGCGCGTAGGTAAAGGAAGGAGGAGCGGGCGCAGCCCGATCCGGAGGGACACGAAGCGCAGCAGAGCACCCCGGCGGCACGAGCCCACCCACCTCACCACGGGAACAACCAAGCTCAGCGGACCTCGTACTCGAAGCTGACCGGCTGCCCCTCTACGATGACTTCGAGACGCCGCTGCCCGGGCGGCTCGCCGGCGCCAACGGCCCATTCGCCATAGATCTTCCCATCGACGGGCGCGAGTTGCCGTTCGCTCACCTGCGCGCGGCGGTCGAGCGGAATGACGATGGTGTCGCCCTTCCTGCCTTCGTCGGCCGTACGCGACGGCAGCAGGTATTCCTCACGCACGGAGAGATGGCGCTTGTTCGTGCGCACTTCGATCACCCAGCCGTAGCGCTGGCCTTCCTTGTGCGGCACGACGCGCGTCGGCTCGAACGACAGTTCCCGCGGCGCGACTTCCTCGAAGACACCGAATTCCGCGCCAAGGATTTCCACGGCCGGCGGCGCCGCGGCGACGAGGCCGGCGGCGAGAAGCAGTGCGGTGAATGCGAGCTTGCGGATCATGGGCGCGGACTATACCCGAGGCGTTCCGCTCGATCCGTGCGGACGGCGAACGTCGTTGGCATCGTTCGTGCTGAAGCCGGGTGATCGACGTTGCAAGGAGCACCTGCATGAACCAGATTTCCAACATCGCATCCGGGAAGGCCGGCTCGAGCCCGGTCCTTCCGCCCACCAGCAAAGCCGCGTCAACGCGGGCCGCAGGGGCGATCGAGGAGGACAACGGCTCCGCGCGCGTCACCCTCTCGGCTACCGGCCGCGGCCTGGCGGCGCTTCCCGACCTGATGCTGCCGAACCCGGTGACGGTGCGGCAACTGGCGACCGATCTGGCGCGCATGGCCGGCAAGATTTTCCGCGAGGCCAATGTGCCGTCGACGCCGCCGGTCGAGTTCACGACCGACGGCGGGGGCCGGATCCATGTCGGCGGCGACCGCGCCGACAAGGCGAAGATCGAGTCGCTGCTGGCCGAGAACCCCGAATTGGAGCGCGCCGTGCGCGACCTCAACGCCATCAGCTCGCACGCCCACGCGATCCACACGCAGGGACACCTCGAGTTCAGCGCCGAGTACCAGGCGAGCGACAACCCGCAGGCCGTGGTGGCGAAGTACTCGCGGCTGTTTTCCGGCGGCATGCGGAACGACGTGCGCACCGTGCTCGACGGCGAGCGCGTCGACGTCGTCGGCAACGGCCAGCGCTGGATCACCAGCGACGCCTGATCGCGATCCCCCGCGCGGCGGCTAAACTCGGGGCATGACCGCCGCGCCGCCCGCCTCTGCCGATTCCGGACGCATCGTCGCTTTGCTGTGCCTCGCCGAGGCGCTCAGCATGACGGGCTTCGCCGCCTATCCTGCCTTCCTGCCGGCGCTGCGCGAAGCATGGAGCATGAGCGGCGCCGAGGCCGGCTTCATCGGCGGCGCCTTCTTCTTCGGCTACATGCTGGCCGTGCCTTTCCTCTCGGGGGTCACAGACCGTCTCGACGCGCGCGGCGTGTTGGCGTTCTCGTGCGTGTTGACGGCCGCCGGCACGGCGGGCTTCGCGCTGGTCGCCGACGGCATGCTCTCGGGCGCGGCCTTCCAGGCGCTCGCGGGAGCCGGCCTCGGCGGCACTTACATGCCGGGCCTCAAGGCGCTCACCGACCGCGTCGCCGGGCCGCGCCAGCCGCGCTTCATCGCCTTCTACACGTCGACGTTCGGCATCGGCACCAGCCTCTCGCTGCTCGCCGCGGGCTGGCTCGGCGCTGCGCTGCCGTGGCGCACGGCCTTCCTGCTGCTCGCGAGCGGTCCGCTGCTGGCGCTGCCTATCGTGCTCGGCGCGCTGCGGCCGCAGCGCCCGCATGGCGCCCGCCACGCGCCCTGGCTGCCGCGCTTCGCCCCGGTGCTGGCGCAGCGCGAGGTGCGCCGCTACATCGTCGGCTACGCGCTCCATTGCTGGGAGCTGTTCGGCCTGCGCTCGTGGATGGTCGCCTTCATCGTCTTCGCCTACGCGGCGTCGAATGCCGCGCCTTTTCTGAACGCGACGGAAGCCGCCGCCGCGATCAATCTGCTCGGCATGCCGGCGAGCATTCTCGGCAACGAAGCGGCCGGGCGCACGGGCCGCGGGCGCTGGATCGCCGGCGTCATGCTGGCGTCGGGCGCGCTGTGCTGGCTGGCCGGCCTCTCGGCAAGCTGGCCGTGGTGGCTGATGTTGGCGGCGCTGGCGCTGTACTTCACGACGGTGATGGCGGACTCGGCAGCGCTGACGGCGGGCCTCGTCGCGGCGACGCCGCTGGCGCAGCGCGGCGCGGCGATGGCCGTGTATTCGCTGCTCGGCTTCGGCGCCGGGTTCGTGGCGCCGCTGGTGTTCGGCGCCACGCTCGACGCGGCCGGCGGCGATTCCATGGCTTGGGCGCTGGCGTTCGGCACGCTCGGCTGCGGCGGCCTGGTGTGGGCGCTGACGGCGCGGCACCGGAGCCGCGAGGTATGATTCGCACCCCCGCGGAGGAGGCGCGCATGGTCAGAATCTACGGCATCAAGAACTGCGACACGATGAAGAAGGCGCTCGCCTGGTGCGACGAGCGCGGCGTCGCCTATGACTTCCACGACTACAAGAAGGACGGCGTGCCGCGCGAGCGCCTCGTCGCCTGGTGCAAGGCGGCGGGCTGGAAGACGCTGCTCAACACCAGGGGCACGACGTTCCGCAAGCTGCCGCCCGAGCGCCAGGAGATCGCGACGCAAAGCGCGGCGGTGGCGCTGATGATGGAATTCCCGAGCGCCATCAAGCGCCCCGTCGTCGAGACGGCGAACGGGCAATTGCTGGTCGGCTTCGACCCGGCGATGTTCGCGAGCTTCGTCTCGTGATGGATACGATACGGCGCTTCCTGCTCGAGGACCTCGACATCCGCGGCGCGGTCGTGCGCCTGGGCGCCTCGTGGCACCAGATGCAGGCGGACCGCGACTACGGCGCGGCCGAACGCGACCTGCTCGGCGAACTCGCTGCGGTGACGACGCTGATCGCCAGCAACCTCAAGCTGCCCGGACGCGTGACCTTCCAGTTGCAGGGCCACGGCCCGGTGCGCATCCTGGTGGTCGACTGCGACGAGCAACTGCGCCTGCGCGGCATGGCGAAGAAGCGCGAGGCCGTGGTTGCACCCGGGCCGCTGCCGCAGCTGGTCGGTGACGGCCAGCTGATGCTCACGCTGCAGACCAACGTCGCCGCCGAGCGGCCGTACCAGAGCATGGTGCCGATCGAGGGCGACACGCTGGCGAGCGTGTTCGAGAACTACCTCGAACGCTCGGAGCAGACGCCGACGCGGCTGTGGCTCGCCGCCGACGAGAACCATGCCTGCGGCCTCTTCCTGCAGAAGCTGCCGGGCGCCGACGAGCGCGACCCCGACGGCTGGAATCGCATCGTGCAACTCGCCTCGACCGTCAGGCCGGAAGAACTCGCGCTGCCGGCCGATGCGCTGCTGACGCGCCTCTTCACCGAGGAGACGCTGCGCCTTTACGACCCCCGGCCGGTGTATTACCACTGCCCGCGCGACGAGGAAAAAGTGCTGGCGATGCTGACGACGCTCGGCCGCGACGAGGTCGCCGAGATGATCGAAGAACAGGGCGAGATCCTGATTCGCGACGATATCTGCAACCAGGAATACCGCTTCGGACCGGACGTGCTCGACCGGCTGTTTCCCTCTCCGTCGCAACTGCTGCACTGAGCGGCGAGCCGCCTCAGGCTTAACTGATACCGTTTAAGCTGCTCAGGCAATAAAAATAAATTTGGCCGCTCGCGCGTTTGTTGCGCGCTAGAATCCGCCGCAGCCATATGGCTGATACATATTCAAACTACGGAGGCGTTGGATGAACAAAGCTGAACTTATCGAAGTCGCGGCCAAGGAAACCGGCCTCAGCAAGGCCGCTGCCAACAAGGCGCTCGACGCGATGGTCGCCGCCGTCACCAAGGCGGTTTCGAAGGGCGACACCGTGACGCTGGTCGGCTTCGGTACTTTCAAGTCGGCCAAGCGTGCGGCCCGCACCGGCAAGAACCCGAAGACGGGCGAAGCGATCAAGATCGCTGCGACGACCGTGCCGAAGTTCACCGCCGGCACCGCGTTCAAGACGGCTGTTGCCGGCAAGAAGAAGAAGTAAGACCTGCTTCTCCTTCTTCGAAAAGCCCGCCTCCTGACCGGTGGCGGGCTTTTTTATTTTCCGCCTCAACCTTTCGGCAACGCGCGCTCGACCAGGCGCACCCAGTAGCGGATGCCGGTGGCGATGACTTCGTCGTTGAAGTCGTAGTGCGGGCTGTGCAGCATGCAGCCGCCCTCGCCCGGGCCGTTGCCGATCCATGCGTAGCAGCCCGGCACGACGCGCGACAGGTACGCGAAGTCCTCGGCGCCCATGCTCGGCTTGAGATGGGTGAATACTTGCCCGCCGTCCTCGCCTTGCGCGACGACTTGCCGCGCGACCTCACGGCAGAGGAATGAAGGCTCATCGGCGTTGATGGTCGGCGGATAGCCGCGTTCGAAGTTGAGCGCAGCCTTGACGCGATACGTGGTCTCGATGCCGTTGCAGATTCGGCGCATGCCTTCCTCGAGCTGGTCCTGCAGCTCGGGACGGAAGCAGCGCACGGTGCCGCCCAGAACCGCCTCCTCGGGCAGCACGTTGTCGGCGTGGCCGGCATGGAAGCGGGTGACGCTGACGACCACGGCATCCTGCGGATCGGCGTTGCGGCTCACCAGCGTCTGCAGCGCCTGGATCAGCGCGGCGCCGGCCATCACCGTATCGACGGCCTGGTGCGGCATCGCGGCGTGGCCGCCGCGGCCGGTGAGCTTGATCTCGAAGCGGTCGGCGCCGGCCATCACCGGGCCGTCCATGACGGCGATGCTGCCGACCGGCAGCCCCGGCCAGTTGTGCAGGCCGAACACCATCTGCATCGGGAATCGC
Source organism: Pseudomonadota bacterium (assembly GCA_046726235.1). Lineage (GTDB taxonomy): Bacteria > Pseudomonadota > Gammaproteobacteria > Burkholderiales > Rhodocyclaceae > Nitricoxidireducens. Next base: position 135,271 of record JBKPAD010000002.1, read on the forward strand.
TCAAACAGCCCCTCCTCGACCATCAGGCGGCCGCCGCCTTCATGCTCCTCGGCCGGCTGGAAAATGAAATAAACGGTGCCGCCGAAGTCGCGCGTCTTCGCCAGCGCTTCGGCGGCGCCGAGCAGCATCGCCGTGTGGCCGTCGTGACCGCAGGCATGCATGCAGCCGGCGTGGCGCGAGCGATGCGGAAAGCTGTTGGCTTCGTCGAGCGGCAACGCGTCCATGTCGGCGCGCAGGCCGATGGCGCGGCTGCCGGCACCTCCGCGCAAGACGCCGACGACACCGGTGCGCGCGATGCCGCGATGCACTTCGACGCCGATCGATTCGAGATGCGCGGCGACGACGTCTGACGTGCGATCCTCGCCGAACGCAAGCTCGGGGTGCGCGTGCAAATCGCGTCGCAACGCGGCGATGCGCGGCTGCAATTCCTCGATGATGTCGGCGAGATGCATGTCGCGCATTGTGACGCGGCGGACGTACTTTTCGCAAGCAGAAACAAAGGCCGGCGCATGCCGGCCTTCGTGAAGGCTCGCCTGCGAAGCAGGCGTTACGCCGAAACAAAAAAGGCAGGGGAACGCCCCTGCCTTTTTTGCGGAGAACGACGCGATTACTGTTCGGCGACGACCGAGACGGTGATCTTGGCGACGACGTCCGTGTGCAGTGCGACTTCGAACTCGTTGTCGCCGATGGTCTTGATCGGGCCGGCCGGCATGCGGATGCCGGACTTCTCGACCTCGAAGCCCTGGGCGCCAAGCGCCTCGGCGACGTCGATGTTGCTGACCGAGCCGAACAGGCGGCCGTCGACGCCGGCCTTGCGGGCGATCGTCACGGTGACGCCTTCGAGCTTGCCGGCCTTTTCCTGCGCGGCGGCCAGCTTCTCGGCCTGGGCCTTCTCAAGCTCGGCGCGCTTGGCTTCGAAGAACTTCTTGTTCTCTTCGGTGGCGCGCTTGGCCTTGCCTTGCGGGATGAGGTAATTGCGGGCGTAGCCGTCCTTGACCTTGACCACGTCGCCGAGGCCGCCGAGGTTCACCACCTTTTCCATCAGAATCACTTGCATGGCGGTCTCCTCTTACTTGTGCAGGTCGGTGTAAGGCATCAGCGCAAGGAAGCGCGCGCGCTTGATGGCCGTGGAAAGCTGGCGCTGGTAGCCGCTCTTGGTGCCGGTGATGCGCGCCGGCATGATCTTGCCGTTCTCGCCGATGAAATCCTTGAGGATGTCCACATCCTTGTAGTCGATCTCTTCGATCTTCTCGGCCGAGAAGCGGCAGAACTTGCGGCGCTTGAACAGGCTGCGGCCCTTGTCGTCCTTCTTCTTGCCGGCAGTTTTACTCTTGGGTTTGAATGCCATTTTCGTTTCCTTCCAGAAATTCCAGTTTCGTCACATGCAGCACGGGACTCTTGCTCTTGACGCTCCGGGCGGCGACGAAGCCCGTGAGGGCCAGCATGTCGCCGGGCTTGGCGTCCTTGAGCAGCAGCGCGGTGGGACCCAGTGCGAGGCAGGCCATTTCGCATTCGACCTTGCGCGGCTTTTCCGCTTCGATCTGCTCCGACTCGTGGCCGAGGCGGAATTCGAGGGCGGGCAGGCCGGCAGGCGTGTAGCGCAGGACTCCTCGTTCGAGCAGCGTGCCGGTCAGTTCGAGCCGGTTGGCTGCGGGTCGGGTCACTACGGCGCCGTGCGTCCGTCAGGCTGCGGCAGCTTCCGCCTTGGCTTCGCCGGCCGGCGCTTCGGCAGCCGGGGCGGCCGTGAGCGAGCGCGACTTCTCTTCCTTCATCATCGGCGAGGGCGTGGCCACGGCCTTGGTCATCTTGACCGTCAGGTGGCGCAGCACGGCGTCGTTGAACTTGAAGGCATTCTCGAGTTCGGCCAGCGTCTCGCCGTCGCACTCGATGTTCATCAGCACGTAGTGGGCCTTATGCACCTTCTGGATCGGGTAGGCCATCTGGCGGCGGCCCCAGTCCTCGAGGCGGTGGATGGCGCCGTTGCGGCCGGTGACGAGCGTCTTGTAACGCTCGATCATCGCCGGGACCTGCTCCGACTGGTCCGGATGAACGATGAAAACGATTTCATAATGTCGCATGCAATCTCCTTTTGGCTTGGCAACCCTCCCGCATGCGTTACGGGTAGGGCAAGGTGGAAAACCGTGTATTCTACTGCGGCGACCGCACCAGAGCAAGGGATTGCAGGACTTGGCTGACCGCCTTCTTCCCCGCCCGGCCGCTTGCGATCCGCGATAGCCTGCGACGATGGACAACATGCCCGAATCCGCGCCTCCGCCGACCGTCGAGACGCCCTTCCCCGACCTCGCGGGATGGGTGGATTTCTATCGCACCGCCAGCCTGCCCGTGCTCCGCCACACGGCCCACAAGCTGGAGGAAATGCGCGAAAACGCCGAGAACGTGAACGGCCGCGTGCTTTCGAACGTGATCCTGCACGATCCGCTGATGACCCTGCGCGTCCTCGCCTTCATCGAGGAACACCGCCGCGCCCGCCAGAAGACCGACATCACGACGATCGAACGGGCGCTGATGATGATCGGCGTCGGGCCCTTCTTCGATGCCTTCCAGAACCTGCCGCTGGTCGAGGACCAGCTCAAGGGTCATCCCAAGGCCCTGCTCGGCCTCCTCAAGGTGATCGGCCGCTCGCGCAAGGCCGTGTTTTGGGCGCGCGACTGGGCCGCGTTGCGCAAGGATCTCAACGTCGACGAGGTCATCGTCGCCGCCTTGCTGCACGACTTCGCGGAAATCCTCATGTGGTCGTTCGCCCCGGCGCTGGCGACACGGGTCAGAGAGCGCCAGGCGCACGACCGCACGCTGCGCTCGGTCGCCATCCAGACCGAAATATACAAAGTGCCGCTCTATGAGATCAAGCTGGCGCTCGCACAGGAATGGCGCCTGCCCGAGCTGCTGACGACGCTGATGGATCCGGAGAACGCCGAGCATCCGCGCGTGCGCAACGTCGAGTTGGCGGTCGACCTGGCCCGCCACTCTGCCAACGGCTGGGACGATGCCGCCCTGCCCGACGACTACAAGGCGATCGGCGAACTGCTGCACCTGAACATCGAGACGGTGAAGAAGCGCATCGGCGTGCCCGAGGACGAAGACGGCGCCGGCGAGGCAGTGCCGGTCGCCGGCTAGCCGCAGTAGCGCAGGTTGGCGAATTCCAGCAGGAGCTCGGGCTGGCGATAGCCGAGGAAGACCAGGACCAGCATCAGCACGGCCAACAGTGCGACGCCGCCCCACAGCAGGAACCAACGGGGCCGCCGCCGGGCGTTTGCCGTATCATGCGCGGACCCTTCTTTGCCTTGGGAGGAAGTCATGGGAGTGGGAACCATCGTATTGCTCGGTGCGCTCGCGGTGCTGCTGGCCTACGGCGTCATGGTGTACAACGGGCTGGTGCAGCTCAAGCATACCGTCGCGCGGGCCTGGGCGAACATCGACGTCGTCCTCAAGCAGCGCCACGACGAACTGCCCAAGCTCGTCGAGACCTGCAAGCAGTATAAGCAGTTCGAACAGACGACGCTGCAGCAGGTGATCGAGGCGCGCTCCCGCGTCCAGACGGCGCGCGAGCAGGGCGACGTCCCCGCCCTCGGCCGCGCCGAGGGCGTCCTGCGCATGGGCCTCGGCCAGATATTCGCCGTCGCGGAAGCGTATCCGGAACTGAAGGCCAACGAGAACTTCATGCAGCTCCAAGGGCGAATTTCGGCGCTCGAAAACGCCATCGCCGACCGCCGCGAGCTCTACAACGAAGCCGTCAACATCAACAACGTGCGCGTCGAGCAGTTTCCCGACTTCGTCATCGCCCAGGCCTTCCGCTTCGACGCCAAGCCGCTGCTGGAGTTCGCCGCCGCCGAGAAGGCGGATCCCGACATGAAGGCGCTGTTCAGCTAGGACCATGCGGCAGCGCCTGCGGCGCGAATATGGCCGCTTCCTCACCTCCGGCGGCCAATTGGTGCTGCTCGGCGCCGGCGCGGAAATCGACACGCCCACCGGCTGGGCCGCCTGCGCCGGACTCATCGCCGCCATCAGCCTGTTCGCCTGGGTCTCGACCTGGCGTCGCGCCCGCGCTTTCGACGACACGCCGACGTCGAAGGTCGCGTCGGCGGCCCAGGGGTATACCGAACTGCTTGGCCGCGGCAAGCCGCTCGCCGGCTCTCCGCTCCTCGCCGCCTTGAGCCACCTGCCCTGCCTCTGGTACCGCTACCGCATCGAGCACCGCCGGGACAACAAGTGGGAGCACGAGGGATCCGGCGAATCGGACGCCTCGTTCATTCTCGACGACGGTAGCGGCCAATGCGTCGTCGATCCCGAAGGTGCCGAAGTCGTGCCGGCGCGCAGGGACCAGTGGACGCAGGGCGACCGCCGCTTCACCGAATGGCTGCTGCTCGAGAACGAGCCGTTGTATGCGCTCGGCCAGTTCCAGACCCTCGGCAGCCAGGACCTGAAGCTCGATCGCGACGCCGACGTCAAGGCGTTGCTCGCCGCCTGGAAGAAGGAGCCCCACGAGCTGCTGCGCCGCTTCGACCTCGACGGCAACGGCGAGCTCGACCTGCGCGAGTGGGAACTGGCCCGCGCCCAAGCCCGGCGCGAAGTGGAGCGGCAGCACCGCGAGGAGCGGCTCCAGCCCGAACTCCACCTCATGCGCCTGCCCGACGACCGGCGGTTGTACGTGATCTCGACGCTGCAGCCAGCCGCCCTCTCGAAACGCTACCGTTGGTGGTCGGCCGTGCACCTCACCATCTTCTTCGCCGGCCTCGCCGGCATGGCGTACGCCCTGCGAATGCCCGCCTGAGGCGGTTGCCGCTGACATCCGCGGTGCTATAGTTCAGGCGTCACCTGCGTCCGGAGGACGTCATGGACCTCTCCAGCATCGCCCAACTCACCACCAGCATCTCCGGCGTCGGTTCGCAGTCGGGGAGCGTCGGTTCGAGCACCATAGCCGTCACGCGCCAGGACCCGACCGCGGCAGCCGCCAAGGCGACCAAACGCGCCACCGACCGTACCGAGGAAAAGCTCGAATCCACCAAGGTCCAGCTCTCCGCCTACGGCCAGATCAAGGGCGCGGTTTCCGAGCTCCAGACGGCCAGCAAGGCCGTCTCCGAGCCCAGCAAGACGGCGACCGCCGACGAAGCGCGCAAGACCATCGAGAACTTCGTCTCCGCTTACAACAAGGCGAACACCACGGTCGCGCGCACGACGCGCAACGACCGCAAGGAAAGCGGCGCGCTCGCCAACGACTCCCGGGCGCGCGGCGCCGCCAACGACCTGCGGCGTTCGGTCAGCGAAGGCGAGAGCCTTGCCAAGCTCGAAAAGGCGGGCATCACGAAGAACAAGGACGGATCCCTGTCGCTGGACACCAAGGCGCTCGACAAAGCGCTCAAGGAAAGCCCGAGCGAAACCGTGACCGCCGTAGCCGGCGTCGCGAAGCAGGTCGAGAAGACTGCGACCAAGGAACTCGCCAGCACTGGCAACGTCGGTTCCTCCGTGCAGAACTTGGACGAACGCAGCCGCCGCCTCGAGGCCGAGCAGGCCGCCCAACTCGCGGCGGTCCAAGCCTCGCAGCGCACGGTCGAGCAGAAGACCGCCAACATCGCCCAGGCAGCGAGCGGCATAGCGGCCTACCAGCGCAACTTCCTCGGCTAGCCGATGGTGCGACCCGCTACAATATGCGGCCCGCGCCCTCGTAGCTCAGTGGATAGAGCGACCGCCTCCTAAGCGGTAGGTCACAGGTTCGATTCCTGTCTTGGGCGCCATATTGCATAATCCCAGGCCATGACAGGATCAAGGCCCCGAAAACCCCAGACCAGCGAGGCGGAAGTGCGCGACATGCAGCGCGCCGTGGCTGCCTTGCGGATCGAACTCGAGCGGGCGCGCAGCGAAGCGGCGCAGGCGGTCGAACATGCGCAGGCAGCGGCCGCCGCAGACATCCGGCAATTGCAGGCGACGGTCGGCGCCCTGCGCGACGAACTCGAACGTGCCAACGGCGCGCGGGACGTGGCGGTGCAACAGGCGCATGCCGCCGGTCGCGGCGAAATTCAGCAGCTTCACGACACCGTCTCGGCACTGCGCGCCGAGCTGGAAAAGGCGCGCAACGACACCGATGCCGCGGTGAGAGAAGCGGTTTCCGCCGGCCAGGGCGAGATCGCACAATTGCGGGCAACCGCCGGTTCGTTGCGTGAAGCACTCGAGCGGGCGCAGGTCGACAAGGAAATCGCCTTGCAACAGGAAAAGAAGATTCAAGCCGAAGAGCGCGCGCAGTTCCAGGACACCGTCAGGGCGCTGCGCGAGCGCCTCGAAGCTGCGACCGGCGAGGCATGCCGCTGATGGATTCCAAGGCAGCCTCCGCCAGCCGCAAGAAAGTCGTCGCCCTGCCGGTGCGCGGCCGCGGCGACATCGACCACCGGCGCAAGTTGCGCCACGCCGAGTTGCTGCTCGAGGTGACGCGGCGCATGGCGGCCTACGACACGCTCGACGAAGTGCTGAAGGCCTTGGTCGAGATGACGACCGCCGCACTCAATGCCGAACGCGGCTCCCTGTTCCTCAACGATCCGGACACCAACGAGCTGTATTCACGGGTTGCGCAGGGCAACTTCCAGCGCGAGATCCGCCTGATGAACAACAGCGGCATCGCGGGCCACGTCTACGCCTCGGGCGAACCGCTGGTCATCCACGACGCCTATTCCGATCCGCGCTTCAACCGCTCGGTCGACGAGCAAACCGGATTCACGACGCGCAACATCCTCTGCGTACCGATCAAGACGGTCCGCGGCGAGATCATCGGCGTCGCCCAGACGCTGAACAAGAAGGGCAGCCGCTTCACCCGCAAGGACCTCGACCTGCTGCAGGCGATGACCAGCCAGGGCACGCTGGCGCTGCAGAGCGCGCAGTTCATCGAGCGCATGCAGGCGAGCCGGCGCAAGGAAATGGAGTTCATCGAAGTCGTCTCGGAAGTGACGGCCGACATCAAGCTCGGATCGCTGCTGCAGCGCGTGATGGGCGAGGCGACGCGCCTGCTCAACGCCGAGCGCTCGACGCTGTTCCTCAACGACGACAAGACCAACGAGCTCTGGTCGGAGGTCGGCCAGGGGCTCGAATCGATGCAGATTCGCCTGCCGAACCACGTCGGCATCGCCGGCGCAGTGTTCAGCTCGGGCAAGTCGATCAACATCCCCTACGCCTACGCCGACCTGCGCTTCAACCCGGCCTTCGACAAGAAGACGGGGTTCTTCACGCGCTCGATCCTGTGCGTGCCGATCGTCAACAAGAACGGCAAGACGATCGGCGTCACGCAGGTGCTCAACAAGCGCGGCGGGCCGTTCAGCAACGAAGACGAATCGCGGCTGCGCGCATTCACGGCACAGATATCCATCGCGCTCGAGAACGCCAAGCTGTTCGCCGACGTCCAGGCGATGCGCAACTACAACGAGGCGATGCTCGAGTCGATGTCCAACGGCGTCATCACGCTCGACGACCAAGAGCGCATCGTCACCTGCAACGCCTCCGGCCTGCGCATTCTGCGCGTGCGGCCGGAGCAGATCCTTAACCGGCCGGCGAACGACTTCTTCGGCGACGACAATCCGTGGGTGCTGGAGAAGCTCAAGGGCGTCGCCGAGACACAGGCGATCGACGTGGTCATGGACGCCGAACTGCGGGTCGACGACGAGACGCTTTCGGTCAACCTCACCGCATTGCCGCTGCTGTCGGTCGAGAAGCGGCGCATCGGCTCGATGCTGATGCTCGAGGACATCTCGAACGAGAAGCGCCTGAAGTCGACGATGTCGCGCTACATGGACCCCGGCATCGCGGACAAGATGCTAGCCAGCGGCGCCGAGGCGCTGGGCGGCCAGGCGGTCAACGCGACGGTGCTGTTCTCGGACGTGCGCAGCTTCACGACGATCACCGAGCAGCTTGGCGCGCAGGGCACGGTGGCGCTGCTCAACGAGTACTTCACGCTGATGGTCGACTGCCTGCAGCGCGAGGAAGGCATGCTCGACAAGTTCATCGGCGACGCGATCATGGCCGCCTTCGGCATTCCCGTCGGCCATGACGACGACGCCGACCGCGCGGTGCGCACGGCGATCGCGATGATGCGCGAGCTGACGGCCTGGAATGCGCTTCGCACCGCGGCGGGCAAGCTGCCCGTCGACATCGGCATCGGCCTGAATAGCGATCTGGTGGTCTCGGGCAACATCGGCTCGAAGAAGCGCATGGACTACACGATCATCGGCGACGGCGTAAATCTCGCCGCCCGCCTCGAATCGGCCTGCAAGCAGTACGGCGCCCACATCCTCATCAGCGAGTTCACCTACAAGCAGCTCAGGGGCACGTACTACAGCCGCGAGCTCGACTTCGTCATCGTCAAGGGCAAGACGCAGCCGGTCGCGATCTACGAGGTGCTCGACTATCACACCGAGGACAGCTACCCGCATCTGATCGACGCCCTGCACCTGTTCAAGGCCGGGCTAGTCAAGTACCGCAGCCGCAAGTGGGACGAGGCGATCGCCGCGTTCGAGGAAGTGCTCTCGCTCAACCCCGGCGACAAGGCGGCCAAGCTCTACGTCGAGCGCTGTCGCCATCTGGCGGCGAACCCGGTGGCGGACGACTGGGACGGCGTCTGGGTGATGGAGTCGAAATAGCGCCCGAGGGCGCGACGCACTACTTGACGCGCGTCAGGTGGGACCGGGGTTTCTCTGGCGGCGTATCCGGCGGCGTGTCATCTTCCTCGATCTCGGCGACAGGCTCGTCCCCGGCGGGTTCGGTGCCGGCGGGCATCACTTCGAAGGCCATGCCCTGCCCGTTCTCGCGCGCAAAGATGGCGGCGACGGCGTCGATCGGCACGACGACCGGGAAGGCGGCGCCGTTGAAGCGGGCCTGGAACGTGATCTCGTCGTTGCCGAGGATCAACTGGTGGGTCGCCTCGGCGCCGATGTTGAGCGTGATCTGCCCGTCGCGCACATGCTCACGGGGAACGCGGGTGTTCGCGTCCACGCTGGCCGTCAGATAGGGGGTGAAGCCCTGATCGACGCACCATTCGAAAATGGCGCGCACGAGGTAGGGCTTGGTCGAAATCATCGCGGGAGAGAAGGTGCGATGCGCCGCGAACCAATCAGCGGCGCATCACCTTCTCGGACGGCGTCAGGGCGTCGATGAAGCCCTGGCGCGAGAAGACCAGCTGCGCATACTTCATCAGCGGCGCAGCGGCCTTCGGCAGTTCGACGCCGTAGTGGTCGAGGCGCCACAGCAGCGGCGCGATGGCGACGTCGAGCATCGAGAACTCGTCGCCGAGCATGTACTTCTGCTTGGCGAAGAGCCCCGAGAGCTCGGTCAGTCGGTCGCGCACGTGGGCGCGCGACTTCTCGGCCGACTTCAGGTTCTTCTCGAGGGAATCGATGTGCGCGAACAGCTCATGCTCCATCGTGAACAGCAGCTGGCGCGCGCGGGCGCGGGTCTGCGGCTCCGGCGGCATCAGCTGCGGATGCGGGAAGCGCTCATCGATGTACTCGTTGATGATATTCGCCTCGTACAACACGAGATCACGATCCACGAGGACCGGAACCCGGTTGTACGGATTGATGACGGCGATATCTTCGGGTTTGTTGAAAAGGTCGACATCGATCACCTGGAAGTCCATCTGCTTCTCGTACAGGACGATGCGGCAGCGATGGCTGAACGGGCACGTAGTGCCCGAGTACAGGTTCATCATGGTACTCGTACCCCAGGAATAATCGGCATCACGCACGACCTTGCGGACAGGCGGCGCACTCATTTCTCGATGCCCCATAAGTAGATCAAACCCCAGTACTTAGTGAATGTCTTTCCAGTATTCGCGCTTGAGCGCGAATGCGAAGACGAACAGAACCGCCAGCGCGATCAGCACGACAACGCCGAGCTGCTTGCGGAACTCCGACATCGGCTCGCCCATGTAGGCGAGGTAGCCGACGAGATTGCCGACCATGGCGTCGTACTCTTCCGGCTTCAACTTGCCCGGCTTGGCCAGCGTCAGCTTGTGGTCGGCCCCCATGACCTGATCACCCTGGAGTTCCCACAGGGCATGCGGCATGCCCACGTTGGGAAACACGGTGTTGTTCCAGCCGGTCGGACGCTCGTCGTCGCGGTAGAAGGAACGCAGGTAGGTGTACAGCCAGTCCGAGCCGCTGCCGAACTCCGAGGCGCGGGCGCGGGCGATCACCGTCAGGTCGGGCGGCGCGGCGCCGAACCACTGCTTGGCGTCGGCGCGCTTCATGGCGATGGTCATCGTCTCGCCGACCTTGTCCGCCGCGAACATCAGGTTGTCCTTGATCTGCGCTTCCGACAGGCCAAGATCCGTCAGCCGGTTGTAGCGCATGTAGGACGCCGAATGGCAGTTCAGGCAGTAGTTCACGAAGATCTTGGCGCCGTGCTGGAGCGCGGCAAAGTCGCGCGAATGGTCAGGCGCCTTGTCGAGGTGAAGCTCGGCGCTGGCGAAAGCCAGCAGCGGTGCCGACAGCAATGCGATCAGGATTCTCTTCATTTGAACGTCACCCTATCCGGTTCGGGTTGGCACTTGTCGAGCTTGGTGTAGATCGGCATCAGCGCGAAAAATGCGAAGTAGATGATGGTGCAGATCTGCGACACGAGCGTGCGACCGGGGGTCGGCGCCAGCATGCCCAGATAGCCGAGGATGAAGAAGCAGACGATGAAGATCGCCAGCGCGCTCTTGTAGATCGGGCCGCGATAGCGGATCGACTTCACCGGGCTGCGGTCGAGCCAGGGCAGCAGGAAGAACACCATGACGCCGAGGCCCATGAAGATCACGCCCCACAGCTTGGCGTCCAGCCACAGGAAGTTGACCGTGTTGGCGCGCAGGATCGAGTAGTACGGCGTGAAGTACCAGACCGGGGCGATGTGCGGCGGCGTCTGCAGCGGGTCGGCCGGGAAGAAGTTGTTGAACTCGAGGAAGTAGCCGCCGCCTTCGGGCATGAAGAACAGGATCACCGAGAACGCCATCAGGAAGACGACGACGCCGACGATGTCCTTGACCGTGTAGTACGGATGGAACGGGATGCCGTCGAGCGGGATGCCGTCCGGGCCCTTCAGGCGCTTGATCTCGACGCCGTCCGGGTTGTTCGAGCCGACTTCGTGCAGCGCGATCAGGTGCGCGACGACGAGGCCCGCCAGCGCGAACGGCACGGCGATGACGTGGAACGAGAAGAAGCGGTTCAGCGTGGCGTCGCCGACGACGAAGTCGCCGCGGATCAGCACCGACAGGTCAGGCCCGATCAGCGGGATGGCCGAGAACAGGTTCACGATCACCTGGGCGCCCCAGTACGACATCTGGCCCCAAGGCAGCAGGTAGCCGAAGAAGGCTTCGGCCATCAGGCACAGGAAGATCAGCACGCCGAAGATCCAGACCAGCTCGCGCGGCTTGCGGTAGGACCCGTAGAGCATGCCGCGGAACATGTGGAGATAGACGACGATGAAGAACGCCGAGGCGCCCGTGGAGTGCATGTAGCGGATCAGCCAGCCCCACGGCACGTCGCGCATGATGTACTCGACGCTGGCGAAGGCGACCGGCACGCCGGAGGCATTCAGGGCCGCATCAGGCTTGAAGTGCATCGTCAGGAAGATGCCGGTGACGATCTGGTTCACCAGAACCAGCAGCGCCAGGGAACCGAAGAAGTACCAGAAGTTGAAGTTCTTCGGCGCGTAGTACTTGGCCAGGTGGTCGTTCCACAGGGCCATCGCCGGGAAGCGGGCATCGACCCACTCCAGCAGGTTGCCGGCAATGCTGCCGTCGCTCTTGAATTTTTCGCTTGCGCTGGCCATCGCTTACGCTCCCTTGCTGTCTTCGCCGATGATGATTCGGGCGTCGCTCAGATACTTGTGCGGCGGGATTTCGAGGTTGTCCGGCGCCGGCTTGCTCTTGTAGACGCGGCCCGCGAGGTCGAAGGTCGAGCCATGGCACGGGCACAGGAAACCGCCGGTCCACTCGGGATCGACTCCGGACTCGGCGCCGGTCTTGAACTTCTCGGTCGGCGAGCAGCCGAGGTGGGTGCAGATGCCGACGGCGACCAGGTATTCGGGCTTGATCGAGCGGAATTCGTTCTTGGCGTACTCGGGCTGCATCGGACGGTCGGATGCCGGGTCGGCCATCTTGTCGTTGATCTTGGTGATGCCGTCGAGCATTTCCTTGGTGCGGTGGATGATCCAGACCGGCTTGCCGCGCCACTCGACAGTCATCATCTGACCGGGGGCGAGCTTGCTGATATCCACTTCGACCGGGGCGCCGGCCGACTTGGCGCGCTCGGACGGCGCAAAACTGGCGAGGAACGGGACGGCCGCGGCCACACCGGCCACGCCGCCGACGGTCGCCGTGGCCACGATCAGGCGACGCCGACCGCAATCCACTTTTTCGTCACAGCTCATGGTTATTTCCCTGAAGGTTGGAAAAGGCTACAACCGACTACAGCCCGAAAAACGCGCGATTATACCGGAGCGGGGAGGTGAATTAAAGCCCGTCCGTCCGGCCATATCACGGATTCCTCATATAACGCGATAAACACCGCTATTGCCCTGAAAAGCGGGCAAGTGCCTCGAAGTCAGGCACCGATGGCCGCCTTGACCGCATCGGCGATGGTTCCGGCGTGCGCGGCGACCGCCTCCGCGTCCGGTCCCTCGACCATCACGCGCAGCAGCGGTTCGGTTCCCGACGGCCGCAGCAGGACTCGGCCCCGGCCGTCCAGCGCCCGCTCGACACCGGCGACCGCGGCCTTGATGCCGGCGTCGGCCTTCCAGTCCAGCCCGCCCTGAAGACGGACGTTGACCAGCTTCTGCGGGTACATCGACAGATCGGCGCAGGCCTGCAGCAGCGTCTCGCCGCTGCCGCGCAGCGCCGCCAGCACCTGGAGGGCCGAAACGATGCCGTCGCCGGTGGTGTGCTTGTCGAGGCACAGGATGTGGCCGGAGTTCTCGCCGCCGATCTGCCATCCCTTTTCCATGAGCATTTCGAGCACGTAGCGATCGCCGACCTTGGCGCGCGCAAAACCGATGCCCAACCGGCCGAGCGCGTGCTCGAGGCCAAGGTTGGTCATCAGCGTGCCCGCGACGCCTGCGACCGGGGCATGGCGGTGCCGCTGGCGCGCGATCACATAGAGCAACTGGTCGCCGTCATAAAGCCGTCCGTCGGCATCGACCATCAGCACCCGATCGGCATCGCCATCGAGCGCGATGCCCAGATCGGCCTTGTGCTCGATCACGGCGCAACGCAGCGCCTCGGGTGCCGTGGCGCCCACGCCTTCGTTGATGTTGAGGCCGTTGGGCGAGACACCGACCGGCACCACGTCGGCGCCCAGCTCGTGAAACACGGCCGGCGCCACGTGGTAGGCGGCCCCGTGGGCGCAATCGACGGCGATCTTCAGGCCGCGCAGGTCGAGCTCGTTCGGAAAGGTGCTCTTGCAGAACTCGATGTAGCGGCCGGCGGCGTCATCCACGCGACGCGCCTTGCCGAGGTGCGCAGACTCGGCGCAGCCCATCGGCTGCTCCAGCCGCGCCTCGATCTCCGCCTCGACGGCATCCGGCAGCTTGGTACCGAGTGCCGAGAAGAACTTGATGCCGTTGTCGTCGTAGGGATTGTGCGAGGCAGAAATGACGACGCCCGCCTGCAGCCGCAACGCGCGCGTCAGGTACGCGATGGCCGACGTCGGCATGGGTCCGCACAGCATGACATCGACGCCGGCGGCCGAGAAGCCGGATTCCAGCGCCGCCTCGAGCATGTAGCCGGAAATGCGCGTGTCCTTGCCGATCAGCACGGCCGGCCGCTCGCCGGCCGGGAGGTGCTCGCGGCTGACCAGCGTCGTCCCCGCCGCATAACCGAGCCGCAGCACGAACTCGGGCGTGATCGGGCCCTTGCCGACGCGTCCGCGCACGCCGTCGGTGCCGAAATACTTTCTGCTCATTCCGTTCCCCTTACTGCCTCAAGGACGGCGAGCGCATCCCGCGTCGCCGCCACGTCGTGAACTCTCAAAATTGCCGCACCGCGCTCGGCCGCCAGGACGGCAGCGGCGATGCTCGCGTGCACGCGTGCGGTGACCGGCTGGCCGGTGATTGCGCCGAGCATCGATTTGCGTGACAGCCCGGCAAGCACCGGCAGGCCGATGTCGCCGAGGCGATCGAGATGCGCGAGCAGCGCCAGATTGTGTCCGACCTCCTTGCCGAAGCCGAAGCCGGGATCGACGACGAGACGATCGCGCTCAATGCCGGCCGCCACGCAGGCAGCGACGCGCTGTTCGAGAAACGCCATCACCTCGGCCACCACGTCGCCGTATTGGGGGTTGGCCTGCATGGTCCGTGGCTCGCCCTGCATGTGCATCAGGCAGAGGGCGGCATCGTATCGGCGTACCGCGGCCAGGGCGCCGGGTGCCTGCAGGGCGGCGATGTCGTTGACCATCGCTGCACCCTCGTCGAGCGCCGCACGCATCACTTCCGGCTTGCAGGTATCCACCGAGACCGGGACCGGCGCATCGCGCAACACCCGCAACACGGGAAGCAGGCGCGCCAATTCGTCCGCCGCCGATACGGGCGGCGCGCCCGGCCGCGACGATTCGGCGCCGAGATCGAGGATGTGGGCTCCTGCCTCGACTTGCGCCAGCGCGTGCTCGACCGCCGCAGAGCCGTCGGTACCGAGGCCGTCGCCCGAGAACGAGTCGGGCGTGAGGTTAACGATGCCCATGATGATGGGGCGATCGAGGGAAAGACGGAAACGGCCGCAGCGGAAGACGTGCATGGGGCGGCGATTCTACCGGAGACCCAAAAGACAAAGGCCCCGACGGAGCGGGGCCTTTGCAATTGCCGGATCAGGCGGCCGGCGCGGGTGCCGCGGGCGCCGGTCCCGGGCTGGGATCGCCCGACGACTTCGGCGGCGCGCTGGACGGCTTCGGCGCGCGCGGCGGCTTGCCTTCCATGATGTCGTTGATCTGGTCGGCGTCGATGGTTTCCCACTCGAGTAGCGCCGCCGTCATGGCCTCGACCTTGTCGCGATTCTCCTCGAGCAGGCGGCGGGCGAGCCCGTATTGTTCGTCGATGATGCGGCGGATCTCGCTGTCGACCTTCTGCAGCGAGGCCTCCGACATGTTCTTGTGCGTGGTGACGGAGCGGCCGAGGAAAATCTCGCCCTCTTCCTCGCCATAGACCATCGGCCCGAGCACGTCGGACATGCCCCACTGCGTGACCATGCGGCGGGCCAGATCCGTGGCGCGCTGGAAGTCGTTCGAAGCGCCGGTGGTCATCTGGTTCATGAACAGTTCTTCGGCGATGCGGCCGCCGAACAGCACGGCGATGGTGCTGAGCAGGCGCACGCGATCCTGGCTGTAGCGATCCTCGGTCGGCAACTGCATCGTCAGGCCCAGCGCGCGGCCGCGCGGAATGATGGTCACCTTGTGCACCGGATCGGTCTTCGGCAGCAGCTTGGCGACGATGGCGTGGCCGGACTCGTGATACGCGGTGTTCCTGCGCTCCTCCTCGGGCATGATCATCGAGCGGCGCTCGGCGCCCATCATGATCTTGTCCTTGGCACGCTCGAAGTCCTCCATGTCGACCAGGCGCTTGTTGGAGCGCGCGGCGAACAGCGCCGCCTCGTTGACGAGGTTGGCGAGGTCGGCGCCGGAGAAGCCCGGGCAGCCGCGCGCCAGGATCGAGGCGTCGACGTCCGGCGCCAGCGGCACCTTGCGCATGTGCACTTTGAGGATCTGTTCGCGGCCGCGGATGTCGGGCAACGGCACGACCACCTGGCGGTCGAAGCGGCCTGGACGCAGCAACGCCGGGTCGAGCACGTCCGGACGGTTGGTGGCGGCGATGACGATGACGCCGGCCGAACCCTCGAAGCCGTCCATCTCGACCAGCAGCTGGTTCAGCGTCTGTTCGCGCTCGTCGTTGCCGCCGCCGAGGCCGGCGCCACGCTGGCGGCCGACGGCGTCGATTTCATCGATGAAGATGATGCAGGGCGCCGACTTCTTGGCCTGCTCGAACATGTCGCGCACGCGCGCCGCGCCGACGCCGACGAACATCTCGACGAAGTCGGAACCGGAGATCGAGAAGAACGGCACCTTGGCTTCACCGGCGATAGCCTTGGCGAGCAGCGTCTTGCCGGTGCCCGGCGAACCGACCATCAGCACGCCGCGCGGAATGCGTCCGCCGAGCTTCTGGAACTTGGAGGGATCGCGCAGGAACTCGACGAGTTCCGACACTTCCTCCTTCGCTTCGTCGCAGCCGGCGACGTCGGCGAAGGTGATGTTGTTGGTCGACTCGTCCAGCATGCGCGCCTTGCTCTTGCCGAACGAGAACGCGCCGCCCTTGCCGCCGCCCTGCATCTGGCGCATGAAGAACACCCAGACGCCGATCAGCAGCAGCATCGGGAACCACGAAACGAAGATGCTCATGAGGAAGGACTGCTCTTCCTCGGGCTTGGCGACGATCTTGACGTTGTTCTTGAGCAGGTCCGAAACCATCCAGAGGTCCGGCGGCGCGTAAGACGTGATCTTCTTGCCTTCGAGCGTCGTCGCCTCGAGCGTGCGGCCCTGGATGACGACCTTGCTGACGTGACCGAGCTTGACCTCTTCGAGGAACTGCGAGTACTCCATCGTGTTCTGGGTGGTCTGACGGGCGTTGAACTGATTGAACACCGTCATCAGCACGATGCCGATAACCAGCCACACGGCGAAGTTTTTGAAAAGATTGTTCAAGGCCTTACCTCGTAAATTGCCCGGCGAACGGGCATTCTAGACGCTTTCAATAAGCTTGCAATACCGCTTCTACCGCTTGCTGCGGCCCAGCAGGTAGGTTTCCGCACTACGGTCTCGTGAGGCTGCCGGCTTCTTCGTCTGGAGGGTCTCGAACGCCTCGGCAAGCATCTTTCTCAGCTCCACGAACCCGCTGCCCTGGAAAACTTTGACCAGCATGTCCCCGCCCGGTTTCAGGTGATCCCGACAAAATTCACGGGTCAGTTCGGCGAGGTGCATCACGCGCGCCTGATCCGATGCGGCAATGCCCGAGATATTGGGGGCCATGTCCGACAAAACAAGGTCGACGGGACGGCCATCCAGCGTTTCCTCGAGCTGGCGCAACACCGCGTCTTCGCGGAAGTCGCCTTGTATGAACTCGACGCCGTGCATCGGTTCCATCGGCAACAGATCCAGGCCGATGAGGCGGCCACCCGGCTGGATGCGCTTGACGGCGACCTGCGACCAGCTACCCGGCGCGCACCCCAGATCGACCACGGTCATCCCGGGCCGCAGTAAGCGGGCCTTGTCGTCGATCTCGAGCAGCTTGAAGGCGGCGCGCGAGCGCCATCCGTCGGCCTGGGCACGCTGCACCCAGGGATCGTTGACGTGCTCGTTCATCCAGACCTTGCTTTTCTTGTGGCGGCGGGACTTGATGGTCATGGGGTTAGAATCTTGCCATGTCTGAAAACACACTGAATCCGGAACGCCGCCGCGAATTGCGCGCCGCGGCGCACCATCTGAACCCCGTCGTCGCGATCGCCGGCAACGGACTGACGCCGACGGTCATGGCGGAAATCGATCGCAGCCTGAAAGCCCACGAGCTGATCAAGGTCAAGCTCCACGGCATCGAGCGCGACGACCGTGCGGCCCTGCTCGACGAAATCTGCGCTTCACTCGCTTGCGCGCCCGTGCAGCAGATCGGCAACATCCTCGTACTGTGGCGCGAGAAGCCGGCGGAAGACAAGCCGGCGCCGCGCAAGCGCTCCGCCAAGCCGATGACCAAGAAGCAGGCCGCCGCCGCAGCCGAGAAGCCGCGCCGCAGGACTACTCGTACCTGACGTCGAGGATTTCGTACTCGCGCTTGCCGCCGGGGGTCTGAACCTCGGCGACGTCGCCGGCGTACTTGCCGATCAGCGCGCGCGCGACCGGCGAATTCAGCGAGATCTTGCCCTGCTTGAGGTCCGCCTCGTCGTCGCCGACAATTTGGTAGGTGACGGTCTGGCCGCCCTCGACGTCTTCCATCTCGACCGTGGCGCCGAAGACGACGCGACCGTCGGCGTCCAGCGACGCGGGGTCGATGATCTGCGCGTTGCCGAGCTTGCCTTCGACCTCGGCGATGCGGCCTTCGACGAAACCCTGACGCTCTTTCGCCGCGTCGTACTCGGCGTTCTCGGAGAGGTCGCCGTGCGAGCGCGCTTCGGCGATCGCCGCGACGACGCTGGGGCGTTCCACCGTCTTCAGGCGTTTCAATTCCTCGCGCAGCATTTCTGCCCCGCGCAGCGTGATCGGCACCTTGCTCATGCCAGTTCCTTGTGCAGATCCTGCAGCGAGTAAGTCTCGAGGCCCGAATGGCGCATGCCTTCGCAGGCGGCGCTCGCGCCTTCGACGGTCGTAAATAGCGTCACCTTCTGCGCCAGCGCAGAAGTACGGATGGAGCGCGAATCGACGATCGCCGAGCGCTTTTCCTCGACGGTGTTGACGATCAGCACGATCTCGTTGTTCTTGATCATGTCGACGACGTGCGGCCGGCCTTCATTGACCTTGTTGACCGGCGTCACCGGAATGCCGGCGGTGGCGATCGCAGCCGCGGTGCCTTTCGTGGCCAGCAGCGTGAATCCGAGCGCGTGGAGTTCCGCAGCGACCGCCGCCGCCTTCGGCTTGTCGGCCGGCTTGACGCTGATGAATGCCTTGCCGGCCTTGGGCAGGCGCGTGCCCGACGCGACCTGCGACTTGACGAAGGCCTCGCCGAACGTGCGGCCGACGCCCATCACCTCGCCCGTCGACTTCATCTCCGGCCCGAGGATCGTATCGACGCCCGGGAACTTTACGAAGGGGAACACCGCTTCCTTGACCGAGAAGTACGGCGGGATGACCTCGCGGGTCACGCCCTGGTCGGCCAGCGAGCGGCCGGCCATGCAGCGCGCCGCGATCTTCGCCAGCGGCAGGCCGGTGGCCTTGGAGACGAAGGGCACGGTGCGCGAGGCGCGCGGATTGACCTCGAGCACATAGACGACGGCGTCGTCGCCCTGCCCCTGGATGGCGAACTGCACGTTCATCAGGCCGCAGACGTTGAGGCCCTTGGCCATCATCTCGGTCTGGCGGCGCAATTCGTCCTGCAGCTTCTTCGACAGCGTGTAGGGCGGCAGCGAGCACGCCGAGTCGCCGGAATGCACGCCCGCCTGCTCGATGTGCTCCATGATGCCGCCGATGATCACCTGCTTGCCATCCGACAGCGCATCGACGTCGACCTCGGTCGCATCGTTGAGGAAGCGGTCGAGCAGCACCGGCGAATCGTTCGAGACCTTGATGGCGTCGCGCATGTAGCGCTCGAGATCCTTCTGCTCGTGCACGATTTCCATCGCGCGGCCGCCGAGCACGTAGGAAGGGCGGACCACCAACGGATAGCCGATCTCGGCGGCGAGCCGGATCGCGTCTTCCTCGGTGCGCGCCGTGCGGTTGGGCGGCTGCTTGAGCTTGAGGTCGTGCAGCAGCTTCTGGAAGCGCTCGCGGTCCTCGGCAGCGTCGATCATGTCGGGGCTGGTGCCGATGATCGGCACGCCGTTGGCCTCGAGCTCGCGCGCGCGCTTGAGCGGCGTCTGGCCGCCGAACTGGACGATGACGCCGGCCGGCTTCTCGACTTCGACGATCTCGAGGATGTCCTCGAGCGTCAGCGGTTCGAAGTAGAGGCGATCGGAAGTGTCGTAGTCGGTCGACACCGTCTCCGGATTGCAATTGACCATGATGGTCTCGTAGCCGTCTTCGCGCATGGCGAGCGCGGCATGGACGCAGCAGTAGTCGAACTCGATGCCCTGACCGATGCGGTTGGGACCGCCGCCGAGCACCATGATCTTCTTCTTGTTCGAGGGACGCGCTTCGCACTCTTCCTCGTAGGTCGAGTACATGTAGGCGGTCGAGGTCGCGAACTCGGCGGCGCAGGTATCGACGCGCTTGAACACCGGGCGCACGCTGAGGGCCTGACGGTGCTTGCGCACCTCGGTCTCGCCGATGCCGATGAGGTTGGCGATGCGACGATCGGAGAAGCCCTTGCGCTTGAGGCGGCGCAGCGCGTCAGCGTCGAAGCTCTTCAGCGGCTTGCCGGCGATCTCGCCTTCGATGCGGATCAGTTCCTCGATCTGGACCAGGAACCACGGATCGATCTTCGTCAGGTTGAAGATCTCGTCGAAGCTGAAGCCGTTGCGAAACGCCTGGCCGACGTACCAGATGCGCTGGGGTCCGGGCGTCGCGAGTTCATGCGCGATCTCCTCGCGCTCGGCCTCGATCTCGTCGAAGCCGTAGACGCTGACCTCGAGGCCGCGCAGCGCCTTCTGCAGCGATTCCTGGAAGGTGCGTCCCATGGCCATGACTTCGCCGACGGACTTCATCTGCGTCGTCAGGCGGTCGTTGGCCTGCGGGAACTTCTCGAAGGCGAAGCGCGGCACCTTGGTGACCACGTAGTCGATCGAGGGCTCGAACGAGGCCGGCGTGGCGCCGCCCGTGATGTCGTTCTTGAGTTCGTCGAGCGTGAAGCCGACCGCCAGCTTGGCGGCGATCTTGGCGATCGGGAAGCCGGTCGCCTTCGAGGCCAGCGCCGACGAGCGCGAGACGCGCGGGTTCATCTCGATGACGATCATGCGGCCGTCCTCGGGATTGATGGCGAACTGGACGTTCGAGCCGCCGGTATCGACGCCGATCTCGCGCAGCACCGCAATGCTGGCGTCGCGCATGATCTGGTATTCCTTGTCCGTCAGCGTCTGCGCCGGCGCCACGGTGATCGAGTCGCCGGTATGCACGCCCATCGGGTCGAAGTTCTCGATCGAGCAGACGATGATGCAGTTGTCCTTGCGGTCGCGGACAACCTCCATCTCGTACTCTTTCCAGCCGAGCAGGGACTCTTCGATCAGCAGTTCCTTGGTCGGCGAGGCTTCGAGGCCGCGCTTGCAGATCTCGATGAACTCTTCCTGGTTGTACGCGATGCCACCGCCGCTGCCGCCCATGGTGAAGGACGGGCGGATGATCGCCGGGTAGCCGAGCATGGCCTGCACCTGGAGCGCCTCTTCCATGCTGTGCGCGATCGCCGAGCGCGCGCTGCCGAGACCGATCTTGGTCATCGCCTGCTTGAACTTCTCGCGGTCCTCGGCCTTGTCGATGGCTTCCTTGCTGGCGCCGATCATCTCGACGCCGTACTTCTCGAGCACGCCGTGCTTGGCGAGGTCGAGCGCGCAGTTGAGCGCCGTCTGGCCGCCCATCGTCGGCAGGATGGCGTCCGGACGCTCCTTGGCGATGATGTTTTCCAGCACCTGCCAGGTGATCGGCTCGATGTAGGTGACGTCGGCCGTCTCCGGGTCGGTCATGATCGTCGCCGGGTTCGAGTTGACCAGGATGACCTTGTAGCCCTCGTCGCGCAGCGCCTTGCAGGCTTGCGCGCCCGAATAGTCGAACTCGCAGGCCTGGCCGATGATGATCGGGCCGGCGCCGATGATGAGGATGCTCTGGATGTCTGTACGCTTCGGCATTAGTGCGCCTTCGCCTTGTTGCGCTCGTCGAGCTGCTTGATGAATCGGTCGAACAGGTAGGCGAGATCGTGCGGGCCTGGGCTCGCCTCGGGGTGCCCCTGGAAGCAGAAGGCCGGACGGTCGGTCCAGGCGAAGCCCTGCAGGCTGCCGTCGAACAGCGACTGGTGCGTGACCTTGACGTTCGCCGGCAGCGTCGCCGGATCGACGGCAAAGCCGTGGTTCTGGCTGGTGATCAGCACCTGCCCGGTATCGAGGTCCTTGACCGGATGGTTGGCGCCGTGGTGACCGAACTTCATCTTCAGCGTCTTGCCGCCGGCGGCGAGACCCATCAACTGATGGCCGAGGCAGATGCCGAAGGTCGGCAGCTTGCGGTCGAGGAACTCGCGGATCGCAGCGATCGCGTAGTCGCAGGGCTCGGGGTCGCCGGGGCCGTTCGAGAGGAAAACGCCGTCGGGATTCAGCTTCAGCACGTCGGCGGCCGGTGTCTGCGCCGGCACCACGGTGAGCTTGCAGCCGCGGCTCGCGAGCATGCGCAGGATGTTGGTCTTGACGCCGAAATCGTAGGCGACGACGTGGTACTTGAAGCTGTCGGGCGTCACGTGGCCCTTGCCGAGCTTCCACTCGCCCTCGGTCCATTCATAGGGCGCATCGACGCTGACCACCTTCGCCAGGTCCATGCCGGCGAGCCCGGGGAAGGCACGCGCCTGGGCGATCGCAGCGTCGGCATCGAGCTTGTCGCCAAGCTTCTCAGCGGTCATCAGGCAGCCGGCCTGGGCGCCCTTTTCGCGCAGGATGCGGGTCAGCTTGCGGGTATCGATGTTGGCGATGGCGACGACGCGGCCGGCCTTGAGGTAGGCGTCCAGCGTCTGCTCGCTGCGGAAGTTGGATGCCAGCAGCGGCAGGTCGCGGATGACGAGGCCGGAAACGAAGATCTTCGCGGCTTCGCAGTCCTCGCGATTGACGCCGGTGTTGCCGATGTGGGGGTAGGTCAGGGTGACGATCTGCCGGCAGTACGAGGGATCGGTGACGATCTCCTGGTAGCCGGTCATGGCGGTGTTGAACACCACCTCGCCGACGCTGGCGCCGGCGGCACCGATGCCCTCTCCCCGGAACACCGTCCCGTCTGCGAGTGCAAGAATGGCGGGCGGGAACTGAGGCACGGTCGGACTCCTGGACAAGGTATTACGCGGCTACGGGCAAACCGCGTAATTATACCCGATCACCTAAGTCCGAGCACGTCCTGCATGTCGAAAAGACCGTTGGCCTTGTTACACATGAAGCGCGCGGCACGCAGCGAGCCCAGTGCGTAGGGCATGCGGCTCGCCGCCTTGTGCGTGATCTCGACCCGCTCGCCGGTTCCGGCGAAAAGCACTGTATGGTCGCCGACGATGTCGCCGCCACGCACGGTGGCGAAGCCGATCTGCGTCGCCGGCCGTTCGCCGGTGTGGCCTTCGCGGCCGTACACCGCGCATTCCTCGAGGCTGCGACCGAGCGCCTGGGCGACGACCTCTCCCATGCGCAGTGCCGTGCCCGAGGGTGCATCCACCTTGTGGCGATGGTGCGCCTCGATGACTTCGACGTCGTAACCGTCGTTAAGAATGCGCGCGGCCATGTCCAAGAGCTTGAACACCGCGTTCACGCCGACGGCCATGTTCGGCGCAAAGACGATCGGGATGTCGCGTGCGAAGTCCTGGATTGCGAGTTTTTGCTCGGCACTGAAGCCCGTCGTGCCGATCACCGCATGCACACCGTGCTTGCGGCAGACCGCGAGATGCGCGAGCGTGCCTTCGGGGCGGGTGAAATCGATCAGGCAGTCGGCTTGCGATAGCGCGGCCTCGACATCAGCAGTCACGGCAACGCCACACGGAGAGCCCACGAGCTCGCCGGCGTCCTTGCCCAGCAGCGGGCTGCCCGGCATTTCGAGCGCGGCGGCGAGGGCGGCGTCCGGCGCCTTGAGAACCGCCTCGATCAGCGTACGACCCATGCGGCCGCCGGCGCCGGCGATGGCGAAACGAATCTTTTCCATGGAACTCCCTACTTGGCGTCGGCGGCGGGCGTGTCGGCCTTCTTCTCTTCGGCCTTGGCTTCCGGCTGGTCCGCCTGGATTTCGATCACGCGCGGCGCCGGCTTGCCGACGGGCGCTGCAGCGGCCGCTGCGGGATCCTCGCCGACGACGTCGCCGCCGACGCGAACCAGCTTGCCCTCGTCGAAGAAGACGATGAAGCGTCGCTGTTGGATCTCGCCCTTGCCGGTCTGCAGGCGGTACACGTAGTCCCAGCGATCGCCGTGGAAGACGTCCGTCAGCAGGGGCGTGCCGAGGATGAAGCGGACCTGGTCCTTGGTCTGGCCGGGCCGCAGTTGTGCGACCATTTCCTGCGTCACCATGTTGCCCTGGCGGACGTCGATCCGGTAGGGATGCAGGTGGTCGGTGAAGTCGAAAGCCTTGGAAACGCTCTGCGCGAAGCCAGAACCGTCGGGTGTGCTCGAGCAGGCCGCGAGCAGGGGAACGGCAGCGATAAAGGCGAGCTTCTTCATGTTCCGGAAGGTCCGGCACCGGGCGGTGCCGCGTGTTTTAGAATGACCGCGAGCACTATATCATAGGGCGAACAACCACTTGCCCCGCCATGTCTACGTCTGAAGAGATCAAGAGTTCCGGCCTCAAGGCCACCCTGCCGCGGCTGAAGATCCTCGAGCTTTTCCACGAGGTTCAGGCCGAATCCGGCATCCGCCACATGACCGCCGAGGATGTCTATCGCCACCTGGTCATGCACGGCAAGGACATCGGCCTCGCGACGGTGTACCGCGTCCTGACTCAGTTCGAGCAGGCCGGCCTGCTGGTACGCCACCACTTCGAGACCGGCAGGTCCGTCTTCGAACTCAACGAAGGTCGGCACCATGACCACCTCGTCTGCCTCCAGTGCGGCAAGGTCGAGGAGTTCTACGACGCCGAGATCGAAAAGCGACAGGCCAAGATCGCGCGCGACCGCGGTTTCTCGGTCGCCGAGCACGAGCTCTACCTGTACGCCGACTGCCTGAAGGAAGACTGCCCGAACAAGAAACCGCCGGGCTGAGCGTGCTCGTCAGAGCCCGAGCATCTCGCGCGCATGTTCGCGCGTCGTCGCCGTGATGCGCATGCCGCCGAGCATGCGCGCAATTTCGTCCACCCTGCCCTGCGCATCGAGCGGCGTGACGCGCGACAGCGTCTCGCCGGCATCGGTTTCCTTCGCGATCGACCACTGCCAGTCGGCCTGTGCCGCCACCTGCGGCAGATGGGTCACGCAGAGCACCTGGCGCTCGCGCCCGAGTTGCCGCAGCAGCTTGCCGACGATTTCGGCGACGCCGCCGCCGATGCCGACATCGACCTCGTCGAATACCAGCGTCGGCGCCTCGCCGGCACTGCTGGCGATGACCTGAATCGCGAGGCCGATGCGTGACAGCTCGCCGCCCGAGGCCACCTTCGCCAGCGGCCGCGGCGGCTGGCCAGCGTTGGCCGAGACCAGGAACTCGACGTTCTCCATGCCGTAGGCCGCCGGCTCGGCGAGCGGTTCGAGCGCGATCTCGAAACGGCCGCCAGCCATCGCCAGTTGCTGCATGGCGTCGCTGACCGCGCGACCGAGATCAGCCGCCGCCTTGCGGCGCGCCGCCGAGAGCTTCTTCGCCTGCGCCTTGAAGGCTTCGAGGGCCTCGGCCTCGCGCGCGGCGAGCGCCTCGGGATCGGCCGACAGGCGCAGTTCCTCGAGGCGCGTGCGCAGCCGCGCCAGCGTGTCGGACAATTCCTCGGGCGCGACGCGATGCTTGCGAGCCGCGCCCATCACCGCCTCGATGCGGGCGTCCAGTTGGGACAGGCGCTGCGGATCGACGTCGAGCCGCTCGCGGTAGCGCGACAGCGCATGCACGGCCTCGGAAAGCTGGATGCGCGCGCCGTCGAGCAGCTCCACGGGCTCTTGCAGCGCCGGATCGTGATCGACGAGATGGCCGAGTTTCGAGGCCGCCGTGCCGACGAGGCTGCCTGCGGCGGCATCCGACTCGTCGAGCAGCGCCAGCGCCGCCTCGACTCCTTCGATCAGCGTGACGGCGTGCGAAAGCCGCCGATGCTCGGAATTCTCCTCGGCCCAGGCGTCGGGGTCGAAGGCCAGCGTTTCCAGCTCGCGCACCTGGAACTCGAGCAGGTCGCGCTCGCGCAGTGCCGCCTCGGCGTCGCGCGCCGCATGCAGACGCGCGTCGTGCAACTGCCTCCATTCATGGAACAGCGTCGCCACGGCCTTGGCTGTGTCGAGCTGGCCGGCCGTCGCGTCGACCAGCCGCCGCTGCGCCTCGGGCCGCAGCAGCGAAAGGTGCGCATGCTGGCCGTGGATGTCAGCCAGGAAGGCGGCAGCCTCGCGCAGTTGGCCGACCGTCGCCGGCATGCCGTTGAGGTAAGCGCGGGAGCGCCCGCCGGCATCAACGACACGGCGCAGCAGCAGGCTCTCGTCGGCCTCGAAGTCGTTGGCGCGCAGCCAGCTTGCCAGCGCCCCGCCCGCCGGCGCGTCGAACTCGCCGGCAATCTCGGCCCGCTCGCAGCCGTTGCGCACGACCGACGCCTCGGCTCGCTCGCCCAGCACCAGCGACAGCGCATCGACGAGGATCGACTTGCCGGCCCCGGTCTCGCCGGTCAGCGCGCCGAAGCCGGCCGCGAAATCGAGTTCGAGCCGATCGACGATGACGAAATCGCGGATGAACAGGCGGCGCAGCATGGTCTTGTCTCGGGAACCGACGCCGCTCAGTGCTTCGGCGTCGCGCTCCAGTGCAGCTTCTCGCGCAGCATGGCGAAGTAGCTGTAGCCGGGCGGGTGCAGCAGGGTCACGGAGCGGTCGGAGCGGGCGATGCTGACGCGGTCGCCCGCCAGCGCGTCGAAGCGCGCCTGGCCATCAAAGTGCACGCGCGCGTCGTGCGGCGGCACCAGCGTCAGGTCGACGCGGCTCTTGTCGCTGATGGTGATCGGCCGGTAGGACAGCGCATGCGGGCACAACGGCACGACGGCGATGCCCTCGACGACCGGCTGCAGGATAGGGCCGTTGGCCGACAGCGCATAGGCGGTCGAACCGGTGGGCGTCGCGACGATCATGCCGTCGGCGCGCAGCACATAGAGGAACTCGCCGTCGACCTCGACCTTCAGCTCGATCATGCGTCCGATGTCGCCCTTGTTCACGACGACGTCGTTGAGCGCCAGCGTGCTGAAAACCGCCTCGGCGCCGCGCAGCACGCGCGTCTCGAGCAGGAAGCGCCGTTCGACCTTGAAGCGCCCCTCGAGCAGCTGGACCATCGCCGGCACCATGTCGTTGCGCGCGATGTCGGTCATGAAGCCGAGGCGACCCTGATTGACGCCGACCAGCGGTACGTCGTACGCGGCAAGCTGGCGCGCGGCGTTCAGCATTGTGCCGTCGCCGCCGAGCACCACCGCGACGTCGGCCTCGGCACCGATGCGCTCGTAGGCTGCCGATTCGAAGCCGCATGGATCGACCGCATCCGCCGTTCCGGCTTCGATCAGCACCCGGACGCCGCGCTCTTTCAGGAAGGAGGACAGGACGCGCAAGGACTCCGCCACCTCCGGGCTGCGATACTTGCCGATCAGGGCAACGGTGGCGATCTGGCCATATGCGGTCATGCGCTTGATTAAACCATAAACGACCCCAGCTTCTTCCGGCCACCAATTTGACTACAATGCCGCGCATGCTGGACAAACGCGCTCAGACGCTGCTGAAGACCCTCATCGAGCACTACATCGCCGAGGGGCAGCCGATCGGTTCGCGCACGCTGTCGCGGCAATCGGGCCTCGAGCTCTCGCCGGCGACGATCCGCAACGTGATGTCCGACCTGGAGGAAATGGGCTTCATCGCCAGCCCGCATACCTCTGCCGGCCGCATCCCCACCGCGCGCGGTTATCGGCTGTTCGTCGACACCCTATTGACCGTCAAGCCTCTCGGACAGAGCGAGCTCTCCGAGATCAAGGAAGCCATGCAGCCGGACCAGCCGCTGCGCGTGATCGACCACGCCTCGCAGTTGCTGTCCGAACTCACCCGCTTCGCGGGCGTCGTCGTCACGCCGCGCCGGCCGCAACCGCGCATCCGGCAGATCGAATTCGTCAGCCTGTCGGACAAGCGCATCCTGCTGATCATCGTCACCGCCGACGGCGAGGTGCAGAACCGCATGCTGTTCACCCAGCGCGGCTACTCGCCGTCCGAACTCATCGAGGCGGCGAACTACCTGAACCAGAACTGCCTCGGCCTCGACTTCGAGCAGATCCGCCACCGCCTGCGCGAGGAACTGCAGCGGCTCTCCTCCGACATGTCCGAGCTAATGGCCGCCGCCCTCGAGGTCAGCAGCCAGACCGCTTCCAGCGCGGCGCCGCAGTACGTCGTGCGCGGCGAGCGCAATCTGCTCGAGGTGAACGACCTGTCGTCCAACATGGCGCGGCTGCGCGAGCTGTTCGCGCTCTTCGAGCAGCGGACCTCGCTGATCCAGCTGCTCGAACTCTCCAACGGCGCGGACGGCGTCCAGGTGTTCATCGGCGGCGAATCCGGCATCGCCACGCTGGACGAGTGCAGCGTCGTCACCGCGCCCTACGAGGTGGACGGCGAACTCGTCGGCACCATCGGCGTCATCGGCCCGACGCGCATGGCCTACGAGCGGGTCATCCCGATCGTCGACATCACGGCCAAACTTCTCAGCAGCGCGCTTTCCGGCCCGCAATGAGCCAGACCGCCGTTTTGCTCGTCAACCTCGGCACGCCCGAGGCGCCGACCGCACCCGCACTGCGGCGCTACCTCGCCGAATTCCTCGGCGACCGCCGCGTCGTCGACCTGCCGCAGCTGCTCTGGCTACCGATCCTGCACGGCATCATCCTGAACACGCGGCCGGCCAAGTCGGCGGCCAAGTACGCGAAGATATGGACGCCCGAGGGCTCGCCCCTGAAGGTGCACACCGAACGCCAGGCCAAGTTGCTGCGCGGCCTGCTCGGCGAGAGCGGCGACAAGGACACGGTCGTCGCCTGGGCGATGCGCTACGGCCAACCGTCGATCGCTTCGGTGCTCGACCGGCTCGCCGCCGGCGGCGCCACGCGCATCGTGGTCCTGCCGCTCTACCCGCAGTATGCGGGCAGCACGACGGCAAGCGTCTATGACGCCGTCGATGCCTGGCGCCGGCGCCGGCCGCAAGGCCCCTCCTTCGTCGATGTCCGTAACTACCAGGACCACCCTGGCTACATCAAGGCGCTCGCCGCCTCGATCCGCGAGCGCTGGGAAATCCGCGCCAGCCGCCCTGACAAGCTTGTGATGAGCTTCCATGGCATCCCGAAGCGGTCGGTAGACAAGGGTGACCCCTATGCCGACCAATGCCGCCAGACGGCGAACCTGCTCGCAACCGAACTCGGGCTCGGTGAAAACGCTTGGCTGCTGACCTTCCAGTCGCGCTTCGGTGCCGCCGAGTGGCTGCAGCCCTACACCCAGCCGACCCTCGAGCAACTGGCGCGCGACGGCGTCGGACACATCGACGTCGTCTGCCCCGGCTTCACCGGCGACTGCCTCGAAACGCTGGAGGAAATCGGCATGGAGTGCCGCGACGCCTTCCTGGCGGCCGGCGGCAAGGAATTCGACTACATCCCCTGCCTCAACGAGCGCGCCGACTGGATCGCCGCGCTCGCCGACATTACCCACGCCCGTCTCGCTTGAATTCGGGCGCGGCCGCCCAAATATCAGCGCGAACTGATATTCGGAGTCCGCCATGCCCGCCCCGCTCGTCGTCGTCTGTCCTCATTGCCACGCCCCGAACCGCGTGCCCGCCGAACGCCTCGTCGACGGCGGCACCTGCGGCAAGTGCAAGCAGCCGCTGTTCGCCGGCCATCCGGTCGAACTCGACGCGAACAGCTTCGACACCCACGCCGGGCGCTCCGATCTGCCGCTGGTGGTGGACTTCTGGGCGCCATGGTGCGGTCCCTGCCGCATGATGGCGCCGGCCTTCGAGCAGGCCGCGCGCGAACTCGAGCCGCAGGTCCGCCTCGCGAAGGTCAACACCGAGGAAGAACAGGGCCTCGCCGCGCGCTTCGGCATCCGCAGCATTCCGACCGTCGCGCTGTTCCGCGGCGGACGCGAGATCGCGCGCCAAGCCGGCGCCATGGACGCAAGCACGCTCGTGCGCTGGATCAGAAACGCCTTGAGGTAGCAGCCCTATCCCGTTGTTCTAACTGACGACCGGAAACCACCGCAAAAAATACCGCTCAACTCCCCGTGCGGACGGCCGATAGCCGTCCATACGGCGCCCTGTCCGGCGCCGCTCGACGAGGGGAAGCGCATGAAGATCGCCAGCAGTTCGGTCGCGATGGAGAGCAGCCATCTGCGCGCCGAGCGCCACGAGACCAGTGAGACGCTGCGCAGTTGGCGTGGTGCGCGCCCCGACTTCGAGGGCACGCGACGCATCGAGCCACCCGCTGCCGCGGTGCCGCAGATTTCGGAAACCGCACAGGCTCAGGCGATCGCGGATGCGCGCGATCCCGCCGACAGCGACCCGATGCTGCTACTCCTGCGCACCATGATCGAGTGGTTCACCGGCGAGCCGGTAACGATCTTCGACGCCTCGCAGATCGACATGAGCGGCAGCTCCGCGACGACATCGGTCGACGCAGCCGCGCTTCAGGAGCAGCGCCAGGCCGGGTTCGGTGTCGAATACGACTTCCATGCGCTGCATGAAGAATTCGAACGCACCGAGTTCACGGCGCAAGGCATCGTGCACACGGCCGATGGCAAGGAGATCGCCTTCAGCCTTGACGTGACGATGTCGCGCCATTACCGCGAGGAAACCAGCGTCAGCGTGCGCGCGGGCGACGCGCGCCGCAAGGACCCGCTGGTCATCAACTTTGCGGGCGACGCAGCCCGGCTCTCGAGCCAGCGCTTCCGCTTCGACCTCGACGCGGACGGTCGCGCCGAAGACGTCCCGCTGCTGGGCGGCGGAAGCGGCTACCTGGCGCTCGACCTGAACGGCAACGGGCGCATCGACTCGGGCGCCGAACTCTTCGGCCCGGCAAGCGGCTCGGGCTTCGCCGACCTCGCGCAGCACGACGAGGACGGCAACGGCTGGATCGACGAGGCCGATGCCGTCTTCAAGCGCCTGCGGGTCTGGACGCCCGACGCGGCCGGTGCCGGCTCCCTGACGAGTCTGGCCGCCGCATCCGTCGGCGCCCTTTACCTCGGCCAGGTCTCGACGCCGTTCGAACTGCGAGGGGATGGCAACGAAGACCTCGGTGCCGTCCGAGACAGCGGCATGTTCTTGTCGGATTCGGGGGCTGCCGGCTCGCTTCAGGAAATTGACCTTACCGCCTGAGCAGGCGCGCAAAAGGCGCGCTGCTCCGCGTTCCGTCCGCAACTACAACTTGCGATAGAATAATTTCGTTGATCTAGGACGGAAGTATTCTTATGCTGCGCTTTTCCGATATGAAGATTTGGGTGCGGCTGACGGCTGCCATCTGGATAATGCTGGTAGTCGCCTGGACCAGCATGATCTTCTGGGAAAGCTCGGTTAACCGGCAAACGGCCATCGACCAGGCGCGCTCCTTCTCGCAGTCGATGCACGAGGTCACCCTCGCCGGCCTCACCGGCATGATGATCACCGGCACCGTCGGCCAGCGCGACGTCTTCCTGGACCAGATCAAGCAACTCGCGATCATCCGCGACCTCAAGGTGCTGCGCGGCGAAGCCGTCACCAAGACCTTCGGCCCGGGCAACGCCAAGGACGGCGGCGCCGACGCCATCGAGCAGCAGGTGCTCTCCAGCGGCAAGGAATATGTCGAGGTGCAGTCCGACGACAAGGGCGAGTTCCTGCGCGTCGTGCGCCCGGCCCTCGGCCAGAAGAACTATCTCGGCAAGGACTGCCTGTCCTGCCACCAGGTTCCCGAGGGAAGCGTCCTCGGCGTCGTCAGCATGAAGATTTCGCTCGACCATGTGAACGCGGCCGTCTCGTCGCAGCGCATCAAGTCCCTGCTCGCCGCCATCGCCGTCAGCATCCCGTTGCTCGCCTTCATCTGGCTGTTCGTGCGCAACGTCGTCACCATCCCGCTCGAGCACATGGTCGCCGGACTACGCAGCATCGCGACCGGCGAGGGCGACCTGACGCGCCGCCTCGAGGTCAAGGGCAAGGACGAGATCGGCGAGGCCTCGTCGGTGTTCAACGACATGATGGCCAAGTTCGCCGACCTCGTGCGCCACGTCGGCGAGTCCGCGAGCCAGGTTTCCGCCGCCGCCCACGAACTGTCGGAGAGCGCCAACAAGGTCACCGAAGGGTCGCACCGCCAGGACGAAATGTCGGCCACCGCCGCCGACGCCGTCGAGAGCGTCGTCTCCAGCATCACCGACATCGCCCAGAGCACCGACCGCGTCCACGAGCAGTCGCGCGAGAGCGAGCGCCGTTCCGCGGAAGGCAACCACAGCCTCTCCAAGCTGATCGGCGACGTCGGCATGGTCGAGAACACGGTCAAGCAGATCGCTGACGCAGTCACGCAGTTCGTCACCAGCACCGCCGCGATCACCAACATGACGCGCGAGGTCAAGGACATCGCCGACCAGACCAACCTGCTGGCGCTGAATGCTGCCATCGAGGCGGCGCGTGCCGGCGAACAAGGCCGCGGCTTCGCGGTCGTCGCCGACGAAGTGCGCAAGCTGGCGGAGAAGTCGGCCGCCTCGGCGAGCGAGATCGACGCCATCACGCGCAGCCTTTCGCAACAGTCAGAAGCCGTCCAGCACTCGATCGACAACGGCCTGACCCACATCACCTCGAGCCAGAAGTCGGTCGAGAACGTCGCCGAAGTACTCGCCGCCGCCAGCAGTTCGGTGACGGAAGTCGGCCACGGCCTCGATTCGATCGCCGCCGCGACCGAGGAACAGCGCCGCGTGTTCAATGACGTCGCCGGCAACATCGAGGCCATCGCCTCGATGGCGCGCGAGAACAGCGAGGCGGTGGAGCAGACGTCGGCCGCCGCCCACCAGCTCGAAGACCTCGCCAATACCCTGCAAAACGCCGTCGGCCGCTTCCGCACCTGACCGCGCGGGGGCGGCGCTTTTTTTGCGCTTTCCCCCTTGAAATGGCCGGCACCGGCCCCATCGTAGCGAAGGTTTTATCGATGGGGACGTTGTCATGCAGGATGAAGCACCGAAGCAAACACCCGAAGCCTTGCCCGAAACCGCCGCTGCCGCCGGCGTAGCGACTGAGGCCGCACCGCAGCAGGAAACCATGCCCAGCCTCGAGGAACTGCTCAAGGCTGCGGAACTCAAGGCTGCGGAGCATCACGACGCCTGGCTGCGCGCCCGCGCCGAGACCGAGAACGTCCGCCGCCGCGCCCAGGACGACATCGCCAAGGCCGGCAAGTTCGCCGCCGAGAAGTTCGCCGGCGAACTCCTCGCCGTCAAGGACAGCCTCGAAGCGGCCCTCGCCAACGAGAGCCAGGACGCCGCCGCATTGCGCGCCGGTGTCGAGTTGACCCTGCGCCAGCTCGCCGGCGCCTTCGAGAAGTCGCACGTGACGGAAATCAACCCGCTCGAAGAGAAGTTCGACCCGCACAAGCACCAGGCGATCAGCCAGGTCGAGGCCGACGGCGAGCCGAACCGCGTCATCTCGGTGCTGCAGAAGGGGTATGCGCTGCACGATCGCATCATCCGTCCCGCGCTGGTCGTCGTTTCCAAGGCGAAAAGCGCTTGAACTGACGACGAATACCCCCATTTCCCCGACAGGCTAGTTTTTCAAGCATTCAGCAAAGGACACCAACATGGGCAAGATCATCGGCATCGACCTCGGCACCACCAACAGCTGCGTCGCCATCATGGAAGGCGGCAAGCCCAAGGTCATCGAAAACTCGGAAGGTGCGCGCACCACGCCGTCCATCGTCGCCTACACCGAGGACGGCGAAGTGCTGTGCGGCGCCTCCGCCAAGCGCCAGGCGGTGACCAACGCCAAGAACACGCTGTTCGCCGTCAAGCGCCTGATCGGCCGCCGCTTCGAAGAGAAGGAAGTGCAGAAGGACATCGACCTGATGCCCTACAAGATCGTCAAGGCCGACAACGGCGACGCCTGGGTCGAGGTGCGCGGCAAGAAGATGGCGCCGCCGCAGGTTTCTGCCGAAGTGCTGCGCAAGATGAAGAAGACCGCCGAAGACTACCTCGGAGAGGAAGTCACCGAGGCCGTCATCACGGTCCCGGCCTACTTCAACGACAGCCAGCGCCAGGCCACCAAGGACGCCGGCCGCATCGCCGGCCTCGAAGTCAAGCGCATCATCAACGAGCCGACCGCGGCCGCGATCTCCTTCGGCCTCGACAAGCAGGAAGGCGACCGCAAGATCGCGGTGTTCGACCTCGGCGGCGGCACCTTCGACATCTCGATCATCGACATCGCCGAGATCGAGGGCGAGCACCAGTTCGAGGTGCTGTCGACCAACGGCGACACCTTCCTGGGCGGCGAGGACTTCGACCAGCGCATCATCGATTACATCGTCACCGAGTTCAAGAAGGAACAGGGCGTCGACCTCAAGAACGACGTGCTGGCCCTGCAGCGCCTCAAGGAAGCCGCCGAGAAGGCCAAGATCGAGCTGTCGTCGAACCAGCAGACCGAGATCAACCTGCCCTACATCACGGCCGACGCCTCGGGTCCCAAGCACCTGACGATGAAGATCACGCGTGCCAAGTTCGAGTCGCTGGTCGACGAGCTGATCGAGCGCTGCGTCGCCCCGTGCCGCATGGCCATCAAGGATGCGGGCGTCAAGGTCGAGGACATCGCTGACGTCATCCTCGTCGGCGGCATGACGCGCATGCCGAAGGTGCAGGAGAAGGTCAAGGAAGTGTTCGGCAAGGAGCCGCGCAAGGACGTGAATCCCGACGAGGCCGTCGCCATCGGCGCCTCGATCCAGGGCGGCGTGCTGCAGGGCGAGGTCAAGGACGTGCTGCTGCTCGACGTCACGCCGCTGTCGCTGGGCATCGAGACGCTCGGCGGCGTCATGACCAAGCTGATCCAGAAGAACACCACCATCCCGACCAAGACCAGCCAGGTGTTCTCGACGGCCGACGACAACCAGTCGGCGGTGACCATCCACGTCATGCAGGGCGAGCGCGAGATGGCCGCCGGCAACAAGAGCCTCGGCCAGTTCAACCTCACCGACATCCCGCCGGCGCCGCGCGGCATGCCGCAGATCGAGGTCACCTTCGACATCGACGCCAACGGCATCCTGCACGTTTCGGCGCGCGACAAGGGCACCGGCAAGGAAAACAAGATCACCATCAAGGCGAACTCCGGCCTCAACGAGGAAGAGATCCAGCGCATGGTGCGCGATGCCGAGGCCCACGCCGAGGAAGACCGCAAGGCGCACGAGCTGATCGATACGCGCAACCAGTGCGACGCGCTGATCCACTCGGTCAAGAAGGCGCTGTCCGAGCATGGCGACAAGATCGACGCCGACGAGAAGGCCAAGATCGAAACCGCGATCAAGGAAGCCGAAGAGGCGCTCAAGAGCGACGACAAGGCGACCATCGAGGCGAAGTCCGAGGCGCTCGGCGCCGCCTCGCAGAAGCTCGGCGAGAAGATCTATGCCCAGACGCAGCAGGAGCAGGCGGCCGGCGCGCAAGCCGCGGGCGGTGCGCAGGCCGGCGGCGGCGAAGCCAAGGCGGAGGAAGCCGACGTGGTCGATGCCGAATTCACCGAGGTCAAGGACGGCAAGAAGTAATAACCTGTCGTCCCTTCGGGACACGGAGACCACGGCGCAACGTCCGTGCGCTCCGTGTCTTTCATGCTAATGACCGCTAGAGAACATGGCTGCTAAACGCGACTACTACGAAATCCTCGGCGTCAACCGCGACGCCAGCGCGGAGGACATCAAGAAGGCCTACCGCAGGCTGGCCATGAAGCACCATCCCGACCGCAACCCGGACAATCCGAAGTCGGAGGAGCACTTCAAGGAAGCGAAGGAAGCCTACGAGATCCTCTCGGACGCGCAGAAGCGCTCGGCCTACGACCAGTTCGGCCATGCCGGGGTCGACCCGTCCGCCGGCGGCGGCCAGGGTTTCGGCGGCAACGGCATGGGCGGCTTCTCCGACGCATTCTCCGACATCTTCGGCGACATCTTCGGCGGCGGCCGCGGCGGCCGCTCC
The DNA here is from genome assembly GCA_046726235.1 of Pseudomonadota bacterium. GTDB lineage: Bacteria > Pseudomonadota > Gammaproteobacteria > Burkholderiales > Rhodocyclaceae > Nitricoxidireducens. The sequence continues at coordinate 170,908 of JBKPAD010000002.1, forward strand.
AACGTCTTCCGCGGCGCCGACCTGCGCTACAACCTCGAGATCGGTCTGGAGGAAGCGGCGCGCGGCACCGAGACGCGCATCCGCATCCCGACCATGGCCGAATGCGAGACCTGCAAGGGCAGCGGCGCCAAGAAGGGCACCGAGCCGAAGGTCTGCCCGACTTGCGGCGGCCATGGCCAGGTGCGCATGCAACAAGGCTTTTTCTCCATCCAGCAGACCTGCCCCAAGTGCCACGGCACCGGCCGCTTCATCGCCGAGCCCTGCACGAGCTGCCATGGCGCCGGCCGCGTCAAGCAGCACAAGACGCTGTCGGTCAAGATTCCCGCCGGCATCGACGAGGGCGATCGCATCCGGCTTTCGGGCGAAGGCGAGCCCGGCGTCAATGGCGGCCCGCCCGGCGATCTCTACGTTCAGATCCACCTCAAGCCGCACACCGTCTTCCAGCGCGACCACGACGACCTGCACTGCGAGATGCCGGTGAGCTTCACGGTCGCGGCGCTCGGCGGCGAGATCGAGATTCCCACGCTCGACGGCGTCGCGCGCCTCAAAGTCCCGCCGGAAACCCAGACGGGCAAGGTGTTCCGGCTGCGCGGCAAGGGCATCAAGGGTGTACGCTCGATCGGTCATGGCGATCTGCTCTGCCACGTCGTCGTCGAGACGCCGATCAACCTCACGGACCGCCAGCGGGAACTGCTGCGCGAGTTCGAGGAAATCAGCCAGACCAACGCGGAACGACACAATCCGCGTGCCAAGGGCTGGATGGACCGCGTGCGGGACTTCTTCGCCAGCTGACGCTCGCCCTGACGCGAGGGGCCGTCTCGCGCACCGCGTGAAATATCAGGACATGCTTATAAGGTCATAACGAAAGCGTGTTTGACAAGGCGCGTCCATCTGCTCAAAATTTGATCAACGTCAAATTACAGTTGGATCAGCCTTCTCTATGGCTGCATCCGCTCCAGAATCCACCTTGCCGGAGATCGCCATGTCCCAACAAGAACCCCAAGCCTCGATCGTTCCGCTGGCCCTGCTGGTCTGCTGCTCGATCAGCCTCTTCTTCCTGCTCGTCTCGTGGGCGGCAGGCGGCCAGACCTTCTTCGAAAGCCTCTACGGCTACCAGACGCTCGGCGCCCTCGTCGCCGGCATCATCGCGGGCCTCATCGGCATGAAGCGCTTCGAGACGAGCGCCGCTGCGCAGCGCGTCTCGCACGTCTGACGTTTCCTTGATGGATGGCGCCGCCGCGGCGGCGCCTTTTCAGTCCTTGTCGCCGCTGAAGCGCACGACGCGCGCCGACTGCGGCTGAGGCTCTTCCGACGTCGCAATCTTTTCCAGCGCGGCAATGTCCGCGTTGTAGTAGCGCATGCCGGCGCCGGCGCTGCGCTTCGTCAGCACGCCCGTGCGGGTGAAATCGGCCAGGATGCGGCTCGCCGTCTCGATGGTGATGCCGAGCATCGAGCCGATGTCCTCCAGGCTGAAGCGATGGATGCGGGTGCTCTGACCGTCACGCAGGCGCAGTAGCAGGCGGGCCATGCGCTCGCGCGCCTGGGCCGCCCCGCCGGCCAACTCGGACAGCCAGACCTCCGCTTCCCGCAGCGCTTCCTGCGACTTCGACAGCAGGCGCCGCTGCAGCGTCGGGTTGGCCTCGATCATGCGGCGGAAGTTCGCCATCGGGATGCGGCAGGCGACGACCTCTCCGACGGCGATCGCCGTGTGCTCGAAGGTGTCCGAGAACACCGACTCCATGCCGGCGACGTCGCTGTGCTTGACGATGCGGACGATGCGCTGGGCACCGTTGCTCGAATACTTGACCAGCTTCACCGTGCCGGCGCGAATGCAATAGACGCCATCGGCCGGCGCATTGCTGTTGAAGATGACCCCGCCCGGCGGGATCGCCAGATCGTCGATCCAGGTGTGGAAATCCTCGAGCTGGTCGGATGTCACGTCGGAGCACACCATGACGTCGCGCAGTTCGCAGGCGCCGCAGTTGCTGCGGCCCCGCTTCTTGGGCTCCTGGATCGTGCGGCGCGGTGCGCGCCCTTCAGGCTTCTGTTCCGTTGTCACTTCACTATCCCCTGCGCCAGGTCGTGCCCTGAGGCGAGTCCTCGAGGACGATGCCGGCGGATTTGAGCTCGTCGCGAATACGATCGGCCTCGGCGAAGTTCTTCGCCTTCTTGGCCGCCACACGGGCTGCAATGCGCGCTTCGATGTCCTCCGCCGCCATGCCTTCGCCCGACGCCGGAACCGCTTGCAAGAAGCGGACCGGATCGCGCTCGAGCAGTCCGAGGATAGCGCCAAGCCCCCTCAACTGTCGCGCCAATTTGGCGTCACGCGTGCGATTCAATTCGGCCGCGATGTCAAACAGCACCTCGATCGCCTCGGGCGTGCCGAAGTCGTCGTCGAGCGCCTCGCGGAAGCGGCGCGCGTAATCGTCGTCCCAATCGACGCCTGCATCGCCGTCGCAGCCTTTCAACGACGTGTACAGCCGCGTCAGCGCCTGGCGTGCGTCGTCCAGATGCGCGTCGGAATAGTTGAGCGGGCTGCGGTAATGCGCGCGCAGGATGAAAAAGCGCACCACCTCTGCGTCGTACGACTTCAGCACTTCGCGGATGGTGAAGAAGTTGCCGAGCGACTTCGACATCTTCTCGTCGTCCACCCGCACGAAGCCGTTGTGCATCCAGTAATTCACGAAGGTGGTGCCGTGCGCCCCTTCTGACTGGGCAATCTCGTTCTCGTGATGGGGAAACTGCAGGTCCTGCCCGCCGCCGTGGATGTCGAAATGATCGCCGAGCAGGTCGGAGCTCATCGCCGAGCACTCGATGTGCCAGCCCGGGCGGCCGCGGCCCCAGGGCGAATCCCACTTGACCTCGGCCGGCTCGTCGTCGCGCGCGTGCTTCCAGAGCACGAAGTCAAGCGGATCCTGCTTGCCTTCCATGACGTCGACGCGCTCGCCGGCGCGCAGGTCCTCGAGCGACTTGCCCGAGAGCCTGCCGTAGTCGGGAAACTTGCGCACCGAGTAGCAGACATCGTGATTCGGCGCGGCGTACGCGAGGCCGCGCTCCTCGAGCTTGCCGATCAGGCCGAGCATCTGCGGCACGTAATCGGTCGCGCGCGGCTCGAAGTCAGGCCGCAGCACGCCGAGCGCCCCGGCGTCCTCGTTCATCGCCGCGATGAAGCGGTCGGTCAGCGCACGCACCGTTTCGCCGTTCTCGCGCGCGCGGCGGATGATCTTGTCGTCGATGTCGGTGATGTTGCGGACGTAGGTCAGGTCGAGCCCGCTGGCGCGCAGCCAGCGCGCCACCATGTCGAACACCACCATGACCCGCGCGTGCCCGAGATGGCAGTAGTCGTAGACCGTCATGCCGCAGACGTACATGCGAACACGCCCGGGCTCGATGGGGACAAACTGCTGCTTCTCTCGAGCCAGGGAGTTGTAGATCTTCAGCATGCAGGGACCGAACGCGCGAAATAAACACTAAACCGGGGTGTTATTTCCCCATCGCGGGAAGCGGGATTTCTTGTGGATGAAACCGCCTTCTTGCTAGAATTCAACGTTGAATTCGACCCGTCGCGACCAGTATAACATGGCCAATAAACGCTTCTTTCCCGCCCGCACGCTCGCTTTCGCTGCCTACGCGGTCGCCGTCGCCTTGGCCATGCCGGCACACGCCGACGCGATCCAGGACGCCAATCGGCTGCTCAAACAGGGACAGCACACGCAGGCCCTCGAGCAGGTCGACAAGTATCTGTCGGGCAAGCCGAAGGACGCCCAGGGGCGCTTCCTCAAGGGCGTGATCCTCGCCGAGATGAACAAGCCGAACGACGCCATCTCGGTGTTCACCAAGCTGACCGAGGACTACCCCGAGCTGCCCGAGCCCTACAACAACCTCGCCGTCATCTACGCCCAGCAGAAGCAGTTCGAGAAAGCCAAGCAGGCGCTGGAGATGGCGATTCGCACCCATCCCTCCTACGCAACGGCGCACGAGAACCTCGGCGACATCTACGCCCGCCTCGCCAGCCAGGCCTACGACAAGGCGCTGCAGATCGATTCCTCGAACTCCAGCGCGCAGACCAAGCTGGCGACGATCAAGGACCTGATCAGCGTCAACCAGCGGCCGGGACGTCCTACGGCCGCCAAGCCAGCGCCGGCCATCGTCGCCGCCGCGCCCGTCGAGCCCAAGGTCGAGGCCAAGCCGTCCGAACCGAAGCCCGTCGAAGTGCCGAAGCCCCTCGAGGTCAAGCCGGTCGAGGCCAAGGTCGTCGCCGCGCCGCCGCCGATCGCGCCGCCGCCCGCCAAGGAAGCCGCGAAGCCGGCCGCCGCCGGTGGCGAGGTCGCCGAAGTCACCAAGGCCATCGACGGCTGGTTCTCCGCCTGGTCGAAGAAGGACGTCAAGGGCTACCTCGCCCACTACGCCAAGGACTTCGAGACTCCCAGCGGCGAATCGCGCGCCGCGTGGGAAGCCGAGCGCGCCAAGCGCATCACCAAGCCGGCGAGCATCCAGGTCGGCCACGAAAACCTGCGCATCACCGTCGAGGGTGACAAGGCAACCGCCAAGTTCCGCCAGCACTACAAGGCCGGCACCTTCAAGGCCGGCAGCAACAAGGTCGTCACGCTGGTTCGCCGCGACGGCCGCTGGCTGATCCAGCAAGAGAAGATCGGCAGTTGATGAACGTCCGTCTGCGTCGCCGCGCCCTCGCAGTCCTTGCCGCCCTTGCTTTTCCCGTCTCAGCGGCCTGCGCCGCCGAGGCGCGCTACACCGATTCCGGCCCCGAGCCGCTGCTCGCGCGCGTCTTCGACGACATCGAGAAGAACCGCTGGGAATCGGCGCTGCAGCAGACCGACGCGCTGCTCAAGGCCTACCCCAACTTCCGCCTCGGCCATCTAGTCCGCGGCGATCTGCTGCTGGCGCGCACGCGTCCGCTCAAGAGCTTCGGTGAAGGCGGCGGCAGCGGCGCGCAGGAGAAGATCGCCGACCTGCGCGAAGAAGCCCTCGCCCGCCTGCGCGCCTACAAGACCAAGCCGACGGCCGACTACGTGCCGCGCTACCTGCTGCAGCTGCGCCCCGACCAGAAGTATGCCGTCGTCGTCGATACGCAGAAGGCGCGCCTCTACCTCTACCAGAACGACAAGGGCACGCCGCGCTTCGTCGCCGACTACTACGTGACCCACGGCAAGCTCGGAACGGACAAACTCAAGGAAGGCGACAAGAAGACGCCGATCGGCGTCTATCACGTCACCGCCAGCCTGCCACGCCAAAAGCTCGGCGACTTCTACGGCAGCGGCGCCTTCCCGATCAACTACCCGAACGAGTGGGACAAGCGGATGGGACGCAACGGCCACGGCATCTGGCTGCACGGCACGCCGTCCGACACCTTCTCGCGCCCGCCCAAGGCCTCCGACGGCTGCGTCGTCCTCGCCAACCAGGATCTCGACGCGATCTCGAAGAATCTCCAGATCGGCCTGACGCCGGTGATCATCAGCAACAGCATCGAGTGGCTGTCGCTCGACGACTGGCAGACCGAGCGCAAGTCCCTGCTCGACATGATCGACGAGTGGCGCCGCGACTGGGAAAGCCTCGACACCGACCGCTACGGCCGCCACTACTCGGCGCGCTTCAAGGCCGACGGCCAGGATCAGAAGCAGTGGGTCGAGCACAAGCGCAAGGTCAATGCCGGCAAGAGCTGGGTCAAGGTCGCCACCGAGAACATCAGCATGTTCCGCAATCCCGGCAAGGAAGAATACGTCGTCGTCACCTTCGAACAGGACTACAAGAGCAGCAACCTCTCGAACGTGATGAAGAAACGCCAGTACTGGATCAAGGAAGACGGTCGCTGGAAGATCGTCTACGAAGGCTCGGCCTGACGGCCGGCCGCCACTTTCCCGGAGCACACTCCCGATGAAGAAACTCGTCGCCGTCCTGCTTGCGCTCGCCCTTTCGCTTCCCGCCTTCGCCAACCCGATGGTCGAGATGAAGACGAACATGGGCACCCTGGTCATCGAGCTCTACCCCGAGAAGGCGCCCAAGAGCGTCGAGAACTTCCTCCAGTACGTCACCGACGGCTTCTACGACGGAGTTATCTTCCATCGCGTCATCGACGGCTTCATGATCCAGGGCGGCGGCTTCGCGCCCGGCATGAAGGAAAAGAAGACGCGCGCCCCGATCCAGAACGAAGCCAAGAACGGCCTCAGGAACGAGCCCGGCACGCTCGCCATGGCGCGGACTCGCGACCCGCACTCGGCCAGCGCCCAGTTCTTCATCAACCTCAAGCCCAATACCTTCCTTGACTATCCTGGTCAGGACGGCTGGGGCTACGCCGTCTTCGGCAAGGTCGTGCAAGGCTTCGACGTCGTGCAGAAGATCGGCAAGGTGCCGACCGGCAGCGCGAACTTCATGCAGGACGTCCCCTCGACGCCCGTCATCATCGAATCGGCGAAACTGCTGCCCGAAAAGAAATAAGGAAACGAAAATGATCAAGCTGCACACCAACCACGGCGTCATCTCCCTCGAACTCGACGCCGAGAAGGCGCCCAAGACCGTCGCCAACTTCATCTCCTACGTCGAGTCCGGCCATTACGACGGCACGATCTTCCATCGCGTCATCGCCGGCTTCATGATCCAGGGCGGCGGTTTCGAGCCCGGCATGAAGCAGAAGCCGACGCAGGAGCCGATCGAGAACGAGGCCAACAACGGCCTCAAGAACGAAGTCGGCAGCATCGCCATGGCGCGCACCTCCGATCCGCATTCGGCTTCGGCGCAGTTCTTCATCAACGTCGGCGACAACGGCTTCCTCGACTACCCGGGCCAGGACGGCTGGGGCTATTGCGTCTTCGGCAAGGTGGTCGAAGGCATGGACGTCGTCGACAAGATCAAGGGCGTCAAGACCGGCCGCAGCGGCTTCCATCAGGACGTCCCGGTCGAGGACGTCGTGATCGAGCGCGCCGAAGTTTGCTGAGCCTCTTCGTCTCCGACTTACATCTGCACCCGTCGCGCCCGCACACGGCGCGACTGTTCCACGACTTCCTCGCCGGCCCGGCGCGCGGCGCCGCCGCGCTCTACGTGCTCGGCGACCTCTTCGACGCCTGGGCCGGCGACGACGACCTCGGCGATGCCTTCAACGCCGCCGTCTGCGCCGACCTCAAGGCGCTCGCCGACAGCGGCACCCGCGTCTTCTTCATCCGCGGCAACCGCGACTTCCTGATCGACGACGCCTTCGCCGCGGCGGCCGGCGTCGCGATCATCGCCGACGAGACGATCGTCGACGTCGCCGGCACCAAGACGCTCGTGCTGCACGGCGACACCCTCTGCACCGACGACGCCGAATACCAAACCTTCCGCGCCGCCATTCGCAGCGAGCAATGGCGGCACGACTTCCTCGCCCTGCCGCTCGACGCGCGCAAGGACGAGATCGAGCGCCTGCGCAGCCGCAGCGAAAGCGAGAAGCGCACAAAGCCGATGGCACTGATGGACGCGAATGCCGGCGCCGTCGAGCGCGCATTCGAGACGCACGGCGTCGCGCGCATGATCCACGGCCACACGCACCGCATGGCACGCCACGAACACGCCGGCCGCGAGCGCTGGGTGCTGCCCGAGTGGGATCGCAGCGGCGCCGCGCTCGCCTGCGATGAAGCCGGCTGCCGCTGGCTGCCCGTCCCGTGAAAACGAGCGATAGCGAAGTTTCGGCGAAGGCTAATGCGCGCGACGCGCGCGTTAAGGCCGACAGGCCGGCCGGAGGCAACGACGCCGCGCAACTCCTCCACGCAGTCTTCGGTTACAAGAGCTTCCGCGGCGCCCAGCAGGAGATCGTCGAGCACGTCACGGGCGGCGGCGACGCCCTCGTGCTGATGCCCACCGGCGGCGGCAAGTCGCTCTGCTTCCAGTTGCCCGCGCTGCTGCGTCCCGGCGTCGGCATCGTCGTCTCGCCGCTGATCGCGCTGATGCAGGACCAGGTCGACGCGCTGCTGCAGGCCGGCGTCAAAGCCGCCTTCCTCAACTCGTCGCAGGACTTCGCCACCGCCTCCGACACCGAGCGGCGCCTGCTGAGCGGCGAGCTCGACCTGCTCTACGTCGCCCCCGAGCGCCTGCTGACCGAGCGCTTCCTCGGCCTGCTCGAGCGCCTGCGCGAGCAGAATCGCATCGCGCTGTTCGCCATCGACGAGGCGCACTGCGTCTCGCAATGGGGCCACGATTTCCGGCCCGAGTACATCCAGCTCTCGATCCTGCACGAGCGCTTCCCCGAGGTGCCGCGCATCGCGCTGACGGCCACGGCGGATGCGCTGACGCGCGGCGAGATCGCGCACCGCCTCGCGCTCGAAGAGGCGCGCATCTTCGTCGCCAGCTTCGACCGCCCGAACATCCGCTACACCGTCGTCGAGCGCGACAATCCGCGCAAGCAGCTGCTCGCCTTCCTCGCCGACCATCGCGGCGCCGCCGGCATCATCTACTGTCTGTCGCGCAAGAAGGTGGACGAGACCGCGCTGTGGCTGCAGGGGCAAGGCGTGACGGCCCTGCCCTACCATGCCGGCATGGATGCCGATTCGCGCCGCGAGCACCAGCAGCGTTTCGTGCGCGAAGACGGCGTGGTGATGGTCGCGACCATCGCCTTCGGCATGGGCATCGACAAGCCCGACGTGCGCTTCGTCGCCCACCTCGACCTGCCCAAGAGCCTCGAGGCCTACTACCAGGAGACGGGTCGCGCCGGCCGCGACGGCGAGCCCGCCGAGGCCTGGATGACCTACGGCCTCAACGACGTGGTGATCCATCGCCAGCGCATCGATGAATCCGCCGCGCCCGACGAGCAGAAGCGCATCGAGCGCCAGAAGCTCGACGCCATGCTCGCCTACTGCGAAGCCGCCGGCTGCCGCCGCACCGTCCTGCTCAACTACTTCGGCGAGACGCGCGACGCCTGCAACAACTGCGACACCTGCCAGACCCCGCCCGAACTCTGGGACGGCACCGTCGCCGCGCAGAAGTTCATGTCCGCCTGCCTGCGCACCGGCCAGCGCTTCGGCGCCGCCCACCTGATCGACATCCTGCGCGGCAAGGCCACCGACAAGGTCGCCCAGTTCAATCACGACAGCCTGCCCACCTTCGGCGTCGGCGCCGACCACGACGAAGCCACCTGGCGCAGCGTCGCGCGACAACTGCTCGCGAGCGGCCTGCTCTACGCCGACGCCCAAGCCTACGGCGCGCTCAAGCTCACCGAGAACGCCAAGCCCGTGCTCAAGGGCGAAACCACGCTGATGCTGCGCCGGCAGATCGCCGCCGCGAAGAAGAAGAGCGCGAAGCCGAAGGCGATCTTTCCGATGGACCTGCCCGCCAGTGCTACCGGCCTGTTCGACGCGCTACGCCAGTGGCGCGGCCAGACTGCACGCGAGCAAGGCGTCCCCGCCTACGTCATCCTCCACGACCGCACGCTGCAGGAAATCGCTGCGCGCCGTCCGCAGACGATGGAAGATCTATTGGAAGTCGGCGGCATCGGCGAATCGAAGGCGGCGCGCTACGGTGCGTCTCTGCTTTCGTTGCTGGCTGAAAACCCAGCGTAACGATCCGCCGCAGACCAAGGGCACGGCCCCCGCCTCATGCGCTCCCGCCCTTCGGGTTCCCGCGCCGTCGACGCGCCGGCCGGCCGGTCGCGGAACTCGCTTCGCTCAGACATCGCGACCGGACTTCCCCGTCCAGCACGCCGCCGCCACGGCGGTCGCAAAATCGGCGGGGACCGTGCCCTTGGCCTGCTCTTCCTTGTGCAAGACCTCGACTGGTTGTCGAGCCGTATCATGCGGGCATATCATGCATCCGCTTTGCATTTCAGGGGCAATCATGCGGAATCTGTTTCCAGGACACTACAGGCCAACGCGTCAGCAATTTGACGAACTTTGGAAGAGCGCAGTTTTTGTGCTCGACACCAACGTGCTTCTTAACCTGTACCGCTACTCGACGACGACGCGGGACCGGCTTCTGGAAGTATTGAAGGTATACAAGGACCGGCTTTGGCTACCACACCAAGTCGCCGCCGAGTTCCATCGAAACCGCATGAAGGTCATTGCCGAACAAGTTGACGCGTACAAGAAGATCCGCGGACTGCTTGATGACCATAGAAAGCAAATCGAGGTTGACCTTGCGGCATACAACCGGCATTGGTTCATCGATACGAAGGAACACCTGAAGTCGCTTGATAAGGTATTTGAAAGCACGAAGGCGGCGTTGCAGGGACAGCAAGAAAAGCACCCAAATCTGCTAGAACGAGATCCGATACTAGAGTCCATTACCGACCTCTTCGACGGCCGCGTCGGCAACCCATATGTAGATGACACATTGAACTCCATGTACAAGCTCGCGGAACAACGCTACTCACGTCGTGTTCCTCCGGGCTTCATGGATGCGAAGGAAAAGTCGGGGGACGAAAAGTATGGAGATTGGATCATCTGGCAGCAAATGATCGATCACGCAAAGGCGACGACAAGTCCGGTCGTGCTTGTCACTGATGACAACAAAGAAGACTGGTGGTGGAAGTTTCAAGGCAAGACCTTCGGCCCACGTCCCGAACTCGTTGAGGAGATGCGAAAGAGTGCGAATGTTGCTTTCTACATGTACAAGACTGACCAGTTCATGGAGCACGCCGGTTCGACTTCGAGAGAGTTGGTGTCTGCAGAGGCGATTAACGAAGTCCGCAGCCTGAGCCGCGAGGCAGCCGTTGCGCGGCGCTTCAAGGAGCACCTATCCGAGAGGGAAGCGCGCGTAGCGGAGCGCATGCGGGATCTCCTCCATAAGAAGACTATGCTGGAGCAGGAGCGAGCATCGCTGGATCAGCGATGGAATGAAATCGCCACAGGCAGAGATCCTTACGATGGACACATGCAATCAATGGATCCCTCCGATCGCCGTCTCGTTGCGGACAAGGCCGCTCTAATGACTGAGCGGTTCGCCGTCGAGAGAGACCGGTCTGCGATCAATGACGAGCTTAAACGCCTCAGTGCAGAGGTTTCAGAGTTGATTGCCCATGACAGAACCCTTAGACGTCGAGGGACGGGGGTAAGCGGAAGCCTCTGGAGTGGCGAAGATATGAGTGAGTTTGAGCGGGCATTAATGACAAACCTCTTCCTGGCTCAAAAGGACGCCGACAGTTGAGGCTTGCGTTGGTCCCTGTCTCGTTTTGACAATCAGACCACCATCGGCGCAGAGGCCGAGGCAGGCCGGGTTGTCGCCGATTTTGCGACCGCCGCGGTGACGGGACGGCGGCCGGGGTTTCCGGTCGCGCTGTTCGAGCGCAGCGAGTTTGCGTGACCGGCCGGCCGGCGGCGCGGCGCCGCGGGGACCCGAAGGGCGGGAGCGCATGAGGCGACGGCCCGGCCTGTCGCGGCCTCGGTCCCCGTAGCGCGGGCAATGCTAGATTGTTTCCATGAACGCCAACGATCCCGACCTCGAACGCTTCGTCGATGCGCAACGCGACGTCTACGGCGACGTGCTCGCCGAACTGCGCAACGGCCGCAAGGCGTCGCACTGGATGTGGTTCGTTTTTCCGCAGTTCGACGGCCTCGGCTTCAGTGCGACGTCGCGGCACTATGCGATCAGGAGCCTCGACGAGGCGCGGGCCTACCTGAACCACGCGGTGCTCGGCGCTCGCCTGCGCGAATGCACGGAGGCCGTGAATCGTCTCGAGGGTCGCTCGGCGCACGCGATCTTCGGAAGCCCGGACGACATGAAGTTCCGCTCCTCGATGACGCTGTTCGATCTCGTCGCCGAGCCGGGCTCGCTGTTCGCCGCGGCGCTGGACAAGTATTTTTCCGGCGAGCGCGACGCGCACACGCTGGAGCTCGCGCGCGGGCGCTGAGCGCTACGGCGGCGCGAGCCGCGACATGTAGTCGGACACGGCTTCGAGGTCGTCGTTTCCGTACGCCTTGATGACCTTCACCATGTCAGGATGGGCGTTGCCGCGGTTGCCGTCGCGGATGTAATACGCCTCGCGCAGCAGGTAGCGGTAGTGTTGGCCGGCGACGAGCGGATAGAACTGCTCGGCGTCGCCCTCGCCGCGGTCGCCGTGGCAGATCGCGCAGTCCTTGTCGTAGAGCCGCTTGCCGCGCGCGAGGTCGCTGCCCGGCCCGCGGCCGAGGTTCGGCGGGAGCGGCAGCGCCTGCAGGTAGGCGGCGATGTCGGCCATCTCCTCGGCGCTGAGCACGTGCTTATCGGCGAACGGCAGCATCTTCGGGTTGCTGCGCCGGCCCGAGCGGATGTCGGCCATCTGCTCGATCAGCACGCTGGCGTGCTGGCCGGCGAGGCGCGGATAGGCGCCGCTGACGCTGCCGGTGGCGCCTTCCTTGTGGCAGCCCTGGCAGATCTGGAAGGCCTCGGCGCCGCGTGCGGCGTCGCCCTTGAGGCCGAGCGCGTGCTTCTTCTCGCCGCTGATCTCGTTCCAGCCGGCGGCTTTGTGCTGGGCCGCAACGGCCAACGGCCAGAGCGAGAGCAGCAACAGTTTCGCAATCCTGCGTTTCATCGTGTTCCCCCGGCGGCTCGTCACAAGCCGGTCAGATATTCGGCGACGGCCTTGATCTCGTCGTCGGTCAGGCGCTTCGCCACTTCGCGCATCAGCCGCGAGGCGACGTTGTTGCGCTCGTCCTTGCGGAACTTGTGCATCTCGGCGATCAGGTATTCACGGTGCTGGCCGGCGAGGCGCGGGAAACGCTTGTTGCCGGTGCCGTCGAAGACGTGGCAGCCGGCGCAGGCGGGCACGCCGCGCTCCTCGTCGCCGTCCATGTAGAGCTTCTTGCCGGCTTCGGCCGCCAGCGGGTCGCGTACCGGCTCCGAGGTCGGCGTCTGGGCGGCGAAGTATTCGCCGATCGCCTTGAAGTCGGCGGCATCCAGCTGCTCGGCGATCGGCTCCATGACATGGCTCTTGCGCTTCTTGGCGACGAACTCCTGCAGTTCGCGCGCGACATGCTCGGGATGGCGCCCCGCAAGCTTCGGGTAGTTGGGAACGGTGCTGTTGCCATCGATGCCGTGGCAGGAGGAGCAGGTGGCGGCGACGATGGCCTTGGCCTTCTCGGGGTCCGCGGCAGCGGGGCCGCTGAAGGCGGCGGCGAAGACCAGCGCGCCCTTCAAGGCGATCGCAAGGAGCGGCGTGCGGACAGCGGATTGTCGCGAGGATGGCGACGACATTCTCGGCGGAAAGCTCATGGGCATGGAGGACAGGGCGGCATTCTCGCACGCCGTGCGGCCTCAGCAATCGGATACGGCTTACGCTGCGCGGCCATAAATGGCGAACGGCTGCCGCTTCGCGGCCGCGTCCATCTGGTCGCCGAGCGAGAAGTGCCACCATTCGTTGGCGTGGCGGCTGAAGCCGGCGGCGGTCATGACGTCGTTCAGCAGTTCGCGGCAGGCATGGACGGCGCGGCCTTCCGGCGTCGTCGCGTTTGAATGGAAATCGGGGTAGGCGCGTTCGGTGGTCTCGTCGATCGGGCATCCCATGTCGATCTCGCGGCCCGACGCATCCTGCAGCGTGAGGTCGATGGCGGCACCCGTGCTATGCGGCGGCGGCGTCCGCGGATCGTCGCTCGGTATGCCCCAGAACCGGAACACGGTGGCGGCCAGGTCGGCGTACAGCTCGGGAGCGCCGCGCTCGAGGTCGGCGGGGTTCTCGAAGGGCGTGATGGATCGCCCCGCCGCTACGGCGTGTCGCTGGAACTCGCGCCAGACCATGAACGCCTGCACGGGCACGGGACGATAGGCGTCGAAAAGCTTGAGCCGCCAGCCGGGCTTGCGCGCGGCGAGCGACGCGCCCGCGGCAAGCAGCGCATCGAGCACGCGCTGTCGCAGCATCCACGGCGACGCGCCTGCGTAGGGGGCGCCGAGCGCGACATAGGGATGCGGGTCCGTGAAGGCGAACGGCGCCGCGGGAATGCGGACCAGCGCATCGTGGCATTCGGCGATAGGGACGGATCGGTAGGCCTGCATGGGCTTTGCAGGATACCGATTCTTTGCTGAGGGTTGCCGCCCTGCCGGTTTGCGATAGATCAATCCAGTTCGATTGCGAGGCGACTGTGCTCACATATCGCTACACGCAGACTGCATAGACCGTTCGCTGGCAGAGACGACGTCACGCAGCCGCGACAGACCATCGGAGACGAACATGCTCGACAAGCTTTCCGTAGGCCGGAAGATTCTGGCGATTGTTGCCCTCGTGGGCGCCACCCTGGCATCGATGCTGGCTGTTTCGTACTTTTCCTTCATGGAGCTTCGGCGCGATCTCGCCGACGTCAAGGAGGAAGGCGTGCCGAACGCCATCCTCGCCAAGGACATGCAGATGCAGGTGGTGCAGATGCAGCAATGGCTGACGGACATCTCGGCGACACGCGGCCAGGACGGCCTCGACGACGGCTTCAAGGAAGCCGAGAAGGCGCACCAGGCCTTCCTGGCGGGGCTCGCGACCATCCGCGCATCGTACGTCGCCGAAAAGGCCGAGGCCAGCGTCGCCCGCGCCGACCAGCTCAAGGAGCGCATGGCCGCCTGGTACGCCGTCGGCAAGAAGATGGCCCAGGCCTATGTGGACCACGGCACGGCCGCCGGCAACCAGACGATGGGCGAATTCGACAAGGCGTCCGCCCAGCTGCAGGAGGCGCTGGTGCCGCTCATCGACGACCAACTCCGCGAGGCGACGCACGAGATCGACGGCGCCGTGGCCGCGGCGCTGCGCGTGCAGGCGACCACGCTGGCCGGCATGGTGTTCTCGTTCGCCGTGCTGGCGATCGGCGGCTTCTATCTCGCGCGCCGCGTTTCCGTCCCGCTGCGGCACATGAGCACGCTGATGGCGCAACTGGTCGAGCACAAGGACTTCTCGGTGCGCCTCGACGTCAGCGGTCACGACGAAATCGCGCAGGCGTCGCGCAGCTTCAACGAGCTGGTGGCGATGCTGAGCACGATGCTCCAGGAACTCAACCACGACGTGCACCGGCTCGACGACACCGCGGCCGAACTCGCGCGCGCTATCGGGCATTCGTCCCACAGCTCGACCGAGACGAGCCAGTCGGCAACCGCCATGGCTGCCGCCGTGGAGCAGATGTCGGTGAGCCTGGACCAGATGCGCGACAACACGCACACGTCGCAGGAGGTGGTGCAGACGTCGTCGCGACATTCGGACGAAGGCGTGCGCGTCATCGGTGCGGCCATCGACGACATGCAGAAGATCACCGAGGCCGTCCAGCAGGTGTCCGCGGTCATCGCCACGCTCGGCGCGCAGACCGCGCAGATATCGAGCGTGGTCAACGTGATTCGCGACGTCGCCGAGCAGACGAACCTGCTGGCGCTCAATGCCGCCATCGAGGCTGCCCGGGCCGGCGAGCAGGGACGCGGCTTCGCCGTCGTCGCCGACGAAGTGCGCAAGCTGGCGGAACGCACCGCCGGCGCCACCGGCGAGATCGCCGCGATGATCGGCGCGATCCAGGACAGCGCGCGCGCCGCGATCGTCAGCGTGGACGAGGCCGCACGGCAGTCGGCCGCGGGCGCGCACCTGGCGCGCGACGCGGCGCAGTCGATCGAGGCCATCCGCGACGGCGCCAAACGCGTGGTCGTCGCCTTCCAGGACATCTCGAACGCGATCACCGAACAGGCCGAGGCCGGCGACCTGATCGCCCAGCAGGTCGAGAACGTCGCCCGCGCCTCGGACGAGAACAGCACCGCCGTCGGCCAGACCGCGGACGCGTCGCGCAACCTCGAGACACTGTCTGCGGAGATCCGCCAGCGCATCGACCAGTTCCACATGTAGCGCTGCGCGCCGCACCGGAGCCGCACGAGACGGCCCGCGCTGGAAATTCCCGCTCGGGCGGAGCAGAATAACCACCATGCTGAAGCGGGTTTGCAAGCGCATTGCCGTCTGCCTGGCCACCGTCGCGGCGGGGCTGGTGGCTCCCGTTTTTTCCGGCACCGCCCTTTCGGCGCCCGCTGTCGACACGCGCCCGATCGTGATCGCCCACGTCGCGCCGACGACCGGGCGATTCTCTCTGCATGCAGAGGCAGACCGCCGCGGCGTCGAGATGGCGATCGACGAGTACAACGCGCGCGGCGGCGTGATCGGGCGCCCGGTGGTCCTCGTCTCGCGCGATCCGACGCTCGACCCGAAGCAGGCTGCCCGCGTGGCCGAGGAACTGATCGCGCAGACGCGCATCGCCTTCATGGTCGGCGCCATCAGTTCCGGCGTCGCCGCCGGCATGTCGGCCGTGGCCCAGAAATACGGCGTGATCTTCATCAACACCAACTCGTCCGCGCCTTCCGAAGCGGTCGAGAACGCCCATTGCACGAAGTTCGTCTTCGACGCCAACGCCGCCAACTACAACCACACGCTGCTCAAGTACGCGCTGAGCCGCAGCAAGTCGAAGCGCGTCTTGCTGCTGACGGAGGACGACGAATGGGGCCGCAGCAGCGCAGCCGCCTCGCGCCCCTACATCGCCGAATACGGCGGCATCGTGGTCGGCGAGGTGGTCGCGCCCGAGGCGCTGCCCGATCCGGCCGGCATCATCGAGCAGGTTGCCCGGCTCAACGCCGACGTCGTCGCGGTCAACATCAGCGGCGACAACCAGATCAAGCTGTTCGCCCAGATCAGGCCCGAAACGCTGCGCACGCAGTCGTGGGTCGTGGGCGAAGTCGATTGGGAGGATCTCTACCCGGCGCCCGGCACGCCGCGACCGCTGTTCGGCGTGACGTGGGCGTGGAACTTCAAGACGCCGGGCACCGCCGAGTTCGTCGCGCGTTACCGCAAGCGCTACGGTCATACGCGGCTCGACTACCCGGGCCACGTCACGCATTCCGCCTACCTGGCGACGAAGGCGCTGCTCGACGCCGTCGAGCGCGCCGGCAGCACCGACAATCACGCCGTGATCCCCGAACTCGAACGCTACAAGGCGACGGCCGCCGAGCGCATGCAGGATGCCGCCGCCCACATGGATCCGGTCAGCCATCACCTGCAGCAAAGCACCTACATCGCCACCTGGCGCCCGCGCAGCGAGCGTCCGGAACTGGGGATCGAAATCCTCGGGCATTTCCCGCCCGACACGGTGCGCTACTCGAAAGAGCGGACGACTCGGCTCGAGCCTCTCGCCGACACGCCGCGCTACATGCCTTGAAAACCCCGCGCCTCGGCCTGATCTCCCGCATCGCGCTGCTGGTCGTCGGCATCGAGGTTGCTGCGTTCGGCATGCTCGGCTGGTTCTATGTCGACCGGTACAGCACGGCAGCCGAGGAAAGCCTGCAAGGAAGGCTGCGCCTCGTCCAGGGCATGATCGCCAGCGAGGAGCTGCCGGTCAGCCTGATCTCGCGCGCCGACCTCGTCGGCGACCTGCTCGGCGCTCCCTATCTCGACGGTATGGTCGTCGGCGGCAACGGCCACGTGATCGTCGCCACCAATCCGGCGCACCTCGGCCGCCAGGCGACCCATCTTCCCGGCGTCGACCCGCAGTGGTTCGCCGCCACCGCGCCCGCCTGGCAACAGGTGTCGAGGAACGACACGCTGACGAGCATCGCGCATACCGGCAACGGCGCCGCTTCGGTCTATCACACCATCATCACCATCAGCACGGCCGACCTCAACGCGCAGAAGCGCTCGGTCGCCCTGTGGGGCCAGATCGGCTCGCTGCTGTTCATCCTGCTGACCTCGGCGGGCGTCGTGCTGGTGGCCCAGCGCCTGATCACCCGGCGCGTCGCCGGTTCGCTCGAGGTGCTCAAGCGCGTGGAGGAAGGCGAGCTCGCCGCGCGCATTCCGGTGACGTCGAAGGACGAACTCGGTCAGCTGCAGCAGGGCATCAATTCGATGACCGAGAAGATCTGCGCCCTGCTCGACCGGCAGCGCCAGATTTCCGACGACCTGCAGAGTCAGAAGGACCTGCTGCAATCGGTCATCGAGCACACGCCGATTCGCGTCTTCTGGAAGGACAAGGATCTCCGCTACCTCGGCTGCAACGGCCTGTTCGCCCGCGATGCCGGCGTCGCGCATCCCAACGACCTGATCGGCAAGACCGACTTCGACCTCGGCTGGCGCGGCCAGGCCGCCCTCTACCGGGCGGACGACGAGGCCGTCATGTATTCCGGCGTGCCCAAGCTCGACTTCGAGGAGCCGCAGACGACGCCCGACGGCACGACGATCTGGCTGCGCGCATCGAAGGTGCCGATGCGCGGCAAGGACGGACGCGTCATCGGCGTCCTCGGCATCTACGACGACATCACGCAGCGCAAGCGCGACGCCGACGAGCTCGAGGCGCATCGCCAGCACCTGGAGCAAATGGTCGAGGACCGCACCGCCGAGCTGTCGGTCGCCAGGGATGCAGCCGAGGCGGCCAACATCGCCAAGAGTGCCTTCCTCGCCAACATGTCGCACGAGATCCGGACGCCCCTGCACGCCATCATCGGCATGGCCAACCTGATACGGCGTTCCGGCGTGACGCCCGAGCAGGGCGAACAGCTGGACCGCATCGACATCGCCAGCGAACACCTGCTGGGCATCATCAACGCGATCCTCGACCTGTCCAAGATCGAGGCCGACAAGCTGCCGCTCGACAGCGCGGAGCTCGACGTGAACACCACCGTTGAGAGCGTGCGCGCCTTGGTCGACGAGTCCGCGCGCGCCAAGGGGCTCCAGCTCGTGTTCGAACCGGGGCCGGTGCCGCCCCGCCTTCTCGGCGATGTCACGCGCCTGCGGCAGGCGCTGCTCAATTATGCGAGCAATGCAGTCAAGTTCACCGAGCGCGGCAGCGTCACCCTGCGCACCGGCGTCGCCGAAGAACGGCCGGATGCAATCCTGGTCCGGTTCGAAGTCAGCGACACCGGCGTCGGCATCGCGCCTGACGTCGTGCGGCAGCTCTTCGCGCCATTCGAGCAGGGCGACAAGTCGACCACGAGACGCTTCGGCGGTACCGGCCTCGGCCTCGCCATCACCCGAAGGCTGGCGCGACTGATGGGCGGCGATGCAGGGGTCACGAGCACGCCGGACGCCGGCAGCACGTTCTGGTTCACCGCCTTGCTGCCGAAGGCGACCGCGCCGCAAGCGGCCGCCCCGGCATCGGCGGAATCGCCGGAGGCAATCCTCAAGCGCGGATACGGCCACCTGCGCGTGATGCTGGCGGACGACGATCCGGACAACCGCTACATCACGCAGCGGCTGCTGAACAGCGTCTGGCCGAAGATCGACCTCGCCGAAGACGGGCTCGAAGCCGTGGAGCTGGCGAGCCGCCGTCCGTACGACCTGATCCTGCTCGACCTGCGCATGCCGCGCCTCGACGGCCTGGAAGCCGCCAAGCGCATCCGCCGTCTGCCCGGCGGACGGGAGAGCGTGATCCTCGCCCTGACGGCCAACGTCTTCCCGGAGAACACGCGGCAGTGCCTCGAGGCCGGCATGGACGACCTGATCCCGAAGGGGACGCGCGCCGAGGCGCCCTTCGCGATCATCCTGAAGTGGCTGCGGCAAAGGGGCCGCTAAACCAGCCTGACGTCAAAGGGCCTCGACGGCCGAGTTCAGGTTGCCGCTCAACTGGTTCACGACCGTGCCGACTTCGTGTTTCGTGCTTTCCGCCAGCGCGGCGACCGAGTCCACCTGCTTCGCGATTTCCTCGCCCGCCCGGCTCTGCTCCTGCGTCGCGTGCACGATGTCCTGCACGGCATTGGTCACCGATTGCGCGTGCGACTCGATTTCCGCGAGCGAGCGCTGGACCTCGGACGATTTCTCGGCGCTCTCGTTGGCCTCGTTCGCGGCGCTGACGACATCGTTGGAAACGACGATCACCTGATGCTGCAAGGCGTCGAGGATCGACGTGATGCTGCTGGCGGAGGCCTTCACTTCATCCGCCAGCTTCTTCACCTCGTCGGCGACCACGGTGAATCCGCGCCCGGCGCCGCCGGCGCGCGCAGCCTCGATGGCCGCATTCAGCGCCAGCAAATTGGTCTGCTCGGAAATCTCCTGGATCGTCTCGACGATGGTCTGGATCTCCTCGTTGCGCTTCTTGAGCTCGTCGAGCTGCGTCGCGGCACCGGTGATGCTGCCGGCGGTGCGGCGCATCGCGTCGATCGCGCCCTGCACCGTCTGATGCCCGACCTCGACCGAGCGGGAGGTCTCGACGGTCAGCTCCATGGCTGAATTGGCGATGTCCGCCACCTGGTGGATGCTCGACGCGAGCTGCTCGGTCGCAGCCGACATCTCGATGGTGGCGCTCGCCTGCCGCTCCATGGCGCCGCACACGTTCTGGGAAAGCCCGGCGAGATTCTGGCGCACGGCGCGAATCAGCTCGCCCTTGCGGTCCTCGCGGCGCGCCTTGTCGATGGCGTTGTCCTTGAAGACCTGCACGGCGCGGGCCATGTCGCCGACCTCGTCGGTCTTGCCGACGTACTGCACGTCGACGCGGACGTCGCCCGACGCCAGCCCCTTCATCACCGTCCGCATGCAGTCGAGCGGTATCGACAGCCGGAAGCGCAGGAACCAATAGAAGAACATGCCGAGGAAGCCGAGGAACGCGCTGATCGAGAGCATCAGCGCGCTGATGGTGGCCGACAGGGTCCAGATGGCGCTCTCGACGTGATCGGCGCCGGCGATGCGCTCGCGCCGCGTCGTCTCGCGCAGGGTGTCGATGGCCTTGATGCCGGCGCTCGACACGTCGCCGGTCCCCGCCTCATAGCCGCCGATGACCGCTTCGAGCTGCCTGAGCGCGCTGTCCTCCTCCTCGGTCGGGTTGGCCATCCGATAGGCGGGAAACACCTCGCGCAGCTTCGTCAGGTCTTCCTTGACGGCATCGCGCGCGTGCGCGTCGCCGGCCTGGGCCTTGGGCCAATGCGTCGCCAGTCCCGCCTGGCCGAGCGAGTGCTGGATGTTCCCGAGCAGGTCGATGCGGCGCCCCAGGCCGGTGTCGAAGCCCTTCCAGACCTCGTTGATGCGATAGACGGAATGCAGGGTGAGGATCATGGCGAGCACCGAGCCGATCACCAGCAG
Organism: Pseudomonadota bacterium; assembly: GCA_046726235.1. Classification (GTDB taxonomy): domain Bacteria; phylum Pseudomonadota; class Gammaproteobacteria; order Burkholderiales; family Rhodocyclaceae; genus Nitricoxidireducens. Next base: position 191,855 of record JBKPAD010000002.1, read on the forward strand.
CGCGATCATGCCGGTGATGCCGTTCCCGAGTCGCGCCAGCCGCACGTTGTCCACGATCCTGAAGACCGCAACGCAAAGGCGCCCGAACCAGTTCAGATCACTGTCGTTTTCCATGATTGCAGTTCCTGTTTCCCGAGCGCGATGGCCGCGGGCATGGCGGCCTTGACCGCCGGCGACAGCGGCCCGCACCAGTCATTGATGTCGTGGTACTGGATGCCGACCAGCGAGATCCGCTGCGGCTTGTATCCCGTCAATTCCGCCGCCGCCAGCACGTCCATGAACGAGGTCTGGTGCAGCGACAGCGGACGCTGGCCGAACCAGGCCGGGATGTCGTCGTCGCGCAGCACTGTGACCGAGCCGGGCGGATCGTTGAAATCGACGGCGTCGAACACCAGGATGCTTTTCGCCGCCTGCAGGTAGGGCAGCAGATACAGCCCGCGCGTGCCGCCGTCGAGCAAGTCCGTGTCACTCCATTCCGGCGATTGCGCCAGGACGTCGATGATCGCCGGGCCGACGCCTTCGTCGGCCCACAGGGTGTTGCCGATGCCGAGCACGAGCACGTCGCTCATTTCCGGAACAGCCTTTCGCCGGCGATCATGGCGCTGACGAGCGTCTGGCGCCCCAGCATGTCGTCGCGGACGGTGATGTACACATGCAGGAAGAAGAACCAGACGACCACCCACATCGCCAGCCGGTGGATCACATGCAGGTCCAGCGTGTTCCCCCACAGCAGCGTGACCCATCCGAACAGCGCGTACTGCCAGCTGTCGTGGCCGGCGACCTCGGCATACATGGCGAATCCCGTGAGCAGCAGCAGGGCGCCGGGAATCAGGTACATGAACACCATCGAAAGGTTGGCAAGCGGATTGAGGCCCACGTAGCGCTGCGCCTTCGATTCCAGCAGCAGGTTCCAGCGGATCTGGAACATCAGGCCCTGCAGCCAGGACTTGCGCCAGAACGGCGGAACGAACAGCAGGTGGGAGCAGCGCCTCTCGTCGACGATCATGACGAGACGCCAGATGGACAGCAGCGCGAACAGGTATCCGGATGCGAGGTGGATGAAGCGGATCCAGCCCATGAGATAGAGCGACGACGTGTCGCCGAGCGACGCGGGCAGCGGCGTTCCGATCAGGTAGCCGGTGACGGAGAGGATGAAGACGAGCAGCGCGTTGATCCAGTGCCAGGCGCGCAGCCAGAAGCCGTAGATCTGCACCGGCGGCAACAGCCCTTCATCCTCCAGGACCTGGAACGTGAGCCACTTCCGCGTCACGACATCACCCGGATCATTTCCTGTCCGTCGTCTCCGATGACGTGGGTCGCGCACGCCAGGCAGGGATCGAAGGAGTGCACCACGCGCAGCACTTCCAGCGGCTTGCCGGGGTCGTGCATGGGCACGCCCAGCAAGGCCGCCTCGTAGGCGCCGATGTTGCCTTTGGCATCGCGCGGCGCGGCGTTCCATGTCGTCGGCACGACGCACTGGTAATTGGCGATGCGGCCGTCGGCGATCCTGATCCAGTGGCCGAGCGCGCCGCGCGGCGCCTCGCAATAGCCGACGCCCTTCATGGCCTTGTCCCAGGTGTCCGGCGCCCACTTGTCGACGTTGGCCGTGGTCGAATCGCCGGACTTGATGTTGGCGACCAGGGCATCCACTTCGCCGACCAGCTGCTCGGCGGCCCAGAGCGCCTCGAGCCCGCGTGCGGCCGTGCGCCCGAGGGTGGAGAACAGCGCCGTCAGCGGCAGGTCGAGCTTGCGCAGGGCACCGTCGACGAGTTCCTTGACGTCCTTGCGACCGTCGACATACGCCACCACCAGCCGCGCCAGGGGGCCGACCTCCATCGCATGCCCCTTCCAGCGCGGCGTCTTGACGTAGCTGTACTTGCCCTGCTCGTCGAATGCCTGGATCGGCTTGCCGTCGCCGCCGCCGATGGTCTGCTTGCCGAGCTGGAAATCGAGCTCGGTGATCCCGTCCCACGGATGCAGCCCCGTGGCGCCGTTCGGGTAGGCATACCAGGAGTGCGCCACCTCCTCCTGGATGTGCGCCGGATCCCGCAGGTCGACTTCCTCGAGGCGCGAGAGGTCGCCATTGACGATCACCCCGCGTGGCATGCGCAGGCTCTTGTTGGAGTCGTCGTTGGCGATGGTGGGAAACTCGCCGTAGGACATCAGGTTGCGGCTGGAAATGCCGCCGCCGTGCTTGAACCAGTCGCGATAGAAGCCGGCGATGGCGAGCAGATCGGGAATGTAGACCTTGCGGATGAACTCCAGCGAGCGCTGGGCGACGCTGGTGACGAGGTTGAGGCCCTCGACGTTGACGGCGCCGATGGCGCCGGCGCCATGCACGTTGATCGCGGACGGCGTGCCGCCGACGAGCCACATCGGATGCGGGTTCTTGCCGCCGAAGACGGTCTGGATCTTGACGATCTCGCGCTGGAAATTGAGCGCCTCGACGTAATGCGCCACGGCCATCAGGTTCGCTTCGGGCGGCAGGCGGTAGGCCGGGTGTCCCCAGTAGCCGTTCTTGAACGGACCCAGTTGCCCCGACTTGACCAGCTTGCCGATCTTGCCCTGGATGTCCTTGAAGTGGCCGGGCGATGCCATCGGCCAGTCCGACAGCGATTGCGCCAGCTCCGCCGTGCGCTTCGGGTCGGCCTTCAGGGCCGACACCACGTCGACCCAGTCGAGCGCGTGCAGGTGATAGAAGTGCACCAGGTGATCCTGGACGAACAACGCCAGGTGCATGATGTTGCGGATCAGGTTGGCGTTGGTCGGGATGGGCAGCTTGAGCGCGTCCTCTACCGAGCGCACCGATGCCAGCGCATGCACACCCGTGCACACGCCGCAGATGCGCTCGATGAAAGCCCACGCGTCGCGCGGGTCGCGGCCTTGCAGGATCACCTCGAGACCGCGCCACATCGTGCCGACCGATACGGCATTGCGGATCACGTTCTGCGCATCGACATTCACCTCGATGCGCAGGTGGCCTTCGATGCGCGTCACCGGGTCGATCGCGACGCGCCGGCCGCCGTTGTCGAGCGTGAATCCGTTGGGGGTCGTCACGGTGCTCACGATTCGTCCTCCGCGTCGCTCTTGGTGAGCGTGGAGAAGCTGCTCCTCACCAGCGTCGCGCCGGCCTGGACGGCCACGGCGCCGCCCAGCGCCGCAGCGCCGACGGCACCGACACGATCGGCGTTCGACTCGACGCCCCACTGCGACATGCTGGTGAGGCGCTCGTAGAACGGTCCGCGGTCCCAGAAGCCGTCCTCGGAGCAGCCGATGCAGCCGTGTCCTGCCTTGATCGGAAACGAAACGCCCTCGTTCCAGCCGATCGCGGCGCAAGCGTTGTAGGTGGTCGGCCCGCGGCAACCCATCTTGTAGAGGCACCAGCCCTGGCGCGCGCCGTCGTCGTCCCACGCCTCGACGAACTGGCCGGCATCGAAATGCGCGCGCCGGTAGCACTTGTCGTGAATGCGCTGGCTGTAGAACATCTTGGGCCGGCGCTGGTGGTCGAGGTCGGGAAAACGGTCGTAGGTCAGGATGTACGTGAGGACGCCGGACATCACGTCGGCAATGGGCGGGCAGCCGGGCACGTTGATCACCGGGACGTGGTTGATCAGCTTGTGCACCGGCGTCGCGCGCGTCGGATTCGGCTTCGCCGCCTGCACGCAACCGAAGGCGGCGCAGGTGCCCCAGGCGATGACCGCCTTGGCATGGCGCGCGGTGCGCTGCAGCTGTTCCTTGAACGGACGCCCGCCGACGATGCAGGCCATCCCGTCACCGGCGAGCGGAACGTTGCCTTCGACGGCGAGGATGTACTGCCCCTTGTAGTCGTGGACGATTTCCTCGAGGATGGCCTCGGCCTGCGTGCCGGCGGCGGCCATGATGGTGTCGTCGTAGTCGAGCGAGATCATGCTGGTGATGATGTCGCTGGTGATCGGATGGCTGCTGCGCAGGAAGCTTTCGGAGCAGCAGGTGCATTCGAGGCCGTGCAGCCAGAGCACCGGAATGCGCGGCTTGGTTTCCATGGCGTGCGCGATGACGGCCGCGGCGGTCGGCGCCAGCCCCATCGACATCGCCGTCAGCGAGCAGAAGCCGAGGAAGTCGCGCCTTGAGACGCCCCGGCTCCGAAGAATGTCGGCAAAGGTCGGTTTGGTCATCGGCACTCCCAATGGAATAGCGGGCGAACCCGGCGAAGGCGTCGGCATGTCCCGGTGAGCCGGAAGACCCGTCGCGCAAGCAAAGTATTGCCGCGCCCCACCTGCAGGGCCATAAGCCGATGTTGATTTCGCCGTAGGGAAGGTGCGTTCCCATTCGACCCACATCCTGAAGGCGATTAGGAATCCGCCTACCCAGGCTCCATCAGGCAGCGCCTATCGTCGCCCGGAACCGTGTGCCGCGCGATGCTATGATTCGCGCCGGGTGTCCGGCCGCGCATTGACGGCCGGGCAGGTTTTCGTGCTGGTCGGGCCGCCGCACGGGAGACCGTCCGCCCATGCTGACCGCCATCGTCGCCGTCTTCGTCATCGCCTACGCGGCGATCGCGCTGGAACACCCGCTCAAGATCAACAAGTCTGCCTCCGCGCTGGTCGGCGCCGGATTGTTGTGGACCATCTACGCCGTGGCCACCGGCGACCACCACCTCGTCGGCGAGCAGCTAGGCGAATCGCTGATGGGCACGGCGCAGATCGTGTTCTTCCTGATGGGCGCCATGACCATCGTCGAGGTCGTCGATGCGCACAACGGCTTCGAGGTCATCACCAAGCGCATCCGCACCACGCAGCTTGCGTCGCTGATGTGGCTGGTCGGCTTCGTTACCTTCTTCCTCAGCGCCATCCTCGACAACCTGACGACGACCATCGTCATGATCTCGCTGGTGCGCAAGCTGCTGGCGAAGCACGAGGACCGGCTGTTCTTCGCCGGCATCATCGTCATCGCGGCGAACTCGGGCGGCGCCTGGTCGCCGATCGGCGACGTAACGACGACGATGCTCTGGATCGGCGGCCAGATCACCACCATGGCGATCATCCAGGCGGTGTTTCTGCCGTCGATGATCAGCATGATCGTGCCGCTCGGCATCACGGCCTGGACGCTGCGCGGACGCGAGGTTGAGGCGCGCGAACCGGTCGAGGACGACCACGGCCTGCATACGAGCGAATTCGAGCGCAACCTGATGTTCTTCCTCGGCATCGGCATCCTCGTCGCCGTGCCGGCGTTCAAGACCATTACGCACCTGCCGCCCTTCATGGGCATCCTGTTCGGCCTCGGCATCCTCTGGCTGGTCGGCGATCTCGTGCATCGCCACAAGGAGGACGAGTCGAAGCATCACCTGACGCTGGTTCACGCGCTGAGCCGGATCGACATGGCCTCGATCGTGTTCTTCGTCGGCATCCTGCTCGCCGTGGCGACGCTCGAGCACACGCACATCCTGACTTCGCTCGCCCAGTGGCTCGACGAGACCGTCGGCCGCCAGGACCTGATCGTGCTGATCATCGGTATCGTCAGCGCGATCGTCGACAACGTGCCGCTGGTGGCTGCGTCGATGGGCATGTACAGCCTGGAGCAGTTCCCGCCCGACCACTTCCTCTGGGAGTTCCTGGCCTACTGCGCCGGCACCGGCGGCTCGATCCTGATCATCGGCTCGGCGGCCGGCGTGGCGGCGATGGGCCTCGAGAAGATCCACTTCTTCTGGTACGTGAAGAAGATCAGCGGCCTGGCGCTGGTCGGCTACTTCGCCGGCGCGGGAGCCTACCTGGTGCAGTACCAGTTGATGCACTGAGGCGCTTCCGGCCGCAGGCCGGGAAGCGCTACTGCGTCTCGCGCACGTAGGGCTCGCGCAGTTCGACCGGCTTGACCGCCTTCTTGCGCATGCGGATGTTGAGCATCTCGACGCCGACCGAGAAGGCCATGGCGAAATAGATGTAGCCCTTCGGCACGTGGTGACCGAAGCCGTCGGCGATCAGCACCACGCCGACGACGACCAGGAAGGACAGCGCCAGCATCTTGATCGTCGGGTGGTCGGAGACGAAGCGGCCGAAGGCGCCGGCGAACAGCATCATCAGGCCGACCGACGCGATCACGGCGGCGATCATCACGGCCACCTCGCTGACCATGCCGACGGCGGTGATGATCGAGTCGAGCGAGAACACCAGGTCGATGACCATGATCTGGGCGATGACGCCGGCGAAGCTCGACGCCACCTTGCGCGACTCCTCGCCTTCCTCGCCTTCGAGCAGCTGATGCACCTCGCCGGTGCTCTTCCAGATCAGGAACAGGCCGCCGGCGATGAGGATCAGGTCGCGGCCGGAGATGCCGTAGCCGAACACCGTCAGGACCGGCTCGGTGAGGCCGACGATCCACGACAGCAGCAGCAACAGTCCTATGCGCATGAACATCGCGGCGAACAGGCCGAGGCGGCGCGCGAGTTCCTGCTTCTCCTTCGGCAGGCGATCGACCAGGATCGAGATGAAGATGATGTTGTCGATGCCGAGGACGAGCTCGAGCGCCGTCAGCGTGAAAAAGGCGATCCAGACCTCGGGATTGAGCAGGAGTTCGGTCATGGCGGAGTCAGGCGCAGGTTCGGAAAGCCGGCAAGTCTAGCGGCATGCGCCGTACCCGACAAATGGAATGTTCCTGAACGACGCTTCGGTTTTGCCGATGTCTCGTCAGTGCAGGGGCAGTACCAGGTCGGCGCTGCCGGGGCAGACGCAGCGCGGATATTCGCGCGTGGTGTCGATGCAGCCGCCCTCGGCATAGACGCCGCGCGGATCGCGCAGCCGCATCATGCGCGCGAAGATCTCGGCAGCGGCCTGCGGATCGGCCTGCGTCGCACGCACGCGCGCCTCGACGACATCCTCGTCCATCGCCGGCTCTCCGGCGGCGGTACGGCAGGCGCCGTGCCGCCAGTGGTAGATCTCCAGGCACTTCGAGGCCAGCGTGTAGGGCTTGCCGACCTTCCAGAAATTGCTGAACAGGCCGCTGCCCAGGTAGAACACCCAAGAGCCCTCGTAGCCGGTGATGTCGGACGAGGCTTCGTCGGGATTGCGGAACCAGAGCCGGTCGCCGGGCACGTAGTAGCGGGCCGGCAGCGGCGCCTCCATCGAGCCGTACTCGATCAGGAAGGTGTCGTGGAACTGCGCCGAGCGGATCACGCGCGTTTCGCACTGGCGCTGCAGGCGCTCGAGCAGCTCCGGATTGTGGGCGGCGAGCTCCTGCGCGATGCCGAGCAGGATCACGTATTCCGTGGCGCGGTAGCAGGAGAACGAATACAAGGTGCCGGAGCAGTCGGGCTGCGTCGCGCAGCGCAGCGCCTCGACGACCGAACAGCCGTGGCGCACGACGAAGCCGCGCTCGGCGTCGTAGGCCCAGTAATCCTCGGGGCGCTCCGCCGAGCGCGTGTCGAAGGCGAGCGCGGTGCGCGCGGCGGCGACCGCGATGTTGCGGCGTACGCGCAGGCTGGCGAGCAGTTCGTCGAGAGTGGGAAAGTCGAAGGCGACGGGCGACGCGAGCATGGCGACGAGTATCTCGGCGTCGAGGTCGCATTCCGTCCGGCAGCCGCCGTCCGGATCGCGGCGGCTGCGGGCGCGAATCTCGGTGGTGTCGTGCCCGGGCGTCCAGGCGGCCGCGTAGTCGTCGGCGAGGCGGAAGCTGACGTAGGGGCCGACGGCGTCGGCGCCGCGCGCGATGCCGGCGCAGCCGACGAGGCCATGCCCGGCGAGGTGGTCGCGAAAGCGCGCCTCGGTGGAAGCGGCGCTGCCGTCGTCGGCGGCACGCAGGCAGATGCCCCTGCGCGTGTCCACCTCTGCCATGCCTTTGTAGTGTTCCATCCCCTCGCCCCTCCGATTCCGGCGGCATTCTTATCGCTGCTCTGCTGCCCGGCATCTTACAATATGCGCCTTAAGTACGATGCCGCGCCCACTTCCGCTTCATGCCCGCCACCCATTCCCGCGATTCCTTGGTCGACCTTCTCAAGGCGTTCGCGGCACAAGCCATCGTCCTGCATCACCTGAGCTACTACGGCCCGATGGCCGAAACGGCGGAGACGGCAGCACCCATGCTGTTCGCCTGGCTGAGGGACTACGCAAACATGGCGGTGCAGGTCTTCCTCGTCGTCGGCGGTTACCTCGCGGCGACGACCCGGTTCGATGGCGGCGCGCATGTCGCGGCGCTGGTCGGACGGCGCTACCTGCGGCTGGTGCAGCCGTTCGCCGTCGCGCTGGCAGCGGCGATCGTCGCTGCCGCCGTGTCACGCTGGCTGGCGCAGCACGCGGAGACGCCGGCGGCACCGACGCTGGCGCAGATAGCAGCGCACCTGCTGTTGATCCAGCACGTCGCCGATGTCGATTCGCTGTCGCTCGGCGTCTGGTACGTCGGCACCGACCTGCAGCTGTATGCCCTGCTGCTGTGCCTGCTTTGGGTCGGCGGCCGGCGGGCGACGATCTGGGTCGCCGCGCTGACCGCGCTATCGCTGCTGGCATTCAACCGCGACCCCGAGCTCGATAGCTGGGCGCCCTACTTCTTCGGCGCCTACGGCCTCGGCTTCCTGGCGCGGCGCATCGCCGCGGCGGAGCGGGTTCAGGCGCAGCGCATGGCGGTGCTCGTCGCGGCACTCGTCTGCGCCGCAATGATGGTTGAATGGCGTGAGCGCCTGCTGGTGGCGGCCGCCACCGCCGCCGCGCTGGCAGCGGCTGGCCACCTGTCGCTCGCGCGGCCCTGGATGGCGCACGGTGTGATCGCCTGGGCGTCGCGCACGTCGTACGCATTGTTCCTGATCCACTATCCGGTGCTGCTGGTCGTCGGCGCCTTCGTCGAGCGCAACTGGGCGGGCGACGCGGCCGCGCATGCGATCGGCCTCGTCGTCGCCTGGGCGGCAAGCCTCGCCGCTGCGACGCTGCTGCACGAAGCCGTCGAACGCGGCCACGGCTGGCGCATGCTGCGCCGCATCGGCCTCGCGCGCGCCTAAGCCGTTTCCAGCCGGATCGTTTGCGCGCGCAGTTGGCCGCAGCCGCCGGCGACGTCCTGTCCCGCCGACTGGCGCAACTTGGTGAGTATCCCCGCGCGATGGAGCCGCAGCGACATCGCCGCCGTGCGCTCCGCCGACGGGCGCCGGTAGCCGGTACCGTCAACGGCGTTGTAGGGAATCAGGTTCATCACCCCGTACTTGCCGGCGAGCAGTTGCGCAAGGCGTTCCAGCTCGTCGTCGCCGTCGTTGATGCCCTCGAGCAGCGTCCATTGGTACTGGATCGGATAGCCGGTGTCGCGCGCGTAGCGCTCGGCCAGCTCGACGAGTTCGGCCGGATCGATGCGCGGCGCGCGCGGCATCAGTTCCGCGCGCAATTCCGCCTTCGTCGAATGCAGCGAGAGCGCCAGCGCCGGCTTGACCGTGCCTTGCGGCAGGCGCTCGAAGACGCGGCGATCGCCGACGGTCGAGAAGACGAGATTCTTGTGGCCGATGCCGCCGGCGGTGCCGAGCGTCTCGATCGCCTCGAGGACGTTGTCCATGTTGTGCGCCGGCTCGCCCATGCCCATGAAGACGACTTTCTTCACGCGGCGCCGCGCGCGCGCCAGCACCACCTGGGCGACGATCTCGGCGCTGCCAAGCTGGCGGCGCAGCCCGTCGCGCCCGGTCATGCAGAAGGTGCAGCCGACCGCGCAGCCGACTTGCGTCGACACGCAAACGCCGTCGCGCGGCAGCAGCACGCTCTCCACGGTCTGGCCGTCGGCGAGCGCGAGCAGCAGGCGCACGGCGCCGTCCTCGCCCTGATGTTCGGAATGCAGCCTCGCCAGCGCGGCAAGTTCTTCGCCCAGTGCCGGCAATGCTTCGCACAAGGCGAGCGGCGGCTGGTGCTCGAGGCGCTCCGCGTCGACGAGCGGAAGCGCCTGCGTCCAGCGGCGCAGCAGGCGTTCCTCGTGGCAGTGCTTGGCGCCGAGCGCCCTGAGGCGCCGGCGGATGTCGGCGATACGCATGCGGCGAGTCTACCGCGCTGCGACCCGGCTCTTAGTGGTGGCGCACGCCCGAGTGATGGGCGCCGCCGCCCGTGCGGGCAGAACCGCCGCCGCTGCGCGACGGCTTGCCTTGCGGCGCGCGCTGCGGCTTGCGCCCCGCGTCGCTGCGCGGCGCACCGCGCCCGCCGGTGCGCGGCTTCTGGATCGGCTCGGCCTTGATGCGCGGATCGGGCTCGAAGCCTTCGACGTTGCGCTTCTCGATTTCCTTCTTCAGCAGGCGCTCGATGTCGCGCAGCAGCTTGTGCTCGTCGACGCAGACCAGCGAGGTCGCTTCGCCCGAGCTGCCGGCGCGGCCGGTGCGGCCGATGCGGTGCACGTAGTCTTCCGCGACGTTGGGCAGCTCGTAATTGACGACGTGCGGCAGCTCGTCGATGTCGATGCCGCGCGCGGCGATGTCGGTGGCGACGAGCACCGTCGTCTTGAGGCGCTTGAAGTCGTCGAGCGCGCGCTGGCGCTGGCCCTGGCTCTTGTTGCCGTGCAGCGCCGCGGCCTTGATGCCGGCCTTGGCGAGGCGCTCGGCGAGCGCATCGGCGCCGTGCTTGGTACGCGTAAACACGAGCACCTGGTGCCAGCCGTGGTCGTCGATCAGCTTGATCAGCAGGTCGCGCTTGCGCTCGCGGTCGACGTGATAGACGCACTGCGCGACGGCTTCGGCCGGCGCGTTGCGGCGCGCGACTTCGACGCTGGCCGGATCGCGCATCAGGCCGGTGGCCAGGCCGCGGATCTCGTCCGAGAAGGTGGCCGAGAACAGCAGGCTCTGCTTGCTCTTGGGCAGCAGCGCGAGGATCTTGCGGATGTCGCGGATGAAGCCCATGTCGAGCATGCGGTCGGCCTCGTCGAGGACGAGGATCTCGATGCCCGAGAGGTCGACGTTGCGCTGGTTGATGTGGTCGAGCAGGCGGCCCGGCGTGGCGACGATGATGTCGACACCGGCGCGCAGCGTGTGAATTTGGGGGCCCATGCCGACGCCGCCGAAGATGGCGGTCGACTTGAGCTTGAGGTGCTTGCCGTAGGTCTTGACGCTGTCGAACACCTGCACGGCGAGTTCGCGCGTCGGCACCAGCACCAGGGCGCGCGGCTTGAAGCGCTTGAGCGAGAGGCCTTCCTGCGCCGACAGCAGTTGCAGCAGCGGCAGCGTGAAGCCGGCCGTCTTGCCGGTGCCGGTCTGCGCCGCGGCCATCAGGTCGCGGCCGGCGAGGACGACCGGGATCGCCTGGGCTTGAATGGGGGTGGGCGTGTCGTAGCCTTGATCGGCAATGGCACGCAGGATTTCGGCGCGAAGGCCGAGATCGGTGAACTTCATGGGTGACTCCTGGATTCGGCCCTGCGTACCAATCAAATGGGCACGAACCAGTCGAGGCAGAAACGCTTTGGGGGATGAAACGCGGAAGGAAAGACTCCGGACGCGACGCGCGGCAATGACTGACAAGAACCAGCGCGGCGCGCAGTGTATCACATGCGCGACGCCGATCCCCCGGTCGCTAGGCGACCACGCGGTTGCGGCCGCCCTGCTTGGCGCGGTAGAGGGCCGCGTCGGCCTCGGCGATCAGGGCCTCGAGATCGCTCGCCTGCCCGGCCTTCCACTGCGCGACGGCGACGCCGATGCTGACCGTATAGGCCGGCAGCGCCTTGTCGCGCCGCGTCTCGATCTCGGCGCGAATGCGCTCGGCGACCTGCATCGCCTGCGCGCGGCCGGCGTCGGGCAAGGCGATGACGAACTCCTCGCCGCCGAAGCGCGCCAGGACGTCGGTAGTCCGCAGCTGCCGCGCGGCGCGGTTCGCGTAGTCCTTGATCACCAGGTCGCCGACGTGGTGCCCGTAGGTGTCGTTGACCTTCTTGAAGAAGTCGATGTCCGAGGTGATGACGGCCAGCGGCTGACCGGAGCGCAGCGAGCGCGCCCATTCGAGTTCGCCGCGATTGAAGAACGCGCGCCGATTGAACGCGCCGGTCATCGGATCGCGCGTGGCCATGAACTCGAGCTCTTCGCGCAAACGCTCGTTGGCCAGCAGGATGAAGCCGATCGACAGCACGACCGCGCCGAGGGAAAACATCGCGAGGTAGGCCTGCTGGATGAGGTCGCGGTCGAAGAGATCGTCGCCGCGGCCGGGAGCGGCCGACAGGGTCGACAGGCGCCACACGGCGACGCCGACGCCGAGCGCGAATACCGCCAGCAGGAACCAGCGTCCGAAGCCGTCGGGCCTGAGGCGCACCGCATACAGGGCGCTCACCGTGAAGAACACGATGTGGGCGACGGACATCAGGAATATGCGGCCCGGATAGCTGTGCGAACCGTAGGTGAGCCACAGCATCATCAGCATCAGCGCGCCGATGGTGTTGAGCGGAAAGCGCCAGACGACCGGGCGCCCCGCAAAGCGCTGCAGCCCGACGATCACCAGCAGCTGGCCGAGCAGAGACAGTCCGCTGGACACCATGATCGTGTAGCCGTCGGCGAGAATCCCGCGCAGCGAGGCGAGTCCCGCGGCGCAGGCGAGCAGCAGCACCGCCGCCGCCCACTCGCGCAGGCCGAGGATGTTGCGCGGAAAGCCGAGCGACAGCACCCACAGCACCAGCGCACAGAGGACGCCGAGCAGGTTGGCGACGAACAGGAAGGTGCGCGGATCGATGAACTCCACCGGCGCAGGCTACCGCGGGGGAGGCGGCGGGACCGCCGGATCAGGCGCGGAATACGGCCGGTGTTCGCCTCGGCCGGGCGAGGCCTCAGCCGAGGCCGTTCTTGAGGTCCGCCTCGATGTCGTCGACCGATTCGAGGCCGACGGCGATGCGCAGCAGGCCTTCGGTTATGCCGGCGGCGGCGCGCGCTTCGGCGCTGATGCGGCCGTGGGTGGTGCTCGCCGGGTGGGTGATGGTCGTTTTGACGTCGCCGAGGTTGGCGGTGATCGAGAGCAGCTTGCAATTGTCGACGACGCGCCATGCCTCGGCGCGGCCGCCCTTTACTTCGAACGACACGATGGCGCCGCCGGCGGACTGCTGGCGCATCGCCAGCGCATGCTGCGGATGCGACGGCAGGCCCGGATAGAAGACGCGCGCGACCTGCGGATGCGCTTCGAGGCGGCGCGCCAGTTCGAGCGCGCGCGCCGACTGCGCTTCCATGCGGATCGCCAGTGTCTCGAGGCCCTTGAGGATGACCCAGGCGTTGAACGGCGACAGCGTCGGGCCGGCGGTGCGCAGGAACTTGAAGACTTCCTCGACCGGCGCCTTGGCGCCGCAGACGGCGCCGCCGAGCACACGGCCCTGGCCGTCGAGATGCTTGGTGGCGGAGTGGATGACGAGGTCGGCGCCGAGTTCGAGCGGACGCTGCAGCGCCGGGGTGCAGAAGCAGTTGTCGACGGCGAGCAGCGCAGCGCCTGCATGTGCGACCTCGGCGACGGCAGCGATGTCGACGATCTCGGTCAGAGGATTCGACGGCGTCTCGACGAAGACGAGCTTCGTCGTCGGACGCATCGCGGCGCGGTAGGCGTCCGGGTTGGTCGCCTCGACCAGCGTGGTTTCGATGCCGAAGCGGGAAAGGATGTTGCCGAACAGCTGAAGCGTAGCGCCGAAGATGCTGCGCGAGGCGACAATGTGGTCGCCGGCCTTGAGCAGCGCCATCACCGTCGACATGATCGCCGCCATGCCGCTGGCGGTAGCAATGCAGGCCTCGGCGCCCTCGAGCGCGGCGAGGCGCTGCTGCAGCGTCGTCACCGTCGGGTTGGTGAAGCGCGCGTAGACGTTGCCCTCCTCCTCGCCCGAGAAGCGCGCCGCGGCCTGCGCGGCGCTCTTGAAGACGAAGCTCGAGGTCAGGAACAGCGCTTCGGAATGCTCGCCGAACTGGCTGCGCTCCTGCCCGGCACGGACGGCCAGGGTATCGAAGTCGAAGTCCGGCGCGTCCTTCATGCCGTCGTCAGGCGACGAGGTTGAGGTCGAGCTGCCCTGCCTCGCCGTCGTCCTGCGCGGCGGCCTTGGCCTTGCCGCGCGCGGCCTCGATGTTTTCGAGATAGGCGGGCGTGACGTCGCCGGTGATGTACTGGCCGTCGAAGCACGAGGTCTCGAACTGGGTGATCGCGGGATTGACGGCGCGCACCGCGGATTTCAGCGCATCGAGGTCCTGGTAGACGAGCGCATCGGCACCGATCTCGCGGCGGATCTCCTCGTCGTTGCGGAAGGCCGCGATCAGCTCGCCGCGCGTCGGCATGTCGATGCCGTAGACGTTGGCGAAGCGCACCGGCGGGCTCGCCGAGGCGAAGAACACCTTGGTGGCGCCAGCCTCGCGCGCCATCATGATGATCTCGCGGCTGGTAGTGCCGCGCACGATCGAGTCGTCGACCAGCAGCACGTTCTTGCCGCGGAACTCCTGGGCGATGGCGTTGAGCTTCTGCCGCACGGACTTCCGGCGCGAGGCCTGGCCCGGCATGATGAAGGTGCGGCCGATGTAGCGGTTCTTGACGAAGCCCTCGCGGTACGGCACGCCCAGGCGCAGGGCGAGATCCATCGCGGCGTGGCGGCTCGAATCCGGGATCGGGATCACGGCGTCGATCTTCAGGTGCGGCATGGTGTGGCGGATCTTCTCGGCCAGCAGCTCGCCCATCTTGACGCGCGCCTCGTAGACCGAAATGCCGTCCATCAGCGAATCCGGGCGGGCGAGGTAGACGAACTCGAACATGCACGGCGCGTGCATCGTGCGTTCGGCGCACTGGCGGCTCTGGAAGCGGCCATGCACGTCGATCAGCACCGCTTCGCCCGGCTCGACGTCGCGCAGGATCTTGAAGCCGAGCGTGTCGATGGCGACGCTCTCGGACGAGACCAGGTATTCCATGCCGTTCGGCGTCTCGTTGCGGCCGATGACCAGCGGGCGGATGCCGTAAGGGTCGCGGAAGGCGAGCAATCCGTAGCCGGCGATCATGGCGACCACGGCGTAGGCGCCGCGCACGCGGCGATGCACGCCGGCGACGGCCTTGAAGATCGTTTCCGGATCGACCTGGTAGCGGTTCTGCGAGGCCGCCTGCAGCTCGTGCGCGAGCACGTTGAGCAGCACTTCGGAATCCGAGTTGGTGTTCATGTGCCGCAGGTCCTGCAGGAACATGTCCTGGCGGAGCTGGTCGGCGTTGGTCAGGTTGCCGTTGTGCGCGAGCATCAGGCCGAACGGCGAATTGACGTAGAAGGGCTGGGCCTCGGCGGCGTTGTAGGCCGAGCCGGCGGTCGGATAGCGGCAGTGTCCGATGCCCCAGTTGCCGACCAGGCTGCGCATGTTGCGCGTGCGGAACACGTCGCGCACCAGGCCGGGGCCCTTGTGCATGTGGAACAGCCCCGACTCCGCCGTGGCGATGCCCGCCGCGTCCTGCCCGCGGTGCTGGAGCACCTGGAGCCCGTCGTAGAGCAACTGGTTTACCGGTGTGGTCGCGACCACGCCCAAGATGCCGCACATGTCTCGTCTACCTGTAACGAATACGCTTTGCCACGTCGGACGGCAGCCACGGCTTCGCCGCGACCACCGCAGTTTCCAGCGGCGGCGCGAGGATCGCCTCGCGCCACCATTTTTCCTTCGGCATCGACGTCATGCCGGCAAGCATCACGCCGGCCAGCACGATCGCGACGCCGCGCGCCACGCCGAACACGCTGCCGAGCAGGCGGTCCAGCAATCCCAGTCCCACCGCCCGCAACAGCATCGACAACAGCAGCCGCGCAGCGCTGAACAGCAGCAGCACGGCGACGAACACCGCCGCGTAGCCCGCTGCCGTAGCGATCGCCGGATCGGCGATCCAGCGCGTCAGCATCGTTCCGGCATCGTTGCCGAACTGGCGCGCCGCGAAGAACGCTGCCACCCATGCCGCCAGTGCCAGTATCTCGCTGACCACGCCGCGCCAGACCCCCAGCAGCGACGATGCGGCGACCACCGCCAATGCCACCCAGTCGAAAACCGTCACTATGCTACTTCGGCGCTATCGGTCCGTCGACGCCGATGACCTTGACCTTGACCTTCGCCTTCTCCGCCGCTTCCTTGCTCGGGAACGGGCCGGCGCGCACGCGCGTCCGCGGCCCCTGCGGCGAATCGAGTTTCTCGGTATAGGCCGGCACGCCCATGCCCTTGAGCTTGGAGAGCAGCAGCTTGACGTTGCCGGCTTCCTTGTAGGCGCCGAGCTGGATCACCCATTGTTCGGCGCCGGCCGCCTCGGCGGGCTTGGCTTCCGGCGCCTTTTCGGCGGCCTTGGCGTCGGCAGGCTTTTCCGCCGGCTTGGCGGCGGGCTTCTCGACGACCTTCTCGGCAGGCTTGTCCACCGGCTTCTCGGCCGGCTTTTCCGCAAGCTTCGCTTCGACAGCGGGCTTCGGCGCCGGCGGGGCGACTTCCGCCTTGGCTTCGGGCTTGGGAGCCGGGCTGGGCGCGGCCTCGGCCTTCGGCTCCACCGACGCGACGGGCGGCAGCGGCGTCGCTGCGGGCTTGGCGGGAAGGATCTTGGAGGCGAAGCCGGCGTTGCCGTCCTGGCTCGGGATGCGCACCTGGATGTCCTGGTTGGCCGGGCGCGGCTCGTGGTCCATGACCATCGGCAGCACCACCGCCGCGAGCAGGACAAGTGCCGACGCGCCGACGAGGCGCCGCCGTGCGCGCTTTTTCAGGTCTGGCTGCTCGTCGATTGACGTTTCGCTGTCTGCCATTCGTGTTACGCCTTGCGCCCCAGGAGACGCATCGCGTCGGCCACCGTCAGGAACGATCCGAAGGCCAGAATTCTATCAGTTTCGCCCGCGTTATCCCGTGCGTGGGAAAGGGCATCGGCCGTGCTGGCGAACGGCCGGACGGGCGTCGCGATGCCCTCTGCGGCGAGCACGGCGGCGATCTCCTCGGCCGTGGCGGCGCGCGGCCCGTCGAGCGTCACCGGCAGCCAGCGGTCGACGCGGTGCTTGACGGCGCGCACGACGCCGGCAATGTCCTTGTCGCGCATGACGCCGAAGACCGCCCACGTCGTCGGATGGAAAGCCATGCTGCCGAGGTTGTCTGCCAACACGGCCGCGGCCTGCGGATTGTGGGCGACGTCGAGCACGATGGTCGGCCGGCCCGGCAGCACCTGGAAGCGCCCGGCCAGTTCGACTTCCAGCAGGCCGCTGCGGACGTCGGCCATCGCCACCGGCAGGCGCTCGCGCAACGCGTCGAGCGCCGCCAGCACGCAGGCAGCGTTATCCACCTGGCGCGGCCCGCGCAGCGCCGGCCAGGCCAGGCCGCTGCGGCGCCCTCCCCGTCCCCAGTATTGCCACTGGCCGTCCTGGCGCACCGGCCCGAAGTCACGGCCGATCAATTGCAGGTCGGCGCCGATCGCATGCGCATGCTCGACCAGCCGGCGCGGCGGATCGGGGTCGCCGCAGATCGCAGCGCGGTGCGCGCGGAAGATGCCCGCCTTCTCGTAGCCGATGTCCTCGCGCGTCGGGCCGAGGTAGTCCATGTGGTCGAGGTCGACGCCGGTGACGATGGCGCAGTCGGCATCGTAGACGTTGGTTGCATCGAGGCGGCCGCCAAGCCCGACCTCAAGGACCACGCAGTCGAGGTGCTCGGCGGCGAACACCTCCCATGCCGCCAGCGTGCCGTACTCGAAGTAGGTCAGCGGCACCTCGCCGCGCGCCTGCTCGACGCGCTCGAAGCCGTCGCACAGCGCCGCGTCGGTGGCCGCCATGCCGTCGATGCGCACGCGCTCGTTGTAGTCCAGCAGGTGCGGCGAGGTGTAGAGGCCGACACGATAGCCGGCCTTGAGCAGGATGCGTTCGAGCATGGCGCAGGTCGAGCCCTTGCCGTTGGTGCCGCCGACGATGACCAGCGGACAGGTCTGCGCCTGGCCGAGTGCTACGCTGACGATGCGGACGCGGTCCAGCCCGAGCGCGATGGGCCGGTCATGCTGGCGCTCGATGTGCGCCAGCCACTCCTGCTGGGATCTCACTGAACGGCGGGAACCCGCTGCAGCAGGGTGATCAGCGAAGCGAGGCGGTCACGCAGTTGGCGGCGGTCGACGATCATGTCGATCGCGCCCTTCTCGAGCAGGAATTCGGCGCGCTGGAAGCCGGCCGGCAGCGTCTCGCGCACCGTCTGCTCGATGACGCGCGGGCCGGCGAAGCCGATCAGCGCGCCCGGCTCGGCGATGACGACGTCGCCCATGAAGGCGAAGCTCGCCGAAACGCCGCCCATGGTCGGGTCGGTCAGCAGCGTGATGAAGGGCAGCTGGTTGCGGCCGAGCTGGGTGACGGCCGCCGTGGTCTTGGCCATCTGCATCAGCGAGAACAGGCCTTCCTGCATGCGCGCGCCGCCGGTGGCGGTGATGCAGATGAAGGGCAGTTGCTGCTCGATGGCGGCCTTGACGCCGCGCACGAAGCGCTCGCCGACGACCGAGCCCATCGAGCCGCCGAGGAATTCGAACTCGAAGCAGGCGACGACGACCTGCACCGTCTTGATCGAACCCTGCATGACGACCATCGCGTCCGCTTCGGACGTGTCGTCGTTGGCGGCGGCGAGGCGATCAAGGTAGCGCCGGCTGTCCTTGAACTTCAGCGGATCGACGGGGATCACCTCGGCACCGATCTCGTAGCGCCCCTCGGGATCGAGCAGCAGGTCGAGCCGCGCGCGGGCGCGGATGCGATGGTGGTGGTTGCACTTCGGACAGACGTTCTGGTTGTTCTCGAGGTCGGTGGCATAGAGCACGGCCTCGCAGGCCGGACACTTGGTCCACAGGCCTTCCGGAATCGACTTCTTGACGCCTTCCGAGCGCTTGATTTTCGGGGGCAGCAGTTTCTGCAACCAGCTCATGACTGCACTCCTTGGTCCATTGCCGTACGCACGCCGCGCAGGAACGCGGTCACGCGTTCGACGGCGGCTTCGCGCGGCGAGTTCTCGATTTCCTCGATGATGCGGCTGCCGATCACCACGGCGTCGGCGACGCTGGCGATGCGCGCCGCGGCGGCGCCGTCGCGGATGCCGAAGCCGACGCCGACCGGCATGCCGACCTTTTCGCGGATCGCCGGGATGCGCGCGGTGACGGCGCCGAGGTCCAGCGTCGCGGCGCCGGTAACGCCCTTCAGCGAGACGTAGTAGATGTAGCCGCTGCCGATGCGCGCGACTTCCGCGAAGCGCTCCTCGCTCGAGGTCGGCGCCAGCAGGAAGATCGGATCGATCTGCGCCGCCTTCAGCGTGGCCGCGAACTCGGCGCACTCCTCGGGCGGGTAATCGACGGTCAGCACGCCGTCGACACCGGCGGCCTGCGCGTCACGCGCGAAGGCGTCGACGCCGTAGGCCTCGACCGGATTGGCGTAGCCCATCAGCACGACCGGCGTCGCCGCGTCCTGCTTGCGAAACTCGGCGACCATGCCGAGGACGATGCGCAAGGACACGCCGTAGGACAAGGCGCGCTCGGAGGCGCGCTGGATCGTCGGGCCGTCGGCCATCGGATCGGAGAACGGCACGCCGAGCTCGATGATGTCGGCGCCGCCGGCCACCAGTCCGTGCATCAGCGCGACCGTCATGCCGGGGTCGGGATCGCCGGCGGTGATGAAGGGAATCAGGGCCTTGCGGCCGGTGCTCGAAAGGCCCGCGAAGGCGGCTTGGATGCGCGACATCAGAACTGTATCCCCGCCTTTTCGGCGACCGTGTGCATGTCCTTGTCGCCGCGGCCCGAGAGGTTGACCAGCAGCACCTTGTCCTTCGGCAGCGTCGGCGCCAGCTTGGCGGCATAGGCGATGGCGTGGCTCGATTCGAGCGCCGGGATGATGCCTTCGAGGTGGCAGAGGTCGTGGAAGGCCTGGAGCGCCTCGTCGTCGGTGATGGTCACGTACTCGGCACGCCCACTGTCCTTCAGCCAGGCGTGCTCGGGACCGACGCCCGGGTAGTCGAGCCCGGCCGAGACCGAATGCGTTTCGATGACCTGGCCGTTCTTGTCCTGCAGCAGGTAGGTGCGGTTGCCGTGCAGCACGCCGGGCGTGCCGGCCGTCAGCGAGGCCGCGTGCTTGCCGCTGTCGATGCCGCTTCCCGCCGCTTCGACGCCGATCAGGCGCACGTCCGCGTGCGGGATGTAGTCGTAGAAGATGCCCATCGCGTTCGAGCCGCCGCCGACGCAGGCGATCACCGCATCCGGTTGGCGGCCGGCGAGCTCGGGCATCTGCGTCAGGCATTCGGCGCCGATCACCGACTGGAAGTCGCGCACCATCATGGGATACGGATGCGGGCCGGCGACGGTGCCGATGATGTAGAAGGTGTTGGCGACGTTGGTGACCCAGTCGCGCATCGCCTCGTTGAGTGCGTCCTTGAGGGTCTTCGAGCCCGATTCGACCGGCACGACCTTGGCGCCGAGCAGCTTCATGCGATAGACATTGGCGGCCTGGCGCCGCACGTCTTCCGAGCCCATGTACACCACGCACTCCATGCCGTAGCGCGCTGCGACGGTGGCGGTGGCGACGCCGTGCATGCCGGCTCCCGTCTCGGCGATCACGCGCGGCTTGCCCATGCGTCGCGCCAGCAGCGCCTGGCCGATGCCGTTGTTCACCTTGTGGGCGCCGGTGTGGTTGAGGTCTTCGCGCTTGAGGTAGATCTGCGCGCCGCCGAGCAGCTCCGACCAGCGCTTCGCGTGGTAGATCGGGCTCGGCCGGCCGACGTAGTGCTTGAGCTCGTATTCGAATTCGGCGCGGAAGGCAGGATCGGCCTTGGCATCCTCGTAGGCGAGGCGCAGTTCCTCGAGCGCGGGGATCAGGGTCTCGGCGACGAAAATGCCGCCGTACCTGCCGAAGTGGCCGCGTGCGTCGGGCAGGTTGTACGAACTATCGGGTGTCTGCATCTTTCACGGCTGCCACGAAGGCATGAATTTTTTCGGCGTCCTTGATGCCCTTGGCGGCTTCGACGCCGCTGCTGACATCGACGGCCCAGGGCCGCAGTCCTGCAATCGCCGCGCCGACGTTGGCGGCATCGAGGCCGCCGGACAGGATCATCGGCAACGGCAGCGACGGCGGAATCAGCGACCAGTCGAACCGCTGACCTGCGCCACCGTAGCCTTCGACGAAGGCATCGAGCAGCAACGCCTGCGCCCCGGCGAAACGGCGCGCGAATTCTAGCAGATCGAGTCCCGGCCTCACCCGCGCCGCCTTGACCCAGGGCCGGTCGAACTGGGCGCAGTAATCGGGCTCCTCTTCGCCGTGGAACTGCAGCAGGTCGAGCGGCACCGCGGCCAGCGTGGCGCGCACCTCTTCCGGCGCCGAGTTCACGAACAGGCCCACGCGCGTGACGAAGGGCGGCACCGCCTCGGCCAGCGCGCGGGCGCGGTCGGAAGCGAGGAAGCGCGGGCTGGGCGGATAGAAGACGAAACCGAGGGCATCGGCACCGGCGGCCAGAGCCGCCTGCAGGTCCTGTTCGCGGGTGATGCCGCAGATCTTGATGCGCGTTCTGCTCATGGGGCCGGGGACGAAATGCCGGGAGGCAGGATCATAAGGCCGGCAGCGGGCAACTGCCAGCGAGAGTCATATTCGACGCCGGCGAAGTAAAGGCCCGCCGCGTCGAAGGTGGGCGCCGCGCGCGCCCGGTCGCGCCCGGCGAGCAGTTCGGCCAGCCATGCCGGCGGATGCTTGCCCTTGCCGACATAAACGAGGCTGCCGACGAGGTTGCGGATCATGTGATGCAGGAATGCGTTCGCATGGAAATCGAAGACGATGCAGTCGCCGTCCGCCGAAATGTCGGCGCGATAGAGATGCTTGACCGGGGATTTAGCTTGGCACTCTGCGGCGCGAAAGGCCGAGAAGTCGTGCTCGCCGATCAGACAGGCCGCCGCCGTGCGCATCGCCGCGACATCGAGCGGCTGGTGGAACCAGCCGACGCGACCGGCCAGCAAGGCCGGCCGGACGGCGCGGTTCAGCAGCACGTAGCGATAGGCGCGCGAGCGCGCGGCGAAGCGCGCGTGGAAGTCGGCATCGACCTCGCGCGCCCAGCAGACGGCGACCTGCGGCGGCAGGTGGGCATTCACGCCGCGCACCCAGGCGCTCAACGGACGCACCGCCTCGGTATCGAAGTGCACCACCTGCGCCAGGGCATGCACGCCGGCGTCGGTGCGGCCGGCGCAGACGACGCGCAGCGGATGGGCGGCAACCTGCGCCAGCGCCTTTTCGAGCGCGTCCTGCACGCTGCTGCCCTCCGCCTGGGACTGCCAGCCGCAGAACGGGGAACCGTCATACTCGATGCCGAGCGCGATCCTCACCATGCGAGGGCTCCCCCGGCAAGCGCCATCGCCGCCCAGGCGAGCCAGTCGGGCCAGCCGAAACGGCGCACGGCCAGCGTCAGGCGGTCCGGCCCGCTGTGGTCCTCATCGAGCCAGTGCCGCCAGCCGGCTTTCGCGTCGCGGCCCTCGATGTACTCGATGACCAGCATCACGCGCACGGCGATGCGCTCGCGCAGGGCCTCGCTGCGGGTAAGACCGAGCAGCGCATGCAGGCCGGTCAGGAGGCCGGCGGTCTGCAGCCGCTCATGCAGCAGCGCCAGCGTCGCCAGCAGGATGACCAGACGCGAGAGATGCTCGGCGGCGAGCAGCAGGCCATCCTGCGTCAGGCCGATGCGGCCCGGCCAGCCGGGTACGGAAAGGCCCGGCGTGGCGAAGGCGAACAGCAGCGCGACCGAGAGCAGCAGCCAGCGCGAGCGCCGCAGCAGCACGATGGAGCGCCGCCGTGCGAGGGCGAGCGATGCGGCCAGCGCCGCGCCCATGGTTGCCAGCGCCGCAGTCAGCGGCAGCAGCGGGAGGGCGAACGCGAACCCTGCCCAGGCGATGAGCAGGGTGGCGGGATGAAGCATGGGAGCGGATAGGCCGCGCCGCCTGACGGCAGCCGCGGCCATTCAGGCTAGCCGAGTTGCGCCAGGCGGTCGCGGGCGAACTGCTGCTGCGACGGGCTGCCTTCGGCGATGACCTCGTTGAGCAGCTCGCGGGCGCCTTCCTTGTCGCCCATCTCCTCGTAGGCCTGCGCCAGTTCGAGCTTGGTCGCGACCTCGGGATTGTCCTCGACGATCTGGGTCGTCTCGGGCAGCGCGGGTTCGGCAGGCGGTGCGACGACCGGTGCGGCTTCGGGCTCGCCGAGTTCGAGGTCGATCGACGACAGGTCGAGTGCCGGCGGCGGAGCTTCGGCAACCGGTTCCTCGATGGGCGGAAGTTCGGCTGCGGCGGCCGGCTCCTCGAGCGGAGGCAGTTCCGGGGCGGCTTCGGCGGCCGGTTCGGCACCGAGGTCGAAGTCGAGGGCCGGCTCGACGCCGGTCTCGACCGCCGGAACCTGCAAGCCCGCGGCGGCTTCCTCGGCCGGCGCTTCCAGCGGCGGCAGGTCGAGGTCGAAATCCATGGTGTTGCCGGCGTGCTCGGGCGCGACGGCAGCGGGCGTTTCGGCGGCCGGCGCCTCGGGCAGGCTGCCGAGATCCAGGTCGAAGTCGACGTTGGTGGCGTCGGCGGCCGGTTCCGCCGGAACCTCGATCGCGGCCGCAGGTTCAGCCGGCTCGGCACCGAGGTCAAGATCGAAGTCGAGCGCGGCGGCGCCTTCGGGTTCCGCCTCCGCGGCCGGAGCGGCTTCGGCGGCAGGCGCTGCCTGCTCCGCCGGCGCGGCGCCGAGGTCGAGGTCGAAGTCCAGGCTCATGGCCTCGTCGGCCGGCGCTTCGGCAGCGGGCTGCTCTTCGGCGGCAGCCGGCGCGGCAGGCGCCTCACCAAGGTCGAGATCGAAATCGAGCGACGGGGGAATCTCTTCCGGCGCCGGGGCCTGCTCCGCTACCGGAGCTTCCTCGACGACGAGCGCCTCTTCGGGAGCCGGCGCTTCCTCGGCGGCTGCGGCGGCAGCCTCGGACGAGATGATTTGCGTCTCGTCGCCTGCCGCTTCCGCGGCGACTTCCTCTGCCGGCGCGACGGCGGCGACACCGCCGAAGAGCGGATTGTTCGGGTCGATCGAGCGGCCGAGCGTGGCTGCCTTCTCCCAGTCGGCGCCCATGCCGGCCGTGAGCGCGTTCAGGTCGCGCGCGATGGCCTGGAACTGCGGCAGGCTCTTGCGGGCGGCGTAGATCTCGAGCAGCTTGAGGTGGATTGCGGCGCGCGCCGGCTCCTTCTTCATGGCCTCGAGGAGGATTTCCTCGGCCTGCGTGTCGCGACCGTAGGCGATATAGACGTCCGCCTCGGCAACCGGGTCCACGCCTTCGTCGCCGGCGAGTCCGGCAGCGGAATCCTGGCTGAAGTCGGTCGGCAGCAGGTCTTCGCCGGTGTCGACGGTCTGCCCGCCGGTGGTGCCGAAAACGGATCCGGCCGCTTCGCCGGTGGTGGTCGGGCCGGGCAGGTCATCGGCGGCCTTGCGCTTGCGGCGCCAGGCGTTGTAGCCGAGATAGCCGAGCAGCAGCGCGACGATGCCGGCGCCGCCGAACACGAGTTCGGGATTGTCCTCGACGAAGCTCGGCGGGGGCGGCGGAGGCGGCGCAATGGGCTTGGGTGCAGGCTTCGGCGCGGCGACCGGAGGCATCGGCGCGGGCGCCGCGTCGGTCTTCGGCGGCTCGACCGGCTTGGCTGCCTCGGCAGGTTTCGGCGGCTCGGCGGGCTTGGTCGCCGGTGCGGCCTTCGCCTGCTCCTGCAGCCTGGCACCGCCGGCACTGCGCAGTTCGGCGAGGCGCTTGAGGTCGTTGAGGTTCTTTTCGAGCTGGGCGATGCGCGCGTTGGCTTCCCTCAGCGCCTTCTCACGGGCGATCAGGTCTTCCTCGACGGCAGCGACACGGTCCTTGCCGCTGGCGCCGGGCTTGCCGCCCTGGCTGCGCGAGACCTCGAGCTTGTCGCTTCCCGCGGGCGGCGCCGGAACCTTGTCCTCGACGCGCGGCGTGATCTTGCCGGTGGCCAGTTGCTTCGGCGCTTCGTCGCGGGCCGGAGCGGCGGCGGCGGCGCCGGCGAGCTTCTGGCGATAGGCGTTGAAGTCGGCGGCCTGCGCCACGACCACGCTGCGGGCTTCCTTGCCCTCGACCGCGGTTACCGCCTCGCGGTCCGGAATGCTGAGGATCTTGCCGGCGCGGAGGCGGTTCATGTTGCCGCCGACGAATGCGTCCTGGTTGGTGCGGAACAGCGCGACCAGCATCTGGTCGAGGTTGACGCCCTCGGGCTTGGTTTCGCTGGCGATCTTGGCGAGCGTATCGCCCTTCTTCACTTCCCGCGTCGCTTCGACCGGCTTGGCCGCCGGCTTCGCGGCGGGCTGGGCAGCAGGCTTGGGTTCCGGCTTTGCTTCGACCGGCGCTGCGGCGCGCGGCGCTTCCGCCGGCTTCGGCGTCTGCACGACCGGTGCCGGCGCTTGCACCACCGGTGCCGGCGCGGGCGCGGGTTTCACTTCGGGCACCGCGATCGGCGTCGGCGCCGGGGGCTTGCGGAAGACGTCGGGCGGATCGAGCAGGAAGGTGTACTCGCGCACCAGGCGGCCAGAGGCCCAGTTGGCCTCGACGAGCATGTCGACGAAGGGCTCGTTGAGCGGACGATCGGAACTGACTTTCAGGAACGGCCGGCCATCGGCGCGGCGGTCGAGCGTGAAGCGGATGCCGGACAACGCCGACGAGTACTCGATGCCGGCGTTCTTGAAGGCGTCGGCCGAAGCAAGGCGTGCGGACAGCGACGAGTATTCCTCCTGGCTCGCCACGACTTCGATCTCTGCGCGCAGCGGCTGGCCAAGCGCGGACACCACCGTCAACTTGCCGAGCCCGGCGGCATGGGCGCCGAGCGGCATCGCGGCAATCGCCAGCGCCAGCACGGAGGCCTTCAGTCGGTTCTGCTTGTCTTTGTTTCGCACATCGCCTCCCCGAGGGGATATGTATTCAGTATTCCAAAATAACATCATGGCCTTAAGGCTGCAAGCTCAACCTCTTGCTCATATGCTCGGCCCGTGGCGGAAAAATCAGTTCAGCAGAATCCGCAGCATGCGGCGCAGCGGTTCGGCCGCGCCCCAGAGCAACTGGTCGCCGACGGTGAACGCGGACAGGTACTGCGGACCCATGCTCAGCTTGCGCAGGCGGCCCACCGGGGTCGTCAGCGTGCCGGTGACGGCGGCCGGCGTGAGTTCGCGCATGGTCACGTCGCGCTGATTCGGGATGACCTTCGCCCAGGAGTTATGCGCGGCCAGCATGCCTTCGATCTCGGCGATCGGCACGTCCTTCTTCAGCTTGATGGTCAGCGCCTGCGAGTGGCAGCGCATGGCACCGATGCGCACGCAGAGGCCGTCGACGGGGATCGGGCTGGCCGAGAGACCGAGGATCTTGTTGGTCTCGGCCTGGCCCTTCCACTCTTCCTTGCTCTGGCCGTTGCCGAGGTCCTTGTCGATCCACGGGATCAGCGAGCCGGCCAGCGGCACGCCGAAGTTGGCGGTCGGGAAGGAGTCGTCGCGCAGGATGCCGGCGACTTCGCGGTCGATGTCGAGGATCGCCGAGGCCGGATCGTCGAGCAGGTTCTTGGCGACCTTGTGGGCCTCGCCCATCTGGTTGAGCAGTTCGCGCATGTTCTGCGCGCCGGCGCCCGAGGCAGCCTGGTAGGTCATCGAGGTCATCCACTCGACGAGGTCGGCCTTGAACAGTCCGCCGAGCGCCATCAGCATCAGCGACACGGTGCAGTTGCCGCCGATCCAGTTGCGGCCGCCCTTGGCGAGCGAATCCTTGATCACGTGGAGGTTGACCGGATCGAGGATGATGACGGCGTCGTCGGCCATGCGCAGGCTCGATGCGGCGTCGATCCAGTGGCCGTTCCAGCCGGCGGCGCGCAGCTTCGGGAACACCTCGTTGGTGTAGTCGCCGCCCTGACAGGTGATGATGATGTCCATCGCCTTGAGGTCGTCGATGCTCTTGGCGTCCTTGAGCGGGGCGCCGCTTTCGGCCGGCCCCTTGCCGCCGACGTTCGAGGTCGTGAAGAACACGGGCTCGATGAGGGCGAAATCCTTCTCTTCGCGCATGCGCTGCATCAGCACGGAACCGACCATGCCGCGCCAACCGACCAGACCAACTCGCTTCATTTTCTTTCCTCGATATTTGTAGTGTGCTTACAGCGCCGCCAGCACGGCGTCGCCCATTTCCTTGGTGCCGACCCGCTTCATGCCGGGCTCGAAGATGTCGCCGGTGCGGAAGCCTTGCGCCAGCACCTTCTTGACCGCGCCTTCGATGCGCTGCGCCGAGTCTTCCAGTCCGAACGTATAGCGCAGCATCATCGCCGCCGAAAGGATGGTCGCCAGCGGATTGGCGACGCCCTTGCCGGCGATGTCCGGCGCCGAGCCGTGGCTGGGCTCGTAGAGGCCCTTGTTGTTGGCGTCGAGCGAGGCCGAGGGCAGCATGCCGATGGAGCCGGTCAGCATCGAGGCCTCGTCGGACAGGATGTCGCCGAACATGTTGCCGGTGACCATGACGTCGAACTGCTTCGGGTTCTTCACCAGTTGCATCGCGGCGTTGTCGACCAGCATGTGGGAGAGCTCGACGTCCGGGTATTCCTTCGCCGTCTCGATGACGACGTCGCGCCAGAGCTGCGTGCACTCGAGCACGTTCATCTTGTCGACCGAGCAGAGCTTGCGGTTGCGCTTCTGCGCCGCTTCGAAGGCGACCTTGGCGATGCGGCGGATCTCCGACTCCGAATACACCATGGTGTTGAAGCCGACGCGCTCGCCGTTCTCCTCGCGCACGCCGCGCGGCTGGCCGAAGTAGATGTCGCCGGTGAGTTCGCGCACGATCAGGATGTCGAGGCCGGCGACGACCTCGGGTTTCAGCGTCGAGGCGTTGGCGAGCTCGGGGTAGAGGATCGCCGGGCGCAGGTTGGCGAACAGGTTGAGCTGCTTGCGGATGCCCAGCAGGCCGCGCTCGGGGCGCTTCTCGCGCGGATTGTTGTCCCACTTCGGGCCGCCGACGGCGCCGAGCAGCACGGCGTCTGCCGCCTGCGCGAGCTTCTGCGTCGCCTCGGGATAGGGATCGCCAGCCGCATCGACGGCGCAGCCGCCGAGCAGGGCTTCTTCCATCTCGAGCTTGAGGTCGAGGGCCTTGAGGACGCGCACGGCCTCGGCGGTGATTTCGGGGCCGATGCCGTCACCCGGCAGAACGCAAATCTTCATTACGTGTTTCCTATGCAAACAACCAGGGACGATCGATGCGGCGCTTGGCCTCGAACTCGCGGATCTTGTCGGCGTGGCGCAGCGTCAGGCCGATGTCGTCGAAGCCGTTCAGCAGGCAGTACTTGCGGAACGGATCGACGTCGAACGACAGCACCTTGCCGTCGGGGCGCGTCACGGTCTGCGCGTCGAGGTCGATGCGCAGCTTGTAGCCGGGCGTCGCCTGCACCTGCGCGAACATCTCGTCCACTTCGGCGGCCGGCAGCTTGATCGGCAGCAGGCCGTTCTTGAAGCAGTTGTTGTAGAAGATGTCGGCGAAGGTGGTGCCGACCAGCGCGCGGAAGCCGTAGTCCTCGAGCGCCCACGGCGCGTGTTCGCGCGAGGAGCCGCAGCCGAAGTTGTCGCGCGTCAGCAGCACCGAGGCGCCCTGGTAGCGCGGCTGGTTGAGCACGAAGTCGGGGTTCGGCACGCGCTTCGACGCGTCCTGCCCCGGCTCGCCGTGGTCGAGATAGCGCCATTCGTCGAAGGCGTTGGGGCCGAAGCCGCTGCGCTTGATCGACTTCAGGAACTGCTTCGGGATGATGGCGTCGGTGTCGACGTTGGCGCGGTCGAGCGGCGCCACGAGTCCATCGAGTTGGGTGAAGGCACGCATTTACTTGGACGACTTCTGGATGGCCTCGCCAGCCTTTTCGATGTCCTTGCCCACGCCCTGCACGGTATTGCAGCCGACGAAGAACAGGGCCAAGAGAGCAATCACGGTTGCACGCAGCATGTCGTTTCTCCTTATCACATCAATTCGCGCACGTCGGCGAAATGGCCGGCGATCGCGGCAGCGGCCGCCATCGCCGGGCTGACCAAGTGGGTGCGGCCGCCGTTACCCTGGCGACCCTCGAAGTTGCGGTTCGAGGTCGAGGCGCAACGCTCGCCCGGTTCCAGCCGGTCGGCGTTCATGGCGAGACACATCGAGCAACCGGGCTCGCGCCACTCGAAACCGGCCGCAATGAAAATCTTGTCGAGGCCCTCGGACTCGGCCTGGCGCTTGACGAGGCCCGAGCCCGGCACGACCAGCACCAGCTTGACGCTGTCCGCCTTGCGGCGGCCTTTGGCGATCGTGGCGGCGATGCGCAGGTCCTCGATGCGCGAATTGGTGCAGGAGCCGATGAACACCTTGTCGACAGCGATCCGGTCGATCGGCGTGCGCGGCGTCAGCCCCATGTACTGGAGCGCGCGCGCGACGCCTTCCTGCTTGACCGGATCGGCGAAGTCCTCGGGCGCCGGCACGGCACCGCGGATGTCGGTGACCATCTCGGGCGAGGTGCCCCAGGTGACCTGCGGCTGGATGGCCGCGGCGTCGAGGTCGATGACGGCGTCGAACGCGGCGCCCGCATCGGACACCAGCGTGCGCCAGTAGGCGACGGCGCGCTCCCAGTTGTCGCCCGTCGGCGCGAAGGCGCGGCCCTTGAGGTAATCGATCGTGGTCTGGTCGACGGCGACGAAGCCGACGCGGGCGCCGGCCTCGATCGCCATGTTGCAGAGGGTCATGCGGCCTTCCATCGAGAGCGCGCGGATGGCGGCGCCGCCGAACTCGATGGCGTAGCCGGTGCCGCCGGCGGTGCCGATGCGGCCGATCAGCGCCAGCGCGATGTCCTTGGCGGAAACGCCCTTGCCGAGCGCGCCCTCGACCTTCACCAGCATGGTCTTCGACTTCTTTTGCAGCAGGCACTGCGTCGCCATCACGTGCTCGACCTCGGAAGTGCCGATGCCGTGCGCGAGGCAGGCGAAGGCCCCGTGCGTCGAGGTGTGCGAGTCGCCGCAGACGACCGTCATGCCCGGCAGCGTGGCGCCGTTCTCCGGGCCGATGACGTGCACGATGCCCTGGCGCGCGTCCTTGAACGGGAAATAAGCCAGCGCGCCGGACTCGCGGATGTTGGCGTCGAGCGTCTCGACCTGCAGGCGCGAGATCGGATCCTTGATGCCTTCGTCCCAGTGGTCGGTCGGCGTGTTGTGGTCGGCGGTGGCGACGATCGACGAGACGCGCCAGGGCTTGCGGCCGGCGATCTTGAGGCCCTCGAAGGCCTGCGGGCTCGTCACTTCATGGACGAGATGGCGGTCGATGTACAGCAGGGCCGTGCCGTCGTCCTCGATATGAACGACGTGCTCGTCCCACAGCTTTTCGTAAAGCGTTTTCGGCATGTTGCGGTTTTTCCACGGCGATGGACCGCGGATTATCGCATAGCTAGGACGGGTTCCCAGCCCGCAGCCCGCGCCAGATCAGCCATCCGCCGACGGCGGCGAAGGCGGCGCCGAGGGTGTAGGTCCAGCCGGCGCCGAGCGTCGTCCAGGCCTCGCCGCTGACCATGTTGCCGAGCATGCCGCCGGCGCCGAAGGAAATGCTGCCGTAAAGCGCCTGCACCCTGCCCTGCTGCTGCGGCGGGAACCAGCGGTTGAGCGCCGCCACCGCGGCCGCGTGATAGGCGCCGAAGGTGGCGCCGTGCATGACCTGCGCGGCCAGCAGCAGCACCACCGACTCGACCATCCAGCCGATCAGCAGGAAGCGCAGCACCGCGAGGACGAAGCTGCCGAACAGGATCGCGCGCAGCGACCAGCGGCGCAGGAGCTGCGGCATATAGACGAAGACGACGATCTCGGCGATGACGCCGAGCGACCACAGGGCGCCGACGACGGTCTTGCCGTAGCCGTGGTCGACGAGGTGGATGGAGAAGAAGACGTAAAGCGGCCCATGCGCGGCCGACATGAAGAAACAGGCGGCCAGCAGCGCCAGCACTTCGGGCCGCCGCAGCCCCAGGCGCAGCGACGGCGCAGGCTTCTCGACGCTTGCCGCCGCGCCGTCGCGCAGGCCGAGCGCGCAGGCGAGGACGCCGAGCAGCAGGCCGAAGCACACCCAGATCAGCCAGTCGAGCGGCACCAAGTCGAGCAGCGCGCCGACGCCGAGCACGCTGACGACGAAGCCGACGGAGCCCCATAGGCGGATGCGGCCGTATTCCTCGGTGCGACCGCGCAGGTGCTCGAGCGTCAACGCCTCGACGAGCGGGTGGGCGGCGGTCCAGAAGAAGAAGGTCAGCGCGATGCCCGCCATCACCGGCCAGAAGCCCTCGGCAGCGAAGAACACGGCGAAGGCCGCCGAGGTCAGCGCGGCGGACTGGCGCACGATCGGCGCGCGCCGCCCCGACTTGTCCGAGAGCCAGCCCCAGAAGGCCGGCGCCAGCATGCGCATCACCGGCCCGGCCGCCATCAGCAGGCCGATCTCGCGCGCCGAAAAGCCGAGCGACTGCAGATAGAGCGTGAAGTACGGCGCGAACGCGCCGATGAAGGCGAAGTAGAAGAAGTACCAGGCGGCAAGCCGCCAGGATGATCGGATATGCACCCGCGCGAAGGGGCCGGCCGGCCCCGAGGACCTACTGCTGGTACTGCTGGCCGGCGCGGAAGGCGAGCAGCAGGACGTAGATCTCGTCCTTGAGCTTGACGCGCTGTTTCTTCATGTCCTCGAAGGTGAAGTCCGCGATCGGCATGTCGTGTTCCTCGAGGTCCTCGACCTTGCCGGTCAGGCGGTTGTAGCGCGAGAACATGGCGGCGAAGCGCGCGTTCGCGGCCTTGAGGCCGTCGATGGCATCGCGCATGTCCGGAAATTCCTGGTAGAGATCGTGGTGATCGACCTGCATGCTATCCCCCTATGTTCATGGTTTCACTTCGTCGCGCTGCCGGCGATCGCCGGGGTCGGGCAGCGCACGTCGCCGCACTGCGCGCGATGGCGCAGCGCCGCGTCGATCAGCACCAGCGCCAGCATGGCTTCGGCGATCGGCGTGGCACGGATGCCGACGCAGGGATCGTGGCGGCCGTGCGTCTCGACGACGGCGGGCTTGCCGGCGAGGTCGATCGAGCGCCGCGGCAGCCGGATGCTCGAGGTCGGCTTGATGGCGAGGTTGGCGACGATGTCCTGGCCGGTCGAGATGCCGCCGAGGATGCCGCCGGCGTGGTTGCTCAGGAAGCCGTCGGGCGTCAGTTCGTCGCCGTGCTCGCTGCCGCGCTGTGTGATGGCGCCGAAGCCGGCCCCGATCTCGACGCCCTTCACCGCGTTGATGCTCATCAGCGCATAGGCGATCTGCGCGTCGAGGCGATCGAACACCGGATCGCCGAGGCCGACCGGCACGTTCTCGGCGACGACGGTGATCTGCGCACCGATCGAGTCGCCCGCCTTGCGCAGTTCGTCCATGTAGGTTTCGAGTTGCGGCACGACTGCGGCATCGGGCGCGAAGAAGGCGTTCTCGCCGACCGCCGCCCAGTCCTTGAACGGAATCTCGATCGGCCCGAGCCGGCTCATGTAGCCGCGAATGACGACGCCGTAGCGCTCCTGCAGCCACTTCTTGGCGATGGCGCCGGCGGCGACGCGGGTCGCCGTCTCACGCGCCGAGGAGCGGCCGCCGCCGCGATGGTCGCGGATGCCGTACTTCTGCCAGTAGGTGTAGTCGGCGTGGCCGGGGCGGAAGGTCTCGGCGAGGTTGCCGTAGTCCTTGCTGCGCTGGTCTTCGTTGCGGATCAGCAGGCCGATCGGTGTGCCGGTGGTGCGGCCTTCGAAGACCCCTGACAGGATCTCGACGCTGTCGGGCTCGCGCCGCTGCGTGACGTGGCGCGAGGTGCCCGGCTTGCGGCGGTCGAGCTCGGCCTGGATGTACTCGGTCGAGATTTCGAGCCCCGGGGGGCAGCCGTCGACGACGCAGCCGATCGCGGGACCGTGCGATTCGCCGAAGCTGGAGACGCGGAAAAGTTGGCCGATGCTGCTGCCGGACATGGCGCTTTCGAATGCCGTTGGATTGTGCGGCAGTTTACCATGGGGCTCGCGGGCGCTCCGGCCTCGCGCCCGCGATATCGGCCGGCGTGCCGCCTTACTCGGCCCGCTTTTCCTCGCCTTCGGGCCAGTCGCGGATATACGCCTTGAGCATCCGGTTCTCGAAGCTCTGTTCCTCGAGCACGGCCTTGGCGACGTCGTGGAAGGAAATCACGCCCAGCAGCGTGCCGTCGTCCATGATCGGCAGGTAGCGCATGTGCTGCTCGACCATCAGGCGGCGCAGGTCGTCGACTTCCATCGACGGATCGCCGGTGCGGGGATCGGTCAGCATGACTTCGGCGATGCGCGCCGTCTGCCAGGCAGCGCCCTTCGCATGCACGGCCTTGAGCACTTCGCGGAACGTCAGCATGCCGACCATGCGGCCGGCCGAAAAACAGACCAGCGAACCGACGTCCTGCTCGGTCATGATGGCGACCGCTTCGGCCAGCGTCTTGTCGGGCGGGATCGTGTAGAGGACGGTGCCCTTGACGGCGAGAATTTCCCTGACTTTCATTTTGCTACCTCCTGGCTCCGCTCAGCGTTCGAGCAGCTTGGTCTTGTCGGGCTTGCCCTTCCACTCGTCCGCATCGGGCGGCGGGGCCTTGCGCTGGATGATTACCGGCCACGCCTTGGCGAGTTCGGCGTTGAGGGGGATGAAGCTCTTCTGGCTCGCCGGCACGTCGTCCTCGGCGAAGATCGCCTCGGCCGGGCATTCCGGCACGCACAGCGTGCAGTCGATGCACTCGTCCGGGTCGATGACGAGGAAGTTCGGGCCTTCGCGGAAGCAATCGACGGGGCAGACATCGACGCAATCCGTGTACTTGCACTTGATGCAGTTCTCGGTCACGACATAGGCCATCGCAACGCACCTTCACCGATTAAACGAGTCAAGTATATGCCTCATCTGCGGGCGAATGTCGAGGCCGCAGCCGCTCAATCGAAGTCACAGTCGAGCACGATCCGGTAGCGCGCCTTGCCGGCGCGCAGGTGGTCGAGCGCGTCGTTGACACGGCTCATGGGGAAGTGCTCGACCTGGGGCTCGATACCGTGGCGCGCGCAGAACGAAAGCATCTGCGCCACCGTCGCCGGCGAACCGATCGGCGAACCGGAAACGCTCTTCTGGCCGCCGATCAGCGCAAAGGGCTTCACTGCAACCGGCTCGAGCACCGCGCCGACGAAGTGCAGGCGGCCCTTGGGCGCGAGCGTGGCCGTCACCGCGCTCCAGTCGAGCGGCACATTGACGGTAACGATCACCAGGTCGAGCGTGCCGGCAATGGCAGCCATGGCTGCGGAATCGGTGCTCGAAACGACGCGGTGGGCGCCGAGCGCCTTCGCCTCCACGTGCTTGGCGGCCGTCGAGGTGAAGGCGGTGACCTCGCAACCCCAGGCGCGCGCGAACCGCAGCGCCATGTGTCCGAGGCCGCCGATGCCGATGACGCCGACGCGGGAAAGCGGCGTGACGCCGAATTCGACGAACGGGCTGAAGACCGTGATGCCGCCGCAGAACAGCGGCCCCGCGGTCTGCGCATTGACGCCTTCGGGCAGCGGCACGGCCCAGGCCCAGTGCGCGCGCACGCGATCGGCGAAGCCGCCGTGGTGGCCCGCGATCGTCGCCTGCGCCTGGTTGCAGAGGTGATGGTCGCCGCCGATGCAGGACGCGCAGTGCATGCAGCTGCCGCTGTTCCAGCCGACGCCGACGCGCTGACCCGGCGCAAGGCCCCTGACGCGCGGCCCGGCGGCGACGATGCGGCCGACGGCCTCGTGGCCGGGCACCAGCGGATAGGTGGCGAAGCGCCATTCGTTGTCGATCATCGACAGATCGGAATGGCAGAGGCCGCAGTGCTCGACCGCGATCTCCACCTCCTCGTCGCCGAGCGGACCCGGCTCGTAGTCGTAGCGTTCCAGCTTCTGCCCGGCGGCCATCGCCGCCCATGCACGGACCTTGTTCATCGACCACTCCTCGGCTTGCGAATATGCGTGCCGATTCTTCCACGAAAGCGCGGCGCCGACCATGCGTCCGCAGCGCCATCGCCACCGGTGCGGAATTTTGCTAGCATCTTGGCACTATCCAGCGGCGGCGCCCTGTCCCGCTCCGCCCCAATCCCCACGATGCAAGAGGAGTCCATGAGCGAACACATCCTTCACGTCACCGACGCCAGCTTCAAGAGCGAAGTGCTCGAATCCCCGGTGCCCGTTCTGGTGGACTACTGGGCCGAGTGGTGCGGCCCCTGCAAGATGATCGCTCCGATCCTCGACGAAGTGGGCAAGGAATACGCCGGCAAGCTCAAGGTCGCCAAGCTCAACATCGACGACAATCCCAAGACGCCGGGCGAATACGGCATCCGCGGCATCCCGACGCTGATCCTCTTCAAAGGCGGCAACGTCGAGGCCACCAAGGTCGGCGCGCTCTCGAAATCGCAGCTCACCGCCTTCATTGACAGCAATCTCTGATCTCGCTACAGTCCTGCCCTGAAGCCCCGCGCCAAGGCGTACCGCAAGAAACAACAACCTCGGTAACGTCAAACGGGCTTCAGGTTCGCGCCGGTTCCTCCGGCCGACACGACAACTCCCCGATTCACTAATCTCCGGACGCTCCCGCGTCCGCGTCACTCCGCAGGTCTATCCCATGCATCTATCGGAGCTTAAAGCCTTCCACGTCAGCCAGTTGCTCGACATGGCGAACGAGAACGGCATTGAAGGCGCCAACCGTCTGCGCAAGCACGAGTTGATCTTCGCCCTGCTCAAGAACCAGGCCAAAAAAGGCGAATCGATCTACGGCGACGGCGTCATGGAAGTGCTGCCCGACGGCTTCGGCTTCCTGCGCTCGCCCGACACCTCGTATCTCGCCGGCACCGACGACATCTACGTCTCGCCGTCGCAGATCCGCCGCTTCAACCTGCACACCGGCGATACAGTCGAAGGCGAGATCCGCACGCCGAAGGAAGGCGAACGCTACTTCGCGCTGGTCAAGCTCGATAAGGTCAACGGCGAATCGCCCGAGAACTGCAAGAACAAGATCCTGTTCGAGAACCTGACGCCGCTGCATCCGACCGAATGCCTGCGCCTCGAGCGCGACATCCGCGCCGAGGAGAACACCACCAGCCGCGTCATCGACATCATCGCGCCGATCGGCAAGGGCCAGCGCGGCCTGCTGGTTTCGAGCCCGAAGTCCGGCAAGACGGTGATGATGCAGCATATCGCCCACGCCATCACGTCCAACCATCCGGATGTCGTGCTGATCGTCCTGCTGATCGACGAGCGTCCCGAGGAAGTGACGGAAATGACGCGCACGGTGCGCGGCGAAGTCGTCGCCTCGACCTTCGACGAGCCGGCCACGCGCCACGTCCAGGTCGCCGAGATGGTCATCGAGAAGGCCAAGCGCCTGGTCGAGCACAAGAAGGACGTCGTGATCCTGCTCGACTCCATCACCCGCCTCGCCC
Source organism: Pseudomonadota bacterium (assembly GCA_046726235.1). GTDB lineage: Bacteria > Pseudomonadota > Gammaproteobacteria > Burkholderiales > Rhodocyclaceae > Nitricoxidireducens. The sequence continues at coordinate 228,197 of JBKPAD010000002.1, forward strand.
GCGCCTACAACACCGTGCAGCCGGCCTCCGGCAAGGTGCTGACCGGCGGCGTCGACGCCAACGCCCTGCAGAAGCCGAAGCGCTTCTTCGGTGCCGCGCGCAACCTCGAGGAAGGCGGCTCGCTGACCATCATCGCCACCGCGCTGATCGACACCGGCAGCCGCATGGACGACGTGATCTACGAGGAATTCAAGGGCACGGGCAATATGGAGATCCACCTGGATCGCCGCATGTCCGAGAAGCGCGTCTATCCGGCCATCAACGTGAACCGTTCCGGCACTCGCCGCGAGGAACTCCTGCTCAAGCCGGACGTCCTCCAGAAGGTGTGGATCCTGCGCAAGCTGCTCTACGGTCTGGACGACCTCGAAGCCATGGAATTCCTGCTCGACAAGGTCAAGGCGACCAAAAACAACGCCGAATTCTTCGACGCGATGCGTCGCGGTTGATTCCGCAAGCAATTTCCCGGATAATGCCGGGTTTTCCGCCCGCCACATCCACGGGCCCAGCGACCTGAGGACACGAACATGAAAGAAGGCATCCACCCGAACTACGCCGAGATCGAAGTCACGTGCAGCTGCGGCAGCACGTTCAAGACGCGTTCGACCACCGGCAAGCCGCTCCACATCGAAGTCTGCGCGTCCTGCCATCCGTTCTACACCGGCAAGCAGAAGATCATGGACACCGCCGGCCGCGTCGAGCGCTTCAACAAGAAATACGGCAAGCGTGCCGCTGCCTGAGTTTTTCAAGGCCGGTAACGAAAGGCAGCTTCGGCTGCCTTTTTTACTGGCGGCGGGGCAATGAAGGGATTTGCCGATCCACCGCGCTTTCCGCTGCCGGCCCTCGCGCTGGTCGCGGCCTGCGCGCTCTACCTCCTCGTCGGCGCACTCGGCCACGATCCCTGGAAGAGCGACGACGCCCTCCATCTGGGCGTGGCCTGGGGCTTCTATGTCGGCGACGGCTGGCTGGTGCCGCGCATCGCGGGCGATGCCTGGAGCGGCGTCGCGCCGCTCTACCACTGGATCGCGGCGATCATGGCCTGGATCACCCAATGGGCGCTGCCCTTCCATGACGGCGCGCGGCTCGCCAGCGTCGCCTTCGGCGCCCTGTTCATTTTCCTGTTGTTTCGCGCCGCCGTCTCGCTGTACGGACGCGAAGCGGGCCTCGCTGCCCCAGCGCTGACGATCGGCACCGTCGGCCTGCTGGTGCCGATCCACGACGCACAGCCCGCAATCGCCGTCCTGGCGGCCGCCGCCCTCGCCTATTTCGGACTGGCCCGCATGCCCGCAAAGCCGCTGCCGGCCGCCGCCGTCCTCGGCGCCGGCATCGGCATCGCCATCGCTGCCGGCGGCCTCTCGGGCGCCGCACCACTGTTGCCGCTGCTATTGCTGCCCCTGGTGCAGCGCCGCTGGATCGCGTTCTTCATCGCCCTCTACGTCGCCATCGCCATCGCCGCGCTCTGGCCGACCTTTCTCGCCCTGCGCACGCCGGGCCACCTCCTGGCCTGGTGGAACGACGAGTTGCGGACGCTCGCCCTCCATCGCCAGGCCTTCGACCGCGACCATCTCGAACTGCTGGGCTGGTTTGCCTGGCCGGTGCTGCCGATCGCCGTCTGGGCCGCCTGGGTCGACCGCCGCCTGTGGCGCGAGTGGAACCTGCTCGTGCCGCTCGCCGGCACGCTCGCGGCGTTCGTCTGGTTCCTCGCCCACGAACCGCGTCCGCTCGTCGCCCTGCCGCTGCTGCCGCCGCTCGTGCTGCTCGGCTGCGCCGGTGTCCACCGCCTGCGCCGCGGCGCATCGAACGCGCTCGACTGGTTCGGCATGATGACCTTCAGCCTCGCCATCGCCCTGATCTGGCTCGGCGGCATCGCCATGTGGACGGGCTGGCCGACGCAGATCGCGCACAACTTTGCCAAGCTCGAACCGGGTTATGAAGCGCGCTTTTCGCTGCCGGCCCTGCTCCTCGCGCTCGCCTTCACCGCCGCCTGGATCGGCGCGATCCTGCGGCTGCGGCGCTCTCCATGGCGCACCGCGATACGCTGGGCAGCGGGGCTCACCGCCATGTGGGGCGTCCTCGTCGCCCTCTGGATGCCCTGGATCGACTACGGCAAGACATATCGCGGCGTTGCGGCCTCGCTGCGCACGGCATTGCCGCAGGACGCCGGCTGCGTCGAGCGGCGCGGCGTCGGCCTGCCGCAGCGGGCGCTGATCGACTATCTGGCGGGAATCCGCACCGTTCCTGAGTCGCGCAAGGCCGACTGCGGCTGGCTGCTCGTGCAGGGCATGCGCAAGGAACCGCAAATCCAAGGCTGGAACAAGGTCTGGGAAGGTCACCGCCCCGGCGACAAGACCGAGCGGCTGCGCCTCTACAGGCGCGGCTGAACGCTACAGCTTGAGGAAGTGCTCGCGGTAGTACTTGAGCTCTTCGATCGATTCGTAGATGTCGGCCAGCGCTTCATGCTTGCCGCCCTTCTTGACGCCCTTCGCCACCTCGGGCTTCCAGCGCTTGCACAACTCCTTGAGCGTCGACACGTCGAGGTTGCGGTAATGGAAGTAGGTCTCGAGCTTCGGCATGTAGCGCGCCATGAAGCGGCGATCCTGGCAGATCGAGTTGCCGCACATCGGCGACTTGCCTGCCGGCACGTGGCGCTTGAGGAAATCAAGGCACTGCGCCTCGACGTCGGCCTCGGTCAGCACCGAGGACTTCACCTTGTCGATGAGCCCCGACTTGCCGTGCGTCTTCTTGTTCCAGTCGTCCATGCCGTCGAGCACGGCGTCCGGCTGGTGCACGACCCACACCGCGCTCTCGGCGATGACCTCGAGCTGGCTGTTGGTGACGACGACCGCCATCTCGATGACCCTGTCGTTGTCGGGGTCCAGCCCGGTCATCTCCATGTCGAGCCAGACGAGCGCGTTTTGATCCTGTGCCATAATCGTTTGCGGCTTGAAAATCGCATTTTCTCATAGTTCCTGCTGCCTTCCGCCCCATCCCGGAATCATGTCCGCCGCCCTCGTCACCGCCATCTTTCTCGCTGCGCTGCTCGTCAGCGGAACGCTGCGCGTCTGGCTCGCGCTGCGGCAGATGCGCCATGTGTCCGCGCATCGCGAGCGCGTGCCGGCCGAATTCGCCGATGCCGTCACGCCCGATGAGCACCGCAAGGCCGCCGATTACAGCATCGCGAAGACGCGCCTGTTCCTGGTCGAGTTCGGCGTCGACGTCCTGTTCCTGCTCGTCCTCACGCTCGGCGGCCTGCTGCAGTGGTTCGATGCCACGCTCGCCGCGGCGCTCGACGGCCGCGGCTATGCGCACGGCCTGCTGCTGTTCGCCTGCTTCGGCGTCGCGGGTTTCCTGGTCGGCCTGCCGTTCTCGCTCTATCGCATCTTCGTGCTCGAAGCGCGCTTCGGCTTCAACAAGACGACGCCCGCCCTGTTCCTGTCCGATCTCGCCAAGAGCACGGTGCTCGCGATCGTCATAGGCGGTCCGGTGCTGTTCGCGGTGCTCTGGCTGATGTCGGCGATGGGCGAACGCTGGTGGCTTTACGTCTGGCTGTTCTGGCTCGCGTTCAACCTGCTGGTGATGCTGCTTTATCCGACGCTCATCGCGCCGCTGTTCAACAAGTTCTCCCCGCTCGAGAACCCCGAGCTGAGGGCGCGCATCGAGGCGCTGCTCGCGCGCTGCGGCTTCGCCGCCTCTGGCCTGTTCGTCATGGACGGCTCGCGCCGCTCGGCGCACGGCAACGCCTACTTCACCGGTTTCGGCAAGTCGCGCCGCATCGTCTTCTTCGACACGCTGCTCGAGAAGCTCGCGCCGGCCGAAGTCGAGGCCGTCCTCGCGCACGAGCTCGGTCACTTCAAGCGCCGCCACATCTGGAAGCGCATCGCGCTGCTGGCCGTCGTCAGCCTCGTGCTGCTGCGCGTTCTCGCATGGCTGATGACCGAACCCGGCTTCCATGCCGGCCTCGGCGTCGCCCAGCCGAGCACGGCCATGGCGCTGATCCTGTTCTCGCTGGTCATGCCGCTGTTCAGCCTGCCGCTGGCGCCGCTGACGTCGGCGCTTTCCCGCCGGCATGAATACGAGGCCGACGCCTATGCGGCGCAGCAGTCGTCGGCGAACGAACTCGTCGCGGCGCTGGTCAAACTCTATCGCGACAACGCGGCGACGCTGACGCCCGATCCGTTGCATTCTCTGTTCTACGATTCCCATCCGCCCGCGAGCCTTCGCATCGCGCGATTGCGGGTTCACTGAAAGGAGAAGCCATGCACGCACCGAAGATGTTCCTGCTGACCGCCTTCGCCCTGGCCGCCACGGCGGCTGCAGCCGCCGGCGACCCCAAGGCGGGCAAGGCCCTCCACGACAAGCAATGCGTTTCCTGCCACGTGAAGATGTTCGGCGGCGACGGCAGCAAGATCTACACGCGCACGCCGCGGCTCATCAACGACCGTGCCGCGCTCGGCCAGCGCGTCGCGATGTGCTCGGCGCAGACGGGCGCGAAGTGGTTCCCCGAGGATGAGGAAAACGTCACGGCCTATCTTGCCCAGCAGTTCTACAGGTTCAAGTAGGAGAACGCCATGTCAGCCGTCTGCGATCTCTCCCAAGGCAAGTGCAAGCCCTGCGAAGGTGGCGTGCCGCCGCTCGACGATGCCGCGACCGCCGAAATGCTGAAGCAGCTCGACGGCTGGTCGCTTCAGGGCAAGGTCATCAGCAAGACCTGGCGCTTCAAGAATTACCACGAGACCATGGCCTTCGTTAACGCGACGGCATGGGTGTCGCACCGCGAGGACCACCATCCCGACCTGGCCGTCGGCTACAACACCTGCACGGTGAGCTACACGACGCACGCCATCGGCGGCCTTTCGGAAAACGACTTCATCTGCGCAGCAAAGCTCGACGCGCTGTTCCGGCTTTGAAATTCGAGGGCCGTATCGTCGCCGCCTTCGGACGGCATTACGAAGCGGAGGCAGCCGACGGGAGCCTGTGGCAGGCGATGCCCAAGGCCAAGCGCAGCATCTACGCCTGCGGCGACCGCGTCGAACTCGAGGCCGCTGCCCCCGGGCAGGCGCGCATCGCCACCCACCTGCCGCGCACTTCCCTGCTGTATCGCAGCGATGCCTTTCGCGAAAAGCTGATCGCGGCGAACACGACCCAGATCGTGCTGGTGGTCGCCACCGAACCGGGCTTCAGCGACGAACTGCTCTCGCGCGCGCTCGTCGCCGCGGAGCACGAGCGGATTCGTGCCGTCATTGCACTCAACAAGTGCGACCTCGGCGCACAGCTTGCGGCGGCGCGTGCGCAACTGGCGTCGTTCGCCGCGCTCGGCTACCCGGTGGTGGAACTCAGCGCCCTGGCGAGCGCACAGCCGCTGCTGCCGCTGCTGCACGGGCAGACGTCGGTGCTCGTCGGCCAGTCCGGCATGGGCAAGTCGACGCTGATCAATGCGCTCGTGCCGGGCGCCGCAGCAGCGACGCGAGAGATCTCGACCGCGCTCGACTCGGGCAAGCACACGACGACCCACGCACGCCTCTATCGACTCGACGCCGACTCGGCGATCATCGACAGCCCCGGGTTGCAGGAATTCGGCCTCGCCCACCTGACGCGCGGCGACGTCGAGAACGCTTTCATCGAGTTTCGTGCCGAAGTCGGCCACTGCCGCTTCCGCGACTGTCGCCACGAAGCCGAGCCCGATTGCGGCATCAAGGCCGCAGTCGCCGCCGGCCGTGTCGCCGAGCGGCGCCTGCGTCACTTCCTGTCGATCACGTCGAGCCTGTCTAGACCATCCGCGTCGTCGTCCGCAGCTTGATCGGCCCCGCTTCCTCCTCGATGCGCTCGTGCGGCAGCAGCCGGTCGTACTCGCGCTTGACCACCCCGTAGCATTCGCAGACGCGCTCCTCCAGGCCCGGCCGATCGACGACCGTGATGTGGCCGCGCTTGTAGGTGATCAATCCCGCCGCCTGCAGCTTGCCCGCGACGATGGCGACGCCCTCGCGGCGCACGCCCAGCATGTTGGCGATCAGCTCCTGGGTCATGTTCAGCTGGTTGGTCGGCAGGCGGTCGATGCACAGCAGCAGCCAGCGGCACAACTGCTGGTCGACCGAATGGTGCCGATTGCAGGCCGCGGTCTGCGTCGTCTGCGTGATCACCGCCTGCGTGTAGCGCAGCAACAGCTTCTGCAGCGCGCCGACGCGGCGCCCGCCCGAGCGGTTGAATTCCTCCTTGATGACCGAAGCCCGCATGCGGAAGCCGTGTCCGGTGCTCTGGACCACCGCGCGATTGGGCATGGTCTCGCCGCCCATGAAGAGGTGGATGCCGACGATGCCTTCCTTGCCGACGACGGCGATCTCCGCCGAGGCGCCGTTCTCCATCACGTATAGCAACGATACGATGCTGGTGATCGGGAAGTAGACGTACTGAAGCTTGTCGCCCGACTCGTAGAGCGTGTCGCCGAGCGTCATGTTGACGAGTTCCAGTTGCGGCTCGATGCGCTGGAAGACCGACGCAGGCAGGGCCGCGAGCAGGCCGTTCTGCATCGGGGAATGCAGGGTCGGTTGCTTCATGGCGACGCTCCCCTGCCCAAGGGGCCGGATCGGGCTCGCGGTGCTTGCGCTTTCATCGGTTGCCATTTGCGTACGCTGGGTTGATCGCCCGTTGCGGGCAATGGCATGCAGATTGGCAAAGCCGCCGTCCGCGGTCGGTGCGCTCGTGCACTCACGGCAACTCTTTCAGTCACCCGGCGTACGCCGGTCGGGAAAGTTGATGATGACCGAGCGCAGGCGCCGGCTCGCCGTGCGGCGCCGTCCGGTCAGAGGCTCGGCATCGGAAGCGAGCGCGTCAGGCAGGGCTCCGCCGATGATTTGCTCGGCCGATCGCTGCACCGACTCCAGCAGGTGCGCCCATTCGCGCGCGGCATGGATCGCGGCCGTGATCTGCAGCTCGAGCCAGCGCTGCTGGAAGGCGACGCCCAGCCCGCCGAGCCGCATCAGTGTAGTCGCGGCCAGCACGTAGTCGCGTTCCGGCGTTGCGGTGCGAAAAAGCATTGGCGATCTCCGTTTGGTTGACTCGCCTACCTTGCGCTTCGTCTCTCCAAATTTCAACCGCGGCGCGTTCCCAACTATCGAGGTCGCGCCATCGCACAGAAGGAGACGAAGCGCGGTGTTAACGTCGCCGCCGTGGACCGTCGGGATTCGCCGGGTGGGCGAGGTTCACCCTCGACGGTAGCAAACCATCCCTTGAACAAGCACGGAGGACGGGTTGTGCTGCAGAACAAGGATCAGATGCTGGAAATGTGGCGTGCCGCCGCGAGGTCGGCGAATGCAGTCGCCAACACCCTGCTCTCTGGAACGCAACGAATGCTCGAAAGGCAGGCGGAAATTTCGCGGGAGATGTCGGGCGAGTGTGCCGAAGCCGCGAAGCAGATCGAAACCGCCGCAGACGTGCAGGACTTGCTTGTCGTCCAGGGCCGGCTGGCTCGCGCGCAAATAGAGAAGACCACGAACTGGTGGGCGGCGCTCTATGTCGAGATCGGCATCGGGCAGAAGGAATTGCTGAGGAACGCGCAAGCGTCCGCACAGGCATTCGCCGAAAGTCTCAGCCACATGCTCGACCGCGTCGCCCCCGCGCCGGGTACCGAGCCCGTCATGTCGGCGATGAAGCTGGTGGTCGACGCCACGCGCTCGTCCTACGCGGCGAGTACCGAGACAGGGACGACCGAGGTTTCGCCGCGCATGCCTGCAGAGCCTCGGCAGCCGTCAGCCGGCAAGGGCGGCGGCACCCGCCAGGCGTCGGGATAGGCGCAACTTTTTCCCCTGCGGAAGCCTCGCGCTTACGCAGGCCACGCAAGAACTGATGAAGGGAATCAACCATGAACGAAGAACTTCGCAATACGGCTGAGGCAGGCGGCAACCACGCGGTGGACGCTTTCCGCGACATGGCGCGCATCTGGCTGACCAGCGCAGAGCGGTTTTCGGCGCTGAACATCGGCGCCGCGCGCGACGCCGTGGAGGACCAGACCACGCTTGCCCGGGCAATGCTCGGCATCCGGGCCCCCGAAGAGGCCGGCGACGTCGGCAACACCTTCGCGCAACCGATGATGGAGAAGGCGATCAACTATTCGCGCGGCGCGTGGGAGATTTTTACCGAGACCCAGTCCCAGATCGCCAGGCTCGTGATGTCGCAGATGCCGGCCGGCGGCGGACGTCTGCCGATGCCGTTCGACTGGAACGCCGCGCTAGAACTGTTCCGCACCAGCGCGCGACAGTTCTCCGACATGGCGGCGCAAAACATGACGAACGCCGCCGACACCGCTGCGGCTGCGGGCCAGAGCATGAAGAAGACGGCCTGAGAGCGACCGAAGAAAAAGGCCCGCGGTCTCCCGCGGGCCTCGTACTGCGGACAGCAGCGTCAGATGCGTTCGTAGATGGTCGTGATGCCCTGACCGCCGCCGATGCACATCGTCGCCATGCCGTAACGGACGTTCGTCCGCTGCATTTCATGCAGCAGCTTGGTGACGATGACCGCGCCGGTGGCGCCGACCGGGTGGCCGAGGGCGATGGCGCCGCCGTTGACGTTGGTCTTGGCCGGATCGAGGCCGAGGCCGCGTTGCACCGTGAGCGACTGCACGGCGAAGGCTTCGTTCGACTCGATGAGGTCGATCTGGTCGAGCTTGAGGCCGGCCTTCTGCAGCGCGAGCTTGGACGAGGGGATCGGGCCTTCGCCCATGACATCGTTCGGCACGCCGGCGATCGCGTAGGCGACGAGGCGCGCGATCGGCTTGTGTCCGGCGGCCGCGGCCTTGGCGGCATCCGCGAGCACCAGGAAAGCGGCGGCGTCGTTGATGCCCGAGGCATTGCCGGCGGTAACGCTGCCGTCCTTCTTGAATGCCGGCTTCATCTTCGCCAGGGATTCCATCGTCGTGCCGGCCTTCGGATGCTCGTCGGTATCGAACACGACGTCGCCCTTGCGCGTCTGGAAGGTGATCGGGACGATCTGCGACTTGAAGCGGCCTTCGGCGATCGCCGCGACGGCGCGCTTCTGCGACTCGACGGCGAAGGCGTCCTGCTCCTCGCGCGTGATGCCGAACTTGGTGGCCAGGTTCTCGGCGGTGATGCCCATGTGGCCGACGCCGAACGGATCGGTCAGCACCGAGACCATCATGTCGATCGCCTTGGTGTCGCCCATGCGCGCGCCCGAGCGCAGCGCCGGCAGCAAGTAGCCGCCGCGCGACATCACTTCCACGCCGCCGGCCAGCGCGAAGTCGGCATCGCCGAGCATGATCGCCTGCGCGGAGTTGACGATGGCCTGCTGCGACGAGCCGCAAAGGCGGTTGACGGCGAAGGCGACGGAATCCATCGACATGCCGCCGAGGATGGTGGCGACGCGCGCGACATAGGCGTAGCGCGTTTCGGTCGGGATGCAGTTGCCGACGGTGGCGAAAGTCACTTGCTTGGGATCGACGCCGGAACGCGCGATCGCTTCCTTGACGACATGGCCGCCGAGTTCGGCCGGCTCGATGTCCTTGAGGGAACCGTTGAAGGTACCGACGGCACTGCGCACTGCGCTGAGGACTACGACATCTCTTTGGGTCATTTTTATTCCACTCCTGTAAAAAATTCGTTACGCCCAGCTGGCAATCCACAGCAGTGCCAGCAGCAGCAAACCGAGCACGAGCGTGCGCCAGACCAGCCCGATCGTGCTCTGCATGAAATCCGCATCGGCGTCGTCGCCGAGGCCGAGTTCCGGCCGGTCGGCAGCATCGCCGTCCATGCGCAACGGCATGCCGAGACGCACGCCGAGCGCCCCAGCACCGCTCGCCAGCAGGATGCCGGCGGAAGGCTCGGGCCAGCGCTGCGCCTGGTTGCGCCAGCAGTAGACGGCATCCTCGAAATCGCCGACCACGGCGAAGGCCAGCGCCGTCGCACGCACCGGCAACCAATCGAGCGCCGTGAAGGCCTGCGCCGCGAAGGCGCCGAAGCTGCCGAATTCGACGTCGCGCCGCTCGCTCCACTGGCGGTCGAAGGCGAGCGCGAGCCGATACAGCAGCGCACCGGCGGGGCCGAGCAGCACGAACCAGAACAGCGGCGCGAATACATGCCGATGCGAACAGGTCAGCGCCTGCTCGATCGCCAGCCGCGCGACCTCCCCGGAGCCGAGCTGTTCCGTCGCCTGGCCGCGCCACTCGCCGAGCAACTGGCGGGCGCGATCGAGTTCGCCCATGCGCAGCGCCAGATGTATGTCGGTGAAGTAATGGCTGAACTGCCGGAAGCCCATCGTCAGGTACAGGGCGCCGACGCTCAGCGCCAGATAGAGCAGGTCGGCGTCGAGATACAGCAGGACGCCCTGCACGACCAGCACGACCAGCGCAGGCACCGCGGCGCCGAGCAGCCAGGCTGCAAGCCCCTGGTGCGCCTCGCCGGCGTTGAAACGCGCCTCGAGCAGCGCGCCGAAGCTGCGCAGGAGCTCGCCGACGCGAACCGCGGGCAACGGTTTCGCCTGGTCGATGGCAAGCACCAGAAGGATCGCAAACAGGGTCATGACAATAGGGGAATTGCTGCGTCGCAGCGACACGATACCACGGCCTCGCGCAGCGGTGGTGAGGCCGATCTAGCTTGCATCTTCACCGGCGAGGAAGCGCTGCAGGCTCACCAGCATGCCGGCCGTCGCGCCCCAGATGTAGTAGCCCTTCCACGGCATCGCCCAGTACTCGCGCAGGGCGCCGCGATACTCGACGGACTCGCGGCGCCGGTTCGCCGGATCGAGCAGGAAGTCGAGCGGCGGCTCGAATGCTTCGGCCACCTCGAAATCATCGAGCCGCAGGTTGAGCGGCGGCGTCACCAGCCCGACCACCGGCGTGATGCGGAATCCCGTGGTCGTCAGGTAGGTCGGCAGGCACCCGAGCACCTCCACTTGCGCCGGATCGACGCCGACTTCCTCCTGCGCCTCGCGCAGGGCCGTGAATACGGGATCGGGGTCCCCGGCCTCGCACCGGCCGCCGGGGAAGCTGACCTGGCCCGCGTGGTCGCGCAAATGCGCCGTGCGTTGCGTCAGCAGCATCGTCATGCCGCTCTCTCTCGCCACGATGGGGATCAGGACGGCGGCGGGAATCAGCGGCTCCGCCGGCAGGTCGCCCTCGACCACCGACTGCACGGCGCCGCCGGCTGCCCGGACGAAGCACTCGCGGATGGCAGCGACCGTCGGCATCATCGGCGACTCAATAACGCTTCTTCAGCGTCATCGTGTCGCCGTCGCGCTTCATTTCGAGGCGGTTGAGGAAACTCATGCCGAGCAGCGTGATCGGCATGTTGCCTTCGGAGACGCTGACTTCGACTTCATGCAGCGTGATGTCGCCGAGGCGCACGGTGTTGCCGGGTATCCGCCAGCTGCGGATCACGCCGTTGGCCGTCGAGGTGGCGCCGGGTTGCCCTTTGTTGCGGTAATCGATGCCGGCACGCGCGGCGTCGTTGGCGTTGAGGGCGACGAAGGTGGCCCCGGTATCGACCATGAAGCGCATCGGCGCGCCGTTGACGCTGCCGCTGGCGAAGAACTGGCCGCGGCTGTCGCCGGTGAGCGTCACGGTCGCGGCGCCGCTGCCCGAACCGCTGCTCGAGACGGCATGCTCGCCGAGCACCAGGCGCTGCTTCTTGCCGTCGATCTCGACCACCGCGACGCCGCTCTCGACGCCGACGAGCTTCACGCCCTCCGCGGTCTTCGCGCCTACCGTCAGCGTGCGCGGATTGCCGCCGTTGACCACCAGCACCGCGCGCCCGGGCAACAAGCCCGCCAGCGCCACGTCCGTCGCGCCGGCCGCTCCGGCGAAGGCCGCGAGGAGCAGCAGGCTAGAATGCCGGAGTGTCGTAGCCGAGAAAGATGTCATGAAAGCCGTTGCGATTTTTCGTCACAGCCCCGGTGAAGGTCCGGGCTATTTTGCCACATTCCTCGAGGCCCATTCCCGGCCCTGGCAGTTGATCCGGATCGATGAAGGCGATGCGCTGCCCGCTTCCGCGGCGGGTTTCGCGGGCCTCTGCTTCATGGGCGGTCCGATGAGCGTCAACGACGACCTGCCCTGGATCGAGCCGGTGCTGGCGCTGATTCGCGACGCCGTCGAACGAGGCATCCCCGTCATCGGCCACTGCCTCGGCGGGCAACTGATGAGCAAGGCGCTCGGCGGCCGGGTGACGAAGAACCCGGTCAAGGAAATCGGCTGGGGCCGCGTCGAGGCCACCAGCGCAGCCGCCCGCGACTGGCTCGGCGACATGGAAGCCTTCGATGCCTTCCATTGGCACGGCGAGACGTTCAGCGTGCCGGATGGCGCAGATCGCATCCTCGCCAGCGCCTACTGCGAGAACCAGGCCTTCGTGCTCGGCCCGCATCTCGGCATGCAGTGCCACGTCGAGATGACCGAGGCGATGATCCGCCTCTGGAACCGCCAGTGGGCAGAGGAAAGCGCGGTAGCGAGCACCTCGATGCAAACGCCCGAGCAGATGTACGACCGGATCGAGGAACGCATCACAGCGATGCGTCGCGCCGCCGACCGGCTCTACACGAAGTGGATCGGCGGGCTGAAAGACTAGGGCTCAGTCGCGGAAGTTGCCGAACTGCAGCGGATAGTCGGCGACTTCCTTCTTCACCAGCGCGATGGCTTCCTGCAGCAGGTCGCGCTTGGCGCCGGTGACGCGCACGGCGTCGCCCTGGATGGCGGCCTGGACCTTGAGCTTGCTGTCCTTGATCAGCTTGACGACCTTCTTGGCCAGTTCCTGCTCGATGCCGACCTTGATCTTGAGCTCCTGCTTGGCCTTGTTGCCCGAGACCGTCTGGATGGCGCCCGCGTCGAGGCGCTTGGTGCTCTCGCGCTCCTTCTTTTCCATCTCGGGAAACAGGATGTCCTTGACCTGGCTGAGCTGGAACTCGGAATCCCCGTAGACCGTGATGGTCTTGTCCTTCTCGTTGAGCTCGGCGCGCGCCGACGTGCCCTTGAAGTCGTAGCGGTTGCCGATGTGGCGGCCGGCGACGTCGACGGCGTTCTTCAGTGCGACCATATCGGCTTCGGACGTGATGTCGAATGACGGCATGAGGCTATCTCCTGTAACGATGCGGCGATTATCGCAGACCCGTTGCGGCCTTGGCTAGCGCAGGGACCCGCACGTCATGACCACGGCAACCTTCCGCTTCTACGAGGAGCTCAACGACTTCCTGGCACCGGCGCGGCGCTACCGGGCGTTCGAGACGCCCTGCGCCCGCGCGGCGACGACCAAACACATGATCGAGGCGCTCGGCGTGCCGCATACCGAGGTCGAACTTATCCTGGTCAATGGCGAGTCGGTCGGCTTCGACCGGTTGATCGCGGACGGCGACCGCATCGCCGTGTATCCGAAGTTCGAGACCTTCGACGTCACGCCGCTGCTGCGGGTGCGCGAGCGGCCGCTGAGTGAACCGCGCTTCGTCGCCGACGCGCATCTCGGCGGCCTCGCCCACCTGCTGCGCATGGCCGGCTTCGATACGCTCTACGACAACAACTTCGGCGACGACGAGATCGTCGGGATCGCCGCGCACGACGGCCGCACCGTGCTGACGCGCGACTGCGAGCTGCTGAAGCGCCGCGAAGTCACGCATGGCTGCTTCGTCCATGCCCTGAAGCCGGAGCAGCAGGTACGCGAGATCTTCGCGCGGCTCGATCTCGCGCGCGGCGCGAGGCCGTTCCGGCTATGCCTCGAGTGCAATGCGCCGCTGCGAACGATCGACAAGGCGCTCATTGCCGACCGCCTGCCGCCGAGCGTGCGCGAACTCCAGCAGCGCTTCACGACCTGCGACGTGTGCGGCGGCGTGTTCTGGGAAGGCTCGCACTGGCAGCGCATGCGCGCGCTGCTGGACGACCTGCTGGCGCCCGCAGGCGCCGCCGATCAGAAGTGACAGACGTAGTGGTAGGGCTCGCCGGCGACTTCGATGTCGAAGCTCGAGTTGCCGGGCACATCGAAGCGCTCACCTTCGCCGCAGGTCTTCCAGTCGCCGCCCTTGATACGGTAACGGCACTTGCCGGCGACGGTTTCCATGATTTCCGGAACGCCGGTGTTGAAGGTCAGCGTGGCCGGCAGGATGACGCCGACGGTCTTCTTGGTGCCGTCGGCGAACTGGACGGTGTGGCTGACGCACTTGCCGTCGAAATAGACGTTGGCCTTCTTGACCACCGAGACGTTGTCGTACTGCGACATTTCAGATTCCCCACATTTTCTGGATGATGCCCTTGGCGACGAAGCCGAGCATGCCGAAGGCAAGAACGAAGAACAACGCGAACGTGCCCACCTTGCCGGCCTTCGACCGGTAGGCCAGTTCGCCGATGATGAACAGCATGTAGAGCATGAAGGCGCCGAGGCCGAAGGTCATGCCCCATTCCGCCACCTGCTCCTCGGTGAAGCCGAACACTTACTTCCTCTTGGCGCGCTTCTGCTGCGCGTTGGCGGCGATGCGCATGCGCAGGGCGTTGAGCTTGATGAAGCCGGCGGCGTCGCGCTGGTCGTAGGCGCCAGCGTCATCCTCGAAGGTGGCGATGGTCGGGTCGAACAGCGAATCGGTCTTCGAATCGCGGCCGACGACAACGACGTTGCCCTTGTACAGCTTGAGCCGCACCCAGCCGTTGACGGTCTGCTGCGTGTGGTCGATCAGCGCCTGCAGCGCGCGTCGCTCCGGGCTCCACCAGTAGCCGTTGTAGATCAGGCTGGCGTAGCGCGGCATCAGGTCGTCCTTGAGGTGGGCGACTTCGCGGTCCAGGCAGACCGATTCGATGGCGCGGTGCGCGCGCAGCAGGATCGTGCCGCCCGGCGTTTCGTAGCAGCCGCGCGACTTCATGCCGACGTAGCGGTTCTCGACCAAGTCGAGGCGGCCGATGCCGTGCTTGCCGCCGAGCTCGTTGAGCTTGGCGAGCAGTTGGTGCGCCTTCATCTTCTTGCCGTCGATGGCGACGAGGTCGCCGTGCTTGAATTCGAGGTCGATGTACTGGGCCTTGTCCGGCGCCTTTTCGGGCGACACGGTCCAGCGCCACATGCTCTCCTCGGCCTCGGCCGACGGGTCCTCGAGATGGCGGCCCTCGTAGGAGATGTGCAGCAGGTTGGCGTCCATCGAGTAGGGCGAGCCGCCCTTCTTGTGCTTCATGTCGATCGGGATGCCGTGCTTCTCGGCATAGGCCATCAGTTTCTCGCGCGACAGCAGGTCCCACTCGCGCCACGGCGCGATGACCTTGACGTTCGGCATCAGCGCGTAGGCGCCGAGCTCGAAGCGCACCTGGTCGTTGCCCTTGCCGGTGGCGCCGTGGGAGATGGCTTCGGCGCCCGTCTTCTGGGCGATCTCGACCAGGCGCTTGGCGATCAGCGGCCGTGCGATCGAGGTGCCGAGCAGATATTCGCCTTCGTAGATCGTGTTGCAGCGGAACATCGGGAAGACGAAGTCGCGCACGAATTCCTCGCGCAGGTCGTCGATGAAGATGTTCTTTTTCTTGATGCCCAGCTGGATCGCCTTGGCGCGCGCCGGCTCCAGCTCTTCGCCCTGGCCGAGGTCGGCCGTGAACGTGACGACCTCGCAGTTGTAGGTGTCCTGCAGCCACTTGAGAATGACGGAGGTATCGAGGCCGCCCGAATAGGCGAGGACTGCTTTCTTGACTTCGCTCATGGTTCCACCCTGCTGATTACTCGGTTTCGATGCGGCCGAGCAGCAGGTACTCCATCAGCGCCTTCTGCGCATGGAGCCTGTTCTCGGCTTCGTCCCAGACCACGCTGTGCGGCCCGTCGATGACTTCGGCCGCCACTTCCTCGCCACGATGCGCCGGCAGGCAATGCATGAACAGCGAGTCCGGCCGCGCCACCTTCATCATCTCGCCGTCGACCTGCCAGTCGGCGAAGGCGCGCAGGCGCTCTTCGTTCTCGGCCTCGAAGCCCATGCTGGTCCACACGTCGGTGGTGACGAGGTCGGCGCCGCGCGCCGCATCCATCGGATCGGCGAACTCCTCGAAGTGGTCGGTGCCGTAAAGGCCGGCGCGCTCGGGCTCGACTTCGTAGCCGGGCGGCGTCGACACATGGACGTTGAAGTCGAACACCTCGGCCGCCTGCAGCCATGTGTTGCACATGTTGTTCGAGTCGCCGATCCACGCCACCGTCTTGCCCTGGATCGAGCCGCGGTGCTCGATGTAGGTGTAGATGTCGGCGAGCACCTGGCACGGATGGTATTCGTTGGTCAGGCCGTTGATCACCGGC
Source organism: Pseudomonadota bacterium (assembly GCA_046726235.1). Taxonomy (GTDB): domain Bacteria; phylum Pseudomonadota; class Gammaproteobacteria; order Burkholderiales; family Rhodocyclaceae; genus Nitricoxidireducens. Next base: position 244,420 of record JBKPAD010000002.1, read on the forward strand.
ACGCGCGAATGCGCCGCGAATCGTTCGATGATGTCCTGCTCGAAGGTGCGGATCATCACGACGTCGCTCATGCGCGAGATCACCTGCGCGGCATCCTCGACCGGCTCGCCGCGGCCGAGCTGGGAGTCGCGCGTATTCAGGTAGATCGCCGAACCGCCGAGTTGCTGGATGCCGGCCTCGAACGAGAGACGCGTGCGCGTGCTCGCCTTCTCGAAGATCATCACCAGCGTGCGGTCCTGCAGCGGCCAGTACTGCTGGTAGGACTTGAACTGCTGCTTGATCCAGCGCGTGCGCGTGAAGACGTGGTCGAGCTCGTCGCGGCTGAAATCCTTCAGTTGCAGGAAATGCTTGATGGCCGCCATTTCACGCCCCGAGGAAGCGGCGCACGAGAGGCGCGAGCGTATCCACGAGCTGCTTCGCGTCGGCGTCGGAGAACACGAGCGGCGGCAACAGGCGGATCACCTTGTCGACGGTGACGTTGATCAGCAGGCCGGCGTCGAGCGCCATCCGCACAAGGTCGCCGCAAGGCCGATCGAGTTCGATGCCGATCATCAGGCCATCGCCGCGGATGTCGACGACGCCGGCGATGCCTTCGAGCTGTTCCTGCAGCGCCGCGCGGATGTTGGCGCCGAGCTGGGCAGCGCGATCCATCAGCTTGTCGTGCGAGATGACGTCGAGGGTGGTCAGCGCGGCGACGCAAGCCAGCGGGTTGCCGCCGAAGGTCGAACCGTGGTTGCCGGGCTTGAACACGCCCGCCGCCTTGCCGGCGGTCAGGCAGGCGCCGATCGGCACGCCCGAGCCGAGGCCCTTGGCCAGCGTCATGACGTCCGGCCTGATTTGCGCATGCTGGTGGGCGAACCAGACGCCCGTGCGGCCGACGCCGCACTGGACCTCGTCGACCATGAACAGCCAGCCGCGATCGTCGCAGATGCGGCGCAGCGCGCGCATGTAGTCGTTGTGCGCGAGATTGATGCCGCCCTCGCCCTGAATCGGCTCGAACAGGATGGCGACGACGTTCGGGTTGTTGGCGGCTACCTGCTCGACGGCCGGAAGGTCGTCGAAGGGCACGCGCACGAAGCCCGAGACCAGCGGCTCGAAACCGGCCTGCACCTTGCGGTTGCCGGTGGCCGAGAGGGTCGCCATGGTGCGGCCATGGAACGCCTTTTCCATGACGATGATGGCGGGATTCTCGACGCCCTTCTGGTGACCGTAAAGCCGGGCGAGCTTGATCGCCGCTTCGTTGGCCTCGCAGCCGGAATTGCAGAAGAACACCTCTTCCATGCCCGCCAGCGCGGCGAGCTTGTCGGCAAGCGCGTCCTGCTCCCGCACGCGGTAGAGGTTCGAGGTATGGATCAGGCGGCCGATCTGGTCACCGAGCGCCTGCACCAGGCGCGGATGATTGTGTCCGAGGGTGTTTACCGCGATGCCGGCCAGCGCATCGAGGTAGCTCCGCCCCTGCTCGTCATAGACATGGCAGCCCTGCCCGTGCGTAAACGCCACCGGCAACCGCGAATAGTTGTTCATCAAATGCGACATGGGATACTCGCTCCGCTTCCAAAACGACACGGCGGCCCGCCAAGGGACCGCCGTGCGCGCGAAACGGTGTATCTTAAGTGAAAACCAGCGGCCTGTATAGGAAAGCACCGCGTCATGCGCATCGTGATCTTCAACCAGAAAGGCGGCGTCGGCAAGACGACGACAGCCGTCAATCTAGCCGCCGCGCTGGCCCGCCACGACAAGGAAGCTCTGCTGGTCGACCTCGATCCGCAGGCGCATCTTTCGGCCATCCACGGCCAAGCGCTCGGCGACGTGCGCAGCAGCATTTTTTCCTTCTACCAGGACAATCGCCCGCTCCCCGAACTCGAGGTCGAATGGCGGGGCGTCGGCCGGCTAATCCCTGCCCACACCGAGTTGATCAAGGTCGACTCGATCTTCGGCAAGGGACCGAACATCCTCAACAAACTCAACCGAGGGCTGACGGACAGCGAAAACGGACGGACCGTGATCATCGATTGTTGCCCGTTTCTCGGTGTCCTGTCGCTGAACGCCGTGTTCTCGGCCGACCTGGTGCTGGTCCCGGTGTCGTCCGACTTCCTCAGCCTGAGAGGCGCGCTACAGATCGAGCGCACCCTGAACGCAATTGAACCTGTGCTCAAGCGACGCGTCGATCGGCGCTACCTCATGACGCGCTTCGATCGACGGCGCAATATGAGCTTCGAAGTGCAGTCGCGCCTGCGCGAACAGTTCAAGGACGACCTGCTCGACACTGTGATTTCGGAGAATGTCGCCGTCGCGGAAGCGCCGGCGTTGAATCTGGACATTTTCAGCCACGCCGCGGGAAGCCGCGGTGCGCAGGACTACATGAGCCTGCTCGGCGAGTTGCGCGCGACCGGGCTGGTCAGCGCGTAATCAGGCCAGCCACTTCCTCGAAGCTGGCGAAATGGCCCCGGCCGGAACTGGACGCCGGCCCGCACGCAATGATCTCGCAGCCGTGATACATCTGCCGCAGCTTGCGCTCGGCATCACCCTCATCGCGTCCCTGGATAAGCAGGTTGTCGACCACCAATCCGACTTTGGTCCGAATGCGGAACGCGTACTTCGTCATTACGGGGGGCAGCATATTTGCCTTCCTGTCAATGAGATTGGGACAAGTATATACAGTGAAAATTGACAATACAAGCTAGGCCATTCAAATAAATGGACTTTTTGGTCGGCACTCCGTAGTTGCGGCTCTTCCGGACGGTTTTGGCCCTCAGAAGGCCATCCCGCGCGGATTTCCCGCGGGAAAATGCGGCAGGGGCCAATGGTGCGATTTTTGGTAGAATTCAAGCAATTAATCGGCCCCAGAGCCCCGCCCCTCCCCCAACGGCCCCAATGTCATCCCACCAACCGGAAAGCTTCATCATCGTCGGCCTCACGCTCGAGGGACGACGATTCCGGCCCAGCGACTGGGCGGAGCGGCTCTGCGGGGTAATGTCGGTATTCGGGGCCGAGCGACGCATGTCGTACTCGCCTTACGTCCAGCCGGGCAACCAGGATGGCGAGAAATGCGTCTACGTCGATGCCCGCATTCGCGACATCGAGCCGATGGCCTACATGTTTCTGGTGAACTTCGCCAAGGACAACCACCTCAAGGTGCAGCCTTGGGCGCCGGCCTGACGGCCCGGCGCTGAAAAACAAAATCGCCCGCGGGCCGTCGGCCGGCGGGCGATTGCCGATCCGAAAGCGCTCAGAGCGCCTTGATGGCGGCCGAAAGACGGCTCTTGTGGCGGGCAGCCTTGTTCTTGTGGATGATCTTCTTGTCGGAGATCGAGTCGATGATGCCCTGCGATTCCTTGAAGACGGCCTGGGCGGCGGTCTTGTCGCCGGCTTCGACGGCCTTCTGCACCTTCTTGATCGCGGTACGCAGGGTCGAGCGCAGGCTCATGTTGTGGGCGCGCTGCTTGACGGCTTGGCGGGCGCGCTTGCGGGCTTGTACGGTGTTGGCCATTGACGGGGTTCCAGTGGTAAAACAGGAAAGCGCGAGATTATAGGGATTTAGCTCCGCGTTTGCAAGGCGCCTGAACCTGAGGCGAGCCGGTAGCATTCGGGCCCATGAATCTTCTCCGCGCCCTCGCGACCGTCAGCAGCATGACCCTGCTGTCGCGCGTTCTGGGCTTCGTGCGCGACTTCGTCATCGCTAGGTCCTTCGGCGCCGGAATGGCGACCGATGCCTTCTTCGTCGCCTTCCGCCTGCCGAACCTGCTGCGGCGCATGTTCGCGGAAGGCGCCTTCTCGCAGGCATTCGTGCCGCTGCTGGCCGAATACCGCAACCGTAACGACGACGCCGCGACGAAACGCCTCGTCGACCGCGTCGCGACGGCATTGTTCATCGCCGTGCTCGTAGTGACCGTGATCGGTATCGCGGCATCGCCGCTGCTGATCTACCTGACGGCGCCGGGCTTCGCCGCCGACGCCGACAAGTTCGCCCTGACGGTCGAACTGACGCGGATCACCTTCCCCTACATCCTGTTCATGGCCCTGGTCGCGCTCGCGGCGGGTGTCCTCAACACGTGGAGCCGCTTCGCGTTGCCGGCCTTCACGCCGGTACTCCTGAACCTGTCGTTCATCGCCATGGCGCTGCTGGCGGCGCCTTACTTCGATCCGCCGGTGCTGGCGCTGGCCTGGGCGGTGTTCATCGGCGGCTGTCTTCAACTCGCGCTTCAGGTCCCTGCACTCAAGAATATCGGCATGCTGCCGCGCTTCGACTTCGCGCCGGGCGATCCCGGGGTCCGACGAGTGCTGACCCTGATGGCGCCGGCGATCCTCGGCGTCTCGGTGTCGCAGATCTCGCTGCTGATCAACACCGTGTTCGCGTCGTTCCTGCCTTCGGGCAGCGTGTCGTGGCTCTACTATGCCGACCGGCTGATGGAGTTTCCCGCCGGCCTCCTCGGGGCGGCCCTCGGAACGATCCTGTTGCCGAGCCTTGCGAAGGCGCATGCGAGCGCACGCCGCGAGGAATTCTCCGCCCTGCTCGACTGGGGCCTGCGCCTGACGCTGCTGCTGACGCTGCCCGCAGCGCTGGCCCTCGCTCTGCTCGCCGTGCCGCTGCTGGCGACGCTGTTCCAGCACGGCGCCTTCACCGCCGACGACGTCATGCAGACGCGCGCCGCGCTGGTCGCCTACAGCGTCGGGCTCGCCGGTTTGATCCTGGTGAAGGTGCTCGCGCCTGGCTTCTATTCCCGCCAGGACATTCGCACGCCGGTGAAGATCGCGCTCATCACGCTGGCGGCGACGCAAGCGATGAACCTTGCCTTCGTCGGATGGATTCGCCACGCCGGCCTCGCGCTTTCGATCGGACTCGCCTCGTGCCTGAACGCCGCGCTGCTTTACCGCGGCCTGCGGCGCATCGACGCCTACCAGCCGGTGGCCGGCTGGATTCCGTTCCTCAGCAAACTTGCGCTCGGCCTCGTCGTCATGGGTACAACGCTCTGGTCCGCCGCCGGCAGCAACGACGCGTGGCTCACCATGCCGACCGGCGAGAAGATACTTCGCCTTTCCGGCGTCGTCATCGCGGGCGCCGCGAGCTACTTCGCGACCCTGGCATTGGTCGGCTTCCGCCTGGGCGACTTCAAGCGCCGTACCGTCGCCTGAGCCGACTACTAACGCGCAAGACCGGCGACGACTGTCTGCAGGAACTGCGCAGGATCTACAACCGGCGCGACATCCACGAAGCCGGTGACACCCTCCGTCCTTGGCGCGCAGCCCCCGGCATCCTGAGGCAGCACCATCCGGGACAAATAACCCCATTAGTCGGCTTAAAATAGCCGACTTCGGGCATTCAGCCCCTCATTCGCCACTCCGCACAATCGTGAAAAAAGTCCTCATCCTCGGCGTCAACGGCTTCATCGGCCACCACCTCTCCCAGCGCATCCTCGACACCACCGACTGGGAGGTGTACGGCATGGACATGCAGTCCGAGCGCGTCGCCGACCTGATGGAGAACCCTCGCTTCCATTTCTTCGAGGGCGACATCATGATCAACAAGGAGTGGATCGAGTACCACGTCAGGAAATGTGACGTCATCCTGCCGCTGGTGGCGATCGCCACGCCGGCCACTTACGTCAAGGAGCCGCTGCGCGTCTTCGAGCTCGACTTCGAGGCCAACCTGCCGATCATCCGCCAGGCGGTGAAGTACAAGAAGCGCGTCATCTTCCCGTCGACCTCCGAGGTCTACGGCATGTGCAACGACGCCGAGTTCGACCCCGAGAACTCCGACCTGATCCTTGGCCCGATCAACAAGCCGCGCTGGATCTACTCCTGCGCCAAGCAGATGATGGACCGCGTGATCCACGCCTACGGCCAGCAGGAAGGCCTGCAATACACGCTGTTCCGGCCCTTCAACTGGATCGGCCCCGGCCTCGATTCAATCCACACGCCGAAGGAAGGCAGCTCGCGCGTGATCACCCAGTTCCTCGGCCACATCGTGCGCGGCGAGCCGATCAAGCTGGTGGACGGCGGCGCGCAGAAGCGCTCGTTCACCTACGTCTCGGACGGCATCGACGCGCTGATGAAGATCATCGAGAACAAGGACAGCATCGCCGACGGCAAGATCTACAACATCGGCAATCCGAAGAACAACTACTCGATTCGCGACCTGGCGACGCTGATGCTCGACCTCGCCAAGCAGTATCCGGAATACGCCGCCAGCCTAGCCAAGGTGAAAGTGCTGGAGACGACTTCCGGCGAGTACTACGGCAAGGGCTACCAGGACACGCAGCACCGCGTGCCGAAGATCGAGAACACGATGAACGACCTCGGCTGGGCGCCGAAGGTGACGTTCGAGGAAGCCCTGCGCAGCATTTTCGAGGCCTACCGGACCGACGTCGCCGCCGCGCGCCAGTTGATGGACTGATGCCAAAGCTCGCGCTCAAGATCGACGCCGACACCTATCGCGGCACGCTGGCCGGCGTGCCGCGGCTGGTCGACATCCTGCGCCGCCACGACGCCGGCGCCACCTTCCTGTTCTCGCTCGGCCCCGACCACACCGGGCGCGCGATCAAGCGCGCGTTCCGGCGCGGCTTCATGCAGAAGGTCTCGCGCACCTCGGTCGTCTCGCACTACGGCGTCGTCACGCTGATGTACGGCACGGTGCTGCCGGGGCCGGACATCGGCCGCCGTTGCGCCGACATCCTGCGCGGCACGCGCGACGCCGGCTTCGAGGTCGGCATCCACTGCTGGGACCACGTCAAGTGGCAGGACGGCGTCGCCGACGCCGGCCCCGAATGGGCGCAGGCGCAAATGCAGAAGGCCGCCGCGCGCTTCGAGCAGGTGTTCGGCGAGCCGCCGCGCTGCCACGGCGCCGCCGGCTGGCAGACCAGCGTGCACGGCCTGCGGCTGACGCAGCGCATGGGCTTCGACTACGCCTCCGACACGCGCGGCCGCGGCCCCTTCATGCCGATGTGGAACGGCGAGATCGTGCGTTGCCCGCAACTGCCGACGACGCTGCCGACGCTCGACGAGATGATCGGCGTCGGCGACGTCACCGCCGAGAACGTCGACGAGCACCTGCTGCGGCTGACCGCCGGGGGCGGCGGCGACCAGGTGTTCACGCTGCACGCCGAACTCGAGGGCATGAAGCTCTCGGCCGTGTTCGAGCGCCTGCTCGCCGGCTGGCAGGCGCAGGGCTACGAACTCGTGCCGCTGCGCACGCTGGCGCAGTCGCTCGACCTGACGCGCCTGCCGCGCTGCGAAGTCGTGCGCGGCGAACTTCCGGGGCGCAGCGGAACTCTGATGCTGCAAGGTCCGGAGTTCCTCGCCGACTACAAGGAGGCCGCATGAACACGAAGCCGTCCGCCGTCGGGCTCGAAGTGCCCGACTTCTCGCTGCCGTCCACCGGCGGCAAGACCTTCCGCCTCGCCGAACACGCTGGCCGCCCGCTGGTGCTGTACTTCTACCCCAAGGACAACACGCCGGGCTGCACCACCGAGGCAGCGCAGTTCCGCGACCTGCATGCCGAATTCGCCAGGCACGGCTGCGCCGTCTACGGCATTTCGCGCGACAGCATCAAGTCGCACGAAGGCTTCAAGGCCAAGCTCGGCCTGCCCTTCGAACTGCTCTCCGACGCCGACGAAACGGCCTGCCGACTGTTCGACGTCATCAAGACCAAGAACATGTACGGCAAGCAGGTGCTCGGCGTCGAGCGCAGCACCTTCGTCATCGACGCCGCGGGCGTGCTGCGGCGCGAATGGCGCGGACTGAAGGCCGACGGCCACGCCGCCGACGTGCTGAAGGCAGTCACCGAACTGTAATAACTGCGATCCGCGGGAAAAAGGGCCGTCCACGGCGTCTTTTCCCGATCCCGCGGACCGGACGCTGGCTTATCGTGGGGCCATCCCCTCCCGCGAGGTCCCCATGAACGCCAAGCGCTCCGCCAAGCAGTCTTCTTCCAAGCAGGCCACCAAGGTCTTCGTCCTCGACACCAACGTGCTGATGCACGATCCGACGAGCCTGTTCCGTTTCGAGGAGCACGACGTCTTCGTGCCGATGATGACCCTCGAGGAACTGGACGCCAACAAGAAGGGCATGTCCGAAGTCGCGCGCAACGCGCGCCAGGCGAGCCGCACGCTGGACGAAATCATTTCCGGCAGCGAAGAAGGCATCAAGCACGGCATCCCGCTCGACGCGGCCTCGCACGACCTGGCCAGCGGCCGCCTGTTCCTGCAGACCGAGGCCATGAGCAGCGTGCTGCCGTCGTCGATGCCGACGGCGCGCGCGGACAACCAGATCCTCGCCGTCGTCATGCACCTGCATGAGAAGTTCCCGAAGCGGCCGGTGATCCTGGTGTCCAAGGACATCAACATGCGCATCAAGGCGCGTGCGTTGGGCCTTGAGGCGCAGGACTACTTCAACGACAAGGTGCTCGAGGATACCGATCTCCTCTACACCGGCGCGCTCGAACTCCCGGCGGACTTCTGGGACACCCACGGCAAGGACATGAAGTCGTGGAAGGAGGACACCAAGACCTGGTACAAGGTCCAGGGGCCGCTCTGCCCCGACATGCTGGTCAACCAGTTCGCCTGGATCGACGGCGGCGACAAGCCCTTCCACGCCTTCGTGCGCGAGCGCAGCGGCAAGACCGCCGTGCTGTCGACGCTGACCGACTACAGCCACGCCAAGAACGCCGTCTGGGGCATCACGGCGCGCAACCGCGAGCAGAACTTCGCCCTCAACCTGCTGATGGACCCCGAGATCGACTTCGTCACCCTGCTCGGCCAGGCCGGCACCGGCAAGACGCTGCTGACCCTCGCCGCGGGCCTGGCGCAGACGCTGGAGAGCAAGCGCTATTCGGAAATCATCATCACGCGCGTGACCGTGCCGGTCGGCGAAGACATCGGCTTCCTGCCGGGCACGGAGGAAGAGAAGATGACGCCGTGGATGGGCGCGATCGAGGACAACCTCGACGTGCTGAACCGCCCGGCGGAAACCGATGAAAAGAGCGGCGCCCAGTCGGGCGGCGGCTACGGCGGCGACTGGGGCCGCGCCGCGACCATGGACCTGATCCGCAGCCGCATCAAGATCAAGTCGCTGAACTTCATGCGCGGCCGCACCTTCCTCAACAAGTTCCTGATCATCGACGAAAGCCAGAACCTGACGCCGAAGCAGATGAAGACGCTGGTGACGCGCGCCGGCCCCGGCACCAAGGTGGTCTGCCTCGGCAACATCGCCCAGATCGATACGCCCTACCTGACCGAAGGCTCGTCCGGTCTCACCTACGTCGTCGACCGCTTCAAGGGCTGGGGACACTCGGGCCACGTGACGTTGCAGCGCGGCGAGCGCTCGCGGCTGGCGGATCACGCGGCGGAGGTGTTGTAAGGCGTTCCTGTAGTGCGGCCGGAGGGCTCGGGCCGCCGGGGTGTTCTGCTGCGCTTCGTGTCCTCCGGATCGGGCTGACGCCCGCTCCTCCCCCTTTACCGACGCGCAGCAGAACACCCCACCGTCCCGAGCGGTGACGCCGTGCCTCTTTTGCGGTGAAAACCCACTGACGTGTCCACAAGGATGGCGGGTGTCCGCCTCCCGCAGGTAAAGGAGGAGGAGCGGGCGCAGCCCGGTCCGGGGGACACGGAGGGAGGCGGATACCCGCCATCCTTGCCGCGCAAGACGCAAACGCCCCCTAGTACGAACCCGGCGAAGCGAAGTTCTCGAACTTGGTGTACTCGCCGAGGAAGGTCAAGCGTACCGAGCCGGTCGGGCCGTTACGGTGCTTGGCGATGATCACCTCGGCGACGCCGGGATCCTTGGTGTCCTTGTTGTAGTACTCGTCGCGATACATCATCATGATGATGTCGGCGTCCTGTTCGATGGCGCCTGACTCGCGCAGGTCGGACATCTGCGGCCGCTTGTCGTTGCGCTCCTCGACCTTCCGCGAAAGCTGCGACAGGGCGATGATCGGCACTTCCAGTTCCTTCGCCAGCGCCTTGATCGAGCGGCTGATCTCGGAGATTTCCGTGGCGCGGTTTTCGTTCTCGCGCGAGGACGTCATCAGCTGCAGGTAGTCGATCACGATCAGGCCGAGCTTGCCGCACTTGCGGTGTAGCCGGCGCGCGCGGGCGCGCAGGTCGGTGGCGTTGATGGCGCCGGTCTCGTCGACGTGGATCGGCGCTTCGTGCAGCTTGCCGAGCGCCACGGTCATCTTGTCCCAGTCGTCGTCCGTCAGGCGGCCGGTGCGGATCTTGTTCTGATCGAGCCGCCCGGTGGAGGAAAGGAAACGCGTCGCCAGCTGCGGGCCCGACATTTCGAGCGAGAAGATCGCCACCGGCAATCCGACTTCTACGCCGACGTGCTCGGCGATGTTCAGCGCGAACGCCGTCTTGCCCATCGACGGGCGGCCGGCGACGACGATCATGTCGCCCGGCTGCAGCCCCGAGGTCATCTTGTCGAGGTCGTGGAAGCCGGTCGGCACGCCGGTGATGTCGGACGGATTGTCGCGGTTGAAGAGGTCTTCGATGCGCTCGACGACCTTGCCGAGCAGCGGCTGGATCGACTCGAAGCCCTGCGTCGTCTTGGCGCCGGCCTCGGCGATTTCGAACACCTTCTGCTCGGCCTGGTCGAGCAGCACCTTGACGTCGCGGCCGGCCGGATTGAGGGCGTTGGCGGCGATCTCGTCGCCGACGGTGACGAGCTTCCGCAGCACCGCGCGCTCGTGCACGATCTCGGCGTAGCGGCGGATGTTGGCGGCCGACGGCGTGGCGTTGGCGATCTCGCCGAGATAGGCGAGGCCGCCGGTCTGGTCGACCTCGTTCGACTTCTCGATCGACTCGTAGATGGTGACCACGTCGGCCGGGCGGCCGGTCTCGACCAGCTTGCGGATGTGGCCGAAGATGCGGCGATGGTCGTCACGATAGAAATCGCCCTCGTGGACCATGTCGGCGATGCGGTCCCACGCGGTGTTGTCGAGCAGCAGGCCGCCGATCAGCGACTGTTCCGCCTCGATCGAGTGCGGCGGCAGCTTGAGCGCCGCCACCTGGGGATCGATCGTCTGCTGCGGCATCGCGCGCACCTGGGCCATACATCCTCCAAAATTCGTTTTTTCTTGCGCGCGGGCAACGCCGACCATCGCAGCCGGCAGTCTACTCGGGGGCCGGGGTCGGCGCGATAGAACAACCTTGTGGATAAGCTGTTAATTGCCTGTGGAGGGGCCGCGGGAGCCTGTGGGAGAATCGCTGCTCCATGCGTCCGCCGCCCCACCGCCTCCTCGCCCTGTCCGCCGCCGTCACGGCGCTCGCCGCCGCCGCGGCGCTGGCCGCGCCCGGGGGCCGCTGGCTGCCGGCCGCACTGTGGCACCTGATTTTCGCGGTCGGCGCGATGCCGATGATCCTGTCGGCGATGGGCTACTTCGTGCCCGTGCTGACGCGTGGCGTTTCGGCTCCGTCCTCGCTGGCGCTGGCGCCGCTGACGGCGCTCGCCGCGGGGCTCGGCATCGTCGGCTTCTTCATGCACGGCACCATGGCGCTGCGGCTCGCGGCGCCCTGGCTGGCGCTGCTCGCGATCGCCGGCTTCGCCGCCTGGCTGGCGCTGCGCTGGCGGCGCTGCCTCGGCCGGCCGAATCCCTGCCTGGCCTGGTACGCGGCCGCGCTGGTGCTGCTCGCGCTCGGCCTGCTCGCCGTCGCGCTCGCGCCCTGGCTGCCGGGGCAGGCGCGCGCGCTGCGCCTGTTCCACCTGCACATCAACACGCTCGGCTTCATGGGGCTGACGGCACTCGGCACGCTGCAGGTGCTGCTGCCGACCGTCGCCGGCAGACCCGACCCCGATGCGCTCGGACGCCTGCGCGGCGACCTCAAGTGGAGTGCCGGCGGCGCGCTGCTGCTCGCGCTCGGCGCCGGCTGGAGCGCACCGCTGGCGGTCCTCGGCGCTTTCGCCTATGCGTGGCCGGTGCTCCGGCTCGCGCGCCACGCGTGGCACAGCCTGCGGCCGCACCTGCTGTCTTCCGGCAACACAGTGCCGCTGCTCGGCGCGGCGCTCGCGGGGCTGACGCTCGCACTCACGCACGGCCTCGTGCACGCGTTCGGCTTCGCTGTCGGCGCCGACGCGGTGCCGCTGTTCGTGGTCGGATTCCTCGTGCCGCTGGTCAGCGGCGCGGCGGGGCATCTGCTGCCGGTGTGGCTGCGGCCGGGCGTGCAGGACCAGTGGCACCGCGACGGCGGCCGGCGTGCGCTCGCCTTCGCCGCGCGCACGCGGGCGGCGCTGCTGCTGCTTGGGGGGATCCTCGCCGCGGCCGGCATCGCGGCCGGCTACCTGCTCGGCGCTCTCGGCGGCCTCTGGCTGGTCGCGGCGATGCTGCGCGTTACGCTGAGCCGCTAGGCTCGGCCAGCCACAGGCAGTTGCCCTTGCTCTCTTTGGCGATCTCGCCGAGCACGCGCTCGTGGCCGGCGAGTTCGTCTTCGCTCGCGCGCAGCACGCGCAGCGGCGCGCGCTTGCCCGGCGCGATCGCAGCGGACATCGCGACCGGCACTTCGAGCTCCATCATCAGGCTTTCCTGGCCGCGCGTCATCGCCAGGTAGACCTCAGCCAGCAATTCGGCGTCGAGCAGCGCGCCGTGCAGCTGGCGGCCGGAGTTGTCGATGCCGAAATCCTTGCACAGCGCGTCGAGCGAATTGCGCCGGCCGGGACGCATCTCGCGCGCCATCTTCAGCGTGTCGGTCACGGTCGGGCAGTGCTCGGCGACCTTGCCCAGCGCGAGGCGCTCGAACTCCGCATCGAGGAAGCCGACGTCGAAGGCGGCGTTGTGGATCACCAGCTCGGCACCGCGAATGAAGTCGAGCAGTTCGGCGGCGACCTTGGCGAACACCGGCTCGTCGGCGACGCGCTCGTCGGTGATGCCGTGCACCTGCATCGCGCCGGCGTCGATCGCGCGTTCGGGGTTGATGTAGCTATGGAAGCGGTGCTGCGTGAGCTGCCGGCCCTTGAGCTCGACGCAGCCGACCTCGATGATGCGGTGGCCGAGCGCCGGGTCGAGGCCGGTCGTTTCCGTGTCGAGCACGATGCGGCGTGTCATGTCGCTCCCCTTCTTGCCTGTTCGACGCCGCGGCGCGCGAGCGCGTCGGCACGTTCGTTCTCGGGGTGCCCGGCGTGGCCGCGCACCCATATCCATTCGACCTGATGCTGGCCGGCCAGCTCGTCGAGCGTGCGCCAGAGGTCTTCGTTCTTCACCGCTTCCTTGCCGGCGGTCTTCCAGCCGCGCCGCTTCCAGCCGTGGATCCACTCGGTGATGCCCTTCATCACGTATTGCGAGTCGGTGTGCACGCGCGCCGCGACCGGCCGCTTGAGCGCGCGCAGCGCCTCGATCACGGCCATCATTTCCATGCGGTTGTTGGTCGTCGCCGGCTCGCCGCCGAAGATTTCCTTCTCGGTGCCGTTGGCGCGCAGGATCGCGCCCCAGCCGCCGGGACCCGGATTGCCGCTGCAGGCGCCGTCGGTGAAGATGTCGACCGTGCCGCTCATCAGTGGTCCGTCCTCGTCCGATGCGCGAGCGGCGCCAGCGCCGCCTTGGCGCGCGCCTTGCGGTCCTGCCAGTTCGGCATGATGAGGCGCATGCCGTGCACGCGCTTGACGGCCTGGATCACGTAAACGGCGCCGGCGATCGGCCACCAGCGGTCGCCGGCGAGGTCGAGGAACTGGAAGCGCCGCAGCCATTTCTCCTGCGACACCGCCGGCGCGTAGCAGCCGAAGGCGCCGGCGCGCGGCTCGAGCCCGAGCAGCGCGAACCAGTCCTTGAGCCGCGGCACGCTGATGTACTTGCCGCGCCAGGGCGGCAGCTCCTTGCGCCGCGACAGCTTGCGCTTGGCGCCCCAGAGGCTGAAGGGGTTGAAGCCGGCGACGACCACGCTGCCCTCGGGCACGAGGATGCGCTCGACTTCGCGCAGCACCTGGTGCGGGTTGTCGTCGAACTCGAGCACGTGCGGCAGCACGACGAGGTCGACGCTGTTCGAGGCGAACGGCAGGTGGTGGAGGTCGCTGCGGACTTCGCTGGGGCCGCCGCGATCGTCGCAGCGGAAGCGGAACGGCATGCGGTTGGCGCGCAGGTAGTCGAGCCCCGGCAGACCGATCTGCACGGCATTGAAGCCGAAGATGTCGGCCACGAGCTGGTCGTGCTTGCCGCGCTCCCAGTCGTGGACGTAGCGCCCCTGCGGCGTTTCCAGCCAGTCGGAAAATCCCTGTATCGACATTACAATCGGCTCATGGAAACGCTCGAAGTCCTCGGTCTGCCCGCCTTCGCGGACAACTATATTTGGGCGCTGCGTCGGGGCACCCGCGTCGCGGTCGTCGATCCCGGCGAGGACCGTCCGGTCCTCGACTACCTGTCGGAAACCGGCACGCGCCTCTGCGCCATCCTCGCCACCCACCACCACGGCGACCACGTCGGCGGCATCGATTCGCTGCTCGCCGCCCATCCGGTCCCGGTCTATGGACCCGGGGACGAAGGCATCGACACCGTCGATCATCCGCTGGCGAACGGCGACCGCCTCGCCATTGCCGAACTCGATCTCGAGTTCGAGGTGCTGGCCGTTCCCGGCCATACCCGCGGACACCTCGCCTATTATCGCCGAGGGATGCTGTTCTGTGGCGATACGCTGTTCGGCGCCGGCTGCGGCCGGCTGTTCGAGGGCACGCCGGAGACCATGTTCGCGTCGCTGTCGCGCCTTGCCGCCCTGCCCGACGACACGCAGGTGTATTGCGCCCACGAATACACGTTGTCGAACCTCAAGTTCGCCGCCGCCGTCGAGCCCGGCAACGCCGCCGTCAAGCGCCGCATCGAGACGACGACCAAGCTGCGCGACGAGGACCGGCCGAGCGTGCCGTCGACCATGGCGACCGAACTCGCGACCAACCCCTTCCTGCGCTGGGACGCCGATGCGGTGATCGCCGCGGCGCGGCAGCGCCTCGGCCGCGAACCGCGCGGCCCGCAGGAAGTCTTCGCCGCCATCCGCGACTGGAAGAACCACTTCTAGCGACGCTAGGCCGCAGTATCATTGCGGCTTTTCCGCCCCGGAGGACACTAAATGCATAACGCGCTCCGCGTCGCGGCGCTTGCCGCCTGCTTCGCCGCCGCCCTGCCCGCCCTCGCCGCCGACA
This sequence comes from Pseudomonadota bacterium, assembly GCA_046726235.1. GTDB lineage: Bacteria > Pseudomonadota > Gammaproteobacteria > Burkholderiales > Rhodocyclaceae > Nitricoxidireducens. The sequence continues at coordinate 259,531 of JBKPAD010000002.1, forward strand.
AGGTCAAGGTCGGCTTCGTCTCGACGCTCTCCGGTCCCGGGGCCGGCCTCGGCGTCGACATCCGCGACGGCTTCCAACTGGCGATGAAGCAGCTCGGCGGCAAGCTCGGCGGCCTGCCGGCCGAGGTCATCATCGCCGACGACCAGCAGAACCCCGACACGACCAAGCAGATCGCCGACCGCTACGTGAAGAAGGACAAGGTCGACTTCATGACCGGCATCGTGTTCTCGAACCTGATGCTTGCCGTCGGCAAGCCGGTGTTCGACAGCAAGACCTTCTACATCTCGGCCAACGCCGGCCCGTCGCAGCTCGCCGGCGCCGACTGCAATCCCTTCTTCTTCAACGTCGCCTGGCAGAACGACAACCTGCACGAGGCCGTCGGCAAGTACGTCCAGGACCAGGGCCTCAAGAACGTCGTCCTCGTGGCGCCGAACTACCCCGGCGGCAAGGACGCGATGACCGGCTTCAAGCGCTTCTACAAGGGCCACGTCGCCGAGGAGATCTACACCAAGCTCGGCCAGCTCGACTACGCCGCCGAACTGGCGCAGGTGCGCGCCGCCAAGCCCGACGCGCTGTTCTTCTTCCTGCCGGGCGGCATGGGCATCAACTTCGTCAAGCAGTTCGTCGCCGCCGGCCTGTCGAAGGACGTGCGCCTGTTCGCGCCGGGCTTCTCGGCCGACGAGGACGTCATCAAGGCCGTCGGCGCGCCGATGCTCGGCCTGTTCAACTCCTCGCACTGGGCGCACGACCTCGACAACGCGCAGAACAAGAAATTCGTCGCCGACTTCCAGGCCGAATACAAGCGCCTGCCGTCGCTCTACGCCTCGCAGGGCTACGACGCCGCGCTGCTGATGGACGCCGCCGTGCGCGACGCCAAGGGCAAGCTCGACGACAAGGCCGCGGTCCGGAAGGCGCTCGAAGCGGCGAAGTTCCAGTCGGTGCGCGGCCCCTTCAAGTTCAACACCAACCACTATCCGGTGCAGGACTACTACCTGCGCCTGATCCGCAAGGACGCCGAAGGCCGCGTCACCAACAAGCTGATGGGCACCATCTTCACCAAGCACGCCGACGCCTACGTCGGCGAGTGCAAGATGAAGTGAAGCCGCCTGCGGCGGGCCTGCGGGTCCGCCGCGTCGTTGCATGACCCAGCTCTTCATCGAGCAGGCCCTGAACGGCCTGCAATTCGGCCTCATGCTGTTCCTGCTCGCCGCCGGGCTGACGCTCGTGTTCGGCATCATGGACATGATCAACCTGTCGCACGGCTCGCTCTACATGGGCGGCGCCTATCTCGCGGCGGCTGCCGTCGAGCGCTCGGGTTCGTTCGCGCTCGGCGTGCTCGGCGCGGTGGCCGGCATGCTGGTCGTCGGCGCGCTGCTGGAACGCCTGGTCCTGCGCCGCTTCTACCAGCGCGACCACCTGGCGCAGGTGCTGGCGACCTTCGCGCTGATCCTGATCGCCAACGAAACCGTGCGCATCGTCTGGGGGCCGCAGCCGGTGATGCTGAATGCGCCCGAGGCGCTCGCCGGCCCGGTCGAAATCCTCGGCTTCAGCTATCCCGCCTACCGCCTGCTGATCATCGGCGTCGGCATCGGCGTCGCGGCGCTGCTCTACGTGCTGGTGGCAAAGACGCGCGTCGGCATGTGGGTGCGCGCCGGCGCCGCCAACCGCGAGATGACGGAGGCGATGGGCGTCAATGTGCCGCGCCTGTTCACCGCCATCTTCGCCCTCGGCGCCGGGCTCTGCGCGGTGGCCGGCGCGCTGCTCGGGCCGCTGCTCGCGGTGCAGGTCGGCATGGGCGAGAACATCCTGATCCTCGCCTTCGTCGTCATCGTCATCGGCGGCATCGGCTCGATCCGCGGCGCGCTCGTCGGCGCGCTGCTCGTCGGCGGCGTCGACACGCTCGGCCGCGCGCTGCTGCCGACGCTGCTGCGCTCGCTGGCGTCGAACGAGGTGGCGTCCAACCTCGGCCCGGCGCTGGCCTCGATCCTGATCTACGCGCTGATGGCGGCCGTGCTGTTCTGGAAGCCGCAGGGCCTGTTCCCTGCCCGCGCATGAAGCGCCTGCTCGAACCGGCGCTGCTCGCCGCCGCCGTCGCGCTGCCTTTCGCGCTGCGCGCCGCCGACGCCGACTTCTACGTCGGCGTCGCCACGCGCATGCTGATCTTCGCGCTCGCGGCCTCGGCGCTGAACTTCATCGTCGGCTACGGCGGCATGGTCGCCTTCGGCCACGCCGCCTTCTTCGGCCTCGGCGCCTACACGGTCGCGATCCTGATGAACCACGGCGTCGCCGAGGCCTGGCTGTCGTGGCCGCTCGCCGCCGCGGTCGCGGCGCTGGCCTCGCTGCTCGTCGGCCTGGTCTCGCTGCGCACGCGCGGCGTGTACTTCATCATGATCACGCTGGCCTTCGCGCAGATGCTCTACTACCTCGTCGTCTCCCTCAAGGCCTACGGCGGCGACGACGGCCTGCCGCTCGCCTCACGCTCGACCTTGCCGCCGCTCGACCTCGCCGACGACCTGCACTTCTACTTCGCCGTGGTGGCGCTGCTGGCGGGCGTGCTGGCGCTGTTCGCGCGCATCGACAAGGCTCGCTTCGGCCGCGCGCTCGCCGGCATCCGCCAGAACGAAACGCGCATGGAGGCGCTCGGCTATCCGGTGTTCCGCCTCAAGCTCGCCTGCTTCGTCATCGGCGGCGCCGTGGCCGGCCTGGCCGGCGCGCTGATGGCGAACCAGACCGGGCTCGCCAGCCCCAACCTGCTCTACTGGACTCAGTCGGGCATGCTGCTGGTGATGGTGATCCTCGGCGGCACCGGTAGCCGCTACGGCGGCCTGCTCGGCGCCGTCGTGCTGCTCGGCCTGGAGGAATGGCTGGCCGGGATCACCGAACACTCGGCACTCTGGGTCGGCGTCACACTGCTGCTGGTCGCGAGCTTCGCTTCGCGCGGCATCTCGGGCCTGCTGGCCGGGAGGCGCAATGGCTGAACTACTGGTGCTTGATAGCCTCGCCAAGCACTTCGGCGGCATCCGCGCCACGGACGGCGTGACGCTCGACGTACGTGCCGGCGAGCTGCACGGCCTGATCGGCCCCAACGGGGCGGGCAAGACGACGCTGATCCACCTCGTCTCCGGCGCGCTGCCGGCCGACGAAGGCACGGTGCGCTTCGACGGCGCCGACGTCACGCGCCTGACGATGCACGAGCGCGCCGGCCGCGGCCTGGTGCGCTCCTACCAGATCACCAGCATCTTCCCGCACCTGACGGCGCTCGAGAACCTGCGCCTCGCCGTGCAGTCGCGCACGCGCGATTGGGGTTCGAGCTTCCGCTTGTGGCGGCCGGCGGCGCGCGATGCGGCGATGACCGATGAAGCCTCGGCGCTGCTGGCCGAAGTGGGACTGTACGACCGCGCCGCGACGCCGGCCGCCGACCTCGCGCACGGCGAGCAGCGCTGCCTCGAGCTCGGCATGGCCCTGGCGACCAAGCCGCGCCTGCTGCTGCTCGACGAGCCGCTGGCCGGCATGGGCCACGACGAATCCGAGCGCATGGCCGCGCTCGTCGCCGGCCTCAAGGGCCGCGTCACCGTGCTGCTGGTCGAGCACGACATGGATATCGTGTTCCGGCTCGCCGACCGCATCTCGGTGCTCGTCGCCGGGCGCATCGTCGCCAGCGGCGCGCCGGACGTGATCCGCGACAACCCGGAAGTGCGCCGCGCCTACCTCGGCGACGAGGTGGTGCCGCTATGAGCGCTGCCCGCCGAGCCGTCTCAAGGACGGCGCAGTCATCCACTCGGAGCCGCGAAGCGGCGAACAACCGTCACCCCTGCCCATGGGGCGGGGGCTGGGGGGTGGGTACATGACCTCACTGCTGGAAATCGAAGGCCTCGAAGCCGCATACGGCGAGAGCCAGGTGCTGTTCGGCCTCGACATGGCGATCGCCGAAGGCGAGGTGGCGACGCTGCTCGGCCGCAACGGCATGGGCAAGACGACGACGGTGCGCGCGATCTGCGGACTCGGCGGCGTCGGCATCCGTGCCGGCCGCATCCGCCTCGCCGGCGAGGAAATCGGCGGCCTCGCGCCGGACGTCATCGCGCGCCGCGGCGTCGCGCTGGTGCCCGAGGGCCGGCAGGTGTTCCCCAACCTCACCGTGCGCGAGCACCTCGTGGCCTTCGCCGCCAATCGCTCGGGCACGACGGACCCATGGACGCCGGCCAAGGTGTTCGACTTCTTTCCGCAGCTCAAGGATCGCGCCGGCAACCTCGGCAACCAGCTCTCCGGCGGCGAGCAGCAGATGCTGGCGATCGGCCGCGCGCTGACGACCAACCCGCGCCTGCTGATCCTCGACGAGGCCACCGAAGGGCTGGCGCCGCTGATCCGCGAGGAGATCTGGCGCTGCCTCGACACGCTGCGCGCCGCCGGCCAGACCATCCTGGTCATCGACAAATATGTCGAGCGCCTGATCAGGCTCGCCGACCGACATACCATCGTCGAGCGCGGGCGCGTCGTCTGGCGCGGCGCCTCGGCGGAACTCGACGCCGACCACGGCATCTGGCACCGTTACCTGGGCATTTGACGCTCCCCATGCCCTCCGTTAACATGCGCCGCTCATCCTCACGGACGCCCTGCCGCTTCGCCGCGCCGGCCTCCGCACCCGCCGCTTGATGCTCCCGATCCGCCTCATCGCCCTGCTGTTCGCCTTTGCCGGGTTTTCCGCCCACGCCGAGACTCCAGGCCTGTTCGGCGACCTCGTCGCGCCGCAGCCGGCCGCGAATGCGCCGCAGCCGGCGCTCGACATCCAGCTCGCGCCCGCGGCCGAGATCCGCGACGACCTGCCGCCGCTGCGCACCATCGACCTGACGACGCCGCCGGACGACCTCTGGCAGCGCATGCGCAACGGCTTCGGCATGCCGGACCTCAACAGCCCGCTGGTCGCCGAACGCCAGGCCTGGTATCTGAACCGTCCCGAGATGCTGCAGCGCATCTTCGACCGCAGCCGCAAGTACCTGTACCACATCGTCGACGAGCTCGAGAAGCGCGGCATGCCGACTGAACTCGCGCTGCTGCCGATCGTCGAGAGTTCCTTCAACCCGCTCGCCTATTCGCCGGCGCGCGCGCTCGGCATGTGGCAGTTCATTCCCTCGACGGGCAAGAACTACAACCTCCGGCAGAACTGGTGGCTCGACGAGCGCCGCGACATCATCGCGTCGACTTCGGCAGCGCTCGACTACCTGCAGAACATCTACGAGATGCACGGCGACTGGCACCTCGCGCTGGCCTCCTACAACTGGGGCGAGAACGCCGTCGCCCGCGCCATCGCGAAGAACCAGGCCAAAGGCCTGCCGACCGACTACGCTTCGCTGACCATGCCGACGGAGACGCGCTACTACGTGCCCAAGCTGCAGGCGATCAAGAACATCATCGCGCGTCCCGAGCTCTTCGACGTCCGGCTCGATCCGATCCCGAACAAGGCCTACTTCGGCACGGTCGACATGAACGTCAATGCCGACATCGCCACCATCGCGCGCCTCGCCGAAACGCCGCTGCAGGAGTTCATCGCCCTCAACCCGGCTTACCAGCGCCCGGTGATCCCCGGCGAGAGCCGCAGCCCGCTGGTGATCCCCGCCGAAAAGATGCAGGTCTTCCAGGCCAACCTGGCGCGCCACGAAGCCGAGGACAAGCCGCTGTCGAGCTGGCGCACCTACCAGCTCAAGCCCGGCGAGAAGCTCGACAAGGTCGCCGCGCGCTTCGGCCTAAGCGCGGCGCGCCTCAAGCAGCTGAACGGCATCACGCCGAAGATGAAGATCCTGCCGGGCCAGAACTTCCTCATCCCGTCCGGCGCGGCGCAGGACCACGACCGCGTCAGCGCCGCCCTGCCCAAGACGCCGGCCACGCCGCCGAAGGCCGCGAAGGCCAAGGCGAAGAGCGGCAAGAAGTCCGCCAGGGCCGCCGCCAAGCCGCGCGGCAAGGCGGCCCCGACGCCGCGCAAGGCTCAAGCCAAGCCGGCACCAAGAAAGCGCTGACGCCGCCGTCTCTGCCGAGGATCATGCAACTCGCATCGGATTAGAATAACCACTCTTCGACAATGGTCGCACCAGCCATGAACCTGCAAACCAAGATTGCCGCGTTCTTCGGAGTCCTCGCCGTCGGTCTCGTCATCGCGGTGCTCGCCATCGGACTGTTTTCCTTCCGCCAGTACTCGATCGCCACCGCGACCGAGCACGTGCGCACCTCGGCGGAAATCCTGCGCGTAAGCCTCACCGAGGCGATGATCAACGGCGTCATCAACAAGCGTGAAGGCCTGCTGACCCGCCTGATGGAAGTGCAGGGCTTGAAGTCGGTGCGCGTAATTCGAGGCCCGCAGGTCGAGCAGCAGTTCGGCAAGGGCCTGTCGCGCGAGCAGCCGAGCGACGAGATCGAGCGCCGCGTGCTGGCCGGCGGCCAGCCGGAGTTCGACCTCATCGAGGGCGACGACGTCACCTTCCGCGGCACGATTCCGTTCGTGGCGACGAACCGCGGCAGCCCGAACTGCCTGATGTGCCACCACGTCGCCGAAGGCACGACGCTCGGCGCCGTGACCATCACCATGTCCATCGAGCACCTGAAGCGCAAGGCGCTGCTGACGCTCGGCCTGATGATCGCCGCCGTCATGCTGTTCTCGCTCGCCACCTTCCTGCTGCTGCGACGCCTGACCTACCCCATCGTGGAGACCGCCACCAACGTCGAGAAGGCCGTGCATCGCGCGCTGGAAGGCGACTTCAAGAGCCAGGTGGTCGTCCGCACCCAGGACGAGATCGGCGACATCGCCGGCGAGATGAACCGCCTGCTGGCCCACCTCGACGACGGCCTCAACCGCATCGGCCGCATGGTGGCGCAACTCACCAACCATGCCCCGACCGCCAGCCACGGCAACCTGCTGAAGTCGACCATCGAGATGGTCGAGACGCTCACCGCTGCCGCGCACTTCAAGCAGGCGATCGAGGAGGACGAGACCAAGGCCGAGATCTACACGCGCCTGTCGGCCGCGATCGACACGCTGTTCGGCGTGCGCCACTATTCGATCTACGAGGTCCTGCCGGTACACAACCAGATGATGCCGGTCATCGTCGACGGCCAGTCGCAGGGCGCCTGCCGCTGGTGCGATCCGCAGATCCTGATCCGCAACGAAACCTGCCGCGCGCGCCGCACCGGCCACCTTGTCAACGCCATCGCGACGCCCGACATCTGTTTCGCCTTCCGGCCGCCGGAGGGCCAGCCCGGCTACAAGCACATCTGCTTCCCGATCATCCAGTCGGGCAGCGTGGCCAGTGTGCTGCAGCTCGTCGCGCCGCCCGAGGAGCACGAGCGCATCGACGGCCTCGTGCCCTACGTCAGCGTGTATCTGCGCGAGGCGGCGCCCGTGCTCGAGGCCAAGCGCCTGACCGAAACGCTGCGCGAGTCGAACCTGCGCGACCCGATGACCGGCCTGCACAACCGTCGCTTCCTCGAGGAATCCGTCGACACCCTGATCGCGCAGGCGCAGCGGCACAAGAAGCCGATGGCCTTCATGATGCTGGACCTCGACTACTTCAAGATGGTCAACGACACCTACGGCCACGATGCCGGCGACGCCGTTCTGAAGGCGCTCGCCAAGGTGCTGTCGCAGTCCGTGCGCAGTTCCGACTACGTGATCCGCTACGGCGGCGAGGAGTTCCTGATCCTGCTGCAGGAGACCGACGCCGCCACGGCGGTCGACGTCGCCGAGAAGATCCGCGCCGCTGTGGAAGAGCTCAAGGTCCAGGTCTCGGGCGGCCTGCTGCAGAAGACGATCTCGATCGGCATCTCCGGCTACCCCGACGACAGCGACACCTTCTGGCAGGCCGTGAAGTTCGCCGACGTGGCGCTGTACCACGCCAAGGACACCGGCCGTAACCGCGTCGTCCGCTTCAGCAAGGTTCTCTGGGAAGGCAGCGGCGAGAAGAACAAGGACTACTGAGAGTCCGCCAGCGCGCGGCCGCCCGCCAGCCGCGCCGCCGACAGCTCGTCGGCATGCCAGCAATGCAGCACGTGGGTCGCGGAGAGCGCTGACGCGCCCGGATAGGTCTTGCGGCAGAGGTCCGTCGCGCGCGGGCAACGCGGATGAAAGTGGCAGCCCGAGGGCGGATTGGCCGGCGACGGCGGATCGCCGGCGACCAGCACTCTTTCCCCTGCTTCGCCGTCGATGCGCGGCACCGCCGCCAGCAGCGCCTGCGTGTAGGGATGGCGCGCGCCGCGCAGCACCTCTTCCGCCGTGCCGCGCTCGACGATGCGGCCGAGGTACATGACCGCCACCTCATCGGCGAGGAAATCGACCACCGCGATGTTGTGCGTGATGAACAGGTAGGCGAGCCCGAAGCTCTTCTGCAGCTCCGTCAGCAGCTTGAGGATCTGCGCCTGCACCGAGACGTCGAGCGCGCTGGTCGGCTCGTCGAGGATCAGCACCTGCGGCGACACGGCGAGCGCGCGCGCGATGGCGATGCGCTGGCGCTGTCCGCCCGAGAACTCGTGCGGATAGCGGCCTGCCATCTCGGGCGCGAGGCCCACCTGCGTCATCAGCTCGGCGATGCGCACCGCATGGTCGCCGGGAATGCCCAGCGCGCGCATGCCCTCGGCGATGATCTCGCCGATGCGCAGACGCGGGTTGAGCGAGCCGAAGGGATCCTGAAACACCATCTGCATCTTCGAGCGCGCCGCCGCCATGCCGGCATCGTCGAGCGCCTTGCCGTCAAAACGGACGCGGCCGTCCGTGGGCGCAACGAGGCGCAGCATCGCCTTGCCCGCCGTCGTCTTGCCACAGCCCGACTCGCCGACCAGCGCCAGCGTGTGGCCGGCGGGCAAGGACAGCGAAACGCCGTCGACCGCGCGCACATGGCCGACGGTTCGCTGCAGCAGCCCGCGACAGATCGGGAAATGCACCCTGAGATCGGCGACCTCGAGCAGCGGCTGCGCGGGCGCCGCCTTCACCTCCGGCTTGGGCAGGTTCTCGGGCAGTGCGGCGAACAGGCGCTGCGAATACGGGTGCTGCGGCGCGCGGAAGAAGTCGGCGCGCGCGGCGACCTCGACGATCCTGCCCGCGTTCATCACCGCGACATGGTCCGCCATGCGCGCGGCGACGCCGAGGTCGTGGGTGATCAGCAGCATCGCCATGCCGCGGCGCTGCTGCAGGTCGCGCAACAGGTCGAGCACCTGCGCCTGGATGGTCACGTCCAGCGCCGTCGTCGGCTCGTCGGCGATCAGCAGTTGCGGGTCGCCGGCCAGCGCCATGGCGATCATCACGCGCTGCTTCATGCCGCCCGACATCTGAAACGGATACTCGCGCAGCCGCCGCGCCGGGTCGGGGATGCCGACGCTCTTCAGCAGCTCGAGCGCGCGTTCCGGGTCGGCCGCGCCGCGCAGCGCGAGCGCCTCCTCGATCTGGCGGCCGACGGTCATCACCGGGTTCAGGCTGGTCGCCGGCTCCTGGAAGATCATCGACATGCCGCCGCCGCGAACGTCGCGCATCTGGGTTTCGGGCAGGGACAAGAGGTCGCGTCCGCCGAGCGCTACGCTGCCGCCGGCGACGCGCGCGACGTTCGGCAGCAGGCGCATCAGCGCCAGCGCCGTCATCGACTTGCCGCAACCCGACTCGCCCAGCAGCGCGAAGGTCTCACCCGGCGCGATGTCGAAGGAAATGCCGTCGACCGGTCTTGACGAACCGATCGTCACGGCGAGGTCGCGCACCGACAGCAGGCTCATCGCGCGCCTCGCGGATCGAAGGCGTCGCGCACGACGTCGGCGAACAGGTTGGCCGCCAGCACCAGCACGAACATGAAGCAGAAGGCCGCCGCCAGCGACCACCAGACCATCGGCTCGCGCGCCAGCTCGAGGCGCGCGGCGTTGATCATGGTGCCGAAGCTGACGGTGTTCGGATCGACGCCGATGCCGACGTAAGACAGCACCGCCTCGGCCAGCACCAGGCCGGAGAAGTCCATCACCAGCGCGATCATCACGATGTGCATGACGTTGGGCAGGATGTGGCGCAGCATGATCGACAGGCGCGAGACGCCGAAGGCCTGCGCCGCCTGCACGTATTCCATCTCGCGCAGCTTGAGCGTCTCGCCGCGCAGCAGGCGGCAGAGGCCGGTCCAGCTGGTGACGCCGAGAATCGCGCACAGCGCCAGCAGGCGCGCGTCGGCGCGCTCCGCGGAGGTGGCGAACCACTCGGGATGGGTGTCGATGACCACCTGCATCATCAGCACCGCGGCGGCGATCAGCAGCACGCCGGGGATCGAGTTGAGCGTCGTGTAGAGATACTGGATCGCGTCGTCCACCCAGCCGCCGACGTAGCCGGCGAGGATGCCGAGCAGCACCGCCGCCGGCAGCATGATCAGGGTCGTCAGCGTGCCGATGAGGATGCCGGTGCGGATGCTCTTCAGCGCCAGGTAGAACACGTCCTGCCCGACCTTGTCGGTGCCGAACACGTGGTAGCCCTGCGCCAGCAGCAATGCCGGCCCGGCCAGCAGGAACACGCCGAGCAGCGTGGCGAGCGCCCCGTCCCAGGCGACGCGCGGATGGCGGCGGCGCAGCGGCAGCGCGGCGAGCAGCAGCAGCGCCCAGGCGGCGAGCCCGAGGCCGGCGCCCCGCAATGCCGTCCAGACGACGTCGGCGTCGCGCCGGTCGACCTCGTCCTTCAGGTGGGCACCGCCGTAACGCAGGCGCGGGAAGTCGCGGCCGAGCGCGGCGCCGTCGGCGTCCTCGACGGTCTCCTTGGCGAAGGAATGCGTCGCCAGCGGCGCCGAGTAGGTCTTCTCGGTGTTGGCCTTCAGCGGCAGCAGCAGCGCGTCGAAGGCGGACAGCACCTCGACCGCGTAGTTGTCCTGCTTGCCGGCCAGGCGCGGCCGGTAGTGCAGCGAATCGAGCACAGCGACCAGCAGGAAGACGGCGAGGATGGTCGCCGACGCCATGCCGACGCGGCTCGCCGCCACGCGCTGCCAGGCCGAGCGCAGGTGGTCCTGCGTGCGCGCCCACCAGATGCCGCCTGCGCTGACGAGGATCAGCGCGAAGAACAGCGCGTCCGACCAGAGCACGACGGGCTTCAACGCGAGCATCAGCCGAGCCTCACGCGCGGATCGACCAGGGTGTAGGAAAGATCGGTCAGCAGCAGGCCGACGATGTAGAGCCCCGAGCCGATGAACACCATCGCGCGCACCACGGCGAAGTCCTGCGCGTTGATGGCGTCGATCGTGTAGCTGCCGAGGCCGGGGATGCCGAAAAACGCTTCGATGACCAGGCTGCCCATGAACAGCGTCGGGATCACCACGACGACGCCGGTGAGGATCGGGATCAGCGCATTCCTCAGCACGTGGCCGAACAGCACCGCGCGCTCCGACAGTCCCTTGGCGCGCGCCGTGCGCACGTAGTCCTTGCCCGTCTCCTCGAGGAAGATCGTGCGATACCAGCGCGCCGACGAACCGATGCCGCCGACGATGCTGATAATGACCGGCAGGATGACGAACTTCGCCGCGTCGAGGCCCTCGGCGTAGCCGGAGATCGGCACCAGGTGCCAGACCTTGGACACCAGCCACTGGCCGCCGATGATGTAGAACAGGCCCGAGATCGACATCATCGCGACGCACAGCACGACGCCGGCGAAGTCGAGATAGGTGGCGCGGAAATACACCAGCAGCAGCGCGAACGACACCGTGACGAACAGACCGAGCACGAACACCGGCAACGCCACCGCCAGCGACGGCCCCATGCGCAGCCGGATCTCGCGCGCGATGTCGCGGCCGTCGTCGGCGCGGCCGAAGTCGAAGGCGAACATCTTTACCGACTTCTCGAAGAAAATGGTCTCGGTGACGGCCTTGGCCCCCTGCGCCTGCGCATTCCACAGCAGCGGCTTGTCGTAGCCGCGCTCGGCCTTCCATTTCTCGATGGCCTCGGGCGTCACGCGCTTGACGCCGAGCTGCATGCGCGCCATGTCGTCGGGCGTGTTGACGACGAAGAACAGCGCGAAGGTGATCAGGTTGACGCCGATCAGGATCGGGACCGCGTAGAGCAGGCGGCGGACGATGTAGGCGAACATCGCTCTAGTATATGTCGGCCTCCCGCACCGGGTCGGTTCCGGCCCGCTCTCGCGCCAACCTCACCATGGCGCTATGGATTTGGTGATATTGACGCGTCATGGGTCGTAAGGCGATGATGGCAGCGTTCTCTCCGCGGCCCAAAACGATGCCATTCAGCGCCGAAATGTCCGCTTGTCCCTTCTGCGAGGCCGGGCATCCCCACCTCGAAGAGACGGATGTGCGCAGCTGGGCGGTCGTCTGCGGCGGCTGCGGCACCATCGGTCCGGTCGGCAGGGACGAAGCGCAGGCCATCGACCGCTGGAACCGGCGCCCGCTGCCGGGCGGCGCCTCGATCGCCGGCAAGGCAGTCGGCGGAACGCTGTAGGCGGCGGGAAATATCACCACACGTACTACGTTTGTACTACCATCCCGGAGTAGGCCCAGTTGAAACGATTCCCGCGGCAGACGGGGACGTAGTGGCCATCGCACCGTGGAGATAAATATGGAGAAGCCCCGCCTGTCCCTCAAAGGCCGGCTGGTCGCCATGACCTTGCTGGTCATGAGCGCACTGCTGGTTCTGTTTGCCGTCGTCCTGTTCGGCAACCGCAGCGAATTGATGCACGCAAAACAGGAAAAAATCCGCAACCTGGTCGAATCCGCCCATGGCGTCGTCGCCTTCTTCGAGGGCGTCGAACGCGCCGGCCGCCTCTCGCGCGCCGATGCCCAGGCAGCCGCCATGACCGCGATCCGCGCCATGCGCTACGAGGGCACGGAGTACTTCTGGATCAACGACCTCGGCAAGCCGGTGCCGAAGATGGTCATGCACCCGACCGTGCCTGCACTCGACGGCAAGGTGCTCGACGCCGAACGCTTCAACAAGGCGATCTCGGCCCAGGAAGGCACCGATGGCAAGAAGGTCTCGCTCGACCGCAAGAACCTGTTCATCGCCTTCAACGACGTCGTCGACAAAGCCGGCCACGGCTACGTCGAATACCTGTGGCCCAAGCCGAAGGCGGGCGGCGGCGTCACTGACGAGCTGTTTCCCAAGCTCTCCTACGTCAAGAAATTCGAGGCCTGGGGCTGGGTGATCGGCTCGGGCGTCTATATCGACGACGTCGATCGCGCCTTCAAGGCCGGCGCCATTTCCTTCATGATCTGGGGCATCGTGCTCGGCGCCATCATCGTGGTGCCCATGCTGCTCCTGCACCGCTATCTCTCCAGGCTGCTCGGCGGCGAGCCGCAGCTGGCGGTCGAGGCGGCACGGCGCATCGCCGACGGGCAGCTCGGCGGCGAGATCGTTGCGGCGAGCGGCGACGACACCAGTCTGATGGCCGCCATGCGCCACATGCAGGACAGCCTGCGCTCGATGATCTCGGAAGTGACGAGCCAGGCCGCGCAGCTTTCGGGCAACGCGGAGATGATGATGTACGCGGCCGAGACCATCTCGAGCCGCTCGCAATCACAGAGCGAGGCGGCGCAGGACATCGCCGCCGCGGTCGAGGAAATGTCGGCCAGCATCGACCAGATCGCGCAGAACGCGGGCGACGCCCATGGCATCGCCGCCGGTGCCGGTTCGCTGGCAGACGAGGGCGGCGCGGTGATCCAGGAGGCCAGCGGCGAGATCCATCGCCTGTCGACGGCGGTGCAGAGTTCGTCGGCACAGATTCAGGAGCTCGAGCGCCACGCCAACGACATCACCTCGATCGTCAACACGATCAAGGAGATCGCCGACCAGACCAACCTGCTGGCGCTGAACGCCGCCATCGAGGCCGCGCGCGCCGGCGAACAGGGCCGCGGCTTCGCCGTCGTCGCCGACGAGGTGCGCAAGCTCTCGGAGCGCACCAGCGCCTCCACCAGCGAGATCGCCAGCATGATCGCGCGCATCCAGTCCGGCACCCACGAGGCCGTCAACAGCATGACCGAGGGCGAGGCGCAGGCCACGCAGGGCGTCGCGCTGGCGTCGCGCGCCGGCGAGGCGATCGGCGAGATCCGCGACAGCGCCCAGCGCGTGACCGGCGTCGTCACGGCGATCAGCGAGGCGATTCGCCAGCAGAGCGCCGCCAGCGCGGAGATATCGAGCCGCGTCGAGCGCATCGCGCAAATGACCGAGGAAGGCGCCGAGGAAGCGACGCGCACCCTCGACGCCGCGCGCGAGTTGCAGGACATGTCGCAGGTCCTGCATTCGTCGGTCAGCCGCTTCAGCCTCTGACCGGCGACGACGCTGGCGGGGTCAGGGGCCCTGCCAGCGCGCCGCAGCGCCTTCGTCGGACTCGCGCGCGTCCACCCAGCGCGCGCCTTCGGCGGTTTCTTCCTTCTTCCAGAACGGCGCGCGCGTCTTCAGGTAGTCCATGACGAACTCGCAGGCGGCGAACGCGTCGCCGCGGTGCGCCGACGACACGCCGACGAACACGATACGGTCGCCCGGCAGCAGCCGGCCGACGCGATGGATCACGCGCACGCGCCGCAGGCTCCAGCGGCCGCACGCCTCGGCGACGATCTCCGCGAGCGCCTGCTCGGTCATGCCGGGGTAGTGCTCGAGCGTCATCGCATCGACGCCCTCGCCCTTGCCGCGCACCAGCCCGACGAAGCTGGCGACGGCGCCGGCGCCGTCGTCGTCCGCCGACAGCGCCGCGATTTCGGCGCCGGTGTCGAAGTCGGCTTCCTGCACCGAAACCGGCGTCATGTCAGCCCCCCGTCACCGGCGGGAAGAACGCGACTTCGTCGCCGTCCCTGACCGGCGCATCGGCGCCGACCATCTTCTGGTTCACGGCCGCACGCAGGCTCTTCGAGGTCGCGAACACTTGCCAGGCATCGCCGCGCGCAGCCAGGTGGGCGCGCAGCGCGCCGACGCTGCAGGGGTCCGACGGCAGGTCGAGCGACTCGCCTCCCGCATCGAGGTTCTCCCGCAGGCTGGCGAAGTAGAGCAGCTTGATCATGGCGGCTTCCCTAATCGAGCAGTTCGGCGAACGGCAGGAAGCGCACGACGTCGCCCGGCTGCACGGTTTGCCCCGCGGGGTTGTCGACCAGGCCGTCGGCCCAGACCGTGGAGGTCAGCACGCCGGAACCCTGGTGCGGAAACAGTTCGACGCCGCCGTCGGCGCCGATGCGCGCGCGCAGGAATTCCTGCCGCGGCCCGGCCTTCGACCAGCTGAAGTTCGCGCGCAGCGGCAGCGCGCGCGGCGTCGGCACCGCCGCGCCCTGGCACTTGCGGATGAAGGGGCGGACGAAAAGCAGGAAGGTGACGAAGGCCGAGACCGGATTTCCTGGCAGGCCGACGAAGTCGGCGTTGCCGACCTTGCCGAAGGCCAGCGGCTTGCCGGGCTTGAGCGCAATCTTCCACAGCGACAGCTCGCCCTCGGCCTCGACGGCCGGCTTGACGTGATCCTCCTCGCCGACCGAGACGCCGCCGGTGGTGATCACCAGGTCGTGCAGCGCGCCGGCCTTGCGCAGCGCGCGGCACGTAGCGTCGAGCGTGTCCTCGACGTTGCCGAGGTCCTCGACCGTGCAGCCGAGGCGTTCGAGCAAGGCGCAGATCATCGAGCGGTTGGAGTTGTAGATGCCGCCGGGCGGCAGCGGTTCGCCGGGCGGCGTCAGTTCGTCGCCGGTCGACAGCAGGCCGACCGACAGGCGGCGATAGACCTTGAGCTGCGCCGCGCCGACCGAAGCCGCCAGCCCGATCGCCTGCGGCGTCAGCCGCAGGGCGGGAGAGAGCACCTCGGCGCCGGCCGCGATGTCCTCCGCCTTGCGGCGGACGTGCTCGCCGGCCTTCGGCACATGGTCGATCACGACCTCGTCGCCTTCGTGGCGGCAACGCTCCTGCATCACGACGGCGTCCGCGCCGGCAGGCACCGGCGCGCCGGTGAAAATGCGCGCCGCGGTGCCGGGCGCCAGCGTGTGGCCGACGCTGCCGGCCGGAATGCGCTGCGCGACCGTGAGCCGGGCGCCGGGCGCGGTCACGTCGGCGCAGCGCACCGCATAGCCGTCCATCGCGCTGTTGTCGTGCGGCGGCACGTCGATCGCCGACACCACCGCCTCGGCGAGGATGCGCCCCTGCGCCTCGCGCAGCGGCACGGTATCGACGCCCTTGACGCGGCGCGCGGCGGCGAGAAGTTTGTCGATCGCTTCTTCGACACTGAGCATGGTCATAGGCCCACTTGTTCGAGGATGAAGGCCGCGATCGCGTCGCGGTCGTTGAGATCGAGGAAGGCGAGATGCGCCGGCAGATCGAGCGCGACGTCACTGGCGACGGCGATCACATCCTTGTTCTCCGGCCAGATGAAGGGCTTGCCGTTCGCCGGGCGATGGACCTCCAGCTTCGGGATCGGCGTGTACTTGAAACCCTCGACGAGTACCAGGTCGCAGGGCGACAGCCGCGCCAGCTGCTCCTCGAAGCCCGGCTCCGGCCTGCCGCGCAACTCGTGCATGATCGCCCAGCGCTGGTCGCAGACCAGCATCACCTCGCTGGCCCCCGCCTCGCGATGGCGGTAGGAATCCTTGCCAGGCCGGTCGACGTCGAAGTTGTGGTGCGTGTGCTTGATCAGCGAGACCGAGAGGCCGCGCGCGGTGAAGCGCGGAATCAGCGCTTCGAGCAGCGTCGTCTTGCCGGCGCCCGAGTAGCCCGCGAAGCCGAAGACCTTCATGCCGCCGCCTTTGACGGAATCGCGACCACCGGCGCGAAGCCGCCGCCGGGGGTGCGGAAGTTGGTGGTCTGTCCCTGCCACAGCCGTGCGGCGACGAGCTCCACGCGGCCGTCATAGGTGTAGTTGCGCAAGTCGATCTTGAGTTCGACGGATTCGCCGCCGACCTCGACGAAGCGCGAAGACGGCGGCACCAGCGCCTGGGCGATGTAGTTGCCGGCCATCACTTCGGCGAACACGCGCTTGGTGATGCTTTCGCCGCGATAGGCGGCCTTCGATGCGTAGCCGGCCGCCGGCTTGAAGAACAGTTTCTTGCGGCGCGCCCAGAGGTCGTCGGCGCGCGCCGCATCGACGATCTCGGTCTTCGGCACGCCGGCGGCGAGCACCGTGCGCGTCTGTTCGTCGACGCCCCAGCTCGCCAGCAGCGCATCGTCGCTCAGGACGACGAGGTTGCGTTTGTCGGCGTAGAGCGCATGCAGGCGCGGATTCGGCGTCACGACGGCCGCGTCGTCGAGCCAGGCCTGGCGCATCGCGGTGTGCGCCGGCTGGTCGAAGGCGAAGTCGGTGAGCCGGTTGTAGACCAGGTCGATCTTCGTCTGCTCGTGCCAGAGGCCGCCGTGGCAGATCATCAGCTCCTGCGGGTCGCAGATCACCGCCTCGATGCCGTGGCGCGCGAACAGGCGCTGGAACAGCACGAACTCCGGATGCAGGTATTGCGTCTGCGGCGCATCGTCGACAATGGCGACGGTGCGCAGCGGTGCGTCGCCGCGCGCCGCGCGCCATTCGGCGCGGAACATTTCCATGAACAGGTGCTCGGGCGTGTCGCTGCCGAGGCTGCCCGGCAGCACCGCGCTCACCGCCGTGCGCACGTCTTCGCAGCAGGCGATCTGCGCGCGGCAGAGGATGGCGTTGAGCATGCCGCCGCCGGCGTTGGTGTTGATCTCGATCAGCTTCGGCCCGCCGCCGTCGATGTGGAAGTCGTAGCCGAAGAACACGCCGCGCACCGGCGACTCGATGCGCGCCGTCGCCGGCGCGGCGGCCAGCGCGCGCGCGCGGTAGGCGGGCAGCGCGACGACGCGCTCGACGGCGGCGACGATGTCGGCCATCTGCCGCGCATGCCGGCCGCCGACGAAGACCATCGACTCGGCGAACATGTGCGGCCGCCCTTCCATCACTTCGGCGAAGAAGCCCGGGCTCTCGTGCTCGATCTCGGCGCGCAGGCGCTCGCGGTCGAGCGAGCGGCACTGGCAGCCGGTGTTGAGGCGCTCGGCGAGCTGGGCGCAGTCGGGGGCGTTCATGCCGGCGATTCTACCGGCTGGAAGAAGGCTTCGACCTCGGCCACCTCGCGCGTGCGCCGCATCGGCGGCAGCGATTGCCAGACACGGCGGCCATACGGCTTGTCGACCATGCGCGGGTCGCAGACCATCAGCACGCCGCGGTCGGTCTCGTCGCGGATCAGGCGGCCGGCGCCCTGCTTCATGCTGATGACGGCGCGCGGCAGCTGGTATTCGAAGAAGGCGTTGCGGCCCTGCTTCTTCAGGTGCTCGATGCGCGCCGACAGCACCGGGTCGTCGGGCGGCGCGAACGGCAGCTTGTCGATGACCACCAGCGACAGCGCCTCGCCGCGCACGTCCACGCCCTCCCAGAAACTCTGGCTGGCGACGAGCACCGCGTTGCCGAGGCGGCGGAAGCGTTCGAGCAGTTCCGACTTCGAGCCCTCCCCCTGCAGCAGCAGCGGCATCTCGATGCCGGCGCGCTCGATGCGCTCGGCCAGCAGTTCATGGATGCGACGCATGGCGCGCAAGGACGTGCACAGCACGAAGGCGCGCCCGCCGGCGGCGACGATGGCCGGCCATGCGGCCTCGACGACGGCGAGGTTGTAATCGGGGCTGTTCGGGTCCGGCATGCGCTGCGGACAGTAGAGCAGCGCGCAGGCGCCGTAGTCGAAGGGGCTGCCCCAGCAACCGGCCTCGGCCGCGCCGAGCCCCAGCTCGGCCTGGTAGTGGGCGAAGTTGCCGGCCACCGCCAGCGTCGCCGAGGTGAAGATCCAGGCGCGCGGATGGCCTTCCAGCTGGCGCTGGAAGATGTTGGCGACGGAGAGCGGCGTCAGGTTGAGGGTCACGTGGTAGTGCGTGACCTCGGCCCAGCGCACGAACACCTCGTCACCCTCGGCGGGCTCCGCGTTCGCCGCCTTCTGCCAGCGCTTGAGCGCCAGCATCACTTCCGTGCAGCGGCGCAGGCAGTTGGCGAGGCCCTCGGAGCGCTCGGCCTGCAATTCGAGGTGCTTGCCGAACAGGCCGAGCTGGCGCTCGAGTTCGGCCAACGCTTCGCTCGCGTGCGGATGGTCGCGCCATTGCGCGTCGGAAAGCCGCGAGCCGTCGCGATGGAAGGCGAGGCGCAGGTCCTTCGCCGCCTTCTCGACGCTGCGGCAGGCCTCCTGCAGCGGCGCGTAATCCTTGGCGGCGGCGATCGCCTCGTTGCGCGCGTCGCGCGCAAGATCCATCGCCTGCGCGGTGCCGATGGCTTCGCCGAAGAACAGGCCGGCGACCTCGGGCAGCTGGTGCGCCTCGTCGAACACCACCGTATTGCAGGCCGGCAGCAGCTCGGCCATGCCTTCGTCGCGCAGCATCAGGTCGGCGAAGAACAGGTGGTGGTTCACGACCACGACGTCGGCCTCCATCGCCTCGCGCCGCGCCGCCGTCACGAAGCATTCCTTCGCATGCGGGCACTCTTGGCCGAGGCAGTTGTCGCGCGTCGACGTGGCCTGCTGCCAGGCGCCGGAATCCTCGGGCACAGCGGAGAGCTCCGCCTTGTCGCCGGTGCGCGTCGCCTTGGCGAAACGCGCGATGGTGCGGATGTGGCCGGCCTCCTCGCGCGTGGCGAAATTGCCCGATTCGGCGGCGCGCGCGAGGTGATATTGGCAGACGTAATTTGCGCGGCCCTTGAGCAGCGCAATGGTCACCGGCGCGCCGAGCGCATCGCGCACGGTCGGCAGGTCGCGCTGGAACAGCTGGTCCTGCAGGGTCTTGGTGCCGGTGGAAACGATCACCTTGCCGCCGGCGAGCAATGCCGGCACGAGGTAGGCGAAGGTCTTGCCGGTACCGGTGCCGGCTTCGGCGATCAGCACCTTGTTGGCTTCGACCGCGGCGAGGATGCGCGCCGCCATGTCGGTCTGCTGCGGGCGCGTCCGGTAGCCCGGAATCGCCTGCGCCAGCGGGCCGTCGGGGGCGAATATTTCGCCGAGGCGGCGGAGGTGCAACGGTTCTGACATGGGCGGGCGATGTTAACACGCGGTTTCGTGGGCTCTGGCGGGATGCGTTTGCGCCCGCCAAGGACGGCGGGTGTCCGACTCCTCCGTGTCCCACGGCTTGCCTTGCACGGCAAGCCGGCTCCGGCAGCGCGGAGCAGTGCTCCGCGAAACCCTGCCTGCGCCCCCCGGATCGGGCTTGACGCCCGCTCCTCCTCCTTTACCTGCGGAGTCGGACACCCACCATCCTTGGCTGGATACGCGGTGGTTCTGAGCCGCCAAACAGGCAGGGCGCTACCGCTCGGGACGTCGGGGGTGCTGCTGCGCGTAGGTAAAGAAGGAGGAGCGGGCGTCAGCCCGATCCGGGTGACACGGAGCGCAGCAGCACCCCCGGCGGCCCGAGCATCACTCACTTCAAAGCAGCCAAACGCTAAGGCAGTTCTTCGACCTTCAGCCAGACCCGCCGTTCGTCCCGAACGTCGCGCGTCGAATAGCGCGTGATCTCGCGCCGCTCCTCGGCGCTTTCCTGGCGCATGCCGCCGAGCTCGATCCATTCGCCGAGGCGGCCGCTGACGGTGGTCGACAACCGCTGCGTCTCGGCGGCGCCGGGCTGGCGGCCGGGGCGGTCGTCGGCCGCGGCGATGTCGATGGTCACGCGATCGCCGGAGACGCGCGGTTCGGCGTAGAAGCCGCTGTCGACCTCGCGGTATTCGACGGCATCGGTGTCGACGACGCGGCCCGAGGGCGTGACCACGCGCCGGCGCACCGGCAGCGGCACCGATTGGCCGACACTGATGTAGGCGCGCCCGCCCTCGATCGTCTGCACCCGCTGCGCGACGTCCTCGCTGCCGCGCGTGCGTGCCTCGTAGGCGTCGCCGCGGATTCGCGTGTCGCCGTTGCGGAGCTCGATGCTCCCGCCGGCGCTGCCCGCCTCGCGTCGCAGGTCGCCGCCGCGGCGCACCGATATCTGCAGGCGGCGCGGCGCGCGGTCGATCTCGGCCAGCACGCGCTTGAGGTCGGCGAGGTTGTTGGGGGTCGTGCGCACGAAGAGCTTGTTGCCGGAGCCGGTCAGGGCGCCGCCCGGCGCCACCAGCGGCTGCAGTTGCGGCACGACTTGGTCGGCATTGCGGAAGTGCAGCGTGAGGATCTCGAGCTGCTGGGCGTGGACCGCCCAGGCGGCGAGCGACAGCAGCAGGACGAGCAGGCGTTTCATGCCAGGCCTCAGGCGGTGCGCGGCGGCCGCGGTTCCTCGATCATGTAGCCGAAGCCCCGCAGCGTGCGAATGTTGACGCCGCCCTTGGCGAGCTTGACGCGCAGCCGCGAGACATAGACCTCGATCGCGTTGTCGCTGAGCGCCTGGCCGTCACCGACCAGCGCCTGCTGAAGCTGTTCCTTGCTCACGACCTGGCCGACGCGCGTCAGCAGCTCGTCCAGCACGCTCCATTCACGTGCCGTCAGCTCCAGCGGCGCATCGTCGATCCAGGCGCGCTTGCCGGCAAGGTCCACCGCCAGAGCGGCGAGTTCGATCCGCGCGCTGCGCTGGGCCAGGCTGCGCCGCAGCAGCGCGCGCACGCGCGCCTCGAGTTCCTCGACGGCGAAGGGCTTGACCAGGTAGTCGTCGGCGCCGAGGTCGAGGCCGCGCACGCGCTGCTCGACGCGATCGTAGGCCGAGACGATCAGCACGGCGCAGCGCGCCGCGGGATCGAGACGGCTCATGACCTCGAAGCCGTCGATGCCCGGCAGGCCGATGTCGAGCACCAGCGCGTCGAAGCTGGCGGCCGCCATCGCCGTCAGCGCGGCCTCGCCGCTGGCCGCGCGCACCACGTCGTGCCCCTGTGCGGCGAACACGCCGACGATGCCTTCGGCAAGCACCTCGTCGTCCTCGACGACCAGGATCTTTGCCTTCGGAACGGCGCGCTTTTCCGCGCTGCCGCGTTGCGGAGCAGTGCCCGCGATCATGCCCATGCTATTCGCTCCAGCGTCCTTAATGCCCCGATTGCCGAGGCTTATACTGCGCAACTTTACACTGTCCCGCGGAGCCGTTCCCATGAAGATCGAAACCATCGCCGTCCACGGCGGCTACAGTCCCGACCCGACCACCAAGGCCGTCGCCGTGCCGATCTACCAGACGACGTCCTACGCCTTCGACGACACGCAGCACGGCGCCGACCTGTTCGACCTCAAGGTCCAGGGCAACATCTACACCCGCATCATGAACCCGACGACGGCGGTGCTCGAGCAGCGCGTCGCGGAGATGGAAGGCGGCATCGGCGGCCTCGGCGTCGCCTCCGGCATGGCGGCAATCACCTATGCGATCCAGACCATCGCCGAAGCCGGCGACAACATCGTCTCCGCCGGCACGCTCTACGGCGGCACCTACAACCTGTTCGCCCACACGCTGCCGCAGCTCGGCATCGAGGTGCGCTTCGCCGACTACCGCGATCCGGCCTCCTTCAAGCCGCTGATCGACGGCCGCACCAAGGCAGTGTTCTGCGAGTCGGTCGGCAACCCGCTCGGCAACGTCGTGGACATCGCCGCGCTGGCCAAGGTCGCACACGACGCCGGCGTGCCGCTGATCGTCGACAACACCGTGCCGACGCCTTACCTGTGCCGCCCCATCGAGCACGGCGCCGACATCGTCGTGCATGCGCTGACCAAGTACCTCGGCGGCCACGGCAACAGCATCGGCGGCGTCATCGTCGATTCGGGCAAGTTCCCCTGGGCCGAGCACAAGGAGCGCTTCAAGCGCCTCAACACGCCGGACGTTTCCTATCATGGCGTCGTCTACACCGAGGCGCTCGGCGCGGCCGCCTTCATCGGCCGCGCGCGCGTGGTGCCGCTGCGCAACATGGGCGCAGCGATCTCGCCGTTCAACAGCTTCCTGATCCTGCAGGGCATCGAGACGCTGGCCGTGCGCATGGACCGCATCTGCGACAACACGCTCGCCGTGGCGAACTACCTGAAGACGCATCCAAAGGTCGGCTGGGTCAAGTACGCGGGGCTGCCCGACCATCCGGAGCACGCGCTGGCGCAGAAGTACATGAACGGCCGCGCCTCGGGCATCCTGTCCTTCGGCGTCAAGGGCGGCATGGCCGCCGGCGGCCGCTTCCAGGACGCGCTGAAGCTCGTGACTCGCCTGGTCAACATCGGCGACGCCAAGTCGCTCGCCTGCCACCCGGCCAGCACCACGCACCGCCAGCTGTCGGCCGAGGAAATGAAGAAGGCGGGCGTGTCGGAAGACATGGTGCGCCTGTCGATCGGCCTCGAGCACATCGACGACATCAAGGCGGATCTGGAGCAGGCGCTGGCGGCGGTTTAGGGCCGCTTCAGCCGCCGGCTACCACGGCCGGACCGGCGTTGATCCGCTGCAGCAGGGCCTCGGCCGGCTCGGGACGGCCGAACAGGTAGCCCTGGTAGACGACCGTTCCCCGCTCGCCGAGGAACAACGCCTGCTCGTGCGTCTCGACGCCCTCGGCGACGACGCGCAGCGCCATGTGCCGCGCGACCGCGAGAATGGTCTCGACGAGAGCGGCGTCCTCGGCTTTCGCCGGCGCCTCCTGGACGAAGCTCTTGTCGATCTTGAGTTCGTGGATCGGCAGGCGCTTGAGGTAGGACAGCGACGAATAGCCGGTGCCGAAGTCGTCGACCGAGAAGTGGATGCCGAGGGCGGCCAGGTCCTTCATCTTGCCGATCACCTCGTCGACGTCGGCGATTACCAGGCCCTCGGTGAATTCCAGCGTCAGCCGCCGCGGATCGGCGCCTGTGGCGTCCAGCAACTCGCGCAACCAGGGCGAGAAGAAGACCTTGCGGAAATGGCGCGGGCTGATGTTGACGGCGATGCGGATCGGCTGCGTCGCATACTCGGGCAGCGACAGCAGCCGGCACGCCTCGGCGAGAACCCAGGCCCCGACGTCGACGATGAGATCGGTTTCCTCGGCCAGCGGAATGAACATCCCCGGCAGCACCAGGCCGCGCTCCGGGTGCTGCCAGCGCACCAGCGCTTCGGCGCCGATGGTGCTGCCGTCCATGCTGACCTGCGGCTGCAGATAGAGGCGCAGTTCGCCCGCCGTCACCGCCTTGCGCAGTTCGTGCTCGGTCTTGAAGCGCTCCTCCGCGACGACGCCCATGGTCTCGTCGAAGAACGAAGTGCCGTTGCCGCCTTCCGCCTTGGCTTGATTGATCGCCGTGTCGGCACGCCGCAGCACGCGGCTCGGTGAATCCGATGGACCGCAGGGAAAGACGGTCAGCCCCATGCTGACGGTGATGCCGAGTTCCTCGTCGTCGACGCCGAACGGTCTGCGCACGGCCGTATGCAGGTCGTCGCAAATGCCGAGAGCGTAGGCAAGCGCGTGTTCGGCGTCGCCTTGCAGGTCCTTGAGCAGAATCGCGAACTCGTCGCCCGACAGGCGCGCGAGCATGTCGCCGCCGCGCACCAGGCCGCCGATACGATCGGCGATCGCCTGCAGCAGGCGATCGCCGCTGGCATGGTCGCGGGCGTCGTTGATCAGCTTGAAGCGGTCGATGTCCAGCATGACGAGGCCGTTGAACCGGCCGCTCTCGGCCGAGGCGCCCATGCAGGAATTGATCTCGCCGATCAGCCGCACGCGGTTGGGCAGGCCGGTCAGCGTATCGAAGTAGGCAAGGCGGTAGAGGTCGGCCTCGGACTGACGCTTCGCCGTGACGTCCTCCTTGACGGCGATGTAGTGGGTGATGCGGCCGTCGTCGTCGCGCACCGGTGCGATGATCGCCCACTCGAGGTATTCCGAGCCGTCCTTGCGCCGGTTGATGAACTCGCCTTCCCAGGTGCGCCCCTGGCGGAGCGCCCGCCATAACGAGTCGTAGCGCTCGCGCGGCGTCTTGCCCGAAGCGAGAATCGCCGGCGTCTTGCCGATCACGTCGGCGCGCTCGTAGCCGGAGTTGTCGAGGAAGAAGCGGTTGACGTACTCAATGCGCGAGTCGAGGTCCGTGATGACGATGCTGTGCGGACTCTGCTCGACCGCCTGAAGGAGCTTGCGCAGGCGCTCCGTCTGTTCCTGCAGCTCCCGGGTGCGTTCGCCGACTTGCTGGCGCAGGAACACCGGCTGGCGCAGAAGCATGTGCACGAGGGCCGCAAACATGCCGCTGAACAGCAGTGCCAGCAGACCCTTTCCCCAGAGTTCGCCGACCGGCTGCCAGCCGCCCGCCGGCTCGATCGACAGGTGCCACTGGCCGTTCGGCACGTCGAGCACGGCCGTCACCGGCCGGCGCATCGGCGACGCGGCCTGACCCGCGATCGTCTGGCGCTCTCCGGTGTCCGGATGCAGGCGCCAGAGTTCGTAGCTGTAGCCGTCGGCGGCGAGCGACTCGAGGGAGCCCCTGAGGATGTCGGGAAAGCGGATCAGGGCGCTGGTGAAACCCCAGAAATACTCGCCGTTGTTGCGGTCGGCGAGGAATACGGGCAGGCGCGCGACGGCGCCGACGCCGCCCTGGACCAGATTGAATGGCCCCGCGAGCGTCAGGCGCCGCGTGTCGCGGGCGAGGAAGGCCTCCTTGGTGCGCGTCGGATCGCGCAGCAGGTCGTGTCCGATCGCCTTCTCGTTGCCGACGAGGGGGACGACGTGGGTGAGGACGCCGTTCGGCGCCAGTTGCAGCGAACTGACGCCCGGATACAGCGGCAGCATCTCGGCGGCAATGCCGGGAAAGGAGGGGAAGTCGCCCTGCCCTTGGCGCACCAGCGCCGCCAGCGCGTAAGTCGACGACAGTGCCAGGTCGAGTTGGCCGCCGAGCTTGCGCAACACGGTGTTTGCCAGCGAATCGGCGCGCGAGCGCTCGACCGCCAGGCGCGACTGCTCGGCGCGATAGAGCGTGACCGACGACACGACGCCGGCCGCCAGGAATGCAAGCGCCGCGAACCAACGCAACCGGCGCAAGGCGCGGTCCATTTGTATCCCTTCAGTTACTCGTTCGGCAGGGCCGCACCAAGCACTTACGCCCGATCGCGGCTACGCTGTGGCAGCGAAAGGAGGCCTCGTTCGCCTTGCGGTTCTTCTCGAGCGTCGCCGTATCGATGGGCGCGTCACTGGCGGCAAATGCCGCGAACGACAACGGCCCCGAGACTGACAGCGTGATTCTGATCCAGGACGCGAACACCTTGGCTCCCTCGACGAACTAATCGGCCGCAACCCGCGTGCCGCCCCATGGTATCGCGTGTGTGCCGTCGGCGGTGAACACGCAGGCCGAGTGCCAGGCGCTTGTCGCATGTGCGACAAACGACGCCCCCGCAATCCGGCAAGCCATTGACTTTACGTAGCTTCTTCGCTGGCGCCCAACTTGCTAAAGCGTAGGCATGGAACACCGCGCCCTCCCCGTCATCAACGACACCACGCTGCGCGACGGCGAGCAGTCGGCCGGCGTTGCCTTCAGCCTCGCCGAGAAGCTCGACATCGCGCGCCGGCTCGACGCGCTCGGCGTACCCGAGATGGAAATCGGCATCCCGGCGATGGGCGCCGCCGAGCGCGAGAGCATCCGCGCCGTCGCCGCGCTCGGTCTCTCCGCCCGCCTGATGGTCTGGAGCCGCATGAACGCGGCCGACGTCGACGCCTGCATGGGCCTCGGCGCGCAATTGATCGACATTTCGGCGCCGGCCTCCGACCAGCATCTGCGTTCCAAGCTGCGCCGCGACCGCGCCTGGCTGCTGGCCGAGGTCGACCGCCACGTGCGCCGCGCTGCGGATGCCGGCTTCGAGGTCTGCGTCGGCGGCGAGGACGCCTCGCGCGCCGACCTCGACTTCCTCAAGCGCCTGCTGGAAACCGCGCAGCGCGCCGGCGCCCGCCGCTTCCGCTTCGCCGACACGCTCGGCGTGCTCGAGCCCTTCGGCGTCTTCGAGCGCATCGCCGCCCTGCGCGCGGCCAGCGACCTCGACATCGAGATGCACGCCCACGACGACCTCGGCATGGCGACGGCCAACACGCTGGCCGCCGTGCGCGCCGGCGCCACGCACGTCAACACCACGGTCAACGGCCTCGGCGAGCGCGCCGGCAACGCCCCGCTCGAGGAAGTCGTGCTCGGCCTCAAGCAGTGCCACGGCCTCGACGCCGGCGTCCGCCTGCGCGACTTCCCGGCGCTCTCGGCCGTCGTGGCCCGCGCCTCGGGCCGCCCGGTGCCGTGGCAGAAGAGCGTCGTCGGCGAAGGCGTGTTCACGCACGAGGCCGGCATCCACGTCGACGGCCTGCTCAAGGATCCGGACAACTACCAGGGCTTCGACCCGCGCGAGGTCGGCCGCCAGCATCGCGTCGTGCTCGGCAAGCACTCCGGCACCGGCGCCGTGAAGGCCGTGTATGCGCGGCTCGGCCTGGCGCTCGACGACGCCGAGGCGCAAGCCATGCTCGGCGCCGTGCGCCGCTTCGTCGACGCCGCCCGGCGCACGCCCGCCGACGCCGATCTCGCCGCCCTGCTCACCGATTTGCGAAAGGAGTCCCATCATGACCGCTGAAGACGTGCTCGACCTCGACGACCTCGAATCCGCCGAGGACTTCCTCCGCTACTTCGGCGTGCCCTACAACGCGCAGGTGGTGCAGGTCCATCGCCTGCACATCCTGCAGCGTTTCCACGACTACCTGGCGCAGAACTGCGGCCCCGAGCCGACGCGCGACGAATACCGCGAGTGGCTGACGCGCGCCCACGCCGACTTCGTCGCCTCCGACGCGCGCACCGAGAAGGTGTTCGAGGTGTTCCGCCGCCAGGCCGGCATCGCCAACATTCCGCTTTCGGCCCTGCGCCGCGCGAGGGGATGATGCAGACGCGCTGGAACATCGGCGAGGACGTGCGCGTGGCGCGCAACGTCCGCAACGACGGCACCTATCCGGGCATCGCCACCGGCGAGCTGCTGGTGCGCCGCGGCAGCGTGGGCACCATCGTCGACGTCGGCACCTTCCTGCAGGACCAGATCATCTACTCGGTGCACTTCCTCGACATCGACCGCGTCGTCGGCTGCCGCGAGGAGGAACTGCTCGGCGCCGACGAGGACTGGGTGCCGAGCCGCTTCGAGACGCGCGAGCGCGTGCGCGCGCGCCGGGCGCTGTCGCTCGGCGGGCAAGTCAGCGTGCCCGCCGGTGCCGTCGGCGAGATCATGCAGGTCGTGCGCGGCGAGCCGGTCGGCTACCACGTGCACTTCGAGTGCCTGCCGGGGCGCGTGCTGGCCGTTCCCGAACCGGCGCTGGCGGCGCTGCACGAGGTCGTTCATGCGTGAGCCCCACGCCTACCTGGCGCTCAAGCTGTCGCTCGAGCTCTACCGCAAGCCGCCGGCCGCGCTCGGCGACGCCGAGAAGCAGCGCCTGAACGGCGCCGTGCTGCGCCAGGCCGAGATCGAACGCCGCATCCTGGCGACGCCCGAGGCCGCCAGCGTCGTCCTGCCCGCGTCGTCGACGCGCCAGGGCCTGGAGGAAATCCGTGGCCGCTACGCCTCGCGCGCCGAATTCCTCGCCGACCTGGAGGCTTCCGGCTGCGACGAGGCCGCGCTCGAAGCGGCGCTGGCGCGCGACCTGCGCGTCAATGCGGTGCTCGACAGCATCGCCCGCACGGCGGCGCCGGTCAGCGACACCGACATCGAGATCTTCTACCTGCTGCACGGCGAGCGCTTCAAGCGCCCCGAGCGGCGCGCGCTGCGCCACATCCTGATCACCATCAACGAGGCCTTGCCCGGCAGCGAGCGTCCCGCCGCCCGTGCCCACATCGAGGACATCCGGCGACGCCTGCTCGCCCGCCCCGGCGACTTCGCCGCCGAGGCGCTCAGGCACTCGGAATGCCCGACGGCCGTTGAGGGCGGCATGCTGGGCAAGCTCGGGCGCGGCCACCTCTTCCCCGCCGTCGAGATCGCCGCCTTTGCGCTCGAGCCCGGCATGGTTTCGGCGATCGTCGAATCGCCGGTCGGCTTCCACCTGCTGCTGTGCGATGCCGTCGAGCCGGAAGGCGTTGTCGGCATCGACGAGGTGCGGGCACGCATCCGCGCGCATCTCGAGACGACCCGCCGCAGCGAACTCCAGAAGTCCTGGATCAAGGGACTGTTTCGTCCCGCCTAGCTACTCCACGATCGCCGCGCGCATGCGCTGCCCGAGCGTCAGGCTCGCCCACCAGGATTCGAGATCGTCGGCCAGCGTGATGCCGGCGGACGACAGCTCGTAACGGGCGATCGCCTCCGGCCACGGCTCGTCGTCGGCCCGCACCCAGCCGTGCCGGATCAGCACCTCGCCGATCACCGGCTGCAGCGGCCAGGGGCCGACCATGTAGCGGCGGTAGGCGTCGTCGTTGCCGAAGCGGTATAGCGCGAAGTTGCGCACCCCCTGCAGGGCGCGCATCAGCGAGAAGCGGATCGGCACGACGTCGGCCGGCAGCGGCGTCCGCGGCAGCAGACGCGGCAATTCCAGGAATGCCTTCGTCGAAGGCTCGCGCAAGCGTGAAAACAGGAAGCCGATCAGCATGACCCCATCCTCCCGGAAGCGGGCCGAACCCGCACGATTCATCCTAGGACAGGGCTCGCGCCCGATCCAACCGGAAAATGCTTATGGCGGCCGAAGGCAGGGTTATTCGTCGTCGGCGCCCGCGCCGTCGCGGCGCGGCACGGTCAGCGGATCGCAGACGATGGGGCGGTAGATTTCGACGCGGTCGCCCGGGCGCAGCGCGGCATCGGGCTTGACCACCCTGCCGAAGATGCCGACCTTCTGCGCCGCCAAGTCGATGTGCGGGAACATCTTGAGGATGCCCGAGCGCTCGATGGCGTCGAGCACCGTCGATTCGTCGGGGACTTCCAGCGTCAGCCAGATCTGCTGCGCGGATTCCGAGTAGGCGACGCCGATCTGCATTGCGATTCTTCCTCAGTGGGCGGCGGCAGCGGCCGGCGCGGCCGCCGTGCGCTCGCGGGTTTCCCAGACGCGCTTCGCCGCCAGCAACAGGCCGAGCACCAGGAAGCCGGCCGGCGGCAGCACCATCACCAGCACGCCGCCGTAGTCCGGCAGCACGCGCATCTCGAGGAAGGCGAAATTCGGGCCGAGCAGCAGGCTCGCCTGCGCGAACAGCGTGCCGCTGCCGACGAGCTCGCGGATCAGCCCGATCACCGTCAGCGCCAGCGTGAAGCCGAGCCCCATCGCCAGGCCGTCGAGCGCCGAGGCGGCCACCGGCGACTTCGAGGCGAAGGCCTCGGCGCGGCCGAGGATCGCGCAATTGACGACGATCAGCGCGATGAACAGGCCGAGCACCTTGTAGAGGTCGTGCAGCCATGCGTTCATCGCCATGTCGACCACGGTCACCAGCGTCGCGATGATGACGACGAATACCGGAATGCGCACCTGGGCGCTGACGAGATTGCGCAGCGCCGCGATCAGCACGTTCGAGACCACCAGCACCGCCGTCGTCGCCAGGCCCATGCCGAGGCCGTTGGTGCCGGTCGTCGTCACCGCCATCGTCGGGCACATCGCCAGCAGCTGCGAGAAGACGACGTTGTCGCGCCAGAGGCCGCTCTTGAGGATCTCCATCGGCGTCATCGTGTTTCTCCTTCGAGGATGCGTTCGCGGTTCGCCGCGTAGAAGTCGAGCCCGCCCTTGACCGCCTTGACCACGGCGCGCGGCGTGATGGTGGCGCCGGCGAACTGGTCGAAATCGCCGCCGTCCTTCTTCACCGCCCAGCGCTCGGGCGGCGGCGCGCCCAGCGACTTGCCGGCGAAGCCGAGTATCCACGGCGTCTTCGCCGCCTCGATCTTGTCGCCGAGGCCCGGCGTCTCCTGGTGGCGCAGCACGCGCGCGCCGAGCAGCGTGCCGCCGGCGTCGATGCCGATCAGCACCACGACGTCGCCGGCGTAGCCGCGCGCGGAGGTGCGGAAGATGGCGCCGTTGATGCGGCCCTCATGGCGCGAGCGGTAGACGGTCACCGGCGCACCGTCGGCACCGGCAAGCTCCACCGTGTCCTTGAGCAGCTCGTTGTCGGCGTAGCCCTCCGGCAGCACCTGCACCAGCGAGGCCTGCAGGTCGCGCTCCTCGGCGGCGGCGATCAGCGGGCCGGTCATGTCGTTGGCGGTGACCAGCGCCGCGCTGGTGACCAGCGCCACGATGCCGAGCGACAGCGGCTGGTAGGAGAGGCGGTCGCGCCAGGCGATGTCGGCGCTCATGGCAGCACCTTCTGCGTTTCGATCGCCAGCGGCTTGCCCTTGCGGTCGCGGCCGAGCACGCGCGGACGCAGGTAGCGGTCGATCACCGGCGTCAGCGAATTCATCAGCAGCACGGCGAAGGCGACGCCCTCGGGATAGCCGCCCCAGGTGCGGATGACGTACGTCAGCAGGCCGCAGCCGGCGCCGAAGACCAGTTGGCCGGCCTTGGCGCTCGGCGACGTCACGTAGTCGGTGGCGATGAAGAAGGCGCCGAGCATGGCGCCGCCCGAGAGCAGGTGGGTGCCGGCGTCGAGATAGCGCGCCGGATCGACGGCATGCAGCAGCATCGCCGGCAGCGCGATGCCCGCCAGCATGGCGACGGGAATGTGCCAGCTGATGACGCGCATGGCCAGCAGCACGACGCCGCCGACGGCGATCAGCAGCGATGCCGTTTCGCCGAGGCTGCCGGTGCGCACGCCGCCGAGCGAGTTGCCGGGCGCGGCCGCCGCGGCGAGCGCCTGCGCCAGGTCGAGGCCGCGCGCGAGCTCCGTCTTGGCGTAGCCGAGCAGCGAGGCGCTGGCCACCGCGTCGAGCGCCTGCACGTCGCCGAAGATGATGCGCAGGCCCTCGATGAAGCCCGGCGCGCCGGCGGCGGTCAGCGGCAGCGGCGCGACCCACGCCGTCATCGGCAGCGGAAACGAGATCAGCAGGAAGACGCGCGCGACCATCGCCGGGTTGAACAGGTTCTGGCCGAGGCCGCCGAACACCTGCTTGGCGATCACGGTGGCGAACAGGCCGCCCATGACGCCGATCCACCACGGCGCCCAGGGCGGCAGCGACAGCGCCAGCAGCCAGCCGGTCAGCAACGCCGAGCCGTCGTGGAGCGCCGGCAGCGCGCGGCGGCCGGCCAGCCGCAGGCAGGCGGCCTCGCCGAACAGCGCGGCAAGAATCGTGATGACCCACAGGTGGATCGCCGGCCAGCCGTAGAGCCAGAAGCCGAACAGCGTCGCCGGCGCCAGCGCGAGGCAGACGGTGAGCATGATGCGGCTGACGCCGGCGCCGCCGCGCGCATGCGGCGCCGCGGCGGGAACGTTGAGGACGGTGGTCGGCATCATGCGGCGGTCTCCCCGGTTGCGGCGGCAGCGGCAGCGGCTTCGGCGGCCTTGGCCGCGGCACGCTCGGCCTTGCGGCGCGCGGCGGCTTCGGCTTTCTCTTTCGTCTCGCGCTCGAGGCGCTCGGCGCGCGCGACGGCCAGGCGCTTGCTGGCCTCGTTGCGCAGGCGCGCGCGTTCGCGCGCCGCGAGCTCGCCCTTGGCGTGGGAGAAGAACTGCACCAGCGGAATCCGTGACGGGCAGACGAAGGCGCAGCAGCCGCAGGCCATGCAGTCGGTGAGCCCGAGCGATGCCGCGCGTTTCAGGTCGCCGCCGCGCACCTGCGCCGCCATCTCGAGCGGCAGCAGGCCCATCGGGCAGGCGGCGAGGCAGGAACCGCAGCGGATGCACGGGCCGGGTTCGTGGTCGGCGGCCTCATCGGCGTCGAAGGCGAGGATGCCCGACGTGCCCTTGACCACCGGCACGTCGGCGTGGGGCAGTGCCGCGCCCATCATCGGCCCGCCCATCACCAGACGCGCCGGCGTACCGCGCAGGCCGGCGAAGGCGAGCACGTCGCAGACCAGCGCGCCGATCGGCACGATGACGTTGCCGGGATTCGCCACGGCGCCGCCATTGACGGTGACGATGCGATGGGTGAGCGCCTCGCCGCGGCGCAGCGCACGATGCACGGCGCGCGCGGTGCCGACGTTGTGCACGACGACGCCGATGTCGGACGGGCGCGCATCGGCCGGCACTTCGCGGCCGGTCAGCATCAGGATCAGCTGGCGCTCGGAACCCATCGGGTAGAGCGCCGGCAGCGCGCGCACCGTGACCTCGGGGAAGGGGCGCGCCGCTTCGATCATTTTCGCGATCGCCTCGGGCTTGTTGTCCTCGATGCCGACCAGCGCGTTGGCGGCGCCGGTGGCGCGCAGCATCAGGCGGATGCCGTCGACGACCTCGACGGCGAAGTCGCGCATCGTGCGGTCGTCGCAGGAGAGATAGGGCTCGCACTCGCCGCCGTTCATCAGCAGCGTCGTCACGGCGCTGCGCTGGCCGAGCGAGAGCTTGACGGCAGCCGGGAAGGTCGCGCCGCCGAGGCCGACGACGCCGGCGGCGGCGATGCGGCGGGCGAGTTCTGCCGGCTCCAGCGCGAGCGGATCGTCGCCCGCTGCCGACTCGACCTCGCGCTCCGTGCCGTCCGTCTCCAGCGTGATCGCCAGCACCGGCAGGCCCGACGCATGCGGCGCCGTGATCTCGCCGATGGCGACGACGGTGCCCGATGCCGGCGCATGGATGCGCGCCGAGACGTTGCCCTGCGCGTCGGCGAGCAACTGGCCCTTCTGCACCTGCTGGCCGACGAGCACCGCCGGCCGCGCGGCCTGGCCGATGTGCTGCAGCAACGGCAGGTAGAGCCGCTTCGGCAGCGGCAGCGTGCGCAGCGGCGCGTCGGCGGCCGGGCGCTTGCGGTCGTCGGGATGCACGCCCCAGTGCGGCGCGCCCTTGCGGAATATTTTCTCGATCAGGCCCATGTCATGCCGCCAGCGGTTTCGGCCACACCCACTGCTGCAGCGTGACGGGTATCGGTTTCATCGCCATCGCCTCGGTCGGGCAGCGGTCGACGCAGGCGCCGCAGCCGGTGCAGGCCTCGCGGATGACGTTGTGGATCTGCTTCGCCGCGCCGACGATGGCGTCGGTCGGGCAGACCTTGAGGCACTTGCAACAGCCGATGCAGATCTCTTCGGTGACCAGCGCAACCTTCGGCCCTTCGTCGGCACCGGCCGCGCCCAGCGCGATGCCGAGCTTCTCGGCGATCGCCTCGGCGAGCGCGCGGCCGCCCGGCGGGCAGATCGTCGGCGCCGCCTCGCCGGCGGCCATCGCGGCGGCGGCGCCGGTGCAGCCGGCGAAGCCGCACTGGCCGCAGTTGGAACCCGGCATCAGCGCCGCGATTTCGGCGACCGTCTCGTCGGCCTCGACGGCGAAGCGCCGCGCGGCGATGCCGAGGCCGAGGCCGAGCGCGGCACCGAGGAGGGTCAGGCTGGCGACGGCGGCGATCATTTGAGGTTCAGTCCCGCGAAGCCCATGAAGGCGAGCGACAGCAGGCTCGCCAGCACGAAGGCGGCCGGCGCGCCGGCGAAGGCCGCCGGCACGCGCGCCACGGCGAGTCGTTCGCGCATGCCGGCGAAGATCAGCAGCACCAGCGTGAAGCCGAGCGCCGAACCGAAGCCGTAGATCAGGCTCTTCACGAAGCCGCTCCTCTCCTGCGCGTTGAGCAGCGCGACGCCGAGCACGGCGCAGTTGGTGGTGATCAGCGGCAGGTAGATGCCGAGCGCCTGGTAGAGCGAGGGCGCCGACTTGCGCACCACCGCCTCGACGAACTGCACGACGGCGGCGATGACGAGAATGAAAGTGAGGATGCGCAGGTAGCCGAGGCCGAGCGGCAGCAGCAGCCAGTTGTCGAGCACCCAGGCAGCGCCCGAGGCGAGGGTGATGACGAAGGTGGTCGCCATGCCCATGCCGAGCGCCGCGTCGACGTTCTTCGACACGCCCATGAAGGGGCACAGGCCGAGGAACTTCATCATGACGACGTTGTTCACCAGCGCGGTAGTAATCAGCAGGACGAGATATTCGGTCACGACGTTTTCCCGGAACTTGCTGACCGTAAATCACGATCCATGCCAAGCGTGCGGAACGAGCCCCGAAACCGTGCAGCGCACCGGAATGGCGCACCGCAACGGGACATTGGCGCCTCGGACCGACCGGGTCCAGGCACCCGGCTTTCGTGTCGGAAGTCCGACAGCATGCAGCAAACGCGACAGATGGGCGCCACCGCCAGAGGCTCGGCATGGAACCTGCATTGCCCATGACCAAAGAGGGAGAAAGCCCGTGTCCATGCCGAAAGAAAAAGCCTCGCCCGCCATCGCTCCGGCCATCGCCGCGACGGTGTTCGAGCATGCCGTCGACCAGGCGGACATCGCCATCACCATCACCGATCCGCAGGCCGGCATCCTCTACGTGAATCCGGCCTACGCGAAGCTGACGGGCTACGCGCGCGACGAGCTGCTCGGTCGCAACCAGTCGATCCTCTCCAACAAGACCACGCCGCCCGCCGTGTACCAGGCCATGTGGGCCGAGATCGCCGCCGGCCGGCCGTGGAGCGGGCAACTCGTCAACCGCCGCAAGGACGGCAGCAAGTACCTCGCCGACCTGCTGATCACGCCGGTGCTCGACGCCGCCGGCGCCATCGTCAATTACCTCGGCATCCATCGCGACGTCACGCCGCTGCACCGCCTCGAATGCGAGGTCGCCAACCAGAAGGCGCTGATCGAGTCGGTCGTCGACTCGGTGCCGATCGCCATGGCGCTGCTCGACGGCGAGGACAGCGTCGTGCTCGACAACCACGAGTACAAGAAGCTGATGGGCGACCTGCGCATGGCCGAGCCGGCGACGCTGCTGCTCGACGCCATCCGCGCCGACCTCGGCCGCGGCATCGGCAAGCCGAAGCCCGGCAGCGCCGCCTTCGCCGACCACGAAGTGCGCCTCGACCGCCCGGGCTGGCCGGCGCCGCGCTGGTTCTCTTGCTCCGGCGTCTGGGTCGAGCGCGCCGACGGCGAAGCCGACGCCTTCTTCGACCGCCAGCGCCACGTCTATCTGCTGCTGTCGGCGCAGGACATCACGCGGCGCCGCGCCGAGCAGGAGAAGGCGCGCATGGCCGCAATCAACGCCCTGATGGCCGAGACCGCGCGCATCGACGCGCTGCGCGAGACGCTCTCGGCGGCGATCTTCCAGATCGAGGGGCCGCTCAACGTCATGAGCTCGGTGATGCAGACCATCGCGCGCCGCGGCTGCTGCGGACCGGCCGAGACCGCGCTGACCGAGGCGCTGGCCTCGGGCACGGCTGCGGTCGAGAGCCTGCGCCGCGCCATGCCGCAGGCGGCGGCAGAATCGCCGAACTCGGTCAGCCTCAACGAAGTGCTGCGCGACGTGATCGAGCTGTCGACCGGGCGCCTGCTCGCCGCCGGCATCACCGTCGAATGGAAGCCGCAGGCCGTGCTGCCGAACATCCACGGCCACGCCAACCGGCTGCGCACGCTGTTCATGGCCGTCGTCGACAACGCCATCGACGCCATGAACGCGCGCGGTCGCAACCTGCGCGAGCTGCGCATCGCCACCGCTGCGCGCGACGACGGCATCGACGTCGTGGTCGACGACAGCGGCCCCGGCATCGCGCCGGAAAACCGGCTGCGCGTGTTCGAGCCGTTCTGGTCCACGCGACGCGACGGCCGCCATCCCGGCATGGGCCTGGCCGCGGCGCAGCAGGTGGCGCAGGACCACGGCGGCGCCATCGAGATCGACGAAGCGCCCGGCGGCGGCTGCCGCGTGCGCGCCAGCTTCCCGCTCGCCGGCGCCATGGGAGAGTGGTCATGACGCTTCCGCTCGTGCTCTATCGCGCCGAGGTCGAGGCGCTCTATCGCGTCAGCGAAATCCTCTCGCGCTCGCTCGACTTTTCGCAGACCGTGCGCGGCGTGCTCGAAGTGCTCGACGAGGAAGCGGGCTTGAGCCGCGGCATGGTCAGCGTGCTCGATCCCGACAGCGGCGACCTGGTCGTCAACGCTATCCACGGCGCCGAAATGCCCGACGACGAGCCGGTGCGCTACCAGCCCGGCGAAGGCGTGCTCGGCGTGCTGCTCGAGGACAAGCGCTCGATCGCCCTGCCCGTCGCCGGCCGCGATCCCCGCTTCCTCAATCGGCTTGGCATCTACGCGCGCGACCTGCCCTTCATCGCCGCGCCGATCAACGTCGGCGGCAGCCTGCGCGGCGTGCTCGCCGTGCAGCCCGACGAACCCGACGACGGCCAGCTCGCCGAGCGCGCGCGCTTCGTCGAGATGGTCGCCAACCTGATCGGCCGCAGCGTGCGCCTGTCGCTCGACGTCGAGAAGGAAAAGCGCAGCATCGCCGAGGAGCGCGACAGCCTGCGCCGCGAAGTGCGCCACCAGTTCGGCTTCGACAACATCGTCGGCCGCTCGGCGGCGATGCGCCGCGTGTTCGAGCAGGTGCGCATGGTCTCGAAGTGGAACACCACCGTGCTGATCCGCGGCGAAACCGGCACCGGCAAGGAACTCATCGCCAACGCCATCCACTACCACTCGCCCCGGGCGCGCGGCCCCTACGTGCGCCTCAACTGTGCTTCGCTGCCCGAGAACCTGCTCGAATCGGAACTCTTCGGCCATGAAAAGGGCGCCTTCACCGGCGCCGTCGCCGCGCGCCGCGGCCGCTTCGAGTCGGCCGACGGCGGCACGCTGTTCCTCGACGAGATCGGCGAGATCTCGCCCGCCTTCCAGGCCAAGCTGCTCCGCGTGCTGCAGGAAGGCGAACTCGAGCGCGTCGGCGGCAGTCGCACCGTCAAGGTGGACGTGCGCGTCATCGCCGCCACCCACCGCGACCTCGAAGGCGCCGTCGACGCCGGCGAATTCCGCGAGGACCTCTACTACCGCCTCAACGTCATGCCGATCCGCCTGCCGGCCCTGCGCGAGCGCCCCG
Organism: Pseudomonadota bacterium; assembly: GCA_046726235.1. Taxonomy (GTDB): domain Bacteria; phylum Pseudomonadota; class Gammaproteobacteria; order Burkholderiales; family Rhodocyclaceae; genus Nitricoxidireducens. The sequence goes on from JBKPAD010000002.1 coordinate 297,204, forward strand.
AGGACGTCCCCGCCCTCGCCCGCCACCTCGTCGCCCGCATCGGCGAAATGCAGGGCCGCCCGCTGACCATCACCGAAACCGCCCTGCGCCGCCTCTCGCAGCACCCCTGGCCCGGCAACGTGCGCGAGTTGGAGAACTGCCTCGAACGCGCCGCCGTCATGTCGCCTACCGGCACCATCGACGCCGACCTGATCCGCCTCGACGCCGCCCGCGACAACGCGCCGCCCCCGCCCACCGCACCGATGGCAAGCGCTCCGGCGCCCGCCTCTTCCGCCGCGCCCATCGGCGACGAGCCGCAAGACGAACGCTCGAGAGTCATCGCCGCACTTGAGCAGGCGGGCTGGGTGCAAGCCAGGGCCGCAAGGCTGCTAGGGATGACGCCGCGACAGATCGCCTACCGGATACAGACGCTGAACATCGAGGTGAGGCAGTTCTAGTCCCCGACGCGCTTGCTCGCGCCGGAGGACCACAGCACCGGTTTGAAGGTGCGCGGCTCGTCCGCGGGCGACACTCCCACGTCCCGGCGGATAACGACCAGCAACTCGGCGAGCAAACGGTCGTGCTCGTCCTGCGTGCGGTTCGGATTCGATTCCCGAATTTCGTGGCGAAATGCGTTCAACGCCGCGATCACCGACTGGGGTGCGAAGAGCAGCAAGCTGTTCGTCGCCTTGGCGAAAAGCCTGTGCCCTTCGGGTGAGTCGTCGCCCTCAACGATTCCGCTCAGACTTTCGATGAAAGTCTTGTAGTAACCAAGTTTCTCCTTGCGCCACTCGGCTTCGCGCTCACGCCGCTTCGTGAACCAATACGCGGCAGCCGCGGCGACGACGCTGCCCACGAGGCCGATCACTGCATTGACGGGGATTTCACTCATCGGTCCGACGGGCGTACTGAATGCCGACTCCGTCCAGCAGCACCTCCAGCTTGCCGAGGTCGTTCTTCACCGTGTCCCAAACGACTCCCGCATCGACGCGGAAATACTCGTGCGTCAAGACGATGCGCATGTCGTAGACATCTCGGAGGTGAGCCGCGGCGCCAGGCGCATCACATTGTTCGCCGCTTCGCCGATAACGATGATGCTCTCGATCACGGCACGCTGCGTCTTGCCGTCAGCGAGGAATTGATCCTTGGTGAGCGACCCGAGGTCGCTTTCGGCGTTGCGGATCGCCTCCCGGATGTCTTGCAAGCGCTCGGGAATGCGACCGGCCTTGCTCCTCATACCGGCACGGCTTCCGCAAGAACGGTGCTGCGGAAGCGTTCGTGCAGCGCCAACGGCGTCAGTACATCCGTTGCGACGCCGGTAATCGCCTCGACCTCGCGCTTGATCCGGACCAGACTGACGAGCGTGGTCTTGCCGTCGATCGGATCGACGAGCAGATCGAGATCGCTCTCGTCCGTATCGTCGCCGCGCAGGGTCGAACCGAATACGCGCGGGTTGGCCGCGCCGTTCTGTTCGACGACGCGGCGAATGGCGGAACGATGGGATCGCAGAGCTTCGGACGGCTTCATGTGCCAATTATCGTAGCAACTCATTGACCGAGCAACCAGACGATTGCGCGCCCGCGCCTCGGCGCCGTCACCGCCGCCAGCGACCAGCACGTTGAAACTGTCGCAAAGGCTCTTGTGACATTCCCGACAACGCCACCCGACACCCGCAACGATTCAACGAGTTACGCATTGGCATAGCTGTTGCGTAGTCATCCGCAAGGCTGAATTGCGGAGAACGCTCGTGAAAGCGCATGTCATCAGGATCGCCTCGTCGTCGGGAGGCTCGGGCTGCAAGTCATCGTCGTGCGGATCGCCGGCCGGTCGCACCAACGCATTGCCCGACGACATCCGCCGCAAGGTCGAGGATCACCCGTGCTATTCGGAGCAGGCGCACCACTACTTCGCCCGCATGCACGCGGCGGTGGCGCCGGCCTGCAACATCCAGTGCAACTACTGCAACCGCAAGTACGACTGCGCCAATGAATCGCGACCCGGCGTCGTCTCCGAGGTGCTGACGCCCGAGCAGGCGGTGAAGAAGACGCTGGCGGTGGCCGCCGCGATTCCGCAGATGAGCGTGCTCGGCATCGCCGGGCCGGGCGATCCGCTCGCCAACCCCGCGCGCACCTTCGCCACCTTCCGCATGCTTGCGGAGCGCGCGCCCGACATCAAGCTGTGCGTGTCGACCAACGGCCTCGCGCTGCCCGACTGCGTCGACGAGCTCGCCAAGCACAACATCGACCACGTCACGATCACCATCAACTGCCTCGACGCCGACATCGGCGCGAAGATCTACCCGTGGATCTTCTGGAACAACAAGCGCGTGCGCGGCCGCGCCGCGGCGCAGATCCTGATCGAGCGCCAGCAGCTCGGCCTCGAGATGCTGGTGGCGCGCGGCATCCTGGTCAAGGTGAACTCGGTGATGATTCCGGGCGTCAATGACAAGCACCTCGCCGAGGTGTCGCGCACCGTCAAGGCCAAGGGCGCCTTCCTGCACAACGTGATGCCGCTGATCGCCGAGGCCGAGCACGGCACCTACTACGGCCTCACCGGACAGCGCAGCCCGTCGCCGCAGGAGTTGAAGGAACTGCAGGACGAGTGCGAGGGCGACATGAACATGATGCGGCACTGCCGCCAGTGCCGCGCCGACGCCGTCGGCCTGCTGGGCGAGGATCGCGGCGCGGAGTTCTCGCTCGACAAGATCGCGGCCATGAACATCGACGACGCCTTCGCCGCGGACGCGATGGCCCGCCGCGCCGAGTGGCGCGAGAAGGCGACCGCCGAGATGGCGGCGAAGCGCGCAGCGGCTCATGCCGCCCCGGCGCCGGCACCCGCCGCCGAAGGCCGCCCGGTGCTGATGGCCGTCGCCACGAAAGGTGGCGGCGTCATCAACGAACACTTCGGCCACGCGCGCGAGTTCCTCGTCTATGAGGCCAGCAGCGCCGGCGTGCGCCTGATCGGTCACCGCAAGGTCGATCTCTACTGCAGCGGCGACAACGACTGCGGCGAAGCCGAATCGGCCCTGTCGCGCACGCTGCGCGCGCTGGCCGGCTGCGAGGCCGTGCTGTGCGCCAAGATCGGCTACGAACCTTGGGGCAAGCTCGAAGCGGCCGGCATCAAACCGAACGGCGAGCATGCGATGGAACCGATCGAGGAAGCCGTGATGGCCGTGTGGCGCGAGATGCTCGCCGCCGGGCGGCTCGCGGCGGCACCCGCCGCCAAGCAGAGGGCCTGATCATGGCGCTGAAAATCGCATCGAGCTGCGTCAACTGCTGGGCCTGCGAGCCGCTGTGCCCGAATACGGCCATCAAGGCGGCGTCGCCGCACTTCGTCATCGAGGCCTCGCTTTGCACCGAGTGCGCCGGCGAGTTCGCCGATCCGCAATGCGCCGAGATCTGCCCGATCGAGGGCGCGATCCTTGATGCGCGGGACTGCCCCCTCAACCCGCCGGGCTCGCTGACCGGCATCGCGCCCGCGCTGCGGCTCGCGGAATCGCACGGAGCCACGGCATGAGCACGGTCGTCTTCTATGAAAAGCCCGGCTGCTCGGGCAACGCGCGCCAGAAGGCGCTGCTCGAGGCGGCCGGCCACACGGTGATCGCGCGCGACCTGATGCGCACGCCCTGGCTGCGCACGCAACTGCTTTCGTTCTTCGAGGGCCTGCCGGTCGCGCAGTGGTTCAACCGCAACGCGCCGCAGGTGAAGAACGGCGACGTCGTGCCCGAGGAGTTCGACGAGGCGACGGCGCTGGCCTTGATGCAGGCCGAGCCGCTGCTGATCCGCCGGCCGCTGCTGGAAGTCGACGGCGTGCGCCGCGCCGGCTTCGACGCCGCGGCGATCGACACCTGGATCGGGCTCAACGGCGTCGCGCTCGATGAGGACGTCGAAGCCTGCCGCCATGAACCCGGACACCGCTGCACCGACCCCGCGCACTCGCACTAGAGGAACACCATGCCCAAGGCCAAAGTCACGTTCGAGGATGTCGGCGTCACCGTCACGGTGCCGGCCGGCACGCGCCTGATCGAAATCTCCGAGAAGGTCGGCGCCGGCATCACCTACGGCTGCCGCGAAGGCGACTGCTGCACCTGCCTGACCCAGGTCGTCTCCGGCCAAGAAAACCTCGCCGCGCCCTCGCTGCTCGAGGACCAGGTGCTCAAGGACAACCTCGCGCCGCGCCACCACCGCCTCGCCTGCCAAGCCCAGGTGCTCGGTGGCGAAGTAGTGGTCAAGCCAGCTTGACCACTACTTCGCCGCATGCGGCCCAAGTGTCCCGCCCCCTCCCATCCTCCCCCTCGCGGGGGAGGCGACTAACCGGCTCGCTGCGCTCGAAGAGCGCGGACTACTGAGGATCGACTATGCCGAACATCACCTTCTCCAGCCCGCTGCACAAGGACAAGACCGTCTATGCCGTCGCCGGCAGCAACAAGCAGACGATCCTGCAGATCGCCAAGGAGAACCACATCCCGATCGACTTCTCCTGCGGCGACGGCGAATGCGGCACCTGCCTCGTCAAGGTCAAGCGCATCGACCCGCGCAAGCCGCGCATGGGCAACCCCCTCAACGAGCGCGAGATCAAGGTGCTCAAGGAACTGGGCAAGGTCACCCAGGCGCAGATCGACCAGATGATGATCGACGACTTCCCGCCCAACGAGTGGCGGCTCGCCTGCCAGATGGTCGTGCGCGATGAGGACATCCTCGTCGAGTATCCAAGCCGCTGAAATCCGCCTGCGCGCGCGCGGCGCCTACCTCGGGCTGGCGCTCGGCGACGCGCTCGGCGCCAGCGTCGAATTCATGACGCCGCGCGAAATCCGCAGCCGCCACGGCGTGCATCGCGAGCTGTGCGGCGGCGGCTGGCTGCACCTGAAGCCCGGCCAGGTCACCGACGACACCACGATGTCGCTGGCCCTCGGCACGGCGATCCTCGCCGACGGCGGCGCCGTGAAGCCGCTCTCCTGCGCGCGCGCGCTCGACGACTGGATGCGCAGGAAGCCGATCGACATCGGCAACACCGTGCGCCGCAACCTGATTTCCTTCCGCCGCAGCGGCGACCCCGTCGCGCCGCCCTCGGAGCACGACGCCGGCAACGGCGCCGCGATGCGCGTGCTGCCGGTGGCACTGGCGACGCTCGGCGCCGATGAGGACGCCGTGCGCGAAGCGGTGCGCGCCCAGGCCCACGTCACGCACAACAATCCGGATTCCGACGCGGCCTCCGAGTTCCTCGCGCTGGCGACGCAGGATGCATTGCGCGGCGCCTCGCTGCGCGAGATCTACCGCGGCCGCATCGAGCCGCTGCTGCAACATTACCCGCAGTTCGGCTTCCGGCGCGGCCGGCGGCGCGAGAACCCGAGCGGCTGGATCGTCGAAACCCTGCAGGCCGTGCTGCAGGCGCTGCTCGACAACGACGGCTTCGAGAACTGCCTGATCGACGTCGTCAATCGCGGCGGCGACGCCGACACCACGGGCGCCATCGCCGGCATGCTGGCCGGCGCGCTGTATGGCCCCGGCGCGCTGCCGCTGCGCTGGCTGAAGGCGCTCGACCGCGCCACGTTCGCCGCCTGCGAGGAACAGGCGACGAAGCTGGTGCCGGCCTAGGCGGCGTCGCGCGCCCGCAGCGAGGCCGCCAGCGCGGAATCCATGGTGGCGAGGTGCTGCTCGAACCAGGGGCCGAGGCCCTCACGCACGTAGGCGCGGGCGAAAGCCAGCCGCCCCTTGTCGATGCCGGCGCGCAGGCGCGCCAGTTCGCCGAGCACGCGCCGGTGCTCGCCTTCGTGCTCGCCGACGGCGGCGAAGCGGCATTCGCGCATCAGCACGCTTTCGTTGTCGAAATGGCACTGCGCGTGGTCGAGCAGCGAATCGAACAGCACCACGAAATCCTCGTCGGCGGCGTCGCGCAACGCACCCGCGAGCGCGACGAACTCGCGGTGCATCGGGTCCATCCCCGGCACGCCGAGCGGATGGCGCGATTCGTCCCAGGTCAGCAAAGCGCGACTTCCTGCGCCGCGGCGATCAGTTCGCTGCAGTCGGCCTCGACGATCTCGAGGTTCAGCTTCTCGCAGAAGCGGCGCTCCTTCTCGGTCGGCTCGGCGATCAGCGCCCAGCCGGCCGGCTGCGCGGCGCCATAGATGACGTCGGCGAGCACCATGCGCTCGGTGTCGCGGTTCAGGCGCATGCCGAGCAGGAGGTAGCGCTTCTCGCGGCGGCGCAGCTTGAGGAAGGCCGGCAGGGCGAAGCCGCCCATCAGCTCAGTGATGAAGTCGACATAGTCGGCGTCGGACGCGATGTACGAGGCCTCGGGCCGCGGTGCGCCCATCGGCTTGAACAGCACCGGCCACTCGGCGTTCGCCTGCTCGGGCGCGATCGCCGTGTAGCCGACGCCGTCGTAGGCGTGGAGCTTGAAGCGGAAGTCGCTGCCGCCGATGCGCGCGCAGCCGAGGACCAGCAGGTGCGGCACGCCGGCGTAGCTGTCGAGCAGCTGGACGTCGCGGTTGATGTCGACGACGTAGCGCGGCTGCAGGCCGGCGAGCCAGTCGTGCACGGCACTGCGCGTCCACGCGGTCTCGCCGTAGGTCTGGTCGAGGAAGCGCGACACGGCGTTGCGGCCGCGCTTGAGCTCGACGTTCATGGCCGCGCGCGGGAATTCGTACATCAGCTTCGGCGCCATCGGCTTGCCGCCGTTCAGCGCCAGGATCAGCTCGTCGCTGGTCGCCGGCATGGCGTGGGCGTCGGCGAGCGAGCGCACGTCGGCGAGCACGCCGGGGCCGAGGTAGGGAACGATGCTGCCGTCACGCAGCCCCGCTTCCATGGTGTTGCGGAAATTGTCGGGAATCATCCATGTCTCCTTGGGTCGGGGGACATGGTGCAAGAAGTGCGCCGACGCGTCAGTCGGGCTTGGGTTCCTCGTCGGTGCGCTTCTTCGCGGTGATGCCCCGGATGATGGTCACGATGGGCGTCGCCACGACCGCGGCGATCAGCCAGTAGAACAGCCAGGAGGCGTCCATGTTCATCGCGGCTTCACGGCCCGGCGCCAGCGACCCTCGACCTTGAAATGGCTGACCGCTTTCGGCTTCGGCATCAGCAGGTTCTTGCCCGCGCTCTTGCGCGCGGCCTTGTATGTCCGGACAGCGGCGTCGAGTTCCTGCGGGTCCGGCACCAGCGCAGGCTCCTCGGCACGCGGGCGCCAGGCGGCCAGGCTGCCGGCGATCGCGGCGGCGAGGTCTTCCGGGCTGGCCTTCGCGGGCTGCTTCGACAGCAGGTCGCGCGCCGCCGGCGTCAGCGTGAGGCCGCCTTCCGCCGCGGCGATCAGGCCCAGCGCGGAGAGCCGTTCGATGGCCGCGCCGAGCTTTTCGGGGAAGGGAACGAAGCCCTGGATGAGATCGGCCGCGGCGACGATGTCGACCAGCTGCGCCGGCCGTCGCTTGGATGAAAGCATGGTCGCCGTCAGGATGACGGCGTCGAGATCGTGGTGGGTGTGCATAGGGGGGACCGGGGATTGCTCGCTAGAGCGTGTGCATGGCGACTTCGTAGGCGCCGCCGACGACGAGGTATTCGTCCTCTCCCTTGAGCACGCCGGGCAGAAGACCGCAGTGGAAGAAAATCTTCGGCGCCGGCACCTCGGCCTCGAGGATGTAGTCGCCGAACTCGCCGGCGCGCTCGCGGTTACGGCTGAACGAGGTCAGGTTGTTGAACAGCACGGTCTGGCGGCGGCCTTCGCCGGCGAGCACTTCGTGGTCGCCGAGGCGGTTGATGCCGCGGTAGAGCGTGAGCGTCGCCGCCTGCCGTCCGGCGCGCGCGAACTCGTACTGGCCGAAGGCGTAGAGCAGGTCGAGCTGGCCTTCGAGCGCGTTGGTGCCGTAGAGGCCGGCGGCACGCATCTCCTGATAGCGGCGCCAGGCCGGTGCGGCGAAATCGCGCAGCGGCTCGCCGTGGAAGCGCGGCAGCAGGCCGAAGCGCGACTCGACCCAACCCTTGAGCACCGCACCCTCGCGCCCGTCGGCGTCGAAGCTCCAGCCGCGCAGCGCACGCATCCAGTTGGCCTTGGCGCGCGCCTCATGCCCGGCGGTGAGCCCGGCGTCCTCGAGGTGCTCGAGGCGGAAGTGCACGGTCATGTAGTCGCGGAAGGCGTCGGCGCGCGCCGCGGCGGCGTCGATGGCGTCGAGGCGGCGGAACAGGTCGGCGTGAAGTTCGGCGACGCCGTCGAGCGCGAGCGGCGCCGGATGACGCTGGAACGTGAGCCCGCCGAGGATGACCGCAGGGAGGTTGCAGCGGTTGATCGGCAGGCGCGCATGGCGCGGGAGTGTCGGCGCTTCATTGTCGGCAGTGCGACAAACGCCGTGCGCATTGTCGGCCGACGCACGCACGGCCGACACTTCGGTTTGCGGAGAAAGTCTTGTCATTTCAATTCGTTGTCGCACTGGCAGCGCTTTGGCATGGCCCTTGCGAAACGACTGCCGTAACGCGGCGATCTTTCGGCGCCGAACGATTTTCAGACAAGGAGATTTCCTATCATGGCAAAACTGCGTCAAGCCGCCATCTACGGCAAAGGTGGCATCGGCAAGTCTACCACCACGCAAAACCTCGTCGCCGCCCTGGCCGAGGCCGGCAAGAAGGTGATGATCGTCGGCTGCGATCCGAAGGCCGATTCGACGCGCCTGATCCTGCACGCCAAGGCGCAGAACTCGGTGATGGAACTCGCGGCCGAGGCCGGTTCCGTCGAGGACCTCGAACTCGAGGACGTCATGTCGGTCGGCTTCGGCGGCGTCAAGTGCGTCGAGTCCGGCGGCCCTGAGCCCGGCGTCGGCTGTGCCGGCCGCGGCGTCATCACGGCGATCAACTTCCTCGAGGAAGAAGGCGCCTACGACGACGAACTCGACTTCGTCTTCTACGACGTGCTCGGCGACGTGGTCTGCGGCGGCTTCGCGATGCCGATCCGCGAGAACAAGGCGCAGGAAATCTACATCGTCTGCTCCGGCGAGATGATGGCCATGTACGCGGCCAACAACATCGCCAAGGGCATCGTCAAGTACGCCAACTCCGGCGGCGTGCGCCTCGCGGGCCTGATCTGCAACTCGCGCAACACCGACCGCGAGGACGAGCTGATCATCGCCCTGGCCGACAAGCTCGGCACGCAGATGATCCACTTCGTGCCGCGCGACAACGTCGTCCAGCACGCCGAGATCCGCCGCATGACGGTCATCGAGTACGACCCCAAGGCGAAGCAGGCCGACGAGTACCGTGCCCTGGCGAGGAAGATCATCGAGAACAAGAAGTTCGTGATCCCGACGCCGGTCACCATGGACGAGCTCGAAGAACTGCTGATGGAGTTCGGCATCATGGAAGTGGAGAACACGGCCATCATCGGCAAGACCGCCGCCGAACTGGCCGCCGAAGCCGCTGCCGCCTGAGTCACGACTTAATCAATCCAACGGGGCGCCGTGCCCGGATAGAGGCCGGCGCCCGACAAGGAGAAGCAACATGGCTGCGCTAACCCGCGAAGAGACCGAAGCCCTCGTCCAGGAGGTGCTCGAGGTCTATCCCGAAAAGGCGAAGAAGGACCGCGCCAAGCACATCATGGTCAACGACAAGTCGCTCGAGTCGTCCAAGAAGTGCATCACCTCCAACCGCAAGTCGCTGCCGGGCGTGATGACCATGCGCGGCTGCGCCTACGCCGGCTCCAAGGGCGTGGTGTGGGGCCCGATCAAGGACATGATCTCGATCTCCCACGGCCCGATCGGCTGCGGCCAGTACGCGCGCGGCGGCCGCCGCAACTACTACGTCGGGACCACCGGCGTGGATACCTTCTGCGAAATCAACTTCACCTCCGACTTCCAGGAGAAGGACATCGTCTTCGGCGGCGACAAGAAGCTCGCCAAGCTGATCAACGAGATCGAACTCCTGTTCCCGCTCAACAAGGGCATCTCGGTGCAGTCCGAGTGCCCCGTCGGCCTGATCGGCGACGACATCGAGGCGGTGTCGAAGAAGGCTGCCGCCGAAATCGGCAAGCCGGTCGTGCCGGTGCGCTGCGAGGGCTTCCGCGGCGTTTCGCAGTCGCTCGGCCACCACATCGCCAACGACTCGGTGCGCGACTGGATCATCTCCAACCGCGACGGCAAGACGTTCGAGAAGACGCCCTACGACGTGGCGATCCTCGGCGACTACAACATCGGCGGCGACGCCTGGGCCTCGCGCATCCTGCTCGAAGAGATGGGCCTGCGCGTGGTCGCGCAGTGGTCCGGCGACGGCACGCTCGCCGAAATGGAGAACACGCCGAACGTCAAGCTCAACCTCCTCCACTGCTACCGCTCGATGAACTACATCAGCCGCCACATGGAAGAGAAGTACGGCATTCCCTGGCTCGAGTACAACTTCTTCGGCCCGACCAAGATCGCCGAGTCGCTGCGCGCCATCGCCCAGCACTTCGACGACAAGATCAAGGAAGGCGCCGAGCGCGTGATCGAGAAGTACACCGCGCCGATGAACGAGATCATCGCCAAGTACAAGCCGCGCCTGCAGGGCAAGAAGGTGATGCTCTACGTCGGCGGCCTGCGTCCGCGCCACGTGGTCGGCGCCTACGAGGACCTCGGCATGGAAGTGGTCGGCACCGGCTACGAGTTCGCCCACAACGACGACTACGACCGCACCATGAAGGACATGGGCGACGCCACGCTGATCTACGACGACGCCACCGGCCACGAGCTCGACGAGTTCGTCAAGGCGATGAAGCCCGACCTGATCGGCTCCGGCATCAAGGAGAAGTACGTCTTCCACAAGATGGGCTACCCCTTCCGCCAGATGCACTCCTGGGACTACTCGGGCCCGTACCACGGCTACGACGGCTTCGCCGTGTTCGCCAAGGACATGGACCTGACGCTCAACAACCCGTGCTGGAAGATGCTCAAGGCGCCGTGGGACAAGACCGCCGACGAGCAGGAGCAGAAGGCGGCCTAAGCCCGCCAGAGCGCACTCCCAACCCCGTTCCGCAAACCCTCGCCCGCGTCCACAAATTGGTGGCCGGGCAAAGGAGATGAAGATGCAAACCGCAGAAAAGATCAAGCCGTGTTTCCCGCTGTTCCGGGACGACGACTACAAAGGCATGATCGCGCGCAAGCGCGAGAAGTTCGAGGAAGCGCCGGACAAGCAGAAGGTCATCGAGATCTTCGACTGGACCACGAGCAAGGAATACCAGGACCTCAACTTCAAGCGCGAGGCGCTGACCATCAACCCGGCCAAGGCCTGCCAGCCGCTCGGCTCCGCCCTGTGCGGACTGGGCTTCCACAAGACGCTGGTCTACATCCACGGCTCGCAGGGCTGCATCGCCTACTTCCGCACCTACTTCAACCGTCACTTCAAGGAGCCGGTCGCCATCATCGCCGACTCGATGACGGAAGACGCGGCGGTGTTCGGCGGCCAGAAGAACATCCATGAAGGCCTCGCCAACGCCAAGGCGCTCTACGGCGCCGAGATGATCGCGATGTCGACGACCTGCATCGCCGAAGTCATCGGCGACGACTTGAACGCCTTCATCGGCAACGCCCGCAAGGAAGGCCACGTGCCCGAGGACTTCCCGATCCCCTTCGCCCACACGCCGAGCTTCGTCGGTTCGCACGTCACCGGCTGGGACAACATGGAAGAAGGCATCCTGCGCTACTTCACGCTCAACAGCATGGACGGCAAGGAACCGGGCAAGAACGGCAAGATCAACATCGTGCCGGGCTTCGAGACCTATCTCGGCAACTACCGCATCATCAAGCGCTACATGAAGGAAATGGGCGTCGACTACACGATGCTCTCCGACCCCGAGGAAGTGCTCGACACCCCGGCCGACGGCGAATTCCGCATGTACGCCGGCGGCACGACGCAGGACGAAGTCAAGGACGCGCCCAACGCCAAGACCACCTTCCTGATGCAGCCGCTGGGCCTCGACAAGACCAAGAAGTTCGTCGAGACCACCTGGAACCACGAGGTGCCGAAGCTCAACATCCCGATGGGCGTCGAGTGGACCGACGAGTTCCTGATGAAGGTCTCGGAAGTCACCGGCAAGCCGATCCCGGATTCGCTCAAGCTCGAGCGCGGTCGCCTGGTCGACATGATGACCGACTCGCACGCCTGGCTGCACGGCAAGAAGATGGCGGTGTTCGGCGATCCCGACTTCACCATGGGCATGGTCAAGCTGCTGATGGAATTCGGCATCGAGCCGACCCACGTCGTCTGCAACAACGGCAGCAAGAAGTGGGCGAAGGCGATGGAGAAGCTGCTGGCGTCCAGCCCCTACGGCGCCAACGGCAAGGCCTACCCCGGCGCCGACCTCTGGCACCTGCGCAGCCTGTGCTTCACCGACAAGCCGGACTACATCATCGGCAGCAGCTACGGCAAGTACATCCAGCGCGACACGCTGCACAAGGGCAAGGAGTTCGAGGTGCCGCTGATCCGCATCGGCTTCCCGATCTTCGACCGCCACCACCTGCACCGCATGACCACGCTGGGCTACGAAGGCGCGATGTACGTGCTGACGACGCTGACCAACACCGTGCTCGAACGTCTCGACGACCAGACGCGCGGCATGGGCACGACGGACTACAACCACGACCTGGTCAGGTAACGCAGAAATGGCCAACATCATGATCCGCCGCAGCGACAAGGGCTACGTGTTCTATCTGCCCAAGCGCGACATCGAGGATTCCATCCTGTCCATGGAGTTCGATACCCCGGAGAAGTGGGGCGGCGAGATCAAGTTGGGCAACGGCGGCACCTACTACATCGAACCCCAGGCCGCACCGGCAAGGTTGCCGTACTCGGTGCGCGCCCGGCGGGTCGATGGCGTCGAGTAAATCAGCAGAAGGAGATTCATCATGGCAATGAAAATCGTACAAGCCGAATGCACGTCCTGCGGCGACTGCGTGCCTGTATGCCCGACCAAGTCGATCACCGACAAGGGCGGCATCTACAAGATCGCCAAGGACACCTGCACGGAGTGCGAAGGCGAAGCCGATTCGCCGAAGTGCGTGGACGCCTGCCCCGCGGGCGAAGCCTGCATCGTCTATCTCTGATAGACGATGCATTGGGGCCCCGCCCCCTCCCAGCCTCCCCCTCGCGGGGGAGGCGACTGATCGGGCTCGCTGCGCTCGAAAGGAGTAGCCCATGTCTACCGCCCAAATGACCCGCGAAGCCGCCCTGCGCATCGCGCTCGCCGCGCGCGAACTCGACGGCATCGGCGTCGCCACGCTGGTGCACGGCCTCGCCGCGCGGCTCGAACTGCCGCTGACCGAGGACAAGCTGGCGCGGGTGTCGGTCGAGGACCTGCGCAACATCCTCGCCGGCGAGCACGAGGATTCGTCCTGCGTCGTCGGCGTTCCCGCCGAAGGCCTCAAGGCCGCCGTGCGCCTGCTCTGGGGCGAGGGCGTCGCCGGCAGCGAACTGCCGCCGACGCAGCCCTACGCCGACGGCGACATGCCGGGCTCGATCCGCGTCGCCTGCGCCTCGAACCGCGACGAGGAGCTCGACGGCCACTTCGGCTCCTGCGAACGCTTCCTCGTCTATCAGCTCTCGCCGACCGAGCTGCGCCTGATCGCCGTGCGGCCGACGCTTGCCGCCGACCACGCCGAAGACAAGAACGCCGCACGCGCCGCGCTGATCGCCGACTGCCAGGTGCTCTACGTGCAGTCGATCGGCGGCCCGGCGGCGGCGAAGGTGGTGCGTGCCGGCGTGCATCCGGTCAAGGTGCCCAAGCCCCAGCCGGCGCGCGAAGCGCTGCCGCGGCTGCAGCAGACGCTGGTCAATCCGCCGCCCTGGCTGGCGAAGATCATGGGCGTCGACGCGAGTTCGCTGGCGCCGTTCCGCGAACTGGCCGCGGCGGGAGACGAGGCATGATCGAAGCCGCGACCCTGACGCAGGTGATGGACCAGGTGGCGAGCAACCCGCACGCCGGCTACGAAGCACTGGTCGGGCGGCTGCGCGGCAGCTTCCCCGGCATCCACTTCACGGTGTGCGGCGAGGACGACATCCCGGTGCGCCTGCGCGCCGCGGCCGGCAACGGCCTGTGCAGCCTCTACTACGTGAATTCGGGCGCGCATTGCCTCTCGCTCACCGACGACGCCGAAGCGGCGACCGGGCTGGTCGTCGCCCTGTGCGACGACGCGGACTGAACCTGGAGACGGCATGAACACGACCATCGCAGCGCCGGAGAACAAGTGGGCCGACCTTGCCGGCGCGGTTGCGCAGATGTGCGCCGCGGTGCCGGCGTCCGCCGGCGCGGCGGGACTGTGCAAGGAACTGGCGCGGCTCGCGCCGCAGCTCGCCTTCCGCGAAGTGCTCGCGCGCGGCGGCTGGTATCGCCCCGGCGGCATCGTCGACGCCACCGGCGCGCGCATCGCCGACGACCTGCCGCAGTGGGTCGAGGACCACCTACGCGCCGCCGACGACGACCTGCAGGCGCTCGCCGAGGCCCAGGGCGGCCGCGGCCTGCGCGGCACCCGCATCGAGGGCCGCACGCACTATCTCGTCGCCGCCACCGGAACCAATGCTGCCGACTTCGTGCAGATCGAGATCGAGGAGTTGCAGGAGACCATCGGCGCCGAGCTGTTCCCCGGCGGCGCCGCCCCGGAGTCGGCCGAGGAGTTGACCGATCCGCCCGCGGCGGCCGAGCGCGCCCCGCTCGGCGCGCCGCGCTACGCCTTGCGCCGCGTCACCGACATCGGCGGCTTCCTCGCGCGCATCCGTGCGCAGAAGCCCGAGCCGCAGCCGGTGCACCGCTTCGTCGCGGCCTGGCAGGACAGCAGCGCCGGCTTGGCGACGCAGTTCTCGAACCACTGGGTGCTGGCGGTGCGCGAGCATCTCGACCGCTATCGCCAGACGCTTCTCGCCGCGACGCCCGTCGCCGCGGTGAACGGCCTGCCGCCGCGTTTCGAAGGCGGCTTCGGCGCGCGCGGCCTCGCGCTGCACGAGGCGTTGCAACGCTTCGACCGGCAGGCCGGCTACCCGATGGCGTGGTTCTTCCACATGCTGACGACCAAGGCCGTGCCGCACGCCGTCGCCGCAGCCGTGGTCGAGGACATGCAGAGCGGCTTCGGCTACCTGCCCGACCGCGACCTCGCCGCCGTCAAGGACTGGCTGTTCCGGCCCTACGGGTTCTGATCCGGAATCAGAGCGTCCGGCGCAGCACCGTCATCGCCGACGGCGCGAAGCCGAGCGCCGCATAGAACGCCAGCGCCGGCGCGTTCTCCTTGTCGGCGAGCAACGTCACGCGCGCCATGCCGGCTTCGGCGGCCCACGCCATCACGTGCTCGACCAATCGGCGCCCCAGCCCGCGGCCGCGCCAAGCGGCGCCGACGATAACGTCCTCGAGCAGCACCACCGGCCGGCCCTCCGCCGTGCTGACGGTGATCAGCGCGTTCGCCATGCCGGCCACCTTGCCGTCGACGCGCAGCGCGAACAGGCGTCCGGCTTGCGGCGACCCGAGGACCAGGCGCAGGCCGGCGAGCTGCTTTTCGCGCTCCGGCCGAAAGTCGCTCTCGAGGGTGAACAGCTCGCCGAGCAGGTCGGCGAGCGCGTCGAGATCCGCCGCGGTGGCGAAGTCGACGATGGCGCTCAATCCTCGCCCCCGAAGCACACGCCGTAATCGCAGCACTCCGCGCAATGCGGCGACTTGCAGATCGGCACCTCGGCGCGCTCGCAGAGCTGGCGGTAGAAGAACTTCTTCCACTTCATGTCGCCGACGTTCTTCGCCGCCAGCGCCGGAAAGTTTTCCTTCATCAGCTGCGACAGGACCTTGCGGTTCGGCAGGCCCATGTCCTGCCAGAGATGGTTCTCGCCCATCGCCGCGGTGGCGACCGCGTGCGCGAGCCACGCGCCCGGCTCGTCCGGGCACGCGCGGAATTCGAGCAGCAGTTCGAGCAGGTCGGCGAACTCGTCGCCGCCCGGCGCCGGCGCTTCGCTGCCGTTGACCAGCGTGAGGCCGGCGAAGTGCGCGTCGAGCAGCGCGCGGAAGCGGTCTTCGGAAAGGCCGCGGATCAGCGGCCGGCGGCCGCGGCCCAATGCGGCGGCGATGACGCCGGCGAGCGCAAGCGTCGCCGGCTCGGCGGCTCGGTGCGCGAGGGCGATCGGTGCGGCGGGCGTTTCGAGGATGGCAGTGTTCATGAACGCGGAGAAGCAAGAGTCCTTCCAGCGACGACCGCGCATGGCGGCACGGAATGGTAAGGGCAGCGCGCAAGCGCTTGTCGCACATCCGACAAACCGCCGCCGGAATGCCGGGGGAATATGGCGGTACGTATCTTGCGTCCGGTCGGGAGCTTGTACCCGAACGTCCGAAATCGAACAAAAACGCCCCGTCCAGGGGATTCCGCGACCACGAATGACGCAAGACGGTGCATGGAGGAGACATGACACGCTACAAGAACATCGAACTCGAGGAGCAGCTCGGCGGCGTGATACGCCACATGAACGCCGTCGAGGAGTACCGGGAAGTCCTGCAGAACCTGCAATCGGTATGGGACAACCTGACGCTGCTGGGCCAGCTCTCCGGCACCGGCACCGACATGAGCGGCACGCGCCAGGCCTTCGCGCAGCTGACCGGCAGCCTGCTCAACCATCTCGGCACCGAGACGCTGGAGAAGTGCGTGCTCGAGATGACGGCCAAGGCGCAGGTGGCGATCGACATCCTCGTGCGCAACCTGTACGAGCGTACCGCCGACATCGGCTTTCTCGCCACCGACGAGGACGTGCGCCGCTTCATCCGCGATAGCGCCGAGCTCACCGGCAACATCCACTCCGAGAAGCGCCTCAACGAAGAACGCGAACGCCTGCGGATGCGCTTCGGCGAGTATGTCGCCAAGTATTCCGTCTATTCGGACATCGTGCTGCTCGACACCGCGGGCCGCGTACTGGCGCGGCTCGACGACGCCGTGGACGTTCCGCGCACCGATTCGCCGCTGCTGCGCGAGGCGCTCGAGACGACGGGCGCCTACGTCGAGACTTACGCGGCGGTCGACCTGTTGCCGCAGCACGAACGCGCGCTGGTCTACTCCTATCGCGTCGCCGACGAGTCGGGCGCGGCGATCGGCGTACTGTGCCTGTGCTTCCGCTTCGACAACGAGATGGAGCGCATCTTCGCCAACCTCGCGGCCGCCGACGACTGGGCCGTGATCCTGCTGCTCGACGCCGACGGCACGGTGATCGCCAGTTCCGACGGCTTCCACATCCCCGTCGGCGCGCACGTGCCGCCGGTGCTCGACGCCGAGTACCGCATCGTCCGCTTCGGCTCGCAGGAGTACATCGCGCGCACGCGGCCGACCAAGGGCTACCAGGGCTACATGGGACCCGGCTGGTACGGGCACGTCATGCTGCCGGTGAGCCACGCCTTCAACAAGGATGCGTCGGAGACGCTGCGCAGCATCGACCCGGCGACGATGGAAGCCGTCATGAGCAGCACCTCGCTGTTCAGCGACGCGCTGCGCTCCATCCCGGCGCAGGCCGAGCGCATCCAGCGCGACCTCAACCGCTCGGTGTGGAACGGCAACGTGCGCCAGAGCAGCGCGCGCCAGGCGCTGAACCCCTCGTTCTCGAAGATCCTGCTCTGGGAGATCAGCAGCACCGGCGCGCGCACGCAGGACGTCTTCGAGCGTTCGATCGCCAACCTTCACGAGACCGTCGTGTCGACGATCCTGCAGGAAAGCCGGTTCCTCGCCTCGCTGGCGATCGACATCATGGACCGCAACCTCTACGAGCGCGCCAACGACTGTCGCTGGTGGGCGCTGACGTCGGCCTTCCGCGACCTGCTGGCGCAGCCGGCGACGAGCGCCGCCGACGCGGCGCGCATCGGCGAGATCCTGGCCTGCATCAACGGCCTCTACACGGTCTACAGCAACCTGCTGGTGTTCGACGCGCAGGGCAAGGTGCTCGCCGTGTCGCAGCCCGGGGAGTCGGCCTGGGTCGGGCGTACGATCGGTGAAGATTGGATACGCCATGTGCTCGCGCTGCACGACTCGCAGGGCTACGCCGTCTCGCCTTTCGCCGCGACGCCGCTCTATGGCGGCCGCCACACCTACATTTACGGCGCGGCGATCCGCGCGCCTGAGAACGATCGCGTCGTCGGCGGCGTCGCCATCGTCTTCGACGGCGAACCGCAATTCGCCGCCATGCTGCGCGACGCGCTGCCGAAGAACGACGCCGGCGAGGTGCCGGCCGGCTGCTTCGGTCTCTTCGTCGAGCGCGACGGCCGCATCGTCGCCTGCTCCGACGACAGCTACCGGCCCGGCGAGCGCCTGCCCTTCGACGACGGCTTCCTCGACCTGCGCGCGGGCGCCGGCCGCACCGGCATCGTGCGCCTCGGCGAGCGCTACTTCGCCGTAGGCGCGCGCGTTTCGGCGGGCTACCGCGAATACAAGAGCGAGCGCGATGCCTACCGCAACGACGTTACCGCGCTGGTCTTCGTGCCGCTGTGCGAGGCGGTGGCCGCCAAGGCGACGGTCGACATCGAGCGTCTCGCAATCCGCTCCGATCGCGCCGCGGAAGGCGAAACCGTCGAGATCGCCGCCTTCCACGTCGGCCAGACCTGGTTCGGCCTGCGTTCGTCGCAGGTCGTCGAGGCGCTGGACATGACGGGCATGGCCGGCGTGCCCGGCGCCGGCTCCGATTTCGTCGGCTACCAGATGTACCGCGGCCTGCCGATCCCCGTCTATGACATCCGCCAACTGGCCAACGCCGGGCCGGCGCGCGAGGACGCGCAGTACCAGATCATCGTGCTGAGGAAAGGCGAGAACTCGCACTTCGGCATCGTCGCCGACGGCCTCGGCGAGATTCCGGAGATCGCGGCCTCGCGCCTGCAACCGCTGCCGGCCATGCTGGCCGGCGGCAACGTGCTCGCCGAAGCGATCGTCGGCACCGATTCGCCGCAGGACGAGCACCTGCTGCTGGTGCTCTCGGTCGACCGCATCGCGGCGCGGCTGCTGGTGCAGGGCGCCGAGCCGTCGATACCGATCCACATCGCTGCACGCCGTGAAATCTCTCCGGCCGCAAGCGAACAAAGGTCGATGCCATGAAATCGCCATGAGGGCGAAGCACCAAGGCGGCGGTCGGAACGTTCGTAGGGAAATGACTCCGGCAATATCGGAATCTCCCTACTGACGGCATCTGGACGAGGAACTATCGTCACGTGTTGTACGCTGACCGAGCCCCGTCATCCGATTATTCGAATTGCTGCACGCCGCGAAACTCTCCGGCGGCAAGCGAACAAAGGGGGAACGCTATGAAATCGCTGTCGAACTCGATCAAGGGATTGCTGCTGCTGCTCGTCGTCGCCTGCGGCGCCGGCTTCGCGATCCTGCTCATGCAGGGCCAGACCGCGCTGCGCGGCGTCGAACGCGCCGCCGTGCAGATGGGCGACGGCAAGGACATCGTCGCCGACATCCTGCCGCCGCCGCTCTACCTGATCGAAACCCATCTCGTCGCCTATCAGCTGCTCGAGGCGCCGGCCGCCGAGCGCGCCGCGCTAGCCGAGCGCTTCAGGCAGCTGCGCAAGGACTTCGACGTGCGCAACGCCTACTGGCAGGGCAAGACCGCCGACGTCAAGAGCGGCGTCTCCGCCTCGCTGCTCGGCGCGCAGAAGGAGAGAGGCGAGGCCTACTGGGCGGTGCTCGACAAGACCTTCCTGCCGGCGGCGCTCGCCGGCCGCGACGACGAGGCGCAGCGCGCCTTCGCCGAGCTCAAGCGCCTCTACGTCGAGCACCGCGCCGGCGTGGACGCGACCGTGACCGTCGCCGCAGCATGGGCCGACGAGCGTCTTGCCGATCTCTCGGCGACGACGCAGCGCACGCTGTGGATCTTCACGCTGGTGGCGCTCTCCGGCATCGCGGTGGCGGCGGTGCTGTACGTCGTCGTCGCGCGGCGCGTGTCCGGCCTGCTCGGCGCCGAGCCCGAGGAACTCTGCGGCGAAATGAAGCGACTGGCCGACGGCGACCTGCGTCCGGCCGCGCTGCAGGCCCCCGAAGGCAGCGTTTTCGCCGCCATCGGCCATGCGCGCGAGCGCATCCGCCAGCTGCTCGAGAACACGACCCGGCAGTCGGTCACCGTCGACGCCCAGGTCGGCAACGTCCGCCGCACGCTCGCCGGCCTTGAAGGCAACGCGCACGAACTTTCGGCTGCCGCGATGTCGACCTCCGCCGCGATGGAACAGATATCGGCCACCATGGCGCTGATCGTCGACCAGGCCCACGACGCGCAGGCCGCGGTCGCCGAAGCCGGCCGCGAGGCCAACCGCGGCGAGCACGCGCGCGGCCAAAGCCTCGGCAGCATGGAACGCATCGCCGCCGCCAGCCAGGAGGCGCAGGGCGTCGTGCGGGCGCTCGGCGAGCACTCGCAGCAAGTCACCGGCATCGTGCAGACGATCCGCGAGATCGCCGAGCAGACCAACCTGCTGGCGCTCAACGCCGCCATCGAGGCGGCGCGCGCCGGCGAACAGGGCCGCGGCTTCGCCGTCGTCGCGGACGAGGTGCGCAAGCTGGCCGAGCGCACGACGCAGGCGACCGGCGAGATCGCGACCCTGATCGGCGACATCCATCGCGGCATCGAGAGCGCCGTCGCCTCGATCAACGCCAGCGTCGACGACATCGAGGACGGCCGCCACAGCGCCGGCGAAGCCGGCGAGGCGCTGCTGTCGATCAGCCAGCGCATCGAGGCCGCCGTCGGCGCGGTGGCCGACATCGTCGCCGCGACGCACGAGGCGAACGCCGCCACGCAGCAGATCGCCGGCAACATGGAACGGGTCAGCGCGTTGGCCGAAAGCGGCAGCGCCGCCACGCGCGAAACGGCCGCCGCCGGCAACGCCCTCGGCGACGTCTCGGTGGAACTGCACCGCGCGCTGAAGGCGTTCAGCTACTGACGGCCGTATGGTGCGGACGAAGCTTCGGCCTTACTGGCAGGACGTCGCGACGCCGACTGAGTTGGTGTAATACAGCGTGCCCGAACGGGTGCTGCCGTCGTCGCCACAGCCCGCCGAGGTCGTGAAGGTGTTGCCGGTGGAGCCGGACGCGAAGGCAGCAGGCGATCCCGGAATACCGATTCTCCTGTAGACCGAACTAGCGCGGCCGGCGGTATTCGAGGTCGCCGAGATCGTGTTGCCGGCGATGATCGCCGACGACTGGTCGATCCGCACACCCCACGCAAAGCCGCCGCCAGCGTTCGACTCGAACACGGTGATCGAGTTGCCGCTGACGGTGGCGGTGCTCCCGGATGTCAGATAGACGCCATAGACGGCGTTCTGATCGTTCTGGACCGAGATCGTGTTGTTGGATATGACCACGCCGGTCTTGCCATTGGCGTAGACGCCCCATTGGCCGTTGTCCCCGGAACCGGTCTGATTGAGGATCACGCCGCTCAGTGTGCTGTCGTTGGCCATTTGGACGATGGCCTTACTGCCTGCGCTATAAGTCCCGGAAATGGTCGCCGTCGATGTCTTGGTCAGTGTCGCGACGTGTCCGGACGGACTGCGAACGGTCAGGCTGCCCGTTCCCATCAGGGTCTGCCCCGGACTCAGGCTGATGGTGGTGCCGTTGTTGGCACTGGTGTTGAACGTGCCGGAGAGGATGACCGTGCCGGCGCCCGCCGTGTCGAGGGCGGTTTGCAGGGCGGCAGCGGTGGTCGTCGTGGCGCTGTCGAGCACTGTAACCGCCTGACCGCCAGCAGTTTGGGTAGCGGTCTCCACCTGCGTCGAGGCGACGCGATTCTGGGTCACGATGTCGACGTCGCGCATCACCGGCGCGGTCATGCGGCGTTCCTGCGCGGTGAGGCTGCGGGCGGACGCGCGCTCCTCGCCGAGCGGAATGCGCAGGCGCACGCCGAGGAAGCTCTGCCCGCCGCGGGCGTTGTCGTCCTGCATCTCGGCGCTGAGGAACAGCCGCGTGCCCTTGCCGAACCAGGGCAGCTCGTCGAGTGCGAGTTCTGCACGCAGGCGCGGCCCTTCGACGATCGTGCCGACATCGCTGAAGCGGTAGCCGCCGACATAGAGCCGCAGTTGGCGGCTGGCTTCGCTCTCGAAGATCGGCGCGCGCCAGCCGGCTTCGGCGTCGAAGCCCTTGAGGGCGCGCTCTTCGCGGAACGCGGTGCTGACCTGGACCGAGGCGCCCGAGACGGCGGCGGTGCTTTCGGGGCTGAGCGCATAGGCCCGCGTGCCGACCGGCAGGTAGGCGTTGGCGCGGAAGTCCCAGTCTCGACCGAGCGCTTCGGCGCCGAGCGTGGCCTGGTCGAAGAAGTTGCCGTTGCCGCTGCGGCGGTGGTCCCAGTAGCCGTAGGCGCCGACGTTCCAGCCGCCGTCATACATCCTGCGCACGCCGGCGCCGAAATTGCCTTCGTAGCTGCTCTGGTTGTCAAGGCGCGCGCGCAGGTTGCCGAACACCAGCGTGCGAGCGTCCTGCGACAGCGGCAGGAAGAGGTCGACTTCGCCGAGCGTGCGCTTGCTGCCGGGTTTGGCTTCGATGTCGATGTGCGGGCCCCAGAGCGGGGCGGAGTCGCCGTGGGCGATGCCGGCGGCGAGCGCCGTCAGGGCGAGGAAGGCGGTGCGGGTGATGGTCATTTCTTCATGCTTTCGTGCCAAGCCACAACGCGAGCAGCGCCGGGCGGTTTTTCACTGCGAACTTGCGGTAGATCGAGGCGACGTGCTCGTCGGTCGTATGCGGGCTCTGGCCGAGGTCGGCGGCGACCTGCTTCTTCGGCTGGCCGCCGAGCAGGCCGTGCAGGACGCGGCGCTCGGCCTGCGTCAACGGCGCGCCGGCCACGAGCAGGCCGTGGCTCAACAGCAGCTGGCGGTGGAACCACTTGATGCCGCGCAGCGCATAGGCCACGGTGTCGCGCTCCTGCGCCGTGAAGCGCGGCTGCCCGCTGGCGCGGAAGACGCCGAACCACGACTCGACGTCGGCGTTGACCGGAAAGGCGACGTAGATGACGTCATCGCGGCCGCAATCGCGGTAGTGGCGGCGATAGATATCGGACTCGAACCAGCCGGCCGGCGCCACGTCGCACAGCCGCGCGGCGCGGAAGCGGCCGGCCCGGGCAATCAGCGTCGTCGCCGCCGGGTTGGCGAAGTCGCGATCCATGCGCCGCGTCTGCTCGCGCACCATGCCGAGCAGCGCGTCGTTCGGCGCGAGGAAGCGCACGATCGGCGGCCGCCAGCCGCTCACTGGGTCGCCGGCCGGCGCGTCTGCAAGGCGCACCATGCCGAACCACTCGGCGTTGTGGCCGCCGACGAGGGCGCACAGTCCGGCCATCAGCGTGTTGAGCGCCGCGTCGACCTGCGTGGCATCGAACTCCGCCAGGCGGTCCCACAGTTCGTGAATCGCGGTTAAGCGTTCGGCGTTGGGCGTCACGGGTCGGATTGCTCGGTCGGGCAATCCGCGGCGTCGGGGCGGCTGTTTATCGAGATGGAATATTTGCAAGTACTTGACATTGATCAAATTATGTCAAGACCATGCCCATCGATGAACCCCCTAATCAGGGGGGAAAGGGAAACCCTACGATGCCCTACCCAGCCAAAGCGCCATCAACGCCGCGCGATTGGTGACGTCGAACTTGCGGAAGATGGCGGCCACGTGCTCGTGGATCGTGTGGTAGCTCTTGTCGAGCGCGGCGGCGACCTGCTTTTCCGACTCGCCGCCGAGCAGGCCCTGCAGCACGCTGCGCTCGGCCGGCGTCAGCGGCGAACTGGCGATCAGCAGGCCATGGCCGAGCATCTGGCGGCGGCAGAACCACTTCAGGCCGCGCAGCGTGTAGGCGACGAGATCGCGCTCTTCGGGCGTGAAGCGCGCATGGGCGCCGTCGCGCAAGATGCCGAAGTAGCACTCGGCGTCGGCGTTGATCGGCACGCCGGCCCAGATGACGTCCACGTGGCCGACCCCGGCGTAATACACGCGATAGTAGTCGGACTCGAACCAGCTCTCGGAAGCCAGATCGACGAGCCGATTGGCGCGGAACGTGCCGGCGAGCGAGATGTTGCGCACCGCTGTTTCGTCGACGTCACCCTGGTTGAATTTCTTCGCCAGTTCGCGCGCTTTCGCATCGAGCGGGCGCGACGGGTGCAGGTAGTGGACGATGCCGGGCCGCCAGCCGCGCGTCGGATCGCCGGGAACGATGTCGGCCATGCGCACGGCGCCGAACCAGTTGGCATTCTGGGCATCGACCAGTTCGCACAGGAAACCGAGCAGACGATCGAGCGCAGCATCCACGCGCGCGGCGTCGAAGTCGGCGAGCTCGTCCCAGAAGGCGTGGATGCGGTCGGTCAGTGGAGCGTCCATTGGGTGGGGCTTTTAGCATGACTTTGCCATGTCGCGTTTGCGACAACCGCCTCACCTGCACAATCAATGACTTAGGCGTGGCACGGCGATTGCACGACGTTCGCCAAAGGACATGCTCATGAAGACCGCCGACATCGCCGCCCTGCTCGACGAACCCGCCTGCGCACACAACACGAAGGAGAAATCCGGCTGCGCGCGGCCGAAGCCCGGCGCCACCGCCGGCGGCTGCTCGTTCGACGGCGCGCAGATCGCCCTGCTGCCGATCGCCGACGTCGCGCACATCGTGCACGGGCCGATCTCCTGCGCCGGTTCGTCGTGGGACAACCGCGGCACGCGCACGACGGGGCCGGCGCTCTACCGCATCGGCATGACGACCGATCTCACCGAGCAGGACGTGATCATGGGCCGCGGCGAGAAGCGGCTGTTCCATGCCATCAAGCAGGCGATCGACGACTATTCGCCGGCGGCGGTGTTCGTTTACGCCACCTGCGTGACGGCGCTGATTGGTGACGACATGGCTGCCGTGTGCAAGGCCGCCGCCGAGCGCTGGGGCGTGCCGGTGGTGCCGGTCGACTGCGCCGGCTTCTACGGCACCAAGAACCTCGGCAACCGCATCGCGGGCGAATCGATGCTCGAACACGTGATCGGCACGCGCGAGCCCGCCCCGGTGCCGGATTCGGCACAGCGGCCCGGCATTCGCGTGCACGACGTGACGCTGATCGGCGAATACAACATCGCCGGCGAGTTCTGGCACGTGGCGCCGCTGTTCGACGAACTGGGCCTGCGCATCATCGGCACGCTCTCGGGCGACGCGCGCTACCGCGAGGTGCAGACGATGCATCGCGCGCAGGCATCGATGGTGGTCTGCGCCAAGGCGCTGCTCAACGTCGCGCGCAAGGTCGAGCAGAAGTGGGGTGTGCCGTGGTTCGAGGGCAGTTTCTACGGCATCGCCGACACCTCGGCGGCGCTGCGCGAATTCGCCCGCCTGCTCGGCGACGCGGACCTGACGGCGCGCACCGAGGCGCTGATCGCGCGCGAGGAAGCCGCGGCGCACGCCGCGCTGGCGCCCTGGCGCGAGCGCCTCGCCGGCAAGCGCGTGCTGCTCTATACCGGCGGCGTCAAGTCGTGGTCGGTAGTCTCGGCGCTGCAGGACCTGGGCATGGAAGTCGTCGCCACCGGCACCAAGAAGTCGACGGAGGAAGACAAGGCGCGCATCCGCGAGTTGATGGGCGAGGACGCGCGCATGATCGACGACGGCAGCCCGAAGGCGCTGCTGGCCGCCTACAAGGACTACCGCGCGGACATCCTGATCGCCGGCGGACGCAACCTCTATACCGCGCTCAAGGCGCGCATCCCCTTCCTCGACATCAACCAGGAACGCGAGTTCGGCTACGCCGGCTACGCCGGCATGGTCGAGCTGGCGCGCCAGCTCGCGCTCTCGATCGAGAGCCCGGTGTGGCCGGCGGTGCGCCGCCCGGCGCCCTGGACCCCGGGCGCAGCGGCATGATCCTGCGCCGGAACTCGCGGCGCGGCGCTTCCCTCTAACTGACGTCAAGGCTATCGAGGCGGACGTGCCGCGCAGGCGTCGGTCTCCCGAGTCTGCACTCCGCTGGCGGCCCGCCTCGATGTTGTGAGGTTGGTTATGAAGAGGAGGCAGTCATGGCAAACATCACTCGATTCTCACCCGTCCATGGTCTCGAACGCTTCTCGCCGTTCGATGAACTGGAGCGCATGATGGACACGCTGCGCATGCGACCCTTCGCCGGCCCGGCCGCCCTGCGTCCGGAAGTGCGCCTCGACGTCTCGGAGGACGACAAGGCGTACATGGTCAAGGCGGAGATGCCGGGTGTCGCCAAGGACGACATCAAGATCTCGGTCGACGGCAACCAGGTGACCATCAGCGCCGAAGTGCGCAAGGAGCGCGAGGACGAAGGCCGCAACATGCTCTGCGCCGAGCGCTACTACGGCCAGATGCACCGGTCGTTCACGCTCGAGACCCCGGTCGACGAGGAAAAGGCGGACGCCCGCTACGAGAACGGCGTTCTCGTCCTGACCCTGCCGAAGAAGGCCGGGGCGAAGGTGCACCAGCTCGCGGTCCACTAGGGGCCGTTGTCGGTCGCGCGCCGCGCCTTGTCGCGTTTGCGACAGCCGGCGCGGCGCGCAACATGTTGAATCCACGGGCTTCCGCCTGTGGCACAGGCCTTGCAAAACAGGTAGCGACCTCCCTCGATTGTCGCTACCGTCATGGCCGAGATCCTGAAACGCACGAAACCCCTGGCGGTGAATCCGCTGAAGACCAGCCAGCCGCTCGGCGCGGCGCTGGCCTTCCTCGGCCTGCGCGACGCGATCCCGATGTTCCATGGCTCGCAAGGCTGCACGGCCTTCGCCAAGGTCTTCTTCGTGCGTCATTTCCGCGAGCCGATTCCGCTGCAGACGACGGCGATGGACCAGATATCGACCGTCCTGAGTTCGGACGACAACGTGATCGAGGGCCTGCGCGCGATCTGCGACAAGAACCGCCCGCAGGTCATCGGCCTGCCGACCACCGGCCTCTCCGAGACCCAGGGCACCGACATCCTGCGCCTGGTGCGCGAGTTCCGCGCCCGCCATCCCGAATACGCCGACATCGCCGTGGTGCCGGTCAATACGCCGGACTTCACGGGCTGCCTCGAATCGGGCTACGCGCTGGCGGTGGGCGCGATCATCGACACGATGATCTCGGAAACGCGCCACGCCGGCCGGCGCCGCAGGCAGGTCAACGTGCTCGCCGGTTCGATGCTGACGCCCGGCGACCTCGAAGCGCTGCGCGACTGGATCGAGGCCTTCGGCCTGCGCGCCGTGATCCTGCCCGACCTCGGCGACTCGCTCGACGGCCATCTGGTCGATGCCGAATTCACTCCGCTGACGCTCGGCGGCACGCCACGCGAGGAGATCGAGGCGATGGGCGAGTCGATCGCCACGCTGGTGATCGGCCGCTCGCTCGACGCCGCCGCGGACCGCCTCAAGGAGCGCACCGGCGTGCCGGACCTGCGCTTCGACCACCTGATGGGGCTGGACGCCGCCGACGCCTTCACCATGGCGCTGGCGCGGCTCTCCGGCCAGCCGGTGCCGCCGCGGATCGAACGGCAGCGCGCGCAACTGCAGGACGCGATGGTCGACACGCATTTCATGACCGGCTTCGCGCGCGTCGCGTTGGCGCTCGATCCCGACCTGCTCGCGGCGTGCGCCGACTTCCTGCGCGGCGTCGGGGCGCAGATCGTCGCGGCCGTGGCGCCGGTGCGTGCCGCGGTGCTCGAGGGCATGGCCTGCGCGGAAGTGCAGATCGGCGACCTCGAAGACCTAGAGCGCGCCGCCGCGGCCGGCGAAGCGCAGCTGATCGCCGCCAGTTCGCATGCGGCGCAAAGCGCGCAGCGCCTCGGCGTGCCGCTGCTGCGCGCCGGCTTCCCGCAGTACGACCGCGCCGGCGGCCACGCCCGCGCCTGGATCGGGTATCGCGGCGCGCGCCAGGCGCTGTTCGACATCGCCAACCTCTTCCTCGAGGCGCACCATGAAATCCCCGCCTACCACTCGCGCTACCGCACGGAGCCGGCGCCGGCTGGCGCTGGCGTGGTCCGCCACTGACAAGGCGCCGGCCATGCTCAAGGTCGCCTTCGCCACCGACAACCGCATCGACGTGAACCAGCACTTCGGTTCCACGCGCGGCTTCGCCATCTACGCGCTCGACGGCGAGCGCGGCCAGCTCGTCGGGGTCAGCGAGTTTCCCGAGGATGCGATGGACGGCAACGAGGACAAGCTAGTCGCGCGCATCGATGCGCTGGCGGGCTGCGCCGCCGTGTATTGCCTCGCCGCTGGCGCCTCCGCCGTGCGCCAGCTGCTCGCGCATGGAGTGCAGCCGCTGCGCCTCGACGCGCACAAGGCCATCGAAACCCTGCTCGCCGAACTCGGCCGCGCCGTGCGCGACGGCGGCGTGCCTTGGATCGACAAGACGCTGCGCCGCACGACCGATTCCGGCCGCTTCGACCGCATGGCCGAAGAAGGCTGGCAGGAATAGACCACTGGAGATGACGCAATGACCGACCCGATCCTCGACACCGACTTCATGAAGGAAATGGTGCGCCAGATGCGCGCGCTCGACAGCTACGGCCAGTGGGACGGCCAGCCCGCCGAGGCGCTGTTGGCGCCCTACGTCCTGACCAAGGAACGCAAGGCGGAGATTCCGCTCGTCGGCGATCCCGACGAGGAGGCGGTCGCGCGCCTCAAGGCCTTCTACAACGCCATCGCCACGCTGATCGAGAAGGAGTGCGGAAAGATGGCGGTGCCGCTGGTGCATCTGTCGCACGAGGGATTCGGCCGCGCGCTGATCACCGTCGGCAAGCTCGTCGTCTCCGACAAGACGCTGCGCGACGTGCATCGCTTCGGCTTCGAGAGCCTGTCGAAGATGAAGAACGAGGGCGACAAGATTCTCGCCGTCGCGCTCGAGATCGTCGGCAAGCACGCCGAAGTCGCCGGGATGTAGGCGGTGAGCGAAGAAGAGCTCAAGGCGCTGGACCGCGAGGTCCGCAAGTTGAAGCGCGTCGCCGGTGAATGGGCGGCGCAGATGCACGACCTCGTCGAGGAGCGCCTGCCGGCGGCCTACGAGGAAATCCCGGCCCTGTCGCAGTCCACCTACGACGCTTGCAAGGCCTGGGCCGAAGCGAATATCCGTTTGACAACTTTGCAGAAAGGATGACGACATGTCAGCAACTGCCGTAACCCGGGGCGGGACCCCCTACACCCCCACCTACGCCGACGCCATCGACTCGAAGAAATGCATCGGCTGCGGCCGCTGCTACAAGGTCTGCGTGCGCGACGTGCTGACCCTGGTCGACCGCGGCGAGGACGACGACATCGACGAGGATGATTGGGACGACGAGGATGCCAAGGCCATGATGGTCGTGAAGAATCCGGGCGACTGCACCGGCTGCGGCGCCTGCGGACGCACCTGCCCGAAGGGCTGCTTCACGTTCGTGTCCGCCTGACCGTGCCGAGACCCGAAAGGCACGTCTTCGTCTGCGCCACCCACCGGCCGCCGGGTCACCCGCGCGGCTCGTGCGGCACGCGCGGCTGCCAGGAGGTGCTGGACGAATTCATGTTCGAGTTCCAGCAGCGGCAGTGTTTCGACAAGGTGGCCGTGACGCCCTGCGGCTGCATCGGCCCCTGCGGCCAGGGACCGAACGTCCTCGTCTATCCCGAGGGCGTTTTCTACGGCAACGTGACGAAAGCCGACGTCGCGGCGATCTTCGACGAGCACCTGATCGGCGGCAAACCCGTCGAGCGGCTGCGCGTCGGGGCTGACATCTGGTAGGCGGGTGACGGACGCGTCCTACGCCTGCGTCCTCTGTTACCACAAGCAGAAGACCAGCGCCCGCACCCGCTTCCTGCTGTTCGTCGACAGCGTGCTGCTGTTCGGGCCGCTGCCGGCGAACGCGGTCGTGCGCACTGCCGCGGGGCCGGTGCGCCCCCATCCGGTGCCCAGCATCAGGTCGGCCGAGTCGTGGCTGCGCCTGCCCGCGGGCAGCCTGCGGCCCGAGCCGGAGTTCCAGGTCGAGGTCGACACGCCCGACGGCTGGATGCCGGTGCTGCTCGCCGAGTTCACCGCCCTCGACCCGCCCTTCGAGGCCGCTGCGGCCGTGAATGGCCGCTTCGTCGCCATCACCGAGGCGCGCGACCTGCCGCCGCTCGAACTCGAACTGCTGCGGCGCGCCTACGAGACCATCCTCGGCTGACTGTCGCGTTCGCGACAAACGTCGTCGAGTCGCAAAGCCTTGCCGTTGCTGGCTTTGCGACCCGCGCGCTAATGGCACGGCGATTGCAAGTTCCTGCTTGCCCCAACCCCCAAGCAGGAGAGCGCAATGTGGGACTATTCCGATAAAGTACGCGAACACTTCTTCAACCCGCGCAACTCGGGGCCGTTGCCCGAGGCCAACGGCGTCGGCGACGTCGGCTCGATCCAATGCGGCGACGCGCTGCGCCTGATGCTCAAGGTGAACCCCGACACCGAGGTCATCGAGGAAGCGCACTTCCAGACCTTCGGCTGCGGCTCGGCGATCGCGTCGTCCTCGGCGCTGACCGAGATCGTCAAGGGCATGACGCTCGACGCCGCGCTCGAAGTCAGCAACCAGGACATCGCCGACTACCTCGACGGCCTGCCGCCCGAGAAGATGCATTGTTCCGTCATGGGCCGCGAGGCCCTGCAGGCGGCGATCGCCAACTACCGCGGCGAGGAATGGCACGACGACCACGAGGAAGGCTCGCTGGTCTGCAAATGCTTCGCCGTCGATTCGGCGATGATCGAGGACGTGGTGCGCGCCAACCACTTGTCGACCGTCGAGCAGGTCACGCACTACACCAAGGCCGGCGGCGGCTGCTCGTCGTGCCACGAAGGCATCGAGGAAATCCTCGGCAAGGTCGCCGGCGAACGCTGCACGGCGCCCGCCGCCGCCAAGGCGCCGGCGCCGACGGGCAAGGCGAAGCTGACCAACTTCCAGCGCATGCGCCTGATCGAGGAAACCGTCGAGAAGATCCGCCCGATGCTGCAGGCCGACCACGGCGACATCGAGATCGTCGAGATCGACGGCCGCAACATCTACGTCAATCTCAAGGGCGCCTGCCAGGGCTGCATGATGGAAGCGGCGACGCTCAACGGCATCCAGACCCAGCTCGTCGAAGCGCTGGGAGAATTCGTGCAGTTGCTGCCGGCGGCGCGCCTCGGCCGCAGCGCCGCGGAGCACTGACATGGAACCGATCTACCTCGACAACAACGCGACGACGCGCTGCGACCCGGCCGTCGTCGAGGCGATGCTGCCCTTCTTCACCGAGCAGTTCGGCAACCCGTCGTCGATGCACAGCTTCGGCAACAAGGTCGGCTTCGCGCTCAAGGAAGCCAGAGCGCGCGTGCAGGCGCTGCTTGGCGCCGAGCACGAATCGGAGATCGTGTTCACCTCCTGCGGCACCGAGTCGGATTCGACGGCGATCCTCTCGGCGCTGAAGGCGCAGCCCGAGCGCAACCAGATCATCACCACGGCCGTCGAGCACCCTGCGATCCTGACGCTCTGCGAATACCTCGAGAAAGAAGGCGTCGTCGTCCATCGCCTCGGCGTGGACAAGAAGGGCCGCCTCGATCTCGCCGAGTACAAGTCGCTGCTCGGCCCGCGCACCGCCATCGTCTCGGCGATGTGGGCCAACAACGAGACCGGCACGCTGTTCCCGGTCGAGGAGATGGCCGAGATGGCGCACGCGGTCGGCGCGCAGTTCCACACCGACGCCGTGCAGGCCGTCGGCAAGATCGCCATCGACCTGAAGAACACGAAGATCGACATGCTCTCGCTCTCGGGCCACAAACTGCACGCGCCCAAGGGCGTCGGCGTGCTCTACCTGCGCCGCAACACGCGCTACCGCCCGATGCTGCGCGGCGGCCACCAGGAACGCGGACGCCGCGCCGGCACCGAGAACTCCGCCTCCATCGTCGGCCTCGGCCGCGCCGCCGAACTCGCGCTCGAACACATGGCCTTCGAGAACACCGAGGTGAAGCGCCTGCGCGACAAGCTCGAAGCCGGCATCCTCGCGCAAGTGCCGCGCGCCTTCGCCACCGGCGACACCGCCAACCGTCTGCCCAACACCAGCAACATCGC
This sequence comes from Pseudomonadota bacterium, assembly GCA_046726235.1. Lineage (GTDB taxonomy): Bacteria > Pseudomonadota > Gammaproteobacteria > Burkholderiales > Rhodocyclaceae > Nitricoxidireducens. The sequence goes on from JBKPAD010000002.1 coordinate 329,124, forward strand.
CTTCGAGTTCATCGAAGGCGAAGCCATCCTGCTGATGCTCAACAAGCTCGGCATCGCCGCGTCTTCCGGTTCGGCCTGTACCTCCGGCTCGCTCGAACCGTCGCACGTCATGCGCGCGATGGGCATCCCCTACACGGCGGCGCACGGCACGATCCGCTTCTCGCTGTCGCGCTACAACACCGAGGCGGAGATCGACCGCGTGATCGCAGCCGTGCCCGGCGTCATCGCCAAGCTTCGCGAGTTGTCGCCGTATTGGGAGGCGGAGAAGGGGAAAGCGGACGTCGGCAGCTTCGCGCCGGCGTATTCCTAGCGGGTTCGCGTCCCGCGGGGCAGAGGCATGGGCGCTCTGCCCTCCTCATAGGTGTTCAAATCGTCAGGCAGAGCGCCCATGCCTCTGCCTTGAGCTCGGTGCGTCGAAACGGGAAATCGACGACGAACGCTTCGCACAAGTGCTCATCGTTCTTCAAGGCCATAACAGTTTGGGTGCGCCAGCGCCGCGAGGATAGGGGGCCTCGACCCGACGATTTGAACACCTATGAGGAGGGTCGAGGCCCCCTGTCCTCGCGCCAATCGCCGGCAGCAATGCGGCTGGTTCCCAACGACAGCACAAAACAAAAACGCCCCTTACGGGGCGTTTTCATCGAATCTGTTGGCGGAGTGGACGGGACTCGAACCCGCGACCCCCGGCGTGACAGGCCGGTATTCTAACCAACTGAACTACCACTCCAAACCTGGCGTCCCCACGGGGATTCGAACCCCGGTTCATACCGTGAAAGGGTATTGTCCTAGGCCTCTAGACGATAGGGACATTTTCTTTGGTGGAGGTACGCGGGATCGAACCGCGGACCTCTTGCATGCCATGCAAGCGCTCTCCCAGCTGAGCTATACCCCCACAAGAGAGCGCGCATTATACGGAGCGCGCGCCGGCGTGTAAACAGTTTTCCGCGCCTACAAAACTTTCCCGGGATTCATGATTCCCTTCGGGTCGAAGGCCGCCTTGACCGCACGCATCAAATCCATTTCCACGGCGCTCTTGTAGCGCAGGATTTCCTCGCGCTTGAGCTGGCCGAGGCCGTGCTCGGCCGAGATCGAGCCGCCGAGATCATTGACGATGTCGTGCACGATGCGGTTGACCTCGGGCGTCGCGGCGAGGAAGGCCTCGTTGTCGAGCGCGTCGCTGCGCGACTGGTTGTAATGCAGGTTGCCGTCGCCGATGTGGCCGAAGCAGACGATGCGCACGCCGGGGAAGCGCGCTGCCAGCGCGGCGTCGGCGCGCGCGATGAACACGGGGATGCGCGACACCGGCACGGCGATGTCGTGCTTGATCGACAGGCCCTCGGCCTTCTGGCCTTCGGCGACGTTCTCGCGCAGCGCCCACAGCGCCTGCACCTGCGCCTCGCTTTGCGCCAGCGCGACGTCGAGCACTTCGCCGGCTTCGATGGCTTCGCCGAGCACGCGCTCAAGGATGTCGGCGAGCGGCGAATCGGCCAGCGTGTCGGTGAGCTCGACCAGCACCTGCCATTCGGCGCGGCCGGCGAGCGGATCGCGCGCGCCGGGGATGTGGCGCAGCACGAGGTCGAGCGCCGGGCGGCCGACGATCTCGAAGGCGGTGACGCGGTCGCCGGCCTCCGAGCGCAGGCGCGTCAGCAGCGCGACGGCGGCGGCCGGATCGCGCACGGCGGCCCAGGCCGTGGCGCTGGCGCGCGGGCGCGGGAACAGCTTGAGCACGGCGGCGGTGATGAGGCCCAGCGAGCCCTCGGCACCGACGAACAGGTGCTTCAAGTCGTAGCCGGTGTTGTCCTTGCGCAGGCCGCGCAGGCCGTTCCAGGCACGGCCGTCGGGCAGCACGACCTCGAGGCCGAGCACCAACGCGCGCGCGTTGCCGTAGCGCAGCACCTGCACCCCGCCGGCGTTGGTCGACAGATTGCCGCCGATCGTCGCCGTGCCTTCGGCGGCCAGCGAGAGCGGGAACAGGCGGTCGGCCGCGGCGGCCGCTTCCTGCACTTCGAGCAGCGTGCAGCCGGCCTCGACGGTGATGGTGTTGTTGGCGGCATCGACCTCGCGCACTCGCCTGAGGCGGCCGAGGTTCAGCACCACTTCGCCGCCGCGCGGCGTGGCGCCGCCGCAGAGGCCTGTGTTGCCGCCCTGCGGCACCACGGCGACGCCGGCTTCGGCGCACAGCCTGACCACCGCGGCCACCTCGTCGGTCGTGCCGGGGCGTGCGACGCACAGGGCCTCGCCCTTGTAGCGGCCGCGCCAGTCGGCGCACCACGGCGCCGTGTCGCACTCGTCTGTCAGGACGTGGGCCGGGCCGAGCAGCGCCCGCAGCGACTCGACGAGGCCGGTCATTCGAGCCTGGCGAACAAGTCGTGCACGTCGCAATCGGTGACCGTGACCTCGGCGAAGTCGCCGACTTCCAGGTCGTGGCCGTCGGTGACGTAGACGAGGCCGTCGATCTCCGGCGCGTCGGCCGTCGAACGCGCCAGCGCGCCCTCCTCGTCGATGTCGTCGACGAGGACCGTGATGCGGCGGCCGATCTTGGCTTCGAGGCGCTGGGTGCTGATGTCCTCCTGGTGCTGCATCAGGCGCGCCTTGCGCTCTTCGCGCACCTCTTCGGGCAGCGCGCCAGGCAGTTCGTTGGCGGCCGCGCCTGCGACCGGCGAATAGGCGAAGGCGCCGACGCGGTCGAGCTGCGCCTCGTCGAGGAAGTCGAGCAGTTCGTTGAACTCGGCCTCGGTCTCGCCGGGAAAGCCGGTGATGAAGGTCGAGCGCAGCGCGAGGTCCGGCACCGCCTTGCGCCACTGCGCGATGCGATCGAGCACCTTCTCGGCCGAGGCCGGGCGCTTCATCGCCTTGAGGATGCGCGCATTCGCATGCTGGAAGGGCGCGTCGAGATAGGGCAGCACCTTGCCCTCGGCCATCAGCGGCAGCAGCTCGTCGACGTTCGGATAGGGATAGACGTAATGCAGGCGCACCCAGACGCCGAGTTCGCCGAGATGCTTGCAGAGGTCGTAGAGCTTGGTCTTGACCGGGCGGCCTTCCCAGAAGGCGGTGCGGTACTTGACGTCGACGCCGTAGGCGCTGGTGTCCTGCGAGATCACCAGCAGCTCGCGCACGCCGGCGTTGACCAGTGCCTCGGCCTCGCGCATGACGTCGCCGATCGGCCGGCTGACGAGGTCGCCACGCAGCGCCGGGATGATGCAGAAGCTGCAGCGATGGTTGCAGCCCTCGGAAATCTTCAGGTAGGCGTAATGCTGCGGCGTCAGGCGGATGCCCTGCTCGGGCACCAGATCGACGAACGGGTCGTGCAGCGGCGGCAGGTGCGCGTGCACCGCCTCCATGACTTCCTGCGCCGCGTGCGGGCCGGTGACGGCGAGGACCTTCGGGTGCGTCTCGCGCACGATGTCGCCCTTGGCGCCGAGGCAGCCGGTGACGATGACCTTGCCGTTCTCGGCCAGGGCCTCGCCGATGGCGTCGAGCGATTCGGCGACGGCGGCGTCGATGAAGCCGCAGGTGTTGACGACGACGAGGTCGGCGCCGGCATAGCTGCCGGAGATTTCATAGCCCTCGGCGCGCAGGCGCGTGAGGATCTGCTCGGAATCGACGGTCGCCTTCGGGCAGCCGAGCGAGACGAAGCCGACGGTGGGAACTTGCTTTCGGGTCTTCATGCGGCGGAATTCTAATGGGTCGGCGGCAGCCGACGCTGCCGGAGCCGCTCAGACCGCCGCGGCGGCGGAAAATTCACGGCCGCCGAACCGCGCGGCCGCCCCGCCGTCACTGCTTCTCTTCGGTCTTTTCCTGGCCCGGCGGCACGGGGAAACCGGGGAACTTGATGCCGGTGAACATCTTGCGCGTCTGGTCCTGCAGGTTCTCCTGCATCTGCTGGAACATGTTGCGGCTCTGCTCGACGTAGGCGGACATCATGCTCTGCATGGCCGGGCCCTGGAAGGTGAGGAACTGCGCCCACAGATCCTTGCTCATGCCGCTGTTGTCGCCGTACAGGAGGCGCGCCTGATCCTGCAGCTTCTGCTGCATCTCGGCGAAGGCCTTGATGTTGTTCTCGAGGTAGCTGCCCATCATGCCCTGCATGGCGTTGCCGTAGAAACGGATCATCTGCGACAGCACGTCGGAGGTGAACATCGGCGCGCCGCCGGCTTCCTCCTCGAGGATGATCTGCAGCAGGATGGCACGCGTGAGGTCGTCGCCGCTCTTGGCGTCGACGACCTGAAAGACCTCGTGCTGCAGGACCAGATCCTTGACGTCGGCCAGCGTGATGTAGGTGCTGGTGCGGGTGTCGTAAAGGCGGCGATTCGGATACTTCTTGATCAGACGTACTTGCTGCTCGGCCATCTCGGCTCTCTCCTCCGCGGCGCCCCTCCCGCGGGGCCGCGGGAGGTGCCATAACGACGTGATTTTACTGGAAGTGCAGGCCGCCGTTGATGTTCAGCGTCGCGCCGGTCATGTAGCCGGCGACTTCCGAAGCCAGGTACGAGCAGGCACCGCCCATTTCCTCGGGCTTGGCCAGGCGCTTCATCGGAATGCCGTCGACGATGGTCTTGAGGATGTCCTCGCGGATCGCCATGACCATCTTGGTCGCGACGTAGCCCGGGGCGATGGCATTGACCGTGACGCCCTTGGTCGCCATTTCCTGCGCCAGCGCCTTGGTGAAACCGATCACGCCGGCCTTGGCGGCCGAGTAGTTGGTCTGGCCGCCCTGGCCCTTGACGCCGTTCACCGACGAGATGTTGATGATGCGGCCCCAGCCGCGCTCAGCCATCTTGGCGGAGAACTGCTTGGTGACGTTGAACAGGCTGGTGAGGTTCGTCGAGATGACGGCGTCCCACTGGTCCTTCTCCATCTTGGCGAAGAACTTGTCGCGCGTGATGCCGGCGTTGTTCACCAGGATGTCGACCGGACCGGCCTTCTCCTCGGCTTCCTTGGCCATGGCCTGGCAGTCCTCGATCTTGGAGACGTCGCCGGCGACGCAGATGAAGTCCTTGAAGCCGGCTTCGGCCTGTTCCTTCAGCCACTCGTCCTTGTTGTCGAATTGCGGATGGTAGGCCGCCACCACCTTGTAGCCGTCCTTGGCGAAGGCTTGGCAAATGGCGGTTCCGAGGCCGCCCATGGCGCCGGTGACGAAAGCTACGCGTTGAGTCATGTTGTTTCCCTTTCCCTGTTCGTGTTGTTGGAGGTTGCTCGTTGCCGGCGGTCAGAACATGTGCTGGCCGCCGTTGATCGAAATATTGGCGCCGGTGACGAAGGCGGCCTCCTCGGAGGCGAGGTAGGCGACGAGGCCCGCGACCTCCTCCGGCTTGCCCAGGCGCGACAGCGGAATCTGCGGCAGGATCTTGCTCTCGAGCACGTCCTGCGGGATCGCCATCACCATCTTGGTACCGATGTAGCCGGGCGAGATGGTATTGACCGTGACGCCCTTCTTGGCCACTTCGAGCGCCAGCGACTTGGTGAAGCCGTGCATGCCGGCCTTGGCCGCCGCGTAGTTGGTCTGGCCGAAGGCGCCCTTGGTGCCGTTCACCGACGAGATGTTGATGATGCGGCCCCAGCCGCGCTCGACCATGCCGTCCATGACCTGCTTGGTCATGTTGAACACCGAGTCAAGATTGGTGTGCATGACGGCGTCCCAGTCGGACTTGGTCATCTTCTTGAACGTCATGTCGCGGGTAATGCCGGCGTTGTTGACCAGCACGTCGACCGGACCGATGTCGCTCGCCACCTTGGTGACGCACTCGTGCGCCGAGTCGAAGTCGGTCACGTCGCAGGGATAGGCCTTGAAGCCGTAGCCCATGTCGTTCATCTTGCGCAGCCACTCCTGCGCCTTGGTGTTGTTCGGGCTGTAGGTCGTCACGACCTTGTCGCCGAGCGCCGCGAGCTTGAGGCAGATCGCTTCGCCCAGGCCGCCCATGCCTCCCGTCACCAGTGCCACTCTTTGCATTTTCTTGTCTCCTCCTTCGTTGGCATCACGGCTCTGGCGGCCGTGCTTCAAGCCTTTTCTTTGACGTAGCGGCCGGGCGCCGGCTCGGTCGGCTTGTACGTCTTGTTGCCGAGCCGTCCGCGCGCCGGAATCTCGCCGTCGGCATGCTGCTTGAGCCACTCCGCCCAGCGCGGCCACCAGCTGCCCTTCACTTCCGTGGCGCTGGCCAGCCATTCCTCGGCGTTGGCCGTCTTGCTGTCGCTCGTCCAGTAGCTGCGCTTGTTCTTCGCCGCCGGGTTGATGACGCCGGCGATGTGGCCCGAGGCGCCGAGCACGAAGGTGGTTTCGCCGCCGAGCAGCGCACGGCCGAGGTAGGAGGTCTGCCACGGCACGATGTGGTCCTCGCGCGTGGCGAGGATGAAGGTCGGCATGTCGACGCGGCCGAGGTCGGCCTTGACGCCGCACATCGAGAGCTTGCCCGGCACGCGCAGGCTGTTCTCGAGGTACATGTTGCGCAGGTACCAGGCGAGGAAGGGGCCGGGCAGGTTGGTCGAATCGGAGTTCCAGTAGAGCAGGTCGAAGGGCATCGGCTTGCCGCCCTTCAGGTAGTTGCCGACGACGTACTGCCAGATCAGGTCGTTGGCGCGCAGCGACGAGAATACCGAGGAGAGCTCCTTGCCCTGCAGCAGGCCGCCCTTGCCGATGGTGTTCTCGCGCGCGACGACCGAGGCCTCGTCGATGAAGCAGCCGAGCTCGCCCGGGTCGGAGAAGTCGAGCAGCGTCGTCAGCAGGGTCAGCGACGCGACGTCGTCGCCGCCGCGGGCCTTCATCACCGACAGCGCCGACGAGATGATGGTGCCGCCGACGCAGAAGCCGAACGCGTTGACCTGGTCGACGTTGCAGATTTCCTTCGCCACCTTGAATGCGGTCAGCGGACCCTGCTCGATGTAGTCGTCCCAGCCGAAGTGCCCCTGCTCGGCCCTGACGTTGCGCCAGGAGACGAGGAACACCGTGTGACCCTGCTCGACGGCGTAGCGGACGTAGGAGTTCTCCGGCTGCAGGTCGAGGATGTAGAACTTGTTGATGCACGGCGGCACCATCACGAACGGACGCTTGGCGACCGTGTCGGTGAGCGGCGAGTACTGGATGAGCTGCATCAGCTCGTTCTCGAAGACCACGGCACCCGGCGTAACCGCGAGGTTGCGGCCGACCTCGAAGGCGCTCTCGTCGCTCATCGAGATGCGGCCCTTCTCGAGGTCGCCGATCAGGTTCTGGATGCCCTGGCGAATGCTCTCGCCCTTGGTCTCGAGCGCCTTCTTGACGAATTCCGGATTGGTGGCGGCGAAGTTGGACGGCGCCATGGCGTCGATGTACTGGCGCGTCAGGAAGCGCATGCGGTCCTTCGACAGGCCCTCCGAGACCGGCGCGGCCTCGGTCATCTTCTTGAGGAACTCGGCATTGATCAGGTAGGCCTGGCGCACGTAGTCGTAGACCGGGCTCTCGGCCCACGACGGGTGGTCGAAACGCCGGTCGCCGGGCTCGGGCTGGGCCACCGCAGGAGCCGGCGACTCGTCGCCGGGCTTGCGACCGATCATGGCCTGCCACAGCTGCTGGTGGCGCTCGGCCCACTGCTTTTGCAGCGCGGTGAGCTGTTCGGTCTCGGGCGCCCAGGCGGCGGGCACCATGCCGACGGAGGGCGGCGTCTGGCTCGCGGCCTTTTGCAGCGAGGATTGCTGCTGGGCGAGGAATTGCATGAAGCCCTGCGCGAAGTGCTGGCCGGCCTGAAGGAAGGCCTGCATGGCGGCAGCTTTGTTGGGTTCGTTAGGCGTGGCGGACATGCTTGGACTCCTGTAGCGACCGGCGGATTTTGCACTGCACCAATTGCGGTGTCAATGAAGCCCGCGGGCCATGCGCCGGATCAACCGGCGGCGTGTTCGACGAGAAGATCGGCGACGACGATGGTGGCGATGCCGAGCAGGATCAACGCGACCTGCTGGACCGTCGCACCGATTTCGGGACGCTTGTGCAGGCCGGGGATCAGGTCGGCCACGGCGACGTAGATCATGCTTGCGGTCGCCAGCGACAGCATGACCGGAACCAGCCCCTCTGCAGCCGACAGCGTGAAGTAGGCGAGCATCCCGCCGACGACCGTCGCCAGACTCGAGAGCAGGTTGAAGGCCAGCGCGCGCTGGCGCGAGTAGCCCGAGTGCAGCAGGATCAGGAAGTCGCCGACTTCCTGCGGGATCTCGTGCGCGATGATGGCGACCGCCGTGATGATGCCGAGGCGCACGTCTTCCATGAAGGCGGCGGCGATCAGCACGCCGTCGACGAAGTTGTGGAAGGTGTCGCCGATCAATATCAGCAGGCCGCTGCGGCCATAGTCGTGGCCGTGGTTCTCGTGCGCAGGCCGCTCGTGGCCCTCGCACGATTCGATGTGGCAATGGCGCCAGAGCACCAGCTTCTCGAGCACGAAGAAGCCTAGGATGCCGCCGAGGATCGTCGCACCGACGGTGCCGGCATCGCGGCTGGCGATCACCGCATGCGGCAGGACCTCGAGGAAGGCGGCGCCGAGCAGTGCGCCGATCGCATAGCTGATCAGCATCGGCACCAGGCTCGTGCGCGCGCTGAAGGCCAGTGCGGCGGCGATGGTCACGGAGAGACCGCCGCCGACCAGCGCCATGAGGAGAATCCACGAGAGCGTCGACATGGCGCCCGATTATACGGGCCGAGTCTTACGGGCGGCCTACGGCTCCAGCCAGATCAGCGTCGCCATGCGGCCGGTATTACCGTCACGGCGGTAGGAGAAAAAACGCCCACGGTCGGCCACGGTGCAAAAGCCCCCGCCGCTGACGCGTTCGATGCCGAGTCGGGCCAAGCGCAGGCGGGCCAGCGCGTAGAGGTCGCACAGCCACTTGCCGTCGCCGTGGGCCACGAAAGCGCTGATGGCGCCTGCATCGTCGCGCAGGAAGTCAGCGCGCACTTCGTCGCCGACCTCGAACGCCGCCGGCCCGATCGCCGGCCCGAGCCAGGCGAGCAGCGCGGAGCCCGGCATGCGCATCGCCGCGACCGTCGTCTCGAGCACGCCGGCGGCGAGCCCGCGCCAGCCGGCATGCGCGGCCGCCACCACCGTGCCGCCGGCATCGCACAGCAGCACCGGCAGGCAGTCGGCGGTCAGCACGGCGCAGGCGCGCCGGGACGAGCGCGCGAAGCTGGCGTCGGCCTCGGCGCCGTCGGCCGCGGTCTCGGCATCGACACAGCGCGTGCCGTGCACCTGCGTCAGCCAGCGCGGTTCGGTTGGCACCTGCTCGCCGAGCAGGCTGCGGTTGGCGGCGACGATCGCCGCGTCGTCGCCGACGTGGGTCGCGAGGTTGAAGCTCTCATAGACGCCGGCGCCGTGGCCGCCGCGCCGCGTGGTGGTCAGCGCGCGCACGTTCGGCGGCGCCGGCCAGTCGGGGATGATGAACCGTCCATCACTCACAGCGCAGTTCCTCGAGCAAGGTCGCGAAGTCGGCCGGCAGCGGCGCCTCCCACGACATCCCGGCGCCGGTGCGCGGATGGATCAGCGCCAGTTTCCAGGCGTGCAGGGCCTGGCGCGGGAAGCCGTCGAGACGCGCATCCCCGCTCTTGCGACGGCCATAGACCTGATCGCCGACGAGCGGGTGGCCGAGCGACGCCATGTGCACGCGAATCTGGTGCGTGCGCCCGGTCTCAAGCCTGCATTCGACCAGCGTGCAATGCGCGAAGCGCTCGCGCACCGCGTAATGCGTGCGCGCTTCGCGGCCGGAGCCGACGACGGCCATCTTCGTGCGTTGCACCGGATGGCGGCCGATCGGCGCATCGACGCTGCCGTCGCGAGCGACCGCGCCGAGCGCCAGCGCGAGATAGTGGCGTTTGACGCTGCGCGCCTGCAGCTGCCGCACCAGGTCGGTCTGCGCGGTCAGCGTGCGCGCGACGACCAGCAGGCCGCTGGTGTCCTTGTCGAGCCGATGCACGATGCCGGCGCGCGGCACCTGGGCGAGTTGCGGCGCGTGATGCAGCAAGGCATTCATCAGCGTCCCCGAGGCGTTGCCGTTGCCCGGATGGACGACCAGGCCGGCGGGCTTGTCGATGACGATCAGGTCGTCGTCTTCAAAGACGATGGGCAGCGCGATGTCCTCGGCGCCGGCGCTTTCCGTCACCGGCGGCGGCAGGTCGAGTTCGATGCGCTCGCCGCCATAGACCTTGCGTTTGGCGTCGGCTGCGCTGCCGTCGATGCGGATGCGGCCTTCCTTGAGCCAGCCCTGCAGGCGGCTGCGCGAATGCTCGGGGAATATCTTCGCCAGTGCGGCATCGACGCGCATGCCGGCGCACTCGCCGGGCACGGCCGCGGTCGGGGCCGCCTCCGGCGCTGAGCTATAATCGCCGGCACTCGATCGCGGGACGTTCATCATGCGTAGTTTAGCTTCTCTGCTGGCCCTGCTCCTCGCCCTCTTCGCCTCCGGCTGCGGCCTGCTGCCGGATGAGGTTGACGAGACCTCCGGCTGGTCGGCAAGCAAGCTCTATTCGGAAGCGAAGTCGTCGATGGGCGACGGCGCCTACGACAAGGCGATCAAGTACTTCGAGAAGCTCGAGGCGCGCTTTCCCTACGGACGCTATGCCCAGCAGGCGCAACTCGAGGTCGCCTACGCGTACTATCGCCAGCAGGAAACCGCCTCGGCGATCGCCGCCTGCGACCGCTTCATCCGCCTGCACCCGAACCATCCGAACGTCGACTACGCCTACTACCTGAAGGGCCTCGCCAACTTCAACGGCGACCTCGGCCTGATGGGCCACATCAGCATGCAGGACCAGACCGAACGAGACCCGAAGGCCGCGCGCGAGTCCTTCGAGGCGTTCAAGGAACTGGTCGAGAAGTTCCCCGAGAGCAAGTACGCGCAGGACTCGGTGATGCGCATGAAGTACCTCGTCAACGCGCTGGCCTCGCACGAGGTGCATGTCGCGCGCTACTACATGAAGCGCGGCGCCTTCGTCGCCGCCGCCAACCGCGCCCAGTACGCCATCAAGACCTACCCCGACGCGCCGGCCAACGAGGAGGCCCTGTTCGTCATGGTCAAGGCCTACGACTCGATGGGCCTGAACGACCTGCGCGACGACGCCGAGCGCGTGATGCGCAAGAACTTCCCCGCCAGCGAGTACTACGCCCGCGGGCTCAACCGCACCGAACCGTGGTGGAAGCTCTGGTAAGACCGCAGGCGCGGCCTTAGAGCCTTTGCCGCCGCGCCTCGAACAGGCAGATGCCGGCGGCCACCGACACGTTGAGGCTCTCGACCGTCCCGTGCATCGGGATGCGCGCGAGTTCGTCGCAGGTGTCGCGCGTCAGCCGCCGCAGGCCGGCGCCCTCGGCGCCGAGCACCCAAGCCACCGAGCCCTTCTGATCGACGTCGTAGAGATCGCGCTCGGTCTCGCCGGCGGCACCGATGGTCCAGATGTTCCGTTCCTGGATCTCGCGCAGGGCGCGTGCGAGATTCGTCACCGTCACGTAGGGCACCGTGTCGGCCGCGCCCGAAGCGACCTTGATCGCGGTGGCGTTGAGGCCGCAGGCCTTGTCCTTCGGCGCGATCACGGCATGCGCGCCGGCGGCGTCGGCGACGCGCAGGCAGGCGCCGAGGTTGTGCGGGTCGGTGATGCCGTCGAGCACCAGCAGTAGCGCCGGTTCGGCGAGGGTGTCGAGGACGTCGTCGAGCGAGACGTGCTTCGCGGCGGCCGAGACCTTCGCCACCACGCCCTGATGCCGCTGGCCGGGCGCCATGCCCTCGAGCCGCGCAGCGCTGACCGGCATCACCCGCACGCCGGCGGCTTCGGCGACGCGCACCAGATCGCGCACGCGGCCGTCCTGACGCCCTTCGGCGAGATAGATTTCCTTGACGTCGTCGGCGGAGTGCCGCAGCTTGGCGACGACGGCGTGGAAGCCGTAGATGAGGCGGGTTTCGCTCATGGGAGTCCTCGGGGCAAAGCGCGATTGTAGCCGCGCCGGCGAGGTCCGCCCCGCGGGAAACCGGACGAGTTCCGCGCCTTCAGCGCGGCGTCACGGCTGCCAGGGGTTCCAGCTGAGGTCGCCCGCTCGGTCGCCGGCGGCCGCACGCTTGAGGGCCGCGATGACTTCGCTGCCCGGTGCGACGGCGCGTTGCCCGGACGGACGGCTCGGCGCCGCGCGCGATCGCTCGGCAGGGGCCGCGGCGGCCTGGGGCTTCTGATTCCATTGATCCTGTTTCATTTTCACGAATCTGGGAACGGTCAGGATGCCCCGAGTCTCGGCCGAAACGCCGCCTGTGTCTTTGACGCAGGTCGAAAATCGCCTAGCGCCGCTTGGCTTTCTTCTTGCCGTGCGGCTCCTCTTCGAAGTCGTCGTCGACGAGCCGGAAGTCGATCTTGTTCTGCTCCATGTCGACGCGCACGAGCTGCACGCGCACGCGGTCGGACAGGCGATAGCGCTTGCCAGTGCGGCCGCCGACCATGGCGTGGGCCTTCTCGTCGAAGTGGAAGTAGTCGGCGCCGAGTTCCGAAACGTGCACCAGGCCTTCGACGAAGACGCCATCGAGCGCGACGAAGATGCCGAACGGCACGACGGACGAGATGCTGCCGGCGAAAACCTCGCCGATGCGATCCTGCATGTAGAAGCACTTGAGCCAGGCCTCGACGTCGCGCGTCGCTTCGTCGGCACGGCGCTCCGTGGCCGAACAGTGGAGGCCGATCTCCTCCCAGTTGCCCGGCTCGTACTTGTTCTTCGCCAGCACGGCCTTGATCGAGCGGTGGATCATCAGGTCGGGATAGCGACGGATCGGCGAGGTGAAGTGGGTGTAGCTCTCGTAGGCGAGGCCGAAATGGCCGACGTTGTCCGGGCTGTAGATCGCCTGGCGCAGCGAGCGCAGCATCACGGTCTGCAGCAGCTGCTTGTCCGGGCGGCCCTGGATCTTCTCGATCAGTTGCGCGTAGTCCTTGGCCGAGGGCGAATCGCCGCCGCCCAGCGGCAGGCCGAAGGTGCCGAGGAAGTCGCGCAGCTTGGTCAGGCGCTCCGGCGTCGGGCCTTCGTGGACGCGGTAGAGCGCGGCGTGCTTGCTCTGCTTGAGGAAGTCGGAGGCGCAGACGTTGGCCGCCAGCATGCACTCCTCGATCAGGCGGTGGGCGTCGTTGCGCTCGTAGGGATCGATGCTCTCGATCTTGCCGTTGTCGTCGAACGACATGCGCGTCTCGACGGTCTCGAAGTCGATGGCGCCGCGCTGGCCGCGCGCCTCGAGCAGGATGCGGAACAGCGCGTCGAGGTTTTCGAGGTGCGGCAGCAGCGGCGCCAGGCGGCGGCGCGTCGCGGCGTCGCGGTCGTAGAGGGCGGCCGCGACCTCGGTGTAGGTCAGGCGCGCATGCGAGAAGATCACCGCCGGATAGAAGCGGTACTCCTTGATGTCGCCGCCCGGCGTGACCACCATGTCGCAGGCGACGCAAAGGCGCTCGACCTGCGGGTTGAGCGAACAGAGCCCGTTCGACAGCTTCTCCGGCAGCATCGGAATCACGCGGCGCGGGAAGTAAACCGAGTTGCCGCGGTCGTAGGCGTCGCGATCGAGCGGCCCGCCGGCATGCACGTAGTGCGAAACGTCGGCGATGGCGACGATGAGGCGATAGTTCTTGCCCTGCTTTTCGCAGAACACGGCGTCGTCGAAGTCCCTGGCCGTCTCGCCGTCGATGGTGACGAGCGGCAGTTCGGTCAGGTCCTCGCGGCCCTTCCAGTCGCCCTTGCGGACTTCGTCGGGCAGCTTGCCGGTTTCCTCGATCGCGGCCTTCGAAAACTCGAACGGCAGGTCGTGCTTGCGCAGCGCGATCTCGATCTCCATGCCCGGATCGGCATAGTTGCCGAGGATCTCGACGACGCGGCCGATCGGCTGCGACTGCTTGCTCGGCTGCTCGACGATCTCGGCGACGACGACCTGGCCGGACTTCGGCTTGAGCGCCTTCTTGTCGCCCTTCGCCGGCGGCGATAGCAGGATGTCCTGCGACAGGCGACGGTTCTCCGCGATCAGGTACCAGACGCCGTGGTCCTCGTAGGCGCGGCCGACGATCTTGCGATTGGCGCGCTCGGTAACCTCGACGATCTTGCCTTCGGGGCGGCCCTTGCGGTCGACGCCGATGACGCGGGCGATGGCGCGGTCGCCATGCAGCACCTTGTCCATTTCCTTGGTCGACAGGAACAGGTCGGCGCCGCCTTCCTCGGGGACCAGAAAGCCGAAGCCGTCCGGATGGCCCTCGACGCGGCCGCGGATGAGGTCCGCCTTGTCTGGGATCAGCCAGTCGCCGCGGCGGTTCTGCAGCAGTTGCGCATCGCGCGCCATGGCGCCGAGGCGGCGCTGGAAGTCGTCATGCTCGAAGTCCTTGACGTCGAGCAGCTCGCAGAGGCGCTCGAAGGCCACCGGCACGCCTTGTTCGGCGAGCGTCTGCAGGATGTACTCGCGGCTGGGCAGCGGGTAGTCGTACTTGGCGACTTCGCGCTCGAACATCGGATCGGCGCGGCGGATCTTGGAAAACTTGTGGGGCTTGCGGTTTGACAATTCGGTCGGTTCCTATAAAATTCGCGCCTCGTTTGCGTCGCCCAGGTGGCGGAATTGGTAGACGCACTAGTTTCAGGTACTAGCGGGTAACACCGTGGAGGTTCGAGTCCTCTCCTGGGCACCATCGATGCAAACGAAAAAAGCAGGGCTCCGGCTCCGGAGCCAAAAAGCAAGGCCCCGACATCGGGGCCTTTTGCTTTTTGCGGCCTGCATATCCGGTCGGCCGGGCGATTCTACGCCGCCCGGCCTGGCCCGTCAGTCTGTTACTTGAACGGATGGCGCAGGACGATGGTCTCTTCGCGATCCGGGCCCGTGGAGATCATGTCGACGGGCACGCCGCAAACTTCCTCCATACGCTTGATGTAGGCGCGCGCCGCGGCCGGCAGGCCGTCGAGCGTCTTCACGCCGACGGTGCTGTCGCTCCAGCCGGGCAGCGTCTCGTAGACCGGCTGGCAGGCCGCGAGGTCGTCGGCGCCGACCGGCAGGATGTCGGTGACGCCGCCGTTCAGCTTGTAGCCGGTGCAGATCTTCATTTCCTCGAGGCCGTCGAGCACGTCGAGCTTGGTGACGCAGAGGCCCGAGACGCCGTTGATCTGGATCGAGCGCTTCAGCGCGGCGGCATCGAACCAGCCGCAACGGCGGGCGCGGCCGGTGGTGGCGCCGAACTCGTGGCCCTTGGTCGCCATGTGCTTGCCGACCGGGTCCTGCTTGTCGACGGCATCGTAGAGCTCCGTCGGGAACGGGCCGCCGCCGACGCGCGTGGTGTAGGCCTTGGTGATGCCGAGCACATAGTGCAGCATGCCCGGGCCGACGCCGGCGCCGGCCGAGGCCGCACCGGCGACGCAGTTCGACGAGGTGACGAACGGATAGGTGCCATGGTCGATGTCGAGCAGCGTACCCTGCGCGCCCTCGAACAGCAGGTTGGCGCCGCCCTTGTGGGCGTCGTAGAGCGCGCGCGGCACGTCGGCGATCATCGCCGTCAGGCGCGGCGCCATGGCCAGCGCGGCATCGAGCGACTTCTGAAAGTCGACGGTCTCGGCGCCGAGGAAATTCTTCAGCACGTAGTTGTGATAGTCGAGGATCTCGGCCAGCTTCTCGGCGAAGCGCTTGGGGCGCGTGAGGTCCTGCAGGCGCAGGCCGCGGCGCGCGACCTTGTCCTCGTAGGCCGGGCCGATGCCGCGGCCGGTGGTGCCGATCTTGTTGGCGCCCTTGGCCGCCTCGCGCGCGATGTCCAGCGCCTGGTGGTGCGGCATGATCAGCGGGCAGGCTTCGGAAATCTTGATGCGCGACTCGGCGTCGACGCCGGCGGCCTTGAGCTCGTCGAGCTCCTTGATCAGGGCTTCGGGCGACAGCACGACGCCGTTGCCGATGTAGCAGGTGACGCCTTCACGCAGGATGCCCGAGGGCACGAGGTGGAGCACGGTCTTCTTGCCGCCGATGACCAGCGTGTGGCCGGCGTTGTGGCCGCCCTGGAAGCGGACGACGCCCTGCGCGTGGTCGGTCAGCCAGTCGACGATCTTGCCTTTGCCTTCATCACCCCATTGGGTGCCGATGACGACGACGTTGCGTGCGGCGCTCATGCCCATTTCAACCTTCCCTGAGATTCTCGATTGTCCAATTGTTATTGCGGCTGACGATGACCCGGTCGCAACCAGCCTCGTGCCATGTGCCTTCGTGTCCCGGCAGCGCGAACATCACAGTCTCGCCGGCCGCACGCAGCCTGGCGACCTCCGCGTGCAGGGCTGCGTCCTCCGGCCAGGGCGCGAGTATCGCACCTTTGGCCGGCGCCTGCGGCGCAAGCCGGGCGATGACGCGCAGGTCGAGCGAGAAGCCCGTCGCCGGCCGTCCGCGGCCGAACGACTTGCCGACGCTATCGTAGCGGCCGCCGAGCGCCACCGCGCCGGGGCTGCCGTCGCAGTAGGCGGCGAAGACGACACCGCTGTGATAGTGGTAGCCACGCAGGTCGGCGAGATCGAAGCCCAGCGGCAGGCCGGCGAGTTCCGCGGCCAGGCGGCGCAGGCCGTCGATGGCGGCGCGGATCGCCGGCGTGTCGGGCAGGCGGCGCGCGCATTCATCGAGCGCCTCGACGCCGCCGTAGCATTCCGGCAGCGCCAGGAAGCCGGCGCGCCAGGGCTCGGCGAGGCCGGCGACGGCTTCGGCCAGGCCCGAGGCATCCTTCGCCTGCAGCAGCGAGAACACTTCCTCGCGCGCCTCGCCCGTCAGCGCCGCGCCTTCCGCGAGCGCGGCGAAGATGCCGACGTGACCGAGGTCGATGCGCGCCGTCGGGATTTGGCACAGCGCCAGCGCTTGCGCCAGCAGGCGCACGACTTCGATGTCGGCCTCGATGCCGCCGTGGCCGTAGAGCTCGGCGCCGATCTGCAGCGGCTCGCGCGATGCCATCAGGCCCGCCGGCAGCGCGTGCAGCACGCTGCCGCAATAGCAGAGACGCGCGACGCCCTTGCGGTTCAGCAGGTGGGCATCGATGCGCGCGACCTGCGGCGTGATGTCGGCGCGCACGCCCATCGTGCGGCCGGAGAGCTGGTCGACGAGCTTGAAGGTGCGCAGGTCCAGGTCGTGGCCGCTGCCGGTCAGCAGCGACTCGACGTATTCGAGCAGCGGCGGCGCGACGAACTCGTAGCCGCAGGCGGCGAATTCGTCGAGCACGCAGCGGCGCAGGGATTCGACCTGGCGCGCTTCGGCGGGCAGCAGGTCTTCGATCGCTTCGGGCAGCAGCCAGCGGCGTTTCGCGCTCATTCTCAACGGATGACCATCAGGAGTATCAGGCCCACCGAAATCGAGGCGAGGCCGATGAAGCGCAGTTGGCCATCGGCCATCTCGGTCGCGCGGCGGAAGGTCTCGCGCCAGACGCGCGGCGCGACGAAGGGCAGCAGGCCCTCGATGACCAGCATCAGAGCAAGGGCAAGCAGCAACGTCGACACGATCGGCGAACCCGCGCGACTGCTACTTGCCGGAACGGCCGGCGTTCTTCAGGTACTTGAAGAAGTCGGAATTCGGCTCGACCACGAGGACGTCGCTCTTGCTCTTGAAGCTGTAGCGATAGGCCTCGAGGCTGCGGTAGAACGAGTAGAACTCGGGGTTCTGGTTGAAGGCGGAAGCGTAGATCGCGGCCGCCTTGGCATCGCCCTCGCCCTTGATCTTCTGCGCATCGCGATAGGCCTCGGCGACGATGACCTCGCGCTGGCGGTCGGCGTCGGCCTTGATCTTCTCGGCCTCGGCAGCACCCTGCGAACGCAGTTCGTTGGCGACGCGCTTGCGCTCGGTTTCCATGCGGCGATAGACGGACTCGGACACTTCCGGCGGCAGGTCGACGCGCTTCAGGCGCACGTCGATGATCTGCACGCCGATGTTGCGCATGTCGGCGTCGGCCTTGCGCTGCACGTCGGCCATGATCTTGTCGCGCTCGCCAGAGACGACGTCGTGGACGGTGCGCTTGCCGAACTCCTCGCGCAAGCCGGCATTCACGGTCTGCGAAAGACGCGTCTTCGCCACCGTCTCGTCGCCGTTCACGGAGATGTAATAGCGCTTGACGTCGTCGATGCGCCACTTGACGAAGGAATCGACCAGCACCGGCTTCTTCTCGGCGGTCAGGAAACGCTCGGGCTCGGCGGAGTCGAGCGTCAGGATGCGCTTGTCGAAGAAGCGCACGTTCTGGATCAGCGGCCACTTGAACGTCAGGCCGGGCTCCTTGACGACTTCCTTGATCTCGCCAAGCTGGAAGATGAGCGCGTACTGGCGCTGGTCGACCGTGAACAGCGTCATGGCGGCGACGATCATCAGGCCGAAGGCCAGCGCGGCGATGAAGGGCAGGTTGCGTTGCATCAGCGTTCTCCCCGCTCACGCGAGCGCAGCGAGTCGCGCGAACGCGACGCGCCCTCGACCAGCGGCGCGCGCTCGAGCTGCGGCGGCACTTCGCCGCTGGCGGCGGCCGCAGCCGGCGCCACATGGTTGGCGACAGACGCTTCGCTCGCGGCAGCGGCGGCGGCCGGCGCGACGGTCTGCATCAGCTTGTCGAGCGGCAGGTAGAGCAGGTTGCCGCTGCCCTTGGCGTCGACCATGATCTTGCTGGTGTTCGCATAGACCTGCTGCAGCGTCTCGAGATAGAGGCGGTTGCGCGTGACTTCGGGCGCCTTCGAATACTCGACCAGGATCTGCTTGAAGCGCGAGGCATCGCCCTCGGCGGTGGCGATGATGCGGCCGCGATAGCCGTTGGCCTCCTCCGCGAGACGCGAGGCGGCGCCGCGCGCGCGCGGGATCACGTCGTTGGCGTAGGCCTGGCCTTCGTTCTTGTGGCGCTCGCGGTCCTGCCCGGCCTTGACGGCGTCGTCGAACGCGGCCTGAACCTGCTCCGGCGGCTGCGTGCTCTGCATGGTCACCGAACGAATCTGGATGCCGGTCTCGTAGCGATCGAGGATGTCCTGGATCAGCTTCTGCGTGTTGGCGGCGATCACGTCGCGGCCTTCATAGAGCACGAAGTCCATGCGGCTCTTGCCGACGATCTCGCGGATTGCCGTCTCCGCTGCCTGCACGACCGCGTCATCAGGATGGCGGTTCTTGAAGATGTAGTTCATCGGGTCCTTGAGCAGGTACTGGACGGCGAACTGGACGCTGACGATGTTCTCGTCATCGGTCAGCATCAGCGCCTCCTTCGGTACCTTGTTGCGCTCCGAACCGCGATAGCCGATCTCGACCGTGCGCACGCCCGAAAGATTGACGATCTCGTGGCTCTGGATCGGCCACGGCAGGCGCCAGCGCAAGCCCGGATCGGTGGTTTCCTGGACGCGGCCGAACTGCAGCACGACGCCGCGCTGGCTCGCATCGACGATATAAAAGCCGCTCGCCAGCCAGACCACGGCGACCAGCGCCGCCAGCATGACGGCGCCGCCGCCGAACTGCCGTGGGGAGAGGCTGGGCAGCGAGGGTCCGCCGCCGTTGCTGCCACCACCACCCTTACGCCCGAGAAGACCCGACAGGCGGCGATTGAAATCGCGCCAGAGTTCATCGAGATCCGGAGGGCCGTTGCCCTTGTTGCCGCCCTGCTTGTTGCCCCAGCCGGGGTCGTTGAGGGACATGAGTATTCCTGCGATCACGATAGCGATGGATGTGGCGATGAAGTTCGTGGAATCAAGCGGTATCCGCGTCGGCCGCCGCGTCTGTCGGACGGACACGTTCGCGCGCGATCTCGGACAACGAGGCGCGCAACAGATCGAGACCGGCGCCGCTGATCGCACTGACACGGACTCGCGCGATCTTACCATACTCGTCGCGCTCGATCCCCGGCGCGGCATGCGTGGCGTCGATCTTGTTCCAGACCAGAATCTGGGGCACTTCGCCGGCACCGATCTCCTCGAGCACGTCGGCGACGGCTTCCATTTGCTGGTCACGGTCGGGGCTAGCCGCATCGACGACATGCAGCAGCAGGTCGGCCCGCGCCGTCTCCTCGAGCGTGGCGTGGAAGGCGGCGACCAGCGAATGCGGCAGGTCGCGAATGAAGCCGACGGTGTCGGAGATCACGATCTGCCCCGCGTCGGGAATGAACAACCGGCGCGAAGTCGTATCGAGCGTAGCGAACAACTGGTTCGCGGCATAGGCACCGGCCTTGGTCAGGGCATTGAAAAGCGTCGACTTGCCGGCGTTGGTATAGCCGACGAGCGAAACGGACAGGACCTCGCTGCGCTGGCGCGCACGCCGACGCACCTGACGCTGGCGCTCGAGCGTCTTGAGGCGATCCTTGAGCATCGCGACGCGCTTGCCGAGCAGCCGGCGGTCGGTCTCGAGCTGCTTCTCGCCCGGGCCGCGCAGGCCGATGCCGCCCTTCTGGCGCTCGAGGTGGGTCCACCCGCGCACCAGGCGCGTGGCGAGGTGCTCGAGCTGCGCGAGTTCCACTTGCAGCTTGCCCTCGTGGCTGCGCGCGCGCTGCGCGAAGATGTCGAGGATCAGCGCGCTGCGGTCGATGACGCGCAGGCCGATGTCGCGCTCGAGGTTGCGCTGCTGGCCTGGCGACAACTCGTGGTTGAAGATGACGATGTCGGCGCCGTGAAGCGTCGCCGCATCCTTGATCTGCTGAACCTTGCCCTTGCCGGCGAAGGTGGCGGGGTCGGGGCTGCCGCGCTTGCCGTGCACCGCGTCGAGCGGCACCGCACCGGCGCTGGTGGCGAGCAACCGGAATTCCTCGAGTCGCTCGGCGAAGCCTTTTTCGCCGAAGTCGAGCTGAACGAGGATCGCGCCCTGAGAGGCGCCGCTGCCGGCGTCGGGCCGGTCAAACATCGGCCGCGACCACCGGAATCACCAGCTTCACTCGCTGTCGGGCTCTTGCGCGAAGTTGACCGGGCGCGCCGGCACGACGGTGGAGATCGCGTGCTTGTAAACCATCTGGGTGACGGTGTTCTTCAGCAGCACGACGTACTGGTCAAAGGACTCGACCTGTCCCTGGAGCTTGATGCCGTTGACGAGGTAAATCGAAACGGGGATGTGCTCGCGACGCAGGGTATTCAGAAACGGATCCTGCAACATCTGGCCTTTGTTGCTCATGGGTGGCCCCTTGGCTCTTATTGATCGAGGCGCTACTGTAATCGATTTCCAGCCGCCTTGCATCCCTGCGGCCGGTGCGGAGATGCAGTTGCACAGCATTGGTATTGGACCTTGGTCCAACGCGGACAGGCATCGGCCTCGGATAACATCCGGCGACGCTGCCGCCGTCAATCGGCGGCCGACGACGCCCCTGATGCCGGCGCCGTCGCCGAAGACACCAAGGGCCATGACATCGCCCGCAACGCTCACTGGACACCAGGGTTTCGTCGTGGAACATGACTTTCAGCGCGCCCCCGAACGCGGCGCGGACGTTCGCGTAGCGCTGCATCCCGCTCTGCCGCTTCTCCTCGTCTGCGGCCCAGCCACCGTGACGGCGACCGCCTGCGCGACCCTCGCCAGCGCGCCGCTCGACGAACTGCGCCACGTCGCCGTCGTCGCCTGCGAGACCTCCGCGCTTGGCGACGCCCTGACGGCCGGATGCGAAACCGCCGCGCTCCTGGTCATTGCCGAGGGCAGCGGTGCCGACCTGCCGGATCTCGTCGTGCGCATCCAGCGCCAGCACACCGACGCGCTGACGCCAATATTCGTCCGCTGCACCGAGCCGCCGCACGCGGACACCGCCAACGCGCTTTGGAAGCTGGGCGTCGCCGACCTGCAGTTCGAGCAGCCGCTCGACGATCCGGCGCTGGCCCGGGTCATGGTCGTCGCGCTGCGCGATGCCGTTCGCCGGCGCATGCTCGCGAGGATTTGCGCATCTTCGGCGCAACTGGCCGCGGCCGCGACGCTGGGTGATCAGGCGGCGCTCGCCTTGCGCCTGCTGGCCGAGCACGGCTTCGGCCGCAACGGCGCCCTGTTCTGTTTCCAGCGCAGCAGCGGCGAACGCCGCTTGCTGGCCATCACCGGCAGCGGCAGGTTCGCTGGCGTGGACTGCACGCCGGTGGACGACATCGACGATGCCCGCCTGTGCGCCCTGATCGAGGGTGCATGGACCGGCGGCACGACGCGGTTCGCCGACGATCTCGCGGTGCTGCACATCGGCAGCCCGGCCGAAGCTCACCCCGCACTCATCGTGCTCGCGCTGGACGCGCCGTTGCTGCGCTGGCAGCAGGGTCTGCTGGAAGCCTTCGCCAGCGCCGTGGCGCCGGCCATCGCCGATCGCCAGCGCTCGCACCAGCTGGCGCGCACCCAACACGCGATGATTTCCACGCTGGCGCGGCTCGCCGAATACAAGGATGCCGACACCGGCGAACACGTCGCGCGCGTCGCGCGCATGACCGCCGAGATCGCCAGCCACCTCATGCGCTCCGGCGCCTGCCCAGAAGCCGAGGACCTGGTCGACCACATCGGCCACGCCAGCATCCTGCACGACGTCGGCAAGGTCGCCATCCCGGAGTCCGTGCTGCTCAAGCCGGGCCCGCTCGACGCCCAGGAGCGCCGCGTCATCAATGCCCACGTCACGATCGGCCACGACATCCTGCGCGAAGCGGCGGCGCTGGCCGCCCACGGCGAGGCGCACATCTTCAACCTTGCCTCCACTATCGCGCGCGGCCACCACGAGAAGTGGGACGGCAGCGGATATCCCGACGGACTGCGCGGCGACGACATCCCGCTCGAGGCACGCATCGTCGCAGTGGTCGACGTCTATGACGCCCTCGTCAGCCACCGGCCTTACAAGGAAGTCTGGCCCGAGGAACGGGCACTGGACCTGATACGCGCCGAATCGGGGCACCACTTCGACCCGCGCGTCGTCGACGCCTTTTTCGCCGTCAAGGACCGCAAGGCCGGCGCACGCTTCATCGAGTGGAGCGAGGACATGTCGGTCGGCCACCCCGAGCTCGACCGCGATCACCAGCGCCTGATCGGCATCCTCAACAATCTCGGCATCAACATGGAACTGGGCAACCGCAACGTCGTCGAGTTCATCCTCGACGACCTCGCCGATTACGCCCAGGTGCATTTCCGGCGCGAGGAGGCGTACCTCGAGTCGATCGGCTTCCCCGACCTCGCGCGCCATCGCACTATCCACGACGCGATCTCGCAACGCATCGACGACGCCAAGTGGAAATACTTCCAGGGTTTTGCGGCGACGCTCGAAGGCGAACTACTCGTTTTCCTGACGACGTGGCTCAACAACCACATCCTCGTCGAGGACATGAAATACAACCCGGGGCACGCGGCGGCAACCTGATCCGAATCAATTCCCCGAGTATTGCGGTCAACTATAGTGAGGTTCCGACTCACTCAGCGAGAACCCTGCCATGTCCGCGATTCACGTCCACACCAACCCGGAAGCGATCTACCCCTTCGACGCGCGCGGCGTCGCCAAGCGCTTTCGCCACGCCGCGATCTTCGGCGCGCTCGACGCGCTGATGGCCGGTGAAACGATGCGCTTCGTGAACGACCACGACCCGCTGCCGCTGCTCGACCAGCTGCGCAACCGCTACGGCGACGGCGTCGAGATCAAGTATCTCGCCCGCGAACCGGGCCAGATCGTGATCGACTTCATCAAGCGGGGTTGATGAGGCGCCGCCGCGGCGCTCTCACTTGTCGGCGTACGGATTCTTCGTCGACTTGTACTGGATGCGCAGCGGCGTGCCCTGCAGCTTGAAGGCTTCCATGAACGTATGCTCGAGATAGCGCGTGTACGAATCGGGAACGTGGTCGAGCGAGTTGCCGTGGATGACGATGATGGGCGGGTTGCTGCCGCCCTGGTGGGCGTAGCGCAGCTTCGGCCGTGACGCGCCGTGGCGCGGCGGCGCCTGCTTGTGCACGGCGTCGAGCAGCACGCGCGTGATGCGCGGCGTCGGCAGCTTGACCATCGCCGCCGCCCAGGCCTTGTCGACCGAGGCCAGCAGCGCGCCGATGCCCTGCCCGCCCAGCGCCGAGATGTAGTGCAGGCGCGCGAAGCCGAGGAAGTTGAGCTTGCGGTTGATCTCGGCCTTGACGCGGTCGCGGCGATAGTCGTCGACGGCGTCCCACTTGTTGACCGCGATCACCAGCGCGCGGCCGGCCTCGATGCAGAAGCCGGCAATGTGCGCGTCCTGGTCCGAGATGTCCTGGCTGGCGTCGACCATCAGCACGACGACGTTCGCCTCCTCGACCGCCTGCAGCGTCTTGATGACCGAGAACTTCTCGACCGCCTCGAAGACGCGGCCCTTGCGGCGCAGGCCGGCGGTGTCGATCAGCGTGTAGTGCTTGCCGTTGCGCTCGAACGGCACCTCGATGGCGTCGCGCGTGGTGCCCGGCATGTCGAAGGCGATCACGCGCTCCTCGCCGAGCAGGGTGTTGATGAGCGTGCTCTTGCCGACGTTCGGGCGGCCGGCGATGGCGACGCGCGGCCCCTCGCCGTCGTCGGCGCCTTCGGCCTCCGCCGGATAGGGCTCGAGGACGAAGTCGAGCAGCTCGCGCACGCCGTCGCCATGTGCCGACGAGATCACGCGCGGCTCGCCGCAGCCGAGCTCGTGGAACTCGGCGGCAACGATCTCGCGCCGCATGCCCTCGGCCTTGTTGACGACGAGGTGCAGCGGCCGGCCGCTGCGACGCAGGCGGGTCGCGATCTCGATGTCCTGCGGCGTGATGCCGGCGCGTCCATCCACGACGAACAGCAGCACGTCGGCCTCGGCGATCGCCGTCTCGGCCTGGCGCGCCATCTCGTGCATGATGCCTTCCTTGACGGTCGGCTCGAAGCCGCCGGTATCGACGACGAGGAACGGCTTCTCGCCGAGGCGGCCGTGGCCGTAATGGCGGTCGCGCGTCAGGCCGGGCAGGTCGGCGACGAGCGCGGAACGCGTCTTCGTCAGGCGGTTGAAGAGCGTGCTCTTGCCGACGTTCGGGCGCCCGACGATGGCCAGCGTCGGTTTCATTCGACGCCCAGCGCGAACAGGCCGCCGTTCTTGGTCTGCACCAGGAAACCGCCGCCGATGCGCTGCGGGTCGGCGGCGATCGGGCTGCCGTCGGTGGCGATGCGCGCGGCGAAGGCGCCGTCCTCGCGCTTCAGCAGATGCACGAAGCCCTGGAAGTCGGCGACGACGACGCGCGTGCCCAGCGCCAGCGGACGCGACAACTGGCGCAGCGAAAGCTTGTCCTGCTTCCAGACGCTGCTGCCGCTGCCGCGGTCGAAGGCGAGCACGTTGCCCTTGTCGTCGCTGACATAGACGTTGCGGTCGTCGAGGTCGGCGCCGGCGCGGCTCGACACCTCGCGCGACCACATGGCGTTGCCCGAGCCGAGGTCGAAGCAGGCGACGCGGCCCTGATACGCCGCGGCGCAGATCTGGCGGCCGCTGATCGCCGGCGTGCCGGTGACGTCGGCGACGCGCTCGAGTTCGGTTGCGCCCTTGGGCAGCGCGACGGCGCCCTCCCACATCGCGGCGCCGTTGGCCGGGTTGATCACGGCGAGCTTGCCGCCGGGGAAGCCGGCGAAGAAACCGCCCTGGTCGAACGGCACCACCCCGGCGTTCGAGCGCAAGGTCAGCGCCGGCACGCTGCGCTGGTACACCCAGCGGCGACGGCCGTCGGCGGCATCGAAGCCGAAGATGCGCGAGTCGCCCGAACGCACGATGACGAGTCCGGCGTTGATCACCGGCGCCGCCAGCACCTCGGACGTGGCGCGGGCCTTCCAGACTTCCTGGCCCGTGCCGGCATCGAAGGCCAGCACGTCGCCCTTCAGCGTGCCGACGACGACGAGCTTGCCGTCGGCGCCGACGCCGCCCGACAGGGCTTGCCCGGCGGAGATGCGCCACACCTGGCGGCCTTCCTCGAGGCGCACCACGGTACCGTCCTTTGAAGCCGCGAACACCACGTTGCCGGCAACGGCCGGCGTGAACACGAACTCGCCCGCGCTGCCGACGCTCGCCTGCCAGAGCACGCGCAGCTGCGCCGTCGGCTCGATCGGCGTCAGCTCGGCAGCCTTGACCTTCGGCGCCGAGGGCGAGAACGGATTGAGCTTGTCGACCGCGTCGCCGACCGTCGAGCAGCCGGCGATCGCGACGGCAGCGAGCAGCGCGCAGAGCGACCTCACTTGCCGCCTCCGAACGATTCGAGCTTGGCCTGCAGGATCTCGCGGTAGTGCGCGTGCACCGCCTGCTGGTCGCGCGGCAACGCATCGAGCTTGGTCACGGCAGCCTCGTAAGCGGCGCGCGCCTCCGCGGCCTTGCCCTGCGCCGCCAGCACGTCGCCCCGGAGTTCGGCGTAGCGCGGCGCCAGCGTCGCGCCCGGCTCGGCGGCGAGCTGCTTGAGCGCCTCGTCCCAGGCCTTGTCGTCGGCCAGCAGCGCCGCCAGGCGCAGGCGCGCCAGGTCGCGCAGGGCGTCTTCCTTGGCGTTCTCCGCGGCCCATGCCAGCTGGGCGCGCGCCGTCTTGGCATCGCCGCCGTCGGCCTGCGCGCGCGCCGACACCATGGCGCCGAAGCCGGCGTAGGCAGTGCCCGAATACTTGTCGATGAGCTCGCCGGCGAGGTCGCGCGTCCGCTTGACGTCGCCGGCCATGGCCGCCTGCTGCAGCGCCGAATAGATTGCCGACGCCTCGGACGACTGCTTGCGCTGCCACCAGTTCCAGCCCTGCCAGCCGGCGAGCACGAGGGCGACGACGAGCAGCGCCGCGGTGACCAGGTTGCCGTACATGTGCCACCAGGTCTTGAGCTCGTCGATCTGTTCCTGTTCCTGCAGGTCATACGTTGCCATCGTCGTCATCCCATTGGTAGAGCCAAGCGCCGACGGTGTCGGCGAGTTCGTCGAAATTCACGCGGCGCTGCTCCGCCGCTTCGCGCAGCGCCTTCAGCGTCACCTGATTGACAGCCACTTCGTCGTCGCCGATGATCGCGGCGAGCTGCGCGCCGGAGGCATCGGCCTTCTTCATCTGCGACTTGAAGCTGCCGCCGCCGCAATGCAGGTGCACGGCGAAGCCGGTGTCGCGCAGGCGCTCGGCGGCGCGGAAGGCCATGCGCGAAGCCTGCTCACCCTGGTGCACGACATACACGTCGGCCACGGGCTTTTCATGCTGGTTGCCCTGGTCGCGCCAGAGCGCCAGCAGGCGCTCGATGCCCATGGCGAAGCCGCAGGCCGGCGCCGGCTTGCCGCCGAGCTGCGACACGAGGCCGTCGTAGCGGCCGCCGGCGCAGACGGTGCCCTGGGCGCCGAGCTGGTCGGTCACCCACTCGAACACGGTGAGGTTGTAGTAGTCGAGGCCGCGCACCAGGCGCGGATTGATGCGCGCGTGAATACCGGCCTCGCGCAGCAGCGCCTGCACGCCCTCGAAGTGCGCGAGCGATTCGGCACCGAGGTAATCCATGAGCTTCGGCGCCGCCTCGATGATCGCCTGCATGTGCGGGTTCTTGCTGTCGAGGATGCGCAGCGGGTTGCTGTGCAGGCGGCGCTTGGCGTCCTCGTCGAGGTCAGCGGCGTGCTTCTCGAAGTGGGCGATCAGGTCGGCGCGATGGCGCGCGCGCTCCTCGGCCTGGCCAAGCGAATTGATCTCGAGGCGGATGCCGGTGAGGCCGAGGTCGTCCCAGAGCCGCGCGCACATGGCGATCTGCTCGGCGTCGACGTCCGGGCCGGCGAAGCCGAGCGCCTCGACGCCGACCTGGTGGAACTGGCGGTAGCGGCCCTTCTGCGGGCGCTCGTGGCGGAACATCGGACCCATGTACCAGAGGCGCTTCGGGCCTTCGTAGAGCATGTTGTGCTGGAGCACGGCACGCACGCAGGAGGCGGTGCCCTCGGGGCGCAGCGTCAGCTGCTCGCCGTTGAGCGCGTCCTCGAACGAGTACATCTCCTTCTCGACGATGTCGGTGACTTCGCCGATGGCGCGCGCGAACAGCGGCGTCGGCTCGACCAGCGGCATGCGGATCGGGCGGTAGCCGTAGGCGCGCAGCCAGTCGCGCACCTCCTCCTCGAACTGCTCCCAGAGTTCGGCTTCGTCGGGCAGGATGTCGTTCATCCCGCGAATGGCTTGCAACGTTTGACTCATATTCCTGAGCGCGCCGGATACTTGCGCGCAACGTAATCGTCGATGATGTTCTTGAATTCGGTGGCGATGTTCTCACCGCGCAGCGTGGCGACGCGCTCGCCGTCGGCATACACGGGCGCCACGGGCTCCTCGCCGTTGCCCGGCAGCGAGATGCCGAGGCTGGCGTGCTTGCTTTCGCCGGGACCGTTGACGACGCAACCCATGACGGCAAGCGTCATGTTCTCGACGCCGCTGCGCGCCAGTTGCCACTCGGGCATCTTCTCGCGCACGTAGGCCTGGATGTCCTGCGCCAGCGACTGGAAGGTGGTGCTCGTGGTGCGGCCGCAGCCGGGACAGGCGGCGACCAGCGGCACGAAGGCGCGCAGGCCCATGGTCTGAAGGATTTCCTGGGCGACGACGACTTCGCGCGTGCGATCGCCGCCGGGCTCGGGCGTCAGCGAGATGCGGATGGTGTCGCCGATGCCTTCCTGCAGCAGCACCGCCATCGCCGCCGTCGAGGCGACGATGCCCTTGCTGCCCATGCCTGCCTCGGTAAGGCCGAGGTGCAGCGGATAGTCGCAGCACGCCGCGAGCTGGCGATAGACCGCGATCAGATCCTGCACGCCCGACATCTTGCAGGAGAGCACGATGGCGTCGCCGGGCAGGCCGATCTTTTCGGCGAGCGCCGCCGATTCGAGCGCCGAGGCCACCATCGCCTCGTGCATGAGGCCGCGCGCGTCCTTCGGCTCGGCCCGACGGGCGTTTTCGTCCATCACGCGCGCCAGCAGTTGCGGGTCGAGGCTGCCCCAGTTGACGCCGATGCGCACCGGCTTGCCGTGCTTCGCTGCGACCTCGATGATCTGCGCAAACTGCTCGTCGCGCTTGGCGCCCTTGCCGACGTTGCCGGGATTGATGCGCAACTTGGCCAGCGCTTCGGCGCACTCGGGCACCTCGGCCAGCAGCTTGTGGCCATTGAAATGGAAGTCGCCGACCAGCGGCACGTCGAGATTCATCGCCAGCAGGCGCTCGCGAATCTTCGGCACGGCGGCGGCGGACTCGCGCGTATCGACGGTGATGCGCACGATCTCGGACCCGGCGCGCGCGAGTTCCGCGCATTGCATCGCCGTGGCGAAGACGTCGGCCGTATCGGTATTGGTCATCGACTGCACGACAACCGGCGCGCCTCCGCCGACGGCCACGCCGCCGACCATGACGCGGCGACTGCGACGGCGCGGCAGGGCGCCGTCGGGAAATGCCACGGCTTCGGCCATCACTGTATCGTCAGGCGCGCGACTTCCGCGCGGGTATGCGGCTTGAGGTCGACCTGGCGATCGCCGTACTGGACTTCGACCTTGGCGGCATTGCCGATCACCACCTCGAAGGGCGGCTTGCCGCTGACGACCTGACGCGTACCCGGAAGATTCTCCGAGGAGAGCAGGATCCGCTGCGCCGCGTCCCTGACCTCGACCCACGACTTGTCGCTGAACGTAAACACCAGCTGCGGGCCCTCCGCGGGCAGCGGCGGTACCGCTGCGGCGGCCGGGTCTCCCGGCGCAGCAGGCGTCGGTTCGATGCGGATGTCGGGCGGGCGCACTCCGTTGCTGTCCGACGCCGTCGCCGGTGGGGAGACGGGCGCGGTCTCGACCTTCGAGGCCTCGGACCCGAACGGCTGGCTGGTGAAATGCCAGATCGCGAGCGCCACCGCGATGGCGGCAATCAGCACCGCGCCCAGCAGCATCGGCCGCGACGAGCGGCTGCCGGCCGCCACGGCGGTGGCCGCGACGCCCATGTTCTGCGGTTCGCGTACCTCGGGCAGCGCCGCCGGCGCACGCATGTCGAGCATCGCCAGCAGGTGATCGGGATCGAGCTTCAGCAGCTTGGCGTAACCGCGCACGAAGCCGCGCACGAAGGTGGTCCCGTGCGGCAGGGCGGCGTAGTCGTCGGCCTCCAGCGCCTCGATCTGGCGCGCGCCGAACTTGAGCGACTGCGCGACTTCGAAGACCGTCATGTTGCGGGCTTCGCGCGCCTCGCGCAGGAAGCGTCCCGGCAGCTGCGGCTCCGCCACGGGCGGCTGGATGTCCGGCTCGTCCGCCGGCGCGATGTCCTCGTTGATTTCGCTCACTGGTACTGCCCCTGCATGAGTTTCTGGTACTCCGGCGACCCCTGGAACTTGCGCCGCAGGACCGACATTTGACGCGCCTCGCCCTCGCGATCGCCGATCTTGCGCTCGGTCAGCAGGGCGAGCCAGGTCGACTGCGCATTCGGCTCGACCAGCTTGTGCAGGTCGCCGAGCACGCGGCGCGCCTCGTTGTAGCGGGCGTTGCGGTAGTAGATGTCGCCGAGCCCATAGAGCGCCTGCGGATTGGCGCCGTTGTCGGCGCGCAGCGCGCGCAGGAAGTGCTCTTCCGCGGCCTTGTCGTCCTTGAGGCGCAGGTAGCAGACGCCGAGGTTGGTCAGCGGACGGCCGGGCGTGGCGTAGAGCGGATTCTTGACGGCGACCATGAAGTGCGCGATCGCCTGCTGCTCGCGCCCCGACTGGCAGAGGAACCAGCCGTAGTTGTTGTTGATCTCCGGATCCTGGGGCGCCAGGCGCAGGGCGCGCTGGAAGTTCTCGTCGGCCGGGCCGTTCTCGGACAGGAACATGTGCACGAGGCCCAGCAGGTTGTAAGCCGGCGCATACGAGGAATCGGCGGCGAGGGCGATGCGCGCCTCGTCGAGCGCCACGCCGAAGCGCTGGTCCTGCAGGTAGAGCGAGCCGAGCTCGGTGTGGATCTTGGCGCGGTTGCGCACTTCGCTGGTCGCCGCCTGCTGCGAGACGGCCTGCTCGGAGGCGACCTGCGTCGAGGGCGCGCCGGCACAGCCCGCCAGCAGAAGACAGAACCACAGCGAACGTTTCACGCGTGAACCTCCAGGGATTGCTTGTCTTCCGTCGCGATGGCGATGGTGCGTTTCGAACGGTCGCGCACCTGGCCGGCGAGCTGGCCGCAGGCGGCGTCGATGTCGTCGCCGCGCGTCTTGCGCACCGTGGCGACGTAGCCGGCTTCGATCAGGATCTGCTGGAAGCGGCGCACGCGCTCGGAACGCGAACGGCGGAAGTCCGAGCGCGGGAACGGGTTGAACGGAATCAGATTGAATTTCGCGGGAATGTCGCCGATGCGCGCCAGCAGCGCGCGCGCATGGGCGTCGCTGTCGTTGACGCCGTCGATCATCACGTACTCGAAGGTGATGAAATCGCGCGGCGACTTCTCGAGGTAGCGGCGGCAGGCCGCCATCAGTTCGCGCAACGGATACTTGCGATTGATCGGCACCAGTTCGTCGCGCAGCGTGTCGTCCGGCGCGTGCAGCGAGACGGCGAGCGCGACGGGCGCGGCGTCTCGCAGGCGGTCGATCGCCGGCACGATGCCGGAGGTGGATACGGTGACGCGGCGGCGCGAGAGGCCGTAGGCGTTGTCGTCGAGCATCAGGTGCAGCGCGGCAACGACGTTGTCGAAGTTCGCCAGCGGCTCGCCCATGCCCATCAGCACGACGTTGCTGATGACGCGCTCGTCCTTCGGCACGGCGCCGAGGGCGCGGTTGGCCTGCCAGAGCTGGCCGATGATCTCGGCCGTGGTCAGGTTGCGGTTGAAGCCCTGCTTGCCCGTCGAGCAGAAGGCGCAGTCGAGGGCGCAGCCGGCCTGCGTGGAAATGCACAGCGTGCCGCGGTCGTCTTCGGGAATGAACACCGTCTCGATAGCGTTGCCGCCGCCGACGTCGAACAGGAACTTGCGCGTGCCGTCGTCGGAGAGCTTGTCGCTGACGAGCGGCGGCGGCGTGATCGTCGCGGCCTGCACGAGCTTCTCGCGCAGGCTCTTGGCGATGTCGGTCATCGCCGTGAAATCGCCCTGCCCGCCCTGATGCATCCAGCGCAGCACCTGGCGCGCGCGGAAGGGCTTCTCGCCCTGTTGCGCGAACCAGGCCGCCAGGCCTTCGGCATCGAAGTCGAGCAGGTTGACCGTCATGGGACTAGGACTTAGCGGCCCGAGTAGACGTTCAGCGCCGGGAAGAAGTAGGCGATTTCCACGGCGGCGGTATCGGCACCGTCCGAACCGTGCACGGCGTTGGCGTCGATGCTCTCGGCGAAGTCGGCGCGAATGGTGCCCTTCTCGGCCTTCTTGGGATCGGTGGCGCCCATCAGCTCGCGATTCTTGGCAATGGCGCTCTCGCCTTCGAGCACCTGGATCATCACCGGGCCGGAGGTCATGAACTTGACGAGGTCCTTGAAGAAAGGACGCTCCTTGTGCACGGCGTAGAAGCCGCCGGCTTCCTGTTCCGACAGCCAGGCCATGCGAGAGGCGATGATCTTGAGGCCATTGGTCTCGAAACGGGAGTAGATCTTGCCGATCACGTTCTTGGCGACAGCGTCGGGTTTGATGATCGACAGGGTGCGTTCAACAGCCATTTGCGGTTTCTCCAGCGAAAGGTTAAGCGGAATCGTGTAACTGGCTATTTTATCGTAGTTTTCACGCCGCCTTGCCGCCGTGCGATTCAAAAAAAAGCCCGGCCGGAGCCGGGCTGGAGCTTGGTTCGGGAGTCCCTACGGCACCATGCCGAGCATGCGCGGGAACCAGAGCGACATCGCGGGCCAGTAGGTCACGGCGCCGAGGAAGACCAGCATCGTCAGCAACCACGGCCAGACGGCGATCGTCAGTTCCGTGATGCCCATCTTGGTGATGCCTGAGGCGACGTAAAGGTTGAGTCCGACCGGCGGGTGGCACATGCCGACTTCCATGTTCACCACCATCAGGATGCCGAAGTGGACCGGGTCGATGCCGAGCTTGACGGCGACCGGGAACAGGATCGGCGCGAAGATGAGCACGATCGACGACGGTTCCATGAAGTTGCCGGCCATCAGCAGCAGGACGTTCACCGCCAGCAGGAAGGCGATCGGACCCAGGCCCTTGTCGAGCAGCCAGGCGGCCAGCTCCTGGGGGATGTTCTCGTTGGTCAGGATGAACGAGAACATGACGGCGTTGGTGATGATGTACAGCAGCATCGCCGACATGTTGGCCGAGTTGAGCAGCACCTTCGGCACGTCCTTGAGGCCCATGTCGCGATAGACGAACACCGCGACGAAGAAGGCGTACACCGCGCTCATCGCCGCCGCTTCGGTCGGGGTGAACATGCCCGTATAAATGCCGCCCATCACGACGATGATCAGGAACAGGCCCCAGATCGCCTTGCGGAAGGCATCCCAGCGCGCCGTCCAGCTCATCTTCGGCTGGCGCGGGTAGTCGAACTTGCGCGCGCGATACCAGGTGACGAGGCCGAGCAGTGTGGCGAGCACGATGCCCGGCACCACGCCGGCCATGAACAGGGCGCCGACCGAGGTATTGGTGGCGACCGAGTACATGACCATGACGATCGACGGCGGAATCAGGATGCCCAGCGCACCGGAGGTGGTGATGACGCCCGCACCGAAACGCGCCGGAAAGCCGGCCTTGAGCATCGCCGGCAGCAGGATCGAGCCGATGGCGACCACGGTTGCGGGCGAGGATCCCGAAACGGCGGCGAACAGGGCGCAGGCAAGAACGCCGGCGAGGCCGAGGCCGCCGTACCAGTGGCCGACCATGGCCGTGGCGAAGTTGATCATGCGCCGCGCCACGCCGCCGTGGGTCAGGAAGTTGCCGGCGAGGATGAAGAACGGGATCGCCATGATCTCGAACTTCTCGATGCCGGTGAATAGCTTGAGGGCGACCGCCTCCATCGGCACTTCGGTCATGGTGAACAGGAAGGTCAGCACCGTCAGGCCGAGCGAAATAGAGATCGGCATGCCGGTCAGCATGAGGACGGTCAGCAGGCCAAAGATGACGAGGGCGGTCATTTCGCGTCTCCTTCGCCGTCATCGCGGGTGCGTCGTTCGCCCTTGCGGTGCTCTTCGTCAACGGGGGCGGTGTCGTGGCGGCGATCCTCGCCGGCGCGACGCTCGCCCATCATCGGATGCTTGAGATCGTGCATGTGCAGGTTGTCGTCCATGCCGTAGGGGTCGACGTCGACCGGGACGTTGTCTTCCTCGATGCCTTCGACGTGGCCGTGATCGTGATGCGGCAGCTCGCCGGTGCGCAGGAAGGAAACCATCACCTGCAGGAAGCGGAAGCACATGAGGTAGGAACCGAGCGGAATCGCCGAGTAGACGATCCAGGTCGGCCATTCGAGGTCCGGCGTCGTCGGCCCTTCGGGGATGTCGCCGACGTCGTGGCCGAGACCGCCGAGCACCGCGTGGTGCATGCCGTTCTCCCAAACGAAGTGGGCGCCGAGCGTGCCGACGATACCGGTGAAGAAGGCGCCTGCGAGAAGGCCGAAGACGATGAACTTGCCGCGCGTCTTGTCCTCGAGGCGGTTGATGAGGACATCGACGCCGACGTGGATGCCGGTGCGCACGCCGTAGGCGGCGCCGAACTTCGCCATCCAGACGAACATGATGATGCACAGTTCCTGCGCCCAGCTGAAGTTGAGCGACAGCAGCCAGTCCTGCAGGCCGGGAATCGCATAGCCGCTGAGGTAGCGGTGGCCGACGGACGCAAAAATTACCAGCGTCGCGGCGGCGATGAGGAAGGTGATGAACCATTCCTCGATGTGATCGAGAAATCTCACGATGAGGTTCCCTCAGGGTGAGCGCCCGCCGTTGCCGGCGGGCGCGTGCCGGCGGACCGGGTTACTTGGTAAAGCCGGTTTCTTTGTAAACGGCCTGGATGATGTCCTTGCCGATGCGGCTTTCCATCTTCTGGTGGACCGGAACGAGGGCCTGCTTGAGGGCCGCCTTCTCTTCCTTGGTCGGCGTGTAGACCTGCGTCTTGCCGGACTTGCGGACCGAGTCCAGATCGCGGTCGTTCTGGTCCTTGGCGATCTTGTTGGCGTAGTTCGTCGCTTCCTTCATCGCCTCTTCGAGCTGGCCGCGGACGTCTGCCGGCAGGCCGTCCCAGAACTTCTTGTTCACGATGACGGCATAGCCGAGATAGCCGTGGTCGGTGAGCGACAGGTGCTTCTGAACCTCATGCATCTTCTGCGTGTAGAAGTTCGAGATGGGATTCTCGGTGCCGTCGACGACGCCGGTCATCAGCGCGTTGTAGACCTCGGAGAATGCCATCACCTGCGGCAGGCCGCCGAGCGCGCGGACTTCTTCCTCGAGAACCTTCGACGACTGGATGCGCAGCTTGAGGCCCTTGAAATCCGCCGGCGCCTTCAGCGGCTTGTTGGCCGAAAACGCCTTGAAGCCGTTGTCCCAGTAGGCGAGGCCCTTGATGCCCTTCGGCTCGAGCTTGGCCAGCAGTTGCTGGCCGACGGCGCCCTGGGTGATCTTGTGCAGGTCGTTGTAGTCGTCGAAGATGTATGGCAGGTCGAAGACCTCGAATTCCTTGACGCCGAGCGGGCCGAACTTGGCCAGCGAGGGCGCCAGCATCTGGACCGAGCCCAGCTGCAGGGCTTCCATCTCTTCCTTGTCCTTGTAGAGCTGGCTGTTCGGATAGACCTCGACCTTGACCTTGCCCTTCGTCAGCGTCTCCGCCCGCTTCTTGAAGATTTCGGCGGCCAGGCCCTTCGGCGTATCGACGGCAACGACGTGGCTGAACTTGATGACGATGGGTTGCTGGGCGAAAGCGGCCAGCGAGAAAGCGGTGGCGGCGATGCCGGCCGCGAGCAGACGCAGTTTCATGGTTTCTCCTCCTGTAATTTGCCTTTTCGGCTGGCGTCATTTTCCGCGCCGCGCCCGGCAGGCACCATTGTGGTTATCCGCAGGCGTCCACCCCGGCCCGGAATCGCGGTTTAACATCCTCCGATGCTCGTTTCGACAGCTCATTCCATGCGGCCGGCCAGCGCTTCGCTCTGGCTCTGGCTGCTGCCGGGCCTGGCGTTCGCCCTGTTCATCGCGGCGGTGATCGCCCTCCTGATGCTCTACGACCGCGCCGAGAAGGACGAGCGCCGCGCCATCCTGATCAGCGATGCCTTGTGGCTGGAGCAGGACGTGCGCTTCAACCTGACGCGACACGAGGAAATCCTTGCCCAGATCACGCCTGCCCAGGTCGCCGACGCAACGCTGTTCGAGGCCCAGGCGCGCGTGCTGCTGAACAACAAGACCGGCCTGCGCCAGATGATCTGGACCGATGCCGCAGGCCGGGTGCGGCACAGCTACCCGGGTCCCACCGATGCCTATCTGGTCGGCGAGGCGCAAGGCACCGTGCCGTCGACGCAGGCGATGCGCCTCGCGCATTCGCTCGGACGCGCCGTCTACAGCGAGGCCTATCCGATCGTCGGCAACGACTGGCAGTTCGAGGTCCATGTGCCGGTCTTCCATGGCGGACGGCTCCTCGGCATCGCCGTCGGGGCGTACTCGTTGCGGCGCATGCTCGAGGAATCCGTCCCCTGGTGGCTGGCCGAGCGCTATCAGGTGAGCGTCATCGACCACGCCGGCAGCACGCTGAGCGCCCGCTCCAAAGTGATCGCGGTCGAGAGCGCGAACGCCTATCAGATTCCCTTCGAGCCGCCCGGTCACGGCCTGGCGCTGCACGTCGCCCCGTACCGGATACCCGCACCGCTGGCCGGTCGGCTGCTGTCGGCCGCGCTGGTGGTGCTCGCACTGCTGGTGATCTGGAGCCTCTGGGCGCTGCGCCGGCATATTCATCAGCGCATGGCGGCGGAGGAAGCGTTGCGCAAGGAGATGGTATTCCGCAAGGCGATGGAAGATTCGATGCTGACGGGCATGCGCGCCCGGGATGCGGAAGGCCGCATCACCTACGTGAACCCCGCCTTCTGCCGCATGGTGGGCTGGTCGGCCGAGGAACTGGTCGGGCGCGCGCCGCCGATGCCCTACTGGCCGGACGAGTACTTCGAGGAGACGCGCGAAATCCACGACCGGATACTCGCGGGGGAAGGCCCCGAGGAAGGCTTCGAGCTCAAGTTCAAGCGCCGCAACGGCGAGCTGTTCGACGTCTTCATCCACGAGGCGCCGCTGATCGACGCCAAGGGCCGGCATTCGGGCTGGATGGGATCGCTGATCGACGTCACCGAGCGCAAGCGCGCGGAGGAACTCGCGCGCCAGCAGCAGGAGCGTCTGCAGTCGACTGCCCGCCTGGTGACCATGGGCGAGATGGCATCGAGCCTGGCGCATGAGCTGAACCAGCCCCTCGCCGCGATCGCGAGCTACAACGCCGGCTGCGCGAACATGATCGAGTCGGGAGCGCCCGACATGGACGAACTGCGCGCGGCGCTGAAGAAGAGCGCCGAACAGGCGCAGCGCGCCGGCCGCATCATCCGGCGCATCTACGAGTTCGTGCGCCGCGCCGAGCCGCGCGCCGAGCCCTGCGATTTCGCCGCCATCATCGACGAACTACTCCTGCTCACCGAAGCAGACGCGCGCCGCCAGGGAGTGCGCATCAGCCGTGACCTGCAGCCCGACCTGCCGCCGATCATGGGCGACCGCGTGCTCATCACGCAGGCGCTGCTGAACCTGGTGCGCAATGCCCTCGAGGCGACGCGCGGATTGTCCGACGAGCGCCGCCAGATCGAAGTGCGCATGACGGCCGGCGCCGACGGCGTCGAGATCGCGATCGCGGATCGCGGTTGCGGCATCGACGACGCGACGGCGGCGCGCCTGTTCGAACCTTTCTACACCACCAAGAACGAAGGCATGGGCATGGGCCTCAACATCTGCCGCTCGGTCATCGAGGCCCACCACGGGCGTCTTTGGTACGAGCCTAATCCGGAAGGTGGCAGCATCTTCCACGCACAATTCCCCGCCACGCATTCATGAGCCCGATGATCGCCCATCTCGTCGACGACGACGAAGCCATACGCGATGCCCTCGGCTGGTTGCTGCGCTCGCGCGGCGTTCATTCCTCGGCCTGGAACTCGGCCGAAGCCTTCCTCGCCGATTACCGCGACGACATGCGCGGCTGCCTGATCCTCGACATCCGCATGACCGGCATGAGCGGCCCCGAGCTGTTCGACCGGCTGCTGGAGCGCGGCTGCCGGATGCCGACGATCTTCCTGACCGGACACGGCGACGTGCCCAAGGCCGTCGAGGCAATCAAGAAGGGGGCGTTCGACTTCATCGAGAAGCCGTTCAACGACAACGACCTCGCGGACCGCGTGCTCGACGCATTCCGCGTCGATGCCGAGCGCACGACCGAGGCTGCGTCGGCGGCGACCATCGAGGCGCGGCTGGCGCAGCTTACCTCGCGCGAGCGCGAGGTGATGGAGCGCATCCTCGCCGGCAAGTTCAACAAGGTGATCGCGGACGAGTTGAACATCGCAATGCGGACCGTGGAAGTGCATCGCTCGCGCGTCTTCGAGAAAATGGGCGTGCGCTCGGCGGTGGAACTCGCCGGCCTGCTCGCCGGCGCGAAGCCGGGTCAGGCGTCCTGAACCGGCTCCAGGCGGATTTCGCCGGCGCGCCGGTAGAGTCGCCACTCGCCGAAGACGACGCTCGGATGGCGGTCAGGTCCGGCCTCCCGGACTTGGCGCACGAACTCACACAGGCGTTCCTCGCCCGGAATGCCGATGTGGCGGCGATGCAGCAGGTAGCGAAGCGCGTTCCGTGCGCGCGGCTCGGGTAGCGCGCGCCAGTTCGTGACATCCAGCGGGAAATCGCCGGTCGCACCGAGGTCGATGCGGGCGAGTTCGTCGAGCAGTTCCTGAGCTTCGGCAAATCGCCGCGCCGCTCCCGCGAGATTGGCGGCGCTCCCGGGAAAGCGGCGTTCGAGTTCCGTCAATGTCTGATGCCGCAGGAAGTTGCGCGAATACGCGACATCGGCGTTGCTCTCGTCCTCGACCCACGCCAGGCCGACTTCCTTTGCATAGGCGGCAATGGTGTCGCGGCCGATGCCGAGCAAGGGGCGCAGCAGGCGGCCATTCGTCTCCCCCATCGCGCAGGCGCCGCGCAAGCCGGTGCCGCGCAGCAGGTTGAACAGCAGCGTCTCCGACTGGTCGTCACGGTGATGCGCGAGCACGATCCAGTCGCCTGTCGCTCGCGCGAATGCCTCGTGCCGCGCCCGTCTGGCGGCAGCTTCGGGGCCATCGCGTGAACCGCGCTCGACGTCGATGCGCTCGACCTCGAGCGGAACGCCGAGGGTCGCGCACATGGCGCTGCAATGCGCCGCCCAGGCATCGGCATTCGGGCTCAGGCCATGATGGACATGCAGGGCGGAAAGATGGAGTTCCCGAGCGACCCCCATCGACGCCAAGACATGCAGCAGAACGCTCGAGTCGAGACCACCGGAAAGGGCGACCGTCAGGCGCGCGCCCTGGGTCGCATGGCGACCGAGGCTGGCGTCGACAGCCGCGACGAGTACGTCAGAGTGCCTGCTCTTTGAACTTTCCATAGCCCATCAGGCGCTCGAAACGGCGCTCGAGGAGCTCTTCGTGCGAGAGGCCGGCAACCTGCTTCAGGGCATCCTGAAGAGCCTTCTTCAGCGAGACTGCGGCGGCGCGATGATCGCGATGGGCGCCGCCCATCGGCTCCGTGACGACGCGGTCGATGAGGCCAAGCGTCTTCAGCCGTGCGGCGGTGATGCCCATGGTTTCTGCGGCTTCGGGCGCCTTCTCGGCGCTCTTCCACAGGATCGATGCGCAGCCTTCCGGCGAGATCACCGAGTAGGTCGAGTACTGCATCATCAGCACGCTGTCGCCGACAGCGATGGCAAGCGCCCCGCCCGAGCCGCCTTCGCCGATGATGGTGGCGATCAGCGGCACCTTGAGCTCGGCCATGACGAAAAGGTTGTGGCCGATCGCTTCCGACTGGCCGCGTTCCTCGGCGTCGATGCCCGGATAGGCGCCCGGCGTATCGACGAAGGTGAAAATCGGCATGCCGAACTTTTCGGCCAGCTTCATGAAGCGCATGGCCTTGCGGTAGCCCTCGGGACGCGGCATACCGAAGTTGCGCTGGATCTTCTCTTTCGTATCGCGCCCCTTCTGGTGGCCGATGACGATGCAGGACTGGCCGTTGAAGCGCGCCATGCCGCCGACGATCGCCTGGTCGTCGGCAAAGGCTCGATCACCGTGCAGTTCCTCGAAGTCGGTGAAGATGTGCTGCACGTAGTCGAAGGTATAGGGGCGCTGCGGATGGCGCGCCACCTGGGCGATCTGCCACGGCGTCAGCTTGGCGTAGATGTCCTTGGTCAGCGACTGGCTCTTCGCCTCGAGGCGGCTGATCTCGTCGGAAATGTCGACTGCCGAATCGTCCTGGACGAAGCGCAGTTGTTCGATCTTGTTTTCGAGCTCCGCAATCGGCTGCTCGAAGTCGAGGAAGGTCGTTTTCATGGGCGCGCATTTTACTCGCCGGAAACGACAACGCCCCGGCTTTTTCGGCCGGGGCGTTCGATCGTTAAAACAACAAAGCCCGCCTGTCTTTCGACGGCGGGCTTTGTCTTTTTAGGGAAGTCTGGCGCTGACCTACTTTCTCGCGCGGTGAAGCGCAATATCATGGGCGCGGTCCTGTTTCACGGTCCTGTTCGGGAAGGGAAGGGGT
>JBKPAD010000003.1:0-42334 GCA_046726235.1 Pseudomonadota bacterium
CGTGGCCAGCGGCGCAGTCGTGGTGAGCAACGGCGCCGGGCAACTCCAGCTCAACGCCGGTCAGTTCGGATTCGTCGGCGGCCCCAACGTGCCGCCGGCCGCAGTTCCGCCGCAACAGGGCATCCAGGTCACCATGCCGCCCGCCATCTCCCAGAACAAGGGCGGCGGCCAGGGCATCGGCAAGGGCAAGGAAGGCGAGTGCGCGCTATAAGCCGCGCAGGAAATCGCCCGCGCCCCTGAGAGAGGCGCGGGCACGCTTCCGTCAGCCGACTATTGCGTCGTCGGGTGGTGACGGCTCCACCAGCCGCCGATGTCCTTGTCGGTGCCGAGCGCCCAGAGGGCGAGCGCGGCTACGGCCAGACCGACGATGAGCGCGTTCGCCATGGCCGGCACGACGTAGTCGAAACCGAGCACCCATGGCGATATCGCCAGCCAGATGCCGAGGGCGAAGCTGGTCCACTCTTCCCACGCTTTCACCGTGAACAACTCGAGTGCGGCCAGGATCACGATCAGGCCGCCGACGATGACGGCGTTGGGCATTGCCATCGCCTCGTCCTGATACGCCAGCGCCCAGGGCGAGGCGATCAGCCAGATGCCGAGCACGAGGTTCAGCGGGTCCTGCCAGTGCTTCATCTTGGTGAGCATGTCTGCCTCCATGGTGGTTACAGGTACCGATTTAGAACAGGCGTCTTCAGCCCGAGTTCCGGCGATGAGGCACGGATGTGCGCCGCGCTAATTTATTGCTGACGTCATGATCGCATGCCGATAGACTTGAGCCCTTTCGCGCTCCCCGAACCACGCCTTTTCTGGTCATGACCGACGGCACCCCGATCGATGTCGCCACACTCCTGGCTGCCGCGCGCCGGCCGCACGACCTGCGCACGCGAGCCTTGGCCGGGGCCATCGGCACGGCCGCGATTCGCGGCTGTGCGCCCCTGATCCGGGGTCTGTCGGAGGCGCGCTTCCAGAAGCTGGTCAATGAATATTTTCCCCTCGCCGGCCTGCACAACGGCCGCGCAGCGGCGCCGTGCGACGACGAGTTCAAGGGCGTGCTGGCCCTGTTGCTCGAGCATCGCGCCGAGCCGAGCGAGGAGGCCGCGTGGCTTGCCCATGCCGTGGCCTCGGCGGCGATGGGCCGCGACACGCTGTGGCGCGACATGGGGCTGGAGGACGGCGAGGCGCTGTCGCGACTGATGCAGGAGAACTTCCCGGCGCTGGCGGCGGCGAACCCCGCCGGCACGAAGTGGAAGACCTTCTTCCATCGCCGGCTCGGCGAGCTGGCGGGAATGCCGGCCTGCGATCTCTCGCACTGCGACGAGTGCTGCGCCCAGGCCGAGTGCTTCGGCGGTGACGAGCGTTGACTGGCCTGGCTCTTGCTAAGCCTTGGTCATGATGCGAACACTCCTGATTGCGGCCATTGCCGCCATGGCGAGCTCGGCCACCCATGCGGAGGAAGTCAGGGCGGCCGTGGCCGCCAACTTCGCCGCCCCGATGCAAGCGATCGCTGCCGGGTTCGAGAAGGAAACGGGGCACAAGATCCTGCTCTCTTTCGGTGCGACGGGGAAGTTCTACGCACAGATCAGGAACGGCGCGCCCTTCGAGGTACTGCTTGCCGCCGACGACGAGACGCCGGCCCGGCTCGAGAAGGAAGGCGCCGCTCTGCCCGGCACGCGCTTCACCTATGCGATCGGCAGGCTGGCGCTGTGGAGCGCCAAACCCGGTTTCGTCGATGCCGGGGCTGAAGTCCTCAAGCAGGGCGGCTTCCGTCATCTGGCGCTGGCCAATCCCAAGCTTGCGCCCTACGGCGCGGCGGCGGTCGAGGCCTTGACGGCGCTCGGCGTGTGGGCGTCGGTGCAACCGAAGCTCGTCCAGGCCGAGAATATCGCCCAGGCGCACCAGTTCGTCGCCAGCGGCAACGCGGAGCTCGGCTTCATCGCCCTGTCGCAGGTGCGGAAGGACGGCCGGATCGCGGAGGGCTCCGCCTGGATCGTGCCGGCCAGCCTGCACCAGCCGATCCGGCAGGATGCCGTCGCGCTCGACAAGGGTCGTGGGCGGCCGGCCGTCGATGCGCTGCTGGAGTACTTGCGTCGCGACAAGGCAAAGGCCGTCATCCGCTCGTACGGTTACGATATCTGAACGACCTCCGCGGGCGGACGCCCGCGGCTCAGCAGCACGGGACAGGAACGAAAGCGGCCATCGAGGACATGAGCGTCGAAGACATCTCCGCCATCTGGCTGACCTTCCAGCTTGCCGCGCTGACGACGGCGGTGCTGCTGGTCGTCGGCACGCCGATCGCGTGGTGGCTGGCGCGCACGCGTTCCTGGTGGAAAGGCCCGGTCGGTGCGATCGTCGCGCTGCCGATCGTGCTGCCGCCGACGGTAATCGGCTTCTACCTGCTGCTGATGCTCGGGCCGGACGGTCCGGTCGGGCGCCTCACGCAAGCCGCGGGCTTCGGCCTGCTGCCGTTCACGTTCGCCGGGCTGGTGGTCGGCTCGGTGCTCTATTCGCTGCCCTTCGTCGTGCAGCCGTTGCAGCAGGCCTTCGAGGCGATCGGCGAACGGCCGCTCGAGGCGGCCGCGACGCTGCGCGCCGGGCCTTGGGACCGCTTCTTCAGCGTCGCCGTGCCGCTGGCGAGGCCGGGTTTCGTCACGGCCTCGATCCTCGGCTTCGCGCATACGGTGGGCGAGTTCGGCGTGGTGCTGATGATCGGCGGCAACATTCCCGACAAGACGCGCGTCGTTTCCGTCGCCATCTACGACCATGTCGAGGCGCTCGAATACGCGCAGGCCCACTGGCTCGCTGGCAGCATGGTCGCGTTCTCCTTCCTCGTGCTGCTGGCGCTCTACTCGCGCGGCTGGAGGCGGGCCTCATGAGCATCGCCGCGCGCTTCCGGCTCGACTACCCCGGGTTCCTGCTCGACGTCGACCTCGACCTTCCGGGGCGCGGCGTCACCGCGCTGTTCGGCCCGTCGGGCTGCGGCAAGACGACGCTGTTGCGCAGCATCGCCGGGCTCGTCCGCGCGCCGGCGGGGCGCCTGGTCGTCAACGGCGAGACGTGGCAGGAAGGGGATGCCTTCGTGCCGACGCACCAGCGCGCGCTCGGCCTCGTGTTCCAGGAAGCGAGCCTGTTCGATCACCTGTCGGTGGCGGCGAACCTCGAGTACGGCATGAAGCGCGCCGGGCTTTCGCGCGCACAGGCGGGCTTCGAGCATGCGGTGGAAACGCTCGGCATCGCGGCGCTGCTGGCGCGGCGCCCGGCCGGGCTGTCGGGCGGCGAGCGCCAGCGCGTCGCCATCGCCCGTGCGCTGCTGACGGCGCCGCGGCTGCTGCTGATGGACGAGCCGCTGGCCGCGCTCGACGTGGCGCGCAAGGCCGAGATCCTGCCCTATCTCGAACGCCTGCGCGAAGAACTCGAA
The DNA here is from genome assembly GCA_046726235.1 of Pseudomonadota bacterium. Taxonomy (GTDB): domain Bacteria; phylum Pseudomonadota; class Gammaproteobacteria; order Burkholderiales; family Rhodocyclaceae; genus Nitricoxidireducens. The sequence continues at coordinate 3,416 of JBKPAD010000003.1, forward strand.
ATCCCGGTGCTCTATGTCAGCCATGCACCCGACGAGGTGGCGCGGCTGGCCGATCATCTCGTCGTGCTCGAGGCGGGGCGGGCGGTCGCGAGCGGACCGCTGGCCGAAACCCTCGCGCGCGTCGACCTGCCCATCCGGCTGGGCGAGGACGCGGGCGTGGTGCTCGACGCGACCGTCGCCGAGCGCGACGCCGAGTGGCAGCTCGCGCGCGTCGAGTTTCCGGGCGGCAGCTTCTGGGTGCGCGACGGCGGACACGCCCTCGGCCACGCGGCGCGCGTGCGCATCCTGGCGCGCGACGTCAGCGTCGCCCGCCATGCCGTCGCCGATACCAGCATCCTCAATACGCTGCCGGCCGTTGTCGCCGAGATGGCGCCCGATGCGCATCCTGCCCTGCTGCTGGTGCGCCTCGCCGTCGGCCCTTCGGCGATCGTGGCGAGGCTGACGCGGCGCTCGGCCGCCGCGCTCGAATTGCGGCCGGGGCTCGAGGTATGGGCGCAGGTCAAGGCCGTCGCGCTGGTCGGCTGAGCGGGGACGTCCCATCGGCTTCGCCGCCGTGATCAGAAGCCATCAGAAATGCGATGCAGCGGATTTGGATATTCAATACAATTGCGGCGTTTCGCCCAGCCGCTCGCGAATCCGCGCATGACCGTCTGACACCAGACCAAGAAGGGGAGTGACGTTGAAGAACAACCAGCCGGTAACCCAGGTCGAACGACCTTTTCCGACAGGCAAGTACGTCGTCTCGAACACCGACCTCAAGGGCACCATCACCTACGCCAATGATGCCTTCGTCGAACTCTCCGGCTTCGACCGCGACGAGCTGATCGGCAAGAACCACAACGTCGTCCGGCATCCCGACATGCCGCCGGCGGCCTTCAAGTATCTCTGGGACACGATCGCGGACGGGCGCCCGTGGCGCGGCGTGGTCAAGAACCGCTGCAAGAACGGCGACCACTATTGGGTCGATGCCTTCGTGGTGCCGGTGCGCGAGGGCGACAAGCTGGTCGGCTACATGTCGGTGCGCTCGGCGCCGACGCGCGAGCAGATCAAGCAGGCCGAGGCGCTCTACAAGCAGCTCGCGGCCTCGGGGGCGACGATCGACGCCAAGGGGCCGTGGACCCGGCGCATCAGCCTGCGTGCGCGCCTCGTCGGCGTCATGCTCTTCATGGCGGCGATGATCATCGGCGGCGCCACGATCGGCGTCGGCGGCATCTCCGTGACCAACGACGACCTCAAGAGCGCCTACGAAGACCACCTGCGTCCCTCGCTGGCCGTCGCCAGGATGGTGGAGCGCATGGGCGACACCCGCGCCCAGATCATGCTGGGCATCCAGCACAATCCGGCCAGCCCCGTGTCGCGGCTGCACGAGCATCCGGCGGACATCCATCTGGATGCCCTGCGCCGCAACGGCGAGCGCCTTGACGCACTGGCCGCGGAGTATGCGCGTCACTCGGCCGCCGGCGACGAAAAGCTGGCCGCAGCCTTCACGGCGGCGCGCGAGTCGCTGGTCCGCGACGGTTTCGTGCCGGCGCGTGATGCGCTCAAGGCAGGCGAGTTCGACAAGGCGGCCGCGCTGGTGGTGACCAAGATCGACCCGCTGTACGCCGAAGTCGCGTCGCGCGGCGAGGCGCTGGCCCAGCACCTCGCCGAGAGCGGCGAGAAGGAGTTCAAGGCGTCGCAGGAGCGCTACGTCACCATCCGCACGCTCGCCATCGCCGGCACGGCGGTCAGCCTGCTGCTGGTGGCGATCGCCGGCTCCTTCCTGATCCACGCCATCATCGATCCGCTGCGCCGGGCGATCGGGCACTTCGATCGCATCTCGCAGAACATCCTGACGGACGAGATCGACATCTCGCGCCAGGACGAGGCCGGGAAGCTGATGAACGGCCTGGCGCGGATGCAGGTGCACCTCAAGGTCATGCTCGATCAGCTGCGCGCGGAGTCGATCGCGATGGATGCGCAATGCCGCCAACTGACGCACGAAATGAACGAGGTCGTCGAGCATTCGCGCGAGCAGCGCGATCGCGTGCAGGAAGTCGCCGCGACCACCGAGGAGTTCACCGTGTCGGTCGCCGAGGTGGCGGACAACGCCGGCAAGGCGGCGGAGACGGCCATGCAGTCGCGCGGGCTGGTCGCCACCAGCACCGCCAACATTTCGAGCAGCATGGACGCGACGGCGCGCGTGGTCGGCGCCGTGCAGGCTTCGAGCGCCAGCATCGGCGATCTTTCGCGCGCGATCGAGAAGATCGGCGAGATCACCCAGACCATCAAGGAAATCGCCGACCAGACCAACCTGCTGGCGCTCAACGCCGCCATCGAGGCGGCGCGTGCCGGCGAGCAGGGCCGCGGCTTCGCTGTCGTCGCCGACGAGGTGCGCAAGCTGGCCGAGCGCACGGCGGCCAGCACCAACGACATCACCGCGCGGGTGGAGGAATTCCGCCAGGTGACCGAGAGCGCCGTCGGCGCCATGAACCAGGCGGTGAGCGAAGTCGAGCAGGGCGTCGGCCAGATGCGCAGCAGCGTCAGCGGCCTCGACAGCATCACGGCGTCGAGCGACGACGTCGCCGGCATGGCGGAGCACATCGCCGCCGCGGCGCGTCAGCAGGCGGCGGCCAGCGAGGGCGTCGCCGCCAACATGGAGACGATCTCGTCGCTGATCGACCGCAACACCTCGGTCGCGCTCGAAGCCTGGCAGACGGTCGAAGACCTGTCGCGCAGCGCCGGGGCGCTGATGGCGATGGTGCAGAAGTTCGAGCTGGTGAAGAGTCGCTGACGCGGGCCGTCAGTCGCGCGGGCGCTTGTCGATGACGCGCCTGGCCTTGCCGGCCGAGCGCTCGATGCCGCCCTGCTCGACGACGTCGATCTTGGTCGTGATGCCAATGTAGGACTTGATGTGGTGCTGGAGCTCCCACGCGGTGGCGTCGCGCACGGCTGCGGGCGCGGCAGCATGCTCGGGCTTGAACTCGACGCGCACCGTCAGGTCGTCCATGTGGCCGCGGCGCGTGACCTCGAGCTGGTAGTGCGACGAAAGCTTGGGCGTGCGCAGGATCAGTTCCTCGATCTGCGACGGGAAGACATTCACGCCGCGGATGATCAGCATGTCGTCCGAGCGGCCGGTGATCTTGCCGATGCGGCGGAAGGCGCGCGCGGTCGCCGGCAGCAGCGCCGTCAGGTCCTTGGTGCGATAGCGGATGACGGGCAGCGCTTCCTTGGTGAGCGAGGTGAACACCAGTTCGCCGGGCGAGCCGTCGGGCAGCACGCGGCCGGTCGCCGGGTCGATGATCTCGGGGTAGAAGTGGTCTTCCCAGATCGTCGGGCCGTCCTTCGATTCGATGCACTCGGCGGCGACGCCGGGGCCGATGACTTCCGAGAGGCCGTAGAGATCCATGGCGTCGATGCCGAGGCGCTGCTCCATCTCGGCGCGCATGCCTTCGCCCCAGGGCTCGGCGCCGAACATGCCGCGCTTGAGGCTGCACTGCGCCGGGTCGAGCCCCTGGCGCTCGAACTCGTCGATGATGTTCATGACGTAGGACGGCGTGCCGACGATCATGGTCGGCTTGAAGTCCTGGATCAGCTGCACCTGGCGCTCGGTCTGGCCGCCCGAGATCGGCACCACGGCGCAGCCGAGGCGCTCGGCGCCGTAATGCACGCCCAGCCCGCCGGTGAACAGGCCATAGCCGTGCGTGACATGGATGATGTCCGAACGCGAGCCGCCGGCGGCGCGGATCGAGCGCGCCATGATGCCGGCCCAGGTGTCGATGTCCTTGGCCGTGTAGCCGACGACCGTCGGCTTGCCGGTGGTGCCCGACGAGGCGTGGATGCGCACGATGTCGTCCATCGGCACGGCGAACATGCCGAACGGATAGGTGCGGCGCAGGTCTTCCTTGGTCGTGAACGGAAACTTGGCCAGGTCGTCGAGCGACTTGAGGTCGTCGGGGACGATGCCGAGGCTGTCGAACTTCTCGCGGTAGTGCGGCACGCGCTCGTAGGCGTGGCGCAGCGTGGTGCGCAGGCGCTCGAGCTGCAGCGACGAAATCTCGTCGCGGCTGGCTTTCTCGATCGGTTCCACGTTACTTCGGCCGCTTGTCGATGACGCGCTTGGCCTTGCCGACCGAGCGCTCGATGCCGCCGACTTCGACGATGCGGATGTGGGTCGACACGCCGATGTAGGACTTGATGTGGTGCTGGAGTTCGTGCGCCGCGAATTCCTTCTCGGCGGCCGGAGCGGTGGCGAACTCGGGCTTGATCTCGACGTTGACCGTCATGGTGTCGAGATGGCCGTCGCGCGCGACTTCGATCTGGTAGTGCGGCGACAGGCGCGGCGTTTTGAGGATCAGTTCCTCGATCTGGCTCGGGAAGACGTTCACGCCGCGGATGATCAGCATGTCGTCGGAGCGGCCGGTGATCTTGCCGATGCGGCGCATCGAGCGCGCGGTCGGCGGCAGCAGCGCCGTGAGGTCGCGCGTGCGGTAGCGGATCACTGGCAGCGCTTCCTTGGTCAGCGAGGTGAACACCAGTTCGCCCTGTTCGCCGTCGGGCAGCACTTCGCCGGTCTCGGGGTTGATGATCTCGGGCAGGAAGTGGTCCTCCCAGATCACCGGGCCGTCCTTGGTTTCGATGCACTCGTTGGCGACGCCCGGGCCCATGACTTCGGAGAGGCCGTAGATGTCGATGGCGTCGATGCCGAAGCGCTTTTCGATCTCGCCGCGCATCTGGTTGGTCCAGGGTTCGGCGCCATGGATGCCGATGCGCAGGGTGCACTTCGACGGATCGATGCCCTGGCGGTCGAATTCGTCGGCGATCGCCAGCATGTAGGACGGCGTCACCATGATGATGTCGGGCTGGAAGTCCTGGATCAGCTGCACCTGGCGTTCGGTCTGGCCGCCGCCGAAGGGGATCACCGTGCAGCCGAGGCGCTCGGCGCCGTAATGCGCGCCCAGCCCGCCGGTGAACAGGCCGTAGCCGTAGGAGACGTGCACCTTGTCGCCGGGCTTGCCGCCGGCGGCGCGGATGGAGCGCGCGACGAGGTCGGCCCAGGTGTCGATGTCGGTCTGCGTGTAGCCGACGACGGTGGGCTTGCCGGTGGTGCCGGACGAGGCATGCACGCGCACGACCTTGTTCTGCGGCACGGCGAACATGCCGTAGGGGTAGGTGGCGCGCAGGTCCTGCTTGGTGGTGAAGGGGAAGCGCGCGAGGTCCTTGAGGTCCTTGAGGTCGTCGGGATGCACGCCGGCATCGTCGAACTTCTTCTTGTAGTGCGGAACGTTGTCGTAGGCGTGCTTGAGCGACCAGCGCAGGCGCTGAAGCTGCAGGGACTCGATCTCGTCGCGACTGGCGAGTTCGATCGGGTCGGGCTTGGCGGACGGCGTTACGGACTGCATGCGGTTCTCCCTCGGCGCTTGGCGCGTCGTTTATGCGGGCTCGAAGTAGTGTCCCTTGATGCGGACGGAGCGGCCCCTGAAAAGGGCGACCAGTTTACCCGTTTGGTCGGCGACTTCGACGTCGTACACGCCGTTGCGTCCGCCCTGCTGGCGCTCGCGGCCGTGGGCGGTGAGCGTGCCGCCGAGATGGGCGGGTGCGATGAAGTTGATGTCGACGCCGCCGGCGACGGCGTAGTGGTTGTGCGAGTTGCAGGCGTAGGCGAAGGCGGAGTCGGCGAGCGCGAAGATGAAGCCGCCGTGGCAGGTGCCGTGGCTGTTCACCATGTCCTGGCGCACCGGCATGGCGAGCGTCGCCTCGCCGGGGGCGACGGCGACGATCCGGATGCCGAGTCCGCGCGCCGCGTGGTCGTCCGGCCACATGATCTCGGCGCAGCGCTCGGCGATCTGTTGGGGAGTCATAAGCAATCCGTCAGGAAGTAGAATCGAAGCGTGCGTCCGGCATAAGTGCGCCGCCGGACCGGCGCAAAAGCGCGATGGTACCGGAGGATTCGATGGCCCACCCCATGTTCGTCAAGCATCAGGAACTGCTGAGCCGCGCGGTCCATGCCATCGACAGCCGCGGCTGGTGGGCGCCCTTTTCGGAGGATCCGCGGGCCTACGGCGAGAACGCCTTCGAGGACGGGCGGCAGGCTTTCGAGGCCTATCCCGACGCGCAGTTCTACCTCGACCAGCCGGGCGTCGTCGGACGCGGCGGCGGCGAGGAATCGCCCTACGGCTTCGCCCTCAACGTCAGTTATCCGAAGTGCAGCGTCGACGCGCTGATCTCGGCCGGCAAGGCGGCGATGCCGGGCTGGATCAAGGCGGGGCCCGACGTGCGCGCCGGCGTTTGCGCCGAAATCCTCGAGCGCCTCAACGCGCGCAGCATGGAGATCGCCCACGCCGTCACGCACACGACCGGACAGCCGCTGCGCATGGCTTTCCAGATCGGCGGCGCGCAGGCCCAGGACCGCGGCCTGGAAGCCGTTGCGGCCGCCTGGCGCGCGATGAAGCAGGTGCCGTATCGCGCCGCCTGGGAAAAGCCGCAGGCGATGCATCCGCCGCTGCGGCTCGACAAGCGCTACGCGGTGGTGCCGCGCGGCATCGGGCTGGTCGTCGGCTGCTCGAACTTCCCGACCTGGAGCGCCTATCCGGGCCTGTTCGCCAGCCTCGTCACCGGCAACGCGGTGATCGTAAAGCCGCACCCGGCGGCGATCCTGCCGCTGGCGATCAGCGTCGCCGTCGCACGGCAGACGCTCAAGGAGGCGGGCTTCGATCCCAACCTCGTCAGCCTGCTGGTCGACACGCGCGAAGTGCCGGTCGCCCGGGACGCGGCGCTGAAGCCGGACGTGCGCATCATCGACTACACCGGCGGTCCGGAATTCGGCCGCTGGCTCGAGGACAACGCGCGCCAGGCCGTCGTCTTCGCCGAGAAGTCGGGCATCAACTGCCTCGTCGTCGATTCGACCGACGACTACATCGGCATGCTGAAGAACCTCGCGATCAGCCTGTCGCTTTACTCGGGGCAGACGTGCACGCGGCCGCAAGTGCTGCTGGTGCCGCAGGACGGGTTGCTGACGCCGGCCGGGCGCATCGGCCAGGCGCAGTTCTGCCGCGACGTCGGGACGGCCGTCGGCCGCCTGCTCGAGGATCCGCTGCGCGCTGCCGAGGTGCTCGGCGCCATCCAGTCGCCGACGACGCTCGACCGCATCGAGGCCGCCGCGCAGTTCGGCGAAGTGGTGCGCGAGTCGGCGGCGTTCGTGCATCCGCAGTGGCCCGAGGCGCGCATGCGCACGCCGCTGCTCGTCAGGACGACCGTCGACGACACGTCCGCCTGGATGGAGGAGCGTTTCGGTCCGATCGGCTTCCTCGTCGGCACCGCCACGACGGCGGAGAGCCTGGCCGTCGCCGAGCGCGTGTTCCGCGAAAAGGGCGGCTTGACCTTCGGCCTCTACTCCACGAACGCCCACGTCGTCCAACTGGCCGAGGAAGTGTCGCTGCGCGCCGGCGTGGCGCTTTCGATCAACCTCACGGGCGGCGAACTGATCAACAACGCCGCCGCCTTCTCTGACTTCCATGGCACCGGCGCCAACCCGGCGTCCGGCGCCAGCCTCGTCGACGGGGCCTTCGTCAGCAGCCGTTATTTCGTCGTCCAGTCGCGTCGCCCGGCCGCCTGAAGCGGGCCATTAGAATCCGGGCTATCCCCATAACGTGATATTATGACGGGCCTCGAAAGCCCGTCTTTTCGGCTTCCGAGAGGTTCCGGAGACAGCCCGACGCCGCCATCCCTCGGCGCGGGTATCGAGAGGCCGGCCCAAGACGCCGGCGACATCGTTCCCTATCGCAGACAGAGCAAGGAAAACGAATGAAAATCCACGAATATCAGGGCAAGGAAATCCTGAGAAAGTTCGGCGTGGCGACCCCGCGCGGCATCCCCTGTTTTTCGGTCGATGAGGCCGTCAAGGCCGCCGAAACGCTCGGCGGCAAGGTCTGGGTCGTCAAGGCGCAGATCCACGCCGGCGGCCGCGGCAAGGGCGGCGGCGTCAAGCTGGCCCGCTCGCTCGACGAAGTGCGCGCCAACGCCAACGCCATCCTCGGCATGCAGCTCAAGACGCACCAGACCGGTCCCGAGGGCCAGAAGGTCCGCCGCCTGCTGATCGAGGACGGCGCCGACATCAAGAAGGAATACTACGTCGCGGCACTGACCGACCGCGCGACCCAGAAGGTCGCGATGATGGCCTCCAGCGAAGGCGGCATGGACATCGAGGAAGTCGCCCACAAGACGCCCGAGAAGATCATCAAGGTGTTCGTCGATCCGCTCGTCGGCCTGACCGACGCGCAGGCCAAGGAACTGGCGAACGGCATCGGCGTGCCCGAGGCCTCGCAGGCGCAGGCCATCGACACCTTCAAGAAGCTCTACACCTGCTACATGGAGACCGATGCCTCGCTGGCGGAAATCAACCCGCTGATCCTCGAAGGCAACGGCAACATCAAGGCGCTCGACGCCAAGTTCAACTTCGACTCCAACGCGCTCTACCGCCAGCCCGCGATCGTCGCCTACCGCGACCTCGACGAGGAGGACGCCGACGAAATCGAGGCTTCCAAGTTCGATCTCGCCTACATCTCGCTCGACGGCAACATCGGCTGCCTGGTGAACGGCGCCGGCCTCGCCATGGCGACCATGGACACCATCAAGCTGTTCGGCGCCGAGCCGGCCAACTTCCTCGACGTCGGCGGCGGCGCCACGACCGAGAAGGTGACCGAAGCCTTCAAGATCATGCTCAAGAACCCCAAGGTCAAGGGCATCCTGGTCAACATCTTCGGCGGCATCATGAAGTGCGACACCATCGCCGCGGGCGTCGTCGCCGCGGCCAAGGAAACGCACCTTTCGGTGCCGCTGGTGGTGCGCATGAAGGGCACCAACGAGGACCTCGGCAAGAAGATCCTTGCCGAATCGGGCCTGCCGATCATCTCCGCCGACACCATGGCGGACGCCGCGACCAAGATCGTCGCGGCCGTGAAGTGAGGAAACAGACATGTCCATCCTGATCAACAAGGACACCAAGATCATCACCCAGGGGATCACCGGCAAGACCGGCCAGTTCCACACCGAGAAGTGCATCGAGTACGCCAACGGCAAGAACTGCTTCGTCGCTGGCGTGAACCCGAAGAAGGCCGGCGAGAAGATCTTCGACGTGCCGATCTTCGCCTCGGTCAAGGAAGCGAAGGCCCAGACCGGCGCCACCGTTTCGGTGATCTACGTGCCGCCCGCCGGCGCCGCAGACGCGATCTGGGAAGCCTGCGAGGCTGACCTGGATCTGGCGATCTGCATCACGGAAGGCATCCCCGTGCGCGACATGCTGATCGTGCGCAACAAGATGAAGCAGAAGGAAGCCAAGGGCGGCAAGAAGACGCTGCTGCTCGGCCCCAACTGCCCCGGCCTGATCACGCCCGATGAAGTGAAGATCGGCATCATGCCCGGCCACATCCACCGCAAGGGTCGCATCGGCGTGGTTTCGCGCTCCGGCACGCTGACCTATGAAGCCGTCGCCCAGCTCACCGAGATCGGCCTCGGCCAGTCGTCAGCGGTCGGCATCGGCGGCGATCCGATCAACGGCCTCAAGCACATCGACATCATGCAGGCCTTCAACGACGATCCGGATACGGACGCCGTGATCATGATCGGCGAGATCGGCGGTCCCGACGAGGCCGACGCGGCGCGCTGGTGCAAGGCCAACATGAAGAAGCCGATCGTCGGCTTCATCGCCGGCGTCACCGCCCCGGCGGGCAAGCGCATGGGTCATGCCGGCGCGCTGATCTCCGGCGGCGCAGACACCGCCGACGCCAAGCTCGCCATCATGGAAGAGTGCGGCTTCAAGGTGACGCGCAACCCGTCCGAGATGGCCAAGCTGCTGAAGGCGATGTTGTAACCAGGGCTTCGCCGCCTCCGAAAAGCCGCGCCGGCGCCAGCCGTCGCGGCTTTTCTCATTTTGCCGTCGCGTAGAATCGAGCAATGGATTTCGCTTCCCATGAGTTCTGGATCGCGGTGCTGCAAATCATCGCGATCGACATCGTGCTGTCCGGCGACAACGCCGTCGTGATCGCGCTCGCCTGCCGCAACCTGCCGCCGGCACAGCGCCGCCAGGGCATCCTGTGGGGCGTCGCCGGCGCCGTCGGCCTGCGCGTGGTGCTGACGGCCTTCGCCGCCGGGCTGCTGGGCTTCCCCTGGCTCAAGCTCATCGGCGGCTTCCTGCTGCTGTGGATCGCCGTCAAGCTGCTGCTGCCGGAGGAGGCCGAAGGACCGGAGATCGAGGCGCCAAGCCAACTCTGGGGCGCCGTCAAGACGATCATCGTCGCCGACTTCGTGATGAGCCTCGACAACGTGATCGCCGTCGCCGCCGCGTCGCGCGACTCGATCCTGTTGCTGCTGTTCGGCCTCGCGGTAAGCATCCCGCTGATCATCTGGTCGAGCCAGATCGTGCTGCGGCTGATGGAGCGGCACCCGATCATCGTCACGTTCGGCGCGGCGTTGCTGGGCTACGTCGCGGGCGGCATGCTGGTCTCGGACGTCGTCGTCAGGGACTGGATGCAGGCCCACGTTCCGGCGGCCAACTACCTGGTGGGTGGAGCCTGCGCCGTGATCGTCGTCGTGGTCGGCAACTGGCTGGCCTGGCGCAAGCAGGCGCGCAACGAACGGAAGATTCTCTAGGAGCGAAGATGGCCGCGCTATTCCTTTCCGAAGCCGACGTCGAGGCGATGCTGACGATGGACATCGCGCTCGAGGCGGTCGAGGCGGCGCATCGCGCCCACGGACTCGGCCGCGCCGTCGATGTCCCCCGCCAGCGCACGCGCGTGCCGACTGCGGCGCTGCACATCCTCCAGGGCGCGCTTCCGGACGAGGGCGTATTTGGTTACAAGGCCTACCGCAGCTCGCGTGCCGGAAACCGTTTCCTGGTTCACCTGTTCGATGCCGACGGTGCCGCGCTCGCCGTCATCGAGGCCAACCGCCTCGGCATGATGCGCACCGGCGCGGCGGGCGGCGTAGCGGCGAAGTGGCTGGCGCGCGAAGACGCAAGCGAGGTCGGCTTGTTCGGCGCCGGCTGGCAGGCGCAGGGCCAGCTCGAGGCGCTGGCACGCGTACGGCCGTTGAAGCGCGTCAAGGTGTTCTCGCGCGACGAAGCGAAGCGGCGCGACTTCAGCGAACGCATGGCCGGCAAGCTCGGCATCGACGTCGTGCCGGCGGCGAGCGCCGAGGAAACCGTGCGCGGCTCGCATCTCGTCGTCACCATCACCACGGCTTCCGAACCGCTCTTCAAAGGCGAATGGCTCGAAGCAGGCGCTCACGTCAACGCGGCCGGTTCGAACGCATTGATCCGCCGCGAGATCGACGAGAAGACGGTGCAGCGTGCCGCTTGCATCTGCGTCGACAGCCGCGCCGTCGCCTTGCGCGAGGCCGGCGACCTGCTGCCGTCGCTCGAGAAGGGCCGGCTCGCCGAAGGCCAGTTGATCGAACTCGGCGAAATCGTCGCCGGCGTGCGCCCCGGACGGCGTACCGCCGCCGACATCACGCTGTTTGAATCGCAGGGCATGGCGATCCAGGATCTGGCCGTCGCCGTTCGCCTGCTCGCGCTTGCCCGCGAGCAGGGACGCGGGCTGCCACTCCCTTATTGACCCCGCCGCCTCAGGCATTCCTGAGGCATAAGCACAATTTGGCGTGCTTAATGCCCGGCCGTAGGAATTTGTACTAGAGTCCTGTTTTAGAACCTGTCTCACAAAATCACGCGCGCGCATTTTGGCAGCAACCCGAAGGGACGGTGTCCTGGCGGGGGCGCATCGCGGCGTTGCGGCGACTTGCAAGGCAGCGAGCATTGCGGCGTCGCCGCGCCTTGCGCTGCACCCGCCAGGCCGCCGTCGCGCACGCGCGATTTTGTGAGACAGGTTCTTTTGCGCCGAATTGGTTCTTAAGTCGTCCGGCGAGGGGGGAGCGCCAGCAATGAAAGCAGGCAAGGCAGGTTTCTGGAAGAGCGACGGGTTCGTTGGCCTCGCGGTCAGCATCGTCGTTCTCGCGGCGAGCGGCAGCAGCCTCCTTCAGAGTCTCGAACGCAAGGCCTACGACCTCGGTGTGGGCATGACCTCGCGCCAGCCGACGGACAAGGTTGCGGTCATCGCCATCGACAAGCTGAGCCTCGACAATCTCGGGCGCTGGCCCTGGTCGCGGGAAACGCATGCCGAGATGGTCGAGCAACTCGCCGCGGCCAAGGCCAAGGTGATCGCGACGACCGTGTTCTTCTCCGAGCCCCAGCTCGACGCCGGCCTGCCCTACATCAACAAGCTGATCGACATCTACGGCAATGCCGGCGGCCTGCCGCTGGCTTCGCCGCCCGAGGAACTTGCGCTGCAGCCCGCGCCGCTGGCCGACATGGCCGCCGTGCTGCAGGACGCCGAGCTCCATCTCAACACCGACCGCAAGCTGACCACGGCGTATGCCAACGCCGGAAACGTGGCGCTGCCGATCGCATTCAAGCTCGGCGAGCCACGCGGCCGTCCCGACACCGACCTGCCGGAGTTCGTCAAGCGCAACGCGGTGAAGATCTCCGGCGGCGAGTACCCGCCGATTCCCACCCTCGGCCTCGATGCCGGCGTGATCGCCACGCTCGGCGAGAAGGCCGCCGCGATCGGCCACGTGAACACCACGCCGGACGTCGACGGGGCCGTGCGCACCGAGGCGCTGGTGCTCAGCCACTTCGACCAGACCTATCCGTCGCTTTCGCTGCTGGCTGCGGCGAAGAGCCTCAACCTGACGCCCGCCGACATCCAGGTACGGGCCGGCGAATCGGTGCGCCTGGGCAGGCTCACCATCGGCACCGATCTCGACACCCGGATGTACAGCTTCTTCTACAAGGATCGCGACGGCGCCCCGGCATTCCCGCTCGACTCCTTCTTCGACGTCAGGACCGGCAAGATCCCGCTCGAGAAGTATCGCGACAAGATCGTGCTGATCGGCCCCACGGCCGCCGGCATCGGCAGCACCTTCGTGACGCCGATCTCGTCGACCATGCCCTCGGTGCTGCTGCAGGCGCATACCGTGTCGAGCATTCTTTCCGAGCACTTCTTCGTCGCGCCGAGCTGGGGTTTCTGGGCCGAGCGTGCCGCCTTCCTTCTGGTGGCCATCTACCTGATCGTGCTGCTGCCGCGCTTGAAGGCCGGCATGGGCGCGGTGCTGACGCTGCTGCTGCTGGCCACGCTGGTCGGGGCGCACTTCGTGCTGATGACGACGCAACTGATGTGGCTGCAGCTGATGGTGCCGGCGACGCTGCTGCTGGTCGGCCATGCGCTGCTGACGACCAAGCGCTTCCTCGTCACCGAGCGTGGCAAGGAAAAGTCGGACCTCGACTCCGCCGAATCGAACCGCATGCTCGGCCTCGCCTTCCAGGGCCAGGGCCAGCTCGACATGGCCTTCGACAAGTTCCGCAAGTGCCCGCTCGACGACCAGTTGATGGAGAACATCTACAACCTCGGCCTCGACTTCGAGCGCAAGCGGCAGTTCAACAAGGCCGAAGCCGTGTTCCGCTACATGGCCGAGTACAACCCGAAGTTCCGCGACCTCGAGACGCGCCTGAACCGCGCCAAGCAGCTCTCCGAGACCGTGATGCTCGGCGGCGGGGGCGGCACGCGCGGCAACGCCAGCCTGCTCGACGCCAGCGGCAACGTCGAGAAGCCGATGCTCGGCCGCTACCAGGTCGAGAAGGAACTCGGCAAGGGCGCGATGGGCGTGGTCTATCTCGGCCGCGACCCGAAGATCAATCGCGTCGTCGCCATCAAGACGATGGCGCTGTCGCAGGAGTTCGACGAGGACGAGATCAAGGACGTCAAGGAGCGCTTCTTCCGCGAAGCCGAGACGGCCGGACGCCTGAACCACACCAACATCGTCCAGATCTACGATGCGGGCGAGGAGCACGACCTCGCCTACATCGCCATGGAATTCCTCAAGGGCCAGGACCTCGTGCCCTTCACCAAGCCCGACAAGCTGCTGCCGCTGCCGCTGGTGATGAGCATCGTCGCCCGCGTCGCCGACGCGCTTTCCTACGCGCACTCGAACAACGTCGTGCACCGCGACATCAAGCCGGCCAACGTGATGTACGAACCGGCCTCCGACCAGGTCAAGGTGACGGACTTCGGTATCGCGCGCATCACCGATTCCTCGAAGACCAAGACCGGCATGGTGCTCGGCACGCCGAGCTACATGTCGCCGGAGCAACTCGCCGGGAAGAAGATCGACGGCCGCTCCGACCTCTTCTCGCTCGGCGTCTCGCTCTACCAGCTGGCCAGCGGCAGCCTGCCCTTCGGCGGCGATTCGATGGCCCAGCTGATGTTCAAGATCGCCAACGAGGCGCACCCCGACATCCGTGCGCAGAAGCCCGACCTGCCCGAATGCCTGGCGGGCATCATCGACAAGGCACTGACCAAGGACGCCGACCAGCGCTACCAGACCGGCGCGGAGATGGCGGCGGACCTGCGTGCCTGCATGGCGAAGGTCGGTGCCGCGAAACAACAATAAAAAGGACCGTACGATGGACCTCAGCAAAGCCCTGGAGATCGTTACCAGTACAGACAAGGGCATGGTGCGCTCGACCAACGAGGATGCCGTGCTGGCCAACCCGGTCGGCGGCTTCGTGATCCTCGCCGACGGCATGGGCGGCTACAACGCCGGCGAGGTCGCCAGCGGCATGGCGACGACCTTGATCGGCACCGAACTGGAGAAGGCGTTCGCCGCCAGCGAGCCCTGGCGCAAGGAGGCCGACGGCCGCCCGCGCGCACACGCCGTGCTGGAAGCCGAGATCGCCCGTGCCAACGGCGCCATCTACCAGGCGGCGCAGAGCCAGCCGCAGTACGCCGGCATGGGCACGACGCTGGTCATGGCCGTGTTCCACGACGACAAGGCGACGGTCGCCCACATCGGCGACTCGCGGCTCTACCGGCTGCGCGGCGAAGACTTCACGCAAGTCACGCGCGACCATTCGCTGCTGCAGGAGCAGATCGACAGCGGCATGATCACGGCCGAGCAGGCGAAGCACTCGCAGAACAAGAACCTGGTCACGCGCGCGCTCGGCGTCGATCCGGCCGTCGAGCCGGAAATCCACGATTACGCGGTGCAGCCCGGCGACATCTACCTGCTGTGCTCGGACGGGCTCAACGACATGGTCGATGATGAAGAGATCGGCATGACGCTGCAGATGCTCGCCGCGAATCTCGAGTTGTGCGCCATGCAGCTGGTCCAGATGGCCAACGACAACGGCGGCCGCGACAATGTTTCGGTTATCCTTGTGCGCGTCAAGGAATCCTTCCCGGCGCCGCAGCGCGGCGGCTGGCTGGCCAGGTTGCTGGCCTGGTTCAAGTGATGGAGCGTTGAGGAATACAAATGGCGAAGCTCATTCTCAGCATGGACGGCCTGGTGCTCAAGGAAATCACGCTTTCCAAGGAGCGCATGACGATCGGCCGCAAGCCCCACAACGACATCCAGATCGACAATCTGGCGATTTCCGGCGAACACGCGGTGCTGGTCACCATCCTCAACGATTCTTTCCTCGAGGACCTCAACAGCACCAACGGCACTTACGTCAACGGCCAGTCTGTCAAGAAGCACTTCCTGCAGAACGGCGACGTCATCGAGCTCGGCAAGTACCGCCTCAAGTATGTCAATGAGGTGCCGCAACAGGCATCGTCGGCCGACTTCGAGAAGACCATGGTGCTGCGTGCCGACATGCTGCGCAAGCCGCCCGAGCCGACCGACGACAAGGCGATGGGCGACACGCAGGCGGGCCTGAAGACGGCTGCGCACACCGAGGTGCCGCCCGCGGCTGCGGCGCCTGCCGCTGCACCGCCGCGTCCGGCGCCGGCTGCCGCTTCCGCCCCGCCGGCGGCGATCCAGATCCTCAGCGGCGCCAATGCCGGCAAGGAACTCGAGCTGACCAAGACGCTGACGACGCTCGGCAAGCCTGGCGTGCAGGTGGCGGTGATCGCGCGCCGGCCGCACGGCTACTTCATCACCCACGTCGAGGGTGCCAACTTCCCGATCGTCGGCGGCATCACGCTCGAGGCCAACAAGCCGCACGAGCTTCACGACCACGACATCGTCGAGCTGGCGGGGGTGAAGATGGAGTTCTTCCACAAAGTGTGAGTCCGGCTGCCGCTCGGTGCGGCGGCGGGCGCAGGAGCTGCGAGCCTTGAAAAAACACCTTCCCCGCTTCCTCCTCGGTGCCGTGATCCTCGCGGCACTGCTGGGTCACGCGGCGAAGCTGTATCAGATCGGCTTCGTCACGCACCTCGACGCCTTCATCTACGACACGAAGGTGCGGCTGACGATGCCGAACACCGTCGACGACCGCATCGTCATCCTCGACATCGACGAGAAGTCGCTCGCCGAGGTGGGCCGCTGGCCGTGGAACCGCGAGCGCATGTCTTCGCTGATGAAGAAGCTGTTCGACGTGCATGGCATCACGCTGCTCGGTTTCGACGTCGTCTTCGCCGAACCGGACGACAGCTCCGGCCTGAAGTCGCTGGAGAAGCTCGCGCGCGGCGACCTGCGCGAAGTCGGCGGCTTCCAGACCTCGCTGCGCGACCTGCGTCCGCAGCTCGACTACGACGCGCGCTTCGCCGAGACCATCAAGGGCAAGCAGATCGTCCTCGGCTATTACTTCTCGAACCGCGCCGACGGGGTTTCCACCGGCGCCATCGGCGAGCCGGCGCTGCCGTCGGGCACCTTCCGCAACGTGCCCGTCGTCAGTTGGGCCAGCTACGGCGGGAACCTGCCGGAGTTCCAGAAGGCTGCCCGCGCCGCGGGCCACTTCAACCCGCTGATCGATCCAGACGGCGTCGCGCGCCGCGTGCCGCTGCTGGCCGAATACAACGGCGCCTATTACGAGTCGCTGTCGCTGGCGATGACGCGCGCGCTGCTCGGCGCCACGACGATCGTGCCGGGCTACGGCGACGACGGCGCCGCGGGCCGCGACTATGTCGGCGTCGAGTGGCTCGACCTGCCGACGCCGCGCGGCACGGTGAACATTCCGGTCGACGAGAACCTCGCCACCCTGATCCCGTATCGCGGCGAGCAGGGCAGCTTCCGCTACATCTCGGCGGCCGACGTCCTCGGCGACCGCATCAAGCCGGGCGAAATCGCGGGCAAGATCATGCTCGTCGGCACCACCGCGCCGGGCCTCATGGACCTGCGCTCGACGCCGGTAGGCGCCACGTACGCGGGGGTCGAGATCCACGCCAACCTGATCGCGGGCTTCCTCGACGGCACCATCAAGCACAAGCCGTCGTACGTGCTCGGGGCCGACGTCATCCTGCTGCTGCTGTTCGGCGGCGTCATGGTGTTCCTGCTGCCGCTGCTGTCGCCGGCGAAGGGCACGCTGGCGACGCTGGTGGTGCTCGCGCTGGCGCTCGGCATCAACCTCGGCGTTTGGCAGTACGAGCACGTGCTGCTGCCGCTGGCGGGAACGCTGGTCCTGATCGCCACGCTCTACGCGATGAACATGTCGTGGGGCTACTTCGTCGAATCGCGCGCGAAGCGCCAGCTGACCGGCCTGTTCGGCCAGTACGTGCCGCCGGAGTTGGTCGACGAAATGGCGCGCGACCCGGAGAACTACAGCATGGCCGGGCGCAAGGCCGAACTCACCGTGCTGTTCTCGGACGTGCGCGGCTTCACGACGATTTCCGAGGGCCTGCAGCCGGACCAGTTGGCCACCTTGATGAACCTCTATCTGGGCGCGATGACCGAGGTCATCCGCCGCCATCGCGGCACGCTCGACAAGTACATCGGCGACGCCATCATGGCGTTCTGGGGCGCGCCGGTCGACGACCCGCAGCACGCGAAGAACGCCGTCGTCACGGCGCTCGAGATGCAAGGAGCGCTGGCCGAGTTGAACAAGGACCTGCTCGCCAAGGGCTGGCCGGAACTCAAGATCGGCGTCGGCGTGAATACCGGCACCATGACCGTCGGCGACATGGGTTCGCCGGTGCGCCAGTCCTATACGGTGATGGGCGACGCGGTGAACCTCGGCTCGCGCCTCGAGGGCATCACCAAGCAGTACGGCGTCGGCATCATCGTCGGCGAAGGCACGCGCGAACTGGTCAAGAAAGATTTCGTCTTCCGCGAGCTCGACCTCGTCAAGGTGAAAGGCAAGGACAAGCCGGTCGGCATCTTCGAGCCGCTCGGGCTCGAGGGCCAGGTGTCGAAGGAGTTGCTGGACGAGAACCGCCTCTGGAACCAGGCGCTGCGCGCCTACCGCGCCCAGGATTGGGACCAGGCCGAGGTGGCGCTGCTCAACCTGAGCCGTTCCACGCCGCACTATCTCTACGAGGTGTACCAGGAGCGGATCGCCCATTACCGCAAGGAGCCGCCCGGCGAAGGCTGGGACGGCTCGTGGAAGTTCGATACCAAATGAGAGTGCGCGTCCTCGGCTGCAGCGGAGGCATCGGCGGGCGCCAGTTGCGCACGACGGCGCTGCTCGTCGACAACGACATCCTGATCGACTGCGGCACCGGCGTCGGCGACCTCTCGATCGCGGAACTGGCGCAAATCGACCATGTCTTCCTGACCCATTCGCACCTCGACCATATCGCCTGCCTGCCGCTGATGATCGACACCGTCGGCGACATGCGCAGCCGGCCGCTGACCGTGCATGCGACCGGCGCCACGCTCGAGATCCTGCGCAACCACGTCTTCAACTGGGCGGTGTGGCCGGACTTCACCGAAATCCCGTCGGCCGAGAAGCCGTTCCTGCATTTCGAGAACCTGCACGTCGGCACGCCGATCGAGATGTCCGGCCGGCGCATCGTGCCGCTGCCGGCCAGCCATACGGTGCCGGCCAACGCCTATCAGCTCGATTCCGGCGAGGCCAGCCTCGTCTTTTCAGGCGACACCGGCCCGTGCCCGGCGCTCTGGTCGGCGGTGAACCGCATACGCAACCTGCGCACGCTGATCATCGAGACGGCGTTCTCGAACCGCGAGCGGCGGCTGGCCGCGACCTCGAAGCACCTCTGCCCCGAGATGCTGCGCGACGAGCTGGCCCAGCTCGAGCACGACGCCGACATCTACATCACGCATCTCAAGCCGGGGCAGATCGAGCTGACGATGCAGGAAATCGAAGACTGCGTCGGCGAACTGCGTCCGCGCATGCTGCAGAACAACCAGGTGTTCGAGTTCTGATGATGAACGTCGACAAAGCCCTGCTGAAGACGCTGGCCGGCCTGCAGCCGCTGTCGAGCCTCGGCAGCGAGAGCCTGCGCGAACTGGCCCCGCTGTGCCATCGCGAGCGCGTGACGCGCAACCTGGATCCTTTCAGCCTGCGCGACTGGAACGGGCAGGTCGTTTACCTGACGCACGGCGAACTCAAGATGGAACTCGCCGACGGCAGCACGATGCTGATCGTCGGCGGTTCCGGCGACGCGCTGATGCCGCTCGGTTACGGCGGTTTCGCGCCGGTGTCGACCAAGGCGATCACCGATGTCGAGCTGCTGCGCTTCGACGAAGAGAAGCTGGACATCGTCGTCACCTGGGACCAGTTGATCGCGACCAGCGGCAAGAGCGGCGAGGCGGAAACGCCGGACTGGCGGACGATGTCCGGGACCTTCACCGCGCACAGCTTCAACAGCGGCGTCTTCGCCGCGCTGCCGCCGGCGAACATCGATGCCTTGCTGCACCGGTTCGTGCGGCGCAAGGTCAAGCGCGGCGACGTCGTCATCCGGCAGGGCGATGCCGGCGAGCACTATTACGTGATCGACCGCGGCCGCTGCATCGTCACCCGCCAGGTGGCAGGCGCCACCGTCGAGCTCGCGGAACTGAAGGGCTGCGACGCCTTCGGCGAGGAGGCGCTGCTCGCCGACGCGACGCGCAACGCCACCGTGACCATGAAGACGGACGGCGTGCTGCTGCAGCTCGACAAGACCGACTTCATGGCGCTGCTCAAGGAGCCGCTGCTGCAGAAGCTGGCGCCGGACGAGGCACGGCGACGCATCGCCGCCGGCGCCGTCTGGATCGATGCGCGCTTCCCGGCCGAGTACCGGCAGGACGGGCTTCCCGGCGCCATCAACATCCCCCTCAACCATGTGCGTGAAGCCTTGCCGCTGCTGGACGCCGGCAAGGAGTACGTCGTCTACTGCCAGAGCGGCCGCCGCAGTTCGGCCGCCGCCTTCCTGTTCTCTCAGCGCGGCTTCCGCGCCGCGCTGCTCGACGGCGGGTTGAAGGCGCTGGCGGCAGAGAAAGGAAAGACAGAAGCATGAGCGCGGAACTGCAAGTGCCGCAGGACGCGGGCGGATTGTCGGACGTCGGCAGCCGCCTGACGTTCTTCAAGAACCTCCAGGCCGTCACCAACAAGATCCACGCCACGTCGAACATCGACGAGATCATGCTCGAGCTGTCGCAGGACATCTGCGCGCTGTTCAACGCTGACCGGCTGACGATCTACGCCGTCGGCGAGGACAAGGCGTCGATCGTCTCGAAGGTGAAGACCGGCCTCAACTCGTTCAAGGACCTGCGCCTGCCGATCGCCGACCAGAGCATCGCCGGCCACGTCGCGCTGGCGCGCAAGACGGTCAACATCAAGGACGTCTACGACGAGGCGGAACTCAAGGTCATCAACCCGCAGTTGCGCTTCCTGCAGGAGGTCGACAAGCGCACCGGCTACCGAACCAAGCAGATGCTGGTCGGGCCGATCATCGACACCCAGGCGGCGGAACTGCTCGGTGTCGTCCAGCTGATCAACAACAAGGCCGGCGCGCCATTCGCCGCCGTCGCCGAGGAAGGCCTCAAGGGGCTCTGCGAGACGCTGGCGATCGCCTTCACCCAGCGCAACAAGCCGCCGCACGTCATCAAGTCGAAGTACGACCACCTGGTCGCCGACGTCGTGATCTCGGCGCAGGAACTCGAACTCGCGGCACGCTCGGCGCGCAAGAAGAACATCGACGTCGAGGAAGCGCTGATCACCGAGTTCCAGGTCAAGGTGCCGGCGATCGGCACCGCGCTGTCGAAGTACTTCGGCGTGCCCTACGAGCCTTACAAGACCGAGCGCATCAAGCCGATGGACCTGCTCAAGAACCTGAAGCGGGACTACGTCGAGCAGAATCAATGGCTGCCGATCGAGGAGACCAGCGAGGGCCTGATCGTCCTGTGCACCGATCCCGAGCAGGTCAAGAGCTCGCGCATCGTCAACAACGTCTTCCCGCGCAGCAAGCCGGCCTACCGCGTCACGACGCTGCGCGAATTCAAGCAGTCGATCGACCAGATGTTCGGCAGTTCCGGTTTCACCGACGACACGTCGGTCGGCGACCTGCTGTCGGGCATGGACGAGGGCGAGGATGCACTCGATGCCGGCGGCGACGACGTCTCTGCCGCGGCCGACAACGAGCTCGTCAAGCTGGTCAACAAGATCATCGTCGATGCCTACCAGCAGGGCACCTCCGACATCCACATCGAACCGGGCATCGGCAAGGACAAGGTGCAGATCCGCTTCCGCCGCGACGGCTCGCTGCAGAAGTACATCGACATTCCGGCCAGCTTCCGCAACGCCATCGCGGCGCGCATCAAGATCATGTGCGATCTCGACATCTCGGAGAAGCGCAGGCCGCAGGACGGCAAGATCAAGTTCAAGAAGTTCGGCCCGCTCGACATCGAGCTGCGCGTGGCGACGATTCCTTCGGCCGGCGGCGTCGAGGACATCGTGATGCGTATCCTGGCGGCCGGCGAGCCGATTCCGCTCGACAAGCTCGGCGTGCTGCCGACCAACCTCGAAAAGCTCAAGGCCTGCGTCTCCAAGCCCTACGGCCTGTTCTTCGTCTGCGGCCCGACGGGTTCCGGCAAGACGACGACGCTGCACTCGGTGCTGAAGTTCCTCAACACGCCCGACACCAAGATCTGGACCGCCGAGGACCCGGTCGAAATCACGCAGAAGGGCCTGCGCCAGGTGCAGATCAACAAGAAGGCCGGCCTCGACTTCGCCACCATCATGAAGGCCTTCCTGCGAGCCGACCCGGACATCATCATGGTGGGCGAAATGCGCGATGCCGAGACCACCGGCATCGGCATCGAGGCGTCGCTCACCGGCCACCTGGTGTTCGCCACGCTGCACACCAACAGCGCGCCGGAGTCGATCATCCGCCTGCTCGACATGGGCATGGATCCGTTCAACTTCGCCGACGCGCTGCTCGGCATCCTCGCCCAGCGCCTGGCCAAGCGCCTGTGCAAGTGCAAGGAGGCTTATACGCCGGACGAGCCGGAAGCCCGGCATTTCGTCACCGAGTACTGCGCCGAACTCATCAACACCGATACCTTCAAGCGCGACCAGAAGGCCGGCGAGGAAGCCGTCCGCCAGCGGCTGCTCAAGGACTACGGCAAGGACGGCAAGTTCGAGCTGTATCGCCCGAAAGGCTGTGACGCCTGCGGCGGAACGGGCTATAAAGGACGAGTCGGCCTCCACGAATTGATGGTCGGCACCGACGCCGCGAAGAAGCTCATCCAGGAACACGCGCGCGTCGCGCAACTCGTAGCGCAGGCCCTCGAAGACGGCATGCTCACACTCAAGATGGACGGCATGGAAAAGGTGCTGCAAGGCATCACCGACATGAAGCAGGTTCGTGCCGTCTGCATCAAGTAAGGAGCTCGTCATGGACATCTCCCAAGACCTCTTCAGCCGCCTCGAGAAGCTGAATGCGATCGGCGCGGCGCTGTCGCACGAGCGCGACATCAGCCGCCTGCTCGAGAACATCCTCGGCGCCGCGCGCGACATCACCCACGCCGACGGCGGCACGCTGTACCGCGTGAACGAGGATCGCACCGCGCTGCGCTTCGAAATCATCCGCACCGAATCGCTCGGCATCGCCATGGGCGGGCCGTCGGGCGGACCGATCAACTTCCCGGACCTGCCGCTGAAGGACGACAAGGGCGAGCCCAACAACTCGATGGTCGCCGCCTATGCCGCGATCCACGACGAGACGGTGAACATCGCCGACGCCTACACCGAGGCCGGGTTCGACTTCACCGGAACGCGGAAATTCGACGAGCGTACCGGCTATCGCTCGAAGTCGTTCCTCACGGTGCCGATGAAGAACCACGACCACGAGGTCATCGGCGTCCTGCAATTGATCAACGCACGCGATCGCGCCAGCGGCGAGGTCGTGCCTTTCTCGCAGGCGGATCAGAGCCTCGCCGAGTCGCTGGCCTCGCAGGCCGCGGTGGCGCTGACCAACCGGATGCTGATCACCCAGCTCGAGCAGCTGTTCGAGTCCTTCATCAGCCTCATCAACCTCGCGATCGACGAAAAGTCGCCCTACACCGGCGGTCACTGCCAGCGCGTGCCGGCGCTGACCATGATGCTGGCCGAGGCAGTCAACGCGACCGCCGATGGTCCGCTGGCCGGGTTCCACATGAGCGACAAGGATCGCTACGAGCTCAAGATCGCCGGCATGCTGCACGACTGCGGCAAGGTGACGACGCCGGTTCACGTCGTCGACAAGGGCACCAAGCTGCAGACGCTGTTCGACCGCATCCACCTGATCGACACGCGCTTCGAAGTCGCCCGCCGCGACGCCGAGATCGCCGCACTGCGCAAGCAGCTCGCCTTGCGCGCGCCCGGCGATGCCGCCGCCGAGGCCGCGATCGAGGCCGAGCGAATCGCGGCCAGCGAGGAGATCGACGCCGACCGCGCCTTCCTGCGCAAGTCGAATACCGGCGGCGAGGCGATGTCCGAGGCCGACCAGCAGCGCGTGCGCGAGATCGGCAAGAGCCGCCGCTGGACCGGGCCGGACGGCGTCGAGACCGACTTCCTCAGCGCCGACGAGATCGACAACCTGACCATTCGCGCCGGCACGCTCACCCAGCAGGAACGCGAGATCATCAACCATCACATCGTCGCCACGATCAAGATGCTCGAGCAGCTGCCGTGGCCGCGCCACCTGACCAACGTGCCCGAGTACGCCGGCGGCCACCACGAGCGCATGGACGGCAAGGGCTACCCGAAGGGCCTCACCCGCGACCAGATGTCCGTGCAGGCCAGGATCATGGGCATCGCCGACATCTTCGAGGCCCTGACCGCCCGCGACCGCCCCTACAAGGAAGGCATGAAGCTCTCGCAGGCCCTCTCGATCCTCGGCAAGTTCGCCCAGGGCGGCCACATCGATCCCGACCTGTTCGACGTCTTCGTCAAGCAGAAGGTCTACCTGAAGTACGCCGAGAAGTTTCTGGACGCCAAGCAGATCGACGTCGCCGATCAGGCGGGGTGACGAAAAACGTCACATCGTGCCCTTTATTGGGGTGTTTCTCGTGGCGATCAGTGATAACGTACTGAAAATAAGCAGAAAATGTGCTGGCGCTCGTCTTGCTTCTCCA
The DNA here is from genome assembly GCA_046726235.1 of Pseudomonadota bacterium. Classification (GTDB taxonomy): domain Bacteria; phylum Pseudomonadota; class Gammaproteobacteria; order Burkholderiales; family Rhodocyclaceae; genus Nitricoxidireducens. Next base: position 27,716 of record JBKPAD010000003.1, read on the forward strand.
GCCTGCACGCCAAGTGCAATTTTCCCTAGGAGATCAGTTATGCGCAAACTTCAACAAGGCTTCACGCTCATCGAACTGATGATCGTCGTTGCGATCATCGGTATTCTGGCCGCAGTGGCCATCCCGTCGTACCAGGACTACACCGCCAAGGCCAAGGGCGCCAACGCCGTCGCGTCGCTGGACGGCCAGAAGGTCAAGGTCGGTATCATCTATTCCGAAGACTCCACGCTCGGCTGCAGCAACGCTTCGAACGGCGCAGTGCCGAACTGCACCGGCAGCGGCGTCCTCGCGATGACCTACGATGGCGCTACCGCAACGCTGACCCCGACTGCTCCGGCTTCTGTCGGCGCCGACATCACGTGGGGCTGCGTGGTTGGTGGCACGGGCAAGCCGCCGAAGGGCTGCAGCACCTGATCTGTCGGGCTTTCATGCAACAATGCCCAGCTCTTGGCTGGGCATTTTTGATTCTGGGGATGCGATGTTGCTGAGTTGGTTCGATACGTCCGAAGTGGATGCGTTTGCGGAGTCCCTCGCAGGGGAGTTCACGCAGCGGATGCCGAAGGAAGGTGAGGTGCGCGGTGCCAGCGGGCGCGCAAAGGAAGCGACTGCAACATTGCTGGCGCGCGTGGAGCGCTTTGCCCGCGGTCACAAGCTCAATCTCTTTAAGCGGGCGCGTCTGGCAAACTCCCTGAAATGGAAGTTGCAGGAAGCCGGGTACGACCGTAGCACGGTAGATGCGTTGACGCTCGATGTCGCCAAGATCGCGTCGCTGACCCGGTACGTCGGCAGCCGTCCGGGGTCGGCCGACAGGCGCTGATCGATGCTGCGCAAACTGGCTGGCTGGCTACGGCCGGGGGTGCGCGAATCCGCGGCTGTTGCATCCCTTCTGGTACAGGCTCGCGAGACGCTGGCAAGCGGCGATCACCTTCGCGCCGGCGCTCTGACGTCCGAGGCGCTGACGCTCGAGCCCCGTCACGCGGGTGCCTTGAAGTTTCAAGGCACGCTCCTCCTGATGCGCGGCGAACAAGCGGCAGCGCTGGCAAGCTTCGAGTCTGCCACCCGGGAGGATGGCGACAATGCGGAAACCTGGCTGGCCTACGGTAACGCACTCAACATCGTCAATCGGAACGAAGACGCCGAACTGGCCTTCCGCCGCGCAATTCGATTACTCCCCGATGCCGTCGAGACGCACAAGGCTCTCGGCAATCTGCTGCTGAACCAAAAGCGCAATCCCGAGGCCAAGGCTGAGTTCGAGCGTGCTCTCGAGGTATGTCCGGATGACCGCCAAGCGGCAAAAGGGCTCGGCATTGCGCTTTTCGGCCTCGCCCGATACGGTGAGGCGGTCGCCAGGCTGCGGCCGCTCGATCAAGCAGGTGAGCTCGACATTCCAGGCCGCGTCACACTGGGCATGGCGCTGACCCAGGCTGGCGAGCTTGAAGACGGCCGCCACATTCTTGAGCGGGTTCGGGCGGAAGACCCCGGCAATTTCGTCGCCGCATTGAACCTGGGGCTCAACTATCTTTTGGCGGGGCGCTGGCAGGAGGGATTTGAACTGTATGAGGCTCGCCATGACGCCCAGGTGCCGAACCAGTTCGGCGCGGCGTCGCCATGGATCGGATACCTCAAGGTCGCCCTGGCCGATACGCCGGGCTGGAGCCAGGGCGGTTGCGAAGGCAAGCGGCTGCTGATATGGGGCGAGCAGGGGTTTGGCGACAGCCTCATGATGCTGCGAGCATTGCCGGTGTTGCTGCATCAGTGGCAGGCCGCAGCGGTGACCTATCTCTGCGCGCCCTCGCTCGAGCCGTTTTCGGCATGCTTCGAGGGAATTCGCTTCCTGGTTCCTGATCCTGCATGGCGTGCCGCCCCCGGCGAGTTCGATGCACATTGCTCGATCATGAGCCTGCCGAAGATCATGGGAATCACGCCCGAATCGATTCCCGGCAACGTCCCCTACATTCGCGTCACGCCAGAGCGCAGAAGCCCGTGGGAAAGCCGCGTCAACGCCTTGCGCGGCCTGAAGGTCGGCCTGGTGTGGGCGGGCGGCACCTCGTTGGGACTGGACCACCTGCGCAGCCTGTCTCTCTCCCAACTGTCGCCAGTCCTCGGGGTCGATGGCGTTTCCTTTGTCAGCTTGCAAAAGGATGAAGCCGCGCGCGAAGAACTGCGTGCCAGCGGCTTGCCCATCGCCGACTGGATGGGTGAAGTGCGGGATTTCCTCGATACCGCAGGACTGATGTCTCACCTGGACCTGATCATCGCAGTGGATACGGCCCTGGCCCACCTTGCCGGTGCAATGGGAAAGCCCGTGTGGATGTTGAATCGTTTCGAGAGTGAATGGCGATGGCTGCGAGGCCGTGAAGACTCCGTCTGGTATCCGACGATGAGGATCTTTTCGCAGTCCGAGACCCGAAACTGGACACCCGTCGTGAACAGGGTTGCCGCGGAACTTGCAAGGCTCGCCGCCGCGGGACAGAAATAGGAACCTTATGCTTGCCCGTTTCTTCAAGAAGCTGATCGTCGGAGAGGTCCCGCTACCTGGCGCTCGCGACCGTCTCGTCGCCCAGGGGGCAGATGCCTTTCGGAACCTCGACTACGGCACGGCCCGCGACGCGCTGCTCCAGGCGAACGAGATGCAGCCGCTCGATGCCGAGGGTCTGCGCATGCTCGGCGCCGCACTGCTCCATTCGGGACGCCTGGACGAGGCGGACCTGGCATTGCGCGGCGCCCTGAGTTTCCGGGCCGACAACGTCGAGATTCACAAGATGCTGGCGATGAGGCATCTGCTCGCCGGTAACTGGCCGGAAGGGCTCAGCCGCTACGAGGCCTGCCGCGATGCATTTGTAATGCATATGCCGGATCAGGAAACCAACCGCAATTGGCTGCGTTGCGTGCGTGATTCGCTGCAAGGCATTCCGTCCTGGCGCGGCGAGCCGCTTCGCGGCAAGAAGCTTCTCGTCTGGTCGGAATACGGCCACGGCGACGCGATCATGAACCTGCGGTTTCTGTCCGTGATACAGGACCGATTCGAGCCGGAGGCGATTGCATTCATGAGCACGGCCGAGGAGAAGTGCCTGTTCGAGGCGGCCGGCGGCGAGCGCTTCTTCGAGACCGAGTGGGGCTGGCGCCCCCAGCCGGGTGAGTTCGATTTCCAGTGTTCCATCATCAGCCTGCCCCATTTGCTGAAGATCGATGCCACGAACGTTCCCGGCAAAGTGCCGTACCTGACGGTCCCGCCTGGAAAGCGGGAACACTGGGCGAACCGTTTGGCTGCCACAGCTGGTTTCAAGGTGGGGCTGTCCTGGGCCGGCAATCCTGCGATGCAGCTTGACGAGCTGCGCAGTCTGTCGATGGCGCAGTTGCGACCGCTCTTCGAGGTATCCGGTGTCACGTACTTCTCGATGCAGAAGGATGAAGCCAGCCGCGCCGCGTTGCGAGCGCAACGTCTGCCCGTCGTGGACATGATGGACGAGTGCAAGGACTTCATGGATACCGCAGCGCTCATCGCGAACCTGGACCTCGTCATTTCGGTCGATTCCGCCGTTGCACACCTTGCCGGAGCCATCGGCAAACCGATCTGGTTACTCAATCGTTTCGAGAGCGAGTGGCGCTGGATGAGGGACAGGGAAGACTCCGTCTGGTATCCAAGCATGCGAATCTTCAACCAAGCGGAAGCGCGCAACTGGACACCGGTCCTCGGCCGGGTGGCGTCCGAGTTGCGCGCGCTCGCGACCTGACGGAGAGTTTCGATGTACGAGTCAAGCAAGGCGCTGCTGCGCCGTCTCCACGACTGCCGCTTCGCAAGCCGCTATTTCGTCGGTCATGGAATAGACATCGGCGCGGGGCCGGATGCTCTCGGGCAATACGCCGAGATGTTCCCCCTCATGCAGAGCTGCCGTGCATGGGACGTCAATGACGGCGACGCCCAGTACCTCGACGAACTGACGGACGGCACGTTCGACTTCGCGCATTCGAGCCACTGCCTCGAACACATGCGCGACCCGCGCGAAGCGCTCCACCACTGGTTGAGAATCCTGAAGCCGGGCGGACACCTGATCGTTACCGTTCCCGACGAAGACATGTACGAACAGGGCATATTCCCGTCCCCGTTCAACACCGACCACAAATGGACCTTCACGATGCAGAAGGAGGCGAGTTGGTCTGACAAGTCCGTCAACGTGATGTCATTGCTCGCCGATTTCGCCGGGCGCGCCCAAGTGATCAAGGTCGAACAGCTGGATGCCACCTTCCGATTTGGGCTGCCGCGCTTGGATCAGACCATGACCCCCGTTGGCGAATGTGCCATCGAATTCGTGCTGCGCAAGTGGCTGCCTACGGAACTCAAGGACCGCGGCCGCCTCCCGGCCGCAGCTTGATCCAGCTCGTGTAGCCGTGCTCGGTCGTTTGCTGAAAGACTTCTTCGCGGGCAGCAAGACGGCGCCGGCTGCCTACGATGGGCTCATGGCCCAGGCGACTGCTGCCTTCGACGATCTGGACTTCACCGCAGCGCATGACAGCCTGCGGCGCGCCGAATCCGCGGGCGGCCTGGATGCCGACGGCCTTTACATGCTTGGCGCAGCGATGGTTCACCGCGGGCAACTGGCGGGAGCGGAGGAGATGCTGCTTGCCGCCCTTGAGCAGTGTCCAGACAACCTCGATGCGCAGAAGATGCTGGCGATGAAGCACCTGTTCGCCGGCGACTGGATCGAGGGCTTTCGCGTCTACGAGCGCATGCGCCATCGGGCAATGCGCAGCGCGCCGACCGGCAAGGTCGACACGAATCGAGACTGGCTGTATTTCATCGACTACGTCTTGGCGGACATCCCGCCCTGGCGCGGTGAGCCACTGGCCGGCAAGCGCATCCTGGTATGGTCGGAGCACGGACGCGGCGACGCGATCATGACCCTGCGCTTCCTTTCCGTGCTGAGGGACCGGTTCGGCGCAAGCGAAGTGGCGGGCATGAGCGACGCGGTCGAGAAGTGCCTGTTCCAGGCTGCTGGCGTGCCGCGTTTCCTCGAGGTGGAATTGGATCGCAAGGTGCCTGCCGCCGACTTCGATTTCCAATGCTCCCTTTTCAGCCTGCTAAGCCTGCTGCAGGTGCGGCCCGATGCCATCCCCGGGAAGGTCCCTTATCTGCGTGTGCCCGGGCAGCGCAGCGCCGCGTGGCGCGCGCGTGTGCCGACAGGCCGGAATCTCAAGGTGGGCCTGGTTTGGGGCGGCAACGCCGGCGCGCCCTTCGACAAACTGCGCAGTGTTCCGCTGACCGCCTTTGCACCGCTGTTCGACCTGCAGGGCGTCGATTACTTCTCCCTGCAGAAGGATGGTCCGCGACGAGGGGACCTGGACCCGCAGCGCCTTCCGATGACTGACTTGATGGATGACTGCGTCGACTTCCTCGATACGGCTGCGTTGATCGAGAGTCTCGATCTCGTGATATCGGTCGATTCCGCCGTGGCGCACTTGGCGGGAGCCATAGGCCGGCCGGTCTGGCTGCTCAACCGCGCCGAGAGCGAGTGGCGCTGGCTGCGCGATCGTGAGGATTCGGTGTGGTATCCGAGCATGCGCATCTTCAACCAGACCGAGCCGCGAAACTGGGCGCCAATCATTGGACGCGTGGCGTCCGAACTGGCGTTGCTGGCGCCGGGAAAGGGCGGACGACCCGCGTAGTTTCTCGTCGGCCGGTCCGACTTCGGCTAGGCGTCGTCGGGGGAAATCGCCGCACGCAGGATCGTTGCCGAGTCCTCATCGCGGCTGGTCCGCGAAAACCACCAGGCGGCGCTCTTCTTGATCGACCAATCGGCGTCTTCGCCAGCCATCAGGCGTGCGGCAACACGCCCCAATGTCGGCTGGTGTCCCACGACCACGACGGTTCCCTCGGAAGCCGGCCATCCGGCCGCGGCCAGAAGGGCGGCGACATCCGCTTCGGGGCGGATATCCTCCTCAATCTCGTACGGCATGCCCAGCGCGTGCGCCGTCATGCGCGTGCGCTCGGTCGGGCTGACGAGGATGCGGGCATCGCGCGGCAAGCGCTTCTTCAGCCACTTCGCCATCTTCCGCGCCTGCTTCTCGCCCTTCGGCGTCAGGCGGCGGCGGTCGTCGGGGAGGCCGGGGCGGCGTTCTTCGGCTTCGGCGTGGCGCCAGAGGATCAGGTCCATGGTCGTTTCAGGCGAGCTTCGGCAGTTTGAGTCGATGCAGGCGCGCAAGTTCTTTCGGCACTGCTGACAGCAACTTGGCGTGGCGCGGGCCGTGCCAGCCGCCGATCAGGGTGACGGCCTCGCGCAGGCGGTGGTCTTCCTTGGCGCAGTCCATCAGCAGGCGCCCGGCGTTGGCGAGGTCGTTGATTTGCCCCAGCGAGTCCTGCAAGGCCGCCAGCCGAGCCAGCTGCTTCGACAGGGACTTGCCTTGCGCGAGGGGGGCGAAGAATTCGAGCGCGTAGCGCAGGCGCTTGATGCCGATGCGCAGCGCGTGTAGCGACGCCGGGTCGTCGGTGCGCGCGGCGTGCGCGAGCCCCAGAACCTTCTTGCGCAGCTTGCGAATGCGGGCGTCAGCGAAGGTGGCCAGCGACTCGGTGCCGGACGGCGGCGGCGCGTCGAACGGGGGCCGATGCAGCAGGTCGCCAGCCAGCAGCACGAACTGGCCAAATCGCGGGCCGCGCAGGTCGTGTACCGCGAGCTGCCGCTGGCGATGCCGGCGCTCGGTGACGACGCCGACGAGTGCCGCCAGCCGCGGCTCGTCCGGCAATGCGTTCATCACCGGCGCGGCGATCTCGCCCAGCAGCACGTCCATGTCCCGCGCCGCGCCGAGCAGCGCCATGCGTTCGCGCAGCGGCGGCAGCAGCGCGGCTTCGAGTTGCGGTGGAAGCAGCGGCTTGAACAGGCGCAGGGCCGCGCGCAGCCGCCGCGTGGCGACGCGCATCTGGTGGATGTACTCGGGATCGTCCTGCGTCGCCGCACCCTCGTGGTTGCGCTGCAGGTGATCCACGCAGGCGAGGGCGATGCGGCGAAAGCCCTCGAGCGGCGCGAGGCCGGCCTCCAGCGCCACGTCTCCGGCCTTGACGGGCGCTGCGGCGAAGTTGCGGAACAGCCGATAGCCGCGTTCCGCCTTCGAGAGCGGCGCGGGTGCCAGCGTGAGGGTTTCGGCAAGGCGGCGGGCGAGTCCGAAGACGTGGGGTGCATCGCCCTTGACGATCTCGATCTCGATTTCGGAAATGGCTTCGCGGCGGCCGGCAGCAGCAGTCCAGCCGCGGTCGAGTGCGAGCAGCAGCACGACGCCCTTCTCCGGCTCCATCTGCCAGGTCGTGCGCAGGAAGTTGGTTTCGAACACGGGCGCGAGCGTTCCGCGCTGCTGGTAACGCTCGAGCCGGCGCCGCACCTTGTCGTCGTCCACACCGGAAAAATCGAACTGGCCGCCGTACGGGCCTTCCCACTCGGGACGCGAACTGAGGCCGGCCGCCGACGTGCCGGCGCACTTGACGGTCTGCAGCCACTGCCCGCCTTTGCGGCGCAGGCGCAGGGCGATGCCCGCCTCGTGCAGGTCGAGCGCCGGGGTGTCGTAATAGAGGTTGATCAGGCGGCCGCTTTCGCGCGACGTGGCGCGCTTCAGCAGCGGATGGCGCAGCAGCGGCCGCTGCGCCGATTCGGGAAGTGCCAGCTTGAGTTCGATCTCGTCTGCCATCTGCGCCTCCGCCGAGGATGGGCGGCTAGACTACCACCGCGGAACTGCTATTCGTAGCGCAGCGCCTCGATCGGCAGCAGCCGCGACGCCTTGCGCGCCGGATAGAAGCCGAAGAAGACGCCGACGGCGCCGGCGAAGCCGACGGCGAGCACGATGGAGGCCATCGACAGCTCCGTGCGCCAGCCCGCGAGTTCGCCGACCAGCTCGGCGCCGCCGGCGCCGAGCAGGATGCCGACGAAGCCGCCGATCAGCGACAGCGTCACGGCCTCGACGAGGAACTGCGTCAGGATGTCCTTGCCGCGCGCGCCGACGGCCATGCGCAGGCCGATCTCGCGCGTGCGCTCGGTCACCGAGACCAGCATGATGTTCATGATGCCGATGCCGCCGACCAGCAGCGACACCGAAGCGACGGCCGCCAGCAGCATCGCCAGCACCTTGGACGAGGCTTCCTGCGCCTGCAGGATTTCGGACAGGTTGCGCACGTTGAAGTCGTCGTCCTGCCCCGGCTGCAGGCGGTGGCGCTGGCGCAGCAGTTCGCGCATCTTCTCCTCGGCGACCTTCATGTCGACGCCCTGGCGCACCTTCACCGTCATCGAGCCGACCGAGCGGCTCTTGGCCAGCGCGGTGGCGCCGAGCACGCGCTTGCGTGCCGTCGAGATCGGCATCAGCACGATGTCGTCCTGATCGGAACCGGACATCGTCTGGCCCTTGCGCTCGAGCACGCCGATCACCGTCAGCGGCACCTTGCGGATGCGGATCACCTGGTCGATCGGACTGGCGTCGCCGAACAGGCCCTTGGCCACGGTCTGGCCGATGATCGCGACCTTGGCCGCGCTGTTGACCTCGGCTGGCTCGATAGTGCGGCCCTCGGCTACGTTCCACTCGCGCGCCACGAAGTACTCGGGCGTGACGCCGTAGAAAGTCGTCGACCAGTTGGCGTTGCCGGCGACGACCTGGCCGCTGCCGCGCAGGGCGGGCGCGGCGGTCTCGACCTCGTCGACCTCGCGCGAGATGGCGTAGGCGTCGTCCTCGCTGATGGTCTGCAGCGAGCCGGCGCTGCTGCGTGCGCCGGTGTAGGTCGCGGAAGCCGAGAAGACGATGATGATGTTCGAGCCGAGGCTGCGGATTTGTTCCTCGACCTTCGCCTGCGCGCCGTTGCCGACCGCAATCATGACGATCACGGCGGCGACGCCGATGATGATGCCGAGCATGGTCAGCGCCGAGCGCATCTTGTTCACGCGCAGGGCGTTGAGCGCAACCCGAAGCGTCGCGAGGAAGTTCATTCGACCACCGCCGTTTCCGCCAGCGCCTGCGCGGCGTCGCGCGGCGCGTTGGCATGATCCTCGACGACGTGGCCGTCACGGAACGACACGATGCGGCCGGCGAATTCGGCGATGTCGCGCTCGTGGGTGACGAGCACGACGGTCAGGCCCTCGCGGTTGAGTTGCTGCAGCAGCGCCATGATCTCGACGCTGGTATGCGAGTCGAGTGCACCCGTGGGCTCGTCGGCGAGCACCAGCATCGGGTCGTTGGCCAGCGCGCGGGCGATGGCGACGCGCTGCTGCTGGCCGCCGGAGAGTTGCGCCGGATGATGGTCCATGCGCTCGGCGAGGCCGACCTGCTCGAGCCGTCGCGCCGCGCGCGCGTGGCGCTCGGACGCCGGCACGCCGCTGTAGAGCAGGGGCAGGGCGACGTTGTCTAGCGCGGTGGTGCGCGGCAGCAGGTTGAAATGCTGGAAGACGAAGCCGATCTTGCGGTTGCGCACCTCGGCGAGCGCATCGGAAGAGAGATGCGCGACCTCCTCGCCGCCGAGCCAGTATTCGCCCGCGGTGGGCCGATCGAGGCAGCCGAGCAGGTTCATGAACGTCGACTTGCCCGAGCCCGACGGCCCCATGACGGCGACGAATTCGCCGGCCGCGATCTCGAGCGTCACGCCGCGCAGCGCGACGACGACGTTGCTGCCCATCGCGTATTCCTTGCGGAAGCCGACGGCGCGAATCAGGGGCGAGGACATCGTGGCGGGCAGCGGTCGCCGCGCGTCAGAACATGCGCGGGCCGCTGGTCGGCGCGGACTTCGCCACCGGCGTCTGCGTGCCGACGATGACTTCCATGCCCTCGGCGACTTCGCCTTCGACCACCTCGGTCGTGCTGCCGTCGGTGAGGCCGAGCTTGACGGGAATCGCCTTCGGCTTGCCGTCGCCGCCGAGCACCCAGACGCGACCGCCGGCGGTATCGCGCCCGCGCGGCTTCATGCCGCCGTTGCCGGCGGCGGGCTTGTCCTCGCCGGTGCTCGGGGGGCGGAAGCGCAGCGTGGCGTTCGGCGCCTTGAGCACCTTGTCCTTCTGCGCCGTGACGATGCGCACGTTGGCCGTCATGCCCGGCAGCAGCGAGAGATCGGGATTGGCGGCCGAGATCACGACGGTGTAGCTGACGACGTTCGACTCGACCTTCGCCGCCTTGCGCACCTGCGTCACCGCGCCTTCGAAGCCGCGGCCGGGGAAGGCGTCGACGGTGAACGTCGCCTTCTGCCCGACCTGGATGCGGCCGACGTCGGCTTCGTCGATCGCGGCCTCGACCTGCATGTCGCTCAAGTTGCGCGCGATGACGAACAGCTCGGGCGCCTGCAGGCTCGCGGCCACCGTCTGGCCGGTGTCGACGCTGCGCTTGACGACGACGCCGTCGACCGGCGAGCGGATCGCCGTGCGCTCGAGGTCGACGCGCGCCTGAGCGAGCTGCGATTCGCGCTGGCGCACGACGGCTTCGCTGTTCCTGACTTGCGCGCTCGCGACGTCCGCGGACGCCTTCGCGGCGTCGAGCGTCGTCGCCGCCTTGTCGAGTTCGGCGGCCGAGATGAACTTCTTCTCGACGAGCATCTTCTTGCGCTCGTAGTCGCGCTGCGCGTCGAGCAGGCCGGCGGCGGCGCGCGCAACTTCGGCGCGCTGCACGGCAGAGGCGGCGCGCGTCGCCTCGAGGTCGGCCTCGGCCTGGCGCACGCGCAGCTGATAAGTCTCGGGGTCGATGCGGGCGATCAGCTGGCCCTGCTTCACCGTGCTGTTGAAGTCGACCAGGATCTCGCGGATCTGCCCCGAGATCTGCGAGCCGACCTGCACGGAAACCACGGGATTCAGCGTTCCGGTCGCGGCCACGGTGGCGGTGATCGGGCCGCTCTCGACCTTGCCGAACTTGTACTGGGGTTGCGCGCCGTTGGAACCCCAATAGCGCCAGGCACCGAACGCGGCCGCCGCGAGAACCGCCGCCAGGGCGAAGGCCGTGAGGCGGGCCGGAGTGCGATTTTTCATGCGGCGATTCTAGCGCAGGGGTTTTCCCCGCGACTGTTACGGGATGTAACGCCGCACGCCGCGCAGCCGCGGCGTGCGGCCTTGCTGCATCAGGCGGCGCCCGGGTTGCCGGCCATGCCGATCAGGCGCGGCGCGTTGAGCTTGCGCGGCGTGACGGTCTTCTTGTCGCGCAGCCACGTGGCGACGACTTCCCAGATCGGCTCGCCGCTGGCGCCCTCGGCCACCGGCGCCCAGCCGGCGACCTTGTAGGTCTTGTTGGCCACGATCGGCTTGCCGTGCAGACGCATGTCCTGGATGCGGTTGCCGATCTTCGCGTTGGGGTCGCAGGCGTAGGTCATGCCGCCGACGCGCACCATGTCGCCGCCTTGCTGGTAGTAAGGATCGGGATTGAACAGGTTGTCGCCGACGTCCTCGAGGATCATCTTGATGTGTTCGCCGGTCATCGCCGTCAGCGTCGTGGCCGGATAGCTGATGGCGGTCTGGTCCATCACATGCTCGAAGGTGATCGCCTCGCCGGGCAGGATCGTCGTGCCCCAGCGGAAGCCGGGCGAGAAGGCGATGTCGGCGCCCTTGACGTCGATCAGCGCGTCGAGGATCAGCTGGTCCCACGAGCCGTTGAAGTTGCCGCGGCGATAGAGCAGGCCTTCCGAGACTGCGAGCTTCTCATCGAGGCGGGCCTTGTAAGGCGCGCGCATCTTGTCGATGTAGGCGGCCATCTCGGCATCGGCGGGCAGCAGGTTGGCGAATATCGGCAGCAGCTTGTAGCGGAAGTCCTGGATCTTGCCGCCGCGTACGTCGAAGTCGAGCACGCCGAGGAACTTGCCGTTGGAGCCGGCGTTGGTCACCAGCGTCACGCCGCCGGCGTTCTTGACCTTGACCGGCTGCGGCACCCCGTCGTGAGTGTGGCCGCCGAGGATGGCGTCGATGCCGGTGACGCGGCTCGCCATCTTGAGGTCGACGTCCATGCCGTTGTGCGACAGCACGACGACGACCTGGGCGCCCTTGGCGCGCGCTTCATTGACGACCTTCTGCATTTCGTCGTCCTGGATGCCGAAGGTCCAGTCGGGGACCATCCAGCGCGGGTTGGCGATCGGCGTGTAGGGGAAGGCCTGGCCGATCACGGCCACCTTGACGCCGTTCATCTCGCGCATTGCGTAGGGGGAGAACACCGGATCGTTGAAGTCGCTGGTCTTGACGTTCTGGGCGAGGAACTCGACCTTGCCCTTGAAGTCCTTGTCGATGATCTCCTTGACGCGCGCATGGCCGAGCGTGAATTCCCAGTGCGGGCTCATCATGTCGACGCCGAGCAGCTTGCAGGCGTCGACCATGTCCTGACCGTTGGTCCACAGCGCCGTGCCGGAGCCCTGCCAGGTGTCGCCGCCGTCGAGCAGGAGGGCGTTCGGGCGCCCCGCGCGCAGCTGCTTGACCAGCGTGGCGAGGTGCGCGAAGCCGCCGACCTTGCCGTAGGTCTTCGCGGCTTGGGCGAAGTCGAGGTAGCTGAAGGCATGCGCCTCGGCGCTTCCCGGCTTGATGCCGTAGGCCTTCAGCAGGTGCTCGCCGACCAGGTGGGGCGCCCGGCCGCGCGCCGTGCCGACGCCGAGGTTGACGCTCGGCTCGCGGAACCAGATCGGCATCAGCTGCGCGTGGCAGTCGGTGAAGTGCAGCAGGTGGACGTTGCCGAAATGCGGCACGTCGTAGAACCTGTCGCCGCCCGTGGCGGCCAGCAGGTCACGCGAGTTCAGCGCAAAGCCGGCGGCCGAGGCGGCGGCCAGGATGTGCAGGAACTCGCGACGGCTCATCGATGACATAGGGATACTCTCTGGGCGAAGCGGGGCCGGCCGCAGCCGGCCCCGAGGGGTTGGAGGTGTCTTCTACTTGTTGACCGGGGATTCCGGGTCGAGCAGCAGCGCGACCAGGTCCTTGATCTCTTTTTCGCCGATGGCGCCGGAATGGCCGAAGCGCGGCATCTCGGAGCACAGGTTGAACGCCTTGGCGTTGTAGATCTTCGAGTAGACGTACTTCTGTGTTTCCGCCGTGTTGCCGCGCAGCTTGCCGAACTGGTAGAGGCTCGGCCCGATGGTGCCGAATGAGGTCTCCTTCGGCGAGAGCTGGTGGCAGTTGTAGCAGTTGCCGCCGCCCGGGATGCCGGCCTTGTCGGCCCAGGTCATGCCGCGGCCGCTCTGGGCGATCTTCTCGCCGGACTTCCAGTCGCCCAGCAGCTTGCCGTCGGCGGGAAACTTGACCGTCGCGAGCTGGTCCGCCTCGAGCTGGTGCGCCACGCCCTGCGGCGGCTTGTTGCCGGTGCGGTTGCAGATCGCCTGCAGGCCGTCTTCATGGACGCGCTCGTAGCCGGCGATGCCGCGCGTGCGGAAGTCCTTCTTGATCATCGCCACGGCCTCGGCGCGGTAGTTGCGCTCCTGGGCGTGGGCGACGGTGGCGAATGCGGCGGCCAGGACGGTCGCCAGCGCGATGTTGCGTTTTGCGTTCATGCTGTTTCCTCCTTAGCGCTTGATGCCGGGACCCTTGTACGTGTAGCCGTTCGAGGTGACGCCCATGTAAGTCAGGAGGGCCGTCACGGAATCGGACACGTAGCTGGGTTCGGGGAAGCGCTGCTGGCGGAAGCAGTCGTTCATGCGCCACTGCAGCGTGTGCATGACGCCGCCGGTCATGCGGTAGCCGGGCCAGCCCATGTAGGACTTGATCGCGCCCTCGGGCTTGGTCAGGTTCGGCAGGTTCTGGGTGCGGATGCGCTTGCCGTCGGCGCCGTGGCAGGTCGCGCAGGCGAAGTCGTAGGGGCCGGCGCGGTACTGGAAGATCTCGGCGCCGATCTTGAAGGCTTCGATCTCCTTTGGATGCTTCTGCGGAATCGCGATCTTCTTGCCCTTCGAGTGGGCGGCGACGTAGGTCACCAGCGAGACCGGCTCCGGGGTGTTGGTGTCGCTGCTGAACGGCTTCTTGACGAGGTCCTCGCGCTTGAAGCCCTGGTGCTCGACCATGCAGTGCACGATGCGGCGCTCGACGTCCATCACCTGGTCGACGTCGGCGAAATAGCGCGGCGTCTGCACGTAGGCACCGTCGACGACGCCGACCCCGAGACCGAGGTCGCAGCTCTCGGCGAGCGAGACGTTCTTCGGCCCGCGCTTCTGCTTCCAGAGTTCCTCGCCCTTCATCTCGAACAGCTCGGCGGGGTTGCTGTCCTCCATCACCTCGCGGAACTTCTCGAACTCGGCGGTGGTGGCGTCCTTGTCCTCGACCGCGGGTTTCGCGGCTGCGGCCTTCTGCGCCTTGGCGGGCGGCTTGGTCTGTGCATGGGCCTGCTGCAGCGGGAATGCCGCGGCGAGGGCTACTGCGACAGACAGTCTCAATGCCTGCTTCATGGTCTCCTCCTTGATGAACGGGGCAGGGTCTTGGCGCCCCTCCCGAGGGGTTGCGGGCGTTTGCGGCCCGTTGTCGATTCTAGGCGTGCGTTGTAGTCGTGTCATCCGCAGCGAGCGTGGGCGCATCACGCGATCGTTGCCTCGTCGGTGCGCTTGTCGCCCTTGTTGTCGGTCCAGTTGACGGTGACCTTGTCGCCGGCCTTGGCGCCCTTGACCTTGAAGGCGAAGACGGGATTGCGGGAGACGGAGGTTCCGGTCTGCCCCTGGATGAC
>JBKPAD010000004.1:0-28837 GCA_046726235.1 Pseudomonadota bacterium
CGCCGAGGGCCACGACGCGCTCGTCGCGCAGCGCCTGCTCGCGCGCCGCCGCGAGCGCGGCGTCGCGGGCGCGGATCGAGGCCGTCATGCGCACGATCAGCCAGGCGATCAGCACGACCGAGACGACGAAGGTCAGCCACATGCCGGCGAGATGCAGGCGCGTCGCGCGCTCGACGTCGGCGATCGGCAGCGGCACGAAGCGCACGGCGAGCAGCGAGTAGAGCGCGATGGCGCCGGCCGCGACCGAGGCCGCGGCGGCGCCCGGCAGCACCAGCGCGGCCGCGGCAACCGGCAGCAGCAGCAGCGACACCAGCGGATTGGCGGCGCCGCCGCTGAGGAACAGCATGACGCCGAGCGCGACGAGGTCGACCGCCGCCTGCAAGCCGAGCGCGACGACGCTCTGGGGTTCGCGGCGGCGCAGGCGCAGCATCACGGCGACGTTGAATCCGGCGAGCAGCGCCAGCACCAGCAGCAGCGGCGCCGCCGGCAGCGGCACGTCGATCAGCACGGGCGCGAGCAGCACCGCCGCCAGCAATCCGCCGAGCAGCAGCCAGCGCAGCCATACGAGCCGCCACAGGGTGGCGAGCGCGTCTTCAGTATCGGCGGAAGCGGTCATGGTCGCGGAATTATCCACGATCAAGACGCATCGAAGCCTTCGCTGGCATCATGTGCGACAAATTGTCGCTGTCCCGTCGTGCCATGATCCATCCGACCCGCATCGTCCTGTTCGCCTTCGCGCTCGCGTTCGCGGGTGCCGCCTCCGCTCTCGATCTCGACAAGGCCAGGGACATCAACGGCGTCTGCGCCACCTGCCACGGCGAGTTCGGCCAGGGCGGCAAGAAGGGCGAGTATCCGCGCATCGCCGGGCAGCGCGCGCTCTACCTCGCCGAACAGCTGTACTCCTACCGCGCCAAGAAGCGCATCAACATCCCGATGTTCCCCTACACGCAGGAACGCGAGCTGTCGGACGACGACATCGAGATCATCTCGGCCTACCTGGCGAAGATCGAGCTGCCGACGAAGATGCCGACCTTCAAGGGGGACGAGGACGCGCTGACGCGCCTGCTGGCCGTCGACAAGGTGATGATCGTGCCGCGCGTCGAGGGCGACATCGCCAACGGCAAGACCGTCTATCAGGCCGAGTGCGCCAACTGCCACGCCAAGGACGGGCGCGGCCGCAGCAATTTCCCGATGCTCGTCGGCCAATACACGAGCTACCTCAAGAAGCAGATGGACGCGTACCTCAAGGGCGAGCGTCCGCACGACGAGGACAAGGCCGGCACCGGCGTGCTGCATCCGCTGAAGGAAAAGGACCTGCAGGACATCCTCGCCTACCTGACCACGCTCCAGGACAGCGCCGAATGAAGCGCGCGGCGGCCTTCGCCATCCTGCTCGCCGCGGCCGGCGGCGCGCTGGCCCACGGCCATCCCGGCAAGATCGACCCGGCCATGCCGGATGCGTGGAAGTACCGGCTCTGCGGCGAGATGGCGACGGTCGCCATCCAGGCGGTGCACGACCGCGACCGCGGCAAGCCGATGCGCGAGTACCCAGCCGACGGCTCCAAGGCGGCGGAACTCGCGCAGGCCATCGCCACGCGCGTGTTCGCGGAACCGCAGATCTCGAGCCCCAAGAAGGCCGAGGCCTTCGGCCGCGGCTACTGCATGGAGCAGGTGCAGTAGCCGCTTCCTGCGCTACTTCTTCTCGGCCATCGTGTAGGTGCCGTCGGCGGCGAACTTGATGTCGGCGTCGATGAACGCGGCCTGGATGTCGCCGGCCAGCATCTTGGCCGTATCGTAGGCTTCGCCGGAGCGCGCGCCGGTGCCGCAGACAAAGACCACCGGCTTGTCCTTGGGCAGCGTCGGCAGCTTCTTCTCGAGCTCGTTCATCGGGATGTTCACCGCGCCCTTGATGGTGCCGGCGGCGAACTCCTTCGGATCACGCACGTCGACCAGCATTACCGAAGCGGGGGCCTGCTTCCAGACCTGCTCGAACGACGCGACCGTCACCGTGCCCTTCTCCTTGCCGGCAACCAGCTTCGCGCTCGGCGCCGGTGCCGCCGCCGTCGCCGCTGCACCCGCCGGCGCGCCTGCCGTGCCGTGCAGCTTCTCCCACTCCGGATAGCCCGGCGGATAGGTGACGACATTCGTGTAGCCGAGCGCGCGCGCCTTCGCCGCCGACTTGTCGGACAGCAGGCACTCGAGGCCGCCGCAGTAGTAGATCAGCAGCGAAGCCTTGTCGGCCGGCAGCTTGTCGACGTTCTTGTCGAACTCGGTGTCGGAGATGTTGATCGCGGTCGGGATCATGCCCTTGTCGGCGACGCGCTTGGGCCGCGCGTCGACCAGCGCGTAGGGCGTCTTCTCGTCCATCAGCTTCTTGAGGTAGGCGGCGGAGACGGAGACCGCGCCGCCCTTGGCCTTCCAGTCCGGCATGCCCTCGGCGTACACCTTGACGTTGGCGTAGCCGAGCTTCTCGGCCTTGGTGGCGGAGTTGTGGCTCAGCATGCAGTCAACGCCGCCGCAGTAGAACAGCAGCAGCGTCGCCTTGTCCGCCGGCAGCTTGTCGACCTGCTTGTCGAACTGGCTGTCGGGAATGTTGACCGCGCCGGGGATGTGCCCCGGGTCGTACTGGCGTGCGGCAGGGCGCGAATCGATGATCATCACGCCCTTCTGCGGCGGGATGGTCGCCTGCTCGCGCATGAACTCGTAGTTCGTCAGCGTCTTGAACCAGCCTTCCTTGGGCTGCAGCGCGGCCGCTTCGGCGGCGTGCGCGGCGACCGGGAGATACAGCGGCGCCGCCCCGAGGCTCGCCAGCAGTGCGGCGAGGATGGTGAGTCGTTTGGCATTCATGGTGTTCCCCCCTTTGCAGTCAAAGCACAGTCAAAGCAACGTGAAGCGCTCGGTGCTCTCGTTGTAGCGCACCAGCGCGTACCAGATCAGCAGCAGGCCGCCGCTGACCAGCAGCGTCGTCCCCCAGCCGCCGAACAGATCGGGCAGGTAGGCCTGGAAGCCGACGCCGGTGATTTCGAAAGTCTCGACGTTGGTCTCGTCGATCGCCGTGAGCCCGGCCTTCTTGAACAGTGCGCTGGCGATCGATCCGATCCAGGCGAAGAAGAACATCGCCACCCAGAGCTTGGCGTGGCCTTCGCCCATGCGCCACAGGCTGCCCGACGCGCAGCCGCCGGCCAGCACCATGCCGATGCCGAACACCAGGCCGCCGGCGAGCGAGCCGATCCAGAAGGTCGGCGGAATCGCGACGTAGGGATCGATGACCTTCTTCTCGAACAGCAGCGCGGCGAGCGGAATGCCGATCGACAGCGCGAGGATCACCGCCTTGGTCATGTCGCCTTCCGCCGTCATGAAAGGCTCGCGGAAGGCGCGCGCGAAGCACATGCGCGAGCGGTGCATGATGAAGCCGATGGCGAAGCCGGCGAGGACGATCACGGCGCGCGCCGCGAGCTGCGCGTCCCCCGAGCGATACCAGCCTGCCGCCCAGACCAGCACGACCACGACCATCGCCAGGCCGAGCAGCGGAAAGCGCCGCGTCAGCGATTCGGGCAGCGCGATCGTCGGCGGCGGCGTGCGGCCCCAGTCGACATGCTCGAAGGTCCACAGCAGCAGCTTGAGGCCGAGCACGGCGCCGGCGAGCAACCCCGCCCACATCGCCCAACCGGCAGGCGAGGAATGCAGCACCGGGTTGAAGAAGCCGCCTGTGGTGCAGCCGCCGGCGAGCGCCGCACCGGTGCCCATCAGCGCACCGCCGATCGCCGCCCACAGGTATTCCTGCGGCGGCGGGCGGTTGGGCGAGAACTGGCCGGAGAGCAGCGCCGCGGTGAAGGCGCCCAGCACCAGCAGGATGTTCATCAGCGACATGCGGTGCATCAGCCAGCCGTCGAGGTCCTGCGGCACACCGAGCAGCGGGCCGAGGCCGATGGCGTTGTTGAACCAGTCGCCCCAGAACTTGACGCCGCCGAACACGCCCCAGAACAGGCCGTTGACCATCAGGCCGACGATCACGAGCACCAGCAGCACCGCGCCCGCAAAGGGCGACCATTCCTCGACGAAGATGCGCCTGTAGTCGGCCCTGAAGCCCGCGGCGGCGCCCGTTTCATCACTCATGCATCACCTCCCCGGTGACGGACGGCGCCGGGGCGCCGTCCCGGACATTGACGCGGCCTCAGCTGCAGGAGGCCGGCGCGTCGCCGTCCTTGGCGCCGCGCAAGAGGAAGAAGTTGATGTCGGCCGCGAGCTCGGCGTCGGGCACGTCGGCGAACTTCTCGGCCGCCTTGTTGGCCGACTTGATGCTGGCGCGGTAGGCCTTGCTGATGTATTGCGAGACCGTGTCCTTGCCCTTGGCGTGCTTGTCGGCCTTCAGGTAGGCGCTCCAGTCGGCCTTGGTCTTCGAGCTCGGATTGATCGAGCCGATCGGGCTGGCGACGTGGCAGGACGTGCACACGCTGCGGTAGTAGACGCGGCCGCGCTTCCAGTCGGCGTCGTAGGCTTCCGCCGACAGCGAGACGGCGGCAATGCCGGCGGCGATGAGTGCGTTGGCGAGTTTCATGGTCATGCTCCTGTCAAGTTGAACGAGGCGAATGTCAGTCCACTTCTTCCCAGCCGGTGACCATCGCCTTGATGTGCGACGTGGGCGTATGGCCGGCCGTGGTCAGGTAGACGTGGGCGATCAGGAAGATCAGCATCAGGTAGGCGCCGAGCGCGTGCCCGGTCGCCACCCATTGCAGCGACAGGTCCGCGAGTCCCCAGGCGCCCCAGCTGCCGTAGAACAGGTAGAGCCAGCCGGTCACCCAGAGCAGCGGCGAGATGAACAGCAGCACGCCGAGGTAGGCCAGCCGCTGCAGCGGATTGTGCTTGCGCAGCTGCGTCTGGCGGAACGGGTGCGGCGCGTCCTTGAAGATACCCACCAGGTAGTACTTCATCATCGCCACCACCTTTTCCGTGGTCGGGATGTACTGGCGCCACTCGCCCGTCGTCAGGTGCCAGAACATCGCGAACACCCACAGCGTCACCAGCGACCAGGCGGCGATGGTGTGGTAATCGACGGCCTTCTCGAAGCCGAAGTTGGAGTAGGCGCCGTGGATCTCGAAGCCGGTGGCCATCAGGAAGATGATCAGCGCGGCCTGCGACCAGTGCCAGAAGCGTTCGAAGCGCTTGAAGATGTAGATGCGTTCGGCCATGATCATTCTCCTTGCTTGCGGCGGGAGGCGGCGATGCGCAGGGCACCGTGCCCGAGCACGCCCGCCAGCGTCGCCAGGGCGGCGAGCCAGCCGGCCTGGTCCATCAACGCGAAGCTGTCGCGTCCCGGCAGATAGACGCCGGTGATGCCGGCGAGGCGTCCGTCCTTGCTGTGGCACTCGACGCAGCCGAGCGCCTTCTCCTTCGGCGCCACCATGTGTGTGATCGGCCACGACATTTCGGTCTTGATGAAATCGACCTTGCCCGAGAAGGGCGCGCCGGAGACCTTCATGCCGGACTCGATGGCCTTTTCCCAGCCGAAGTTCTTCCAGTAGGCGGTGTCGTCGTTGCCCGCGGTGTGCGGCGTGACCAGCGTCTTGTTGACCGGGTCGTAGGGCTGCGAGCCGCGGAACACCTTCAGCGGCCAGATCATCGACTTGCCGTCCTCGGCGCTGCCGCCGAGCCGGTTGATGCGCGTAACGCCGTCCGACTTGTCGACCTTGTCGCCGAGCAGCGTGTAGGTGACCTCGCCGTTGAACCAGGCGTACTCGGGCTTGACGTTCTCGCCGAGGACGAAGTCGCCCTTCTTGGAGTCATAGATCACGCGGCCCTTGGCGTCCTTGACCAGCATCGGCTTGCCGTCCTTGCCCATCTTGCCGGCCGTCGACCAGTCCCACACCGTCTTGGTCGCCACGCCGCCGCGCGCGATCGCCGGGATGTGGCAGGTCTGGCAGGCGACCTTGCTGGCATGCAGGTTCAGGCGCTCGGCCTGCTTGGCCTTCTCGTGCGGCGCCTTGCCGTGGCAATTCACGCAGGTCGCGGGATTGCGGGCGTCGGGGCTGCCGCGCAGGTGCGCGCCCTTGGTGTCCTTCGCCGTCGGCGTGTAGCGGCTGCCCGCGACGTCGTGGCTCGAACTCTTGTGGCAGGTGCCGCAGGTGAAGTCGAGCCCCTCGGCGTCCATATGCACGTCGAGCTCCTTGGTCGGCGCGGCCAGCGAGCTGTCCATGTCGCCGTGCTTGACGCCGTCGCCGCCGCCGCCGAAGAAGTGGCAGGCGCCGCAGGTGTCGCGGCTGCTCTTGCCCACCTTCTGCGCGATCTTGGCGAGGTCGATGCCCTTGACGATCTTGCCGGAACCCGGCGGCAACTCGACGTCGGTCACCGGCGGATTGCCGGCGAGCCCCGGCGGCTTCTTGTAGTCGCCGGTCGTGTCGTGGCAGACGATGCAGTCGACGTTCTCTTCGCTCGTGAAGTCGAAGTTCGCGTCCTTCCAGCCGTAACCGACGTGGCAGCTGGTGCAGAACGGGAAGTTGGAGGGGATGGAGATGCAGAAGTTGTTGAGGACGTTCTTCTTGCCGAGCTTCTGGTTGTTTTCGGGGTTCAGGAACTCCCATTTCCAGTGCTTGGTGCGGTGGATCTGGCCGGCCGCCTCGGTGTGGCAGGTCAGGCAGGCCTTGGTGACCTGGGGACCGGAGCTGAAGTTCTGCTGCAGCTCCTTGAACTTCGTGTGATCGGCCGTCGTGGTCAGCTTGACCGGCTTCGGTTCCGGAGCTGCGTCCTGCGCCATCGCAGCGCTGCCGAACCAGGCGGCGACGGACGTCGCCAGCACGATACTCACAAGGCGTTCCATGATGCAGTCCTCCAGACGCTTATGAACTTATAACCATATTAGTACGTTCTTTTATTCCCGGCGACTATTGACGCGAATCAAAGTTGCGGGCGACATAAGCGCGGGCGCGAACAGTGGAGGCAAACTGCCCTGCTTATAGTCGGGGCATCGGATCAGCAACGGAGGCCAATATGTTGCGACTCGAACTCGACGAGCGCGAGCACGAAATGCTCACGGAAGCGTTGCGCAGCTATCTTGCCGACTTGCGCACCGAAGTCGGCCATACCGACCGCCTCGCCTATCGCAAGCGGCTCAAGGCCCAGGAACATCTACTGAAGGCGATACTCGACAAGGTCGAGCACAGCGAGATGGCCGCCTGACGAGCGCACCCTTCCCGGCCCAAGGGCCGCAACGTGCGTCCGCGCACCGAAGCAATCATTGAAGCGCATCACCATAGCGTAGGGCAGAGAATGATGCCCCCCCCCCCCCCGGGGGCGGTCGTCTCTTTGCCGAGCGGGGGTCAGCTGACGACCGGAGATCGAGTCAATGGCGGACACCCCTTCGCGGTGGAACCGGCAGGCGGTGCAGACGGCGTTGGTGGGCCGCGCGCAGGCGGATGGCGCCTCGCTCGCCGCTGCCGCCGCCGTCAGTTGGGGCAAGGTCGGCGACGCCCTCGCGCCGGTGATCGGGGAGTTGGGGGTGGTGGCGCTGTTCGATCGCAGTCTGCACCTGGCGGCAATCGAGTTCCCCTGGTTGTCGGAAGCGCAAAGAGGGGCGCGGCTGGAGTTGTCGGCGGAAAACCTGCGGCGATGTCTCGCGGCGCGGGAGGACGCCGACCCGGAGGGTGTGGCGGCGGCAAGCTGCGCCCACATCTGCCTGTTTGCGGAACTGCTCGCGCTCCTGATAGGCCAGGCATTGAGCGAACGCCTGCTGCAACCCGCGTGGCCCGGCCTCGCCGGTCCGGCAGCAAGGGAGATCGAACCATGAGCGCACCAGTAAACATCCGGCTGCTTTCGACCGGCTTGCCGGGACTCGACGCCATCCTCGGCGGCGGCCTGCCGGAGTATTCCTTCAGCCTTATCGTCGGCCCGCCGGGTGCCGGCAAGACCACGCTGGCGCACCAGATCATGTTCGCGCACACCAGCCGGCCTCGGCAACGGGCGCTGTATTTCACGACGCTCGGCGAACCGGCCGTGAAGCTGCTGCGCTACCAGCAGCAGTTCAGCTTCTTCGACGTGGACAAGATCGGCACGGCAATCCGCTTCGTCAACCTGGCCGAGGATTCGGCCGCCGGCGACTACGTCGGCGTGTTCGAGCGCATCAAGGCCGAGGTCGCCGACTTCCTGCCGAGCATGATCTTCGTCGATTCGTTCCGCTCGCTGTTTGACGACGCTCATTACCGGCCGCCGGCGTCCAACACGCTGCCGCAATTCGTCCAGCAGCTGGGCATCCAGATGGCGAGCTGGCAGGCCACCACTTTCCTGATCAGCCACTTTCCCGCTGAGAGCGATTTGACGAGCCCGATATTCTCCGTCGCCGACGGCGTCATCCTGCTGTCGCAGGATGTCCACCGCAACTCGATGGTGCGCAAGGTGCAGGTGATGAAGATGCGCGGCCTGGCGACGAGCCCGGGCCTGCATACCTTCCGCATCACCAATTCGGGGCTCGACATCTTCCCGGTGGCGCTGATCGGCGAGCCTGCCAATCTGTCCACCGAGTCCCGGATTCGGTCGCCGTCCGGCGCCCGCATGTCGACCGGCGTGCCGCGGCTCGACGAGATGCTGGGTGGCGGGCTGCCGGCGGGCTACTCGGTGCTGGTCGCCGGACCGTCCGGCTCGGGCAAGACCGTCCTGGCGCGGGCGTTTCTCCAGGAGGGCGTGCGTTGCGGCGAGCCCGGCATCCTGGTGGCCTTCGAGCAGACGCCGAGCCTGTCGCTCGACCGCAGCATCGACGAGCTGATCAAGGCGGGCAAGATCGGCCTGATCAACCTGCGCAGCCTCGACCTCTCGATCGACGAGGTCGTGCACGTCCTCCATCAGATGATCGTCCGCATGCAGGCCAAGCGCATCGTGATCGATTCGCTGTCGGGCTTCGAGCTCTCGGTCGCGCCGACCTTCCGCGAGGACTTCCGCGAGTCCCTCTTCCGCATGGTCACGGTGCTTGCCGCCATGGGCGTCACCGTGCTGCTGACCTCCGAGCTCGAGGACCGCTATTCCGATTTGCGCTTCAGCCCGTACGGCTCGGCCTTCCTCACCGACGCCATCATCGTCCAGCGCTACATCGAGGTGGAGAGCGAATTGAAGCGCGTCATCGCCGTCGTCAAGGTGCGCGCCAGCGACCACAGCAAGGAGCTGCGCGAATTCACCATCGTCGACGACAGGATCGTCATCGGCAACGCCCTGCGCGACTTCGAGGGCCTGCTCGGCGGCCGGCCCGCGCACGCAGCGGTGGCTCCGGATGCTCAGAATGAATCCTGAACGGCGCCGGGGAAGACACTTCCGCGACCTCGCGCTCGTGCAAGGCAGGCGCGGTCTCGCGCCCGGCATGGCATTGCTGCGGCGGAGCGCGGCGGTGGCGCCGCACGCTTTGCGCGTGAAGCACGCCGGAAGGATCGGCCGCTCGCAGGCTCCGCGCCGGAAGCCGGACACCCTGGCCGGCGAGACCTTGCGGGCAGCGCAGGCAGTCGCCGATCGCGAGGCCATGGCGGTGACGCGCGACGTGCTGCGCCACGACCGCGCCATGCTGCGCGACGAGGCGACGTTCGTGCGCAACCTGCGCGAAGAGTCCGAGGGACTGCATGAAGATGCGGTGCGGACGCTCGAAGACGCGAAGCGGGTCCGCGCCGCCGTCGACCGGCTGCCGATGGTGCAGCTGCGCGAGGCCAACGAACAGCTGGTGCTGGCGACGGTCGCGGCGCAGGAAGCCCACGATGCCGCGTTGCGCGAGGGAATGCAGCTGGCCTACATGGCGAAGCACGATGCGCTCACCGGCTTGCCGAACAGGACCTTCCTGAGCGACCGGCTGGCGCAGGCGCTGGTCCTGGCGCGGCGCCACCGAAAGAAGGCGGCCGTCATGTTCATCGACCTCGACCACTTCAAGCGCATCAACGACACGCTCGGGCACGAAGTCGGCGACCAATTGCTGCGCACGGTCGCCGCCCGCCTGCTGGCGTGCGTGCGTCATTCGGATACGGTGAGCCGGCAGGGCGGCGACGAGTTCGTCGTGCTGTTGTCGGAAATCGACAGTCCCGAAGCCGCCGCCGCCATCGCCGCCAAGGCGATCCAGGCCATGGCCGAGCCGGTGGAGGTGGGCGGCAACACGCTGAATGTCACCCTGAGCATCGGCATCAGCATCTTCCCGGACCACGGCGAGGACGAAGAGTCGCTCATGAAATGCGCCGACGTGGCGATGTATCAGGCCAAGCAATCAGGGCGCAACCGTTATTGCAGCTTCGACCCGGCCATGAACGCGGAAGCGGCCGAGCGCAAGGCGTTCGAGGCGGCGCTGGAACAGGCGCTGGAGCGGCACGAGTTCGTCGTGCACTACCAGCCCGACGTGAGCCTGGCGAGCGGCACGACGGTCGGCGCCGAAGCCCTGGTGCGCTGGTGGCATCCCGTGCACGGACTGATCCTGCCGGAACGCTTCATCGGCATCGCCGAAGAGTCCGGCCTGATGGTTCCCATCGGCGAGCAGGTGCTGCACGAAACCTTCCGCCAGATGCGCGCCTGGATCGATGCCGGCCTGGACGTCGGACGCCTGGGGGTCAACATCTCGGCCGGCGAACTGCGCTCGAAGCACTTCCTCAAGAACGTGCGATCGATCGCCGAGGAATACGGCCTCGACCCGCAGCGCCTCGAATTCGAATTCACCGAGAACGTGCTGATGCGCGACACCGAACTGTCGGTGTCGCGCCTGCGCGCGCTCAAGGCCATGGGATTCAACATTTCCATCGATCACTTCGGCACCGGCTATTCGAGCCTCAGCTATCTGCGGCATTTCCCGGTCGACACCCTGAAGATCGACCAGTCGTTCGTGCATGACCTGGAGACCGATGGCGAGGAGGCCACCATCGCAGGGGCCATCATCGCGCTGGGCAAGAGCCTCCGTTACCGGGTCGTCGCCAACGGCGTCGAGACGCAGCAGCAGCGCGAAGTCCTGCAGTCACGCGGCTGCGAGGAGGCGCAGGGATACCTTTTCAGCCGGCCGGTGGCGGCCGATGCCTTCGTCCGCCATTGAGACGCTAGAGCTCGATCTGGGTGCCGAGCTCGACGACGCGGTTGGTGGGAATCTTGAAGAAGGCGGTGGCCGTCTCGGCGTTGCGGAACATCCAGTTGAACAGCACCTGGCGCCAGTGCGCCATGCCGGAGGCGCGCGACTGCGGCACCAGGGTTTCGCGGCCGAGGAAGAACGAGGTCAGCATCATCTCGAACCTGAGGCCCTGCGCCTCGCAAAGCGCCAGCGCGCGCGGCACGTCCGGATCGTCCTTGAAGCCGTAGCGCACGCGCACGCGGTAGAAGCCCTGGCTCAGGTCCTCGACGCGCACGCGCTCCTCCTCGGGCACGTGCGGAACGTCTTCCATCACCACGTTCAGCAGCACCACGCGCTCGTGCAGCACCTTGTTGTGATACAGGTTGTGCAGCATCGCGCGCGGCACGCCGTCGGGATCGGGCGTCATGAAGATGCCGGTGCCCTCGACGCGCAGCGGACCGCCGCTGGAAAGGCTCGCCAGGAAGGCGTCGAGCGGCATCGCGTCCTGCTTGAGCTTGGCGTAGAGCATGGCGCGGCCGCGCTTCCAGGTCGCCAGCAGCGTGAAGATGCCGACGCCGAGCACCAGCGGGAACCAGCCGCCGTCGAACACCTTGATCACGTTGGCCGAGAAGAAGGCGAAGTCCACCACGACGAAGAAGACCAGGAAGGCGGCGGCGCGTGCCCAGCTCCATTTCCACAGCGCGCGCACGACGACGAAGGCGAGGATGGTGTCGATCATCATCGTCAGCGTGACGGCGATGCCGTAGGCCGAGGCGAGGTTCGACGACGAGCGGAAGCCGAGCACCAGGATGATGACCGCCAGCAGCAGCAGCCAGTTGATGTTGGGCACGTAGATCTGGCCCTTCTCGCGCTCGGAGGTGAACCAGATCTGGATGCGCGGGCAGTAGCCGAGCTGCATCGCCTGGCTGGTCAGCGAAAAGGCGCCGGAAATCACCGCCTGCGAGGCGATGATCGTCGCCGCCGTCGCCAGCACCACCATCGGCAGCAGCAGCGCGTCGTCGGGCACCAGCAGGAAGAACGGGTTGCGCACCGCCGTCGGGTCCTCGAGGATCAGCGCGCCCTGGCCGAGGTAGTTGAGGTACAGCAGCGGGAAGACGTAGCCGAACCAGGCGTACTTGATCGGCCGGCGGCCGAAGTGGCCCATGTCGGCGTAGAGCGCCTCGCCGCCGGTGATGGCCAGCACCACGGCGCCCAGCGCCAGGAAGCCGAAGCCCTGGTGTTCGACGAAGAACTCGACCGCGTACCACGGGTTGATCGCCATCAGCACCGACGGATGCTTGAGCACGCCCCAGACGCCGAGCGCGCCCAGCGCCGCGAACCAGAACAGCATCACCGGGCCGAACAGCGCGCCGACGGCGCCCGTGCCCTTGCGCTGGATGACGAACAGGCCGATCAGGATGCCGAGCGTGATGGGGATGACGTAAGTCTTGAGCGCCGGCGTCACCACCTCGAGGCCCTCGACGGCCGCCATCACCGACATCGCCGGCGTGATCACGGCGTCGCCGTAGAACAGCGCCGCGCCGAAGATGCCGAGGATCGACAGCAGCCACATCAGGCGCGGATTGGCGTCGGCCTTGCGCAGCGCCAGCGCGGTCAGCGCCATGATGCCGCCCTCGCCCTTGTTGTCGGCGCGGGTGATGAACAGCACGTACTTGAGGGAAACGGCGATGGTCATCGCCCAGAACACCAGCGAGAGGATGCCGAGCACGTTGTCGGGCGTCACCGGCACCGGATGGTGGGCGCCGCCGAAGACTTCGCGGATCGTGTAGAGCGGGCTGGTGCCGATGTCGCCGTAAACGACGCCCATGGCGGCGATCGACGCCGCCGCGAGACTCGTGCTGCCCGCGTCTTGCGCGCTCCCTGACTGCTCGCGCATACCGCTCTCCCGCTTCTGTTGGTTCAGCCTGCGATGCGCAGGCCGGTCTTCTTCAGGATGCGGCTGCTGTAGAGCACGTCGTGGCTACGACAGGAATCGCCGAGCAACCCGGCGATCAGCGCGATCCGTTCTTCGACTCCGGTGCGGTTGCTGCTGTGCACCATCGCGAACAGATTATAGGGCCAATCGGGAAGCCGGCGCGGACGGCGGTAGCAATGGGTGACGAAGTCGAGCGCGCCGACGGCCGCGCCGAGCTCGTCGATGCGCGCGTCGTCGACGTCCCAGACGGTCATGCCGTTGGCGGCGTAGCCGAGCGCGTAGTGGTTGGGTACGGCGCCGATGCGGCGCACGACCCCGTCTTCGAGCATGCGCCGCAGGCGCTGCTGCACCTCCGCCGCGGTGATGCCGAGTTCGTCGCCGAGCGCCGCGTAGGGCCGCGGCACCAGCGGCAGGCCGGCCTGCGTGGCGACGATCAGGCGGCGGTCGATTGCGTCCATCATGCCTGCAGCTTCATCTCGACGAAGTATTCGCGCTCCTTCGGGAACGCGAACACCTCGAGCCCGGTCAGCGCCTCGATGCGGCGCACCGCGTCGGCGATGCCCCCGGGCGTTTCGGTGGCGAGCACGAACCACATGTTCAGCGCGTGCTCGCGGCGGTAGTTGTGCGCCACCTCGGGCAGGCCATTGACCTGCCCGGCGACGCGATCGAAGTCGGCCTCCGGCACCCGGAGCGCCGCCAGCACGAAGGCGCCGCCGAGGCGTTCGACCTGGAACATCGGGCCGAAGCGCGTCAGCACGCGCTCGTCGAGCATGCGCCGCAGCCGCGCCAGCAACTCGGCCTCGCCGACGCCGAGCGACTCGGCGACCTGCCGGTAGGGCTCGTCGACGAGCGGGAAGCCGCCCTGCAGCGCGTTGATGATGCGCCGGTCGACCTCGTCGAGCGCGGCGGCCTCAGGCGGCGACCGCATGCGCCGTCTCGAAGTAGCGCGCGCCGCACTGCTTGAAGCGGCGCGTGCTAAACAGCGGCTCGCCGCGGTGGCCGGCGACGTCGCACAGCCGTTCGACCATCGGCGTCACTTCGGCGCGCGAACGCCCGTGCACCATGCAGAACAGGTTGTAGCGCCACTCGGGCTCATGGCGCCAGCGGCGGTAGCAGAGCGTGACGCCGGGCTCGCGCGCCAGCCGCGCGCCGACTTCGGCGACCTCGTGGTCCGGAACGTCGAACACCACCATCGCGTTGGCGCGGTAGCCGAGCTCGTGATGGCGCACGACGACGCCGAAGCGCTTCACCAGGCCTTCGTCGAGCCAGGCGTCGATGCGCGCGATGACGTGGTCCTCGCGGCTGCCGACGCCCTTGGCGACGCGCTCGAACGGACGCGCGGCCAGCGGCAGCCCGGGTTGCAGCGCGGCCATCAACCGGCGCTCGTCGGCGTCCGGAACGCGGGCCGTCGAGAGCGCCCTCGCCGAGGGCCGCTTGGCGCCGCCGCAGAGGTCGAAGCCGAGGTCGATGTGGAACTCGTCGACCAGCGGCATCGAGATCACCGCGCAATCGGTGGCGTCGGCGATTTCATCCAGCGTGCGCGCGAGCGTGTCCTCGTCGGCGGCGGTGACGACGAACCAGAGGTTGAAATGGTGCTCGCGCTCGTAGTTGTGGTTCACCTCGGGCCGCGCGCTGACGATCGCGGCGATCTCCTCGATCCGCCCCGGTGGCGCCGAGAGCGCGGCCAGCGTGCTGGCGCCGATGCGCCGCGGCGCGAACACCGGCCCGACGCGGCTCACGACGCCCTGCGCCCGCAGCGCCTCGAGCACCGCGATCACCGTCTTCTCGTCGCTGCCGACCTCGCGCGCGATGGCGGCGAAGGGCGCCGGAACCAGCGGGAAGCCGCGCTGCCATTCGTTGAGCAGGCGGAACTCGAGCGGAGTGTAGGTCGCGTTCATCGTGCCCTCGACGGGCCGCCCCGAGAGGGCACGCGCCCCCCCGTGGGGGGCAGCGAACGAACGTGAGCGTGGGGGGCCATTAGAACCCGGTCCTCGCGGCGCGCGGCGTGAAGAAGATGCCCGACGGCGCCGTTGCCGGCAGCGTCTTCAGCAGCGCGAAGCTTTGCGTGTCGTAGATGGCGACGCGGTTGTCGTCGCGCGCCGAGATCCAGACGTTCTCGCCGCGCGGCGTGAACTCCATGTGCAGCACCGCCTTGCCCGGCGCCAGCGTGTGCACGACCTCGCCGCTCGGCGTGTCGATCACCTGCACCCAGCCGTTGTCCGGAAAGGCGAAGTTCACCCACACTTGGCGGCCGTCCGGGCGCGCGATGACGAACACCGGCTGGCCTTTGACGGGGATGCGGCGCACTTCCTGCCAGTTCCTGGTGTCGACGACCAGCACTTCATGGCGGCCGATCGCCGGCAGGTAGGCGTTGCCGCCGGCCACCGCCCAGCCGCGCAGGTGCGGCATCTTGAACACCGGCAGCTTCTCCTGGCCGCGGCCGTAGCCGCCGAGGATCCTGCGCGCGCCCTGCTCCGCATGCCAGGTGTCGAGCAGCGCGATGCCGTCCTCGCCGAACAGGCCGGCCAGGTAATGGCGGCCGTCGGGCGTGACGAGTCCGTCGTAGGGCTGGTTGCCGGCCGGGTAGCGCACGGTCTTCGGGTTGCGCGCGTCGCTGAAGTCGGTGACGCGGATCTCGCCGGCGTCGAACAGCGCGTAGCCGAAGCGCTGGCCCGGCATGTCGGCCAGCCCGACCACCTTGGAGCGCTTGCCCTCGCTGCCGTAGCTCGCCGGCACGTCGGCGACGAGCTCCAGCGTTTCGGCGTCGAAGGCCTTGATGCCGCCCGGCTCGTAGTTCTGCGCCACGACGAGGCGGCCGTCCTGCGACACCGCGCCGCCGATGCTGTTGCCGGCCTGGACGATGCGCCTGGCGATGGTCTGCGTCAGCAGGTCGACCTTGGTCAGGCCGCCGTCGCGGCCGAAGACGTAGGCGTAGCGCGCGTCGCGCGAGAACACCGCCGAGGCGTGCGAAAGGTCGCCGAGGCCCTCGACGCGGCCGATGATCTCGCGCGCCGAGGTGTCGACCACCGCGACGCTGCCGCTGGCGCGCTCGATGACGATGCCGAGGTCGCCCGTGCCGCGCAGCGGCGCCTGGGCGCAGGCGCCGAGCAGCAGCGAAGCGGCGACGAGCAGCGCACGCATCAGCGGGCCTCCTCGGGAAAGCCTTCGATCAGGCGCTGCACGATCCACTCGGCGTCCTGTTCGCTGAGGATGGTCTTCCAGGGCGGCATCGCCGTGCCCGGCCGGCCGTGCACCACCGTGGCGACCAGCGAATCGACCGGCTTGTCGCGCAGGGCCTGCGGGGTCAGCGGACTGCCGAGCCCGCCGGTGAGCTGCATGCCGTGGCACGAGCCGCAATCCTGGCGCACCAGCCGCACCAACTCGTGGGCGTCGGTGGCCGCTTGCGCGCCGCCGGCGGCGATTGCCAGAACGATTGCCAGTGTCGTCTTCATGGGTTCAGGATCGCCGCGCGGCGCTCGCGCTGCATTGATTCCCGTCAATCGCTCAGTCTTCGACGACGACCTTGCCGCGCATCTCGGGATGCGGCCCGCACGAGTAGTCGTGCGTTCCCGGCGCGTCGAACACGCGCTGCCACGATTCGCCGGGGAACATGCGCTCCGATTCGCCGACCGGCGCCGCCAGCAGGATCGAGTGGCTGGCGCGCTTCTCGTGGTTGGTCCAGCGCACCGTGGTGCCACGCTTGACCACCACCTCGGCCGGATCGAACTTGTAGTCGCGGATGGCGACGTCGACCACCTGCGCCTGCGCGCAGGCGGCGGCAAAAAAAAGCGGCAGCACGCGATGGAGGCGCATGCTGCCGGCCGAGCGGTTGGAGGAGACTCGGAGAAAAATCGTTACTTGGCCGCGGTGAGGTCGCCCTTGGCGTCGATGCCCAGCGTGTAGCCGAGCGAGACGTGGTGGTAACGACCGTGGGTATGGTCGTCGTGGATGGCGAAGCCGAAGTTGTAGGTCTTGCCGGACGCGAGCGTGATGTCGCCATCGCCGCCGCCGGCCAGCTTGCGCGTGAAGGTGACGACCCATTCGTCGCCCTTCTTCTCGCCCTTCGCCTCGACCAGCGCCTTGCCGCCCTCCATGACGCGCTTGTCGGCGACGTAGCCGTCGTGGCCCTTGTTGGTCTTGCTGGTCCATTGCAGCAGGTCGTAGAACTTGCTGCCGAGGGCGCCGTCCTTGACGTACTTGGTCTTCTTGTCGTCCTTGCCGTCGGGCATGGTGCGCGCGTCCTGGTGGCAGGTCTCCCAGCAGCCCGAGAGGTTGGCGCGATCGATCTTGTTGTCTTCCAGCATGAAGGCAAGCTTGACGGCGTTGTCGGCGTCCATCTTGGCGGCGCCGCCGGCCGGCTGCTTCCAGCTGAAGCGCAGGTAAAGGTTGGTACCGTCGTTGGCGGCCTGGACGCTGACGGGAATCGCCGCGGCCTTGCCCTTGATCACGTTCGGCTCGATCTTCTGGCCGGTAACCATCTTCTTGCCCATGTCGGCGACTTCTTCCTCGTGGCAGGCGGTGCAGGACTCGCCCTTCTTGAGGCCCTTGGCGCCGCCGTGCTCGGTGCCCTTGGTGATCCACTCGATCGGCGATGCGCCAGGATAGAAGACGGTGATCTTCTTCGCCGGCACCTTGCCCCAATCGGGCGCGGCAAGCGCGTGGCCTGCGATGGCGGAGATGGCGAAAGCGACGGTGGAGGCGATCAGTTTGCGTTGCATGATGAACTCCCTGTTGTTCGAGAAAACCTCCGGGGGGCGAACCCCCGGAGCAAGGCCTGCACCTTCCGAATCAATAAATGTCGTGCTGCGTGTTGTAGACGTTGAACTTGCCGGTCGGCGTGATCATCTTCGGATCGGTGATCACCTTCTTCAGGGCCAGCGTCTTGTCGTCATAGACGACGATCGCCGACTGGTCCGTCTTGCCGCCCCACAGCGAGATCCACACTTCCGTGCCGTCGGCGCTGTACTCCGGGTGCACCGCGCGGCGCGTGGCCTTGGTCTCGGGCAGGCCCGAATCCTTGGCGACGTTGATGGTCTTCTTCGGCTTCGACAGATCGGCCATGTCCCACACCACCACCGATTCCGCCACCGACTTCTCGGGGTTCTGCGGCGCGTCGGCCCAGAGGTGCTTGGACTTCGGATGCGTCTTGACGAACAGGTTGCCCGGCACGTGCTTCACTTCCTGGACGACCTTCCAGTTGTGCTCCTTGAACTTGGAGAACTTCTTGTCGTCGGAGGCGGTGCTGATCAGCGTCACGACGTCGGCGCCGAGGTGGCCCGTCGCCCAGACCGGACCGAACTGCGGATGCACGAAGTTGGCGCCGCGACCCGGGTGCGGGATCTTGGCGGTGTTCACCAGCGCGGCGAGCTTGCCGAGCTTGGTGTCGACCACGGCGATCTTGTTGGAGGCGTTGGCCGCCACCAGGAAGTAGCGCTTGGAGGCATCCCAGCCGCCGTCGTGCAGGAACTTGGCCGACTCGATGGTGGTGGTCTTCAGGTTCTTGATGTCGCTGTAGTCCACCAGCAGGATCTGGCCGGTTTCCTTGATGTTGACGACCCACTCCGGCTTGATTTCGGACGACACGATCGAAGCGACGCGCGGCTCGGGGTGATACTCGCCGTCGACCGTCATGCCGCGGGTGGACACGACCTTGAGCGGCTTCAGCGTGTCGCCGTCCATGATCACGTACTGGGGCGGCCAGTAGGAGCCGGCGATGGCGTACTTGTCGTCGTAGCCCTTGAACTTGGAGGTATCGACCGAGCGCGCATCGAAGCCGATCTTGAGTTCGGCGACGACGGCGGGCTTCTCCATCCACAGGTCGATCAGCGACAGGCGGCCGTCGCGGCCGATCACGTACACGTAGCGGCCGGACTTGGAGAGGCGCGAGATGTGCACGGCGTAGCCGGTCTTGACGATGCTGCGGATTTCCTTCGTGTCGCCGTCGATCAGCGCCACTTCGCCGGTGTCGCGCAGCGTCACCGAGAACATGTTCTTGAGGTTGAACTTGTTCATCTGCTTGGCCGGGCGGTCCTTGACCGGCACGATCACCTTCCAGGAGTCCATCGTCTCCTTGAAGCTGTACTCCGGCGGGACGTCCGGGGTGTTCTGGATGTACTTCGCCATCAGCGTGATTTCATCCTTGGTCAGGATGTCGTCGAAGTTCACCATGCCGCCTTCGGTGCCGTAGCCGATGATCTTCTCGAGCCGGTTCTGGCCGAGCTTGAGCGTGCCGCCTTCCTGCATCGAGCCGTCGGGCAGCTTCTTGCTCCAGTGCGGCTCCAGGTTCTTGCCCGTGGCGCCCTTGCGCAGCACGCCGTGGCAGCCGGCGCAACGCTCGAAGTAGATCTTCTTCGCCGTGGCCTTCTCTTCAGCGGTCATCGACGGCGCCGCGTTCTGCGCCGATGCGACGTTGAACACGCCCATCATGGCGATCGGCAGGGCCGCCGCCTTCAGGACGTTCGACAACATCTTTCGTGATTTCATTTATTCCCCCCATGGATTGACAGTCGTGCTGCTTGCGTGTCGAAGCAGGCGCCGAATACCCATGCCAGCTTCCTAGACGAGGCGGACTTTGCGCGCGTCGCACAGGGCCTTCCTTGATTCGAATCAACCGCCCGCACGCCAACGAACATTAGGAATTTCTGTAATACTTGCGCCAGAGAAACCGCCCGCCACGGCGGGAAATCGGGGGAGCAACAAAAGATGCAGGGCAAGGTTTATCTCGTCGGCGGCGGTCCGGGCGACCCGGAACTGCTGACGCTCAAGGCGGCGCGCCTCATCGGCGCGGCCGACGCCATCGTCTACGACCATCTCGTCGGCGCGGGCATCATGGAACTCGCGCGCGCCGATGCCGAACGCATCTACGTCGGCAAGGAAGCGGGCAAGCACACGCTGCCGCAGGAACAGATCAACACGCTGCTGGTGAAGCTGGCGCAGGGCGGCAAGAAGGTCGTGCGCCTCAAGGGCGGCGATCCGTTCATCTTCGGCCGCGGCGGCGAGGAGATCGAGGAGCTCACCGACGCCGGCATCGAGTTCGAAGTGGTGCCGGGCGTCACCGCCGCCTCGGGCATGTCGGCCTACGCCGGCATCCCGCTCACGCACCGCAGCCACGCGCAGTCGCTGGTGTTCGCCACCGGCCACCTCAAGGACGGCACGGTGCACCTCGACTGGGAGGCGCTGGCGCGCCCGCGCCAGACGGTCGTCATCTACATGGGCATCAGCACGCTGAAGGAAATCTGCCGCCAGCTGATCGCCCACGGCCTGCCGGCCGACACGCCCGCCGCCTGCGTACGCCATGCCACGCTGCCGACGCAGAAGGCCGTGGTCGGCACGCTGACGACGCTGCCCGAAGCCGTCGCCGCGGCGAAGCTCAAGCAGCCGGCGCTGATCGTCGTCGGCAGCGTCGTCGGCCTGCGCGACCGCCTCGGCTGGTTCGACGAGACCGCATGACGGCTGTCACCGAGCAGCAGGTCCGCGCTGCGCTCAAGCGCGTCGTCGATCCGGAGGTCGGCATCGACATCGTCGAGATGGGCCTGATCTACGGCATCGAGATCGGCGAGAACATCCGCATCACCATGACGCTGACCTCGCCCGCCTGCCCCACCGGCACGCTGCTGATGGAAGAAGCGCAGGACGCCGCCGCGAGCGTGGCACAAGGCGCGAAGGTGGAAGTCGTGTGCGTGTGGGAACCGCCGTGGGAGCCCGAGCGCATGTCCGACAAGGCGAAGAAGACGCTCGGATGGTGATCGACGTTCCGCCGCGCCTGCGCCTGCCGCTGCTGGCGCTCGGCTTCATCAGCCTGCTGTTCGGCGTGCTCGGCGGCCTCTGGCGCCTCGGCTGGGAGCCACCGCTGCCCGGCACCGAACCCGCGACCTTCCACGGCGCGCTGATGGCCGCCGCCTTCTTCGGCACCGTCATCGGCCTCGAGCGCGCCGTCGCCTACGGCCGCTGGCCCGCCTACGTGGCGCCGCTGCTCACCGGGCTCGGCGGCGTGCTCACCGTCTTCGGCGCGCCGCACGTAATTTCGTCCGCGCTGCTCGTCGGCGGCGCCACCGGCCTCGCCGCCGTCACCTTCGTCTTCTATCGCCGCCAGCCGCAGCCCTGGCTGCTGGTGCTGCTCGCCGGCGCCGCCTGCGCCGTGGGCGGCAACCTGCTGTGGCTGTTCGGCCTTCCCGCGAGCCAGACCATGGGCGCGTGGACCGGCTTCCTGGTGCTCACCATCGCCGGCGAACGCCTCGAGCTCTCGCGCCTGCGCCGCCCCTCGCCGACCGCGCTGAAGGCGCTCGCGCTCGCCGCCGCGCTCTACGTCGCCGGCGCCATCGCGCTGCCGCTCTCCTGGCGCGCCGGCACCGCGCTGCTCGGCGTCGCCATGCTCGGCCTCGCCGCCTGGCTGCTGACGCAGGACATCGCGCGCCGCAACCTCAAGCACCACGGCCTCATGCGCTACACCGCGTTCTGCCTCGTCGGCGGCTATGTCTGGCTGGGGCTAGGCGGCCTGCTGCTGCCGTTCGCCCAACCCGCCGGCCCGCTCTACGACGCCGCGCTGCACGCCGTCTTCCTCGGCTTCGTCTTCGCCATGGTGTTCGGCCACGCCCCGATCATCTTCCCCGCCGTGCTGCGCGTCGCCGTGCCCTATACGCCGAACTACTACGGCCACCTCGTGCTGCTGAACGCGACGCTGCTGATGCGCGTGGCCGGCGACGTCTTCGGCGTGCAAACGCTGCGAACCTGGGGCGGCATGGGCAACGCACTCGCGCTGGCGCTGTTCGTCGGCGTCACGGCGACGGCCGTGATTCGCGCACGCAGGCAGGAAAACCCCTTGTAAGTTTTGCCCCGCCACGCACGACGGGGCCGGGTAGTTTCGCCGTCGTTAGCCGCTGGGAAGCGCGGAATGCCTCCGCCGTAACCACCCCGCCCCGTCGCCGGCAACGCATGTGCGGAAATTCAGACGTCAACCTAGACCATTGAGGCGACGCTGTTGCATTTGCGTTCATTCCTCTCCACGGGCGAAAAGAAGTCGTTGAATGCAAACGGCCCATATGCCAACATCACGGCACTTCCACAGGGACGGATTCCACTTAGAACTTGCATGAACGCTGACTTGCTTCGCCAACGTCGGAATCTGATCCTCATCAGTGGTGGGCTGCTTTTGTTCGATTTTGCAGACGTCTCTGTCACGAAAGTTAGCGTGCTGGGGACAGAACTTCTCATCGGGAATGCCAGAGTTCTTGCGTATTTCGCTTGGACCATGTGGGGCTATTTCTTGCTCAGGTATCACCAATACTTAAACATTGAAGGTGATCTCGGAATTTCCAAAGCGATCCAATCGGGTTTTGAAGGAAGGGCGAGGGCCTATGTTCTTGGGTTGCTTCGAATTCAGCAAATTATGGGCTCCGTTGATTTCAAGCGGACTGGCGTCCGGTGGAACTATTCCGTAAACGAATATGACGGTAGTTCCGGCGGGCCGCGGGAAATTGGGAAGGGATCGTTACCGCTCTTGAGAGCCCCGTGGTGGAAGGCCCAATCTATTTATGACGTCGCGATCCATACGCCAAAGGCTACAGATCACGTCCTTCCATTTCTCCTCGCGTTAGCGGCTCCTATTGTGAGTGCGGTTCAGGCAGCCCAATGAAGCGGGAAGCGCGGTGCCGAGCAAGTTCTAATCCAGTTAGGGACCCCGCGCGAGGCCCCCAACTCCATTAATACCCCCTTCCGGGAGTCCTTCTGCCATGACTGAAAAACGCACGTTGACCCTTCCGCGCATCAACGGAGCAACGGAATCGATAGAGACAACACAGAGCCTGCTATTCATCGGCGCGAATGGCTCGGGTAAGACTCGCCTCGGCACATGGATCGAAATCACTTCGCCTCAGCGCCAGTTGGTTCATCGAATTTCAGCCCAGAAATCGTTGTCGATGCCGGATTCGACTACTCCGGTTTCAATTGAACTTGCCGAAAGAAATCTCCTGTTTGGCAACCCAGGCTGGGGCCATGAGCACAAAATGAATAAGTGGAGTCAAAAGCCCGCCACTACGCTTCTTAGCGATTATGAAAAGCTGATGGTCTATTTGTTTTCGGATGAAACTGAAGCAAATGCAAAATTCAAGATCGCGGTGAAGGCCTGCACGGCGCGTGTTGAGCCTCCTGTAACAAAGATCGACCTTGTCAAAGAGGTGTGGAAAAAAATACTTCCCCATCGGGAACTCGTAATAGGCGGCTTAAGGGTTCAGACACGCGTCAAGGATCAAGCCGAGAAACTCTACAACTCGTCTGAAATGAGCGATGGCGAGCGTGTCATCTTCTATCTGATTGGGCAATGTCTAGCTGCTCCAAAGAACGGAATCATTGTCATCGATGAACCGGAATTGCATCTTCACAAATCCGTGCAAGCACCTCTTTGGGCAGAAATTGAAAAGCTAAGAAGTGATTGCCTGTTCGTATATCTGACACACGATGTCGATTTCGCTGCCGCACAAAATGGGGCGACACGAATTTGGCTAAAGTCTTTTGATGGCACATCTTGGGATTGGGAACCCGTCAATTCCGATGAGAGTCTTCCTGACGATCTTCTGCTCGAAGTGTTGGGAAGTAGAAAACCAGTCGTATTCGTTGAAGGAGATAACGGGAGTTACGATGTCTCCCTGTATCGTGAAATTCTTCCAAACTTTCTCGTTGTGCCAAGAGGAGCTGCTCGCAAGTTATCCTCTCAGTAAAAGCGCTAAAGGCCAACGCGCAGCTACATCACCTTAGTGTATTTGGCATTGTGGATCGCGATAGAAGGGTTCCTGAGGAAATCACGGCTTTAGAGGCGGACTCAATCTTTGTCCTCAAGGTCGCTGAAGTAGAAAATCTCTTCTGCACGGAGGAGGTAATAAAGATCGCCAGCAAGAGGCTTGCGCGAGATCCGGTCGCTGACTTTCATAAGGTCTCCGATGAGATATTCAAGCGACTTCAACAGGAGCTAGACACACAGATTTCTCTGCGCGTCGCAAGTGAAATCAAGTTTCAACTCAGTAGGTTTGATCAAGACACAAAAGGGGAAGACGCGCTATCTGGTGCGCTAACTGCGCTTGCGCAGGGCATCGATGTGAAACAGCTCTATTCGACATTCGCAGCCACTTTTTCGCAAATCCTTGCCAGTGGTAACTACGAAATGTTGCTAAGCACATACAACCGCAAATCGTTAGCGACTCAGGTCAGCGGGGCTCTCGGTTTGAAGAACGGCGAACTGCCTGAATTGATCCTTAGGTTAGCCAGGGGCGACTGCCGCGACGAAATTCGTGCAGCCTTAAAGAAGTACTTTGGAAACTTTGGCGCTCATCTGGCATAACCCTGCGGTCCACCGGACGCTGCGCGATAAAGCCGCGCAGCGCCGGCGACCCCCACGTTGACCATGATCCCGCATAGCCGGCGAGTCCCACCATGCTGAAGACCTACCAAGGCAGTTGCCACTGCGGCGCCGTTCGCTTCGAAGCGGAACTGGATCTCGCGCAGAGTTCGTATCGCTGCAATTGCTCCATCTGCCGCAGGACCCGTTTCTGGCCGGCGATTGCGAAGGAAGGTCAGTTCCGGCTGCTCTCGGGGGCGGACGTGCTCACGGAGTACCGCTTCAACACTAAGAAGAACCAGCACTTCTTCTGCAAGGTCTGCGGCGTCCGTACTTTCGGGATCGGAAACGACACGCCGATCGGGAAGATGTACGGCATCAACATCGGCTGCCTCGAAGGCGTCTCCGAGCTGGAACTGTCGCGCATACCCATCACCTACGTGGACGGCATGAACGATCGAGCGGATCAGGCGCCCGAGTTCATTTCGCACCTATAGACGCATGAAACCAAATCTTTTCATCAGGCCGGAGACGGCCGCCGACGTCGCCGCGATCACCGAGGTCACCGTCGCCGCCTTCGCGACCCTCGAGATCAGCCGTCACACGGAGCAGTTCATCATCGCGGCGCTGCGTGCCGCCGGGGCGCTGACGGTGTCGCTGGTCGCGGAGGTCGATGGCCGGGTCGTCGGGCATGTCGCGCTCTCGCCGGTGACGATGTCCGACGGGACCGCGGGCTGGTACGGGCTCGGGCCGGTGTCGGTGTTGCCCCCGCACCAGCGGCAGGGCATCGGCAAGGCGCTGGTCGAGGAAGGACTGTCGCGGCTGAAGGGCCTGAACGCGCGCGGCGTCTGCCTCGTCGGGCATCCGGAGTACTACCGGAAGTTCGGGTTCGCGAACGTGCCGGGGCTGGCGCATGAGGGTGTGCCGCCGGAGTACTTGTTCGTGCTGAGTTTCGACGGGCGCGTGCCGCAGGGGACCCTCGCGTTCCATGCGGCGTTCGGCGCGGACGGCACCTAAGCGCAGGAGACCTCGATGAACGAAGACCAATTGCGGCACTACTCGGACAAGCTGGCCTACGAGACGGATTCGTGGGACCTGAAGGTGGCGCTTGAGAGCGGCGAGAAGGTTCTCGTCGTCGATGCGCGTTCGTCGGCGGCCTTCGCCGCGGAGCACATCCCCGGCGCGCTATCGCTTCCCCATCGCACGATGAACGAGGCGACG
This sequence comes from Pseudomonadota bacterium, assembly GCA_046726235.1. Classification (GTDB taxonomy): domain Bacteria; phylum Pseudomonadota; class Gammaproteobacteria; order Burkholderiales; family Rhodocyclaceae; genus Nitricoxidireducens. Next base: position 25,524 of record JBKPAD010000004.1, read on the forward strand.
ACGGCGGCGCTGGACCGCGGCGCGCTCGTGGTCGTCTACTGCGACGGCATCGGCTGCAACGCTTCGACCAAGGGCGCGCTGAACATGACTCGGCTCGGCTTCCGCGTGAAGGAACTGATCGGCGGGCTCGACTGGTGGAAGCGGGACGGGCATCCGACCGAGGGGACGCGAGCGGCGGCTCGTACGCCTGGCTGCGAGTGTGGCTGACGCCCTGACTAACTGTCGATCTTGGCGGTGAAGCCGATCGGCCGGCTCTTCCGGACAGGCTGAGCCATCAGTTGCCGAATGGCGTCGAACACTGCCTTGAAGTTGGCGTCGTATCGCTGCTCCAGATCGTCGAGGCGTGCCGCAAGTTCCTTGTGCTCGGAGAGCACCTGCCGAAGTCGAACGAAGGCCCGCATGATTTCAATATTGACCTGTACCGCCCGATTGCTGCGGAGCACGCTCGACAGCATCGCAACTCCCTGTTCCGTGAACGCGTACGGCAATTTGCGCACACCACCCCAACTTGAAGTCACAAATTGTGATTTCAAGTTTGTCCACTCCGCTTCCGATAGCTGGAACATGAAATCTTCGGGAAATCGGTCACGGTTGCGCGTGACCGCTTGCATCAGTGCGCGATGTTCCGCGCCGTAGAGATCGGCGAGGTCACCGCCGAGTAGAACCTTATGGCCACGGACCACGAGGATGCGCCGCGCGAGAACATCCGCTGACGCCGGAGTAATCGACTTTGACACGATGCCCCCGCCGATATGATGACAACGTCAATATACCAGACGGCAATTCGGTTCTCACCGTATCTATGCCAGCGCCTCGCGCAGCGCCGCCGCCGCTTCCTCCATCGCCGCCTTCGCGGCGTCGAACGCCTTGCCCATGGCGAAGAAGCCGTGGATCAGTCCCGGGTACTCCGAGTAGCGCACGGGCACGCCTGCGGCGCGCAGGCGCTCGGCGTATGCGCGGCAGTCGTCGACGATGGGGTCGTGGCTGGCGGTGATCACCAGCGCCGGCGGCAGGCCGGCGACGCTCGCGGCGAGGATCGGCGAGGCACGCCAGTCGTTGCGGTCGGCGGGCGGCGGCAGGTAGCTGTCGATGAAGTGGCGCATGGTCGTCGCGGTGAGCATGTAGCCCTTGGCGTAGCGGCGGTGCGAGTCGGTCTGCATGCGCTGGTCGGTGCCGGGATAGACCAGCAGCTGGAAGCGCAGTCGCGGGCCGCCGGCGTCGCGCGCGGTCAGCGCGGTGACGATGGCGAGGTAGCCGCCGGCCGAGTCGCCGCCGACGGCGAGGCGCGCGTCGTCGATGCCGAGCTTGCGCGCGTTGGCGACGACCCACTCGAGCGCGTACCAGGCGTCGTCGACGGCGGCAGGAAAGGGGTGCTCGGGCGCGAGCCGGTAGGAGCAGGAGACGACGGCGCAGCCGCTGCGGTTGGCAATCTCGCGGCAGAGGCTGTCGTAGCTCTCGAGGTTGCCGACGACGCAGCCGCCGCCGTGGTACCAGACCAGCGCCGGCAGGCTCTGCGTCTCGTCGCTGCCGAGCGGCCGGTAGACGCGGCAGCGCAGCGGGCCGCCCTGCGCGGCAGCGCGCTCCATGACGCGCTCCACGGCCGACGCCACCTCGGGCGGCGGCAGGCGGAAGGCGAACATCATCTTCTCGGAGGCGGCGCGCTGGGTCTCGAGCGGCAGCTCGTGGAACGGCGGCGCGCCGGGGCGCTCGACCAGTTGCAGGAAGGCAACGGAATCGCGGTGGAGATCAGTGACTTCGGTCACGAAAAAACCCTATGCAGTCGGTGGTAGTATGCGGCACCCCGTCGTGGGGTTCCCTAACGATTAGGAGTACCGACGTGAAAGACGAAACGAACCTGTCTCGCCGTAATGTGCTCAAGATGGGCGGCATCGCGCTGGCCCTGGTGCCGGTGGTCGCCTTCGCCGCGAAGAACGACGGCATGCGTGCTTCGATGAAGTACAAGGATACCCCCGAAGGCGACAAGAGCTGCTCCAACTGCGTGCAGTTCGTACCGGGCAAGTCGGCTGCCGATCTCGGCGGCTGCAAGATCTTCCCGGGCGACACCGAAATCTCGCCGAAGGGCTATTGCGTGGCCTGGGCGAAGAAGTAAGACCTTCGCAGCAACACAGGAACAAGGGCGCTTCGGCGCCCTTTCCTTTTTCTACCGGCTAACCGGTAGTGCGGATACCGGCGCTGCGGAATATCGCGCCGGGCCGCTCCCCTGCAAGATGGGCGCAACCGCTTTCATTCACGTCCGAGGGGAAGACCATGCATAAGTCCTTCATGAAGCTCGTCAGCCGCGTGCTCGTCGTCACGACGCTGCTGCTTTCGTTCCAGGCCCAGGCCGGCATGATCTCGGCCGACCGCGCCGCCACGGCCGCGGCGCAGCTCGACCGCGACACCGTCGTGCGCACGCTCGACCGTCCCGAGGTCGCAAGCCAGTTGCAGGCGATGGGCCTCAGTTCGCAAGCGGCACACGAACGCCTGGCGGCGATGAGCGACGAGGAAGTGCGCACGCTCGCCGGCCGCATCAACTCCCTGCCCGCGGGCGCCGACAGCGGCTGGGCCTGGCTGATCGTGATCGCGGTCGGCATCTGGGCCTTCTACTCCTGGCGCCGTTGAACCGGCTTCTGCTTGCGCGCGCCCGCCGCCTGGCGGGCGCGTTCCTTTTGTCGCTGGCGCTTGGCGGCTGCGCGGCGCTGCTGCCGCAGACCACCGAGCTGCGCGACAACCGCCCAGCCGACCTGCCCGACCGCGTCGACCTGGCCGACATCGCCTTCGTGCCGCAGGCCGAGTACCAGTGCGGTCCCGCCGCGCTCTCGATGGCGCTCGCCGGCGCCGGCGCGCACGTGCCGCTGGAACAGCTGGTCGGCGAGGTCTACCTTCCGGAGCGCCGCGGCAGCCTGCAGGCGGACATGCTGGCGACGCCGCGCCGCCACGGCCGCGTCAGCCATCGCCTGGCGCCGCGGCTCGACGACGTGCTGCGCGAGCTGGCCGCCGGCAACCCGGTGGTCGTGCTGCAGAACTACGGCGTGTGGCCGATCGACGGCTGGCATTACGCGCTCGTCGTCGGCTACGACTATCCGGCCGGCGAGGCGATCCTGCACACCGGCGAACGCGAGTCGATGCGCATGCCCTTCGCCGTCTTCGAATACCTGTGGCGCGACGGCGACCACTGGGCAATGACCGTGACGCCGCCGCACCGGCTGCCGGCGACGGCGCGCGAACCCGACGCCGTCGCCGCGCTCGCCGCCTTCGAGCGCGTGGCGCCGCCGGCGCTGGCCGCCGAGGCATGGCGCGCGGCGCTCGAGCGC
>JBKPAD010000005.1:0-205122 GCA_046726235.1 Pseudomonadota bacterium
AGCGCTGGCCGCGCAACGAGCCGGCCGCCATCGGGCTGGCCAACGCCGAGCATGCCCGCGGCGACCTCGCCGCCGCCGCCGCCGCGCTGCGCGAGGCGCTGGCGCTGCATCCGCGCTCGCCGGTGCTGCTCAACAACCTGGCGCAGACGCTCTCGGACCTCGGCCGCCACGCCGAAGCGCTGGCGCTGGCCGACGAAGCCGCTGCGGCGCCGGGGCCATTCGCCGCGGCCATCGCCGAGACGCGCGCCGGCATCGCCGCCCGGCTGCAGGCGCCGGAAAACCGGTAGCGGCAATCAGCGGAAGCCTGTATTTCTCGCCGCCGCTGCGCTCGCTAGATTGGTCCGGAGAACACCGGATCGCGAGGAGGCCCAAATGTATTCCGAGGTGAGGGACATGCTGCATCAGGCGAAGAGCGAGCACGAAGTGCAGGAGATCCTGCGCGGCCTCTGCCGCCAGCACGGCCAGGTCGTGCGCACCGACGTGCTCTGGGGCGTCGACGTGCCGCGCCACGTGATGTGCATGGTCGAGATGTCGGACTTCGAGGCGGCGCATGCCGTCGCGCGCGATTGCGGCGCCATGGTCTACGGCATGACGCAGGTGGTGTTCCGCTACGAGGCGCCGCCCGACTTCGACTACTCGACGCCGTCCCATGTCGTCTGAGGCCCCCTGCCGGCGCGAGTGGCTGGCGTTCTTCGCCATGGTCGGGGCGACGCTGGCGGTGCTGGCGCTGCGCACGCCGGGCGCGCTGCGCGAGGCGAGCGAACTGGCCGCGTCGATCGAGCGCGACGGCCCGGCCGCGGCCACCTGCAACCACGCGCTGCCGGGCAGCGGCGAACTCGCCGCGGCGTTGACGGCCATCGAAGCCTTGCAGGGACGCGACGCCGGGCTCGGCTGCGAGCCGCCGAGCTACTTGCGCTTCGCCGCCTCGTAGAGCGGCTGCACCACCGGCAGCACCGACTGCACTTCGGCGACGCGCTTCTCGTCGGCCGGGTGGCTGCTGAGGAACTCCGGCGGCTTGCCGCCGCCGGCCTGCATCATCTTCTGCCACAGCGTGACGCCCGCGGCGGGATCGAAGCCGGCGCGCGCCGCCAGCTCGAGGCCGATGCGGTCGGCTTCCTTTTCGTCGGTGCGCGAGAAGCGCGTGGCGATCAGGGCGTCGTAGCCGAGGTTGGCGAGGCTCGAGGCGGTGCCGCCCCAGCCGAACACGGCGGCGCCGATGTCGATCGCCGCGTTGGCGGCGATCGCCTGCGACACCTGCTCGCGCGAATGCTCGCGCAGCGCGTGCGCGATCTCGTGGCCCATGACCACCGCGATCTCGTTGTCGCGCAGGGCCAGCCGCTTGATCAGGCCCGAGTAGAAGACGATCTTGCCGCCCGGCATGCAGAAGGCGTTGAGGTCGTCGCTGCCGATGACGTTGACCTCCCAGTTCCAGCCCGGCGCGTCCTGGCGGAACACCGCCGTCTGCGGCTGGATGCGCGCCGCGATGCCGCGCACGCGCTGCACCAGGGCGGCGTCGTTGTTGAGCACGCCCTTGCTCGCGGCCTCGTTGCGCAGCTTGGTGTAGCTCTCGGCCGCCATCTGCTCGAGCTGCGCCGACGACACCAGCAGCAGCTGCGAACGCTCCGCGCCCACGGCGCCGCCCGTGGTGGTGGTCGTGCAGCCGCCGAGCGTGCCCAGCATCGGGGTGGCGAGGAGCGCGGCCGCGAGCCGCCGGAGGTTCATGGTGGAATTCTAGGCGCGCGCCGGCTGCGCTCAGTGCGCCTGCAAACACAGGCGGTGCGGGGGCTTGCGGCACTTGCGCAGGGGCGCTTCCATAGGCAAGATGCGCACTTCGTAACTGTGCGGCACCTCACATGAAGCGAACTATTTTTTCGGCGGCGATCGTGGCCGCCACCCTCACCGGTTGCGGCAGCGTCAAGGTCTGGCCCTTCGGCAGCGACGCGCCGCAGGAACGCTCGCGCGTGCCGGCGAATGCAGTGGAATACCAGTGTCCCGGCGGCAAGCGCTTCCATGTGCGCTGGCTCGACGGCAACAGCGCCGCCTGGCTGATCCTGCCCGACCGCGAAGTGCGGCTCGACCGCTCGGGCACGGCGACGCGCTACAGCAACGGCATCACCAGCCTCGACATCGACGACGGCACGGCAACGCTGTCCGATCGCGCCGTGACGCTGTCGGGCTGCAAGACCGCCGCAGCGAACTGAGGGGCGATGCCCCGCCCCTCCTTCGCCTCCCGCACCAGAAAGCAGAACCACACGTGATACCGACCGCCGGCGCGCGACTGCGCGCCGGCAACCGTTCAGACGCAGCGCGCCGTCATGCCGATGTCGGCATCAGGCTGCGCGCGGGTGCGCCGGCGTCCGATGACGCCGAGCATGCCGAGACCGGCCAGCATCATCGCGTAGGTTTCAGGCTCGGGAATCTCGGCAACGCCGACGACCCAGTTCGAGGGATTCGGCGTCATCTCGGGATTCGAGAACGGGGCCACGGAGATGATGCCGTAGGTCGGGCTCGGCTTGTTCGCCGCGGTGGCGAAAGTGTTGGTGAAGTCGGAGACCGTCGTTCCCATGATGGTCCACGTGCTGGTGTCCGTCACCGCGAAGTCCGACTGCGGGTCGGTGTAGAAGTTGACGATGATGTGCGCGTCGTCCGCCGTGTAGCCGGCATCCATGTTGTTCGGGTTGGTCTCGTAGGAGAACGTCTTGACCGCGGCGCCCGAGTCGTACTGGAAGTCGCCGGCAGCGATGGCGTCGCCCGAGTAGACGAAGTCGATGCGGGTGACGGCCGACGTGTTGTTCGGGTCGAGGCTGTAGCCGGGGTTGGCCTGGTCGGGATCGAGCGTGAACTGCACGCCGCCCGAAACGTCGGTGAGGGTCAGGGTCGCCAGCGACGGGTACGGCGGGGTTTGCGACTCGAGACCGGTGGCCGGCAAGTTGAACGTCCAGCTCGCCGTATCCGCAAGCGCCGGCAGAGTGAAGGCCGCGAAGAGCGCCGCGGCGACGGGTTTCACGCAGGATTTCATATCAACGATCCTCACAAGAAGAATGAACGGGACTGGCTTCGACGAACGACGCGAGCCTCGATGACGCCCGTTCGTTCTGTATCGCAAGTTACATATGCCCCGGTCGCGCTTCCGTTCGCTCGGGAACAATGTCCCATGACAAACCGCCCGATCGGCGACCCTCTTCCCTCCCCACGAGAACCATGAACAGACTGCTTGCAGGAAAGCGCCGGCGCCTTGCGGTGGCCGGCCTCGCCGTCGCCGCCGCCATCGCCGCCGCGACCCTCGCGCCCCGATTCTTCACGCCCGCCGCGCCGCCGGCGCTGCACGCCACGCTGCTGGCGATGCGCGACGACCCGGCGCGCTGGACGAAGCACGAGGGCGACGCCTCGACGCTGATGCGCGACCTGCGCGGCAACGCCGTGGCCGGCGCCGCCATCTCCGGCGCCGGCATCCTCGTCAGCGCCACCGACGGCCGCGAGTACTTCGTCGCCGATCCGTCCGGACGCTTCGCCGGCCTGGTGGTCGACGGCTACCGCAGCGGCGGCGAGACCTTCCCCTTCGCCGCGCTCGACAAGGAAGGCGCGCGCGACTGGCGCGGCGACCTCGGCCTCGGGCTGACGCTGCTGCTGATCGGCTTCCTCGGCTTCCAGGCCTGGCGCAGTTCCGCCGGCCAGTTCCGCTTCTCGCGCCGCGATTCGCAGGTGACCTTCGCCGACGTGATCGGCGCGCGCGAAGCCAAGGGTGCGCTGCTCGACATCCAGGCCTACCTCAAGGACCCGCGCGGCTTCACCGCGCTCGGCGCGCGCCCGCCCAAGGGCGTACTGCTTTCCGGCCCGCCGGGTACCGGAAAGACGCAGCTCGCGCGCGCGCTCGCCGGCGAGTGCAGGGTCAACTTCATCCCCGCGACGGGCAGCGATTTCACGGCAATGTTCCTCGGCCTCGGCTCGATGCGCGTCAAGGCGCTGTTCCGCAAGGCGCGCAAAAACGCTCCGTGCATCGTCTTCCTCGACGAGGTCGACGGCATCGGCCGGCGCACCAACACCGAGAACGGCGGCCCGGCCGAAGCCGAGGGCAACCGCATCATCAACCAGATCCTGGCCGAGATCGACGGCTTCAGCCCGGCCTCGGGCGTGATCGTCATCGGCGCGACGAACTTCCCCGACGCCGTCGACCCGGCGCTGCTGCGCGAGGGGCGCTTCGACCGCAAGATCGCCGTCAAGCTGCCCGACGTCGCCGACCGCGAAGCGCTGTTCCGCCTCTACGCCGGCCGCGTGCGCAGCGGCGGCGAGATCGACTACGCCCAGCTCGCGCGCCTGACCACCGGCCTGGCGCCGGCCGCCATCGCCTACACCGTCAACCACGCGGCGCTGATCGCCGCGCGCACCGCCGAGCTGGAAGTGACCATGGCCCACCTGCTCGAAGCCGTCGAGGTCTGCCGCATGGGCGAGGTCAACGGCTCGGCCACGGCGCTGACCGAAGCCGAGCGCGAGCGCATCGCCGTGCACGAGGCCGGCCACGCGGTGATCGCCGAGATCCTCGGCGTCGGCCGCGTCGAGAAGGTGACCATCCTGCCGCGCGGGCAGGCGCTCGGCGTGACGCTGGTGACGCAGCAGGAAGACAAGGTGCTGCACCTGAAGTCCGAGCTCGAGAACCGCATCCAGATGCTGCTCGCCGGCCGCGCCGCGGAGCTGATCCACTACAGCGACGCTTCCAGCGGCGCCGCCAGCGACCTCAAGGAAGCCTCGCGCATCGCCCTGTCGATGGTGGCGACGCTGGGCCTCGGCGACAAGGGCACGCTGTTCAGCATGGATGCGCTGTCGGCGCTCGGCATGAAGCCCGACACGGCGGCCGCCGTCGCCGAGGCCGAACTCGTACTGACGGCGCAGAACGACCGCTGCTTCGCGACGCTGGTGGAGTACGGCGAAGCGCTGAAGGAAGTGACCGCCGCCCTGTTGGCGCGCGAGACGATCGATGGCTGCGAGGTGACGGGGGCGGTGTCGGAGGTGCGTCTAAAAGCAACACCGGTCGCGGCTTAACCTCCGAGCGCCAAGGACAGCGGGTATCCGCCTCCCTCCGTGTCCCCCGGACCGGGCTGGCGCCCGCTCCTCCTCCTTTACCTGCGGGAGGCGGACACCCGCCGTCCTTGCGGATACGCCTGTGGTGTTTCACCGAAAAAGAGGCACGGCGTCACCGCTCGGGACGGTGGGGGGCTCTGCTGCGCGTAGGTAAAGAAGGAGGAGCGGGCGACAGCCCGATCCGGGTGACACGAAGCGCAGCAGAGCCCCCCGGCGGCCCGAGCACCCACGGCCGCAATACGAGCCGGCTTTAGGCAGCCTTAGCCGTACACGCCAGCCAATAGCGCGCCAACTCCGCATCATCCTTCTGCATGTGCCAGACGAACCACGAGCCGAGGAATTTCTCGAGCTTGATGGCGACGGTGAGCGGGCTCGCCGCGACGAGGTCCGCCGTCTCGGCGAGGTAGCCGAGCATGCGTGCATGGATCGCGCGGTGCGGCGCCGCAGCGGGGAACGCCACCTCGTCCATCAGCTGCTCCTCGCTGGCGAAGTGGGCGCGCGTGTGCTCGGTCAACTCCTCGAGCGCGGTGAAGACCTGGTCGGCCGTGACGCTGCCGGTACGCGAAAGCAGGTAGAGGCGATTACCGAGTTCGATCAGCTGGCGATGCTGGTCGTCCATCTCTTCGACGCCGGTCAGGTAGTCGTCGTCCATCGGGAAGCGGTCGTCGAAGCGGCGTTCGACGGCGGGGAAATCGACCAGCTGGTGCACGATCTCCATCTCGGCGATGGCGATCGCCGGCACCAGCTTGCGGCCGGCGATGTCGACCTGGCGCCGGATCTCGTTCATGCGCGCGACCGCCATGCGGAGTTCCTCGAAGGTCTCGGCAGAGGTCGGCTGGTCGCTGCGGAACTCGGCCACCAGGCCGTCGAGGTCGGCAATGAATCGGGACAGCGGCATATCGTCTCCGGAGAACAAGTGCGGCGATTTTTCCATCGCCGCCGCGGCGTCGCTTTGCGCCATCGCAAATTTGTGTTCGGCAACGAACAGAGCGCATGAGCATGACAACGGATGATCGCTACCGAACACAAGGCCGCGCGGCGGCCCCGAAGAAGCGGAGGTCATGCGATGTTGGAACAGGCTGGCTTGGCAATGGCGGTGGTTGCGGCGGGGGTGCTCGTCGCGATCGCCGCCGTCGCCTGCCGTCGCGCGACGCGCCGCCATGTCGAGGACTGCGTTCGCCAGGCGGCCGTGCGCGAGCGCAGCCGCATTTCCCTCGACCTGCACGACAGCACGATCCAGCCCTACCTCGGGCTGCGGCTCGGACTCGAGGCGCTGGCGCGCAAGCTCGACGCGCGCGATCCGCTGGCCGGCGACGTCGCCGAACTCTGCCGCATGACCGAGGAGAGCATCGACGAGCTGCGCGGCTACGTGCGCGTGCTCGACGGCCGCGAGCAGCGCAACGCCGGGCTGCACGAAGGACTTCGGCGCCAGGCCGAACGCTTCGGGCGCTGCTACGGCATCGAGATCGCGACCCGCGTGCGCGCCGAGGTCGACATCGAGCCGCCGCTGGCCGACGAGGTGGTGCGCATGATCGGCGAGGGCCTCAGCAACGTCGGCCGCCACACCGCCTCGCATCAGGCGAGCGTCGAAGTCGAGGCGCGCGGCGGCGAGTTGCGCGCCGAGGTGGTGGACGAAGGCGCCGGCGGCCAGTGGCGCCGCTTCGAGCCCGTCTCGCTGCGGCGGCGCGCCGAGGCGCTGGGCGGCGGCGTCGCCGTGGCGCCGCGCGGCACCGGCAGCGCGGTGACCGTGACCATTCCGCTGGCGAGGCGCGCATGAACGACATCGCCACGCCCGCAACCGTCGGCGCGACCGCCGACACCATCGACGTCTTCCTGGTCGACGACCACAAGTGCGTGGTCTGGGGCCTGGAGCGCCTGATCGCCGGCGAACAGCCGCGCATGCGCGTCGCCGGCAAGGCGCACAACCGGCGCGATGCGCTGGCCGGTGCCAAGGCGGCGCATCCCCACGTGATCCTGCTCGACCTCGACCTCGGCGGCGACAGCGGGCTCGACCTGCTGCCCGAACTGGCGGGCGGCGACGCCGCGGTGATCGTGCTGACCGGCAGCCGCGACGGCAACGCGCTGGCGCGCGCGGTTTCGCTCGGGGCGCGCGGCATCGTCGCCAAGAACGAGCCGGCCGACATCCTGCTGCGTGCCATCGACCGCGTGCACCACGGCGAACTCTGGCTCGAGCGCTCGACCATGACGCGCATGCTCGATACCCTCAAGAACGGCCGCCGCGACGCCGACGCGGCACTCGACGCTCTGACGCCCAAGGAGCGTCGCATCGTCGCCGCCGTGGTCGAGCACCGCGGCGCCAACAGCCGCGACATCGCCGCGCGGCTGTTCATCAGCGACCATACGTTGCGCAACCACCTGACGACGATCTACCGCAAGCTCGACGTGCGCAACCGTGTCGAGCTGGTGATGCACGCGATCGAGCACGGCCTGGCGAGGCCCGACGCCGCGAGCGGCGCACGCGCCCCGCTCGCGCACTGAACGGGCGACTTCAGGCCGTGTCGCGCATGCGGCGGCGACCGGAGAAGCCGAGCATGCCGAGACCGGCGAGCATCAGGGCGTAGGTTCCAGGCTCGGGAATCTCCGCCGTCGGCGGCTCAGGCACTTCGCCGCCCCCGCCGGGAATGCCTCCGCCACCGCCCGGAATTCCGCTGGCGCCCGGCGCGAAAGCCGGCGCAAAAGTGGACGTGCCGTTGATGATGCCCATCCAGTCATCGACGTAGCTGGTGGCGCTGGTGCGCACCCGTAGAACGGTGGTCGTCCTCCCGGGGAGAATGCCCGTCGGCGTGAAATTGAAGCCGAGCGTCCCGTCGCTGCCCATGTCGAGCGTGCTGGCGGCCTCCATGCCCCTGACGAAGTTCCCCCACATGCCGCCGTCCTGGCGAACGTCTACGGTCATGCCGGAGTAGCCTCCGGCGGTGAGCCGCGCGACGGCATCGGCACTGTCGCTGTAATTGCTGAACTGGTAGTAGAAGTCGAGATTTACGCCGGCCTCCTTGCCGTCGAAGACCGCCGAGCGTACCTCGCCGGTGAACGTCGGCGTCATGACATCCGTCGACACGTACGCGAGCAGGGTGCCGAAGTCGCTGACCGAACTGTACGGCGGCAGGACCTCGGGACCCGCGATCGGCCCCGTTCCGGACGAGAGGATGACGGCATGGGCGTTGCCCAGGACACCGGCGGCCGCGAGCGCCGCCGCCAGCTTCAACACAGTCTTCATGGCATGTTCCCTTTCAATGGCGTGGATGGCGCGGTATCGGGGCCGCTCCCACCTCATACCGCGAATGCAGGCTAGCGCCTCTACCGTGTCTTATCGGTTCGGTCGCGGACAATCGGGACGCGCCGGTCGATTTGTCACGGCGGAACGGGAGCATGCGACGGTCCCCGCGGCGTTCCGGCTCCCTATTCTCGATGCTGGATCGGCCGCGCCTTCGCGCGGGCGCGCAACGGGAAGCGGCGATGCGGACGGACATGGAATCGACACGGGTGCTGGTGGTGAAGGAGAGCGCGGCCATGCGCTGGGGTCTCGGCCGCCTCGTCAGCGGCGAGGCGCCGCGCATGACGCTGGTCGGCAGCGCGCACACCGCCGTCGCCGCCCTCGCCCTGGCGCGACTGCATCCCGACGTGACCCTGCTCGACCTCGAGATCGAGGGCGCCAGCAGCGTGGAACTGATCCCGGCGCTGAAGGAACGCTCCGGCGGCCGCGTGCTGATCCACACCGGCATCGGTGACCGGCGCCTGCACGAAGACGCGCTGCTGTTCGGCGCCGCCGGCATCCTGCCGTGCGACGCCGGCGCACAGGCATTGCTCGACGCCATCGCCGCGGTGCACGCCGGCCGGCGGCTCAAGCCCGCGCCGGCGCCGGTGTCGCGGGCGCGCAGCGATGCCGAGATCGACGCCTGCGCCGCGCTCGGCGTGCCCTTCCTCTCGCCGGCCGAACGCCGGACCATCGCAAGCCTGCGCACCGTGGTGCCATGGCGCGCCGCGTCGGCGCCCGCGCTCGCAGACCTGGTCGCCATCTACGGAAAGCTCGGCCTGCGCAACCGGCGCGAGCTGGAGCGCTTCGCGAAGCGATTCGCATAAGGAGCTTTGTCCCGGTTCGACGGGACAAGCCTCCGATGTTCGCGGCATCCGCGATCCCTAGAGTCATACACAGCTGTCGCCGCATCCGCACCGCGGAACAGCCGAAATGCCTCGACGGGCTTCGCTGTGGCGGTTCGGCTCACCGCTCCGTGACGGCGACGTTCGAACCGGGGCGCTCCCCATCCCTTTAGGAGAAACAGCATGAAAACTTTGGTTGGCAGCATCCAGCGCTTCGTGCGCGAAGAAGACGGCGTCACGATGGTCGAGTACGGCCTCATGGCGGCGCTGATCGCCGTGGTTTGCGTTACCGCGGTGGCATTGATCGGCACGAACCTCGATCTCACGTTCGACAAGATTGGCACGTGCTTGAAGACCCCGTCGACCTGCTGATCGGCGACCCTGGCCATCCACGCCAGGCGTGGGCCGGGGATCTTTCCCGGCCCATTCGCCGACCAACCGACGCTTGATCCTGCGCCCTGCGGAGACGACGATGAACGACTTCAAACACCACCTTCAGCGCATGCACGTCGACCAGAACGGTGCGACGAGCATCGAGTATGCGTTGGTCGGCGTGCTCATCGCCGTCGTCTGCGTTGGAGCAGTCGTCGCCATCGGCGGAGACGTTTCCGGGCTCTACACGAGGATCTGCCGGGAAGTCACCAATGCCGTCTCCGGCGCACCCGCCTGCTGATGAACTCCATGAATTCAGAACTCCACGCAATCATCGACCTGCTGGCGATGCTGGTCCTTGACCCGCGCACCGGCCTGTTGATGGCCGCGCTCGTCCTCGCGGCGTGGTACGACGTCCGCACCAGCCGCATTCCGAACCAGTTGGTGTATTCCGGCGCCGCCGTCGCCGTGCTGTACAACGCGCTGTCGCCGATTCACGGCGCCGGGCTGCTGTGGTCGCTGGCGGGCCTGTGCATCGGCCTCGCCTTGCTGCTGCCGTTCTACCTGTTGCGCGCCATGGGCGCCGGCGACGTCAAGCTGATGGCGATGGCCGGCGCTTTCCTCGGCTACCCGGACGCCCTGCATGCCGGCCTCGCGAGCCTGCTCGCCGGCGGCGTGCTGTCCCTGATCCTGGCCGCGAGGAACGGCCTGCTCGGCTCGTTGACGGGCAACCTCCTGGCGCTGGCGCGCGGCCGGCTCGACGGTTTGCGCGTCGGCGCCAGCGCCGCGTCGGCGGGAACGCTGCCCTACGGAGTCGCCATCGCTGCCGGCACCATCGGCTACCTGGTGGCGCGCCAGCTCGGCTTCATCGACTGAGGGAATGCCATGAACCCCAATACCCTGCGCCTCGTTCCCGAAGATGCCACGACCCGCCTGCCGCGTGCGCCGCGCACGCCGCAGGAGACCGGCCTCAAGTTCTCCGTGCTCGTCGAGTTGGCGACCAAGGCGCTGTTCATCCGCGGCCAGCTAGGCCTGTCCGACCTGGTCGAGGTGATGAAGCTGCTGCCCACGGTCCTCACGCCGGTGCTCGACTTCATGCGCAGCGAAGGCCTGTGCGAGGTCGCGCGCCACGGCGGACGCGAAGGCGCGCACGAGTTCCGCCTCACCGACCTGGGCCGCGTGCGCGCGCAGGACTTCATGCGCCGCAGCCAGTACGCGGGTGCAGCGCCGGTGACGATCGAGGACTACACGCGGCAGGTGCAGGCCCAGTCGGTCGCCAACATGGGCGTGACCCGGGAGCGCCTGCAGCAGGCCTTCTCGGGAATCATCGTGCGCGAGGCACTGCTGGATCAGTTCGGCGCGGCGATGAATTCCGGCCGCGCGATCTTCGTCTACGGCCCTGCGGGCAGCGGCAAGACCTACCTCGCCGAGCGCCTGGTCGGCCTGCTCAGCGGCGACGTCGCCCTGCCGTATTCGCTCGCGGTGCAGGGCGAGATCATCCGCGTCTTCGATCCGCTGGTCCATGAGCCCGTGCCGGCCGCCGCGCCGGCCTCCGGGCTCGACCGCGGACCGATGATCGACGCGCGCTGGACGTTGTGCAAGCGTCCCGTGGTGATGACGGGCGCTGAACTCACGCTGTCGATGGTCGACCTCGAGTTCGACGAGACGACGCGCTACTACGTGGCGCCGCAGCAGGTGAAGGCCAACAACGGCCTGTTCATCCTCGACGACCTCGGCCGCCAGCTGGTGTCGGCGCAAGACCTGATGAACCGCTGGATCGTGCCGCTCGACCGCCGCATCGATTTCCTGACGCTGCACACCGGGCAGAAGTTCATGGTGCCGTTCGACGTCATCGTCGTCTTCTCGAGCAACCTCAAGCCGTCGCAGCTCGCCGACGAAGCCTTCATCCGCCGCCTCGGCTACAAGATCTACGTCGGCAACCTCGAGGCAGACGCCTACCGCCAGATCATGGACCAGGCCTGCCGCCACTTCGGCATCCCCTGGCGCGACGACGGCTTCGACTACCTGCTGCAGCGCCATCGCGACGAATCGCGCCCGCTGCTCGCCTGCCTGCCGCGCGACCTGCTCGGCCAGGTTCGGGACCACGCCCGTTTCAACGGAACGCAACCCGAGATGTCGCCCGAGCTGCTCGCCTGGGCCTGGGAGAACTACTTCGCGCGCGAGTGACCGACGCGAAGACGAAGTCCTGAAATCGAGCCACGAACAAGGAGAAACGAGATGAGAAACACGCGAGCCACCGTCATGCTGGTGCTGTCCCTGGTGATCGGCGTCGCCGCGACGCTGATCGCGGCGGCATGGGTGCAGCAGAAAGGCGACGCGGCGACCAACCAGGTGGTGGTCGCCGCGGTCGACATCGAGCTCGGCAGCCGGCTGAACCCGCAGATGATCAAGACGGTGGCATGGCCGAGCGGCAACGTGCCGGCCGGCAGCTTCGCCACGATCGAGGCCCTTTCCGACCGCGTCGTGCGCACCGGCCTGCTGCGCGGCGAGGCGGTGCTGGAGGCGAAGCTGGCACCGGTCGGCACCAAGGGCGGCCTCTCCGCGGTGATCAAGGAAGGCGCGCGGGCGATGACGGTTCGGGTCAACGACGTCATCGGCGTTGCCGGCTTCGCGCTGCCGGGCAACTATGTCGACGTCGTCGTCAGCACCCAGCAGGACGGCAACAGCATCGACAGGCAGATATCGAAGATCGTGCTCGAGCACATCCTCGTGCTCGCCATCGCCCAGGAGGCCAACCGCGACGAGACCAAGCCGAAGGTGGTCAGCGCCGTGACGCTCGAAGTGACGCCGGCCCAGGCCGAGGCGCTCGACCTTGCGCGCAGCGTCGGCACGCTGTCGCTGGTGCTACGGAACCAGGTCGACAACAAGCCGACCGCCACCGACGGCGTCACCAAGCAGCAGTTGCTGGTCGGCCAGCCGAAACCGCTCAAGGTCGCCGCGACCACGCCGGCAGCCAAGCCCGCACGCGCCAAGCCGGCCCCGCGCCGCGACTGCGTCGAGGTCATCAAGGGCGGCAACAAAACCACCGCGTGCTTCTGAGTCATGAAGCACGGTTCGATCGCACAACCCCGGGGGAGCGACAAATGCTCAGCATGAACACGAACGGAACCGCGCAAGCTCGCGGACGGTTTTCACGCCTTCTGGCCGCGTCGCTGCTCTGCACGACGCTGGCCGTGCCGGCGGCATACGCCCAGCGCGCCGCGCGGCCGCAGGCGGCGAGCGCCGCACTGGCGCCCTGCAGCTCGATCACCATCGCCGAGCCGCAGCGCGTCACGCTCGGCAAGTCGACGCTGGTCAAGCTGCCGAGCCCGGTGGTGCGGCTCGTCGTCGGGGGCCTGGGCACCGGCGCCGCCGGCCGTCCCGGCGATGCCGCCGACAAGGCGCCGGCCGCGGCGCCGATGGCGGCGGGCGAGGCCAAGAACGGCGTCGCCGACGCCGACATCATGTTGCTCAGCCCCGGCGAACTCTATGTGCTCGGCAAGCGCGTCGGCTCGATGAACCTGGTGCTGCAGGGTCGCGACGACCGCTGCACCGTGATGGACGTCGCCGTCACCATCGACTCGGCCTCGCTGCAGGCCAAGTTCGGCGAACTGATGCCGCTGGAGAAGGGCATCAAGGTGGCGGCCGCCGAGGACTCGCTGATCCTCTCCGGCGAGGTCGCCGACGCCATCAAGATCGAGCGCGCCGTCGCCCTGGCCGCCGCCTACGCGCCGGAGAAGCGCATCGTCAACCTGATGCGCGCCTCGGCCGCCCATCAGGTGATGCTCGAGGTCAAGGTGGCCGAAGTGTCGAAGAACATCCTCGACAAGCTCGGCTCGCGGCTTTCCCTGGGAACCGGCACGCGCTACTCGCTGCTCTCCGACTTCCTCACCAACAGCGGCGGCGTGCTCGAACTCCTGAGCCGCAGCGGCAAGTCCCGTTTGCGCCTGGACGCCGAACTGCAGGACGCAGTCGTGCGCGTGCTTGCCGAGCCGAACCTGATGGCCGTCAGCGGCCAGCAGGCGAGCTTCCTCTCCGGCGGCAAGATATTCATTCCCGTCTCCTACACGCCGGCTACGGGTTTCGGCATTCCGACCATCACGCTCGAGGAGAAGGAGTTCGGCGTCGGCGTGAAGTTCACGCCGACCGTGCTCGAAGGTGGCCGCATCAGCCTCAAGGTGGCGTCCGAAGTGTCGGAGCTGTCGCAGACCGGCTCGCCCTTCACCACCACCGGCGGCGTCACGGCGATCCTGCCGGCGATGACCACGCGGCGCGCCGACACGACGGTGCAGCTCAAGGACGGCCAGAGCTTCGCCATCGCAGGCCTGATCAAGAACAACCTGACGGAGACGGTGACACGCTTCCCCGGCCTCGGCGACATCCCGATCCTGGGCGCGCTGTTCCGCAGCACCGAGTTCCAGAAGGACCAGACCGAGCTGCTGTTCATCATCACGCCGCGCCTGGTCAAGCCGCTGCCGGCCGACTACGCCCTGCCGACCGACGCCTACAAGGAACCGAGCCGCGCCGACGCGCTGTTCAACGGTTCGCTCGAAGCCGGCAAGGAGGAGCCGAAGCAGCCGCCCGCCCCAGTGTCGGATGCCGGCGCCAAGGCGCTGCCGGCACCGAAGGCGGAGCCGGTGCCGAAGGCCGAGCCTGCGAAGACCGCGACGCCGGCAGCGGCGGTGCCGGTCGCCACGACCAGCCCGGTCCGGCTCGACGACGCGCCACGCCTGATGCCGGCCGCCGACACGGCGCCGCCGCCGCGCGTCGAGCCGCAGGCCAGCGCCGCCGACATCGTGGACACGAAGCGATGAACCGGACCGCCATCAAGGAACTCGGCATCAGGGCGGCGCTGCCGCCCGCGCCCGACGCGGCCAAGCCGGCCGCCGCGACACCGAAACTCAAACGCGACAAGCGGAGGAAGGCCATGAACAAGACTCTCGTCAGCATCCTGTGCATCACTGTCGTCGGCGCCGGCGCCGGTTGCGCCTCGCGCACGCCGATGCTCGACGAGCGCTTCGGCGATGCCGTGCGCGAAGCGCGCGCCAAGCAGACCATCAATCCGGACGCCGGGCGCGATACCGATCCGGTGCTGGGCCTCGACGGCCTCGCCGCACGCGAATCCATCGAGCGCTACAAGGACGCCACGAAGGCACCGCCGCCGGTGATGAACGTCATCAACATCGGCGGCGGCATCGGTGGCGGCGGCGGCGGAAGCGGCCGCTGAGGCGGGGGAACGGCATCATGAGAAACACGAGCACCGCCGGCCGCCAGCGCGGAGCAGTGATGATCCTGGTCGCGCTGTCGGGCGCGGTCCTGATCGGCTTCCTCGGCATCGTCATCGACCTCGGGCGCCTGTTCGTCACCCGCACCGAACTGCAGAGCGCAATGGACGCCTGCGCGCTCGCAGCGTCGGCCGAACTGAAGGCGGATCCGCAGGCCATCGAGCGCGCGGTCAGCGCCGGCATCACCGCCGGCAATCGCAACAACGTCGGCTTCCAGGCCGTGTCGGCCAACGTCACCGCCGCCGACATCCTGTTCAGCGACCGCCTGAGCGACAACTCGACGACCTGGCCTTACGGCTACGTCTCCAGGACCGCCGCCAATCCCGCGACGGCCGCCTACGCGATGTGCGCGCGCACCGAAACCGGCATCGTCACGTGGTTCATGCACGTGCTGCAAGGGATGCTGGGCGCGCCGGTGTCGACCAGCAGCGTCGGCGCCTGGGCGACGGCTACGCTGATGCCGTCGCAGATCAACTGCGCGCTGCCGATCGGCCTCTGCAAGCCGCCGGCGGCGCCGACGGGCAATCCGCTGCAGGGCCTGGTGGTCGGCCAGTGGATGACCTCGAAACTCACCGCCTCGGCGACCGGCAGCTTCGACTGGATCGACTTCTCACCGCCCGGCGGCGGCGCCAACGAACTGGGCAACATCATCAAGGGCCAGGGGCAGTGCAGCCTCGCCACCACCGGCACTGAAGTCGGCGAACAGGGCAACAAGGCCGCGCTCGGCAAGGCATGGAACACGCGTTTCGGCCTCTACAAGGGCAGCGAGACGCCCGCCACCGCGCCGCCGGATTTCAGCGGCTACGCCTACACGCCGACGAGCTGGCCGTCGAAGTTCAACGCCTGGGACAACTTCCAGACCGCGCGCGCCGGCTTCATGCCCTACCAGGGCGACGCCCTCTCGGGCATCAACCTGAACGGCGGCTACAGCAACAGCACCGGCGCCACGCTGCAGGCCGCCGGCGCCGACCGTCGCGTCGTCACGGTGCCCGTCGTCGACTGCGCGTCGTGGATGACCACAAGCCCCCAGACGGTGCCGATCCTCGACTACGCGTGCGTGCTGATGCTGCATCCGATGTCGAACGACAACGGCCCCGCCGCCGGCGAGGAAGTCTGGCTCGAGTACCGCGGCGCCGCCAATGCGCCGGGCAGCCCCTGTGCCACCTCGGGCCTGGCCGGCGGCACGACCGGGCCGATGGTGCCGGCGCTGGTGCACTGAGGAGCGGACCATGGACAAGACCCAACGCGGTGTCGCCCTGATCGAATTCGCGCTGACGCTCGGCGTGTTGCTGACCATCGTGTTCGGCATCACCGAATTCGGCCGCGCCATCTTCGAGTACGACACGCTGGCGAAGGCGGCGCGCGACGCCGCCCGGCACCTCTCGACCAAGGCGCCGGGAGACACGGTCGCCATCGACGACGCCGTCTGCCTCGCCGTCTACGGCAACCCGAGCTGCAGCGGCTCGCCGCTGGTCTCCGGCCTTGCGACGACGATGGTGTCGGTCTGCGACGCCGTCAGCTGCCCGGCCACGCACCAGGCGCAGGGCAGCGCGCCGGTGGTGAATCTGGTCACGCTAACCGTCGGCGGCGCCAACCAGACCTACACGTTCCGGTCGCTGGTGCCATTCGTCGTGCCGGACATTCCCTTCGGCGCGATCAGCGTCACCATGAGGCAGGTGCTGTGATGCGCGCGCCCCGCCTTCGCGCCGCGCAGCGCGGCACCGGCATCGTCGAGTTCGCCGTGATCGCGACGGTCTTCCTGACGATCCTGCTGGGCATCATGGACTTCGGCCGCATGCTGTTCATGTGGAACTCCGCCGCCGAGGCGACCCGCTGGGGTGCACGCATCGCCGTGGTGTGCGACAAGGCGACGCCGGACCAGGTGCGCAGCAAGATGAAGAAGATCCTGCCGCAGCTCTCCGACGCCAACATCGTCATCGAATGGCAGAACCCCCAGGGCACCGTCGACAACGGCTGCAGCGTCAGCAACTGCAAGGGCGTCGAAGTGCGCATCTACAACAACCCGGGCGACGCCGACGACCCGTCCAACCTCAAGTTCCAGCCGCTGTCGCCCTTCATGGGACTCGTCCTTCCCCCGGTGCCGGCGTTCCCCGCCTACCTGCCGCGCGAGAGCATGCAGGCGGTCAACGCCGCCGGCGACAGCAATCCGGTCTGCCTCTGACCCGACAACGACAAGACAAGGAGATCACATGAAGATCGCAGTCATCTCGCCGAGCGCGAAGAACCTCGACAGCATCGGCCAGTATCTCGGCGGCATGGCGGGACCGGCCCCTATCCTCGTCGAGGGCGGCATCGGCCGCCTGCGTACCGTTGCCGACCGCGAGCACCCGGATCTCGTGATCATCGAGGGCATGTGCCACGACGTCGAGGAGCTGGCGCCGCTCGAGCAACTGACGCAGCAGCAGCCGCAGACGACGGTGATGATGCTGTGTGCGCACCAGACGCCGGAATTCCTGATCGGCGCCATGCGGGCCGGCGTGCGCGAGGTGCTGCCGTCGCCGGTGACGCGCGAGGCGCTGCAGGCGGCGGTAGCGCGCGTGGCCGCCAAGCACAACGCCTCGGGCAAGTCGACGACGGCCGGGAAGGTGCTGGCGTTCATCGCCTGCAAGGGCGGCAGCGGCGCCACCTTCCTCGCCACCAACCTCGGCCATCAACTCGCCCTCGCCGGCAGGCGCGTGCTGCTGATCGACCTCAACCTGCAGTTCGGCGACGCCGTGCTGTACGTGCACGACCGCCGGCCACCCACCAACCTCGCCGACATCTCGCGCGGCATCGAGCGCCTTGACGCCTCGCTGCTGTCCGCCAGCTTGGTGCAGGTGCGGCCGAACTTCGGCGTGCTGGCCGCGCCGGAAGACCCGGCGCAGGCGATGGAGGTGAAGCCCGAGCACATCGACACGCTGCTGGGCATGGCGATACGCCACTACGACTTCGTGATCCTGGACGTCGGGCGGGCGCTCGACGCGGTGACGCTGCGCGCGCTCGACCGCGCCGACCGCATCTTCCCGGTGGTGCAGATGACGCTGCCCTTCGTGCGCGACGCCAGCCGCCTGCTCGGCGTCTTCCGCTCGCTCGGCTATCCGGCGCAGAAGGTCGGGCTGGTGGTGAACCGCTACGGCGCCACGGACGAACTGCAGCTCGCCGACGTCGAGCAGGCGCTCGGCCTCAAGGTCGTGCGCACGGTTCCGAACAGCTATGCCGCCGTCGCCGCCTCGGTCAACCGCGGCGTGCCGATCGAGCAGCTGGCGCGCGCCAATCCGGTCAGCCGCGCCATCGACGAATTCGTGCGCGAGTTGCAGCCGCAGGCTGCGGCGGAGGCGACCGAGAGCTGGTTCGGCCGCCTGCTGAAGCGCGCCTGACCGCAACGACAACACGAGGAGCCTTCCATGTCACTCAGGGAAATACTGCAAACCCAGGCCGCCCACACGACGCCGCGCTTCGAGGCCGTGGTTGCCGCCGCGCCGCCGCCGCCCCCCGCGCACGGCATTGCCAGCGACATCAAGATGCGCATCCACCAGGAGATGCTGGACCGCATCGACCTCGCTGCGCTCGACGCGCTGCCGCCCGAGCGCCTGCGCAACGAGATCGCGGTGCTGGTCGAGCGCCTGATCGCCGAGGAGGGCCTGGTGGTGAACGAGGCCGAGCGGCGCACGCTGGTGCGCGACATCCAGTTCGAGATGCTGGGCCTCGGCCCGCTCGAGCTGCTGCTCGACGACCCGACGATCTCCGACATCCTGGTCAACGGCCACCGCAACGTGTTCGTCGAGCGGCGCGGCCGGCTGGAGCAGGTCGACGTGCGCTTCGCCGACGACAAGCACCTGATGCGCATCCTCGACAAGATCGTGTCGCGCGTCGGGCGGCGCGTCGACGAATCGAGCCCGATGGTCGACGCGCGCCTCAAGGACGGCTCGCGCGTCAACGCCATCATTCCGCCGCTGGCCATCGACGGCCCGGTGGTTTCCATCCGTCGATTCTCCACCGTGCCGCTGCGCATGGACGACCTGGTCGACACCCACCACAGCCTGACGCGCGACATGGCGCTGCTGCTGCAGGGGCTGATCCGCGCCAAGCTCAACATCCTGGTCTCGGGCGGCACCGGCAGCGGCAAGACGACGCTGCTCAACATCCTCTCGGGCTACATCGATCCGGGCGACCGCATCGTCACCATCGAGGACGCCGCCGAGCTGCAGCTGCAGCAGCCGCACGTGGTGCGCCTGGAGACGCGGCCGCCCAACATCGAGGGCAAGGGCGAGATCAACCAGCGCGCGCTGCTGAAAAATGCGCTGCGCATGCGCCCCGACCGCATCGTCGTCGGGGAGGTGCGCGGCGCCGAATGCGTCGACATGCTGCAGGCGATGAACACCGGCCACGAGGGCTCGCTGACGACCATCCACGCCAACACGCCGCGCGACGCGCTGGCGCGCGTCGAGAACATGATCGGCATGGCCGGCTTCGGCCTGCCGCCCAAGGCGGCGCGCCACCAGATCGCCTCGGCGATCACCGCGATCGTGCAGGTGTCGCGCCTGCTCGACGGCCGCCGCAAGGTGGTCAGCCTGCAGGAGATCACCGGCATGGAGGGCGAGACCATCACCATGCAGGAGATCTTCGCCTTCCGCCAGACCGGCGTCGATTCGCAGGGCAAGGTCGCGGGCCATTTCTGCGCCACGGGCGTGCGGCCGAAGTTCATGGACCGCCTGCGCTCCTACGGCGTCGACCTGCCGGATTCGATCTTCGACCCGACGCACCACTACCTATAAGGGGGCGCGACCATGACCACGCTGTCGAACCTCATCGGCGACTACTTCCTGCTGTTCGTCCTGCTGTCGTTCGCGGCCACCGTGCTGCTGATCGAGGGCCTGTACACGCTGTGGAACGCGCACAAGAGTCCGGAGGCGCGCAAGCTCGAGTCGCGCCTGCGCACGCTCGCGGCCGGCGCCGCGGGCAGCGGCGAAGCCAGCATCATCAAGCGCCGCCTGCTCGACGAGACGCCGACGCTGCAGCGTCTGATGCTGGCCGCACCGCGCCTGCGCCGGCTCGACCGCACGCTCGAGCAGTCGGGGCTCGACGTCACCGTCTCGCGCCTGCTGCTGATCAGCGTCGGCATTGCCGTCGGCGTTTACGTGCTGGTGGCAATCCGCCTGCCGGCGCCGCTGGCGGCGGTCATCGGCCTGTCTGCGGCGTCGCTGCCCTGGCTCTACGTCGAGCGCCGCCGCAACCAGCGGCTGCGCAAGATCGAGCGCCAGCTTCCCGAGGCGCTCGATCTGATCGGACGCGCGCTGCGCGCCGGCCATGCCTTCCCGGTCGGCCTCAAGATGGCGGGCGAGGAACTGCCGCAGCCGGTCGCACGGGAATTCAGCCTGACTCACGAGGAGATCAACTTCGGCGTTTCGCTGCAGCAGGCGCTGCTCAACATGGCGGCGCGCACGCCGAGCACCGACCTGCGCTACTTCGTCGTCGCCGTGCTGATCCAGCGCGAGACCGGCGGCAACCTCACCGAGGTGCTGGCCAACCTCGCGACGCTGATACGCGAGCGTTTCAAGCTGTTCGAGAAGGTGCGCGTGCTGTCGGCCGAGGGCCGCATGTCGGCGTGGGTGCTCAGCCTGCTGCCGTTCGGCGTCGCCGGCACCATCAACCTGGTCAATCCCGGATTCCTCGATGTGCTGTGGACCGACCCGATCGGCCTCAAGATGGTCGGCTCCGCCTTGTTCATGATGTTCCTCGGCGTGCTCTGGATGCGCCGGATCATCCGTATCCACGTCTGAAGCCCGGAGAGCGCCATGACCCTCATGCAGATCGTCTTCATCGGCATCGTCTTCGCCGCTGCCACCATCGCCGGCGGCATCCTGCTGACGCAGTTCGCTCCCGGGCGCACGCGCAAGCGGCTCGACACCGTCGGCGTCGGCGGCTACTCGGAAGACACGTCGGGCGATGGGTGGATCAAGACCGCCGTGCGGCTCACCGGGCCGTTCGCCAGGCTCTCGCTGCCGAAGGAGGGCTGGGATCGTTCGCCCCTGCGGCTGCGCTTCATGAACGCCGGCTTTCGCGACGAGGATGCGCCGAGGATCTACTTCGCGGCCAAGACGCTGCTTGCGGTGATGCTGCCGGCGACCGCATACGTGGTGCTGCGGCTGCGTGCGCCCGAACTCGACGACTCCCTGCTGATGTCCGTCCTGGTGCTGGCCGGCGCGATCGGCTACTACTTTCCGAACGTCGTCCTGGAACGCCTGGTGTTCCTGCGCCAGCGCGCGATCTTCGAGGCCTTCCCCGACGCCGCCGACCTGATGCTGATCTGCGTCGAGGCGGGCCTCGGGCTCGACGCCGCGCTGGGCCGCGTGGCAGACGAGATGAAGCTCAAGAGCGAGGCGCTCGCCGAGGAGCTGCAGCTCGTGAATCTCGAGATGCGCGCCGGCGCCACGCGCGAGAAGGCGCTGCAGAACCTCGCCGCGCGCACCGGCGTCGAGGAGGTCGGCACCTTCGCGACCATGCTGGTGCAGGCCGACCGCTTCGGCACCAGCATCGGCGACTCGCTGCGCGTGTTCTCGGACGAGATGCGCACGCGGCGGCGCTTCCGCGCCGAGGAGCTGGCGGCGAAGATTCCGCTCAAGCTGCTGTTCCCGCTGGTGTTCCTGATCTTCCCGTCGCTGCTGCTGGTGTTGCTGGGCCCGGCATTCATCCAGGTCTATCGCATCCTGCTGCCGACGATGACCGGCAGCGCCTCCTAGCGCTTCGCGCGCGCCGCCCACTCGCGCACGGCGGCGAGCGTGTTGGCGACGTGCGGCTCGGGGCGCAGGTCGCTGAAGCGGTAGGCGACGCGGCCGTCGGGCGTGATGACGAAGGAGGTGCGGCTGGCGTAGCCGGTCTTCCACAGCAGC
Organism: Pseudomonadota bacterium; assembly: GCA_046726235.1. Classification (GTDB taxonomy): domain Bacteria; phylum Pseudomonadota; class Gammaproteobacteria; order Burkholderiales; family Rhodocyclaceae; genus Nitricoxidireducens. The sequence continues at coordinate 21,743 of JBKPAD010000005.1, forward strand.
ACCGCGTCGTAGGCCTTCATGATGCGTTTGTCGGCATCGCTGGCGACCGGGAACTTGCCCTGGCACTCGCTGACGGAGAAGCGGTTGAGCGTGCCGATGTCGTCGCTCGAGACGCCGATCACGCTGGCGCCGAGCTCCTGGAATTTCGGCATCGCCAGCGCGAATTCGCGCGCCTCGATGGTGCAGCCCTTGGTGAACGCAGCCGGGTAGAAGTACAGCACCACGGGGCCCTGCTTCAGCGCCGCCGCCAGCGAGTAGGTGAATTCGCGGCCGGCGAGGCTGGCCTGCGTCGTGAAGTCCGGCGCCGCGTCGCCGACGTCGGGCGCTGCCGCGGCCGGCAGGCCGAGGACAGACAGCAGCAGGGCAAGCAGTCGCTTCATCATCTTTTCCCCCTTTGCGCGGAAGGGCTTTTGCCCTCGGCCGGTCGGCACAATTGAGACCACTCCGACGGCATGAAGTTCGCGCAGCGATGGCCTTTTGCCCATGCCGCTGCTAGGATGAAACCTGCGAATCAAAGCACGAAGGCCCAGCCAATGCCTGCCGTATCTGCGAGCCAACACGACAGCCTCGCGCACCAGATCCTTGCGCGCGGCACTGCCGACACCGCCCTCTCCGCCGACGAGCTGGCTCGACAAGCCGCACGCCTGATCGACGCCGACGCGGAATTCCGCGAACTGGCGCGACGCTCCGGCGACGCGCTCGGGTTGCGCCACGGCCTGGCGCGGCTACCCCTGCCGCAGGGACTGGGCGAACTGCTCGCGGTCGCGCAGTACGAGCGTCCCACGCTGTTCGAACACCTGATCAAGGCGACGCTGATCACGCATTACCTCGCGCTGCGGCGCGGACTCTCCGAGGCCGAGACGACGAACGCGCTGCTCGCTGCGCTCGCCCACGACCTCGGCGAACTGCACCTCGACCCGACGCTGTTCGATCCCGCCCATCGCCTCGATGCCTCGCAGCGGCGCCACATCTACGTGCATCCGATCGTCGGCTCGCTGCTGGTGCGCGAGCTCCGCGCCGGCGACGCGACCGTGGCGACGGCCGTGCTGCAGCACCAGGAACGCATCGACGGCAGCGGCTATCCGTTCGGACTGCGCGGCGACCAGATCGGCATCCTCGGACGCATCGTCGGGCTGGCCGACGTCTGCGCCTCGATGCTCGCGCGGCATGGAGGACGCGAGCGGCTCAGCGCGCTGATGCGCCTCAACCGGCACAAGTTCGACCACGAGTTGCTGACGCATCTCGAGGAAGCCCTCGGCCACGGGGCCGACGCGACGCCGTCCGACGTGACGCAGGCGATTCCGCGCATCGAGGCCGCCGCGCGGCTGATGGCGCACTGGGCGCAATTCCGCGCCAAGCTGGCCGACCGCATGGCGCCGACGGAGATCGAATTCCTCATCGAGCGCATGGCCACCCTGAGCGCCATGCTGGCGCAGTTCGGCTTCGATCCCGCGCACTGGGAGACGCTGATGACGCTGGCGCTGGAAGACAAGCAGGTCGCGGCGGAATTGACCGCCGTACTCGATGAGATGCACTGGCAGTTCGCCGACCTCGAGCGCGAAATCGCGCGCCGTCGTGCACGGCTGGAACCGGGCGCCGACCCGGCGTACGCCGAGCTTCTCGACGCGTGGAGCGCGGAGTTGCACGCCTGCGTCGAGCAGGCCGCCGCCTAGCGGCAATTCTCCCCGATCGCTTTCTGCAGCCGGGCTTCCTGCGCCGCGCGCTCTTCGGCGTCGACGGGATGCGCGCGGCCGCCGGCACCGGACATTCGCCGCGGCGTTTCCTCGAGTTTCTGCAGGTCGGCCTTGGCCTTCTCGCACAGCGCCTGCTTGTCGGGAGCCGGCGGCGGCGCCGGCTTTTCGGCGGGCTGCGGCGGGCGCGGCGCCTCGCCGGGGGCGACGCGCGGCTGTTCGGGGACGCCGCCGGTGTAGGTGTTCGGCGGCGGCACGGTCAGCTTGCGGGCGCCGGCCTGGGGCGGTGGCTGGTCGGAGTAGTGGATCTTGCCGGAGGCATCCTTCCACGAATAAAGCTCGGCCGTGGCGCCGCCTGCTACCAGCGCCAACGCGACGGCGATGAATAGCGCGCGCATGGCTAAAGCGCCTGTTGCCGCACCGGCGGCGCCATCGGCAGCTGGCGCGCCTTGGGGGGCTTGATGTTCGTGTTCGCCCCGCCGAGCCCGCTGACGGTGGCGACGGCGGCCTCGACGAGACGCGCCGTCGGGTTGGCCTGGCAGTGCCCGTCGATCAGGGTTTCCAGCGTGCTGGTCTGGGGATTCAGCGACGGCGGGCTGCGATCGCCGCGCAACGAATAGACGTTGTGGCCGGCGACGAAGCCGAACACCCATTGCACGGCCGTGCCGCGGCGCTCGGCATTGCCCTCCGCCTTCCAGGCGTTCCACTCGGAACAGCGCGTCGTGCCCGAGCCGGAAATCTTGACGTCGTGGCTCGCCTGCGCGAGCGACGCGGCGGGCGCCGCCAGCAGCGCGATGCCGGCCAGTGCGCCGGCCAGCCGTTGCAAGGGTGCGCCGTTTCGGGTGTTCATGTGCGTGCTCCCGTCGTCAGATGCCGGGGCAAGTTTCCCATGATTCGCGCACGCCGCCAATGCGGTGGCGCCCCGTGCGTCACTTCGGCGGCAGCGAGTCGCGCGTGACCCAATAGGGCACGCCGTAGGCGGGGCTGGCGCCCTCGCGGTAGCGGTCGTTCACCGCATCGGCCTGGCGGGCGGGATTGTCGCGCGTCGGTGCGCCGGCCTTGTGGGCGTCGCTCCAGGCGGGATTCACGGCGTAGCCGGCGTCGAACATGCAGGCATGGAAGCCCGGCCCCTTGGCGCGGCATGCCGGGAGCACCGTCGCGAGCGGGCGCGTTGCGGGCTTGGGCGCGACGGCCGGCGTCTTAGCCGCGTGCCGCGACTGCGTCAGCTGCTCGGCCCAGCGCAGCAGCTCCTCGCCATAGACGACGAGGACGGCGCCGACAACCAGCGCGAGCAGCGCGCGGACGAACCACTTGTGGCGCAGCAGGGACATGGCGTCCTAGCGCGCCTGGCGACCGTGATGGTGCGACACGGGACGCACCACGAGGACGAACTTGCCGACCTGCGGCCGGCCCTGATACTCGAGGCCGACCTCCTCCGCGGGAACCAGCGCCAGCTCGACGCGGCCATGGAATTTGTTGATGAAGCGCTCGATGGCCTCGCCCTCGGCACATCCGCGCTGCAGCTTCCAGAAGCCGGCGACGTCGGTCTCCGACGTCGGCCCGAACATGCTCAATACCGCCCAGCCCATGTGCGGATTCCTGACCGCGTAATCGCTCTGGGATTCCATGCGGGCCAGTTCCGCCAGTTGCGTGAGAAAGGACATGGTTGCTCCCTCAAGCGCGGCCGTCAGCCGTGGGGTAATCGGTGTAGCCCTCGGCGCCGCCGCCATACAGCTTGTCCGCCCGCAACGCATTGAGCGGCGCGTCCTCGCGCAGCCGGCGCACCAGGTCGGGGTTGCTGATGAACGAGCGGCCGAAGGCGACGAGATCAGCCTTGCCGCCGGCGATTGCAGCCATGGCATCGGCGCGCGAGTAGCCGTTGTTGACCATCCACGCGCCCGGCCAGCGGCTGCGCAACGCCGCGTAGTCGAACGCAGGCGCGCCCTCGGGCACACGCGGGCCGCCGGTCTCGCCCTCGATCACATGCACGTAGGCCAGCTTGAAGCGCGCGAGCTGCTCGACGACGTGGTTGAAGAGCGCCTGCGGATCGCTGTCGAGCGGCGCGGTGTTGCCGAAGGTGGTCATCGGGCTGAGCCGCACGGCGGTGCGGCCGGCGCCCACCCGGTCGGTCACCGCCTGCACCACTTCGATCAGCAGGCGCGCGCGGTTGGCGATGCTGCCGCCATACGGGCCGCTGCGATCGTTGATGCTGTCGCGCAGGAACTGCTCGAGCAGGTAGGTGTTGGCGGCGTGGATCTCGACGCCGTCGAAGCCGGCCTCGATGGCGTTGGCGGCGGCGTTGGCGTAATCGGCCACCAGGCCGGGCAGCTCGTCGTCGCGCAGGGCGCGCGGCGCCGACACCGGCACGAAGCCTTCGCGCGTGAACGTCATCGCCGGCGACGGCCGGCTGGTCGACGACACCGGTGTCGCGCCGCCGGGCAGCAGCGAGGAATGCGAAATGCGGCCGACGTGCCAGAGCTGGATCACGATGCGCCCGCCGGCGGCGTGCACGGCATCCGTCACCGCGCGCCAGGCGGCGACCTGTTCGGGCGAATGGATGCCCGGCGTGTCGAGGTAGCCCTGCGCCATCGGGCTGATCTGGCTCGCCTCGGAAATGATCAATCCGGCCGCGGCGCGCTGGCGGTAATACTCGACCGTCAGCGGCCCCGGCACGTTGCCGGCGACGGCGCGATTGCGCGTGAGCGGCGCCATGACGGCGCGGTTGGCGAGCGAAATGTCGCCGATCTGGATGGGGTCGAACAGGGAAGGCATGCGCAGGGCTCCGACTACTCAATAGGTGGCGCACGTGGCGCCGGGTTTTTCTTATTCGCCGCTCAGCACCGTGACTTGCGTGCGCCTGAGCAGGCGCTTGAAATCGCCGTCGAAGGTCACCAGGTGCTCGCCGAGCTGGCTCACGGCCGCCGCCAGCCATGCGTCCGGGAGGTCGTTCGCGGCAAGCTTCTTGTCGAGGCAAAGGTCGCGCAGCAGCGGCCACTCGCTGCCGAGCGCCGGCATCTCGACGCCCGGCACCGCAAGCAGGGCATCGACGAAGGCGACGGCCTCCTTGATCGGCGTCGGCTGCACGAAGATCTTCGGATGCGTGACGAGCCGCAGGAAACTCGCGACCACCATCGGCATCAGCCTCAGCGTGCCGCCGTCCGGGCAGGCGGCAAGCGCCTCGTCGAGACAGGAGTAGGCGGCCTGATGGTGAGGGTGGTCGCTGCGCGACGCCGCGACGAGGACGTTGACGTCAGGCGTCATCGTCCGCCGCGTCGAGCATCGCCTTGTTGCTAAGCGGATTCACGCCGGCCACCATGCCTCCGCGCCCCTTGAACACGGGCAGCTTGCGCCGGGGCGCCTTCACCGCAGGACGCGCGGAGCGCAAGCGCAGTTGCAGGCCCTCCTCGATCAGCCTCGTCAGGCTGGTGCGCTGCTGCGCTGCCAGCGCCTTGGCGTCGGCAAGCAGGGTGTCGTTGATGTCGAGCGTGGTTTTCATGCGCCAACCGTACAGATTTCTGTATTCTGCGTCAATGCAAACGCTCTAGTATTGGTGCCGGGAGTGGGACTCGAACCCACACACCTTGCGGCGGCGGATTTTGAATCCGCTGCGTCTACCGATTCCGCCATCCCGGCTAAGGATGTCCTACATGTTACCGCGGCGGATTTTGACTCCGGCCGCCGCTTCGCGGCTTAACTTGCTGCGCAAGTTAGCCTGCGCCGCAACCTGCCGGCAAGCGGCAGGTTGTGAATCCGCTGCGTCTACCGATTCCGCCATCCCGGCACGGGATCGGGGTCGCTTAGAATGTCGCGCCCCGTTAAGGAGCGCGCATTATCCGCGTTTCCCGCCACCGCTTCAACCGATGACCCTCACCCTCGACGACTTCGACTACGTGCTGCCGCCCGAGCTGATCGCGCAGGCGCCGCTGCCCGAGCGCTCCGCGAGCCGCCTGCTGGCGGTGCGCGGCATGGCGCTGGCCGACCGGCGCTTCGCCGAGCTGCCTGACCTGCTGGCGCCGGGCGACCTGCTGGTGATGAACGACACGCGCGTGCTGCATGCGCGCCTGCATGGCCGCAAGGCCAGCGGCGGGCAGGTCGAGGTGCTGGTGGAGCGGCCGCTCGCCGACGAACGTGAGGTGCTGGCGCAGGTGCGCGCGAGCAAGTCGCCGCAGCCGGGCTCGACGCTGCGGCTCGAGGACGCCTTCGAGGTCGAGGTGCTCGGGCGCGAGGGCGAGTTCTACAAGCTGCGTTTCCCAGAGCCGGCGCAGGCGCTGGTCGAGCGCCACGGCCGCCTGCCGCTGCCGCCCTACATCGAGCGCGCTGCGGCGGAGGCCGACGAAGCGCGCTACCAGACGGTGTTCGCGCGCGAGAAGGGTTCCGTGGCGGCGCCGACGGCGGGCCTGCATTTCGACGAGGCGCTGCTGGCGCGCGTCCGCGCGCGCGGCATCGATGTTGCGCACGTGACGCTGCATGTCGGCGCCGGCACTTTCCAGCCGGTGCGCGTGCACAATCTCGCCGAGCACCGCATGCACGTGGAGCGCTGGCAATTGCCGCAGGCGACGGTCGATGCGATCGCGGCGGCGCGCGCGCGCGGCGGCAAGGTGGTGGCGGTCGGCACGACGACGCTGCGCACGCTCGAGTCGGCGGCACTGCGCGGGCCGCTGGCGGCGGGCTCGGGCGACACCGACCTGTTCATCACGCCGGGCTTCGAGTTCAAGGTCGTCGACCGGCTCGTCACCAACTTCCATCTGCCGAAGTCGACGCTGCTGATGCTGGTGTCGGCCTTCGGCGGCCTCGAGCCCGTGCGCGCGGCCTATCGCCACGCGATCGCGCGGGGCTACCGTTTTTTCAGCTACGGCGACGCGATGCTGCTCGACCGACCGGACCAAAACGATGCAATTTGATCTCCTCGCCAGCGACGGCCGCGCGCGCCGCGGCACCCTGACCCTGGCGCACGGCGTCGTCGAGACGCCGGTGTTCATGCCGGTCGGTACCTACGGCACCGTCAAGGCGATGGCGCCGAACGAGCTGGTCGACATCGGCGCGCGCATCGTGCTCGGCAACACCTTCCACCTCTGGCTGCGGCCCGGCCTCGAGGTGGTCCGCGCCCACGGTGGGCTGCATCGCTTCATGGGCTGGGACGGGCCGATCCTGACCGACTCGGGCGGTTTCCAGGTGTTCTCGTTGGGCGAGCTGCGCAAGATCACCGAGGACGGCGTCAAGTTCGCCTCGCCCATCAACGGCGACAAGCTGTTCATGCGGCCCGAGGATTCGATGCAGATCCAGCACGTGCTGAACTCCGACGTGGTGATGATCTTCGACGAATGCACGCCCTATCCGGCCGATGTAAAGCAGGCGGCCGATTCGATGCGGCTTTCTTTGCGCTGGGCGCGGCGCTCGCGCGACGAGCATGACCGCCTCGGCAACACGAACGCCCTGTTCGGCATCGTCCAGGGCGGCATGCACGAGACGCTGCGCGACGAATCGCTGGCCGGCCTGACGGACATCGGCTTCGACGGCTACGCCATCGGCGGGCTGTCGGTCGGCGAGCCGAAGGAAGACTTCGCGCGCATCCTTGCCCACACGGCGCCGCGACTGCCGGCCGACAAGCCGCGCTACCTGATGGGTGTCGGCACGCCGGAGGACATCGTCTATGCGGTGCAGGCCGGCATCGACATGTTCGACTGCGTGATGCCGACGCGCAACGCCCGCAACGGCTGGCTGTTCACGCGCCACGGCGACGTCAAGATCAAGAACGCCTGCCACAAGGACGACACGCGCCCGCTCGACGCGACCTGCGGCTGCTACTGCTGCCGGCATTTCACGCGCGCCTACCTGCATCACCTGCACCGCACCGGGGAGATCCTCGGCGCGCGGCTCAACACCATCCACAACCTGTTCTATTACCAGACCCTGATGGCGGAATTGCGGGACGCCATCGCGGCCGGCCGGCTCGCCGCCTATGTCGGCGAATTCACGCGGCTGCGCCGGGGCGGCTGATACAATGCGCCGCTTGTTTTCACCCACTGGAGCAATACCGTGCTGATCTCCAACGCATACGCGCAAGCGGCCGCTCCGGCCGCGGCCGACCCGACGGGCGGCCTGATGGGCATGCTGCCCATCGTCCTGATGTTCATCGTGCTGTGGTTCCTGATGATCCGCCCGCAGATGAAGAAGGCCAAGGAACACCAGAAGATGGTGACCGAGCTGCAGAAGGGCGACGAGATCGTCACCCAAGGCGGCATGGTCGGCCGCATCGTCAAGGTGGGCGAGAACTTCGTCACCCTCGAGGTCGGCACGCTGAAGGATGCCCCGGTCGAAGTCACCGTGCAGAAGCAGGCCATCGGCGCCCTGCTGCCGAAGGGCACGCTGAAGTCCCTCTGATCGTCGTCGTTTTTTGGGCCGGCGCCGCCATGGCGCCGGAGGAATCGCCATGAATCGCTATCCCCTCTGGAAGAACGTCACGGTGATCGTCGCCGTGGTGCTCGGCCTGTTGTACACGCTGCCGAACTTCTTCGGTGAAGTGCCGGCCGTGCAGGTCTCGAGCGTCAAGGCCACGGTCAAGGTCGATGCCAGGTTGCTGTCGCGCGTCGAGGACGTGCTCAAGACCGCCGGCATCCAGAACACCGGCCTGTTCGCCGACATGAACAGCGTCCGCGTGCGGCTCGCGGACACGGACACCCAGCTGCGCGCCAAGGATGCGATCGAGAAGGCGCTGAATCCCGATCCGTCCGACGCCACCTACAGCGTCGCGCTGAACCTGCTCTCGGCCTCGCCGTCCTGGCTGACGAACCTGCACGCGCTGCCGATGTATCTCGGCCTCGACCTGCGCGGCGGCGTGCACTTCCTGCTCCAGGTGGACATGAACGGCGCCATCGTCAAGCGCCTCGACGCCACGGCGGCCGACCTGCGCAGCACGCTGCGCGAGAAGAACGTGCGCCACGCCGGCATCGGCCGCGAGGGTTCGGCGGTCGTCATCCGCTTCCGCGACGCCGAGACGCGCGACAAGGCGCGCGAGACGATCCTCAACACCCAGTCGGCGACGATGGCCGGCAGCGCCACGGCCGCGGACCTGAATGTCGCCGAGATCGGCCAGGGCGGCGACCTGCGGCTCTCGATCACGCTCTCGCAGGCGGCGCAGAAGCGCGTGCAGGAGATGGCCGTCAAGCAGAACATCGGCACGCTGCACAACCGCATCAACGAGCTCGGCGTCGCCGAGCCGGTGATCCAGCAGCAGGGCGCCGACCGCATCGTCGTCCAGCTGCCCGGCGTGCAGGACACCGCCAAGGCGAAGGACATCCTCGGCCGCACGGCGACGCTCGAACTGCGCATGGTCGACGACGAGAACAGCAACAACCCGACCGCACTCGCCGCGGCTGCGGCAGGCCAGCCGCCCGTCGGTACCGAGTACTACGTCGAGCGCGGCGGCTCCGGCCTGCTGGTGAAGAAGCAGGTGATGCTGACCGGCGAACGCCTCACCGACGCCCAACCCGGCTTCGACAACCAGACCCACGAGCCGGCGGTGCACCTGACGCTCGACTCCGCCGGCGCGCGCGTGTTCAAGGACCTGACGCGCGACAACGTCGGCAAGCGCATGGCGATCCTGCTGGTCGAGAAGGGCAAGGGCGAGGTCGTCACGGCGCCGGTGATCCGCAGCGAGATCGGCGGCGGCCGCGTGCAGATCTCGGGCCGCATGACGACGCAGGAAGCCAGCGACGTCGCGCTGCTGCTGCGCGCCGGCTCGCTGGCGGCGCCGATGGAAATCATCGAGGAACGCACCATCGGCCCGTCGCTCGGCGCCGACAACATCAAGAAGGGCTTCGACTCGACGCTGTGGGGCTTCGCGGCGATCTCCGCCTTCATGATCGGCTACTACCTGCTGTTCGGCGTCGTGTCGGTGATGGCGCTGGGTTGCAACGTACTGTTCCTGATCGCGCTGCTGTCGCTGCTGCAGGCCACCTTGACCCTGCCCGGCATCGCGGCCATCGCGCTGGCGCTGGGCATGGCCATCGACGCCAACGTGCTGATCAACGAGCGCATCCGCGAGGAACTGCGCGGCGGCAGCACGCCGCAGGCGGCGATCACCGCCGGCTACGAGCGCGCCTGGGGCACCATCCTCGACTCCAACGTCACGACGCTGATCGTCGGCCTGATGCTGCTGATCTTCGGTTCCGGCCCGGTGCGCGGCTTCGCCATCGTGCATTGTCTCGGCATCCTGACCTCGATCTTCAGCTCGGTGGTGCTGTCGCGCGCGCTGGTCAACCTCATCTACGGCCGTCGCCGCAAGCTGACCGGCCTGTCCATCGGACAGGTCTGGAAGCCCGGCATCACGGCCAAGTAAGGGGAAAGCACCATGGAATTCTTCCGCATCCGCAAAGACATCCCCTTCATGCGCCATGCGCTGGTGTTCAACGTCATCTCGTTGATCACCTTCGTCATGGCGGTGGTGTTCCTCGCCACCAAAGGCCTGCACTTCTCGATCGAGTTCACCGGCGGCACGCTGATGGAAGTCGGCTACGCGCAGCCGCCCGACCTCGAGAAGGTCCGCGGCAAGCTGCTCGCCGACGGCTTCATCGATCCGCAGGTGCAGAACTTCGGCTCCTCGCGCGACGTGCTGATCCGCGTGCCGCTGGCCAAGGACAGCGAGACCGCCAAGGTCGGCGAACGCGTGATGGCCTCGCTGGCCGGCGCGCCGGACGCGGCGGCCAATCCGCCGACGCTCAAGCGCGTCGAGTTCGTCGGCCCACAGGTCGGCAAGGAACTGGCCGAGGACGGGGCGCTGGCGCTGCTGCTGGTGATCATCGGCATCGTCATCTACCTCGCCATTCGCTTCGAATGGCGCTTCGCGATTTCGGCGATCATCGCCAACCTGCACGACGTGGTGATCATCCTCGGCTTCTTCGCCTTCTTCCAGTGGGAGTTCTCGCTGCCGGTGCTGGCGGCGGTGCTGGCGGTGCTCGGCTACTCGGTCAACGAGTCGGTGGTCGTCTTCGACCGCGTGCGCGAAACCTTCCGGAAGAAACGCGGCCTGACGACGCCCGAGGTGCTCAACCACGCCATCACCAGCACCATCTCGCGCACCATCATCACCCACGGCTGCACGCAGATGATGGTGACGTCGATGCTGATCTTCGGCGGCGCGGCGCTGCACTACTTCGCGCTGGCGCTGACCATCGGCATCCTGTTCGGCATCTACTCTTCCGTGCTCGTCGCCAGCCCGCTGGTGATGTGGCTCGGCGTCTCGCGCGAACAGTTCGTGCAGCCGAAGAAGGAGCGCCCCGACGGCATGACCGACGACGGCGCCGTCGTCTAGGGGCGTCGTGGTGTGCTTCGCCCTGCCCCGTGCCGAGCGGGGCGCCCGCGTCTACGTCTGGGACTTTCCGACGCGGGTGTTTCACTGGAGCCTGGTCGCCGCCGTCGCCGTCGCCTTCATCACGGGCTTCAGCGGCGGCAACGGCATGGACATCCACGGCAAGGCCGGCGTCGCCATCGTCGGCCTGGTCGCCTTCCGCCTCGCCTGGGGTTTTCTCGGCTCGACCTACGCCCGCTTCGCGACCTTCATCTATGGTCCGAAGGCAGTTCTCGCCTACCTGCGCGGCGAGTGGTGCGGCCTCGGCCACAATCCGCTCGGCGCACTGTCGGTGATCGCGCTGCTGTCGCTGGCCGTCTTCCAGGTCGTCACCGGGCTGTTCGGCAATGACGACATCGCCTTCAACGGACCGCTCTATGCGCTCGTCGACAAGGCCACCAGCGACGGCTTCACCGGCTGGCATCGCCGCAGCGTCTGGCTGCTGCTGGCGCTGATCGCGCTGCACCTCGGCGCGATCGGCTGGTACGCGCGCGTGAAGCAGCAGGCGCTGGTGAAGACCATGCTGACGGGCTGGCAGGACAATCCGCCCGCCGGCGCGCAGGCGGCCAAGGGCGGCGGTTTCGTCGCCTTCCTGGTCGCGGCGGCGATCGGCATCGCAGCCGCGTATGCGGCTTCGGGCGCGTTCATTCCGCCGCCGCCACCGCCCGCCGCAGCGCCGGCCTGGTAGGGCGCAACGCAAAAAAGGGCAGCCGAGGCTGCCCTTTTCGTTTCCCGAGGATTCGCTACTTGGCGGCGGGCTTGGCTTCCGGCGCGGCAGCGGGCTTCGCTTCCGGCTTGGCCTTGGCCTTCTCGGCCTTCTTCTCGTGCTTCACCTTCTTGACCTGCTTCTTCTCGACCGCGGCGGCGGGCGTCGCAGGCGTCGCGGGCGCTGCCGCGACAGCGGCCGGCTTGGCCTCGGCAGCCTTGGCGTCGGCCTTCGGGGCGTCGGCGGCGAAGGCGGATGCGGCGAACAGGGAAGCGAACAGGACGGTCAGGGTCTTCGACATTTTTACTCTCCTAGAGTGGGGCAACAACGTTGCTGCCTGTGTCGAACAACGCCCCGGCTGCCCGTTCGAGGACAAGCGTTACAAACGATTACAACCGCCTGTCCCGGCGTCAACGAAAACGGCCGCCCGTAGGCGGCCGTTGCGCGACGAGTCTTCGCCGGGCTACTTCTTCTCTTCTTTCCTGAACTTGTCATGGCAGGCCTTGCAGCTTTCGCCCAGCTTGCCGAACTGCGCCTTGACGGCGGCGGCGTCGCCGGTGGCGGCGACCTTCGCCATCTCGCCGGCTTCCTTGCCGTAGGCCATCGCCAGTTCCTTGACCTTGTCGCCTTCCTTGAAGAACTCCGGCTTGACGTTGGTCTCGTGGTTGCCGACACCCTTTTCGGTGGCCGGCTGGTAAAGCGCGCCCATGCCGGACTTCGACATCGCCTCGATGACGTTCGCGGCCTGCACGACCTGGTCCTTGTTGAACGTGCCTTCGAGGTTGGCCTTGATGCGGCCCATGCTCCAGGCCATGGTCTGGTAGGCCGACTGGCGCCAGCGGATCTGGTCTTCGGCCTTGCCGATGACTTGCGCCGAGGCGGCGCCGGCGGCGAGAAGGGCGGCGAGGCCGAGGGCGAACGATTGGGTCTTCTTCATGAAGTTCTCCGCGTTGAGTTGGGGTGTCGAACGTATGCCGGCGGGAAGACCCCGGCGGCATACGGTCATTCTAGCCCCGCGCCGCCTGCGAAGACGTGCTTGACGCGCAACATGCCGCCCTCTGTGACCAAGGTCACCAAGCGGTCGATGTTCGGGTGCTTGCCCGGATGCGCCTGGGCGTCCGTGGCGTGCTCGGCGTAAAGCTCGACGCCCTTCTTCGCCGCTTCGGCGGTGATGGCGCCGTAGATCTGCCCGAGGTGGTTGTAGACGGCGAGCGAGCCGGCCTGGCCGGGCTTGTTCTCGATCGTCGCGACGACCTCGCCCTGCGCGTCGACCAGCTGGATGGCGGCGAGGTGCGAGACGCCGGGCAGCGCCTTGAGATTCTCGGCGAAACCCATGTCAGATGCCCTTCGCGAGTTCGACCGCCTTGCCGATGTAGTTGGCCGGCGTCATTTCGCGCAGGCGCGCCTTCTCGGCTTCGGGGATCGCCAACGTGTCGATGAAGGCGCGCAGCGCGTCGCGCTCGATGCCCTTGCCGCGCGTGAGTTCCTTCAACTGCTCGTACGGGTTGGGCACGCCGTAGCGGCGCATCACCGTCTGCACAGGCTCGGCCAGCACTTCCCAGCAGGCGTCGAGGTCTTCGGCCAGGCGCGCCGGGTTCGCCTCGAGCTTGTTGAGTCCGCGCAGCGTCGAATCGTAGGCGAGCACGACGTAGCCGAACGCGACGCCCATGTTGCGCAGCACCGTCGAGTCGGTGAGGTCGCGCTGCAGGCGCGAGATCGGCAGCTTGTCGGCGAGGTGGCGCAGCACCGAGTTGGCGATGCCGAGGTTGCCTTCGGAGTTCTCGAAGTCGATCGGGTTGACCTTGTGCGGCATGGTCGACGAGCCGATCTCGCCGGCCTTGGTCTTCTGCTTGAAGTAGCCGAGCGAGATGTACTGCCAGATGTCGCGGTCGGCGTCGAGCAGGATGGTGTTGGCGCGCGCGATGGCGTCGAACAGCTCGGCCATCGCGTCGTGCGGCTCGATCTGGATCGTGTAGGGATTGAACTCGAGGCCGAAGGACTCGATGAAGCGGCGATTGAAGCCTTCCCAGTCGAAGTCGGGATACGCCGAGAGATGCGCGTTGTAGTTGCCGACGGCGCCGTTGAACTTGGCCATCATGTTGACGCCGGCAATGCGCTCTCGGGCGCGCAGCAGGCGCGCGGCGATGTTCGCCATCTCCTTGCCGAGCGTGGTCGGCGTCGCCGGCTGGCCATGCGTGCGCGCCAGCATCGGCAGCTCGGCGAGCTCGTGCGCGAGCGTGCGGAAGCGTTCGACGACGCGGCCGAAGTTCGGCAGCAGGATCTGGTCGCGCGCTTCCTTGAGCATCAGCGCATGCGAGACGTTGTTGATGTCTTCCGAGGTGCAGCCGAAGTGGATGAACTCGGAGACGCGCATCACTTCGGCGTTGTTGGCGAAGCGCTGCTTGAGCCAGTATTCGACCGCCTTTACGTCGTGATTGGTGGTCGCCTCGATCTTCTTGACGGCGTCGGCGTCGGAGACGGCGAAACCGGAGACGACGAGGTCGAGTTCGGCGATGGTGTCGCTCGAGAAGGCGGCGACTTCAGCGATCTCGGGCGCGGCGGCAAGCGCCTTCAGCCATTCGATCTCGACGCGAATCCGGTTGCGGATGAGGCCGAATTCGGAGAAGTGGACACGTAGCGGTTCGACCTTCGCCGCATAGCGGCCGTCGAGCGGGGAAAGGGCTGTCAGCGCAGTCAGGGACATGGGTTGGAATCCTCGAAAAACCGCGCCAATTCTACCATGCAGGCAGGATGGTCACTCCGCGCGCGGGCCTGAAAGGACCCTGTAAGCGAAGTGGCCGATGATACAATTCGCACGCCTACAAGAGCATCCGGGTTCCCCAAAAAATGAAGTTGATCGGTTCGCTTACCAGCCCCTACGTCCGCAAGACCCGCGTCGTCCTCGCCGAGAAGAAGATCGACTACGACTTCGTGCTCGAGTCCCCGTGGGTCGAAGGCAACGCGGTGGTCAAGTACAACCCGCTCGGCAAGATTCCGGTCCTGGTGCTCGACGACGACAGCACGCTGTTCGATTCGCGCGTGATCGTCGAGTACCTCGACAACATGACGCCGAACAACAAGCTGCTGCCCGCCTCCGGCCGCGAACGCATCTCCGTCAAGCGCTGGGAAGCGCTGGCCGACGGCATCTGCGATGCCGCCGCCGCGGCCTTCCTCGAAGCCAAGCGCCCGAAGAAGATGCAGGACCCGTCGTGGATCGAGCGCCAGCGCGGCAAGGTCGCCGCCGGCCTCGAAGCGCTGTCGGAAGAAGTCGGCGAATCGCCCTGGTGCTTCGGCAACTCGATGTCGCTGGCCGACATCGCCGTCGGCGCCGCGCTCGGCTATCTGGTGTTCCGCTTCGGCGACATCGACTGGCAGACCGCCCATCCGAATCTCGCCAGGCTCTACGAGAAGCTGATGCAGCGGGCGTCGTTCCAGGAGACGATCCCGCAGGGCTGAACGCCCGGCGGCGCGTTCTCCGCGCGCCGACTCAGACGATGATGCCGCCCCCCAGGCAGACGCGGCTCTCGTACACCACCACCGACTGACCCGGCGTCACGGCCCATTGCGGCGCCGCGAAGGCGATCTCGCAGCGCCCGTCGTCCACACTCTCGATCTCGCAGGCGGCATCGGGCATGCGATAGCGCGTCTTCGCCGCGTAGACCCAGTGCGTGTGCGGCATGCGGCCGGCGATCCACGACAGGCTTTCGGCGGCGAGCCGCTCGCGCATCAGGGCCGGATGCTCGTGGCCCTGGACGACATAGAGCACGTTCTTGTCCATGTCCTTCTTCGCCACGTACCACGGCTCCTCGGGCGCGCCGCGCACACCGCCGATGCCGAGGCCTTCGCGCTGGCCGAGCGTGTAGTACATCAGGCCCTCGTGCCGGCCGATGACACGGTCGGCATCGAGCGCGCGAATCTCGCCGGGCTTCTTCGGCAGGTAGCGCGCGAGGAATTCGCGGAACGGCCGCTCGCCGATGAAGCAGATGCCGGTCGAATCCTTCTTGCCGTGGTTGGCGAGGCCGGCTTCGGCGGCGATCTTGCGCACGTCGCGCTTGTAGAGGTGGCCGACCGGGAACAGCGTCTTCGCCAGCTGCGCCTGGTTGAGGCGATAGAGGAAGTAGCTCTGGTCCTTGGTGCCGTCCTCAGCCTTCATGAGCTGGTATTCGAGGCCCCAGTCGCCGCGGAACTCGCGCACCTGCGCGTAGTGGCCGGTGGCAATCTTCTCGGCGCCGAGCTGCACGGCGTGGTCGAGGAAGGCCTTGAACTTGATCTCGGAGTTGCAGAGCACGTCCGGGTTCGGCGTGCGGCCGGCCTGGTACTCGCGCAGGAAGTCCGCGAACACGCGCTCCTTGTATTCGGCCGAGAAGTTGGCCACTTCGAGGTCGATGCCTATGACGTCGGCGGCGGCGGCGGCGTCGATCAGGTCCTGGCGCGACGAGCAGTAGTCGGCATCGTCGTCGTCCTCCCAGTTCTTCATGAACAGGCCGACCACGTCATGGCCGGCGCGCTTCAGCAGCAGCGCGGCGACCGAAGAGTCGACACCGCCCGACATGCCGACGATTACTTTTTGTGCAGCCATTTGCTTCCTCTCATTCCTCTTCGCCTTCGCCGGCGAACCAGTCTTCCAGCGGCAGGATCACCGCCGGCCGGCCATTGTCGCGAAACCAGCTGTCGACGACGTAGCGCTCGGGCTTCGGATGCTCGGGATCGCGCACCGGCCCGAGTTCCTCGATCACCGCAGAATAGTGCTGAAAGAGGAAGAAACGCAGGCGCCGCTCCGGGAACAGCACGCGATGGAAGCGCAGCCAGCCGCGCTCTTCGATCATATCGAGGAAGCGCGTCGTCGTCGTCGAATGATCGATGCAGTCCATCCGGCCGTGGTCGCCCTCGTCGGCGACGTTGCCGCCGCGGTCCGCTCGTATCGGCGTCTGCTCTCCCGCCCACGCGTAGAGCCGGCCGACCGCGAGCGACAGCGCGGCGCGTTCCTGCTCCGGGGTCTGGGCGGCGTTAAGCATGCGGCGGACGATCTCGAGGCGCTCGTCGGAGAACAGCGCCATCTCCTCGGCGGCGCAGCCATAGTTGTAGCAGACGGCCACCATCTCGTCGGCATTGGCGAGGCCGGCCGCGGCCGCCAGCGCGACGGCTGCCCAGCGCATCAGTCGTAGTGCCGGATCAGGTCGAGCGGAAAGCGGCGGCCGGCGCGGTAGTCCTGCACGCATTGCCAGATCAGCGGGCTGCGGTGGCGCGGGCGCGTCGCCTCGATCTCCTCCGGCGTCATCCAGACCGCGCGCAGGATGCCTTGGTCGAGCGCACGCCCGGCTTCGTGATCGCCGAGTTCGCCGGCAAAGGCGAAGCGCAGGTAGGTGATGTCGCCCTGCGGCCGCGGCCACTGGTAGACGCCGACCAGCGCCGTCGGCGCGAAATGCCAGGCGGTCTCCTCCAGCGCCTCGCGCGCGCAGGCGGCGACCAGCGATTCGCCGTCGTCGAGATGCCCGGCCGGCTGGTTGAAGCGGATGCCGTCGTCGGTCTCCTCCTCGACCAGCAGGAAGGAGCCGTTGCGCTCGATCAGCGCGGCGACGGTGACGTTGGGTTTCCAGATGGTGCTCATAGGCAGGATTTTAGCGCGCATAAATCCGCTAAAATCCCGCTCTCGTCTTAGAACCGCTGGAGATTCCGAAATGTCCATGGCCGACCGCGACGGCTTCATCTGGTACGACGGCAAGCTCGTGCCCTGGCGCGATGCCACCACGCACGTGCTGACCCACTCCCTGCATTACGGCCTGGCCGTGTTCGAGGGCGTGCGTGCGTACAAGACCGTCAACGGCACGGCCATCTTCCGGCTCAAGGAACATACCGACCGGCTGTTCAACTCTGCCCACATCTACCGCATGCCGATGCCGTGGGACAAGGAAACGCTGATGGAAGCGCAGAAGGAAGTCGTGCGCGCCAACAAGCTCGAGTCCTGCTACCTGCGCCCGCTGGCCTTCTACGGCTCCGAGAAGATGGGCGTGTCGCCGAAGGGCGCCAAGACGCACGTCGCGATCGCCGCCTGGCCCTGGGGCGCCTACCTCGGCGAGGAGGGCATGGAGAAGGGCATTCGCGTCAAGACTTCCAGCTTCGCCCGCCACCACGTCAACGTCTCGATGTGCCGCGCCAAGTATTCCGGCACCTACGCCAACTCGATCCTCGCCAACATGGAAGCGACTGAGCACGGCTACGACGAGGCGCTGCTGCTCGACGTCGACGGCTTTGTCGCCGAAGGCGCGGGCGAGAACCTGTTCGTCGTCAAGGACGGCCAGATCTACGAGCCGGAAATCGCCTCTGCGCTGGTCGGCATCACGCGCGCCACGGTGCACACGCTGGCGAAGGAGCTCGGCTACACCGTGGTGTCGAAGCGCCTGACGCGCGACGACATCTACATCGCCGACGAAGCCTTCTTCACCGGCACCGCCGCCGAAGTGACGCCGATCCGCGAGCTCGACGGCCGCCAGATCGGCGCCGGCCATCGCGGCCCCATCACCACCAAGATCCAGAGCCTGTTCTTCGACGTGGTCAACGGCCGTGCGCCGGCCCACGCCGACTGGCTCGCCGCCGTTTGAGGCCCGTCATGACCACCCAGCTCGACGAAAAGACCCGCAGCGTCGCCGTCACCGCCGACGACCTGCCCCTGCACTGCCCGCGCCCGGGCGCACCATTGTGGGCGCGCCATCCGCGCGTGTTCCTCGACGTGCTGAAGCAGGACGAGACCGCCTGCCCGTATTGCGGCACCGTCTACCGCTTCACCGGGGAGCGCCCGAAGGGCCATCACTAAGGCGCCATGAAGATCCTGGTCGTCGCGCCTTCATGGATCGGCGACACGGTCCTCGCCCAGCCGCTGCTGGCACGCCTGCACCAGCGGCATCCCGGCCTCGAACTCGACGTCCTCGCGGCGAAGTGGAGCGCGCCGCTGTTGCAGCGCATGCCGGAGGTGCGGCGCGTCGTCGACAGCCCCTTCGGCCACGGCGAGCTCAAGCTAGGCGCGCGCTGGCAACTTGCCCGGCGCCTCGCCGCCGAGCGCTATGACGAAGCGGTGGTCCTGCCGAATTCCCTCAAGTCGGCGCTGATTCCCTTCCTCGCCGGCATTCCCAGGCGCACCGGCTACAAGGGCGAATCGCGCTTCGGCCTGATCAACAACATGCACCGGCTCGACAAGGCGCGCCATCCGCGCTTGGTCGACCGCTACGCCCAGCTCGCCGAGCCGGCCGGCCGGGAATCGGGCGCGCCGTTGCCCCTGCCCCACCTGACGTCGTCGCCCGAGCAGCAGCGACGTGCGCGCGAAGCGCTCGACCTTCCGCTCGACGGGGCGCCGATCGTCTTCTGCCCCGGCGCGGAGTACGGTCCCGCGAAGCGCTGGCCGCCGCGCCACTTCGCCGCGCTGGCCGCGATGGCCGGCAGCGCCGATGACCCGGTCTGGCTCGTGGGCTCGCCGAAGGACGCCGCGGCCGGCGACAAGATCGAGAAGCTCGCGCACGGCACGGCCATCAATCTCTGCGGCCGCACCACGCTCGAGCAGGCGATCGACCTGCTGGCCGCGGCGCGGCATGTCGTCAGCAACGACTCGGGGCTGATGCACGTGGCCGCCGCGCTTGACCGTCCCCTGGTCGCGGTCTTCGGCTCGTCGAGCGTCGACTACACGCCGCCGATGTCGCCGCATGCGAAAATCGTATCCCTTGGACTCGAATGCAGCCCCTGCTTTAAGCGCGACTGTCCGCTCGGGCATCTGCAGTGCCTGAACGACCTGACGCCGGAACAGGTGCTGGAGGCGATGCGCAGCCGATGACAAAGAACATCTACACCACGCCGCAGGATGCCGAAACCGCCTTCTACGAGGCGCTCGAGCGCTCGGACATCGACGCCATCATGGCGGTGTTCGCCGAAGACGAAGAGATCGTCTGCGTCCATCCCGGCGGTCCGCGCCACTCCGGTTACGCCGCGATCCGCGAAGCCTGGCGGCGCGTCTTCGCCGCCGGCACCCGACTGCAGGTGAAGCTGGTCAATCCCTGCGTCGTACAGACACCGTTCACGGCGGTGCACAGCGTGCTCGAGCAGGTCAGCGTCGGCGACGAAGCCGCGAACCGCGCGCCCGTCATCGCCACCAATGTTTACGTGCGCGGGCCGCTCGGCTGGCGCATGATCGTGCACCACGCCTCGCCGGCGCCGCCCTCTGCCGCCGAGGCGCCGAAGACCTTGCACTAGCCGCGCGACGCGTTTTCGCCGCTTGCGGCCCGCATGCGATAATCGCCCGACCCCATCGTCGTCGAGAGAGAAGCCATGAATGCGCCAGCTCCCGAGATCTTCAAGGCATATGACATCCGCGGCATCGTCGGCAAGTCGCTGACCAACGAAGCGGCCAGATTGATCGGACAGGCGCTGGGCAGCGAGGCCCGCGAGAAGGGGCTCAAGACCATCGTCGTCGGCCGCGACGGGCGCCTCTCGGGACCGGAACTGGTCGCCGCCCTCGCCGACGGCATCACCAGCACCGGCGTCGACGTCATCGACATCGGCTGCGTGCCGACCCCGGTCACCTACTTCGCGGCGCATCACCTGGACGTCGGCAGTTGCGTCTCCGTCACCGGCAGCCACAATCCGCCCGACTACAACGGCTTCAAGATGGTGCTCGGCGGCGAAACCCTGTTCGCCGAACGCATCCAGGCGCTGCGCCGGCGCATCGAGGCGGGCCGCTTCGCCACGGGCAAGGGCGTGCTTTGCCGCACGCATGTCGACGAGGCCTACCTCGACCGCATCGTCGGCGACGTAAGAATCTCGCGGCCGATGAAGATCGTCGTCGACTGCGGCAACGGCGTCGCCGGCAACCTCGCGCCCGAGCTGTTCCGCCGCATGGGCTGCGAAGTCATCGACCTGTTCTGCGAAGTCGACGGCACCTTCCCCAACCATCACCCCGATCCCTCTAAGCCGGAGAACCTGGAAGACGTGAAGCGCGCGCTGCGCGGCAGCGACGCGGAACTTGGGCTTGCCTTCGACGGCGACGGCGACCGCCTCGGCGTCGTCACCAAGGACGGCGAGATCATCTATCCCGACCGCCAGCTGATGCTGTTCGCCGCCGACGTGCTGACGCGCGTGCCCGGCGGCACCATCATCTTCGACGTCAAGTGCTCGCGCTGGGTCGCGCAGTCGGTGCGCCACCAGGGCGGCAAGCCGCTGATGTGGAACACCGGCCACGCCTTCATCAAGAACAAGCTCAAGGAAACCGGCGCGCCGCTGGCCGGCGAAATGAGCGGCCACATGTTCTTCAAGGAACGCTGGTACGGCTTCGACGACGGCCTCTACGCCGGCGCGCGCCTGCTCGAGATCGTCTCGCGCTGGCAGGACGCCAACTGGCCGCTCAAGCACCTGCCGAACGCGATCTCGACGCCCGAGCTCAACCTGAAGATGAAGGAAGGCGAGCCGCACGCGCTGGTCGCCAAGCTGCAGAAGGACGGCAAGTTCCCCGGCGCGAAGTCGCTGTTCACCCTCGACGGCGTGCGCGCCGAGTATGCCGACGGCTTCGGCCTCGCGCGCGCCTCGAACACCACACCGGTCGTCGTGCTGCGCTTCGAAGCCGACTCCCACGCCGCGCTGGCGCGCATCCAGACCGAGTTCAAGGCTGCGCTCGAAGCCGCCTGGCCGGGACTCGCGGTGAACTTCTGATGACCGGCGGCGAAGAGATCTTCATCGGCCGGCAGCCGATCCTCGATCGCGACCATCAGCTCTTCGCCTACGAACTGCTCTTCCGCAGCGGCGCCAAGGTCAACTCGGCCAACGTCCAGGACAACCTCGCCGCCACCGCCAGCGTCATCAACCACGCCTTCGCCGAGCTCGGCATCGAGCAGGCGCTGGGCCCGTACAAGGGCTTCATCAACTGCGACGAGAGCCTGCTGCTCTCGGACATCCTCGAAGTCCTGCCGACCGACAAGATCGTGCTCGAAGTGCTCGAGACCGTCGAGCTGACGCCGGAGATCGTCGAGCGCTGCCGCGAGCTCAAGGAACGCGGCTTCACCCTGGCGCTGGACGATTTCGTCAATTACGAGGACAAGTTCAAGCCGCTGCTCGACCTGATCGAAGTCGTCAAGGTCGACCTGATGCCGCTCGACTCGGCCGGTCTCGCCAGGACCACGGCGGCGCTCAAGAAGTGGCCCGCACTCAAGCTGCTCGCCGAAAAGGTGGACTCGCGCGAACAGGCGCAGACCTGCCATGACTTCGGCTACCACCTGTTCCAGGGCTACTACTTCGCCAAGCCGGTGATCATCGCCGGCAAGAAACTCGGCCACTCGCAGCTCGCGCTGGTACGCCTGCTCGGCCTGGTGCTGGAGGACGCGGAGACCCCCGAACTGGAAGTGGTGTTCAAGCAGGAACCGGGACTGGCGATGAACCTTATGCGCCTGACGAATTCGGTCGCCACGGGCACGACGACGCGCATCACGAGCCTGCGTCATGCCATCACCGTGCTGGGTCGGCGCCAGCTGCAGCGCTGGCTGCAACTGCTGCTGTACACGAACCCGCAGGGCGGCAACAATGGCATCGCGACGCCGCTGCTGCAACTGGCGGCAACGCGCGGCCGGCTGATGGAGCTGATGGCCGGCAAGCTTCATGCGGGCAGGCGCGAGTTCGAGGATCAGGCCTTCATGACCGGAATCATGTCGCTGATGCCTTCGCTGATGGGCGTGCCGCTGGAAGAGATCCTTCGCGGCATCAAGGTCGCGCCGGCCGTGATCGAAGCGCTGGAGAAAAGCGACGGCGACCTCGGCACGATGCTGCGGCTCTCGGGCGCCCTCGAGGCCGGCGACGGCACCGCCTGCCACGATCTCGCCGACACGCTGGGCGTCGGCCACACGACGGTGAACGCCTGCCTGACCCAGGCGCTCACCTGGGCCAGCAACATCGGCAAGCAGCACGACTGAGCCGGCCTGAGCCGGCCCCGCGTCAGAGCTTCGCTTCGACCCAGCCCCTGACGGAAGCCAGCGCCGCGCCGAGGTGCTCCGGCTGCGTGCCGCCGGCTTGCGCCATGTCCGGACGGCCGCCGCCCTTGCCGCCGACCTGAGTCGCGACGGCGTTCACGAGTTCGCCGGCCTTCACCTTCGCCGTCAGGTCCGGCGTCACGCCGGCGATCAGCGACACCTTGCCGTCGGCGACCGCCGAGAGCACGATGGCCGCGCTCTTGAGCTTGTCCTTGAGCTTGTCCATGGTCTCGCGCAGCACCTTGGCGTCGGCGCCTTCGAGCTGCGCCGCCAGCACCTTGACGCCCTTGACGTCGACGGCGCTGTCGATGAGGTCGTCGCCCTGCGATGAAGCGAGCTTCGACTTCAGGCGCGCGAGTTCCTTCTCCAGCGCCCTGACGCTCTCGAGAATGCCGACCACGCGCTCGGCCACTTCGTCGGGCTGCGCCTTCAGCAGCGCCGAGATGCCCTGGACGCGGCGCTCCTGCTCCTGCACGTAGCGCAGGGCGTTGCTGCCGGTCACGGCCTCGACGCGGCGCACGCCCGCGGCGACGCCCGACTCGGCGAGTATCTTGAACAGGCCGATGTCGCCGGTGCGGCCGACGTGGGTACCGCCGCACAACTCCTTCGAGGAGCCGATGCCGACGACGCGCACTTCGTCGCCGTACTTCTCGCCGAACAGCATCATGGCGCCGGACTTCTGCGCTTCGTCGATCGGCATGACGCGCGATTCGGTGGCGGCGTTGGCGAGTATCTCGTGGTTCACGATCTCCTCGACCTCGCGGATTTCCTCGGCGCTCAAGGGGCCGCTGTGGGCGAAGTCGAAGCGCGTCTTGTCGGGGTCGACCTGCGAGCCCTTCTGCTGCACGTGCTGGCCGAGCACCTGGCGCAGCGCCTTGTGCATCAGGTGGGTGACCGAGTGGTTGCGCGCGGTGGCGGCGCGCGCGGCGGCATCGACGCGCGCCGTCACGCCCTGCCCGACCACGAGCTTGCCGGTCTTGACGATGCCGTGGTGGCCGAAGACGGCGGCCTGGATCTTGAGCGTGTCCTCGACGGCGAAGATGCCGCCGCCCTTCAGTTCGCCGCGGTCGCCGACCTGGCCGCCCGATTCGGCATAGAAGGGCGTATCGTCGAGGACGACGACGCCGAGGTCGCCCTCGTGCAGTTCGGGCACCGCGCTGCCGTCCTTGTACAGGGCGAGGATCTTGCCGGTGGTTTCCAGCGACTCATAGCCGTGGAAGGCGCTCGCCGGACCGTCGTATTCGAGGTTGGCCGCCATCTTGAACTTGCCGGCGGCGCGCGCCTGCTCCTTCTGCCGCGCCATGGCGGCATCGAAGGCGACGGAATCGACGGTCACGCCGCGCTCGCGGCAGATGTCGGCCGTCAGGTCGAGCGGGAAGCCGTAGGTGTCGTGCAGCTTGAAGGCCGTCTCGCCGTTGAATATCTTGACGCCGACCGCGGCCATCGCGGCAAGTTCGGCCTCGACGGTCGCCATGCCGTGCTCGATGGTGGCGAAGAATCGCTCCTCCTCCTGGCGCAGCACGTCCATCACGCGCGCCTGGCCGGTGCGCAGTTCGGGGTAGGCCTCGCCCATCTCGGCGACGAGGTCGGGCACCATGCGATGGAAGAAGGCGGCGCGCGCGCCGAGCTTCCAGCCGTGGCGGATGGCGCGGCGGATGATGCGGCGCAGGACGTAGCCGCGGCCCTCGTTGCCGGGGATCACGCCGTCGGCGACCAGGAAGGCGCAGGCGCGGATGTGGTCGGCGAGCACCTTGAGCGATGGGCTGGCCATGTCGGCGCCCGACGTCTCGCGCGCCGCGGCGGCGATCAGCGTGCGGAACAGGTCGATCTCGTAGTTGCCATGCACGCCCTGCAGCACGGCGCTGATGCGCTCGAGGCCCATGCCGGTGTCGACGGAGGGCTTGGGCAGCGGGTGCATGACGCCCTTCTCGTCGCGGTTGAACTGCATGAAGACGTTGTTCCAGATCTCGATGTAGCGATCGCCGTCTTCTTCCGGCGTGCCCGGCAGGCCGCCGGGAATGTGCGCGCCGTGGTCGTAGAAGATCTCGGTGCAGGGACCGCAGGGCCCCGTGTCGCCCATCATCCAGAAGTTGTCGGAGGCGTAGCGCGCGCCCTTGTTGTCGCCGATGCGGATGACGCGCTCGCCGGCCAGACCGATGCCTTGGGTCCAGATGTCGTAGGCCTCGTCGTCTTCGGCGTACACGGTGACGTACAGCCTGTCCTTGGGCAGCTTGAAGACTTCCGTCAGCAGTTCCCAGGCGTAGTGGATCGCGTCGCGCTTGAAGTAATCGCCGAAGCTGAAGTTGCCCAGCATCTCGAAGAAGGTGTGGTGGCGCGCGGTGTAGCCGACGTTCTCGAGGTCGTTGTGCTTGCCGCCGGCGCGCACGCATTTCTGCGAAGTCGTCGCGCGCGAGTACGGGCGCTTGTCGAAGCCGAGGAAAACGTCCTTGAACTGGTTCATGCCCGCGTTGGTGAACAGCAGCGTCGGGTCGTCGCCGGGGACCAGCGAACTGGAGGCGACGATCTGGTGCCCCTTCGAGGCGAAGAATTCGAGGAACTTCTGGCGGATTTCGGCGCTTTTCATGGCTGCAGGCGCAAGCTTTGGCAAAGCGCGGATTTTACGCGAATGCGGCAAGGCACAAGGGCCTTTCCGCACCGGAGCTCAAGCGAACTGAAGCTCTTCGCGGCGCCAGAGATCGGGGCGATCGGTGAACACGGCCGCAGCGCCAGCGGCGAACAGCCGCTCGGCTTCATCGCGGCGATTCACCGTATAGCAGGCGACGGTCAGGCCGGCCGCCGCCGCAGCGGCGACCGCGGCCGGATCCGCCTCGATGCTGCAATGGAGTCCCGTGCAGCCGAGCGCGGCTGCCTGTTCGCGCCAGTCGGGCGGGATCTGCTCGACCAGTAGCGAATAGCGCAGGCCCGGCGCGGCGGCACGGGCCGCCGTCAGGGCGACAGCGGAAAACGAGGAAACGACGCCCTCGCCGTCCCAGCGCGTCGAGAGCAGGCCGGCGATGACGGCGCCGGTTTCGGCCTCGCGTCCGGCGGACGGCTTGATCTCGACGTTCGCCCAGAGGCCGAGTCCGGCGCAGAGCTTCAATGCTTCCGCCAGCGTCGGCACACGCTCGCCGGCAAACGCTGCATGGTGCCGCGCGCCGGCATCGAGCCGGGCGAGTTGCGCGCCATCGTGGGCGGCAACGTCGCCGCGCCCCTCCGTCGTGCGTTCGAGCGTCTCGTCATGG
Organism: Pseudomonadota bacterium; assembly: GCA_046726235.1. Classification (GTDB taxonomy): domain Bacteria; phylum Pseudomonadota; class Gammaproteobacteria; order Burkholderiales; family Rhodocyclaceae; genus Nitricoxidireducens. The sequence goes on from JBKPAD010000005.1 coordinate 47,722, forward strand.
ATCAGCATTGGAACGCCGTCGCGCGACAGCATGGCGTCGAACTCGACGCCGCGGCAGCCGAACCCGCTCGCTACGCGCAGGCCGGCCAGCGTGTTTTCCGGCGCCAGCGCCCCGCCGCAGCGGTGGGCGATGATCCGCGGGTAGGACAAGCGCTACTTGCGTGCCGTCGCGGCGACCGCTGGCGAAAGCAGCAGGCTGGCGCGATTCACGGCGGTGTCGAGCGCTTCCTTGGCCGGCTTGGTGTTCTGCCAGACGTAGGCGATCTCCTCGTCGAGGATGTCGCGCAGACGTCCCTGGCCGACCCCGATCTTGGATCGATAGCCTTGTCGCGGCATCGACAGGCGCTTCTCGGCCGCCGCCACGACGGCGGGGGCCGCCGCGGGCGACGCGCGCAGGCCTTCCATGCCGGCCGAGGTCATCGGCAGGTAGCCGGTGGTTTGCACCCACTCCTTCTGGACGGCCGGCCGCATCAGGAAACCAACGAAGCGCGCCGCCACCTTGTACTCGTCCTTCTTCTTGCCGGGAAGCAGCCACAAGGCCGCGCCGTCGGGCAGCACGTCGACCGGCTGCACGCCGCGCACGTCGTCGTAGTGCGGCAGCGCGGCGACGCCAAGCTGGAACTTCGCCGCCTGCGCGATGCGCGTCGCGGCCGACGAATCGGCCGTCAGCATCGCGCATTCCCCGCTGGCGAAGCGCGCCACGGCCTCGTCGCCGGGGCCGAAGTAATGGAAATAGAAACTCTTGTGCCAGCTCGCCAGCAGCGCGATGTGCTTGACGTTCACCATGCTGTTGATGGCCAGGCGCTCGCTGCGCCCGTTCTTGGCGACGACCGGTTCGCCATGCTGGGAGGAGACGTTCTCGACGTGCACCCACGAGAACTGGGCGCTGGTGAGCGGACACTTCACGTCGCGGTCGAACAACTCGCCGGCGGCGCGCTGCACTTCCCACCAGGTCTGCGGCGGCTTGTCGGGGTCGAGGCCGGCCTTGCGGAAGGCGTCGCGGCTGTAGAACAGGACCGGCAGGCCGAGACCGAGCGGCAGGGCCTGCACCTTGCCGGTGAGGTCGTCGACGGCGTCCGCGATCTGCGGATAGAAGGCGCCGGCATCGAACTTCTCGCGGCTGTCCTTCATCGTCTGGGCGAGCGAGACGAAGCGCGGCCGGGTGCCGAAGAAGGCCATGCCGTCGTGGGCGTCGAGGAAGGCCATGTGCGGCAGGCGCTGCTTGTCCTCGATGCCGCGCACGTCCTCGAGCACGACCTTGGCCTTGCCCTTCTGCTCGTCGTTGAAGCGGACGGTCAATGTCGCAAGGGCGTCGAGCGCGCGACCGTCGAGCGCGTGGCGCAAGGTGATTTCCTGGGCGGAGGCCGCTTGAGCCAGAAGGGCCGCCGACAGCAGCAGGGTTGCGCGGATCGTCACTGCATCGTCTCCATGAAACGGTAGCGACGTAGTTTAGGCCGTTTCGCCGGCGGCCGGCGGCACGCTGGCGCACCGATGCCGTTGTCAACATTCCTAGGACATTGAAGCCTAAAGTTTTTCGGGGTTTTGTCGTAGAATCGATCTGGCCGTGCTACCGCCGGAATAACCGTGACATTCAAGAACCGCAATCTGATCGCGCTCGCGCTCTGCACGCTGCCCCTGGCGGCCTGCGACCTGCTCGGGCTCAACGACGATGCGCGCATTGCCGCCGCCCGCGAGGCCGAGGGCAAGGCGGTCGGCGGCGCCTGCCGCCATTCCGGACGCGCGCTCGAAGAGTGCTACGGCATGAATCCCAAGACTTCCAAGGCTGCGATCTTCGCCGGCTGGCGCGACATGGACGGCTACATGCGCGAGAACAACATCCAGATCGTCTCGCCGGAGGGTGCCGAGGAGCCGCAGGCGCCGAAGGCCGGACCGGCTCCCGAGCAGCCGCCCAAGGCCGCGGAAGCCCCGCCGCCCGCGGAGGAGAAGCCGAAGGCTGCCGAAGCGCCCTCCAAGAAGAAGGCGGCCGGTTCGGATGCCGGCGCGCAGTCGGCCCCTGCCCGCCTCGTCTGAACGCGGCCGATAGCCGCCTGAAAGGCCCGGGCTTTCCGGTATAATCACGCCCACGTCCTGCCGGTTGACGCGCCTTTTCGGCAAGTTTCCCCCTCAGCATCCCCGCCTGAACCGGTACGCCGCCTCGATGCGGCGCAGGCCGATTCAGGAGATCTCATGAAGTTTGAAGACCTCGGGCTCGCGCCCGAACTGCTGCGCGCCGTGCAGGATTCCGGCTACACCGAGCCGACCCCCATCCAGGCGCAAGCCATCCCGATCGTGCTCGCCGGCAAGGACGTCATGGGCGGCGCCCAGACCGGCACCGGCAAGACCGCCGGCTTCACGCTGCCGCTGCTGCACCGCCTGGCGCGCCACGCCAACGCCAGCTCCTCCCCGGCCCGCCATCCGATTCGCGCCCTGATCCTCTGTCCGACGCGCGAGCTGGCGATGCAGGTGCACGAGAGCGTCAAGACCTACAGCAAGTACCTGTCGCTGCGCTCGATCTGCATCTACGGCGGCGTCGACATGAAGCCGCAGATCGCCGAGATGAAGGAAGGCCGCGAGATCGTCGTCGCCACGCCCGGCCGCCTGCTCGACCACGTCCAGCAGAAGACCGTCAGCTTCAACTTCGTCGAGTTCCTCGTCCTCGACGAGGCCGACCGCATGCTCGACATGGGCTTCATTCCCGACATCAAGCGCATCCTCGCGCTGCTGCCGAAGGAGCGCCAGAGCCTGCTGTTCTCGGCCACCTTCTCGGACGAGATCAAGAAGCTCGCCGACGCCATGCTGCGCGCGCCACAGTTGATCGAAGTCGCGCGCCGCAACATGGTCTCCGAGACCATCACCCACCGCGTGCATCCGGTCGACTCCGACCGCAAACGCTACCTGCTGCTGCAACTGCTGAACAAGGCGGAGCTCTCCCAGGTGCTGGTGTTCGTCGGCACCAAGTTCGGCGCCTCGCGGCTGGCCGTCTGGCTCGAGCGCCAGGGCGTCAAGGCCGACGCCATCCACGGCGACAAGAGTCAGCAGCAGCGCACCGAGGCGCTCGAGGCGTTCAAGTCCGGCAAGGCGCGCGTTCTGGTCGCCACCGACGTCGCGGCACGCGGCCTCGACATCGACGACCTGCCGCACGTCATCAACTACGAACTGCCGCACGTCGCCGAAGACTACATCCATCGCATCGGCCGCACCGGCCGCGCCGGCAAGAGCGGCGACGCCACGTCGCTCGTGGCCCCCGAGGAGAAGATGCGCCTCGCGGACATCGAGAAACTGACCAAGTTCAAGATCGAGCAGATCGTCGTGCCGGGCTTCGAGCCGGGCTCGATCGGCCATGGCGAGGAACGCGAGCCGCGCGAAGGGCGCGGACGCGGCGAGGGACGTGGGCGCGGGGAGCGCAGCGAGCGTGGCGGCCACGGCCACGCGCATCGTGAACGCGAGCGCCATGGCCCGAAGGCCGATGTGCGCCTGCCGACGCCGGCCGCCCACGTGCCGCACGTGGCACCCGGCGGCTTCGATCCGAACAAGCCCTATGAACCGAAAACAACCGCCGAAGATGCCGCCGGCAAGCCCGAGGCGCCGCCGCGGCGCCCGCTGCGCCCGGTAGCTGCGCTGCTCGGCGGCCTCGGCAAGAAGTCCTGAGCGCGCCGAACGCCCAATGAAAAACGCCCGCGATCGCCTAGGCGGTGGATTAACGTGTTGATGTTTTTTGCGTAATATCGTTACAATGCCCTCCAGTCCTACTCGGCTGGAGGGCGTTTCATCGCCAAGATTTCTTCTTCAGGTCACCGGTTCCCGCCGAGCGCGGCCGGCATCCAGGCGAACTTCTGCAAGAACCCCAAGTGCGCCAACTTCGGCGTACCTGAAACCCTCCATCGTCGGCGCCGAACCCCTGGCGCGCCACCCGAGCCGGGTGACTACTCCCTAGCCGCGTCGGGCAAAGGCAAGCCGCTCATGAAGTGCGGTTTGTGCGGCGAATTCATGCCGCTGCGCAGCAACCTCGCTGTCGCCGAGGAGGTTTACCGCCACATCGCCTACCTTGATGAGCCCCAGGAGGCGTCCTGTCCGAATGCGGCTTGCGCCAAGCACGGCGTCACCCTGACCGATGACCCCAAGAACTACGCGCAGTTCGGCAAGACGGCCGCTGGTACGCCGCGATGGCGCTGTAACGCGTGTCGCAAGACCTTCACCGTCGGCGGCAAGTCGACCCGCCGGCAGCGCAAGACGCACAAGAACCGCGACGTCTTCGCTCTATTGATGAACAAGACGGCGCTCAACCGCATGGCTGAAATCACCGGCCTCGACAAGACGACGCTGTACGGGAAAATCAACTTCATTCACCGGCAATGTTTGAGCTTCGTCGCGGGCCGTGAGCGGCAGCTGGTTGACGACCTCGAACTCCCGAAGATGTACGTCGCCATCGACCGACAGACCTTCAGCGTGAACTGGTCGAATCGCAAGGACCGGCGGGCGATTCAGCTCAATGCGATTGCCAGCGCCGACCTGAGAACGGGCTACGTCTTCGGCATGCAGCTCAACTTCGACGGAACGCTGGACCCGGATGCCATCGAGGCTGAGGCGCTTGCCGTCGACGACTATGCTGAAGCCGGTCCGTACCGCCGCTATGCGCGACTATGGTTGAAGCGTGACTACGATGAAGCTGTGGCTGCATCCGCGACCGCGGCGGCACGCAAGATGGCCAAGGCGTTGGCGAAGGCTCGCGGCACCGACGAGCTGACGGCCGAGATTGCGGCTGAATACGCATCAGCGAGCGCTCGGGACGATGTCGAGGAAACGGATGAAAAGGACAATGACCTAGCGCTACCGAAGCTCGGCATGCAGGTTCACGAGCAATACACCCTCTATGCCCACTTCCTGATTCTCGCCAAGCTGTTGGCCAGGGCGCCGAAGGTCAGGCTTTACATGGACCTCGACTCGGGGTTTCGTGCGGCCTTTATGGCGGCCTTCCACTGGCGCATCAAGAATCGCACTGCCGACGGCTTCTATGTGCGCGTGCTCAAGGGAGCGACAATCGACCAGCGGGATGCCGCAGTCACGAAGGCCCGCGCGGCAATCAAGGCGTGCCAAGATGCGAATCCCGCGCTGACGCCTGCCGAGGTTGAGCTACTGATGATGGTGACAGAGATGCGCCGGATGGCGGCCATCGGTCACTGGGGCGACAAATGGCTTGTGCATCCACTACCGAACAAGAGCGAACCCGAAAAGCGCGTCTGCTGGTTGACCGATATGGACGATTACGACGAGGAACATGCAGCGCGCTTGTACCTGAAAGGCTCGCTTCACGCCGTCGACCGCTTTTTCATGCAAGCCCGCAGGCGGTTGAGCTTGGCGGAGCGCGGTGTTCCGACGGCCTCGTCGGACCGGCGCATTTGGCACGGCTACAGCGCGTACAAGCCGCAGAATCTTGCGCGGGTGCTTGAGATTTTTCGGGTGTTCTACAACTACTGCGCCGTCGGTGAGGACAAGAAGACGCCAGCAATGCGGCTTGGCCTCGCGCGTGGACCGGTGGCGCTTGAAGACATCTTGTACTTGTAGCAATAAGGCCGCTTTAGCACTATACCTATGCTACCCATTTAACAAGCTGGACTAACACATGACAGCAGTTACCTCACCCCTCGCGCGGTACGCAGACCTTGCGCTAGCTTCCGCAAAGTCTATTGCTCCAGCGAGCATTCTCCTAGGAATAATTGTCCCGCTACTTGCCCTCGCCTTCCACTGGCTGACGCCCTACCTCGAGGGAGTCTTGGTTCCTGTCAGCCTTCACGATGAAGCTCGTGGCGCGATTGCCACCTGGCTAGTCGGTTCGCTAGCGTGTTGGGCTGGTGCGCTCGCCAGGACGCTGCACGAAGACCGAAAGTCGCACGTCGCTACTTGCGCGTAGCCCGCCACAGCAGTAGGGCTAGTATCGCCACCCCAAGTCCAAGTGAGCCTACTGCGCTATTACCAACGCCGAGCCGCCCAGACAGGGATAAAAGTATCAGGCCTGCGGCCCCGATAAACAAGGAAAGCTTCAGGATGGCGGTCATTAAGGCCTCGCGCTCGCGCTAGATGTTAAGTTTCTAATTCTAGCTCGACGACATGCTAATGACGTCTGTACCTGGTTGCTACTATAGGGCGAGTATCCACTGGATAAGTTCACGCAGGTCCTCAGCGGGCACATCGTTGGCTGGTGGTGCCGGAACTCGCCCCCAAGCTCCAACGCTACCTGCTGCAACATTAGCGGCCAGCTTCTCGGCCGAGGTGGTTCCCCGGTAGCGCTGAGCAATTTCTTTGAATGAGGGGCCGATGATGCGTGATTCGGTAAGGTGACAGAATACACAGCGATGACGCTTCGCAAGCACCCAACCATCCACCGGGACCGGGCCAGGTTGCATGACCGGCGCTGCTGCACTCCCATAGTTGGTAGTAAGTGGAGCGGGCGCTGCCCCCGCTAGCCTGGTACCAAGAAGTCTCCGCATGTCGCGGTCGAGCTTGGCATATTCGTTCTGGCAACGCATTAACCGGCTCTCAGGCACTTTCGCAGCGACCGCGAGCTGCGCGAATTCATTAGGGTCTCTGCCGAATCCCCAACAGATGACGTTCGCAAGCCGCTGCTGCATCAACGAGTGTTCGTCACCGTAGAGGCGAGACGAGTTGAATAGGGTTGTCAGCAGGCCTGGTTTCCCCGTGTAGAACCACATTGTTGCCTGCCTCAGTACCTGGCTGCCATTCGAAGTCAGCAACATGAAGGTGGCAAATTGGTCCGCAGCATCTTCCTCGCCTCCGAGCACCGGCAACTGGAATTCGTCGATGACGCTGTGTCCGATTTCGTGAAGCAGTATGAATGCGAGTTCAGACCTCCAGATGTCGGCCATCTGCTGGTTTGAAAGCCCCTTGGTCTTGGCGCCAAGCTTTCGTGCGTTATCAACCAGTAGCTCGTAGCACAGAACAACGGCCTTCTTCTCCGATGAGTAGAAGGCATTGGGAGTGCCGCAGGACGTCGCAACGATAGGGATGTCCCTGTCGACGCGGAGAGTGCGATTAACGATGGCAGCCAGTTTCTCGAGCGCCTGTCCCGCCTGAAGGGGAGCGGCGAGTTCAGCTTCAACGGCCGTCCGGGGTTGCGTGTATATAGCTCGGTACTCGGCAAACGCAGGCGCGGCGGCGAGCAACAGTAGTCCGATGATGATTTTCACGAAACCTCCCTTTTGGTCGTCAACGTCCATGACGACGGGAAGTTTACGCGCTCAGTGGGGTTCTCAAATGAAAACAGGCGGAATTCCTTGGGAGAATTCCGCCTGCTTGAGTTTCGCCTAGGCTTGCAGGCGTCAGCGAGTTATCAACACGTTAATCCACCGCCTAGCGCGATCGCGGGCGTTTTCGTTTGCGGCGGACCCGAGCCGGTCAGGCCTTCAAGGCTGCCAGCACCTCGTCGAGCATCTTCTTCGCATCGCCGAACAGCATCCGGTTGTTCTCCTTGTAGAAGAGCGGATTGTCGACGCCGGCGTAGCCCGAAGCCATCGAGCGCTTCATCACGATCGAGGTCTTGGCCTTCCACACTTCCAGCACCGGCATGCCGGCGATCGGGCTGGTCGGATCTTCCTGCGCCGCCGGATTCACGATGTCGTTGGCGCCGATCACGATCGCGACGTCGGTGTCGGCGAAGTCCTCGTTGATCTCGTCCATCTCCATCACGATGTCGTAGGGAACCTTGGCCTCGGCCAGCAGCACGTTCATGTGGCCCGGCATGCGGCCGGCCACCGGGTGGATGCCGAAGCGCACATTGACGCCCTTCTCGCGCAGGTGCCGCGTGATCTCGTAGACCGTGTGCTGCGCCTGCGCCACCGCCATGCCGTAGCCGGGAACGACGATGACGTTCTTCGCATCCTTCAGCAGCTCCGCCGTGTCCTGGGCGCTGACCGCGATCACCTCGCCTTCCGGCTCGCCGTCCTTCTTCTTCGCCGCGGCGCCGCCGCCGGTGCCGAAGCCGCCGGCGATGACGCTGATGAAGTTGCGGTTCATCGCATGGCACATGATGTAGGAGAGGATCGCGCCGCTGGAACCGACCAGCGCGCCGGTGACAATCAGCAGGTCATTGCTGAGCATGAAACCGGTGGCGGCCGCCGCCCAGCCGGAGTAGCTGTTGAGCATCGAGACGACGACCGGCATGTCGGCGCCGCCGATCGCCATCACCATGTGGATGCCGAACAGCAGCGCGACGACCGTCATCACGATCAGCGGCAGCATGCCGGCCTGGACGCTCGGGGCGTTGAGGAACTCGCGGCCGAACCAGATCACGATCAGCAGGCCGGCAAGGTTCAGCCAGTGGCGGCCTGGGAGCAGCATGGGCTTGCCGCCAATGCGGGCCGAGAGCTTGCCGAAGGCGATGACCGAGCCGGAGAAGGTGACGGCGCCGATGAAGATGCCGATGTAGATCTCGATCTCATGCACGGTCTTCTCGGCGCCGACCAGATGCGCCGTCGGGTCAATGTAGCTGGCGAAGCCGACCAGCATGGCGGCGAGGCCGACCAGGCTGTGCATCAGCGCGACGAGCTCGGGCATCTGGGTCATCTTGACCGTGCGCGCGGCATACAGGCCGATGCTGGCGCCGACCGCCATGGCGCCGACGATCCAGGCATAGCCGGCCGGGGTGACGCGCGGGCCGAAGATGGTGGCGAGCACCGCGATGGCCATGCCGACCATGCCGTAGAGGTTGCCGCGGCGCGAGCTCTCGGGGCTCGACAGCCCGCCGAGGCTGAGGATGAACAGGATGATGGCGCCGAGATAGGAAACGGTGGCGAGGCTGGTGGACATATCCGTTATTTACTTCCTGAACATCGCCAGCATGCGCTGGGTGACGGCGAAGCCGCCGAACATATTGATGGTGGTGAGCGCGATGCCGGCGAACGCCAGCCAGCGGATCAGGCCGTCGGGCGACTCGCCGGCCGCCAGCGGCGGCGCGATCTGCACCAGGGCGCCGATGGCGATGATGCTGGAGATGGCGTTAGTCACGCTCATCAGCGGCGTGTGCAGCGCCGGGGTGACGTTCCAGACCACCATGTAGCCGACGAAGCAGGCCAGCACGAAGACGGTGAAGTGGCCGAGGAAAGCGGCCGGCGCGTAGGCGCCGACGAGCAGGAACAGCGCGGCGCCGATGCCGAAGATGATCGCCAGCGTACCGGCGGCCATGGGACCGCCGGGGCCGTGGCCGGCCTTCTTGGCCTGGGCCGGGGCGGCAGCAGGCTTGGCTTGCGCCGGCGCGGCCGAGAGCTTCGGCGGCGGGGGCGGCCAGGTGATGCTGCCTTCCTTGACGACCGTCAGGCCGCGGATGGCGTCATCGTCCATGTTGACGTCGATGGTGCCGTCCTTGGTCTTGCAGAGTTCTTCAGTCAGGCGCAGCAGGTTGGTCGAATACAGCGTCGAGGCTTGCTTGGCCAGGCGGCTGACAAGGTCGGTGTAGCCGACGAGGGTGACGCCGTGGCGCACGACGACTTCGCCAGGCACGGTCAGTTCGCAGTTGCCGCCCTGTTCGGCGGCCATGTCGACGATGACGCTGCCCGGCTTCATGGACTGCACCATCTCGGCGGTGATGAGCTTGGGCGCGGGCTTGCCGGGGATCAGCGCGGTGGTGATGATGATGTCCGCTTCCTTGGCCTGCTGGGCGTACATCGCGCGCTGGGCCTGCTGGAAGCCTTCGGACATCACCTTGGCATAGCCGCCGCCGCCGGAACCTTCCTCTTCGTAATCGACCTTGACGAATTCGCCGCCCAGCGACTTGACCTGATCGGCCACTTCGGCGCGCGTGTCGTTGGCACGCACGATGGCGCCCAGGCCCGCGGCGGTGCCGATGGCGGCGAGTCCCGCCACGCCGGCGCCGGCGATGAAGACCTTGGCCGGCGGCACCTTGCCGGCGGCGGTGATCTGACCGGCGAAAAAGCGGCCGAAGGCGTTGGCGGCCTCGATGACGGCGCGATAGCCGGCGATGCCGGCCATGGAGGTCAAGGCGTCCATCTTCTGGGCGCGCGAGAGTTGGCGCGGCAGCGAGTCGATGGCCAGCACGGTGGCCTTCCTGGCCGCCAGTTGCTGCATGAGTTCGGGGTTCTGCGCCGGCCAGATGAAGGAGATGAGGGTGCCGCCTTCGCGCAGCAGGCCGACTTCTTCCTGGCTCGGCCCGCGCACCTTGAAGACGATGTCGGCACCCAGGGCGGCGCTCCGGTCGACGATCTGCGCGCCGGCGGCGCGATAGGCAGCATCGTCAAAGTTGGCGGCGGCGCCAGCGCCGGTTTCGACGGCTACGGCAAAGCCCAGCTTGATGAGTTTTTCCACTACCTCGGGAACCGTGGCGACGCGTTTTTCGCCGGCCATCGTCTCCCGCGGCACTCCGATCGTCAGGGACATCGAAACCTCTTGCTTGCGGTTGTTATAGTTACGTTATTCAGGAACATAGCCCGACCGGCGATCATACCCAAATCGCACGATTTACCGGATAAAACCTCCATATGGGGCGACACAAGCAGCGTTCGATCAAATCAGGCATGCCGCCGGGCAGTCTCGTGCACGTCGGCGAGCGCAAGCTCGATCGCGCCGCGGTTTCGGTCATCGATTACGGGCCCGACGAATTGCGCGAGCGGGCGACGCTCGACGCCCTCGACGGGGCGCCCCTGCCGGTGCGCTGGATCAACGTGCACGGCCTGCACGAAGCCGAACTGCTGGCCGGTATCGGGCGGCGCTTCAATCTCCATCCGCTAGTGCTCGAGGACATCCTCAACACGGACCAGCGTCCCAAGGTGGACGACTACGGCAGCTATCTTTACATCGTCGCGCGCTTCTTCCACTACGACCCGGACACGATGAGGTCCTCGTCGGAGCAGGTGAGCCTCGTCCTCGGCGACGGTTTCGTGCTGACCTTCCAGGAGCGCCCGACCGGCAGCTTCGACCCGGTGCGCGAGCGGCTGCGCCAGGACCGCGGGCGCATTCGCCAGTTCGGCGTCGACTACCTTGCCCACGCGTTGCTCGACATCATGGTCGACCGCTATTTCACGGTGCTCGAGCAGATCGGCGAGCACACCGAACAGGTCGAGGACCAGCTGATGCAGGCGGCGACGCCCGACGTGCTGCAGACGCTGCACCAGCTGAAGCGCGAGACCCTGGCCCTGCGCCGCGCCGTCTGGCCGCTGCGCGAGGTGATCAACACGCTGACGCGCGACACACGGTTCTTCAAGCCAGGGACCCAGCCCTACCTGCGCGACATCTACGACCACACCGTGCATGTCATCGAATCGCTCGAGGCGATCCGCGACGTGCTCGCGGGCATGCTCGACATCTACCTTTCGAGCATCAGCAATCGCGTCAACCAGGAGGTGCGCGTGCTGACCGTGATCGCCCTCATCTTCATGCCGGCGACGCTGATATCGGGGATATTCGGCATGAACTTCCGCAGCATGCCGCTGCTCGACGCGCCCTACGGCTTCCTGCTGGCGCTGGGGATGATGGCGACGATCGCGACGACCTTCGCCGTCGTCTTCTGGCGCCGCCGCTGGATCGGATGACTGCCTAGCGGCTGTTGCCCTCGGCGAACACCCGCTTGGCGGCGGTAACGAGGATCAGCACCTGCTCGCCGGTGAGTCGCGGGAAGCGCTCATGGATGGCGCGGTAGGCCAGATGCTCGTGCGTATGGCCGCTCCAGGTGTTGCCGGGATCGAAGAAAGGCTCGAGGAGGTCGTAGGCCTCGTCGAAGACCTCGCGCAATTCGAGATGCTGGCGGCGGTCAACCGCCGGCGCGTCGCCGTCCGTCGCTTCCGTCATTGTCGTTGTCTCCCTGATGGGCCCACTGACATGGGCGCCCGCATTCTCTCACACGCCGCGCTCAGTGGCCGGCGAGGAACTGCTCGTGGATTTCCTCGAAGTACTCCTGCTCGCCGTCGACGTGGATGCCGAGTTCCGCCAGCACCTCTTCGCGGATCTTCGGCCACAGCGGGTTGGAGACGCCGAGGATGAGGTGGTAGAAGTGGATGCCGAGCTGCAGGATGGCGACCAGCGTCTTGGCGGCGCCGAGTTCGTCGCGCGGCATCTCGTGGTGGTACTGGATCGCCGCGCAGACGAAGTCCGGCAGATTCCAGTGCCTGGCGACGATGTAGCCGACGCTGCAGTGATCGACGTTGAAGCGCGCATCCTCCTCGGAGAGATTCGGCCAGCAGGAAGTATTCTCGAGGTTGAGGGCCTTGCAGTATTCCGGGAAGCGCAGCATCAGCACCGGCACCCCGCACTCGTGGAAGATGCCGGCCATGTACGCCTGATCGGGGAAGACGTTGCAGATCGAGACGCGGTCGGCGGCGATCAGCGCCGAAATCTGAGCGACCTCCTGCGCGCGTATCCAGAAGACGTCGAAGGCCTTGCGCGCCGAGTCGGACACTGCAGACGAGAGCGCCATCGCCTGCACCAGGTTGTACGTCTGCTTGACGCCGACCACCATGATGACCTGGTCGAGTGCGTCGAACTTCTTGCCACGACCGAAGACCGGCGAGCGCGCCGCCTTGAACAGCATCGCCGAAATGCCGGGATCGGCGCCGATGATCCTGGCCAACGAGCGCACGTCGTAGTTGTCGCTGGCGAGCTTCTTCTGCAGCTCGAGCAGCACCTTGGGCTGGGGCGGAATCTTGATGCCCTTGGCCACGAGTTCCTTCATGGCCTTGTCGGGGTCTATGGACACGCTGCGAGTCTTTCGTCGATGAGTTCGATCCAGTGCCGGACGGGAAGCGGAGTCCCGGACTGGAGATGGGTTATGCAACCGATGTTGGCGCTGGCGATGGCTTGCGGCCGGCCGGCGCCGAGCGCCGCGAGCTTGTTGTCGCGCAGGCGGGTGGCGATCTCCGGCTGCAACACGGAGTACGTGCCGGCGGAGCCGCAGCACAGGTGGGCATCCGCCACCGGCACCAGCTCGAAGGCGACTTCGAGCAGCTGCTCGACGACGCCGCGGATCTTGAGCCCGTGCTGCAGCGTGCAGGGCGCATGGAAGGCGAGGCGAGGCTTCGGTTGCCCGGCGACTGCCGCCTCCAGCAGCGGCAGCAGCCGCTCGCCTTCGGCGGCGACGATCTCGGCGATGTCGCGGGTCAGCAGCGCGACGCGCGCGGCCTTGGCGGCGTAGCGCTCATCCTCCTGCAGCAGGTGGGCGTAGTCGCACACCTGCACGCCGCAGCCCGATGCGGTCGTCACAACGGCTTCGCAGCGATCCTCCAGCAGCGGCCACCATGCGTCGATGTTGCGGCGGGCGTCGTCCTGCGCCGCCTCGACGTCGTTCAGATGGAAGCGCAGCGCGCCGCAGCAGCCGGCACGCTCGGCGACGACCAGCGAAATGCCGATCCGGTCGAGCACGCGCGCCGCGGCCGTGTTGATGTTCGGCAGCATCGCCGGCTGCACGCAGCCAGCCAGCACGACCATGCGCCGCGCGTGGCGCGGCGCCGGCCAGATCCCGGCATCCTGCAACGGCGGCACCTTGGCCTTGAGGGCGGCGGGCATCAGCGGCCGCGCAATGCGGCCGAGCTTCATCGCGGGACTGAAGATCCAGCGGCGCGGCAGGACGTGTTTCAGCGCCGAGCGCATCAGCGCGTCTGTGCCGTGGCGCGGCGCCTTCTTCTCGGCGACCGCGCGGCCGATGTCGAGCAGGCGCGAGTAATGCACGCCCGACGGGCAGGTCGTCTCGCAGGAACGGCAGGTCAGGCAGCGGTCGAGGTGCAGGCGCGTCTTCTCGGTGACGTCGCCGCCTTCGAGCATCTGCTTGATCAGGTAGATGCGCCCGCGCGGGCCGTCGAGTTCGTCGCCGAGCAGCTGGTAGGTCGGGCAGGTCGCCGTGCAGAAGCCGCAATGCACGCATTTGCGCAGGATGCCCTCGGCTTCTCTGCCGGCGGGAGTATCGCGGATGAAATCGGCGAGTTCGGTCTGCATGTGGGGACGCGTCCGGCGCCTGCAAAAGCACCGGATGCGCGGGCGGATGGCAGCGAAAAAAGTGTATCACGCAACCCGCGCGCCCTCGCCGCACGGCGACGCGGACCTCGGTGACCTTGGTCACTGATGCGGCGACTACCGACCGCTAGCATCGATCCCGCCTCATCCCCCAACCCCAGGAGCTTCCCCATGAACGCCTTCTACAAGAAATCCGCCCGCCTCATCGCCGCCGCCGCGCTTGCCGCCTCGCTTTCCCTGGGCGCCCAGGCAGCGGACCCCTCGCTGTACGAACGCCTCGGCGGCAAGCCCGCCCTCCAGGCCGTCGTCGGCGAACTCTGGAACATCGTCGCCGCCGATGCGCGCATCAACGGCCGCTTCAAGCACACCAAGCCCGAAGCCTTCGGCGGCCAACTCGTCGACTTCCTCTGCCAGGCGAGCGGCGGTCCGTGCCAGTACAAGGGTCAGAACATGGAGGCCGCCCACACCGGCATGAAACTGACCGAAGCCGAATTCAACGCCCTCGCCGAGGACACCACCAAGGCGCTCGACAAGTTCAAGGTGCCGGCGAAGGAGCAGGGCGAAGTCATCGGCATGCTCGCCAGCCTCAAGGGCGCCGTCGTCAACCGCTGAGGAACGCCGCGCGGCGGGCTGCGGCCCGTCGCGCCCTACCCCATGAACGAATCACGCTTTTCCGCTCTCCCGCTCATGCTGGCGCTCGCCGCGGCCTGCGCGGCTCCCGCGGCCCATGCCCTCACCGATCGCGAGCATCTGGAAAAATGGTGCAGCCGCGGCTCCTCGGTGGCCGCAGGACGCTGCATCGGCTACCTGCTCGCCGCCGAAGACGCGCTCGCGAGCGACAGCATCGAAGGCATCCGTGCCTGCCTGCCGCGCTCGATCACGCTGCAGGAACAGCACCGCATCGTGATCGACTGGCTGCAGACCCATCCGGAAGCCGAGGCGGCCACCGCTCTGGGCCTCGTCGCCCGTGCCTACGCCGAGCGCTATCCGTGCAGGCCGTAGGCTGCGGCCTTACGGCATCATGAAGACCGCCTTCTCCCTCAGCCGCAGCGCCGGATCGTCCAACGACTCGATGTCGAAGCGGATTGGCTGCGAGCCTTTCGGCGCGGCATCCGGCGGCACCCGCGCCGACACGACCAGGGACTGGGTGCTCGCCGGCCCGACCTCGGTCTCGCCGGCATTGACCAGCGCGATGCCCTGGATCCCGGAAACACGGATGCGGTAGCGCTGCTGCCGCTCGTCGGTGTTCATGATGCGCAGCGTGTAGACGTTCTCGATCATGCCGTCCTCGACTTCGCGCGCCAGCACGCCGCGGTCGCGGATGACGTCTACTTTCAGCGGCAGACGCACGGCGATGCTGTAGGCCGTCGCGGCCGTGATGGCGACCAGCACCGCCCCGTACACCAGCACGCGCGGCCGCACCAGGTGCGCGAGGATCTCGCGCCGGCCGAAGTTCTGCGCCATCGCGTTCTCGGTCGAGTAACGGATCAGCCCGCGCGCGTAGCCGAGCTTGTCCATCACCGAATCGCAGCCGTCGATGCAGGCCGAGCAGCCGATGCACTCGTATTGCAGGCCATCGCGGATGTCGATCCCGGTCGGGCAGACCTGGACGCAGACGCCGCAGTCGACGCAGTCGCCCTTGCCCGCCTTGCGATAGTCCTCGTTCTTGCCACGCGCGCCGCGCGGTTCGCCGCGGGTGCCGTCGTAGGTGACGATCAGCGTGTCGGGGTCGAACATCACGCTCTGGAAGCGCGCGTAGGGGCACATGTACTTGCACACCTGCTCGCGCATGAAGCCCGCCATGCCGTAGGTGGCGAAGGCATAGAAGAAGATCCAGAACGTCTGCCACGGTCCGAGCTCGAGCCTGACGAGGTCGCGCGCCAGTTCTGTCACCGGCGTGAAGTAGCCGGCGAAGGTGAAGCCGGTCCATAGCGAGACGGCGATCCACGCCGCGTGCTTGGCCGCCTTGATGCGCAGCTTGCGCGCGTTCATCGGCTGCTGGTCGAGCTTGATGCGCGCGTTGCGCTCGCCCTCGATCTTCTCCTCGATCCACATCAGGATCTGGGTGTAGACCGTCTGCGGGCAGGCGTAGCCGCAGAACAGCCGGCCGCCGATGGCGGTGAACAGGAACAGCGCATAGGCCGAAATGATCAGCAGCAGGGCGAGGTACAGCACGTCCTGCGGCCAGAGCACGAGGCCGAAGAGGTAGAACTTGCGTTCGACGATGTCGAACAGCACGGCCTGGCGTCCGTTCCACGGCAGCCAGCACAGGCCGTAGAAGATCGCCTGGGTGAACCAGACGAGCGCCCAGCGCCACTTCGAGAACATGCCGTTCACCGAACGGACGTGGATGGTCTTGTGCTTGGCGTAGAGCGACTGCACTTCGTCGACCGCGGCAGTCATGGCTTGGGTTTGGTTCATGCGTGGCTTCTCCGTGATTCTCGGGTTCAGGCGGCGGCGTCTTCGCCGATCAGCAGGCGCGTGTCGGTGAGGTAGCGATGGCGCGGAATCTCGAGGTTGTCGGGCGCCGGCTTGTTCTTGAAGACGCGTCCCGCAAAGTCGAAGGTCGAGCCATGGCATGGGCAAAGGAAACCACCGGCCCAGTCGGCCGGCATGCCTTCGCCGTCGCCGTGGCGAAATTTCGAACTCGGCGAACAACCCAGGTGGGTGCAGATGCCGACGGCGATGAATATCCCGGGTTTGATCGAGCGGTGCAGGTTGCAGCAGTACTCGGGCTGCTGCGGCCGCTGCGACTCGGGGTCGACCAGTTGGTCGGCCATCGCCGGCAAGGTGGCGAGCATCTCGGGCGTTCGATGCAGTATCCACACCGGCTTGCCGCGCCATTCGACGGTCAGCATCTGGCCGGGACCGAGCTTGGCGATCTCGACTTCCACGGGCGCGCCGGCCGCGCGGGCACGGGCGGAGGGCTGGAAGCTTGCGGCGAAGGGAATGATGGCGATCGCCGCGCCGACGCCGCCGGCGGCGGAAGTAGCGACAAGCAGCTTGCGCCGCTGCGGGTTGTGGTTGGTATCGGTCATGACTTTCGTATGCAAGGGAACCGTCCTTGCTACACAAGTTGCGTGCCGACACCCGATGCCTTGCCGCGGTAGAGACAAGCCACTGATCGAAATGGAAAAGATGACGAGGCCGCACACAGCGGCGCATGTGCGCTACGTCACGATTGACACTCCGCCATTGAAATGAGGTTTAATCAGTGCCATTTCTGACACCGCGAATCCGATCCATGAAGGCTGCGGGCACCTCGCTTCCGGAACTGCTTTCCTTCCTCGACGGACAGGTCGAGCCGCGCATCGTCATGGATGCGCGCTACCGGATCGTCGCCGCCAACAGCGCCTATGAGCGCGAGTTCGCGCAGGGCCAGCCGGTCGCCGGCCGCCACTGCTACGAGGTCTCGCACCACTTCGACGTGCCCTGCGACCAGGCCGGCGAATCGTGCCCGCTGCGCATGAGCGAGCAGAGCGGCCAGGCGCAGCGCGTGCTGCATCTCCATCACACGCCGCGCGGCGAGGAGCACGTCGACGTCGAGACGACGCCGATCCGCGACCATCGCGGCAAGCTCGCCTACTTTGTCGAGACGATGCGCGTCGTCAAGCACGCCTCCAGCCAGCCGGTAGCCAATGGCCTCGTCGGGCGCTCGCCAGCCTTCAACCGCATGCTGTCGATGATCATGCGCGTGGCGCCGACGGACGCCGCCGTGCTGCTGCTCGGCGAAACCGGCACCGGCAAGGAACTCGTCGCCCGGCTCGTGCACGAAGCAGGCCGCAGCGCCGCGGGGCCCTTCGTGCCCGTCGACTGCTCGGGCCTCACCGAATCGCTGTTCGAGAGCGAGCTCTTCGGCTACGAGAAGGGCGCATTCACGGGCGCCTCTCACCGCAAGACGGGACTGGTCGAGGCCGCCAACGGCGGCACGCTGTTCCTCGATGAGGTCGGCGACATTCCGCTGCCGCTGCAGGTGAAGCTGCTGCGCCTGCTCGAGGCCGGAACCTTCCGCCGCGTCGGCGGCGTCGAGACGCTGCGCTCCGACTTCCGCCTCGTCTGCGCGACGCACCGCGACATGCGCGACATGGTCGCCCGCGAGAGCTTCCGCCGCGATCTCTATCACCGCATCAGCACCTTTCCCGTGCACGTGCCTGCGCTGGCCGAACGGGACGAGGACATTCCGCTGCTGGCCGATTCCTTCCTGCGGCGCGTCGCCGGCGAGCGCCGCCTGCGGCTGTCGCCACAGGCCGTCGCGGCGCTGCGTGCGCGCCGCTACCCCGGCAACATCCGCGAGCTGCGCAACCTGATCGAGCGTGCCTCGATCCTCGTCGACGGCGACGAGATAACGCCCGAGCATCTGATTGCGGAAGGCGATGCGCAAATCGAGGAAGCAGCGCCATCCCTGGCCCACGGCCCGGCCGCATTCGTCGTGCGCGAGCCCGTCGCGCTCGACGAACTCGAACGCCGCTACCTCGAATGGATGCTGGCGCGCTACAAGGGCGACCGCAAGTCGCTCGCGGCCAGCCTCAACCTCGGCACGCGGACCCTCTATCGCAGGCTCAAGTCGGTGCGCTGAGCGGCGAGGCCGCGGTAGAGCAGAAGCGGCAGCAGCAGCGGCAGGCTTCCAGCCAGGAAGCCGACCAGCACTGGTGCGAGAAAAACGGCCCGGAGCACGACTCTCGATTCCATTTCACTCTCCTTCGCATCGCCGGTCGCGGGGAGCGACCACGCGCCGAAGGGGCATCGCAACCGGCATGCCAGGCGATCATCCCGACGCAGGGAAGAGCCAACACGTTGAAATGCCGAACGAATTTCGGCTATTGGCCGCACGTGGTGCCGGCGGCACGTCGTGCGCGAACGCTGCCAGCACAGGCAGCGGTGACACTCGCGGCCACCCGGTTTGTCAGTAAACGCCGATCGAGTTGAGGAAGGCCGCGTACCCCGCGTCCTCCACGACGAAATGGTGCATCACGTCTTCCTCGACGAAACGCTTGAAGGCTGCGCGATCGGGAAGTTCGCCCGAGTTGACGCGGTCGCGGTACTCGGTGGTCCGCTGCATCAGCGCGATGTGCTGACGCAAGTGCTCTTCGAAGCCCGGATAGCCGTAGACCGACATCAGCTTTTCTTCCGAGCCGCAGTGGTAATGGGTGTAATCGACGAGCGCATCGAAGATGCCGACCAGCGAGCGATGATTGGCCTCGGGCACGATGTTCTCGAGGATCGCGTTGGCGATCTCGACCATGATCCGGTGATGACGATCCATGCGCGAAACCCGGATCGCAAGTTTGTCGCTCCAGGCGATGCGGTCCGCCATCTGCTCGTCGTGCAGCAGCCGGAAGGAGCGGTCCTGTTGCGCCTCCAGCAGCTTCCAGCGCAGGATCGGCACTTCGCCGATCAGCTTGCGCGGGATCTGGATCACCTCGGTCGCCTCGACGGCCCGCAGACGATAGAGATACGGCACGTTGAAGATCGCGCCCTCCTCGCCGAAGGCATCGCGCGGGCCCAGCACTTCGAGCACGCGATCGCCGATGACGCGCTCGACGACGCCCGAGCGGATCAGGTTCATCACATGAAGGTTGCCGTTCAGAATCTCCTCGCCGGCGGCGAACGAGTGCTCGGTGGCACCGTCGAGGATGCGCGCCAGCACCGTCACGGGCAGGCCGTCGCCGAACAGGTTCGTCGAGTCGAGGAAGTTCGCCAGGTCGGCGACGCGGCGGCGACGGTCCTCGAGCTGATTGCGATGCACGATCTCGAGGAACAGCGAGCGCGGCAGGCGCATCACGCGCAGGAAGGACGAGGCGCGGTAGGTGTGCAGCGACGGCCGCTCATTGAGCAGCGACTGGTCGCCGAGCAGCGCGCCGACCGGCAGGCTGCCAGCGAGGCCGTCGCGCGTGCGGATCTTCTCGGCGCATCCGCTCAGCAGCAGCATGACGTCGGTCGGCATCTCGCCTTCGCGCAGGATGATCGCTCCCGGGTTGATGTCGTCCACCGGATGGTTGAGCAGCATGCGCAGCTGATGGATCGGCACGCCCGGCAGGTGCGCCTGCAGGTAGCCGAAAGCCAGCCGCCGCAGGCTTTCGGAGGCGCCGCCGACGAGCACGTCGGTGGTGCCGAACGAAGCGCTCGAGCCGATTTCCTTTTCCACCGCCGTCAGGCTGTCGGCGCGATGCGCGAGCAGGATGCGCCTGGACTCGTCGCCGCGAAAATCGGCCGCGGCGCCGTGGATCATGCCGCCGCCGATGTCGATCTTCTTCACGTTCACCGGCGTCAGGTAGTCGGCGCGCACGCGCTCGAGCAGCGCGCGATCGAGCCCCGGCTTGTCCGGATCCTCGGTGACCATGCGCTCGAGCACGTCGAACGAAGCGATGTCGGCGAAGTGCGCGTAGCTGCGATAGCCCTCGCCGCTGAGCGTGCGGAAGACGAAGAGGTTGTTCTCCACCGGATGCGGCGAGAACAGCGGCATCACTTCCAGCCCCTCGATGTCGTTCCACTCGTCGAAGGCGAGATCTCGGATGTTGAAGAAGTCGTCGAAACGCTCTTCCTCGAGGCCCAGCAGGCACGTGAGCTTCTTCGCCACCGAGCTGCGCACCAGCGGCGTCGCGAAGTAGTCGATGCGCCGGCCGGCGCGCATCAGCACCGCCAGCCCGGCGAAGTGGTCGTCGTGCGCGTGCGTGTGGAAGATGCCGTCGACCTGGTCGATGCCGATGCCGAGCGCCGTCAATACGTGCGCCAACTGCGGGCCGGCGTCGATCAGGTAGATGCGCCCCTGGAAGGTGACGATGCTCGACATGCTCGGGCGGTTCACGTCCCAGCCGTCGCCCTCGCCCGAGTGGATGACCGAAAAGTACTCCGGCTCGTAGCGCAGGTGCGCGAGCGGATACGGACACTCGTAGCCTTCGCCGCGCGGCAGATTGAGATCCACCGTTACCGTCTCGTCGCCGTAGGTGATCTGGAAGACGTTCGGCTCGATGCGGTGGAGCGCGACGCCTGGAGCGATCTCGACCTTGCCCTCGCCGACCACGCAGCTATCGAGGAAGTCCTGCGTGGGACGAATGCGGCCAAAGGCGAAGGCCAGCTTCAGGCGCATGATCTGCGCCGCGCGCTCGGCCGAAACGCCGGTTTCGACGATCTCCTCGCGCGACACCAGGCCGTAGTTGCCGCGATAGATGTAGCGCATCTGCGACTCGACCTGGTCGGCCGAGCCGATCAGTAGCGGCTTGCTGCCGCTGTTGGCCGGATGGCCGGGCACCAGCATGCCCTGCTTGTAGAGCATCTGCAGCACAGGGAACTCGGCGAGGTTCGACAGCTCGCCGTTCTGCACCGGCAGGTCGGACAACAGGATGGCGTTGGGACCGGTCTCGGCGACGACGCCGTTGACCTCGCGCCTGACGATCAGGCCGCGCTTGATGAGATGCTTGACCGCATCGGCCGGACAACCGCAGAGCAGGCGCAGGCCCGCTTCGGGAACCTCGACCCACTGGATGCCCCGTGCGACGTCGATCCGCAGGATTTTCGCGGCGGCCGGCTGCGCTGGAGCGTTGCGCATTGAAGGTGGTCGCAAGGTCTGGTTGTTAGCGTTCAGAGACCGGGAACACTGGCGGAGAGGGTGGGATTCGAACCCACGGTACCTTTCGGTACGCCTGATTTCGAGTCAGGTACAATCGACCACTCTGCCACCTCTCCGGGGCGCGAATTCTACCTCGAAGCGCGGCGTTTGTAACACCGCCGACGCCAGAAAATCGGCCCGCCGCCAGGAGACATGCCACATGCTTCGGCTCGCCTGCCTGTGCATTGCGTTCGCCTCGTTGCTACCGGCCTGCATGCGCCTCGATCCGCCCGAAAAAGCGGGCGAGTTCGTGGTGGCCGTCCCCGCCGATTCGGTTTTCTACCAGCCGCCCACTGAAGGCAGCCCGGGCGGCGGCTTCGAGCACGACCTGCTTGCTGCCTTCGCCGCCGATCTCAAGGTTCCGCTGCGCGCGGTCGTCGTCGGCAGCACCGAAGAGATGCGCGAACTGCTGCGCGACGGGAAGGTGCATGCGGCCGCGGCCATGCCGGTCGACGCGGTGCCGGACCTGCGCTTCTCGGCCGTGTTGCACAAGGCCGAGCCGCTCGTCGTCCAGCACGGCGACGCCGCACCGCTCGATGCGCCGGAGGACCTGGCGGAGAATGCCGTCGAGGTGCCGAAGGCTTCGCCGCTGCTGCCGCTGCTGCGCGCCCTGACGCCGCCGCCGCGCCTCGCCGAGCGCGCGGAAAACGACCTCGACCTGATGGCCCGCGTGAACGAGCGGCAGGTCGAGCTCGCGGCCACCGACTCGCTGCACTTCGACGTCGCGATCAACTATTACCCGGATCTCGACGTGGCGCAGGAACTCGACGGCACCGTGACTTACGCCTGGGCCTTCCGCGCCGAAGACGATGCCTTGCGCGCCAGGGCCGATGCGTTCATCGCCAGCGCACAAGCCGACGGCTCGATGACCCGGCTGCGCGATCGCTACTACGGCCACATCAAGCGCATCGGCGGCAACAACATGGCGCAGTTCCTGCAACTGATGCAAACGCGCCTGCCGCGCTACCGGGCGCTGTTCCATGAAGCGCAATTGCTGACGGGCATCGACTGGCGCCTGCTCGCCGCGGTCGCCTACCAGGAATCCAACTGGGACCCGCTGGCGACGTCGTTCACCGGCGTGCGCGGCATGATGATGCTGACGGAAGACACGGCCGACCGCCTGCGCGTCAGCAACCGGCTCGATCCGCGGCAGAGCGTCCTCGCCGGCGCGCGCTATCTCGTCGACCTGATGGATGGCGTGCCGAAGGAAGCGCCGCATCCCGATCGTTTGTGGCTCGCGCTGTCGGCCTACAACATCGGCCCCGGCCACTTCAACGGCGCCGTGGCGATCGCGCGCGGCCTCAATCGCGATCCGGCGTCGTGGTACGAGATGAAGAAGGTGCTGCCGCTACTGGCGCGGCCGCAATACTACGAGCGGCTCAAGAGCGGGCGCGCGCGCGGCGGCGAGGCCGTGATCATGGTCGAGAACATCCGCAACTTCTACGACGTGCTGAGCCGCTTCGAGCCGCCCTACGTGCCGGTGGTCAAGCCGCGCTGAGTTTCTCCAGGCCGCCCATGTAGGGACGCAGCGCCGCCGGCACGGCGATGCTGCCGTCGGCATTCTGGAAGTTCTCGAGGATCGCGACCAGCGTGCGGCCGACGGCGAGGCCGGAGCCGTTCAACGTGTGCACGAGTTCCGTCTTGTTCTTCTCGTTGCGGAAGCGCGCCTGCATGCGCCGCGCCTGGAAGGCCTCGAAGTTCGAGCAGGACGAAATCTCGCGATAGGTGTTCTGCGCCGGCAGCCACACTTCGAGGTCGTAAGTCTTGGCGGCCGAGAAGCCCATGTCGCCGGTGCACAGCGCGACCTTGCGATAGGGCAGCTCGAGCTTCTGCAGGATCGCCTCGGCGTGGCCGGTCAGCGCTTCGAGCGCTTCCCACGACTTCTCCGGATGGACGATCTGCACCAGCTCGACCTTGTCGAACTGGTGCTGGCGAATCATGCCGCGCGTGTCCTTGCCGTAGCTGCCGGCCTCCGAGCGGAAGCACGGGGTGTGGCAGACGAACTTGAGCGGCAGCTTGGCGAGATCGACGATCTCGTCGCGCACGATGTTGGTCACCGGGACTTCGGCGGTGGGAATCAGGTAGAGCTTCTGTTTGAGAAACTGTGCGCGATCGTCGTAGAGACCAGAGAGGCCACCACCTGGCACAACGACGAACAGGTCTTCCTCGAACTTCGGCAACTGGCCGGTGCCGAACATGCTGGCCGGGTTCACGAGGTACGGCACATAGACTTCCGTGTAGCCGTGCTCGCCCGTGTGCGTGTCGAGCATGAACTGGGCGAGCGCGCGATGCAGGCGCGCAAGGCCGCCCTTCATCAGCGAGAAGCGGCTGCCGGAAATCTTGGTCGCGGTTTCGAAGTCGAGGCCGCCGAGCGTCTCGCCGAGTTCGACGTGATCCTTCACCGCGAAGTCGAATGCGCGCGGCGCGCCCCAGCGCAGGACCTCGACGTTGCCGGTCTCGTCGCTACCGACCGGCACGCTCTCGTGCGGCAGGTTCGGAATCACGGCGACGAAGGCGTTGTAGCGCTCCTGCAGTTGCGCGAGCTTTTCCTCGCCGGCCTTGAGCTCGTCGCCGAGGCCGGCGACTTCGGCCATCACGGCGGAGACGTCCTCGCCCTTGCCCTTGAGCATGCCGATCTGCTTCGACAGGCTGTTGCGCTTCGCCTGCAGGTCTTGCGTGCTCGTCTGCAGCGCCTTGCGCTCGGCCTCGAGTGCCTCGAAGGCGGCGGCGTCGAAGGTCACGCCGCGCGCGGCGAGGCGTTCGGCGACGAGGGCGGCATTGGAGCGAAGTTGCTGGATGTCGAGCATGGCTGTGCGGCTTTCCTATTTCGATTTGGCTTTGCGGTCGAGCTCGCGCAGGTGCGCGAGCTTGTCGGCGATTTTCTGTTCCAGCCCGCGCGGCACCGGTTTGTACCACTCGATCCGCGGCATGCCGTCGGGAAGGTAGTTCTCGCCGGCCGCATAGGCCTCGGGCTCGTCGTGTGCGTAGCGATACTCGCGGCCGAAGCCGAGTTCCTTCATTAGCTTGGTCGGCGCATTACGCAAGTGCTCGGGAACGGGCCGCGTCTTATCCTTGGCGATGAAGGCGCGGGCGGCATTATAGGCGGTGTAGGCAGCGTTCGATTTCGGCGCCACGGCCATGTAGAGCACAGCGTTGGCCAGGGCCAGTTCGCCTTCCGGCGAACCGAGGCGCTCGTACGTCGTGCAGGCGGTGAGCGCAACCTCCAGCGCGCGCGGGTCCGCGAGGCCGATATCTTCGGACGCCATACGCACGACGCGCCGTCCGAGGTACAGCGGATCGGCGCCGCCGTCCAGCATGCGCACGAACCAGTAGAGCGCCGCGTCGGGATTCGAACCGCGCACCGACTTGTGCAGCGCCGAGATCTGGTCGTAGAAAGCATCGCCGCCCTTGTCGAAGCGGCGCAGGTCGGAGGCGAGCGCCGCTTCGAGAAAGGCGTTGTCGACCTCGTCGACGCCGGCCGCGGTCGCCGCCGTGCGGATCTGCTCGAGGACGTTGAGCAGCCGGCGAGCATCGCCGTCGGCGTAGGCGATCAGCCGGTCGCGCGCCTCGTCGCTGACGGCGATGCCGGGAAACGCCTGCGCGCGCGCGCGCTCGAACAGCTGCGCGAGCTCGTCCTCGGACAGGCTCTTCAGCACATAGACGGCGGCGCGCGACAGCAGCGCGGAATTGACCTCGAACGACGGATTCTCGGTGGTCGCGCCGACGAAGGTGACGACGCCCTGCTCGACGTAGGGCAGGAAGGCATCCTGCTGCGCCTTGTTGAAGCGATGCACCTCGTCGACGAACAGGATGGTGCGGCGGCCCGATTGCGCGAGCGTGAGCTCGGCCTGCTGCATCGCCTCGCGGATGTCCTTGACGCCCGAGAACACCGCCGAGAGCGCGATGAATTCGGCGTCGAAGGCATCGGCCATCAGTCGCGCCAGCGTCGTCTTGCCGACGCCCGGCGGCCCCCAGAAGATCATCGAGTGCGGCGTGCCCGACTCGAAGGCCAGGCGCAACGGCTTGCCGGGGCCGACCAGATGCGTCTGGCCGATCACCTCGTCGAGCGTCTTGGGCCGCAGCAGCTCGGCCAGCGGCGCGTGCGGCTTGACGGCGAAGAGGTCGTTACTCGCCGACGACATCGGCGCCCTTGGGCGGGACGAACTTGAACTGATCTTTCGACAACTGCGGGTTGGCGTGGAACTCGGTGAACATCAGCGTCGTCACCTGGCCGAAGTTGTCGCGGATTTCCATCAGCTTCGGCAGGTTGTCCTTGAAGCCGATGCGCACGCGCTCGAAGGTGCCGTCAGCGGCCTTCGGCGTCGCGTCCACCATCTCGAGCCCGTCGGCCTCGCCGGCATTCTTGAGCACGAAGTGGGCATCGAGGTCGGCGCCGGCCAACAGCGCCGCCGGGCTGGACCCGAGCGCCTTGCCGAGCTTGCGCGTCGTCACCTGGTTGAGGTCGGGATCGAAGCTCCAGAGCTTGTCGCCGTCGCTGACCAGCAGTTGCGCGTAAGGGCGCTCGTAATGCCAGCGGAACTTGCCGGGGCGCTGCAGCGCGAAGCTGCCCGCCGACTGCTGCGGCTTGCGGCCCGACTTGCTGGTCACGCTCTGGGCGAACACGCCGCGCGCGGTCTTGGTGTGGTCGAGAAATGACCGAAGCTGGTCGAGGCCGGCGGCGCTGGCCGGGAACGCGAGCACCAGGGCTGCGAGCGTGCAGAATAATTTGTGCATGGCGAATTATCGCCGACCTCGGCCGACTTGGGGCTTGACCGCAGCGAGCCCGCGGGTTTTCATCCGGCAACAGGAGGCATCGATGGCGGGCTGCTGCGAAGGGAAGAGTTGTGCGCTGGAGGCGCTGCGCGAGCGTCAGGGACGCACCTTGAAGATCGTGCTGGCGATCAACGTCGCGTTGTTCGCGATCGAGTTCGGCGCCGGCCTGCGCGCGGCATCGACCTCGCTGATGGCCGATTCGCTCGACAGCCTCGGCGACGCGCTCGTCTATGCGTTCAGCCTCTACGTGCTCGCCCGGAGCGAGCGCTGGCGCGCCGCGGCCGCCCTGCTGAAGGGCGTGATCATGCTGGGCTTCGGCCTCGCCGTCGCGGCCGCCCTGGTCGCCAGGCTGTTCGCGCCGGTGGTGCCGGTGGCGGAGATGATCGGCGGCTTCGGCCTGTTCGCCCTCGCTTGCAACCTCACCTGCCTGGCGCTGCTGACGCGCCACCGCAACGACGACATCAACATGGAATCGGTCTGGCTGTGCTCGCGCAACGACATCATCGCCAACGTCGGCGTGCTGTTCGCCGGCGCGGGCGTCGCCCTCACGGGCTCGATGTGGCCGGACTTGGCGGTGGGAGCGGTGATCGCAGTGATCTTCCTGCGCTCCGCGTTCTACGTGCTGACGCAGGCGCTGCGCCAGCTCAAGCCGAGTTAGTCGGTCGACTCCGGCGCCAGCACCTCGCGGTTGCCGGCGGCGTTCATCGGCGAAACCAGGCCGGACTTTTCCATCGCCTCGATCAGGCGCGCGGCGCGGTTGTAGCCGATGCGCAGGTGGCGCTGCACGAGAGAGATCGACGGCCGGCGCGTCTTCAGCACGACCTCGACGGCCTGGTCGTACATCGGGTCCGCCTCGGCGTCGCCGGCATCGCCGAGCGCGGCGTCGGTGTTCTCGGCCGGCGGCGAGGCGAGCACGTCCTTGATGTACTCGGGCTTGCCGATCTTCTTCAGGTGGTCGACGACGCGATGCACTTCGTCGTCGGAGACGAAGGCGCCATGGACGCGTGTCGGCAGGCCGGTGCCGGGCGCAAGGTAGAGCATGTCGCCCTGTCCGAGCAGCGCCTCGGCGCCCATCTGGTCGAGGATGGTGCGCGAGTCGATCTTCGACGACACCTGGAAGGCGATGCGCGTCGGGATGTTGGCCTTGATCAGGCCGGTGATGACGTCGACGCTCGGCCGCTGCGTCGCCAGGATCAGGTGGATGCCGGCGGCGCGCGCCTTCTGCGCCAGGCGCGCGATCAGCTCCTCGACCTTCTTGCCGACCACCATCATCAGGTCGGCCAGCTCGTCGATGACGACGACGATGTAGGGCATCGGCTCGAGCGGCTCCGGCGACTCGGGCACCAGCGGGAACGGATTCGGGATCGGCTCGCCGTTCTTCTTCGCCTCGTTGATCTTGCTGTTGAAGCCCGACAGGTTGCGCACGCCCATCGCGCTCATCAACTTGTAGCGGCGCTCCATCTCGCCGACGCACCAGTGCAGCGCGTTGGCAGCCTTGTTCATGTCGGTGACGACGGGCGCCAGCAGGTGCGGGATGCCCTCGTAGATCGAGAGCTCGAGCATCTTCGGGTCGACCATGATCATGCGCACGTTCTTCGGCTCGGACTTGTAGACGAGCGACAGGATCATTGCGTTGATGCCGACCGACTTGCCCGAGCCCGTGGTGCCGGCGACCAGCAGGTGCGGCATCTTGGCGAGGTCGGCGCACACCGGCAGGCCGGCGATGTCCTTGCCGAGCGCGACGGCGAGCGGCGAGTGCATGCCGTTGTAAGCCTGCGAGCCGATGATCTCGGTCAGGCGCACGGTCTGGCGGCGCGGGTTCGGCAGTTCGAGCGCCATGCAGGACTTGCCGGGCACGGTCTCGACGACGCGGATGCTGACCAGCGACAACGCGCGCGCCAGGTCCTTGGCGAGGCCGACGATGGTCGCGCCCTTGATGCCGGTCGCCGGCTCGATCTCGTAGCGCGTGACGACCGGGCCAGGATGCGCGGAGACGACCCTGACCTCGACGCCGAAGTCGGCGAGCTTGCGCTCGATCAGGCGCGAGGTGAATTCGAGCGTGTCGGCCGCCGGCAGGTCGGCGGGATTGTGGCTGGCGGCATCGAGCAGGTGCAGCGGCGGCAGCGCCTCGCCGGGCGCGTCGAAGAACAGCGGCGCCTGGCGCTCCTTCTCGGCGCGGGCGACGGCCTTGGGCGCGACCGGGACGACGGGTTCGGCGGGCTCGACGATCTTGATTGGCGCCGGCGGTTCGGCCTCGATCTTCTTCAGCGTTTCCTGCACCACGGCTTCGCGCTTTTCGGCGACGACGCGGCCGTAGCGCCGGTCCTGCCAGGTTTCCCAGAGGCGCACGCAGGCGGTCGCCGCGGCTTCGAGCAGCGCGCCCGTGCCTTCGGCGACGCGCAGCCACGAAATCCCGGTGAACAGGCTCAGGCCGGCGAAGAACAGCGCCAGCAGGATCAGCGTGCCGCCGGTGTAGCCGAGCGCATCGCCGACGAAGCGCCCGACCTCGACGCCGAGCATGCCGCCCGGCGACAGGGGCAGCGCAGCCTTGAGGCTCCAGAAACGCATCGCCTCGATGCCGACGCTCGACAGCAGCACCAGCGCAAAGCCGGCCATGGCGATCGCCAGCGGGCGGCGGTCGCCCTTCAGCAATCCTTCGAGCCGGTGGTAGCCCCAGGCGACGAGGAACATCAGGAAGACGGGCAGCCACCAGGCCGAGTAGCCGAAGACGTACAGCAGCAGGTCGGCCAGCCAGGCGCCGAAGCGGCCGCCGGGGTTGGCGACGATGTCGACCTGCGCGGCGTGCGACCAGCCGGGATCGGACGGGAAATAGCCCCAGAGGATCAGCGCCAGATAGATGCCGGCGGCACCGACGACCAGCCAGCGCGCCTCGTGGACGACGGCGGCGATCTTCTCGGGAAGGGGCTCGGCGGGCGGTTTGGTGCGAGCCCGCGTGTCGAGCGGACGGGCGATCGTGTTCATTTGGCGTTCGATGCTAGCCAAGCGGTCGGGCCTCGATCCGGCGAGAACGGCCGATAAGCGCCGGCTATCCGCGCGATTGCCGATCACAATCGAGGCGCCCCACGGCCTGCCGCTATAATTTCCGCACCTTCAACCCAACAAGAACGCGCTCCCATGACAACCCGCCACGCCAGCCTTCTGATCCTCGGTTCCGGTCCCGCCGGCTATACGGCCGCCGTGTATGCCGCTCGCGCCAACCTGAAGCCCGTCCTCGTCACCGGCCTCGCCCAGGGCGGCCAGCTGATGACGACGACCGACGTCGACAACTGGCCGGCTGATGCGGACGGCGTGCAAGGCCCCGACCTGATGACCCGCTTCCAAAAGCACGCCGAGCGCTTCAACACCGAAATCATCTTCGACCAGATCCACACGGCCAAGCTGACCGAGAAGCCGATCCGCCTGGTCGGCGATTCCGGCGAGTACACCTGCGACGCGCTGATCATCGCCACCGGCGCCTCGGCCCAGTACCTCGGCCTGCCGTCGGAGCAGGCGTTCTCGGGCAAGGGCGTGTCCGCCTGCGCGACCTGCGACGGCTTCTTCTACAAGAACCAGGACGTCGCGGTGATCGGCGGCGGCGACACCGCCGTCGAAGAGGCGCTCTACCTGTCGAACATCTGCCGCCACGTCACCGTGGTGCATCGCCGCGACAAGTTCCGCGCCGAGAAGATCATGCAGGACAAGCTGTTCGAGAAGGAAAAGGCCGGCAAGGTCACGATCAAGTGGGACCACGTGCTCGACGAGGTGCTCGGCGACAAGACCGGCGTCACCGGCATGCGCATCAAGAACGTCAAGACCGAGGCGACCGAGGACATCAAGCTGATGGGCGTGTTCATCGCCATCGGCCACAAGCCGAACACCGACCTCTTCGCCGGCCAGCTCGAGCTCGAGAACGGCTACATCGTCACCGGCGCCGGCCGCAAGGGCAACGCGACGGCGACGTCGGTTCCCGGCGTGTTCGCCGCCGGCGACGTGCAGGACCCCGTCTACAAGCAGGCCGTCACCAGTGCGGCCAGCGGCTGCCAGGCCGCGCTCGACGCCGAGCGCTATCTGGACAGCCTCGGGCACTGACCCAGAGGCGGCCGTGACCGGGCGGGCGCCCAAGGACGAGGAAGCCCGCCGCCTGTTTCACGCGGCGGTGGCGGACGCCGTGCCGCTCGCCAGCGACCGCGTCCATCACGAACCGCCGCCCGTGCCGGCGATCCCGCGCCAGCGCAGCCGCGACGAGTCGGCGGCGCTGGCGGAGTCGTTCGATGCTCCCGCCCTGCCCGACCTGTTCCTCGAGGGCGGCGACGAAGCGGTCTGGCTGCGCCCCGGAATGGCGCCGTCGGTGCTGCGCGACCTGCGGCGCGGCCGCTGGGTAGTTCAGTCGGCGCTCGACCTTCATGGCATGAACCGGGACGAGGCACGCGTGCAGACGGGCGAATTCCTCGCCGAGTGCCTGCGCCACGGCCATCGCTGCGTACGCGTGGTGCACGGCAAGGGCCTGCGCTCGCCAGGTCGCGAGCCGGTACTGAAGAGATTGGTGCTGGGCTGGCTGGCCCAGCGCAAGGAAGTCCTGGCCTTCTGCCAGGCGCGCACCGCCGAGGGCGGCGCGGGTGCGGTGATCGTGCTGCTCGCGGCGAACCGCTAGCGGTCAGATAGCAGCTTCGTTCGTCTCGCCGGTGCGGATGCGGACGATCTGCTCGACCGCGGTGACGAAGATCTTGCCGTCGCCGATCTTGCCGGTGCGGGCTGCCTTGACGATGGCTTCGATGGCCGCCTCGACGCTCTCGTTGGCGACGATGGCCTCAATCTTGATCTTCGGCAGGAAGTCGACGACGTACTCGGCGCCGCGATAGAGCTCGGTGTGGCCCTTCTGGCGGCCGAAGCCCTTGACTTCGGTCACCGTCAGGCCGGTGATGCCGACTTCGGAGAGCGCTTCGCGCACTTCGTCGAGCTTGAAGGGCTTGATGATGGCTTCGATCTTCTTCATTGCGTATCTCCCAAATGCCGTTCGGTTACCACTCGTCCGCGTAGCGCGATGTTATCGGATATCGCCAGTCCTTGCCGAAGCCGCGCTGGCTGATGCGGATGCCGACCGGCGCCTGGCGGCGTTTGTATTCGTTGAGCTTGAGCAGGCGCACCACGCGGCGCACGTCGGCCTCGGGGTGGCCGAGCGCGACGATCTGCCGCGGGCTCATGTCCTGGCTCATGTAGGCCTCGATGATGGCATCGAGCGTCTCGTAGGGCGGCAGCGAATCCTGGTCGGTCTGGTCCGGGCGCAGTTCGGCCGAGGGCGCGCGCACGATGATGTTCTCGGGGATCACCGGGCCGTCGCCGAGGGTGTTGCGGTAGCGCGCGAGGCGGTAGACGAAAGTCTTCAGCACGTCCTTGATGACTGCGAAGCCGCCCGCCATGTCGCCGTAGAGCGTGGCGTAGCCGACCGCCATCTCGCTCTTGTTGCCGGTGGTCAGCACGATGCGGCCGGTGCGGTTCGACAGCGCCATCAGCACCATGCCGCGGATGCGCGCCTGGATGTTTTCGGGCGTCGTGTCGGCCCAGGCCGTCGGCGGCAAGCCCGCGAACAGCGGCTCCAGCATCGCGGCGTAGGTGTCCATCGCGGGGGAGATCGGGATTTCGTCGTAGCGCACGCCGAGTTTCTCGACCAGCGCGCGCGAATCGTCGAGGCTCATCTGCGCGGTGTAGGGCGAGGGCATCATCACGGCGCGAACCTTGTCGGCGCCGAGCGCATCGACGGCGATGCACAGCGTCAGCGCCGAGTCGATGCCGCCCGAGAGGCCGAGCAGCGCGCCGGGGAAGCCGTTCTTGCCGAGGTAGTCGCGCACGCCGAGCTTGAGCGCTTCATAGACCTCGGCCTCATGCGAGAGCGCGGGCGCGACGGTCCCCGGCAGAATGCGGCCGCCCTCGATGTCGACGAGCGCCAGATCGGGAACGAAAGCCGGCGACTGCTGGAGCAGCGTGCCGTCGGCCGCGATCGCGAACGAGGCGCCGTCGAAGACGAGCTCGTCCTGGCCACCGACCATGTTGGCGTAGATCATCGGCATGCCGGTTTCGCCGGCACGCGTGCGCAGCACCTGGTGCCGGTGCTGCTGCTTGCGCATGTGGAACGGCGAGGCGTTGAGCACCAGCAGGACTTCGGCGCCGGCATCGCGCGCAGCCGCGGCGGCCGGCGCTTCCCATACGTCCTCGCAGATGTTGATGCCGAGGCGGACGCCCTTGAAGTCGATGACGCAGGCGCGATCGCCGACGTCGAAATAGCGTTCCTCGTCGAAGACGGCGTAGTTCGGCAGCAGGCGCTTGCGGTAGCCGGCGCGAACGCGGCCGCCGTCAATGAATGAGGCGGCGTTGTAACGCCGGCCGGCCTCTTCCTCGGGATGGCCGACGACCAGCGGCAAGGGCGTCGCGGCCGCGAGCGCTTCGAGTTCGCGGCGGCAGGCGCGGTAGAAATCCGGGCGCAGCAGCAGGTCTTCCGGCGGATAGCCACAGAGCGCGAGCTCGGGCGTCAGCAGGAGGTCGGCGCCGGCGGCATGGGCGCGCCGGGCGGCATCGAGGATCGCGGCCGCATTGCCGACGAGGTCGCCGACCGTGCAGTTGATCTGCGCTACCGCGATCCTGAGCGCCGGCATGGGATTCGGCTTCAGAACGCCGGCTTTTCCTTGGCGTCTTCGTAGCGCTGGACGCCGTCCATGATCTCGCACTTGGCTTCCTCGACGCTGACCCAGCCCTGGACCTTGACGTACTTGCCGGGCTCGAGATCCTTGTAGTGCTCGAAGAAATGGGAAATCTGGTCGAGGATGATCTGCGGGAAGTCGCGCGGGCTCTCGATGTCGCGATACATCGGCGTCAGCTTGTCGACCGGGACGGCCAGCAGCTTGGCGTCGTCGCCGGCCTCGTCCGTCATCTTGAGCATGCCGACCGGGCGGCAGCGCACGACGACGCCAGGCGGCAGGGCGAACTGGGACATGACCAGCACGTCGACCGGGTCGCCGTCACCGGCGATGGTGTGCGGGATGTAGCCGTAGTTGCAGGGATAGTGCATGGCCGTCGACATGAAGCGATCGACGAAGATCGCGCCCGACTCCTTGTCCACCTCGTACTTGATCGGCTCGGCGTGCATCGGGATTTCGATGACCACGTTGAAGTCGTTCGGCAGATCCTTGCCGGGGGGGACGCGATCGAGGCCCACTGTCTCTCTCCTGAAAAAGGGGTGATTATAGCCGTGTTGCACCGCCGCACCCTAGCCCGCCCAAGGCGCAACGCCAAGTCGGCGCTGGATTTTCCGGTCGCAACGCTTGACATGAAGTGGCGCCGCGATGAGAATGGTTCGCAACTCAAGACCCATCGGTCGCCCATCGCACGGACCCGAAAGCCCAAGCCATGTACGTTTGCATCTGCAATGCCGTTACCGACAAACAGATCGCCAGGGCCGTCGACGACGGCTGCCGGACGATGCGCGAGTTGCGCAACGAACTCGGCGTCGGCGCCTGTTGCGGCCGTTGCGCGACTTGTGCTCGCAATGTTCTGAACGAGGCGCTAGAAAAGGAACAAGCGGTCGCCCCGGTGTTCTCGCTCGGAGGACTCACGCTCGGCGCCGCCTGACGAAGGAGGAGCCGACATGAAGGGCGACAAGGACGTCATCCAGTTGCTGAACAAGCAGCTCGTCAGCGAGCTGACCGCGATCAACCAGTACTTCCTGCACGCCCGGATGTACAAGAACTGGGGCTTCGGGCGCCTCGGCAAGCACGAATACGAGGAATCGATCGAGGAGATGAAGCACGCCGACAAGCTCATCGAGCGCGTACTGGTGCTCGACGGCCTGCCGAACCTGCAGACGCTGAACAAGCTGCTGATTGGCGAGAGCGTTCCCGAGGCGATCGACGGCGACCTGCAACTCGAGCGCGCCGCCCAGGCCGACCTCAAGGCCGCCGTCGCGCACTGCGAGCGCGTCGCCGACTATGTCTCTCGCGAGCTCTTCGAGGACCTGCTGGAGGATACCGAGGAGCACATCGACTATCTCGAAACTCAGCTCGAGCTGATCGAGAAGGTCGGGCTGCAGAACTACCTGCAGTCGCAGATGGATGAGTCCTCTTCCTGAGGGCTCAGGAAGCGTCGAAGCCGGCGGCGGCGACGGCGCCGAGCAGCGCTTCGCGGCTCACCTGCGCCGGGTCGTAATCGACCCGCGCTTCGCCCTTCTCCAGCGAGACCTCCGCCTTGGTCACGCCTGAAAGGGCTTCGAGCACGCCCGTCACGCTCTTGACGCAGCCGCCGCAGGACATGCCGCCCACTTTCACGATCGTCGTTTCCATCATCGCTTCTCCGGTTGCCAACGGCGCAGCAGCAGCGAATTGCTGACCACCGACACCGAACTCAGCGCCATCGCCGCACCCGCGACCACGGGATTGAGGAAGCCGAGGGCGGCGAGCGGGATGCCGAGCACGTTGTAGATGAACGCCCAGAACAGATTCTGGCGGATCTTTCGCAGCGTGGCGCGCGACAGGGAGATCGCGTCGGCGACGCCGCCCAGGTCGTTGCGCATCAGCGTGATGTCGGCCGCTTCCATGGCGACGTCGCTGCCCGCGCCCATGGCGAAGCTGACGTCCGCCGCAGCCAGCGCCGGCGCGTCGTTCACGCCGTCGCCGGCCATGCCGACGCGCTTGCCGCCGCCCTTCAGGCGCTCGACGGTCTTGGCCTTGTCCTCGGGCATCACTTCGGCCTCGTAGCGCGCGATGCCGGCCTCGCGCGCGATGGCCGCCGCGGTGCGCGCGTTGTCGCCGGTCAGCATCACCACCTCGACGCCGAGCTGCGTCAGGCGCTCGATGACGGGGCGCGAGTTCGCGCGCATCGGGTCGGCGACGCCGAGCAGCGCGATCGGCATTCCGGCGCGGGCAACGGCTACGATGCTGCGCCCCTGCTCCTGCAAGGCCGCAATCCGGTCCGCCGGCAGTTGCAGCGCCAGCGCGTCGAACCACGCCGGCGAGCCGGCATGAATGGCGACACCGTCGATCGTTCCCGTCAACCCCCGTCCCGCGGTCGCGGCGACATCGGACGGGACGGACAACGGCAGCTGCCTGTCCTTCGCCGCCGCGACGACCGCCGCGGCCAGCGGATGCGTCGAGCCCTGCTCGAGGCTTGCGGCAAGGCGCAGCGCCTCGTCGGCGGATGCGTCGCCCAAGGTCACGACGTCCGTGACCACCGGGCATCCCTGCGTCAGGGTGCCGGTCTTGTCGACCGCCAGCACGCCGATGTGCTCGGCCAGTTCGAGCGCCTGCGCGTTGCGGATCAGCACGCCCGCGCGAGCGCCCTGCCCGGTTCCCACCATGATCGCCGTCGGCGTCGCCAGTCCCAGCGCGCACGGACAGGCGATGACCAGCACGGCGACGGCATTGACCAGCGCCGCCGTGAAGTCGCCGCCGAGCCACCACCAGCCTGCGAACGTCAGGAGCGCGATGCCCGTGACCACGGGGACGAATACGGCCGCGATGCGATCGACGAGCCGCTGCACCGGCGCCTTCGAGCCCTGCGCCTGCTCGACGAGGCGGATGATGCCGGCGAGTAGCGTCTGCGAGCCGACGCCGGTGGCGCGGCAGGTCAGCAGTCCGTCGCCGTTGACCGTCGCCGCGAACACGCGGTCGCCCGAATTCTTCGCCACCGGCAGGCTCTCGCCGGTCAGCATGGCCTCGTTGGCGCTCGACGCGCCCGACACGACCTCGCCGTCGACCGGCACCGCCTCGCCGGGACGCACGACGAAGACGTCGCCCGGGATCATCGTCGCCACGGGGACCTCGACCAGCTTGTCGCCGCGCTGGACGTGCGCCGTCTGCGGCTGCAGCTTGACCAGCGCCTCGATCGCGGCCGAGGTCTTGGCCTTGGCGCGCGCCTCGAGGATCTTGCCCAGCAGCACCAGCGTGATCACCGTCGCCGAGGCTTCGTAATAGACATGCTGTTCGTGCCAGCCGAACAGCGTCACCACGGCGCTGTAGCCCCAGGCCATGCTGGTGCCGAGCGCGACCAGCACGTCCATGTTGCCGCTGCCGCCGCGCAGGGCGTGATAGCCGCCGGTGTAGAAGCGCCAGCCGATCCAGAATTGCACGGGCGTCGCCAGCAGCAGTTGCATCCAGCGCGGCAGCACCTCCTGGTGGGCGTCGGCCCCGGTGCTGAACATGAACAGCATCTGGCCGACGAGCGGCAGCGTCAGCGCCGCCGCGATCCAGAACCGCCGCAGTTCCTGCTGGTACAGCGCGAGCTTGCGCGCCTTCTCCTCGGCGTGCGTGTCCTGCGTCGACACGCTGGCCTTGAAGCCGGTCTTCACCACCGTAGCGATCAGCGCGTCCGGATCGGCCAGTCCCGGCACGTAGCGAACGTGGGCCTTCTCGGCAGCCAGATTGACGGCCGCCTCGACGCCGGGAAGCTTGTTGAGCTGCCTTTCGATGCGCCCTGCGCAGGCGGCGCAGGTCATGCCGCCGATCGCCAGCTCGAGGGTCGCGGGGGGCACGTCGAAGCCGGTCTTGCGGATGGTGTCGACGAGCTCCGCCGCCGTCGCCTGCGCGGCGTCGTAACGGACCGACACGCGCTCGCTGGCGAAGTTGACGGCGGCTTCTACGCCGGGCAGCTTGTTGAGCTGCTTCTCGATGCGCGCGGCGCAGGCCGCACAGCTCATGCCGGCCAGGGGGAGGTCCAGCACCGTGTCGTTGCCTGCGCTCATGGCGATCGTGTTATTCGAAGTTGATCGGCTCGGGCTTCTCGGTCGGGCGGGCCTCGTTGTTCCACTGCTCGAAACCGCCTGCCATCGAGACAACCTTGGCGTAGCCGAGTTTCTGCAACTGGACCGCCGACAGTGCGGCGCGGCCGCTGGTGCGGCAGTAGAGGAGCACCTGCGCCTGCTTGTTCGCGGCCTCCGGCACCATGCCGACCTTGAACTCGAGCACCCCGCGCGGGATGTTGATCGCGCCCGGCAGGTGGCCGGCGGCGTACTCGTCGTATTCGCGCACGTCGAGGATCACGCACTTGCCGAGCATCGATTGCGCATCGGCGCAGCCGACTTCGGTGATCTGGGACTTGGCCTCGACGACCAGCTCGTGGGGAGTGACTGCCATTTGTTGTTCTCCGAATAAATTAGCAAACGCTAATTATCCCAGAGACGCCTCGGGGACGCTACCGTGCAAGCAGGACGGGAACGCTGGAAAGGTGCAGCACCTTGTTCGCGACGGAGCCGAGGGCCGCGTTGGCCACGGTGCCGCGGCCGTGCGTGCCGAGGCAGATCAGCTCGCATTGAAGTTCATCGGCGAGGCGGACGATCACCTCCGCCGGATGGCCGACGTGGATGTGCGGCGTCACGGCGAGCCCCGCTGCCTCGAGTCGCCGTTTCGCCTCTGCCAGCACCGACTCGCCCTCCTCGCGGTAGTAGCGGTCCAGCGCCTCGTGGCTGACGTGCTGGACGGCCAGGCCGACCGGCACCGGCAGGTGCACGTGCAGCAGGTGGATCGCGGGCTTGTCGCGGAACCACTGCACGTGGTCGATCAGCGATGCCAGCGCGCGCTGCGAGACCTCGGAACCGTCGTAGGCGAACAGGATGTTCATGCGGGCATTCTACTGCGCCCAGGTGCGCCAGACGTTGAGCAGGCCGTAGAGGCCGAAGCCGAGCACGAGCACCCCGGAGGCAAGGCGCGTCGCGCGTGCCTGGGCGAAATTCCGGAAGCGTGCCAGCAGCAGGCCGGCGAGCAGCAGGTTCGGCAGGGTGCCGGCCCCGAAGGCCAGCATCAGCAACGCGCCGTTCGCCGCCGAGCCCGAGGCCAGCGCCGTCGTCAGCGCACTGTAGACGAGGCCGCAGGGCAGCCAGCCCCAGAGCAGGCCGAGCGGCAGCGCCTGCGCGGGGCCGCGCACCGGCATGAAGCGGCGCGTGGCCGGCTGGATGCGCGACCACAGCTTCTGGCCGCCGCGCTCGACGACGGCGAGGGCGCGCGTCGCGCCGAGCAGATAGAAGCCCATCGCCAGCAGCATCAGGCTGGCGAACAGGTAGAGACCCTGCTGCACCGGAAGCAGCGTGCCGAACACTTGGCCGACGGCACCGGCAATCGCGCCGGCGATCGCGTAGCTGGCGATACGGCCGAGGTTGTAGGCGAGATGGATCGGCAGCGGCGGCGCACCGGGTGCGGAAAGGGACAGCGCGCCGACGATGCCGCCGCACATGCCGGCGCAGTGCGTGCCGCCGAGCAGGCCGACGAGGAACAGCGTGAGGTAACCGGACTCGGGCAAAACGGCCTAGATGACTTTCGAGTAGCGCACGCGTTCGCGGTCGGTGCGCAGGTAGCGATCGAAAGCCATGGCGATGACGCGCACCAGCATGCGGCCGCGCGGCAGCACCGTGATCCACTGGTCGTCGATGGTCAGCAGGCCGGCCTGCTCCATCTCGCGCAAGGCGGCGAGTTCGGCGGCGAAGTAGGTCTTGAAGTCGATCAGGTGGGCGATCTCGATCGACTCGATCGACAGCTCGAAGTGGCACATCAGCGCCTGGATGATCGAGCGGCGCAGCAGGTCGTCGGCAGTGAGTTCCAGGCCACGCATCACGGGCAGGACGCCGCGGTCGAGGCTGTCGTAGTACTCGTCGAGCGTGCGGTAGTTCTGGCAGTACGTCGGGCCGACCTTGCCGATGGACGAAACGCCGAAGGCCATCAAATCCGCGTCGGCGTAGGTCGAGTAGCCCTGGAAGTTGCGGTGCAGCCGGCCCTGGCGTTGCGCGACCGCGAGCTCGTCGTCAGGCTTGGCGAAGTGGTCCATGCCGATGAAGACGTAGCCGGCGTCGGTCAGGCGGCGGATCGCCGTCTGCAGGATTTGCAGCTTGGCGTCCGCGGTCGGCAGCTCGTCCTCGCTGATGCGCCGTTGCGGCTTGGCGAGATTCGGCAGGTGGGCGTAGTTGTAGATCGACAGGCGGTCCGGCGAAAGCTTGATCACCTCGTCGAGCGTGTGGTTGAAGCTGATCACGTTCTGCTTCGGCAGCCCGTAGATCAGGTCGACCGAGACCGATTTGAAGCCGAATTCCCGCGCGGCGTCGATGACGACGCGCGTCTCGTCGAGCGTCTGGATGCGGTTGACGGCCTGTTGGACCGCCGGCTCGAAATCCTGCACGCCGACGCTCATGCGGTTGAAGCCGAGTTCCGCGAGCAGCTTGACGGTATCGCGGTCGACCTTGCGCGGATCGATCTCGATCGAGTATTCACCGTTAGGGAGCAGCTTGAAGTGCTGGAGCGTGTGGTCCATCAGCCGCTTCATCTCGTCGTGCGAGAGGAAGGTCGGCGTGCCGCCGCCCCAGTGCAACTGGATCACATCGTGCGTGCCGTCCAGCGCCTCGGCCTGCATGGCAAGCTCCTTGCCGAGGTACTTGATGTACTTTGCCGAGCGCCCGTGGTCCTTCGTGATGATCTTGTTGCAGGCGCAGTAATAGCAGATCGTATTGCAGAAGGGGATGTGGAAGTATAATGACAGCGGTCGGCTGATACCGCCGATCGTGCGCTTCCCCAGCCAGGTGCGATACGCTTCGGCGTCGAAGGCTTCGACGAATCGATCGGCTGTCGGATAGGATGTGTAGCGAGGACCGCTGACGTCGAAACGACGGATGACCTGCGGGTCGAAAATCAGTTCCTGATAGTTGCTCACTTGCCGGTTGGCTTTTCAGCCGGGATTAACGAGACGTAACGATGCCGAAACTCCCTCGTGGGCATATTGACACAGATCAAACGGTCTGAGAAACCATGCCTGCAGCCAGCGTCGTACCCATCACACTGACCTCCCTCAAGGCCGCATGTTCCCAGTGCAACCTGCGGGAACTATGCCTTCCGTACGGTTTGTCCGAGGACGAGGTCGAAAAGCTCGACAACCTGGTGGCCGCGCGCCGCAAGGTCAAGCGCGGCCAGCACCTCTACCGCGCGCGTGATCCCTTCGAGGCCCTCTACGCGATAAAGATGGGTTTCTTCAAGACGGACATCATCCTCGAGGATGGCCGCGAACAGGTGACGGGCTTCCAGATGGCGGGGGAAATCCTCGGCATGGATGGCATCGGCACCGAGTTCCACACCTGCAACTCGATCGCGCTCGAGGACAGCGAGATCTGCGTGATCCCCTTCGCGCAACTCGAACAGCTCTCGCGCGAGGTGCAGGCGCTGCAACACCATTTCCACAAGGTGATGAGCCGCGAGATCGTGCGCGACCACGGCGTCATGATGCTGCTCGGCACCATGCGCGCCGAGGAACGTTTGGCCGCCTTCCTGCTCAACCTCTCGCAGCGCTTCACGGCGCGCGGATATTCGCCCCAGGAATTCCACCTGCGCATGACGCGCGAGGAGATCGGCTCCTACCTCGGGCTCAAGCTCGAGACGGTGAGCCGCGCCTTTTCACGCTTCCAGGACGAGGGGCTGATCAGCGTGCACCAGAAGCACATCCGTATCCTCGAGGCGGCCGGCCTGAAGCGCCTGCTCAGCCACCACCCGGCCAACTGACGAAGCCCCACGGGTTCTTCGTCAGCGCCACCGACACCAGCCAGCCGAACACCACGAGCGCCGCCATCAAGGCAGCGATGCGCACGCGCCGCGTGCGTCCGGCCCTCAGCGCCACGGCGCCGAGGATGATGTAGACGATCAGGCCGAATATCTTGGCCGTGACCCAGTCGTGGACGAACGGATACTGTCCCGTGACGACCACCAGGCCGAGCGCCGCTGCCAGCAGCGCCGTGTCATTGACGTGGGGGGCGATCTTGATCCAGCGCCGATGCTGCAGCGGCGACTCGCGCATCATCAGCAACCCGCGCAGGAAGAATCCCGTCACGCTGAGGACGACGAAGGTGACATGGAGGTGTTTCAGAAGCACGTAGCTCATGCCTTCATTCCGGCGCCGAAAGCATGGTATTTTTCGCCACCCGCAGACCTCAAGGCTTGTCGCACATGACTCACGAACGCCTCGACATCCCGGCACTGCTGAGCCGGCTCCCGCTGTTCCAGGAACTCTCCCCGGAGCAAGTCGCGCAAATTGCGGCGGTGACGCGCGAAAAGCGCCTCGCCAAGGGCGAGATGCTGTTTCAGAAGGGCGACATGCCGCGCGGCTTCTACGTCATCGTCTTCGGCCAGCTCAAGCTCGCCTTCCCGTCTTCGCAAGGCAACGAGAAGGTGGTCGAGATCCTGGGGCCGAAGCAGAGCTTCGGCGAGGCCGTGATGTTCATGGACCGCGCCTACCCCGTTTTCGCCGAGTCGCTTACCGACACGCTGCTGCTCCATATCGCCAAGAACGCGGTGTTCGAACTGCTCGAGACTGATGCCTCGTTCGCACGCCGGCTGCTGGCGGGTCTGTCGATGCGCCTGCACTCGCTGGTCAACGACGTCGAATCCTATTCGCTGCGTTCCAGCGCCCAGCGCGTGATCGGCTACCTGCTGCAGCATTGTCCGCTCGACGAAGAGTGCAAAGGAGGCAGCCTTGAGATCTCGCTGCCGACCTCGAAACAGGTCATCGCCTCGCGACTCAACCTGACGCCCGAGACGCTCTCGCGCATATTCCACGATCTCTCCGAAGCCGATCTCATCAACGTCCATGGCAAGCAGATCACGATCCAGGACATGCGGCGGCTGAGAGAATTCGAGCTTTGAAGCGAAGGTAGTTCCTCACCCCGCCGGCAAGGTTTACGCCCAGCCAGGCGCAGGAGGCGGCAAACAGCAAGCCGGCCGGCCGCGTCAACAGCGGCAGCGGCACGGCCAGCAGCAATGCCGCCAGGGCCACGAAGTGCAGGCGCATCTGCCCGAACATCGCCGCTTCCGGAATCATGTCCCTCATGTTGGGCGGCGCGGCGCCGAAGCCGGCCAGGCGCTGCAGGTGCAGCCAGTTGAGGAAGGGCAGGATCTTGTAGAGCATGCCCGAGATCGCCGACACGAAGACGCCGGGGATCGCCAGCAGGCCTAGCCAGATGGCGGCGCGCGGGTGGTTGCCGAGTTGTTCATCGTGAACGAACAGCAGGCTCGACAGGGCGATGGCGATCAGGCACGCCATGGCGCCGCGGAAGAACGTCAGCGTCGCGTCGGGGATTTTGCGGCGGCGGCGCGCTTGCAGGATGAGCGTCATTCCGGCGTAGCTCGCGGCCAGCAGCATTCCCGAGAAGAACACCGCCTGCTGCCAGGGGGCGACCACGCCGCCCGCCTGCCATGACCACAGCACGAGGACGGCGATCAGGGCCGGCGGAAGCACCCAGGAGAACCGGGCGGGATACGGCGGCGTTAGCTGGAACATGGGCACGACATAATACGAGACGCCCACCAGCAGCAACAGCGCCCAGCCGCCGAGCCCCCATGCGGCGTGAACGTGGGTGATCTGCACCAGCGGCAAATTGCGTCCGTAGCCGAGGCTGGTCGCCAGCACGATGCCGAACACCGCCGTGACGCCGAGGCTGACGATCGCCAAACGCAAGGCCAGCAGCGTCGGACCGCGGCCGGGCGTGCGCATTAGCGCCGCGCCAACGATCAGGACATAGGCGGCGATCGCGGCACCGAACAGATGTGCGGCCGCGATGAAGAGCGCGCCGCGACTCGTGACGAACGCCGCCGACAGCAGCAGCGCAGCCACGATGAGCACGGGGTGGACGAAGGCGGTCAGCAGTTTCGGTCGCCAGACGTTGCCGCCGGCCGCCACAGGGATGAACTGCAGCAGGGCGCCGCACATCGCCTGCAGCATGAATCCCGCGACCAGCAGGTGCGTTGCCGCGAGCGCGCCCGAGGTCCAGCGCGAATCGAGGGCGTCCGGGCCGAGGGCTGCCAGCAGCAGCCCCGCGGCAACGCCGAACCATGGCGCCGTCAGGAAGAAGCGGTAAGGGACCGTGATCGGCGGCGCCTGCTCGAATGAGAGATTCGGATGCATTGCGTCTCGTCTCCCGACTACAGGCAGGCCGACCCCAGGGGGTCAGGCCTTGCGAATGCGGATTTCGTGCGTGCCGTCGTCGCGGACGGTCTCCTGCCAGGCGTAACCGTTGCGCCGCAGGATGTTGAACAAGGGTTGCGGCTGGCAATAGAGCAGCAGCATCAGTTCCGCGTCGTCCTCGAGCGTATCGAGAGCCTCCAGGGCCCGTTCCAGCGGCTCGGGCGGCTGGAGGTCGCGGCCGTCGATGACGGTCACGCCGGGCATGCGCTGTCCACGCGCTGGCGCAAGGCGCCGGCAACGTCGAGGT
The DNA here is from genome assembly GCA_046726235.1 of Pseudomonadota bacterium. Lineage (GTDB taxonomy): Bacteria > Pseudomonadota > Gammaproteobacteria > Burkholderiales > Rhodocyclaceae > Nitricoxidireducens. Next base: position 91,277 of record JBKPAD010000005.1, read on the forward strand.
CGGTCGCGTTCCCCAGCGACGAGTCGCACATCGGATAAAGGATGTTCTCCTCTTTCATGTTGTGCTGCTGCATGAGGATCAACAGGGTGTCGGCGCTGCCCGCGAAGCCGTTGCGGTCGCGGGCGGCGATGGCCGCGTTGAGCTGGGACAGGAGGTCGCGCATCTGCGCGTGCTCGAGGCGCATGACCTGGGTCGGACCTCCGGCCATGCCAGTCGCCGCCTCGAAGGCAGGGAACAAGATCTGCTCCTCGGTGGCGAAATGGGCTTCGAGTTCGGCGACGAAGCGAGTGCCGGAGGCCGCGCAGGCCGCCCAGTCGCCCTTGTGGGCAAAAGCCTCGGCAGCGGCGAACAACTCGTCGCAGTGCTTGTGGTGACTGTGCAGGGGCTGCGTGGGCTTGGTCATCTTGGGATGGATCGTTGCGTTGGGGGACGGACCAATTCTCCGGTCTCGGGTGTGGCTGCCACCTTGACCAGCATCAAGCGCGACCCTCGGCGCAGCATCCTGCGCCTCGACAACCGGCTGAACCTGCCCCGGCGAAGCTAGCCGCGCAGGACGCCAACCTCGAGGTGGGCGAACCAGTCGATGAACCGCCGGACGTCCTCGCCCCGATAGATCGCCCCGTGCTGCGGGCAGAGCATCTCGATGTCGAGCTGGGAAACGCGCGCGCACCAGTCCCGCTTCGCGCGCTCCGAACCCATCCAGCGGCGGTGGAACGCCTCGGCATGCCGGATGTGGCGGTCGAAGTTCTCGACGAACATCCCGTCCTCGCCCGGCGGCAGCAAAGCCGCGCCGACGTCGCCTGAGAACAGGATCTTGGCCTTCGGATCGTAGAGATGGAAATTGCCCGACGAGTGCAGGTAATGGGCCGGGATCGCCTGCAGGCGATTATTGCCGACCAGGATGTCGGTACCGTTGTCCGGAATGTCGATGAAGGTTTCGCGCGTGCCGCCGAAGTGCGGCACGAACGACGACCACAGCCAGCTGACGTGGCACTTGATGTCCTTGTTGAACTCCATCCACATCGACAGCGAGGAGATGATGTCCGGGTCCTGGTGAGAGGCGAACACCTTGCTGATCTTGCGCGGGTCGAACTGCGTGGACAAGGCGGAGAAGACCGCCGGGAAGACCTCGCTCCCGCCGGGGTCGAGGAGGATGGCGTCGTCACCCGAAACGACGAGGTACTCGTTGGTGTCGATGAGGTAATCGGGACGGTTCGGATCGCGCACGATCGCGTACCACTTGTGGGCGCCGTCTTCGTGGATGACGCGTATGGTCTTCATGCTGCAAACTCCCGCAACTGGAATCTCTTGAGGCTGTCGAGCGACTTGCGTATCTCGCCGATCGTGCCCTCGAAGTCGCTCGAAACCTGTTTCAGCGACTGGCTGAAGCCACCGCCGTAGGCAGCCTCGATCTTCGCCGAGCGCGCCAGGACGCCGCCCATCTCGACCAGGCTGGCGGTCGTCTCGATCATCATGTCGAGGTTGCGATTCAACGCCGCGACCTGCTCGAGCCGCTCGGAAAACGTCGTCCCCTGGCGGCGACGCAGGGCCTCGTCGATGACGTCGCGACCGAGTCCGCTGCTCTCGGCGCGAGCCCGCTCCAGCACCTTGACCACGCGGGCTTCTTTGACCATGGCGGTGACGATGGCGACGCTGCCGGCCGTTGCCTGGCCGAGCGCGATCATCTGCTGCTCGAGGTCGGTGGCGAAACGCCGCAGTTCGTTCGAGAGGACGCCGAAACCGAGCGCCGATTGGCCGGCCCGCTTGGCGAGGAAGATGGCGTTCATCGCCATCAGGTTGATCCGATAGGCCGTCTTGACGACGGTCTTGATCTCCTCGTTGATGCGCACGATGCGGCGCAGCTCGCGGCCGCTGTTCTGGCCTTCAAAGCTCATCATTTGCATCCGTCTCCCTCATGCACCGGCGTGCTGGCTCGTGGCACCCCGATAAAGTCACAGGATATCAGGCCCCCCGCGGACGGTGTTCACCCGGAAGCCGCGGGAAACGGACCCGGACGCGCGATCCGCCCTCGGCTGCCGTCTGCAGTTCGACCGTCGCCGCGTGCCCATGGGCGATCTCGCGCACGATGGCGAGACCGAGCCCCGAGCCGTCGCCCCCCGTCCCGGGCACGCGATGAAAGCGCTCGAAGACCCGCTCGCGTTCGGCCGCGGGGACACCGGGGCCATCGTCCTCCACGATCAGTTCCGGCCCGTGCGTTCCGTTCTGGGCAAGCACCTTCACGGTGACGTGCGGTCCGCCGTAGTTGATGGCGTTGTCGATCAGGTTGCCGAGCAGTTCGCCCAGCAGCACGCGATCCCCGACCACCGGAACCGGGCCGTTCTCGGCGCTGAAGCCGAGATCGCGTCCGCCGTCCAGCGCGCGGGGAACCCAGGCGGCGCCGACCTCGTAGGCGAGCGCCCGCAGGTCGACCGGCGTGCGCTCGACGGCCGCTCCGCCCGGCTCGGCACGTGCCAGCAGCAGCAGTTGGCCCGAAAGGCGCGCCGTGCGGTCGATGGACGCCTTGAGTTGCGCCAGTTGCTGCTGCTTGCGCGCGGCGTCGGGTTCGCGCAGCGCCTGCTCGACCTGGATGTGCAGCGCCGCCAGCGGGGTGCGCAGTTGGTGGGCGGCGTCGGCCACGAAACGCTGCTGCACGGCCAGCATTTCGCGCAGGCGCGCGAGGACGCCATTGAAGGCATCGATCAGGGGCTGCGCCTCGCCGGGAACCTGCGCGGCGGGCAACGGATCGAGCGCATCGCGACGGCGCCGCCCCAGGGCCTCGGCGAGGTTTTCGAGCGGGCGGAGCCCCGACTCGACGCCGCCGACGATGACGACGACGGCAAAGAAGATGAGGGCCAGCTGCGGGAAGACGACGGAGGCGAAGATGTCGCCGGCCAGCGCGTCGCGGCGCTCCCGCGTCTCGGCGACGATGACGAGCAGCGTGTCGCGGCCGTCGCGCGACAGCACCGGCAGCGCCACCAGGCGCAGCGTTCGCCCGCCGGCACCGACGTCGTAGAAGGTCGGTTCGTCCGTCGTCTCGTCGACGGGCGGCGGTATCTGCGGGTCGCCGGCGAGGATCCCGTAGCGCTGGCTGCGCACCTGAAAGCTGGCACGCTCGCCGTCGCCCGTCTGCAACATCGCCAGCGCCGCGGGCGGCAGCTCCAGCGGCCGCCCGTGCGCCGCGCCGGCGATGCGTGCCAGCGCGCGGGTGTCTTCGAGCAGGGTGCGATCGTAGCTGCGGTTGGCGAAGCGCATCGACAGCTGGTAGCTGAGAATGCCGCTGACCAGCAGGATGGTCGCCATCGGCAGCAACAGGCGCAGCAGAAGATCGTCGCGCAGCCGACGTGCCATGTCTGCCTTTGCGGGCCGGCTAGCGCTCCAGCACGTAGGTGCCGGGTGCGGCGGCGAGCGCCGGATAGGCGTCGGTGGCGACAGGCGGGGCGGGGCGCAACGCGCCGGACTGCGGCTTCATCCACGCCATCCAGTCTTCCCACCAGCTGCCCGACCGGTGCTCGGCCTTGGACCGCCATGCCTCGTGGCTGTCGTGCCGCTCGGCCGCACCCACCCAGTATTCGCGCTTCGGCGGATGCACCACCGGGTTGACGATGCCGAGGATGTGTCCCGAGGACGAGAGCACGTAGCGGCGCGGCCCCGAGACGATGGCGTTGACGCGGAACGTCTGCCGCCACGGTGCGATGTGGTCGTCCTCGGCGGAGACGACATAGAGCGGCTGCACGATGCGCTCGAGGTCGATCGGCTCGCCGGCGACGGTCAGCGCATCCTTCTTGATCAGCTTGTTGTCGAGGTAGAACTCGCGCAGATACCAGGTGTGCATGGCTGCCGGCATGCGCGTCGTGTCCATGTTCCAGAACAGCACGTCGAAGGGCGGCGGCTTTTCGCCATAGAGATAGCCATGCACGACGTAATGCCAGATCAGGCTGTTCGAGCGCAGCAAGCGGAAAGCGGCGGCCATTTCCTTGCCGTCCAGGTAGCCCTTCTCCTCCATGGAGCGGGAGAGCCACTTGAAACTGCCCTCGTCGAGGAACACCTCGACGTCACCCGGCTTGTGGAAGTCGATCAGCGTCGTGAACAACGAAGCGCTCTTGACCGGAACCTTGTCGGCGGCATAGTGGCGGTTGGCCCACGCCATGTAGGTAGCGAGCGCGGATCCGCCGATGCAGTAGCCGACGGCATGCACCTGCTCGACGCCGGAGACGGCGCGTGCGACGTCGATGATCTTCGCGACGCCTTCGGTCAGGTAATCGTCGAAGGTGACGTCGCGCATATCGGCAGTCGGGTTCTTCCAGCTCGTGATGTATACGTCGAATCCCTGGTCGAGCAGGAACTTGACCATGCTCTTCTTGGGATTGAGGTCGAGGATGTAGAACTTGTTGATCCACGGCGTCACGATGACGATGGGCGTTTCGTGCACCCGCGCCTGGGTGGGCGTGTAATGGATGACCTCGAGCAGGCGGTTGCGGAACACGACCTTGCCGGGCGTGGTCGCAAGGTCCTTGCCGACGGTGAAATCTTCGCTGCCGGTCATGCGCACGTTTCCGGCCCGCAGGTCGTCGAGGAAGATCTTGAAGCCGTTGAGCAGGGATTCGCCGTTGCTCTCGACTGCCTTGCGCATGGCGACCGGGTTGGTCAGCAGGAAATTTGTCGGGGCCATCGCGTTGAGCCACTTCCGCCACCAGAACGCCGCGCGCCGCCGCTCCTTGTTCGAGAGGCCCGGCGTCTCGTAGAGCATGTTCTGCGTGAAGTGGGTAAGCAGCAGGTACCACTCCTTGGCGACGTCCCAGGTCGCGGACTCTGACCAGATGGGGTCGTTGAAGCGCGTATCGTCGGGGTTCGGCGCCTCGGCGTCGATGTGGCTCATGCCGAGCGCGCGATACCAGGAGTGCATGCCGAGTGCGAGCACTCGCATGCTGAAATCCGAGGCCGCGTCTGCAAGCTCCTGGGGGTGCATCATCCAGGCCAGCTGCGAATGCAGGATGGGCATGGCCACGCCCATCGGATCGAGGTTCGACTCGACGCTTTCGTTAACGATGCGCCACGCCTGGGGCGGGGACGGGGCCTTCTGTCTGCTCGTGGTAGTCATGGCATTTCACCGACTCTGTCGCTCGGCGGGGGCCGCCGACTAAACTGCATAATCCGCTATCATCCAAGTAACGAACCCGCATGGGCACCGCCTGTACGGCAGCCCCTGCGATCAGATGGTAATTCCAAATTCACTTCAGGGGGCGGTGGCATGTTCAAGCATATTCTTGTTCCCACGGATGGTTCCCAGCTTTCCACCGACACGGCGAAGCGCGCAGTGGCGTTCGCACGTGAAACCGGCGCTCGCGTGACATTCTTCTTCGCCAAGCCCGACTACCCGGTCGCCTTCTACGGCGAAGGCGCGCTGATCGACCCGACCACGCCCGAGAAGTTCGCCGAGATGGCCGACAAGCAGGCGCGCGAGGTGCTGGCCGCGTGCGAGAAGGTGGCCGCCGAGGCCGGCGTCGCCTGCGACTCCAGCAGCGCCGTCAGCGACATTCCCTACGAGGCGATCATCGAGGCCGCGGACCGCGGCGGATGCGACCTTATCTTCATGGCCTCGCATGGCCGACGCGGATTCAGCGGCCTGTTGCTGGGTTCGGAAACCCAGAAAGTGCTCACGCATTCGAAGATCCCGGTCCTCGTCTACCGCTAAGCCGGCGGCGACCCATGCTCAACGCGGCACTTGCGATCATTCACGACGAGCACCGCTCGCTGGTGGCCGTGGTGCATGGACTCCGCTATCTCGTGCGCGAGATGCGCGAGAAGGGCGAGCGACCCGACTTCAAGCTGTTGTGGGCGATGATCTACTACATCGACGCATTTCCGGCACGGATGCACCATCCCAAGGAGAACGCGTACCTGTTTGCGCGCCTGCGCCAGCGTACGCACGAGGCCGACGCCGTGCTCGCTGGCCTGGAGCGGGAACACGCGTCGGGGGCGCAGCAGGTGCGCGACCTGGAGCATGCGCTCGGCTACTTCGAGGCCGACAAGCCGGATGGCTTCGCGGTCTTTGCCGGCGCGGTCGAGAAGTTCGCCGAAGAAGTCTGGCAGCACATCAACGTCGAGGAGAAGGTCGTCATTCCGCTCGCGAAGAAGCATCTGACGGCGGAAGACTGGGTGGAGATCGCGGAGGCTTTCGGCGAGAACGGCGATCCGCGCTTCGGCGCCGAACCCGACCACGAGTTCCGCGACCTGTTCTCGCGCATCGTCAATCTCGCGCCGCCTCCGATCGGGGTCGGCCCATCGCATCCGGAATCCGGTGCGTAAACGAAAAAAGGGGACGGCAAACCGTCCCCTTACTTGCGGCGACCGCTTTACTTGCCGGCTGCGCGCGCGTCTTCTTCCGCCTTGCGCTTGAAGAAGCTCATCAGGTAGAACGCCATCACGATAACGAAGGCAATGGTGAACACGCTCAGCAGGCCGATGTCGGTGCCGAAGAGAAGTTGCCAGGCCATGATTTCCCCTTTCTAGTTTTGCGTTACCACTAGTTGCGAATATCGGCAGTTTCCCCGCCGCCGATCACCGTTTCCCCTGATGCGGGCAGCACGACATTGCCCATCAGGCGCCACGATTTCGTTTCGTCCTCGAGAAGGACGAGCCAGTGTCCGGAACTGGGCAGCCGCAGCTTGCCCGTGTAGGCATCGCCTTCGCGCGTCAGAGTAATTGACTGATCGAGCCCTGCGCGAGTCGGATGTGAGAGCGTCAGACCCAGCGTGGGTGGCATCGCGAAGCTCGAATCGACCGCCTTCAGCCGCGCCACGAAGCCGCTTTCGGTTACCCGTACGCCGACGCTGATGCCGAGTTGCTTCGCGCGCTCGCTCGCGGCGATGGTCTGATTGACCACGAGGCCCTTCTTGTAATAGTCGTCGGTCACCAGGCCGTCAGCGGTCGAAATCGCCAGCCACGCCGTGTAGATGCCGGCGACGACGACGATGAACGGGCCGGTCATCAGCAACCAGGGCCAAGGCTCGCGGTACCAGGGCTTTGCATTCATGACGGTGCTCATGGGATCAGGAAAGTCGCTTTCTCGTGGACGGAAATCTTGCTGTCATCGACAGTCGACTTGACGTCGAAGTAGATCGTGTTCGAGCCCTTCTTGCCGGACTCGGGTGGCGTGCGTACGGCAACGGTCACGCTCTTGGCGCCGGCGGCAGGGATTTCGACGCTCCGCTCGCCGGCGAGTTCGATCTTGTCCAAGCCGCTGACGGAAATCTCGTAGCGCTGCGCTTTCTCGCTGACGTTCATCACCTGCAGGCGGAAGACGTTTTCAATCAGTCCGCCCTCGACTTCCCGCGCCAGGACCGCGCGGTCGCGGATGACATCCACGCGCAGCGACGCCTTGGTGGCAAGCCCCCACGCGAACGCCAAGAGGATGACCGCGAGGATTGTCGAGTAAAGGATGATGCGCGGACGCACGATGTGGGCGACGATTTCCTTCCAGCCCCAGTGCTCGGCGATGGCGTGCTCGGTCGAATAGCGAATCAGGCCGCGCGGATAGTCCATCTTGTCCATGACTTCGTCGCAGGCGTCGATGCAGACCGAACAGCCGATGCATTCGTACTGAAGGCCGTTGCGGATGTCGATGCCGGTCGGACACACGGCCACGCAGAGGCCGCAATCCACGCAGTCGCCCTTGCCGGTGGCCTTGATGTCCTCGCCCTTGCGGCGCGGACCGCGCGGTTCGCCGCGCTCGCTGTCGTAGGTGACGACCAGCGTATCCGGGTCGAACATCACGCCCTGGAAGCGCGCATAAGGGCACATGTACAGGCACACCTGCTCGCGCAGATGGCCCGCCATCAGGTAGGTGAAGCCGGCGTAAAACAGGAACCAGAACCACTCCCACGGGCCGAGCGAGAGCGTCTTGAAAGAGGCTGCGAGGGTGTGGATCGGCGTGAAGTAGCCGACGAAGGTAAAGCCCGTCCAGAGCGCCATCGCCGCCCAAAGGCCGTACTTGAGCCCACGCTTGGCTGCCTTGGCACCGGTCATGGGCTCGGCATCGAGCTTCATGCGTGCGTTGCGGTCACCTTCGACGAGCTTCTCTATCCAGAGGAAGATTTCGGTGTAAACCGTCTGCGGACACGAGTAGCCGCACCAGAGGCGCCCGGCGACCGCGGTGAAGAGGAATAGCGCGTACGCTGAAATGATCAGCAGGACGGCGAGGAAAAAGACGTCTTGTGGCCAGAGGACGAGGCCAAAGAGATAGAACTTGCGCTCAGCAATCTCAAACAGGACGGCTTGGCGCCCGTTCCACGGCACCCAGCACAAGCCGTAAAAAACCAGTTGCGTGACCCAGACCAGGGCCAGACGCCACTTGCTGAAGCGTCCCGAAATGGACCTCGGGTGAATCTTCTTGCGGGATTGATACAGGGAGTCGGCGGAATCGTCGACGCTACTTGGGGAGATGGGGGATTGGTTGGCCGCGCTCATTGTTCGCTATTTCAGTAGATTCTGATCAAGCTTCGGGAAAAAACTCCCCGGCCGAAAGACCGGGGAGTTGAGCTGGCTATTCTAGTCCGACTTTACTTCTTGTCCGCAGCGGCAACTTCGCCTTCGGGGGGAGCAGCGGCGGGCGCCGGCTCGGCGGCCTTCGGCTCATCCTTCACGCCACCACCGAGGCCCCAGACGTAGGCGGTCAGCAGATGAACCTTGGCTTCGCCGAGGAAGGCGCCAAAGGCCGGCATCTGGTTCTGACGCCCCTTGGTGACCGTCTCGATCATGTCGGCTTCCTGGCTGCTGTAGAGCCAGACCTTGTCGGTCAGGTTCGGGAAGCCGGCGTCGGCGTTACCCTTGGCGTCCGGGCCGTGGCAGGCGGCGCACGCTTGCGGGTAGAGGTCCTTGCCGCGAGCCGCACGAGCAGCGTCCGAGCTCAGGCCGGACAGCGAACGCACGTAGGCGACAACATCCTTCACCTGTTCGGCGTCCATGTCGGGCTTGGTGCCCTTCGGCGTCATCATCGCGTTTCGGCCGCCCGTGATCGTCTCCTTGATCTTGGCAGGCGTACCGCCCCACAGCCAGTCATTGTCCGTCAGGTTCGGGAAGGCCTTCTGGCCCTTGGCATCGCCGGCGTGGCACTGCGAGCAGTAGGTCAGGAACAGGCGCTGGCCCATTTCCTTCGCTTCCGGATCCGCAGCGACGGCCTTGATGTCCATCTTCAGGAACTTGTTGAACTTGGGACCATAGGTCTCGTCGGCCTTCTTCATCTCGGCGTCGTACTGACCGCGCATCGTCCAGCCGAAGCTGCCGGCCATGTTGCCGAGACCCGGATACAGCGCAAGGTAGACGAGAGCGAAGACGACCGTGATGTAGAACATCCAGCGCCACCAGTTCGGCAGCGGGTTGCTGTACTCCTCGAGCGTTTCGTCCCAGACGTGGCCGGTGGTTTGGCCGGCGTTGTTCTTGGCTTTGTCCTGGATCAGCAGAAATACGCCGCAGCCCAGAATGCTCGCCAGCGCCAGGACGATGACGTACATATTCCAGAAGCCACTGACGAAATCGCTAGTGTTGTTGAAATCCATGTCGAATTCCTTTCAGTTTTTCGCTTGATCCACGCGGTGTCCATCCACCGGCGCCGGGGGGTCGTCCTCGAGCGGCAGATTCGCCGCCTCTTCGTACGCCTCCCTGCGCCTGCTGGAGTAGGCCCACGCCACGATGCCGACGAAACAGGCAAACGCCAGCACCGTGAAAAGGGAACGCAGATCGTTGATGTCCATGCGCTTAGCGGCTCTGCTTGAGCGCGAGGCCCAGGCCCTGGAGGTAGGCGACGAGTGCCTCGAGTTCGGTCTTGCCTTCGATAGCCTTGGGAGCCTCGGCAATTTCCTTGTCGCTGTACGGCACGCCCACCTTGCGCAGCGCTTCCATCTTCGCGCTGATCGCCGGGTCGTTGAGCGGACGATCAAGCCAGTAGTAGCCAGGCATGTTCGACTCGGGAACGACGTCGCGCGGGTTCAGCAGGTGGATGCGGTGCCACTGGTCGGAGTAACGGCCGCCGACGCGGGCGAGATCCGGACCGGTGCGCTTGGAGCCCCACTGGAAGGGATGGTCATAGACGAATTCGCCAGCGACCGAGTAGTGGCCGTAACGCTCGGTTTCCGCACGGAACGGACGAATCATCTGCGAGTGGCAGTTGTAGCAGCCTTCGCGGATGTAGATGTCGCGTCCCGCCAGACGAACGGCGTCGTACGGCTTGACCAGCTCGTTGACCGGCTGAGTGGTGGACTTCTGGAAGAACAGCGGCACGATCTCGACGAGACCACCGACGCTGATCAGCAGAATCGTCAGGATGATGAGCCATCCGACGTTCTTCTCGATTTGCTCATGAGTCAGCATGATTGTTTAGCTCCTTGGATGGTCTGGGCTTAGTGGGCAGCAGCCGGTTGCAGAACCGGAGCGTCGACCGCCTTGCCTTGGCCGATCGTCTTGAACATGTTGTAGGCCATGATGATCATGCCCACCAGGAACATCGCGCCGCCGACGATACGGATCGTCCAGAACGGATAGGTCGCCTTGACAGACTCGACGAACGAGTAGGTCAGCGTGCCGTCCGGGTTGGTAGCGCGCCACATCAGGCCCTGCATGACGCCGGCAATCCACATGGCGGCGATGTACAGCACGGTGCCAAGGGTGGCGATCCAGAAGTGTGCGTTGATCAGCTTGACCGAATACATCTCGGTACGGCCGAAGACGCGCGGCAGGATGTAGTAGATGCAACCGATGGCAATCATGGCGACCCAGCCGAGGGCACCCGAGTGCACGTGGCCGACGGTCCAGTCCGTGTAGTGCGACAGGGCGTTGACCGTCTTGATGGACATCATCGGGCCTTCGAAGGTCGACATGCCGTAGAAGGACAGCGAGGTGATCATGAACTTCAGGATCGGATCGTCGCGCAGCTTATGCCAGGCGCCCGACAGCGTCATGATGCCGTTGATCATGCCGCCCCAGGAGGGAGCCAGCAGAATCAGCGAGAACAGCATGCCGAGGGACTGGGTCCAGTCCGGCAGCGCGGTGTAGTGCAGATGGTGCGGGCCGGCCCACATGTACGTGAAGACCAGGGCCCAGAAGTGAACCACCGACAGGCGGTAGGAGTACACCGGGCGACCGGCCTGCTTCGGCACGAAGTAGTACATCATGCCCAGGAAGCCCGCGGTCAGGAAGAATCCGACCGCATTGTGGCCGTACCACCACTGGACCATCGCGTCTTGCACGCCGGCGTAGGCCGAGTAGGACTTGAAGAGGGTGACCGGGATTTCAGCGCTATTGACGAGGTGCAGCACCGCAACCGTCAGGATGAAGCCGCCGAAGAACCAGTTCGACACATAGATGTGCGCGGTCTTGCGGGTGGCCAGCGTGCCGAAGAACACGACGGCGTAGGAAACCCAGACCACGGTGATCAGGATGTCGATCGGCCACTCGAGCTCGGCGTATTCCTTGCCGGAAGTGAAACCGAGCGGCAGGGTCACCGCCGCGAGGACGATGATCAGTTGCCAGGCCCAGAAAGTGAAGGCGGCCAGGCCAGGCGCGAACAAAGGCGTATGACAGGTCCGTTGGACACTGTAATAAGAGGTGGCAAACAACGCACAACCGCCGAACGCAAAAATCACCGCATTGGTATGCAGCGGACGCAGCCTCCCGTACGACAGGTACTCGATGACGTTCAGCTCGGGCCAGACCAGCTGACTGGCGACGATAACGCCCACCAGCATGCCGACGATGCCCCAGATGACGGTCATCACAGCGAACTGGCGCACGACTTTATAGTTGTAAGTCGCTTGCGATTGCATGATGGATTCACCTCATATGAACAGAAAAGAAACCGATTTTGACAGCTGCCTAACACCCCTTTTGGCAGCGCTGCGGGCGCGAGGATACACCGCGGAAACCGCGCGATTTTGATCCATATCAATCATGCTGCACCGCGAAACTTTTTATGGACCCATTAGCCATCTTTTTTGTAAGGTTTATGGGCAAAACGGCGGCACAGCAAGCGATTTGCGAGAATCGGGACGAAAAAAAGGGTGCGCCGAAGCGCACCCCCAACCCCAACAGAGAGACTTACCTAACGGCCGGGGAAAGCCCCGACCGTAAGAAACCACTTAGGCAGTATGGGAACAATTCCTTAGCTCAACATTGATCTGAGTCAACTTTCGTTGATTTCAAATCGGAAGGCGCATTTTCGGTCGTTGGCCCAGGCGGGGCGTCATCGTCGTCCCGAAGAATACGGTAACCGGGACCTTCCATGTCCTCGAACTGGCCGCTCCTGAGCGACCACCAAAAGATGGCACCAATTAGGAACACGAAGAATACGGATAGAGGGACCAGCAGGTAGAGGATTTCCATCAGGTGGCTTCCTTGTCTTGCAGGCGCAGGGCATTCAGGACGACGAGCAGCGAACTGGCGGACATGCCGATTCCGGCCATCCAAGGGGCGATCAGTCCGGCCATGGCCAGCGGAATCGCAAGAAAATTGTAGGCGAAAGCCCAGACCAGGTTCTGCCGGGTGATCGCCAAAGTGCGGCGCGCGAGGATGACGCCGCCGGCCAGTTGGCGCAGGTCGTCGCTCAGGAGCACGACATCGGCCTGGCTGCGGGCCAGGTCCGTCCCGCCTCCCATGGCCACCGAGACATGGGCTTGCGCCAGCACCGGGGCGTCGTTGACGCCGTCGCCAACCATGGCGACGACGGCACCGGCCACCTGCATCTGGTGGATGTGATCATGCTTGCCCTCGGGGGCCATGCCGCCCACGCCATCTGCAACGCCCAGCGCCCTGGCGGTCTGGGCAACGGTGGCGGGCGTATCACCGCTCAACACGGTCAATTTCAATCCGTGGCCGGCAAGGACGGATAGTGCGTCCGCCGCTCCCGCCCTGAGCGCATCGGCCATGCGGAAAAAGGCGATCCATCCGTTGCCGTCAGCGAGAGCGATAACGGTGTCGCCTCCCGCACTCCATGCTTCGGGCTGCGCCGGCAACGGCGCGCCATGCAGCTCGCCCGCGAACTCCGGCGTCCCGATCCTGACCTGGCGTCCATCGACGTTCGCCTCGATTCCCTTGCCGGTACGCGCCAGCACGTCGGTGACCGACGGCAGGCGCGCGTCCGTTGCCGCTTCCCTCAGCGCCCGGCCGATCGGGTGTTCCGAGCCCGCCTCGAGCGCGGCGGCAAGTGCCAGCGATTCATTCGCGGACAACGGCCCCTGAGCGAGCGTTTCGAGCAAGGCGGGGCGCCCTTCCGTCAGCGTCCCGGTCTTGTCGAACACGAAGTCGGTCGCGCGCGCCAGCGTCTCGATCGCATGGCCGCGCGTAACCAGGAGACCACGTCGCGCCAGCGCCCCGGTTGCAACGGTGAGAACGGCCGGGGTCGCCAGCGACAGCGCGCACGGGCAACTGACCACCAGGACCGCGACGAAGACCCACAAGGCCCGATCCGGGTCGACCTGGAGCCAGACCACCCCCGTGATTACGGCCAGGACGATCAGCGCGCCGACGAAACGCGCTGCGATGCGGTCGGCCATCACGACGACCTGCGGCTTTTCCGACGCAGCCCGCTCCATCAGGCGGCGAATCGAGGCCAGGCGCGTCTCCTCGCCCACATGCTCGATGTGGACGACGAGCGGACTGCCAATGTTGGTGCTGCCGCCCGTCACCGCATCGCCGACACGCTTCGCGACCGGCTTGCTTTCGCCGGTCAGCAGCGATTCGTCTGTGCTGCTGGCGCCATCGATAACGATGCCATCGGCCGGCATGGTTTCGCCCGGCTTGACGCGCACGATGTCGCCGACCGCGAGATCGGCGACCGCGACGCGTTCCACCGCGTCCTGCGGATAGGCGCTGAAGCGCTCGGCGAAGGCCGGCAATGCCTTGGAAATCGCTTCGACGCCGCGCGTCGCCTTCTGCCGCGCCATCATTTCGAGATAGCGACCACCCAGCAGGAAGAAGACGAACATCGTCACCGAGTCGAAATAGACCTCGCCGCTAGCGACCAACGTCGCCCAGCAACTGGCGAGGAACGCGCTGCCGACGCCAAGCGCGACCGGCACGTCCATGCCGACGCGGCGCAGCTTCAAGTCGCGCCAAGCGGCACTGAAGAAGGGCATCGCCGAGTAGAGAATCACCGGAAGCGTCAGCACCAGGCTGGCCCAGCGCATCAGTTGCTCGATGTCGGGCGTCATCGTGCCGTCGTCGGCAAGATAGACGGGGACCGCGTACATCATGACCTGCATCATGCCGAAGCCGGCCACGAACAGGCGCCACAGCGCCGACTTGCGTTCCTTCCGAGCCAACTGCTCGGACTTGGCCGTGTCGTAGGGATGCGCCCGGTAGCCGATGGAGGCGACGGCTTCGAGGATCTGTGACAGCTTGATGAGGCGCTCGTCCCAGCGCACGCGCGCACGCCGCGTCGCATAGTTGATGTCCACCGCCGTCACGCCGGGCTGCTTGGCTATGTGAGCCTCGTTGAGCCAGACGCAGGCCGCGCAGGTGATGCCCTCGAGGATCAGGGCCGCCTCCCGCTCGTGCTCGCCGACGGGGCGCACGAAGTTCTTCTGGACTTCGGGATGGTCGAAAAGACCGAGCTCCTGCAAGGCGACCGGCAAGGCCTCGCGCGGGCTCTCGGGCATTGCGTCGCGATGCCGGTAATAGTCTTCCAGCCCATTGGCCACGATCGCCTGAGCCACCGCCTGGCAGCCCGTGCAGCACATGTCGCGCCGCTGGCCGTCGACATCGACGGGGAACTCGGCTGCCGGAGGGATCGGCAGGCCGCAGTGGTAACAGTTATCGGACACGGCTTTCCAGAAACGGCAAGGGCGCAGAAGGATACCCCACCGCGCCCCTTCGCGTAAGGCGTCCCTTACTTCGGCTGCATGCGGATCGCGCCGTCGAGGCGAATCACCTCTCCATTCAGCATCGGGTTCTCGACGATGTGCTGGACGAGCGCCGCGTACTCGGCCGGCTTGCCGAGGCGCGAAGGGAATGGAACCATCTTGCCGAGCGCCTCCTGCACTTCCGGCGCCATGCCCAGCAGCATGGGCGTCTCGAAGATGCCCGGCGCGATGGTCATGACGCGGATGCCGTTGCGCGACAAGTCGCGCGCGATCGGCAGCGTCATCCCGACGATGCCGCCCTTCGACGCAGCGTAGGCCGCCTGGCCCATCTGGCCGTCGAAAGCGGCGACCGAGGCGGTGTTCACGATCACGCCGCGCTCGCCGCCGGCGTTCGGCTCGCCCTTCGCCATCGCCTCGGCGGCTAGCCGGATCATGTTGAAGCTGCCGACCAGATTGACGTCGATCACGCGCTTGAAGCTGGCGAGCGCATGCGGACCTTCCTTGCCCAGCGTCTTCTCACCGGCGACGATGCCGGCGCAGTTGACCAAGCCGTGCAGCGCGCCGAAAGCCGAAACGGCAAGATCGATGACCGCGCGCGCCGACGCCTCGTCGGCGACGTTGGTTTCAGCGAAGCGGGCATTGGCGCCTAGCTCGGCAGCGAGAGCCTCGCCAGCCGCCTTGTTGACGTCGGCAATCACCACCTTGCCGCCGTTGGCGGCAAGCAGCCGCACCGTGCCGGCGCCAAGCCCCGAGGCCCCGCCGGTAACGACGAAAACGCTGTCCCTGACTTGCATGGCGCACTCCCCAAGCGAAGAAGGCTTGCGGAGCGCAAGCCTTCTCTTTCTTCTTATGGTGCCGCTGGCCGGATTCGAACTGGCGACCTTCGCATTACGAATGCGCTGCTCTACCAACTGAGCTACAGCGGCAAGGGCGCGGATTATAGCAACGAAATGTTGCGGTGCGGGCCACTGCCGACGCAAGACGACGAAGCAACCGCACGTCGGTAACGACTTGCCATCCGTCGGGGACAAGCTGATTCACGCCGCTCGGCGTTCTACTATCCGATGCGCGGCTACCCCTACTTTAATAAGGCGCCCCTCATGTCGGCACCCTCGAACCCAGTTGGCGGCTTCACCCTCATCGAACTGATGATCACCGTAGTGATCGTCGCGATCTTGGCGAGCATCGCAGTACCCAGCTACACGGACTACATCACGCGTAGCCGCATCGCGGAGGCGACTTCCGGACTGGCGAGCAAGCGCGTCCGCCTCGAAGCCTACTACGACAATAACCGTACCTATGTCGGCGCCCCCGACTGCGCATCTGATACGGCGACGAGCGCGAACTTCACTTTCTCCTGCTCGGCGGCCACTGCCTCCTCCTACACGATCCAGGCGGTCGGCAGGAACGCGATGAGCGGTTTTACCTACACCATCGACCAGGCCAACGCCAAGGCCACGTCGAGCGTGCCGACGGGCTGGACGTCCAGCACGACCTGCTGGGTCCTCAACCGTGGCGGTTCCTGCTGACGATCGGAGTCAAGGCGATGCGCGAACGCGGCGTAACCCTGATCGAGATTGCCATCGGGCTTGTCATCGTCTCTATCACGCTCATGATGGGCATTCCAACGCTGGCCGACTGGCTGCAGAACTTGCAGATCCGCAACGCCGCCGAGGGTATCCAAAGCGGCCTGCAAACCGCCCGCGGCGAAGCCGTGCGCCGCAACGCCAACGTTGAATTCGCGCTCTCCAGCCCAGGCACCACCGGCGGCACGGGGTGGACGGTGCGCGACGTGCGCACCGGTGCGGTACTTCAGTCCAAACCCGACGGCGAAGGCTCCGCAAAGGCGATTCTTGCCGTGCTACCAGCCGGTGCAAGCGCCATCACGTTCAACAGCCTTGGCAGAACGCCGACATCGCCCGCAACCAACGACGATGGAACGCCATTCGTGACACAAGTCGATATCGACTCGTCGGTGATGGCGGCCGCCGAAAGCCGCAACTTGCGCGTGCTCATCAGCAGCGGAGGGCAAATCAGGATGTGCGACCCGAACGTTCTCGACAGCGGGGACCCGAGATCATGCTGAACCACCGCTCACAGGCAGGCAGCGCGCTGCTCGAGGGCCTGCTCGCGATCCTTATCTTTTCGATCGGCATCCTCGGGCTCGTTGGCCTTCAAGGTGCCTCGATGAGAAACACGACGCTCGCCAAGATGCGCATCGATGCCAGCCTCATCGCCGACGAACGCGTCGGACGCGCGTGGGTCGACCGTGGCAATCTCGCGAGCTACGCAGAAAGCGACACAGTGGTGCCGAGCCTGCCAAACGGCAAGCGAACCACCGCCGTCTCCGGCACTCAGCTGACAGTCACCGTCACCTGGCAAGCTCCCGGCGACAGCATGACTCACAGCTACCGAACGATCGCGCAGATCAACGGCAATCCCTGAGGAGAGACCATGGCCGGTCCGCGCTTCAGTCGGGGTTTCAGTCTTGTCGAGATCATGGTCGGCGTCGTGATCAGCATCGTCGCGACCATCGCCATCTTCCAGGTGTTCGCGGTATCCGAGCGCCAGAAGCGAACCATCACCGGTGCCTCCGACGCGCAGACCAACGGCGCCATCGGGCTGTACATGATGGAACGCGACATCCGGATGGCCGGCTGGGGCCTCGAAGGATCGATATTCGCGAACTGCGACACGATCTATGCCTACAACGGCGGCGCCGGGACCTCGACCGACAACGCGCTGGCGCCGATCGTCATCACCGATGGCGGTACGGCAGGTCCCGACGCCATCGCACTGCAGTACTACGACGACCCCGCCAATCGCAACTTCCGCTTCGCGACGACCACCTTGAGGGCAACCATGCCTCAGTCTTCATCCGAACTCAAGGTCAACAGCACTTACGGCTGCACCAACATTGATGTCAACGGCGACGGCGTCGTCAACAACCAGGACATCCCGCGGGCAATCGTCCAGCAGGGCGGAAACTGTACCGTGATGGACATCACGAACGTGAATTCGAGTTCGTTGCAAATTCAGCACAACCCCGGCCAGGGCGACAATCCCTCGGCCGCCTACCAGAATGCCAATGCCTGGCCCGCATACAGCGAAGGCGCCACATTGCAGTGCTTCAACAAGAGCTACAGGAAGACCTACCGCATCACCGCCGAGCAGCTCGAGATCGAGAACAGGCCATCCACCGGCGCCACGCAGACGGCGGACGTCGCACCCGAGATCATCGACATGCAGGCGCAGTACGGTGTTGCCGCCGCCGGCAGCCAGCAGGTGACCGCCTGGGTCGACGCGACAGGGGGGTGGGCATCGCCGATGACAGCGGCCAGCATCCGGCGCATCAAGGCCGTTCGCGTCGCCCTCGTCGCCCGCAGCGCACAGTATGAAAAGCCGACCTCAGGCTCCACGTGCGATGCCACCACCGACGCAGCGGCGGCCGCCTGGTCCGACTGGGCCACCTTCAATACCGGGACCTACCCGGCCGACTGGCAGTGCTACCGGTATCGCGTCTTCGAAGCCGTCGTACCGCTGCGCAATGTCATCTGGGCCAACTCGTAGCGAGGCCGACATGCGAATGTTTCCGAACCCAGCCATCCGCTCGCCCCAGAAAGGCCTCGCTCTCGTTGTCGCGCTGATCGTGCTGATCGCCATGTCCCTCGCCGGCACGGCGATCGTGCGCTCGGTCGACACCTCTTTCCTGATCGCCGGCAACCTCGCCTTCCGACGGGGCGCGACGACGAGCGGCGACGCCGGAGTCGAAGCGGCACGCACCTGGCTGCTCGCCAACAACGGCAGCGGACTCCAGAGCGACAAGGCCGACCAGGGCTACTACGCGACCAGTCAGGACGCACTCGACCTCACGGGAAACGCGACCAAGGGAAACGCGAGCGACGACCTCGACTGGACCGCCGCAGGCTCGGAAGTCAAGTGCCTTGCCGCCGACGCGGGTGGCAACACCGTGTGCTACGTCATTCACCGGCTTTGCAATGCGACCGGTTCTCTCGACGCCGCGACCTGCTCCACCCAGCAGACGGTCCGCGGCGGCAGCAGCATGGGTGCGACGCGACCGATGGGCACTTACCAAGAGCGCTCATGGTCGGAGGTCGCAACCATGGGCTACTACCGCGTCACCGTAAGAGTGGCCGGCCCGCGCGAGAACACCAGTTTCATCCAGGCGTTCCTGCTTATTTGACCTGAGCTCTCCCCTAGGAGGTCCCATGAACCAACACCTGACCCGGCTAATCCAAGGTGCGGCGGTCGCCGTGCTGACCCTCCCTTCGATTCAGGCCGCCGAGACCGATCTCGCCAACGTCCCGCTGGCGAACGCGACGAGCGTCACGGTGCTGCCGAACATCATGTTCATCCTAGATGACTCCGGGAGCATGGACTGGGACTACATGCCGGACTACGTCGACGACTCGAGTCCAGGATTCTGCCGCGACAACCATACCGAGGACGGCAACACAGACGGCAACCTCGATAGATGCCGGTTTGGCGATCCCCCGTTCATGGCAAACGCATTCAACAGGGCGTATTACAACCCGATGGTCAACTATGCAGCGCCGAAGAATGCCGATGGCACGAGCAAGACGTCCTATTCCACTTGGACCGCTGTTCCGCTCGACGGCTACGGCATCCAGTTCACGAGCACGAACTCGTACCCGCGCGACAACAACGTCTTCAGCAACACCGTCACCGATGACGACTGGGCCTACAACCGCGGCTACAACATCGACCTCACGACTCAATTCCCCGAACGGAAATGGTGCAAGTCGTCATCCGTCCTCGCCACGTGCGATGGCGACAAGAAGACCGGCTTGTCAGGCAGCACTTACACCTACCCCGATGGCACGTACAAGTATCTCAAGACCGACTTCGGCGCGCCTTACTACTACAACGTGACCGTGGAATGGTGCAAGAACGCGACGTCGGGTTATGGCAGTTCCTCGTGTCAAACCAAGAAGACCAGCACCTACAAATACGTGAAGTTCTCCAACTGGACACGAGTGAACGTCACGCCCGCCACTACCTCGTACCCGGGTCCCGGTGGCACGACGCGAACCTACGCGGAGGAAATGACCAATTTTGCCAACTGGTTTGCATGGTATCGAACGCGCATGCAAATGATGAAGTCAGCCATGAGCCTGGCCTTCGCAGATGTCCGTGGCACACCGAACGATGCCGATGCGACGGACAAGACCTATTTTCACGCACGGGTCGGTTTTTCGACCATCAACAATACGGGAACCACCGATGGCACCGAATTTCTCACCATCGGCAATTTCGACGCGGGCCAGAAGAGTAGCTGGTATACAAAACTGTTCGCGACTGTTCCATCGTCCAGTACGCCGCTACGCAAGGCGCTGACCAAAGCCGGCCGCATTTACGCCGGCAAGATCGGCACTGATCCCGTTCAGTACTCGTGCCAGCGCAACTTCGCGATCCTGTCGACAGACGGCTACTACAACGACAGTTCGACCGACGCGAATCAGATGGACGGCTCGACGGACGTCGGCGACCAGGATGGCGACGCGACCTGCTCGACCATCACGCGTCCCTCCTGCGACAGCTTGAGGAAGTCGAATACGCTGGCCGACGTCGCCTACTACTACTACCACACGAACCTGCGGCCGGCCATGACGCCGAACGTCCCATCGGCCGGCAACGACGAGAACGTCGATGACGTCGCCGAGCACCAGCACATGACGACGTTCACCATTGGTCTCGGCGTCGATGGCACGCTCACCTATGCCGACGGTTACAAGAACCTTAACTCGGGCGATTACTACAACATCAAGCAAGGAACGTCGGGCTACAAGTGGCCAGATCCGATTGCCAATACCGGCGAAGAGCGCATCGACGACCTTTGGCATGCCGCCGTCAACGGCCGTGGCACCTATTTCAGCGCCCGCGACCCGGCGTCACTGGTCAACGGCCTGACGACTGCTCTCGGCTCAATCAAGAGCACCACCGGATCCGGTGCGGCAGCTGCGACCAGTAACCTGCAGCCGACCGCCGGCGACAATTTCATCTACATTGCCAACTATCGCACCGTGAAATGGGACGGCGAACTCTCCGCTTACACGATCGACCTCTCGAGCGGCGCCGTTTCAAGCGCCTCGACTTGGCAGGCGTCTAGCCTGCTCGATGCCAAGATCGGCACCACCGGAAACAGCGACACACGATCGATCTATACGTCCCTGACCGGTTCCAGCGCGCTCACCAACTTCACTTGGGCCAACCTCACCGCCACCGAGCGAGCGTACTTCGACAACACCAAGCTGAGCCAGTACGCCGACTGGAGCGACACCAACAAGGCGGCCGCCAGCGCAGAAACCATGATCAACTATCTGCGCGGCCAAAACCGCAACGAAGATCAGGACCGTGCCGCCGACTACGGCACCTACTACCGCCTTTATCGCGACCGCGAGAAGACGCTCGGCGACATCGTGCATTCCCAGCCCATTTACGTCGCGGAACCCCTCTACGACTACTCGGATGCCGGATACACGGCCTACAAGAACTCGAACTCGGGCCGCGCAGCCAGCGTCTACGTCGCCGCCAACGACGGCATGCTGCATGCATTCACTGCGAGCACCGGGCAGGAACGCTGGGCATACGTCCCGGTCACCGTCATGAAGGAAATGTGGCGCCTCGCGGACAAAGACTTTTCGACCTCGGGGAACCACCGGTTCTATGTCGACGGCCCCGTCGCCGTCAGCGACGTCAACGCGGGCGGCTGGAAGACCATTCTCGTAGGCGCCCTCGGCAAGGGCGGTCGCGGCGTCTACGCGCTGGACGTCACCAATCCCGCTTCCCCCCTTCCGCTATGGAAGTTCAGCACCGACGAAAACCAGAACGTCGGCTACACCTACGGCATGCCGATGATCACCAAGCTCACGAACGGTACGTGGGTGGTGGTGGTTGCGTCGGGGTACAACAATGTCCCGGAGGGGGCGAATTATCCGGACGCGGACGGCGTCGGCCGCGTCTTCGTCCTCGATGCCGGGACCGGTGCGGTGATCAGGACCATCAGCACCGGCGTCGGCAGCGTCACTACTCCTTCAGGCCTGACTCACCTCAACATCAAGGTTGCCGACTTTCAGACCGACAACACGACGATCAGCGCCTATGGCGGCGACCTGCTCGGAAACATGTGGCGATTCAATCTCGACGACGGCAGCATGTCCAGGCTCATCGCCCTCGGCGCCTCGCAACCGATCACCACGCCGCCGGAACTGGGCGATATCGATGGGCACACGGTGCTGTTCTTCGGCACCGGTCGCTACCTCGGCTCGACGGACCTGGACGACACGCAAACGCAGGCGATCTATGGCATCCGCGACGACGGCTCCACGCAGGTAACGCTCGCCGATCTCACGGCTCAATCGATGAGCGGCTCAGGAACGTCGCGCAGCGTGACCTCATCCAGCGTCAGTTGGGACACCGGTTATGGCTGGTACATCAACCTTCCCGATTCGGGGGAGCGCGTCCACCTGCCCGCCCAGCTCTACTTCGGCACCCTGCTGATCTCCTCGCTGGTGCCGCAGGCAACCGAGTGCCAGCCCGGCGGCTACAGTTGGCTGTACTTCCTCGATTACCGGACAGGTGGCCGCATCGAAACCAACACGGTCGCGCTTCGTTACACCTCTCCGTTGGTCGGCCTCACGGTCGCCAAGCTGCCGGGCGGAACGCCGAAGGTCTATGGCATCACTGCCGACGGCGGCGTTCCACCCCCACCGCCAGACCTGCCGATATCGACGGCAGGCACAGGCGGCGCCACGAGCGGCAAACGCATCATGTGGCGGGAGCTTCTCGACTAGCGGGAAAAGCGAGATGCGACTGGCCCAGGCGTGCTACGCCTCGCTCCTGCTGCACTCGGCCGCCCTGGCGATCCCCGCGGGCAGCCTCGCGCCGGGCGCGTTTCCCGATAGCCCCTCGTCCGCCGGCGCGCGGCTTGCCGTCGTGCTGCGGCAGCCGGCCGATGAGACTGGCGCCGAAAAACAAGGGCTGCTCCGCGACGCACCGAGAACGGCGGTAGAGCCTCGGCCGCCGCTCGGCATCCCAGGTCCCCGGTACTACGAGCCGCAGGAACTGACGCGGCGCGCCACAGCCATCGGCGACATCGCGCCGCTTCCTCGGGAACTGGACGGGGGCGACGACTCCGGTCGCCTCGTGTTCGTGCTGCGCATCGCCAGCACGGGGCGGGTGGACGATGTCGACGTCGAGCAGGCCACCGTCGGCGATGCGCTGGCCGCAGCCCTCGCCGATCGCTTCCGCGCGCTGCGCTTTCATCCGGCCGAACGCGACGGCGTCGCCGTCGCCAGCCGCATGAAGATCGAGGTCCTGCTGCGCCCGCCGGGGGCCTAAGCAAGTTCCTTCGGCAGCGGGAAGGCGACGTTCTCGGCGATGCCGGTCACGTCCGAAATCTGGCTGGCGCCGAGCTGGCGCAGGCGGTCGATGACGCCGCGTACCAGCACCTCGGGCGCAGAGGCGCCCGCGGTCACGCCCACGCGCCCGCGTCCTTGCAGCCATTCCGCCTGGATCGCCGACGCATCGTCGACGAGGTAGGCCGGCACGCGCAGGTTCTCGGCCACCTCGCGCAGGCGGTTCGAGTTGGAGCTGTTGCGCGAACCGACGACGATCACGATGTCGCAGTGCGCCGCCATCTGCTTGACGGCGTCCTGGCGGTTCTGGGTGGCGTAGCAGATGTCGTCCTTGCGCGGGCCGGCGATGTCCGGAAAGCGGCGGCGCAGCGCGGCGACGATCCCGGCGGCGTCGTCCATCGACAGCGTCGTCTGCGTGACATAGGCAAGGCTGTCGGGCTTCTTCACCTGCAGCGCGTCGACGTCGGCGACGTTTTCGACGAGGTACATGCCGCAGGTGGCCTGGCCCATCGTGCCTTCAACCTCGGGATGGCCCTTGTGGCCGATCATGATCACCTCCCGCCCCTGCTCGCACATGCGCGCGACCTCGAGGTGGACCTTGGTGACGAGCGGGCAGGTAGCGTCGAAAATGCGCAGCCCACGGCGCTCGGCCTCCGCGCGCACCGACTTCGGCACGCCGTGGGCGCTGAAAATCACCGTCGCGCCGTCCGGGACTTCGTCAAGGTCCTCGACGAATATCGCACCCTTGGCCTTGAGGTTGTCGACGACGTAGCGGTTGTGCACCACCTCATGGCGCACGTAGATCGGCGCGCCGAGCTTCTCCAGCGCGCGCTCGACGATGCCGATCGCGCGCTCGACGCCGGCGCAGAACCCGCGCGGATTGGCGAGCAGGACTTCCATCACATGATCCCCACGATCTCGACCTCGAAGCGGATGGACTTGCCGGCGAGCGGATGGTTGAAGTCGATCACCGCGGCATCGGCGTCGATCTCGCGCAGCAGGCCCGAGAAGCGCGCGCCCTGCGGCGTGCCGAACTCGACCAGCGAATGCAGTTCGATCGCTCCGCCCGCCGGCAGTTCCGCACGCGGCATGCGCTGCACGAGCTGCGGGTTGTGGGCGCCGAAGGCTTGTTCGGGCTCGAGCAGGAAGACGTGGCGCTCACCGACCGGCAGCCCGACGATGCAGGCCTCGAGCGGCGGCGCGAGTTCGCCGCTGCCGAGCTGGAGCGTCGCCGGCGTCGCCTCGAAGGTGCTGACGAGCTCGATGTCCTCGCCGGTGGCGAGGCGGTAGTGGAGCGTGACGAGGCTGTCGGCCTTGACTGAATCGCCCATCATGTTTCCTTGTGCGTGAATTGGTGCAACAGCATCAGCGCGACGCCGATGCTGATCGCCGAGTCGGCGACGTTGAAGGCCGGAAAGTGGTACCCGGCCCAATGGAAGTCGAGGAAGTCGACGACGGCATCGAAGCGCAGCCGGTCGATGACGTTGCCCAGGGCGCCGCCGAGGATCAGCGCCAGCGAGACCGACAGCAGGCGATCGTTCGCGTGCTGGCGCAGCATCGTCACCAGCCAGACCGAGATGCCGAGCGCGAGGACGACGAAGAACCACTTCTGCCAGCCACCGGCGTCGGCCAGCAAGCTGAAGGAGGCGCCGCGGTTGAACACCAGGACGAGGTGGAAGAAGCTCGTCAGCGCCAAGCCCTCGCCGAGGCGGAAGGCGGCCATGATCGCCGCCTTGGTCGCCTGGTCGAGCGCGATGACGCCGCCGGCCAGCGCCAGCCAGCCCGCGAAGGCGCGATTGCTCACGCCGCGCTGCGCGCCTCGCCGGCGCCGAACAGGTTCTCGGCGCAGCGGCCGCAGAGCTCTGGATGCTCGGCCGCGTGGGCGTGCTTGCCGACATCGGCGCGCCAGTGCCAGCAACGGCCGCACTTGGCGTGCTCGCTCGGCGCGGGAACGATCGCTTCCTGTGCCGCGTCGGCGACGCGCGTGAGCGTCGTCTTAGAGCAGATCAGCACGAAGCGCAGGTCGTCGCCGAGCGAGGCCAGCAGATCGTGCTTGTCGCCGGCGGCGCGCAGTTCGACCTCGGCCTGCAGCGACGAACCGATCTTGCCGGCCGCGCGCAGGTCCTCGAGGTTCTTCGCCACGGCGGCACGAACTTCGCGGATCGCCTGCCAGCGTTGCAGCAGCGCATCCTCGCCGGCCTGCGCCGGCAGCTCGTTCCAGGTCGCGAGCATCACGCTGTCGCCGCCCTTCGTCACCTGCCAGATTTCCTCCGAAGTGAAGGAAAGGATCGGCGCCATCAGCCGCGTCACCGTCTGCAGGATGTGCCAGAGGGCGCTCTGCGCCGCGCGGCGCGGGCGGCTATCGGCGGTAGTGGTGTAGAGGCGATCCTTGAGCACGTCGAGATAGAAGGCGCCGAGGTCCTCGGAGCAGAAGTTCTGCAATGCCTGCACGACGCGGTGGAACTCGTAGCGGTCGTAGGCGCCGACGCACTGCTCCTGCAGCTGCCGCGTCATCGCCAGCGCGTAGCGGTCGACCTCGAGCCACTGGTCGACGGGCAGCATCTGCGTCGCGGCGTCGAAGTCGGCGGTGTTGGCGAGCAGGAAGCGCAGCGTATTGCGCAGGCGGCGATAGACCTCGACGACGCGGTCGAGGATTTCCTTCGAGATCGTCAACTCGCCCGAGTAGTCGGTGGCGGCCACCCAGAGGCGCAGGATCTCCGCGCCGAGCGTGTCCGACACCTGTTGCGGCGCGACGACGTTGCCCTTCGACTTCGACATCTTCATGCCCTTGCCGTCGACGACGAAGCCGTGCGTCAGCAGCGCCTTGTACGGCGCGCGGCCGTCAATGGCGCAGCCGGTCAGCAGCGACGAGTGGAACCAGCCGCGATGCTGGTCCGAGCCTTCGAGGTAGAGGTCGGCCGGATAGGCGCTTTCCTCGCGGTGCGAGCCGCGCAGCACCGACCAGTGGGTGGCGCCCGAATCGAACCAGACGTCGAGCGTGTCGCTCATCTTGTCGTACTTCGCGGCCTCGTCGCCGAGCAGTTCGGAGGCCGAGTGCGCGAACCATGCCTCGATGCCGCCCGCGGCGACGCGCTTCGCCACCTCCTCGATCAGTTCGAGCGTGCGCGGATGCGGCTCGCCGCTTTCCTTGTGCAGGAACAGCGGGATCGGCACGCCCCAGTTGCGCTGACGCGAGACGCACCAGTCCGGGCGATTGGCGATCATCGCGTTGAGCCGCGCCTTGCCCCAGGCGGGGAAGAATTCGGTGGCCTCGATCGCCGCCAGCGCCGCGTCGCGCAGGCTGCCGTCGCGGCCCTCGGGGCGGCGGTCCATGCCGACGAACCATTGCGTCGTGGCGCGGTAGATGATCGGCGTCTTGTGGCGCCAGCAGTGCATGTAGCTATGCACGATGTCGCCGCTCGCCATCAGGCGGCCGACTTCGGCCAGCTTGGCGACGATCTCGGGATTCGCCTTCCAGACGTTGAGGCCGCCGAAGAACGGCAGGCTCTCGGCGAAGCGGCCGTCGCCCTGCACGGGCGTCAGGATGTCCTCGTTGCGCATGCCGGCGCGCTTGCAGGAATCGAAGTCCTCCAGGCCGTAGGCCGGCGCGCTGTGGACGATGCCGGTGCCGGTGTCGAGCGTCACGTACTCGCCGAGGAAGACGGTCGAGGCGCGGTCGTAGAACGGATGGCGGAACTCCATGCGGTCGAGGGCGACGCCGCGCGCGGCGCCGAGCACCGTGCCGGTGAGGCCGTAGCGCTCGAGCGCCTGCGCGCGCAATTCGGCGGCGAGGAGCAGCACGCCCTTTTCGGTGTCGACGAGCTCGTACACGAATTCCGGATGCACGTTCAGCGCCTGGTTGCCGGGAATCGTCCAGGGCGTCGTGGTCCAGATCACCGCGAAGACGTTTTTCTCCGGCAGCGCCGCGACGTCGAAGGCCGCGGCCAGCCGCGCGCGTTCCTTGTCGGCGAGCGCGAAGGCGACGTCGATCGCCGGCGACTTCTTGTCCTGGTACTCGACCTCGGCCTCAGCCAGCGCCGAGCCGCAATCGAAGCACCAGTTCACCGGCTTCAGGCCCTTGAACAGGTAACCGCGGCGATACATCTCGCCCAGCGCGCGGATCTCGTCGGCCTCGGTGCGGTACTCCATCGTCTTGTACGGGCGGTCCCACTCGCCGAGCACGCCGAGGCGGATGAAGTCCTTCTTCTGGCGCTCGATCTGCTCCTGCGCGTAGGTGCGGCACAGCTCGCGCGCCTTGTTGGCCGGCAGGTGCTTGCCGTGCGCCTTCTCGATCTGGTGCTCGATCGGCAGGCCGTGGCAATCCCAGCCCGGCACGTAGGGCGCGTCGAAGCCCGACAGCGTCTTGGCGCGGACGATGATGTCCTTGAGGATCTTGTTGACGGCGTGGCCGATGTGGATGTCGCCGTTCGCGTAGGGCGGGCCGTCGTGCAGCACGAAGCGCGGGCGCCCCTTGGCGGCCTCGCGGATGCGCTGGTAGAGCTGGCGCTCCTGCCATTGCTTGACCCAGCCGGGCTCGCGCTTGGCGAGGTCGCCGCGCATCGGGAACGGCGTGTCGGGCATGTTGAGCGTGCTGCGGTAATCGGCCATGGCTTGTTTCGGTTCTCGTTAAATGGGTTTGCCGGCGAAGTAGGCCTGCGTCGTCTCGACGTCGCGCGCGATCTGCGCGGTCAGGGCCTCGAAGGAATCGAACTTCGCCTCGTCGCGCAGCTTGTGCAGGAAGTGCACGGTGACGTGCGCGCCGTAGATCTCGCGATCGAAGTCGAACAGGTGCACCTCGAGCACCGGCTGCAGTCCCTGTCCCAGCGTCGGGCGCACCCCGAGGCTCGCGGCCCCGGGAAGATGGCGCTTGTCGAGGCCGGAGACGGTGACGGCGAAGACGCCGGTGAGCGCGATGCGCTTGCGCTTGAGCTGGATGTTCGCGGTCGGATAGCCGAGCTTGCGCCCGATCTTGCCGCCGTGGACCACGCGGCCGGCGATCACGTAGGGGCGGCCAAGCAGACGTGCCGCATGCTCGAGGTCGCCCGCGGCCAGCGTCTCGCGCACGGCCGAGCTCGACACGCGCTCGCCATCGACCTCGACGGTATGCATCGCTTCGCAGCTGAAGCCCTTGGCGGCGCCCGCGCGCTCCAGCATCGCGAAGTCGCCGCTGCGGCCGCGGCCGAAGCGGAAGTCGTCGCCGATGATGACGTGGCGCACGGCGAGCCCGCGCACGAGGATATCGTCGATGAACTGGTCGGCCGTCAGTGAAGCGAGCTTGCGGTCGAAGCGGCAGACATAAGTGCGATCGACGCCGCAGGATTCGAGCAGCGCCATCTTCTCGCGCATCGAGGTCAGCCGCGCCGGCGCCTGTTCGGGCGTGAACAGCTCGCGCGGATGCGGCTCGAAGGTCATCACGGCCGCCGGCAGCTTCAGTTCCCGCGCCTTGGCAGCCAGGCGCTCGAGCATGGCGCGGTGGCCGAGGTGCAGGCCATCGAAGTTGCCGATGGTCAGGACCGTCGGTGTCGCCGCGAGCTCGGGGATGGTGCGGAAAACCAGCATTGGCGCGTGTTTCGCGGAAAACGAAAAAGGGGCGAATTATATCAATGGGCCGAGGGCCGATGCCCCGATTAATACAGTCGATTAGGCGCTGCGCGCGCACTGCCTATAATCGCAAGTCATTGAATTTTAATATATAAGCAATCCTTTATCGTAACCATAAGTGCGGGCTTATGCCTGAGGTCCGCCTCGGCATGCCGCGGTAAGGGGAGGAGCGGCACCGCATGACCCACGGCATCACCAAGAACGACCTCATCGTCCGCATCGCCGGCGAAGGCGGCGAAGGCATCATCTCGACGGGCGACCTGATCACGCAGGCCTGCGCACGCGCCGGCCTCGACGTCTACACCTTCAAGACCTTCCCGGCCGAGATCAAGGGCGGCTACGCGATGTACCAGCTGCGCACCAGCCCCGCGCCGGTGTTCAACCAGGGCGACAGCTTCGACGTGCTCTGCGCCTTCAATGGCGAGGCCTACGACCTCAACCACACGCGCCTGAAGCCGGGCACGGTACTGATTCACGACGGCCCCGGCGGCGACTTCGATCCCGACGTGCCCGACGGCGTGCACGCCTACGCCATCCCGATGACGACGACGGCCAAGGCGCTCGGCAATCCGCGCGCCAAGAACATGGTCGCGCTCGGCGCGCTGTCGAAGCTGTTCGACATTCCCGCCGACTCGCTGCGCGAAGTCATCGCCGCCAAGTTCGGTCGCAAGGGCGAGGCCGTGGTCGCCGGCAACCTCGCCGCCTTCGCGCGCGGCGTCGAACTCGCCGCGGCGCTAACCAAGACCGATCCCTTCGGCGTGGTAGCGCCGGCCGCCAAGCGCGACGTCGTCGTCATGTCGGGCAACCACGCCATCGGCCTCGGCGCGCTGATCGCCGGCCTCGACTTCTTCTCCGCCTATCCGATCACGCCGGCCACCGAGATCGCGCAGTACGTCGCGCGCCACCTGCCCAAGCGCGGCGGCACGCTGATCCAGGCCGAGGACGAGATCGCCTCGATCTCCCAGGTCGTCGGCGCCTCCTACGCCGGCAAGAAGGCGATGACCGCCACCTCCGGCCCCGGCCTGTCGCTGATGAGCGAAATGATGGGCATGGCCTTCATGAGCGAGACGCCCTGCGTGGTCGTCGACGTCCAGCGCGGCGGTCCTTCGACCGGCCTGCCGACCAAGCACGAGCAGTCCGACCTGTTCCTCGCCATCCACGGCTCGCACGGCGACGCCGGCCGCATCGTGATTTCGGTCGAGAACGTCGCCGACTGCATCGGCCTCACGGTCGAGGCCTTCAACCTGGCCGAGAAGTACCAGTGTCCGGTCCTGCTGCTCTCCGACGGCTCGCTGGCGTTCTCGACGCAGACCGTCGCCGCGCCCGACCCCGCCGCCTTCCGCATCGTCGACCGCAAGCGCTGGGACGGCGACGGCGAATACAAACGCTATGCCGTCACCGAGGACGGCATCTCGCCGATGGCCGACCCCGGCACGCACGGCGGCACACACATCGCCACCGGCCTCGAGCACAACGAAGTCGGCCTGCCGAACTACACCTCGGCCAACCACGAGGCGATGCAGGCGAAGCGCTTCCACAAGCTGCGCAATGTGGCCGCCGACTTTCCGCCGGCCGAGACCGACGGCGACGGCGAGGCCGAGATCGGCGTCATCGCCTGGGGCAGCACCATCGGCGTCGTGCGTGAGGCACTGCAGCGCCTGCGCGCCGAGGGCGTCAAGGCCAAGGGCTTCTATCCGAAGCTGCTGTGCCCGCTGCCGGCCGGGCAGTTCGAAGCCTTCGGCGCGACCTGCAAGCGCCTGCTGCTTCCCGAAGTCAATTTCCAGGGCCAGCTCGCGCATTTCGTGCGCGCCGAAACCACTCTGCGCCCCGAGTCCTACACGCTCTGCGGCGGCCTGCCTTTCACGCCGGAGATGATCGTCCACCGCGTCCGGGAGATGCTCGCATGAACGCCGTCCTGCAACCGATGACCCGGGCGACGACCCACCTGCACAAGGTCGCGCTCCAGTCCAAGGAGTACAAGGACGAGGGCGTCAATCCGTTCTGGTGTCCCGGCTGCGGCCACCACGGCGTGCTGACCAGCCTGCTGCGCGCGCTGTCGGAAGTCGGCGTCGACCCGAACTACCTGGTCAACATTTCGGGCATCGGCTGCTCGTCGCGCCTGCCCTACTTCGTCAAGTCGTACAAGATGCACACGCTGCACGGCCGCGCCGGCCCCGTCGCCACCGGCACGCAGCTGGCGCGTCCCGACCTCGCGGTGGTCGTCACCGGCGGCGACGGCGACGGCTTCTCGATCGGCGGCGGCCACATGCCGCACCTCGCGCGCAAGAACGTGAACGTCACCTACGTGCTGATGGACAACCACGTCTACGGCCTGACGAAATGCCAGGCGTCGCCGACCTCGCGCCGCGAGATGAAGACCGTCACCACGCCCTATGGCGGCGTCGAGGAACCGCTCGACCCGGTGCTCTACATGCTGACCTACGGCGCCAGCTACGTCGCCCAGTCCTACGCCGCCAACGCCAAGCTGACGACGCGCCTGATCAAGGAGGGCATGGAGCACAAGGGCTTCGCCTTCATCAACGTGCTCTCGCACTGCCCCACCTTCAACGAAGCGGAAGACGCCAAGTACTACAAGGCGCTGAGCCAGGACGTCGCGCCCGAGCACGACGTCACCGATCTCGACGCCGCGATGCACGTCGTCAACATGGCCAAGCGCGAGGAGCGCGTGCCGACCGGCCTGCTCTACAAGGTCGAACGGCCGACGCTCGACCAGCGCATGGCCGAACTCGTCGAGCGCGTCGGCGGCCATCGCGACTACGACCTGCGCAAAATCATCGATCTCTCTCGCCCGTGATCGAAGAAGCCAACGTCCGCCTGACGATCAACGGCGTCGCCGTCGACGCGCGGCCGCGCATGACGCTCGTCGAAGCGGCCTGGCACGGCGGCGTCGCCCGCGTGCGCGGTGCCGGCTGCCTCGAGGGCGTCTGCGGCTCCTGCCGCGTGATGCTGCGGCGCGGCCGTGAAGTCACCGTCGGCCTCGCCTGCCAGACCTTCGTCGAGCCCGAGCTCGAGGTCGTGTTCCTGCCCGCCGCCTCGGCCCCGCGCCATCACTACGACATCGCCGACTTCACCGACGGCTGGGACGTGCAGGCACGTTTCCACGAAATATTCCCCGAGGCCGCGCGCTGCCGCCATTGCAGCGGCTGCGTGAAGTCCTGCCCCAAGGGTATCGACGTCGAGGCCGGCGTCGCGCTCGCCGCCGCGGGGCGCTTCCGCGCC
Source organism: Pseudomonadota bacterium (assembly GCA_046726235.1). Lineage (GTDB taxonomy): Bacteria > Pseudomonadota > Gammaproteobacteria > Burkholderiales > Rhodocyclaceae > Nitricoxidireducens. The sequence goes on from JBKPAD010000005.1 coordinate 123,366, forward strand.
GCGGGCGAAGCCTTCTTCGAATGCGTGATGTGCGAGCTGTGCGACGGCGCCTGTCCCGAGCAGATCGCGCCGGCCCACGTCGGCCTGTTCTGCCGCCGCGTCACCGCGCACTTCCACCTGCGCCCGCCCAACCTGATCCAGCGCCTCGAAGAGCTGCGCCAGGGACGCTTCGGCGGCGGCGAACATGACTGAAGGCATTTCCTTCGCCGCCGCGCGCGCGGCCTACCGCGCCGACGCCGACCTCGGCGCGCTGCCGGAACTCGTCGATCCCGACGCGCTGCTCTCCGCCTACCACCCGGACCATCGCCGCGGCAGCGTCGTCACGCTCGCCGTCGGCGCCAATGCGGGCGATGCCTGCCAGCGCGAACTCGCCGACCTGCTGCAGGCCGAAGCCTTCATCGACGAAGCCGACCTCGCCGGCACGCCGGTCACGGACACCGACGTGCTGGTGATCGGCGGCGGCGGCGCCGGCTGTGCCGCCGCGCTGGCGGCCGCGGAGCGCGGCGCGCGCGTGCTGCTGGCCACCAAGCTGCGACTCGGCGACAGCAACACCGTCATGGCCGAAGGCGGCATCCAGGCGGCGATCGACGACGGCGACACGCCGCAGCGTCACATCCAGGACACGCTGCGCGGCGGCCACCATGCCGGCGATCCGGCGCTGGTCGCGGCGATGGTCGAGGACGGCCCCGACGTCATCCGCTGGCTGATCCGCCAGGGCATGCAATTCGAGACCACGCCGACCGGCGACCTGCACACGCGCCGCGCCGGCGGCATGAGCGCCGCGCGCATCGTCCATTGCCGCGACTACACGGGCCTCGAGATGATGCGCGTGCTGCGCGAAGCCGTCGTCCAGCACCGCTCGATCGAGGTCTGGGAGCAAAGCCCCGCCGTCGAGCTGCTGTCGAACGAGCGTGGCCAGAAATGCGTCGGCGCGGTGCTCTCGTCGCTCGTCGACGGGCGACTGCGCATCGTGCGCACGCGCTCGGTGATCCTCGCCACCGGCGGGCTCGGCCGCCTGCACCTGAACGGCTTCCCGACCTCGAACCACCTCGGCGCCACCGGCGACGGCCTCGTGCTCGCCTATCGCATCGGCGCCAAGCTGCGCGAGCTCGATTCCTTCCAGTACCACCCCACCGGCTTCGTCCATCCGACGCATCTCTCAGGCAAGCTCGTCACCGAGGGCGTGCGCGCTGCCGGTGCGCTGCTGGTCAACGGCGAGGGCCGTCGCTTCATCGACGAACTGCTGCCGCGCGACATCGTCTGCGCCGCCATCCTGCGCGAGTGCGCGGAAGGCCGTGGCATCCGCAGCGAGCGCACCGACAAGCGCCGCTTCGGCGTCTGGCTCGACACGCCGCGCCTCGAGCGCGAGAAGCCCGGCCTGCTCGAGCAGCAGTTCCCGAAGCTGCTGGCGCGCACGCGCGGTGCAGGCATCGATCCGCGCGTCGATCCGCTGCTCGTGCATCCGACGCTGCATTACCAGAACGGCGGCGCCGTCATCGACGCCAACGGCGCGACGACCGTGCCCGGCCTCTACGCCGTCGGCGAGGTCGCGGGCGGGGTGCACGGACGCAACCGCATCATGGGCAACGCGCTGCTCGAGATCATCAGCTTCGGCCGCCGCGCCGGCGTCGCCGCCGTCGCCGAGCGCGACCGCGGGCCGAAGAAGGTGACTCTCGAACACGTCAATCGCGTGCGCCGCGCGCTCACGCTCGCCGGCATGCCGCTCGAGCGCAAGGCGCCGCGCGTGCTGCCGACCTACGCCGCGGGAGGCGCATGGAACCGCTAGGTACGAGCGTGCTGCTGCACCCCGATCGCCGCGTAGGCGCCGACCTCGAACGCGGGCGCAAGGCCGGCGGCGGCTCGGCGCTGCTGCGCTCCGCACAGGCGCCGGCTGACGTGCTCGCCGCCGTCCGCGCCGCCGACCTGCGCGGCCTCGGCGGCAGCGGCTTCGCGGTCTGGAAGAAATGGCAGGCCGTCGCCGAAACGCCCGGCGCTCCCGACAAATATCTGGTGGTCAACGGCAACGAGGACGAACCCGGCACACTCAAGGATCGCCTGCTGCTCGAAGATACGCCCCACCAGGTGATCGAGGGCGCCGTCATTTCGGCGCTGGCGGTCGGCGCCAACCGCGTCGTGTTCTACGTCAATCCCGACCTCACGCGCTCGCTCGCGGCCCTGCGCGCCGCGCTCGAGCAGTGGGCAGCCTCGGACCTGCTGGCCGCGCCGTCGGCGAAGCTGGGCAAGAGCGTCGAACTGCTGCTGGTGCCGAGCTCCGGGCATTACATCGGTGGCGAGGAAACCGCCGCCATCGAATGGATCGAGGGCCAGCTCGGCACCGCGCCGAAGTTCCCCTTCCCGCGCGGCAAGCCGCCCTACCCGGCGCAGGCCGGCGTCTTCGGCTGCCCGACGCTGATCAATAACGTCGAGACGCTCGCCCACGTGCCGCACATCGTGCGCCACGGCGCCGAGTGGTTCCGCGCGCAGGGCATCGGGCGCGGCGCCGGCACCAAGCTGTATTCGCTGTCGGGCGATGTCCTGCATCCGGGCGTCTTCGAACTACCGATGGGCACACCGCTGCGCGAACTCATCTTCACGCACGGCGGCGGCCTGCTGTCGGGCAAGCCGCTGAAGGCGGTGTTCACCGGCGGCCCCTCGAACACGCTACTGACGCCGGCCGATCTCGACGTCGCGCTCGACTTCGATTCGCTGCGCGAACGCGGCGGCGCGCTCGGCACGGGCGCCATGATCGTGATCTCCGAGGGCACGGGCATCGTCAAGCGCGTCGCCGAATACGCACGCTTCTTCGCCCACTCGTCCTGCGGCCAGTGCCCGCCGTGCAAGAGCGGCACAGCGACGCTTTCGCGCCTGCTCGACCGCATCGACACCGGCCGCGGCACCGCCGCCGACATGGCCACCATCGAGGATCTCTGCGCGATGCTGCCGGGCAGCGGACGCTGCCATCTGCTGAACGGCGTCGTGCAACTGCTCGACAGCTCGTTCCGGCACTTCCGCCACGAATACGTCAGCGCATTGAAGTAGCGCGCCTCAGTCGAGGCTTGCGATCTTCGACTTGGCGAGCGGCGGGTTCTTCGAGAAGTACTGACGGATGCCCTTCAGGATGGCCTCGGCCATCTGGTCCTGGTAGGCGTCGTCCACAAGCCGCCGTTCCTCGTCCGGATTCGAGATGAACGCCGTCTCGACGAGGATCGAGGGGATGTCCGGCGCCTTCAGCACGGCGAAGCCGGCCTGCTCGACCTGGCCCTTGTGCAGCGTGTTGATGTTGCCGATGTGGCCGAGCACCGACTTGGCGAGCTTGAGGCTATCGTTGAGCGTCGCCGTCTGCGAGAGGTCGAGCAGCGTGCGCGCGAGATAGGGGTCCTTGACGCCGACGTTCACGCCGCCGATCAGGTCGGCGGCGTTCTCGCGCTGCGCCAGCCAGCGCGCGGCCGACGACGAGGCGCCGTTCTCCGAGAGCACGAACACCGACGAGCCGCGCGCCGTCGGCTTGACGAAGGCGTCGGCGTGGATCGAGACGAACAGGTCGGCCTGTACGCGGCGCGCCTTCTGCACGCGCTGGTGCAGCGGAATGAAGATGTCGTCGTCGCGCGTCAGCACCGAGCGCATGCTCGGCTCGGCGTCGATCCGGGCCTTGAGCCGACGCGCGATCGACAGCGTGACGTTCTTTTCCAGGCTGCCGCTGCGGCCGACCGCGCCCGGGTCCTCGCCGCCGTGGCCGGGGTCGAGCGCGATGGTGACGAGGCGCGCGATCTGCGGGCGCTCGCCGTCGCGCTCGCGCACCTGCGGCTCGTGCTTCTCGAGCAGGGCCATCAGCGGATCCGGCGGTTCCGAGGGATAGAGGTCGAGCACCAGGCGATGGCCGTAGTCGCCGACCGGCTGCAGCGTGAACACCTGCGGCTTGACCTCGCCCTTTAGCTCGATGACCAGGCGCACCACGCCCGGCTTGTTGCGGCCGGCGCGGATCAGCTTGATCTGCGGGTCGGACTCGAGGATCTTGTTCGGCAGGCTGCCGAGCACCGAGTTGAACTCCACGCCCTCGAGATCGACAACGAGGCGCTCGGGATCGCGCACCAGCATGTGGCTGAACTTCAGCGGCTGGTCGTGCTCGAGGGTGATGCGCGTGTATTCCTTCGACGGCCAGACCCGCACGCCGAGGATGCTGGGCGCCGCGGCGAAGCCGGGACGCGTGACGAGCAGCGTCAGTCCGGCGGCGGCGAACTTGAGGACGTCGCGGCGGTCGATTTGGCGAGCGTCGTCAGCCATGCGCGGCCCCGCTCGCTGGCGGCCTCGATGCGCGCGCTGCGTCCCTGCGGCAACACGCCGAGGAAGACGCGCAGGTCGGGCGGCGGCAGGTATGGCGCCGCCTTGTCCGGCCATTCGACCAGACAGACGCCATCGCCTGCGAAGTATTCGTCCAACCCGGCATCGAGGTATTCTTCCGGCTGATTGAATCGATAAAAATCAAAGTGATACAAGTTTATGCCAGAAACCGCATGAAGTTCAACCAGCGTATAGGTGGGGCTTTTGACCGCTCCTTCATGGCCGAGCGCCCGCAGGCATCCGCGCACGAGGGTCGTCTTGCCCGCGCCGAGGTCGCCTTCGAGGTAGACGACCGCTGCTCCGCCGGCTGCTCGCACCCGCAAGGCCGCGGCCAGCGCGGCGCCGAGCATCAGCGTGGCCGCCTCGTCAGGTAAGTTAAGATCGATCGCATGCATGACTGGACGGCGCTCTCGGCGCGGATCAAGACGTGGGGACGGGAACTCGGCTTCGATGCGGTAGGCATCGCCGGCACCGATCTCGCGGATGCCGAACCGGGGCTCACAGCCTGGCTCGCGGCCGGTTGCCACGGCGAGATGGATTATATGGCCGCCCACGGCCTCAAGCGGGCGCGCCCGGCCGAACTGGTGCCGGGCACGCGCAGCGTGATCGTCGCACGCATGCACTACCTGCCTGAACGCAGCGACCTCCCGGCGACGGACGCGTCGCGCGCCGCGATCTCGAGTTACGCGCTCGGCCGCGACTACCACAAGCTGGTGCGCAATCGGCTGCAGAAGCTCGCGGACCGCATCGTCGCGGAAGTGGGCACACACGGTTATCGCGTCTTCAGCGACTCGGCGCCGGTGATGGAAGTCGAGCTGGCGTCGCGCGCCGGCCTCGGCTGGCGCGGCAAGCACACGCTGCTGCTGTCGCGCGAGGCCGGTTCGTGGTTCTTCCTCGGCGAGCTGTTCACCGACCTGCCGCTGCCGACCGACGCGCCGGCGAGCGAGCATTGCGGCACCTGCCGCGCCTGCCTCGACGCCTGCCCGACCGGCGCCATCGTCGCGCCATACCAGGTCGATGCGCGCCGCTGCATTTCCTACCTGACGATCGAGCTCAAGGGCGCGATCCCCGAGGAATTGCGGCCGCTGATCGGCAACCGCGTCTACGGCTGCGACGACTGCCAGCTCTGCTGCCCGTGGAACCGCGGCGCGCCGCGCACGCGCGCGGAGGACTTCGCGGTACGCAACGGACTCGACCGGGCGACGCTGGTCGATCTGTTCGGGTGGAGCGAAACGGAGTTCGACGAACGCCTCGCCGGCAGTGCGATCCGGCGCATCGGCTATGAGCGCTGGCTGCGCAATCTCGCCGTCGGTCTCGGCAACGCGCCGACGACGCCGGAAGTCGTCGCCGCGCTGGAGGCGCGAAGCGCGCATCCGTCGGCGCTGGTACGCGAACACGTGGCCTGGGCGCTGGCGCGCCACGCCCGCTAGATTCAGGCGGTCCGGAAGAAGCTCATCGCCGACTGCAACTCGGCGGCCTGGGCGTGCATTTCTTCGGCAGTCGCCGAGAGTTGTTCGGAAGCGCTGGCGTTGTGCTGTGTCGCGCGGCTGACCTGCTCGACGGCCCCGCTGATCTGCCCGGCGCCCTTGGCCTGCTCTTCCGACGCCTGGGTGATCTCCATGACCAAGCCGGCGGTCTTCTCGATGCTCGGCACAATCTCCTCGAGCAACTCGCCGGCGCGTTCGGCAAGATCGACGCTGCCTGAGGCCAGCGTGCCGATCTCCTGCGCCGCGATCTGCGAGCGCTCGGCCAGCTTGCGCACTTCGCTGGCGACGACGGCGAAGCCCTTGCCGTGCTCGCCCGCGCGCGCCGCCTCGATGGCGGCGTTGAGCGCCAGCAGATTCGTCTGGTAGGCGATATCGTCGATGATGCCGATCTTGCCGGCGATCTGGCGCATCGCCGACACGGTGTCGGCGACGGCCTGACCGCCTTCCATCGCCTGCGCTGCGACGCGCGTGGCGATGTCCTCCGTGACTTTCGCATTGTCCTTGTTGCGCAGGATCGAGGCGGCCATTTGCTCGACCGCCGCCGACGTCTCCTCGATGCTGGCGGCCTGCTCGCTTGTCGACTGCGACAGCGACTGCGACGTCGCTGACACCTGATCCGAGGCGTTGGCGACGGTGTCGGCACCGACCGACACGCGCGTGATCACGTCCCTCAGGCGCTCGACCATCCTGGCGACGTCACTCAGCAGCAAGCCGATTTCGTCGCGCCCATCGCTCTGCACCTGCACCGTCAGATCGCCGCGCGCCAGCGCCTCGATGGTCACCATCGCCGACTGCACGGGCCGCACGATGCTGCGCACGACGATGGCCGAGAAGCCGACCAGCAGGATCAGTCCGCCCAGGGCGATGCCGGCCTGCTCGAGCAGCGTCACGCGGAACACGTCGTCGACGTCGTCGACATAGATGCCCGAGCCGACGCTCCAGCCCCAGGGCGCGAAGCCCTCGACGTACGAAATCTTGAGTACCGGCGCATCCTTGCCGGGCTTCGGCCACCGATAGTCGACGAAGCCCTTGCCGCGTTCCTTGACGACGCGGGTGAACTCGGCGAACAGGCGCTTGCCGGCCGGATCCTTGAAGTCGGAAAGATCCTTGCCTTCTAGTTCGGGCTTGATCGGATGCATCACCGACACGCTTTGCATGTCGGTGATGAAGAAGTACTCGTCGCCGCCGTAGCGCAGCGCACGCACCATGCGTATCGCTTCTGAGCGGGCATCGGCGGCGGATATCTTGCCGGCCTGCTCGTCGGCGTGCAGGCGCTTGATGATGCTGAGCGCGACTTCGACGACTTGCTGGGTCTTGAGCTTGCGGTCTTCAAGCAGGTGCGAACGCAGTTGGACGAGACCGAAGGCGATGCTGATGAGAAAGCCGACGATCGATACCAGCACGAGCACCGTCAGCTTCGAGGCGATTTTCCAGTTCTTCATTCCGGCCCAATCAGGCCGGCGATGGCGGCCATAAGAACCGCTAATGATACAGGACTAGGCCCCAAAAGCCGCCGTTCAGCCCTTTTCGATCGGCCGGGAAGAATCGGTGCACCATTCGCTCCACGACCCCGCATAGAGCTGCGAACCCGGGAACCCCGCGACTTCCATCGCCAGCAGGTTGTGGCAGGCGGTGACGCCCGAGCCGCACTGCTGGACGACGGCCTGCGGCGCGCGTGCACCGACCAGCGCGGCGAATTCCTCGCGCAGTTCCTCGGCGCTCTTGAAGTACACGCCGGCGTCGTCGAGGTTGTCAAAGTAGAAGCGATTGACGGCGCCGGGAATGTGGCCGCCGACGGGGTCGATGGTTTCGTTCTCGCCGGCGAAGCGCTCTTCGCTGCGGGCGTCGATCATCAGCATAGAAGGGTCGCCGAGGCGTTCGAGGATGTAGCCGGCATCGACCACGCCGCCCGCGAGCTTGGGCTCGAAGGCGGCCGGCGCATAGGCGGGCACGACATCGTCGAGCGGCTGCTTGGCCCGCTTCCAGCCGGCCATGCCGCCGTCGAGCACGGCGACGGCATGGTGGCCGATCCAGCGCAGCATCCACCACAAGCGCGAGGCGAAGATGCCGCCCTCGTTGTCGTAGGCGACGACCTGCGTGCCGGAACCGACGCCGCAGGCAGCCATGCGCGCGGCGAACGCCGCCGGGTCGGGCAGAGGATGGCGGCCGTTCGTTCCCGTCTTCGGGCCCGAGAGGTCTTCATCGAGATGCAGGTACAGGGCGCCGGGGATGTGCGCCTTGGCGTAGGCCTTGCGGCCGTATTCGGTATCGCGCAGGTCGTGGCGGCAATCGAAGATGCGCCACTGCGGATCGCCGGCGTGGCTCGCCAGCTCTTCCGCCGAAACCAGCAGCTTCATTCCTCGACCCCGGCGAGCCAGGCGCGCGCATCCTCCTCGTCGTGGAATACGCGCAGATCGGCGGAAACGACGACCTGGGAAAGCCAGGCGCTCCAGGTGACCCACTGGCTGTCGGTAAGCACGGCGATGCGGGTGAAGTCGTTCGGATGGGCGCGCGAGAAGCGGATCTCCTCGAGCGCCATGTCGACTGTGAAGCCGGCCATTTCGCGCAGGTCGAACAGAAGGTTGACCGGGCCGCCGAACTGCACCTTGAAGTTCACGAGGTGCTCGAACTCCTTGAAGTCGGCGAGCGTGAATTCACCGAGCGCGGTGACGGTGACGAGTTTCTCCTGATGGTCGATGGCAATCATGGTGCAACCTTCAATGTGTCGAGCGATGGACCAACTATAACTCAGTCATGTTCGGCCGGCGCGGCCGGTGCCGGGCCTGCCAGCGCCGTCGCGGCGAGGCCGCTGGCGACAACCACGCCGATGCCGATCCAGGCGACGGGCGACAGCCGTTCGTCCCACAACAGGAAGCCGAAGACGCTCGAGAACACCACCGTCGTGTAGGCGAGGCTCGCCGTCGCCAGCGTCTTGCCGCGCTTGTAGGCGGCGGTCATGCAGAGTTGCGCGGCGGCACCGAAGACGCCGACGCCGATCAGGAGCATCCAGGCTTCGACCGACACCGCATGCGACCGCTGGGTGAGGAGGAACCACGGCAGCGCACCGAGCGCGCTGAACACCGAGAAGTAGAACACCGTGCGCCACTCCGGTTCGCCGAGTTCGCCGAGCTTGCGCACGTTGAGGTAGGCGATGCTGGAGATCACGCCCGAGGCGAGGCCGAAGAAGCCGCCGAGCCACTGTTCGCGCGCCAGCGTCGGCTGCAGCAGCAGCACGATGCCGACGAAGCCCGCGCACAGCGCAAGGTACAGCGCCGGCCGCGCCGGCTCGCGCAGCCAGAACATCAGCAGGAAGGCGAGGAACAGCGGCGACGTGTAGTTGAGCGTCACCGCCGCCGCCAGCGGAATCATGCCGATGGCGACGAAGTAGGCGACCAGCGAGACGAAGCCCGAGGTGCCGCGCACCAGATGCACGCGCCAAAGCGGCGTCGCCAGCGGCAGGCGCCGCAATGCGACGTATCCGCCGAGCAGCGCCGTCGCGACGGCACCGCGCGCGAACACGAGTTCGCCGACCGAGAAGAATTGGGCGCCGAGCTTGACGCACACGCCCATGCAGGCGAACAGCAGGCTCGCCGCGACCATCCAGAGGGAGTTCATCGGGATTCCGGCGCGGGCGCCCACCGCTGCTACTTGAGGTGTTCCGCCATCACCCGCCGGTAGAACTCGTGGAAGTGCTGCATGCCGTCTTCGGTCGGCGACTGGTAGGGGCCGACCTCGTTGCGGCCTTCCTTCCACAGCGCGTGGCGGCCGCGGTCCATGCGCTCGCCGATGTCGTCGTCCTCGATCGCCGTCTCCATGTAGGCGGCCTGCTCGGCCTCGACGAATTCGCGCTCGAACAGCGCGATGTCCTCGGGGTAGTAGAACTCGACGACGTTCAGCGTGCGGTCGATGTCCTGCGGGATCACGGTCGACACGACGAGCACGTGCGGATACCACTCGACCATGATGTTCGGGTAGTAGGTCAGCCACACCGCACCCTGCTTCGGCTTGTCGGCGCCGTAGTAGTCGCGCACCGCCTTCTGCCAGCGGCCGTAGGTGGGCGAGCCGACCTTCTGCAGGTCGGTGATGCCGACGCGCTGCACCGAGTACCAGTCGCCGAACTGCCAGGTCAGGTCGTCGCAGGTGACGAAGTTGCCGAGCCCGGGATGGAAGGGCACGACGTGGTAGTCCTCGAGGTACACCTCGATGAAGGTCTTCCAGTTGTAGTTGCACTGGTGGAGTTCGACGCGGTCGAGCTTGTAGCCCGAGAAATCGAATTCGCCCGCGACGTTCATGCCGGCGAGGTCCGCCGCCGCCGAACGTGGCCCCTTGAAGAGCAGCCCGTTCCAGGACTCGAGCTTGCGCTTGTCGAGGTTCAGGCAGGGGTTGGCGGGAAAATGCGGCGCGCCGATCAATTCTCCCTGCGTGTCATAGGTCCAGCGGTGGATCGGGCAGACGATGTTCTGCGCCGTGCCGGATCCCTGCAGCATGATGGCCTGACGGTGACGGCAGACGTTCGACATTTCGTACACGCCGTCGGGCTGGCGCACCAGCAGCTTCGAATGGTCGAGCCATTCCGCCGAGCGGTAGTTGTAGAGCTCGGGCACCATCAGCTCATGGCCCGCGTATCCCGGCCCCGCGTCGAAGAACAGCTTCTTCTCGAGTTCGAAGCGCTTTTCGTCGAAGTACCAGTCGACGGGGAATTGCGAAGCGCCGGGGGCAAGCTGCGCGCGGGACGGGATGTCGGTCATGATCCCAAGCTCCAGGAAACCGGAAAAAATAAGGGCGCCACGCGCCCCTGTTAAACCACCGGATCAGTATAGCCAATTTGACCTTGGGCCGGCCGATACGTTATTTTTACGGGCTTTTCTTCGCCCGTTTCTCGCTCATGTCCGCCGCCGCGCCCGCCGCATCATTCGAAGCCGCGCTCCAGGAACTCGAACGCATCGTCCAGGCCATGGAAGCCGGCGACGCGTCGCTCGAGGATTCGCTCGCCAGCTACGAGCGCGGCATGGGCTTGCTCAAGCAGTGCCAGCAGGCGCTCGCCGACGCGGAACGGAAGATCCGCATCCTGGAAGACGGCAGCCTGCAGGACTTCGCTCCCCGCGGCAGAGACACGGAAGACTGACCATGGATTTTGCCGCTTGGATGCTCGACATCCAGCAGAGAACGGAAGCCTCGCTCGAGCGTCTGCTTCCGCCTGCCGCCACCGCACCCGCACGACTGCACGAAGCCATGCGCTACGCCACGCTGGGCGGCGGCAAGCGCGTGCGTCCGCTGCTCTGCCATGCCGCCGGCGGCATCTTTGCGGCCGACGCCGGGCGCCTCGATCGCGCCGCCTGCGCCGTCGAGATGACCCATGTCTATTCGCTGGTCCATGACGACCTGCCCTGCATGGACGACGACGTCCTGCGCCGCGGCAAGCCGACCTGCCACGTCGAGTACGACGAGGCGACCGCGCTGCTGGTCGGCGACGCGCTGCAGACGCAGGCCTTCCACGTATTGTCCGAAGAGCCGTCCGCCGGCGACCCGGCACGCCGCCTGGCGATGGTCGCGCTGCTCGCGCATGCCGCCGGCTCGCGCGGCATGGCCGGCGGCCAGGCGATAGACCTCGCGGCTGTCGGTAAGACGCTGACGCTCGCGGAACTCGAGTTCATGCACATCCACAAGACGGGGGCGCTGATCCGTGCCGCCGTGCTGCTCGGCGCCCATTGCGGCGATGCGGACGCAGCCGCGCTCGAGCGCCTCGCACACTTCGCCAACCGCGCCGGGCTGCTGTTCCAGGTCGTCGACGACATTCTCGACGCCGAAGCGACGACGGCCACGCTCGGCAAGACGGCCGGCAAGGATGCCGCGCAGGGCAAGCCCACCTACGTCAACCTGCTCGGCGCCGCCCGCGCCCGCGAGATGGCGTCGGAACTGCGCGCCGAGGCCCACGCCGCGCTCGACGCCTTCGGCGACAAGGCGCGCCGCCTGCACGAACTAACCGACTTCATCGTCGAGCGCAGCTTCTAGATGAAAGCCCCGATGTCCTCCTTCCCCTTGCTCGAGAGCGTCGATTCTCCGGCCGCCCTGCGCCAGTTGCCGCGCGAGCAGTTGCCGGCGCTCGCCGAGGAGTTGCGCGCCTTCCTCGTCGAATCGGTCTCGCGTACCGGCGGCCACCTGTCGTCGAACCTCGGCACGATCGAGCTGACGGTCGCGCTGCACTACGTCTACGACACGCCGGAGGATCGCCTGGTCTGGGACGTCGGCCACCAGACCTACGCCCACAAGGTGCTCACCGGCCGCCGCGCCGGCATGGCAAGGCTGCGCATGAAGGACGGCGTCTCCGGCTTTCCGCGCCGCGTCGAGAGCCCTTACGACACCTTCGGCGTCGGCCATTCGTCGACCTCGATCTCGGCGGCGCTCGGCATGGCCGTGGCGGCGCGCGACAAGGGCGAGGAGCGGCGCGTGGTCGCCGTCATCGGCGACGGCGCGATGTCGGCCGGCCAGGCTTTCGAGGCCCTCAACAACGCGGGCGTGATCGACGCCAACCTGCTGGTGGTCCTCAACGACAACGACATGTCGATCTCGCCGCCGGTCGGCGCGCTCAACAAGTACCTCGCGCGCCTGCTGTCGGGTCGCACCTTCAACGCCGCGCGCAAGGCCGGCGAGAAGGTGCTGTCGGTCGCGCCTTCGCTGCTCGAGCTCGCCAAGCGCGCCGAGGAGCACGTCAAGGGCATGTTCGTGCCGGGCACGCTGTTCGAGGAATTCGGCTTCAACTACATCGGCCCGATCGACGGCCACGACCTCGACTCGCTGATCCCGACGCTGCAGAACCTGCGCAACCTCAAGGGGCCGCAGTTCCTGCACGTGATCACGCGCAAGGGCCAGGGCTACAAGCTCGCCGAGGCCGATCCGATCCTCTATCACGGCGTCTCGAAGTTCGATGCGTCGAGCGGCATCGAGACCGGCAAGGGCGGCGGCAAGCTCACGTACACGCAGGTCTTCGGCGACTGGCTTTGCGACATGGCGCGCGCCGATTCGCGGCTCGTAGGCATCACGCCGGCGATGCGCGAAGGCTCTGGCATGGTGCGCTTCGCCGAGGAATTCCCGAATCGCTACCACGACGTCGGCATCGCCGAGCAGCACGCGCTGACCTTCGCCGCCGGCCTCGCCTGCGAAGGCATGAAGCCGGTAGTCGCGATCTACTCGACCTTCCTCCAGCGCGCCTACGACCAGCTGGTGCACGACATCGCGCTGCAGAACCTGCCCGTGATGCTGGCCATCGACCGCGGCGGTCTCGTCGGCGCGGACGGTGCCACCCACAACGGCGCCTTCGACCTTTCGTACCTGACCTGCATTCCGAACATGGTCGTCATGGCGCCGGCCGACGAGGCCGAGTGCCGCCGCATGCTGTGCACGGCCTTCGCCATCGACGGCCCGACCGCCGTGCGCTATCCGCGCGGCAACGGCCCCGGCGCAGCGCTCGACGCATCGCTCGACACGCTGCCGGTCGGCAAGGGCGAGGTGCGCCGCCGCGGCAAGGGCGTCGCGATCCTGGCCTTCGGCACGCTGCTCGGCGCCGCGCTCGAAGCCGGCGAGACGCTCGACGCGACGGTGGCCAACATGCGCTTCGTCAAGCCGCTCGATCACGCGCTGATCAAGGAACTGGCGGCATCCCACGACTTGCTGGTCAGCGTCGAGGAAAATGCCGTCGTCGGCGGCGCCGGGTCCGAAGTGGCGCGTTCGCTCGAGGCGCAAGGCCTGAAGACGCCGCTGCTGCGCCTCGGCTTGCCCGACCGCTTCATCGATCACGGCGACCAGGCGTCGCTGCTGGCGGAGCTCGGCCTCGACGCAAAGGGAATTGCGGCAAGCATCAAGAAATGTGAATCGGCGAGCCGTTCATGAGTGCTACGATGGGCAAGAACAAGCCCCCAAACCAAGGAGAGTCTCCCGTGAACACCAGGGACCCCGCCCCCATTCCCGATGTCCAGAGCAGCGCCGATTCGCGCCAGCTGCCGATCAACAAGGTAGGCATCAAGTCCATCCGCCATCCGGTCAAGGTGCTCGACAAGACCGGCGGCGTGCAGCACACGATCGCCACCTTCAACATGTATGTCAGCCTGCCGCACAACTTCAAGGGCACGCACATGTCGCGCTTCGTCGAGATCCTCAACGCCCATGAGCGCGAGATCTCGGTCGAGAGCTTCGAGTCGATGCTGCGCGAAATGGTCGAGAAGCTCGAGGCCGAGACCGGCCACATCGAGATGAGCTTCCCCTACTTCATCAACAAGCAGGCGCCGGTCTCCAAGGTCAAGAGCCTGATGGACTACGACGTCACCTTCGTCGGCGAAATCCTCGAAGGCGGCCGCTACTCGCAGACCACCAAGGTGGTCGTCGCGGCGACCAGCCTGTGCCCCTGCTCGAAGAAGATTTCCGAGCGCGGCGCCCACAACCAGCGTTCGCACATCACGATCACGGCGACGACGAACAGCTTCGTCTGGATCGAAGAGATCGTGCAGATGGCGGAAAGCCAGGCCTCGTGCGAGCTGTTCGGCCTGCTCAAGCGTCCGGACGAGAAGCACGTCACCGAACGCGCCTACGACAATCCAAAGTTCGTCGAGGACATCGTCCGCGACGTGGCCGGCGCGCTGAACGCCGACCCGCGCATCGACGCCTACGTCGTCGAGTCGGAGAACTTCGAGTCGATCCACAACCACTCGGCCTACGCGCTGATCGAGTTCAACAAGAAGCAGTTCTGAGACTCGCGTGTAGACGCAAAAAGGGGCGCCGAGGCGCCCCTTCTTGTTGCCGGACGAGAAAGATCAGGCCTTCTCGGTCGTGCGCGCTTCCAGCTTTTCGCGGATGCGGGCCGACTTGCCGGAACGGCTGCGCAGGTAGTAGAGCTTGGCGCGGCGGACGTCGCCGCGGCGCTTGATCTCGACGCTGGCGATCAGCGGCGAATAGGTCTGGAACGTGCGCTCGACGCCTTCGCCGGCGGACATCTTGCGGACGATGAAGTTCGAGTTCAGGCCGCGGTTGCGCTTGGCGATGACGACGCCTTCGTAGGCCTGCAGACGCTCGCGCGTGCCTTCCTTGACTTTCACCTGGACGACGACGGTGTCGCCGGGCGCGAAGTCGGGGATGGTCTTGCCGAGGCGCTCGATTTCCTCTTTTTCGAGTTGCTGGATCAGATCCATTTGCTTGCTCCAATAAATAACGGCTCTTGGCCTTCCGTGCAGAGCAGCCGGGGCTGATGCACGCGTTTTCTTAGTTCTGGCGCTCGCGCCGGAATTCCTCCAGCAGTCGCGCCTCCTCTTTGCTCAGGCTGCGGCCTTCCAGCAATTCGGGCCGCCGCAACCACGTCCGTCCCAGCGCCTGTTTCAGGCGCCAGCGCCGGATGTTCTCATGGTGGCCGGACAACAGCACGTCCGGCACCCGCATTCCTTCGTACTCCTCGGGTCGCGTGTAGTGCGGGCAATCCAGCAGCCCGTCCGCAAACGACTCTTCCACCGCCGAAGCCTCGTCGTTCAAGGCCCCCGGCAACTGCCTGACGCAGGCATCGATCAGCGCCAGCGCCGCTATCTCGCCGCCGGAGAGAACGAAATCCCCCAGCGATATTTCCTCGTCCACGCAGCGCTCGATCAGGCGCTCGTCGACGCCTTCGTAGCGTCCGCACAGCAGTACCGCGCCCGGCGTCGCCGCCAGTTCGCAGACCCTGGCATGGGTCAGCGGCCTGCCTTGCGGGGAGAGGTAGATCACCCTTCCCTCGCCGCCTCGCGCCGCCTTCGCGGCCGCGATGCACTTCTCCAGCGGCCCCGGCTGCATCACCATGCCCGGACCGCCGCCGAACGGCCGGTCGTCGACCGTCCGGTAGCTGTTCTCCGCGTAGTCCCGCGGGTTCCAGCTTTCCAGCTGCCACAGCTCGCGCTCCAGCGCGCGCCGCGTGATGCCCGACTGCGTGATCGCCGCGAACATCTCGGGGAACAGGGTGATGACGTCGAACCTCACCAGTCCTTCCCCCAGGCGACGCGGATGCGACCCGCAGCTACCGCCACTTCCTTCACCACTTCGGCGACGAACGGGAGCAAGTGCTCACGCGTGCCGCCTTCGTCCTGCACCACCAGCACCTGGTGGGCGCCGGCCTCGATCAGGGAAGTCACCTTCCCGAGCGTCTCGCCGGCTTCATTCACCACTTCCAGGCCGACCAGGTCGTCCCAGTAGAACTCGTTCTCGGCGTTCTGCGGCAGTTCTTCCCGCGGAGCCCCGATGTAGAACCCGTCGAGCGCTTCGGCCGCGGTGCGGTCATCGACGCCTTCGAGCTTCGCGATCAGGCTCTTGCCGTGAAAGCGCAGGCCCTCGAGCTTCCGCGCCGTCCAGTCGCCGGTTTCGGGCGATTTCGCCAGCCACCAGGACGGGATCCGCTGCCATGAAGCCGGATCGTCCCCGAAGGGATGAACCTTGACCCAGCCCTTGATGCCGTATGGGACGACGATGCGTCCCAGCACTACCATCCCGCTCAGGCGGCCTTCTTGGCCAGGCCCTTGACGAGGCGCGCGGCGGTCGGCGACAGCTGGGCGCCGTTGCCTTGCCAGTAGGCGAGGCGCTCAGCGTTCACGACGAGGCTCTGCTCGTTGGCGGCAGCGACCGGGTTGTAGTAACCGATGCGCTCGACGAAGCGGCCATCGCGGCGGTTGCGCGAATCGGTAACGACCATGTTGTAGAAGGGGCGCTTCTTGGCGCCACTGCGGGCAAGACGAATGACGACCATGTTGGCGCCTCCTCGAAACTTGGAAAAGCCGGCGATTATAGGGCGAAAGCCGTCTTATTGGAAGACTTGGGCAATCGTGCGCTGGACGGCGGCGGCGGCGGCGGCCGGATCGGCCGCCTGGCGGATCGGGCGGCCGACGACGATGTAGTCGGCGCCGTTCTGGAAAGCCTGGGCGACGTCGACCGTGCGCTTCTGGTCATCGGCCGGCTTGTTCTCGACCGGACGGATGCCCGGCGTGACGACGAGCAGCTTCTGGCCGAGCTCGCGGCGGATCATCGGCGCCTCGAGACCCGACGAGACGATGCCGTCGACGCCGGTTTCCAGCGCACGGCGCGCGCGCGACAGCACGAGCTTGTCGACGTCGCAGGCGAAGCCGAGGTCGTCCAGATCCCCGCGGTCGAGGCTGGTCAGCACGGTGACGGCGAGGATCTTGAGATCGCCCTTGTCCTTGGCGGCGGCTTCCATGATCGCCTGGTTGCCATGGACCGTGGCGAAGGTCGCGCCCGAGTGCGCGAGCGCCCGCACGGCCGAGCGCACGGTCTCGGGAACGTCGAAGAACTTGAGGTCGACGAAGACCTTCTTCTGTTGCTTGACCAACCAGTCGAGCAGCTCGAAGTAGCCGCCCGCCATGAACAGCTCGAGGCCGATCTTGTAGAAGTTAACACTGTCGCCGAGCTGGCGCACCAGCGCCTTGGCGGACTCCGCTTCGGCGACGTCGAGGGCGACGATCAGGCGGTCGGCGGCGGGGATCGGCTTGTCGGACTTGAGGTCGTTCATTTCTTGCGTTCCGGGTTGGCGGCGCCGAATTGCTCCAGCGACATGGTCTTGTAGTGGCCTTCAGCGACATAGCGGCCGAGGCGCAGGAATTCCGCGGCGTCCATCGCGCCCGAGGCGCGGGCGACTTCGCTGCCGCCGGCACCAACGAAGATGAAAGTCGGCGTGCCGCGAATCTTCACGGCGCGCGCGTAGGCCTTCTCGGTGGTCTCGCGGCCGGCGAAGTCCGTCACGGGCACGTCGCCGAGCACGTCGATGCTGAAGATCGAAAAGTGCTTGCGGAAGTACGCCTGGACGTCCGCCCGGTTCAGCACCTGCTGGCGCATGCGGCGGCAATACGGGCAGGCCTCGGCCTCGAACATCAGCATCACGCCGGCCTTGCCCGCCGCCGTCGCCGCCTTCAGTTCGGCGGGAAAATCACCGAGCGACTGGTCGAAGAACTTGTCCGCATCGGCAGCGATCGTCGCCTGCGCGCCGAAGCCGAGCAGGACGAAAAGCAGCAGCGTGCGCAAGAGTCTCATGGCATCCTCCGGGGAGCGGCGATTCTACTAGAGCCGCAACCATCCATAAAACATGCGTTAATTCAGTACGTTAGAAGCGTAAATATTTTCCATGTATCACCTACAAGTCACATCCTGTGTCCCCTGCTAGTGACACTGATTGGGCTGTACTCGCTCATCATTTTTTGCAATTCGTGCGGGAGCCTTCTTCCATCATCAACGACGATTGATTCCCCTGTCGACTCTTTCCGCGAAATGCTGATGGTATATTGCATAGGTGCTTGTATTAGCAGGGGGTTGTTTAGAATCTCACGTATCGGAGAATAAGCGAAGCGCATTCGACTGATGCGCAAGCGAAGCGGGCTCCGGGCTCTAATGCCCGGCATGGGGCTTCAGCGCATAGAGGCGTACGTTCTAGAGCAAGGATTACTACACGTGACACGAGTAAAACTCGTCAGTGCTCAGCCAACGGCAGTATTCTTGCAACATGACACTTCCTTCCCTCGAACAAATCGAGAGCAACATGGCCGAAGCAGACATTGAATTCCAACACGAATCGGATACTGAGCTAGACGCTGCCCAAACGCAGCAGTTCTCTGAAGCCGTACTCCACGCAGCGGATTGGACAGTTGAAACAATCGTTTCGCAACTAGCACGCGGCAACATCGAGATGAACCCTCGTTTCCAGCGTCGTGATGCGTGGCGCATTCATCGTAAGAGTGCATTCATTGAATCGTTGATCTTGGGGCTACCGGTCCCCCAGATCGTATTGGCCGAAAAGAAAGGACAACGAGGGAAGTACATCGTTCTGGACGGGAAGCAACGGCTGCTCTCACTCCTGCAATTTACAGCCAATGCAGAGGGACCAAACAACGGCTTTCGCTTGAGCGGCCTCGAGGCACGCATCGACTTAGTTCGCAGGTCGTATGAATCGCTGAACGAGCCTGCGTTCGAGAACGATCTAAACGCTTTTCTCAACTATACGGTTCGAACAGTAGTGATTCGAAACTGGCCGAGTTACGATTTCCTCCATCTTGTGTTCTTGAGGCTTAACACAGGCAGCGTCAAGCTTTCCCCGCAGGAACTCCGCCAAGCGATGTTCCCCGGCGACTTCTCAAATCGAGTCGATGATGCGGCGGCAAACTCAGCCGCGCTCATGAAGCTGCTAACTCGTGATTCACCTGATCCTCGAATGAGGGATGTCGAATTGCTGGTTCGATTCTTGGCATTTCGTTTCTTCTTGGTTGACTACGCCGGACGCATGAAGGATTTCCTGGACGTCGCCTGTGAAAGGCTCAACGATGCATGGCCTCAGCGCGAACCGGAGATTGAGGCGGCCATTGCAGAGTTCGACGCCGCGACGGAGCACCTCATGGAAGTCTTCGGCCCGGAGTGCGTGGCAAGAAAAGCAAACTCCAAGTCATTTAACCGAGCGATTTTTGATGCGCTTGTCTTCTATGCCGCAGACAAGCAGATTCGCGATGCAATGCTCGATAACAAAGACGCAGTCAATGAGGCGTTCAATCGTGTTCTTGAGGACAAGGCATTTCTTGAGGCATCAGAGAGTGATACGGCGGGCGTGCCCAACACGTTCACACGTCTGAGCGTGTGGGGTATTCGTCTTAGGGACCACCTCGGTATCGACTTCGCGGTTCCTACTCTTCGCCCAGCAGACGGAGCAGTGAGAGCCAAGATTGAGTTTGGGGGCTTTAGACCCTGACATGTCTTCTGCGCGTTTTCTGGCACTAACGTCGCAGCTAAGTGCGCTGCGGAACCACCTACTGCCTGACCCCTTCGAAGTCACGGGAGTTTATGCCGACCAAGAAAGGGTTGCTACCTCTGCGCTAGCGTATCGTGTGCTTGCCCATGCGGAAATCGAGTCGTACATGGAGGACCGGGCACTCGAGGCCGTAAATGCGGCGCGAGTCGCGTGGGAGAAGCACGGACACGTATCTCGTGTCGCTCTATGCTTGGTTGCCTTTTGCGGCAAGGAAATGGCGTTGCCACCCGACTCGCTGGAAGCGCCAAATGAAAATAAGAGGAAAGTTTGGCCTGCGCTGGTGAACATCGGCGAACGGCTGAGCCCCGTACTGTCGGCGTTTTACCACCGCGTCCGCAATGAAAACCACGGTGTTAAAGAGAAGAATCTCTTAGCCTTGTTGCTTCCTATCGGGGTAGATCACTCGAAGTTGGACCCGGCGTTCTTAACGGAAATCGACTCCTTCGGTTCCTTGAGAGGTGTTGCGGCACACTCCTCTAGTAGTACGGCGGTTCAGCAAGCCATCGACCCCGCCGAGGAACTGAAACGAGTGGCCGCTCTTCTTCCGGGAATCGAAGCCATTGACGCCCTCATCGAAGAGTTGGTATCTGCAATCCCATCCCCTCCCCAAGCAGCCACTGCGTGACTCTTATTCGTACGGGCGTCCTGCATTCGCAATTTGTTTTGAGTGTCCTATGCGAACTCCTAGACTAAGGCAGGAGCGAGGGTAATTGCCCCCGTATGGTCTCTGGCAAAGCTGCCGCTATTCCTTACTTTTCCTTGCTGCCGCCAACAGAACGAAGGATTTCAATAATGGGGCTGGCCGCCGCATTCTCCCCATCAGTTTTCACGTAGCCACTAGCTTGCGGAAGGAAAACAGACTGGGTGGCCTGAACGAGAACTGCACTCTTCGTTTGTTCGTCCGTTGCGCTTGCAGCGAATGCTTGGAATGACCCTAGTGCATTAGTTCGGTGCTTATTAACAACGTAATTGTGTCTCGCCGCACCATAGTTCCGAGCGGCCCAAAGAACCCCGAAGAATAGCAAGAAGACGATAAGCGCCTTCTGGCCAAGGTACCGCAAATGCCGCATGTCACTCGCATCGTGGCTTGGCTCCGGTACTCCGGTCCATTGCGTTACATGCGATCCGAACAAAGCAAAGCCGACAACCATTATGCTTATCGCGACTAGCACCGCGAGCCACAGTGCCGACGCTTTCCGGTGCTCCTCGGCTTCGTCACTGAAATGTCGAGATGTCTGGCTTACCCCGGCTTCTGCTGCTGCCTTCCTGATCTCGTCCAAGGCAGCAGTCATTCCTTGAAGCTTTTCCGAGCTTAGCTCCTCGAACTCCTTCGCTTTGTCCTTGAGGAAGACATCCAGCAGTTTGGCCGCCTCGGCTGTCTTCATGTTCAAAGCGTTCAATGCATCAGACGATAGTTGCATCGTCGACCTAACTTGCGAAGCCAACGCGTCCATTTCAGACCGAACGCTGTCCTCACCTCGGGTACCTAAAACGGCGCGCGCCTGTGTGTATGCAGAGTTCCATTGATCTTCGAGGGAATTGGCGAGGCTGTCACGGGCCTGCGTGGTATTTCCATGTTGCTTCGGATCAAACTGAGAAATCTGCGCCAAGGTCTGATTGAGTTGCGCGAACACATCCCTTAGATGATTGAGCGTTCCGTACGGCACCGTTTCAAAGTCGACTTTGGCCAACTGCCGCGCCGTCGCTGTCACTTCGGTGAGAAGCGGCAACACGGACTCAAAACACAATGCGGAGCCCAACCGCTCCTTCTGCACCAACCCGGATGGGTCGTACTTTCCGATAGCGTCCAGGGTTGGTACAAGTTTGCTGAGCGCCTGAACTTGTCTGGGGGTTGGCATCAACTACTCCTGATTGGACGGGCTATTTGGTGCATTTAGACACGCGGCATAATACCCCCATACTCAGCAAGGCCCGACGCCGCTGTACTCGCACGACATTTTGAAGCGCGCATGCGAGCCACTTCCCAGCGATGCCCGATACTGGATTCCCCCGTAGCACCCTCTACAAGCCCCAGGATTCGATTTCTAAGGCCGGTCCTATAGTCGGGGATATCAGGCCGTTTTTCGTTGGCCCAAAGACCGGAGGCATGTCCGTTAGGGTATGCCTATACGGACGCAGCAAAACGCTGCGCCGATGCGTCCGTTAGACTTGACATCGCCATTTCGGACACGATACAGTTCGGACACCACTTCAACGAACAGGTGATCGCCGTGGCAACAATTCTCTACGCTCGTGTTTCTACCTCGGAGCAGACCATTGAGCACCAGCGGACTCAGGCGGAGAAAACGCTGGGGCTCTCGTTTGACGATGTCATCGCGGACGATGGGGTATCTGGGGTGGCAGTGAAGCTGAGGGATCGACCGCAAGGACGTCGCCTATTCGACATTCTGAGGGCCGGAGATGTCCTCGTGGTCAGATGGGTGGACCGCTTGGGAAGAAACTACGGCGACGTAACAGAGAGCGTGCGGGAGTTCATCCAGCGGGGCGTGATCGTCAAGACCGTCATCAATGCGATGGTTTTTGACGGGGCCACGAGAGACCCGGTTCAGATGGCAGTGCGTGATTCACTAATCGCCTTCATGGCCGCCACGGCACAGGCGCAAGCTGAAGCCACGAAAGAAGCGCAAAGGGCTGGCATTGAACATGCCAGAGCGCGGGGAGCCTTTAAGGGGCGAAAGCCGAGCTACACGTCAGACCAGTTAGATACGGCTCTTAACATGCTGGCCGCAGGAGAGGGAGTAAGTGCCATTGCCAAACACACGGCGCTATCTCGTGCAGCCATATATCGTATGCAGGAAGACCCGGTTAAAGCCAGAGCTTCCCTTGAAGCATGGTGTACCTGATCTTTCCCTCGTCAACGACGCTCGAGAAATCTCCTCACTGCGCCTTGAGGGTTCGCACTACTCAAAGCAACGATGATCAGCATGCCTACGTCGCGAGCCGGAATGTTTAGGTTCTCCTTGCCAATGACCTCGGTGATGCTTGGAAGGGCGTGCTCGAACCACTCTCCAATCACTCGCACCGGGTCTTCATTCCACTGGTGCGCCAGCATCTTTTCCCTGTCACTCGCGCTTATCACGCCCTTCTCTCCCGCTAGGTGCAGAGCTTGGAGTACGAAGGCTCGTGCCATCCCCCGTTTTTCTGGCGGATCGCTGACATCGTAGAGAGTTACCCATGCCGGGAAGGCGATAAGAGTCTGTTTGTTGAATCCAGTGGTGACCCTTTTGAAGACAAAGTAAAACACCGCTAGAGCGGCAGCAACGCCTATGACATATTCCATGTCTCGTTCCTTCCGTTAGTAAGTGTCTCTCGAAGCGCGCTATCTGTCTCTTCGCGCGATACGCGCAGCTACTCTCCCAGAACTATTTCCCGTACCTTCTCGATAGCCGCGAGCCCTTTCACCAAAGGAATGCCAGACCCATAAATGGTCGCCACGCCGGCAACCTTATGTCCCAAAATCGTCTCTCGTAACTCGAAGTCTGGTATCGCCTCGCGGGCAATGTCGCTCCATGTATGCCGCATCTGATAGGGCGTGTACCCCGACGCCTTTTTGAAACGCGAGCCTAGAGACGATACGAGCCCAGAAGGGGAGCGGTTGTTCTTCTCTAGCCACGCTAGCAGTTCCCCAAGGGCCTTCACGTCTAGAACGGATCGTTCTCCATCGCTTATGGGTATCTCGCGTTCGGCGTTTTTGTTCTTACCCTTTGCTATACGAAGCCACAGACCATTTCGATTGCGAACGTCTGGCTTCCAAATCAATGAAGCGGTCCGCGCCTCAAATAACTCCCTCGGACGAAGACCAAGGCAGGCAATCACTGTTACCGCAGTAGCATCGAACTGTGAAGCGCCGCCACTGTAACCGGCCCGCACCTTCGTGCTCTTGGGCTTGGCTTGTAACACTGCAATAGTCTTGCGAATCTCATCTACGGGCATACTCGACCTATCGCCCACGCGAGGTTGAAGCACCCCTTTTAGCGCGCGATTGCGAGGCGGCTTTAAGTCGGGGACTACAAGCCGAAGACAAGAGACCATGCTATCCAGCTGGGTCTTTACGGTTCGCGGCGATACACGACGAAGTCGTTCGCTGCACCAAGCAGAAAGCACATCGTGAATCCCTTGCGCGCTAGTGTCCTCAACCCTGAGTTGACGCAGCTTCAGAGTTGCCATGCGGTGCCGCTCTCTCCCTACTTCATGCCCGTAAAGCTCCAGCGCCCGCTCGACCAATGATTCCCACGACTCGCACGATACCTTTGGCCCGGACTGCGGCGCACGGACCTCCACTGCCTCAGGTATCGGTTTTCCAGCTATCACGCTATCAAGCGCATTAAGGATTGCTTTGGCCTCGACCGCAGGCCGCTGTATCTCTGAAGGGACTGCACCCCGCAGCATGGCGCTGTAAAAGTCCTTCCAACGACGAGCGGTATCAGCCCAGCCGCGAGGGTCGCGTTGCTGTTCCTCAACCAAACGGCAGGCTGCCTGCCTAACCAGACTTGGAATGCCGGCTAGTACATCTTCGGGACTCTTACTTGCCGCGTCTTTGCTTGGCGTTTGAATGGCGACCGATGATGGCTCGGCCTTTGCGCTACGGGCAGCGAGGCATATGCTGTCGAACTGAACGGAAAGCGCACGAGACAACCGTTCCGCCTCCCGCTTGTTGGATGTCTTCAGGCTCTTCATGAAAACATCCTTCCCAATCGCCTCGACAATGTCACGCGGGTACCTGCGTTTGTAGTACCAGACGGGGGATTCGCTTTTTCGGTGTAGGTACTCTGCCAAGATGTGTCGCCGCTTCGTGTCGATAAAATTGGTCGCCGTGTGTGACCTGTCGCAGGCCGCCTTAGGTAGCCGGCCGCCTTGTCCTACCTGCGTTTAGACGCATCAAGGCTAGCACGCGATGAACGCATTTATGTGCCAGCTTTTCTACTAGAATCGCCGCAGCTCCCATGCCCGACAACCGCCCGCACAGCCACCGTCTGCCGCCTTCGGCGCTCGAACGCGCGCTGGACTGGCTGGCGTTGCCGCCCGCCGACGATCCGCTGCGTGACCTCGGGCCCTTGCGCAGCAACCTCGCGGCGATCGCCACGGTAACGATCAACCCGGTCCAGTACCTCAGCATCCTCGAGCTGTTCCAGACACGCGCCAACTTCACGGCGAGCACGGTCAAGCCCCTGCTGCTGGATGCGACGCTGCCGGTGCCGAAGCGGCTGCGCACCATCGCGCACGGGCTCATGGACGTCCATGGCGCCCTGGCCTCGGGCTACCTCAAGGTGCTGCGCCGCGCGTCGCCCGCGTCGGATTCCGGTCCCGGCCCGGCGCGCCTGTGCGCCTGGGGGCTCGCCAACCTCGCGCAGAAGCTCGAAGTGGCGCAGCTCGTGTCCTCGCCCGGAGCGCCGGACGTCTGGAAGCAGTTGCTCGCCTTCCAGCGCCTGCTCCCCCGCCCCGGTGAAGCGCCGGCGCAGGACATCGCCGAGGCCGAGCTGCACATGAAGGCCATGCTGGCGCTCTGCGCCGCCCAGCCCGAGAGCCTCTCGCCGCGCGAAACGGCCTTCCTCGCGGAGTATCTGCGCGGCTGCGCCGCCGCGGTCGAGATCCGGCCGGCCGACGCGCCGCCCACGCCGGACGCCTACTGGCTCGATGAAAACCAGGGCCTGCCGCCGACCGCCGCCTCGCGCCGCCAGCCGGGGCAGCAGGTGAGCCTGCAGTTTTCCTGCCTTGCGCTGAGCCGCCTGGCCGCGAGCCATCTGGAACGCCTCGCGCACGGCGAGCGGCCCGAGGCCGCCGGCCTGCCCGGGCAGGCGCTGCTGTCCGACTACCGCAACGTGCTGACGCGTTCGATCGAACGCTGGCAAAGCCCGCCGAAGCGGCAATCGAACCGCCGCCGCAACGGCCACCGCGTCCAGGTCTGCACCCATCTGGGTCCGCTCTGGCAGCAGCTGCGCGACCAGGGCGACGCCACGCAAGCGGAGGTCGAACTGCCGGCGAGCGACTGGATGGTCCTCAACGAGAGCGCCAGCGGCTATGCGGTGATGCATGTCTCCGGGGAACTCGCCGGCCTCGTCGCCGGCAGCGCCATCGGCCTGCGCACGGCGGCGGACAAGCCCTGGAACATTTGTGTCGTGCGCTGGGCGCGCAGCGAGAATCCCGAGCACATCGAACTCGGCCTGGAACTGCTCTCGCCGCTCGCTGAAGCCGTGCGCATCATGCGTCGCGGCGCCGACGGCGAGCAACTGCCGGTGCCGGCCTTCCTGCTACCACCGATGCCGGCGCTGGGCCGCGCCGAGGCGCTGCTGACCGCGCGCGGCTACTTCGAGCCGGGCGAATTCACGCTGATGAACGAGTCGGGCGGCCGGCTGCAGATCGCCGAATGCCTGGCGCACCAGGTAGCGATGCACACGGCCTGCGTCGAAGTCTTCGAGTTCGAGCGCAGCCGCAGCTAGGCTTTGGTCAGCCGCGGCAATTCCGCGACGATCAAGGCGCCGAACAGGATCACGCCCCACGACAGGTAGACCCAGACCAGGAAGGTGGGGATCGCCGCGAAGGCGCCATACATGACCGTGTAGGCCGGGAAGTTCGCGACGTACAGACCGAACAGGCGCTGCATGGCGACGAAGCCGAACGCGGCCAGCAATCCGCCGGTGAGTGCGTGGCGGCGAGTCACCGGGCGGTTCGGCACTGCCCAGTAGAGCAGCGCGAACAGCAGCGCCATGAAGACGATCGGCAGCACGCGGAACACCACGGCCCGGGCCCAGGCCGGCTCGTCGACGAAACCGAACGAGGCGCTGGCGAGGTAGCTGATGCCGCCGAAGCTGGCGCCGAAGACGATGGGGCCGAGCAGCAGCGCGACCGCGTGCATCACGAGGCGCCGCAGCAGCGGCCGGTGCGCCTTGATCTTCCAGATGGCATTGAACGCGTGCTCGATGGTCAGCATCTGCATCACCGCGGTCGCCGCCAGCGCGCCGAGTCCGACCAGCGTCACGCGCTCGGCGCGGTGCGCGAACAAGCCGAGATACTTGGCGATGACGACGCCGGCTTTTTCGGGCAGCAGGTTGGCGAGCAGGAATTTCTCCAGCGCGGCGCTCATGCCGCTCGCGTAAGGCAAGTGCGACATCAGGCCGACGCCGACGGCGATCATCGGCACCAGGCCGAGCAGCGTCGCAAACGACAGCGCCGCCACGGTCTGGGCCATGCGCTCGGCGCGGAAGCGGCCGATGACGCGCGCGACGAGGACAAAGGGAGCGAGTAGCCAACGCATATAATTGCGCGATTCTAACGGAGCCCGATTTGCCAGCTCACACGACGGTGCGCCGTCTTAACCTCGCGGCAAGCATCAGCCTCATCGCCCTGATTGCGCTTTGCATCGTTTGGGAGCTCTGGCTTGCGCCCCTGCGTCCCGGCGGTTCGTGGCTGGTGCTGAAGGCGCTGCCGCTGCTGGCGCCGCTGTTCGGCATCCTGCGCGGCCGCCGCTACACCTACCAGT
This sequence comes from Pseudomonadota bacterium, assembly GCA_046726235.1. GTDB lineage: Bacteria > Pseudomonadota > Gammaproteobacteria > Burkholderiales > Rhodocyclaceae > Nitricoxidireducens. Next base: position 150,493 of record JBKPAD010000005.1, read on the forward strand.
GGTCATCGATGCTGTCGCTCGCGTACTTCATCGAAGGCGTCGTGCGGGCCGGGTCCGACATCGGACTGTCGCGCAGCCTCGCGCTGCTCGAGATCGTGCTCGCCGTTGCCTTCTTCGCCGCTGCGGTGACCTATGCGCGCGCCACGCGGGTCGCGCCGCCGAATTAGGACACGCTCCCGGCGGTGGAGACGCGCTGCTTGAAATAGCTGTCGAGGATGCCCGGCGAGAACAACTGGCGGACGTCTTCGGAGCAGTGGTCGAGGACGATCTTGAAGCGATCGTCGCCGGCGAGTTCCGACAGCAGGACCAGCGTTCCCACGCCGCTCGAACTCAGCCCGGTCACGCCGCTGAGATTGACGAGGATCTGGCGCGCACCTTCCTGCCAGCGCGCCTTGCCGATGAGCAGCAGTTCGCGCGCGGTCTCGAAGCCGAAATCGCCGGTCACCGTGATGCTCAGACCGCCGTCGTGCGGATTCTTCGTGATCTCGACGCCCATGAAGACTCCTTCACTCGCTTGCGGCGGGTTGCCCCGCCGCCCTGCCCTGGCCACATGGCCGAGACCCGAGCATATGCCGGCTCGCCGCCGGGCGGCAAGCGGATTGAGCCGGTTTAGTGCCTCAGTTCAGGACTTTTCGCGCCGCACCTCGCGGCTCTCGGTGCGGCGCTTCGCCTCCACGACCGGAGCCGTTCCCACGAGATTGAGCTTTTCGACGGCCAGCACGACCTCGCGGGCGAGGTCCACCAGCTTGCGACGCTCCGTGCGCGCCTGCCCGCGCAGCAGTTCGAAAGCCTCCTGGCGCCCGAGGCGGCGGCGCTCCATGACGATGCCGATCGCCAGCGAGACGTCGCGGTCGGCGTCGAGCGCGCTCTGCAATTGGCGCCCGGTCGCACGCAGCTTGCGGGCATCCTCGGCGCGCGCGAAGGCGGCTTCGATCGCCGGCACCAGGCGGTCGGGGTCGGCCGGCTTGACGACGTAGCCCATCGCGCCCGCCTCTGAGGCCTGTTCGACGAGTTCGTCGTCGCTGTACGCAGTCAGGAAGATGAACGGCACCTCGCTGTTCGCCGCGTGCAGCCGGCGCGCGAGATCGATGCCCGTCAGGCCCGGCATGCGCACGTCGAGGATCGCCAGGTCGATGCCGCCACCGGCGAGCACCTCCTCCGCCTCCTCGACCGAAGAGGCCGTCTGGACCCGGTAGCCGGCCTGGCGCAAGCCCTCCCCCAGCGTCGCCTGGACCAGGCGGTCATCGTCCAGCAACAGCAACTGCTTGCATTCATTGATTGTGTCGGTCATGGTGTGTTTCCTAGCACTTGAGGGTTACGATCGGGGGCTCCAGGGTCAGGCGGGCGATGACGCCCTCAACCCCGTTCGCCAATTCAAAACGGGCGCCGCGGCGCGGCAGCAGCGAACGGATCAGTTGCAGGCCGCTGCCGCTGCCCTGCTCTGGGCGCTTGCGCCGATCCGGCAGGTGTCCGCCGTTGGTCACCGACAGCACGACGCGTTCGCGCGCGATGTCGATGCGCAGGTCGATGACGGGCGTCAGCCGCGTATTGCCATGCTTGAGCGCGTTGAAGATGACCTCGTTGAGCACCAGCGCGACGGGCACCGCCTCGAGTTCGCTGACGACCACCTTGTAGCCGAGGCTCTGGCTTTCGTCGCGGAACTCGATGCCGGCATGCATGAGTTGGCCGATGCCAGACAGCACCTCCTTCAGGAGGTCGACGAGTTCGACGCGCACCACGCCAGGACGGCCCTGCAGTCCGTAGATGATGGCCACGGCCTGCACTTGCGCGATGGCCTCGTTGATGACGCCGACGACTTCGGGATGCTGGTTGGCGTAGTTCCGCAGCATGCCGGTGACGCCCTGGAGATTGTTCTTGATGCGGTGATGCACTTCGCGCACGAGCGCATCGCGCTGGGCGCGAGCTGACTCTTCGGCCTGGCGCTCGAGACGCTTCTGCTCGGTGACGTCCTCGGTCATGCCCACCACCTGGACGACATTCCCGGCGGCGTCGCGGATCGGTGCCGAGCGGTGCCGTATGTGGCAGACCTCGCCGCTGCCGCGCACGATGCGGAACTGCGTCTCGAGCGGACGTTCCGCCTGATGCCGGGTGATGGCGTCGAGGACCTTCAACTGGTCCTCCGGGTGGACCGCCTGCATCCACCTGAACGGCGACGCGTAGAGCTCTTCGGCCGGCTGGCCCCAGATCCGCTCGTAGGCGGGGCTTACGTAATGGATGTGCGTGCCGTCCGGGGAAAATATCCAGAACACCTCCTCGATGTTCTCGGCGACGAGGCGGAAGCGCTGCTCGCTCTCGCGCAGCGCCTGCTCGATGCTCTTGCGCTCGGTGATGTCCTCGCAAATGGCGGCGCGCATCGGTTCGCCGCTGCCGTCCACCGGAAACGCGCGCGCCGCCAGCCAGCGCAACTGGCCGTCGGGACGCCGGATGCGGAACTCGGCGCTCGCCGCGCCTTCCGAATCGGACTGCTGCAGGAAGGCGGCGAACGCCGGCCGATCCTCTTCCACGACGAGCCGGTTGACGATCCGCGGGTCGGCAAGCATCGCCTCCCGGTCGACGCCGAAGATTCTTTCGGCCGCGGCATTGATGTAGTGGAAGCGCCCATCGCGCAGCGAATAGGTCGCTGCCGCGTCGAGCATGTGGTCGGCAAGGGCAAAGGAGCGGCGGCTTGGCCCCTCGGGATGATTCATTGGGATCCCCAAAAACTTGCCGCACCGAAAGTGCGGCGCGCGGGGACCCGGCGCCAATTGAATGTCATTTGCCGCGCGGGCCAGGCGCGCCGTCGTGTTTGCCACATATGCAAGGTGGCAAAGCGGAAGTCTACCTCAGACTTGGGGATTTACGCGATCTGCGCCCGATTCGAGCTTGTTCAGCGCGTTGAGGTAGGCCTTGGCCGACGCGACGACGATGTCCGTGTCGGCGCCCTGCCCGTTGACGACGCGGCCGTTGCGCGACAGCCGCACGGTCACTTCGCCTTGCGCATCGGTGCCTGTCGTGATGGCGTTCACCGAGTAGAGCAGCAGGTCGGAGCCGCTCGCGGCGACCTTCTCGATCGCCTTGAACGTCGCGTCGACGGGTCCGCCGCCGACGGAATCCACCAGCTTCTCGACGCCGTCGACGGAAAGCGTGAGCCGCGCCAGCGGCGCCTCGCCGGTCTCGGAGTGGAACATCGACGACACCAGCCGATAGCGTTCGCTGTCCGGCATGACCGTCTCGTCGCCGATCAGCGCGTAGATGTCCTCGTCGAAGATCTCGCGCTTCTTGTCGGCGAGGTCCTTGAAGCGACCGAAGGCGGCGTTCAACGCCTCTTCGCTCGGCAGCTCGATCTGGAGTTCCTTGAGGCGCGTCTTGAAGGCGCTGCGGCCGGAGAGCTTGCCGAGCGTAAGACGGTTGGTGGTCCAGCCCACGTCTTCGGCACGCATGATCTCGTAGGTCTCGCGGTGCTTGAGCACGCCGTCCTGGTGGATGCCGGATTCATGGGCGAAGGCGTTGGCGCCGACGATCGCCTTGTTGGGCTGCACGGGATAACCGGTGATCTGCGAGACGAGCTTGGAGGCCGGAACGATCTGCGTCGCGTCGATGCGCGTTTCGCACTTGAACAAGTCGCCGCGCGTGCGCACGGCCATGACGACTTCCTCGAGCGAGGCATTGCCGGCGCGCTCGCCGAGGCCGTTGATGGTGCACTCGACCTGGCGCGCGCCCGCGAGCACGGCGGAAAGCGAGTTGGCGACGGCGAGGCCGAGGTCGTTATGGCAGTGCGTCGACCAGACCACCTTGTCGGCGCCCGGCACCGCCTCGATCAGCTTGCGCATGCGTTCGCCCCATTGCTCCGGGATGCTGTAGCCCACGGTGTCGGGCACGTTGAGCGTGGTGGCGCCGGCCTTGATCACGGCCTCGAAGACGCGGCAGAGGAAGTCGAAGTCGGAGCGCACCGCGTCTTCGGCCGAGAACTCGACGTCGTCGGTGTACTGGCGCGCGAGCTTGACGGCGGCGATCGCCGCCTCGACCACCTGATCCGGCTGCATGCGCAGCTTCTTTTCCATGTGGATCGGGCTGGTGGCGATGAAGGTGTGGATACGGCCGGACTTCGCCGGCTTGATGGCGTCGCCGGCGCGGCGCACGTCGTTTTCATTGGCGCGCGCTAGGCCGCAGACCGTCGACTCCTTCACCGCTTCGGCGATCGCCTTGACGGCCTCGAAGTCGCCGGGCGACGCCGCGGGAAAGCCGGCCTCGATCACGTCGACGCGCATGCGCTCGAGTTGGCGGGCGATGCGCAGCTTCTCCTCGCGCGTCATGGCGGCGCCGGGACTCTGCTCGCCGTCGCGGAGCGTGGTATCGAAAATGATGAGGTGCTGCTTGCTCATGGTCGTCTCCCATGGAGTGCGTTCAAATGGAGCCTGCCGGTCGTGCCGTCAGACCATTTCTTGAAACCGGATTGTGGGGTAGGTGTCTGCTAGCGCGCGCGGCGCAGCAGCGGCAGCAGCTTCGCGCGCAGCGGACGCTGGACGAGAAGCACGCCCGAGAGGGCGAGAAGGACGGCGGCAAATGCGGTGGTCGCAAACATGGCTCGAATATATCGGGATTAATCGGGGCGCGCAACACCCTTGCCGCGCTTGGCGACCAGCTGCCATGCCGCCATCACGTAGCCGGAAAGCGCATAGCAGAGGAACAGCGCGAACAGCACGCCGGGCGGGTAGCTCGACACCAGCGCATAGCCGAGCACGATCGCCGGCACGGCCATGAAAGGCACGCTGCGGCGCAGGTTGATGTCCTTGCCGCTCCAGTAGCGCAAGGTGCTGACCATGGTGACGCCGGCGAACAAGGTCAGGGCGAAGGCGAACCAGCGCACCTCCTCGCCGTCGATGCCCTGGTCATTGACGATCCAGACGAAGCCGGCGACCAGCGCCGCCGCCGCCGGGCTCGGCAGGCCCTGGAACCAGCGCTTGTCGACGACTTCCATATTGGTGTTGAAGCGCGCGAGGCGCAGCGCGGCACCCGCGCAATAGACGAAGGCCGCGATCCAGCCCCACTTGCCCATGCCCTTCATCGCCCACTCGAAGGCCACCAGCGCCGGGGCGGCGCCGAAGGACACCATGTCGGAAAGCGAGTCGTACTCCGCGCCGAAGGCGCTTTGCGTGCGCGTCAGGCGCGCGACGCGGCCGTCGAGGCCGTCGAACACCATGGCGATGAAGATCGCCACCGCCGCATGCTCGAAGCGCCCGGTCATCGCCTGCACGATCGCATAGAAGCCCGCGAACAGCGCGGCCGTCGTGAGCAGGTTGGGCAGGACGTAGATGCCGCGACGGCGCAGCTCGGGATTGACCAGCGTCTTGCGGGGACCGAGTTCCGGCATGAATGGATTCGCCTTGGATTGCTTGCGGGCTATTGTAGCCGCTCGGGCCGCAGCCCGTACGTCATGCGGAGAGCAGATGCCGCGCGGCGCCGACGACCGCACAGCCGAGGATCACCGGAATGATCCCCGCCTTGAAGCGGAACAGGGCGACGATGGCGGCGACCGTCAACAGCGCCGAGAACGCCTCGAAGCGGCCGGCAAACGGCGCACCCAGCGACGCCTTCGGCCATAGGACGTGCCAGGCGAAGAACACCGCGAGATTGACGATGACCCCGACCACGGCCGCCGTGATGGCCGTCAGCGGGGCGGTGAACTTGAGGTCGCCGTGCGTCGACTCGACCAGCGGCCCGCCGACGAGGATGAACAGGAAGCTCGGCAGAAAGGTAAAGAAGGTCGCTACCGTTGCGCCGGCCAGCCCGGCGAGAAACAGCGCGTCGCCGCCGAACAACTGCTTGGTCCAGCCGCCGACGAAACCGACGAAGGTGACGACCATGATCAGCGGTCCCGGCGTCGTTTCGCCGAGCGCAAGGCCGTCGATCATCTGCGGGCCGGTGATCCAGCCGAAGGTTTCGACGCCGCCCTGATAGACGTACGGCAGCACGGCATAGGCGCCGCCGAAGGTCATCAGCGCCGCCTTGGTGAAGAACCAGCCCATCTGCGCCAGATCGCCCTCCCAGCCCTGCAGCGCCGCCACGCCGCCGAGCACCGCGAGCCATAGCGCCAGGCCGGCCGCGAGCAAGGTCGCCACCCGGCGCGGCGTGAAGCGCGCATGTTCGGGAGTCGGCGTGTCGTCGTCGATCAGCGCCGCGCCGTAGTGCTTGTCGCCGGCGCCGTGGCCGCCGCCCGCCTTGAAGCGGTCCGGCGCAACCCGGCCGCCGACATGACCGACGATGGCGGCGGCAAGGACGATGGCCGGGAACGGCACGTCGAAGGCGAAGATGGCGACGAAGGCGGCGGCGGCCAGCGCACGCAGCAGATTGTTCTTCAGCGCGCGCCCGCCGATACGCCACGCGGCGAAGAGCACGACGGCCGTCACCGCCGGCTTCATGCCGTAGAGGATGCCGGCGACCGCCGGCACGTTGCCGTAGGCGAGATAGACGTAGCCGAGCGCGACGAGCAGGAAGAACGACGGCAGGAAGAACATCACGCCGGCCATGATGCCGCCGCGCACGCGATGCATCAGCCAGCCGATGTAGATCGCGAGCTGGATCGCCTCGGGCCCCGGCAGCAGCATGCAGTAGTTGAGCGCATGCAGGAAGCGGCGCTCCGAAATCCAGCGCCGCCTCTCGACGAGCTCCTGGTGCATCATCGCGATTTGCCCAGCCGGTCCACCGAAGCTGATGAAGCCGAGCTTCAGCCAGTAGCCGAAAGCTTCGCGCAGGGTGACGGGGGCAGGGGCAGCGAGGGTGGAATTGTCCATGGCCGCGGCATTATGACGCACGCGGCAGACTAAAATGCGCCGAAGGCCAACGAGCGGAGGATAGCGATGACCGACCAGCCAGTCCTGGAGCATGGATTCTTCACCCGGCTGCGCGCGCTCGACCGTGTCGTGCACAAGGACCTTCGCATCGACCGCCAGGCGGGCTACGCCTTCGCACGCAACGTGATGATGGTGCCCCTGACGCTATCCGACTTGGCACCGGCCGCGCGCGACTATCCGATCGTCTTCGTCGGCACGCCGGCCCAGCCCTTCGCCCTGCTCGGCCTGCGCCGGCAGAGCAATCTGCTGGTCGGCGACGATGGCCGCTGGATCAAGGGCCGCTACGTGCCCAACCACCTGCGCAGCTACCCGTTCGGATATGCCGAGGCGCCCGGCAGCCACATCGTCGTCTGCATCGACGAAGCGGCAGACCACCTTGCGCCCGCCAAGCGGCACGGCAGCGAGGCGCTGTTCGTCGACGGGCAGCCGGCGCCGCTGGTCAACGACATGCTCGATTACCTGACGCGGCTGCACCTGGAAGTGCAGCAGGCGGCGAGCTTCGCGGCGGCCGTCGTGGACGCGCAGCTGCTGATCGAGCGCAAGGCGGAACTGACGCTGAGCGATGGCGAGCGGCTGAGCATGGACGGGTTCCGCATCGTCGACGAGGCGAAGTTCAATGCCTTGCCGGAGAAGACCTTCCTTGAGTGGCGCGGCCGCGGCTGGCTGGCGGCGATCTATTTCCACCTGCAGTCGATGGCCAACTTCGCCAACCTCGTCGACTGGGCCGCGGAGCGCAAGGCCGCCGGTTGAACCGCCGCCGGTTGCCGGGTCAGCGTGCCGCGCGGACTCCGACGAGGCTCTCGAGCCGTTCCAGCTCGGCCAGCACTTTTTCCGCGTAGGCCTCTTCGGGATCGTCGGGCGCGCCGGCGAACTGCTGCAGTCCTTCGACCAGGCCGCCGGTATCGCGGATGAAGTCGTGAAGCGCGCGCACGCCGACCCGCACGTTCACCACGGGGTCGAAGAACGCGACGGCCGCGTCGCTGCCGTTCCTGATCTCCGGCGGCAGCTTGTCCGAGTGATAGCGCGGGATGACCTGCATCAGGCCTTGAGCGCCCATGACACTCTCGGCAAAAGGATTGAAGCCCGACTCGATGCCGATGACGGCGACGACCAGCAGCGGGTCGAGGCCGAGTTCGCGCGCACTGCGCTCGGCCGCCACGAACGCCGGCTCGAGGGCGAGCGGCGACAATCGATAGCGCTTCGCCGTGTAGGCGAGAACCCGCTGCATCCTGGCACTGAGCGCCGGACGCGGCGGCGTCGCAGCAGGCTGCGGCGGTGCGGCGAGCACCGCGGCCGGCTCGGCCGTTCCGGGAACGGCGAGGGCCGGCGCATGGATGGTGGCAGCACCGGTGGTTTCGTGAAAAACGAAGCCCAGAATCGATGCAGCCGTCAGCGCGGCGAGCAAGACGGACGGTCTGCGAGCGAGATCCGGGCTGCTATGCATGGGTTCATCCTCGAACTGCACCGTCCGCAGTCTATGTTGCTGCGCAGCATTCGCCCATCCTGCCTGGTCGGTAAAGCGGTTACCGGTAAACCATGAGCCGCACAGACCACCGCCGGCTGCACGGCTATCGTTCGCGCTCAGTGGCAGGAGGAGGGGTCATCATGTCCGAGAAGAAATTGTTGGTCTGCGCCGCCGGCCTGATCGCACTGGCCTTGCCGGCCGCCGCCCAGCCGGGCAGCGACGCAAATACCGTACGCCCGCAGGTGGCGGAGGGAGTTGCCGCCGTCAGCGGCGGCGTGGGTGACGACTCGAAGGAAGAAATGAAGCAGGCGGCCAAGAACTACAACGTCCATCTGGTCTTCAGCAACCGGCGCGGCGAGTATCTGGCGGACATTCCCTACACCATCACGGATGCGCGCAAGCGTCCGGTGGCATCGGGAAAGAGCGACGGCCCGCTGCTCTACCTGCGCCTGCCGCCGGGACGCTACGAGCTCGCGGCGAAGATCGGCGGAAACTCGGTGACGAAGCGCATCGAGGCCACCGCCGGCCGCGCGCGGGACATCAACGTCGTCGGCGACGATTCGTAGTCAGACCACCAGCGGCCGGTCGGGAAGCTCGTCGGGGTTGGCCGTGCCAGGCGGCAGGTGCTGCGCCAGGAGTTCGCTGGCTGCAGCGATGGCGGCCACGGCGCCGCCGCGGTAATCGCCGCCGCGGAACGCCTGCTCCATCGTGCGGCAGATGCGCTCCCAGTCGTCCTGCCGGACCCGGGCGGCGATGCCGCGATCGGCGACGATCTCGACGCAGCGGTCGGCCATCTGGACGTAGATGAGGATGCCGCTGTTCTCGGCCGTGTCCCAGACGCGCAGCGCCGAGAACAGCTCGATCGCCCGCTCGCGCGGCGTCGCCCGCCGCCACAGGTGCGCAACCGGAAGACCACCCTCGGCGACGAAGCGCAATTCGCCGCGGTGCCGGCTTTCGGACGCAGACACCGCTTTCTCGATCGCATCCAGCGTCGCGCGATCGAAGGCGCGCAGGACCCACCACTGGGGGGCAAGCAGGTGACGAAGCCAGCGGCCGATGTCCATGCTCACCACCTCCCCGATGCGCCGCCGCCGCCAAAGCCGCCGCCCCCGCCCGAGAAACCGCCGCGTCCGCCGCCGCCGAAGCGGCCGCCGCCCAGGAACAGTCCCGGCGGGGCGAAGGACAGCAGGAACACGAGGACGGCGACGCCGAGGGCGGCCAGCAGGCCGAAGGCGAAGAAGGCGAAGAAGCCCGCAGCCCCCGCCGCCATCAGGGCGCCGAAGCCGCCGAAGATGCGGCGCGCGAACGAGGCGAACACGAGCGCGGCGAAGATCCACATCAGCCAGTTCTCGCCCTCGGCAGCCGAGGCGCCGGTCCGGCCGGCCGGCGGCGGCAGCGACTCGCCGTCGATGACGGCGGCGATCGCCTCGACGCCGTCGCGCAACCCGCCGGCGTAGTCGCCCTGGCGGAAGCGCGGCGCCATGCGCTCGTTGATGATGCGCGACGCCGTGGCGTCGTTCAGGGCGCCCTCGAGGCCGTAGCCGACCTCGATGCGCATGCGCCGGTCCTCCTTGGCGACGATCAGGATGGCGCCGTCGTCAGTGCCTTTGCGCCCGATCTTCCACGCCTCGGCGACGCGGATGCCGAACTGCTCGATGGACTCCGGCTGCGTCGTCGGCAGCATCAGCACGACGATCTGCGTGCCCTTCGCAGCCTCGATCTGCGCCAGGCGGCTCTCCAGCGCCTGACGCTGGTCCGCAGCCAGGACGCCGGTGAGATCGGTCACGCGTGCCGACAGCGGCGGCACCGGCACGGCGTCGGCCGCGGCCGCAAGGGCCGTCCAGAGGACGGCCAGCCACAGGACCAGCAGGCGCTTCACGGGCGGATCAGGTCGCCGGCTTGGCGCCGAAATCGATCCTCGGCGGCGTGCTGATCGCCTTCTCATCCTCGACGGTGAAGTTGGCCTTGGTCTTCCAGCCCATGACCATCGCGGTGAGGTTGTTGGGGAAGGTGCGCACGGAGACGTTGTACTCCTGCACCGCCTTGATGTAGCGGTTGCGCGCCACGGCGATGCGGTTCTCGGTGCCCTCGATCTGCGCCTGGAGATCGCGGAAATTGGCGTCGGCCTTCAGCTGCGGGTAGTTCTCGGCCACCACCAGCAGCCGCGACAGGGCGCCGGTCAGCTGGCTTTGGGCCTGCTGGAAGCGCGCGAACGCCGCTTCGTCGTTGATGAGTTCCGGCGTGGCCTTGAGGCCGGCGACGCTGGCGCGCGCCTCGGTGACCCGCGTCAGGACTTCCTTCTCGTGTGAGGCGTAGCCCTGCACGACCGAGACGAGGTTCGGCACCAGGTCGGCGCGGCGCTTGTACTGGTTGAGCACCTCGGACCACGCCGAGGCGACGGCCTCGTCGTTGATCTGGATCTGGTTGTAGCCGCAGCCCGACAGCAGGACGGACAGGGCGAGAACTGCAAATACACGGAACCTCATGGCGCAACCTCCCTCCAATGCGAACCTCATCAATATGGGGCCGGGTAAGCGGTTTGGCAACTCCGTCTCCGTGCGGTTCGCCATTGAATTCGCCGGTCCCAGCCCCCATAATGCGAGCCATGGTTGTAATTCCGGCGAACTAGAGGCGTTCTGGACAGGGGTTCGATTCCCCTCACCTCCACCACTGGGGGGGTGCACTGGCTTCGACAGGGCGGACGAAGGTGAGCAGGCAACCCGTCAGGCGATCGACGTTAATGAAGCAAATCCACAAACGCCAACGATGAGCGTTTTGCACTGGCCGCTTAAGGCCTATGCCGAGGCTGCTTGAGCCTTGTAACCAAAGAAAAGCCGGCGGGGACTTCGGTCCCCGTCGTCATTTCCGCCTTATGGAAGCTCGGCGAGAACCGTGCAGGTGGCCTGCACCTTGTCGCCGATGGTGACGCGAACCCGGCTCTCGGTCGGCAGATAGAGGTCGACGCGTGAACCGAAGCGGATGAAGCCATAGCGCTGGCCGCGCGTCAGCGGCATGCCGGCGACGACGTAGCAGAGGATGCGCCGCGCCACGAGGCCCGCGACCTGCACGCAGGTGATGTCGTGGCCGTCCTTCGTCCGGATGTGCAGGGCATTGCGCTCGTTCTCGACCGAAGCCTTCGCGAGCGCCGCGTTGACGAACGCGCCGGGGTGATACCAGCGCTGCACGACCTCGCCGTCGACCGGGCTGCGGTTCGAATGCACGTTGAAGACGTTCATGAACACGCTGACCTTCAGCGCCTCGCAGTTGCGCCACGGATCGCGCACCGGCTCGATGGCGACGATGCGGCCGTCGGCCGGCGACAGCACATCCTTCGGGCCCTGCGGAACGACGCGCGCCGGATCGCGGAAGAACTGCACGCAGAAGATCACGAACAGCCACAGGGGCGAAGCCCAGAGCCAGCCGGCGAGCGCAGTGACGATCACGGCAACGGCGAGACCGCCGCCGATGAACGGCCAGCCCTCGCGGGCAATGATGGGATGGGGGTAGGAGCTCATTGCGGGTCCTCGAAAGACAAGGGCACAGCCGCGGCTGTGCCCTCGTTCTGATCGGCCAGGCCGGTCTTCAGTTCTTGCTCTGGTCGACGAGCTTGTTCTTCTTGATCCAGGGCATCATGTCGCGCAGCTGGGCGCCGACCTTCTCGATCGGGTGATCGGCGGTCAGGCGGCGGCGCGCCGTCATCGACGGGTAGTTGGTGCGGCCCTCGAGGATGAACTGCTTGGCGTACTCGCCGGTCTGGATGTTCTTCAGCGCTTCCTTCATGGCGGCGCGCGCCTCGGCACCAATGACGCGCGGGCCGGTGACGTACTCGCCGTACTCGGCGTTGTTCGAGATCGAGTAGTTCATGTTGCCGATGCCGCCCTCGAAGATCAGGTCGACGATCAGCTTGACCTCGTGCAGGCACTCGAAGTAGGCCATCTCGGGCGCATAGCCGGCATCGGTCAGCGTCTCGTAGCCGGCCTTGATCAGTTCTACGACGCCGCCGCACAGCACGGCCTGCTCGCCGAAGAGGTCGGTCTCGGTCTCTTCACGGAAGTTGGTCTCGATGACGCCGCCCTTGGTACCGCCGTTGGCGGCGGCATAGGAGAGCGCGATGTCCTTGGCCTTGCCCGACTTGTCCTGGTAGACGGCGATCAGCGACGGCACGCCGCCGCCACGCAGGTACTCGGAGCGCACCGTGTGGCCGGGGCCCTTCGGCGCGACCATGATGACATCGACGTCGGTGCGCGGCACCACCTGGTTGTAATGGACGTTGAAGCCGTGGGCGAAGGCAAGCGCGGCGCCCTTCTTCATGTTCGGCTCGACTTCGGCGTAGTAGACGGACGGGATGGTCTCATCCGGCAGCAGCATCATGACGACGTCGGCGTCCTTGACCGCCTTGGCGACTTCCTCGACCTTGAGGCCGGCCTTCTTGGCCTTGTCCCAGGAGGCGCCGCCCTTGCGCAGGCCGACCGTCACCTTGACGCCCGAGTCCTTGAGGTTCTGCGCGTGCGCGTGGCCCTGCGAGCCGTAGCCAACGATGGTGACCTTCCTGCCCTTGATGAGCGAGAGGTCGGCGTCTTTGTCGTAATAAACTTTCATGCGTATTCCCTCAATGCGTACCGCGGCGCGCCGCGGGTGTGGTCAAACCTTCAGGATGCGGTCGCCGCGGCCGATGCCGCAAACGCCGGTGCGTACCGTCTCGAGAATCAGGCCGGTGTCGATCGCGCCGAGGAAGGCGTCGAGCTTGCCGGTGTTTCCCGTGAGTTCGATGACGTAGGTCGATTCCGTGACGTCGATGATGCGACCGCGGAAGATGTCGGCGACGCGCTTCATTTCCTCGCGGTCCTTGCCGGTGGCGCGCACCTTGACGAGCATCAGCTCGCGCTCGATGTGCGCGGATTCGGAAAGGTCGACGACCTTGACGATGTCGATCAGCTTGTTGAGCTGCTTGGTGATCTGCTCGACGACGTCGTCGGAGCCGACGCTGACGATGGTCATGCGCGACAGCGAGGGATCCTCGGTCGGCGCCACGGTCAGCGACTCGATGTTGTAGCCGCGAGCCGAGAACAGGCCGGAGACGCGCGACAGCGCGCCCGCTTCGTTCTCGATGAGGATGGAAATGATGTGGCGCATGGCTTACAGGTCCTCCGCCAGGATCATCTCCGACAGGCCCTTGCCTGCGGCGACCATCGGGAAGACGTTCGCGGTCGGATCGGTGTGGAAGTCGAGGAACACTAGCTCGTTCTTGTGCTTGACGAAGGCTTCCTTCAGAGCACCTTCGACGTCACCCGGCTTGTCGATGCGCATGCCGACGTGGCCATACGCCTCTGCCAGCTTGACGAAGTCCGGCACGGAATCGACGTACGACTCCGAATAGCGGTTGCCGTGGAACATCTCCTGCCACTGGCGCACCATGCCGAGGTAGCCGTTGTTCAGGCAGATGATCTTGACCGGCAGGCGGAACTGCTTGCAGGTCGAGAGTTCCTGGATGTTCATCTGGATCGAGCCCTCGCCGGTGATGCAGGCGACGGTCGCCTTCGGGTTCGCGAAGCGCACGCCCATTGCCGCCGGCAGGCCGAAGCCCATGGTGCCGAGACCGCCGGAGTTGATCCAGCGGCGCGGCTTGTCGAATTTGTAGTATTGCGCGCCCCACATCTGGTGCTGGCCGACGTCGGAGCAGACGAAGGCGTCGCCGCCCGTGACCTCGTAGAGCTTTTCGACCACGTACTGGGGCATGATCAGATCCTTGCCCTGCTTGTAGTTCAGGCTCTTGCGGGCGCGCCAGCCGTCGATCTCCTTCCACCAGGCGGCGAGCGCCTTGGCGTCGGGCTTCGCATCCGTGGCTTCGAGCTGCTTGATCAGTTCGTCGAGGACGTCGGGCACGTTGCCCACGATCGGCACGTCCACCTTGACGCGCTTGGAGATCGACGAGGGATCGATGTCAACGTGGATGATCTTGCGGGAAACCTGGGCGAAGTGCGTCGGGTTGCCGATGACGCGGTCGTCGAAGCGGGCACCGATCGCGATCAGCACATCGCAATGCTGCATCGCCATGTTGGCTTCATACGTGCCGTGCATGCCGAGCATGCCGAGGTGCTGGCCGTCGGTCGCCGGATAACCGCCGAGACCCATCAGGGTGTTGGTGACCGGGAAGCCGAGCATGCGCACGAGCTTGTTGAGCTTGTCCGCAGCGTCGGAAAGGATGACGCCGCCGCCCGTGTAGAGCATCGGCCGCTTGGCGTCGAGCAGCAGTTGCACCGCCTTCTTGATCTGGCCGGTGTGGCCCTTGACCACCGGGCTGTACGAACGCATCGACAGGGTCTTCGGATACGAAAACTCGCACTTGTGCGTCGTGATGTCCTTCGGGATGTCCACCAGCACCGGGCCCGGACGGCCCGTCTGCGCCAGATAGAACGCCTTCTTGATCGTCGCGGCGAGGTCGCGCACGTCCTTGACCAGGAAGTTGTGCTTGACGCAGGGCCGCGTGATGCCGACGGTGTCGGCTTCCTGGAAGGCATCCTGGCCGATGTAGGCCGTCGGCACCTGGCCGGTCAGGACGACGAGCGGCACCGAATCCATGTACGCGGTGGCAATACCGGTGACGGCATTGGTCACGCCGGGACCGGAGGTCACCAGGCAGACGCCTACCTTCTGGGATGAGCGCGAGTAGGCATCGGCGGCATGGACCGCCGCCTGCTCATGACGAACCAGTATGTGCTTGACCTGATCCTGCTTGAACAGCTCGTCGTAAATGAAGAGCACCGAGCCGCCCGGATATCCGAACAGGTGCTCGACCTTTTCTTCCTGGAGGCACCTGATTACAATTTCTGCACCGGTCAACTGCATTTTCTGTGTCTCTGGATTTTTGCCGAAACGTATAACCTTACTGACTCCCCCGCGATTGGTCAAGGATTGCGCGGCTTGGCGGGCGGTCGGGACAGGACAAAGGACGGCGTCTTCTGGCATCGCGCAACGAACTTTCGGAATTCCTCGCAGGCGTCGAGCGACGCGCCTACAAGCAGGCGCTGTTCGCCGTGCACGACACCGACACGGCACTGGACATCGTTCAGGATGGAATGGCGAAGCTAGCCGAGAAATACGGCGACAAGCCGGCCGAGGAACTGCCGATGCTGTTCCAGCGCATCCTGCAGAACACCATCCGCGACTACTATCGCCGCCAGAAGGTGCGTTCGACCTGGACGACGCTGCTTTCGTCGTTCGTACCTGACGACGACGAGGACGCCGACCCCCTCGAAACCCTCCAGACTGCCGACGCCCCGAACCCGATGGGCACCCCAAGCGGCAATCTGGAGCGCGGGCAAGTCCTTGCTATCATTGAAAAAGAGATCCAAAAACTGCCGGCACGTCAACGCGAAGCCTTCCTCATGCGTTACTGGGAGGACATGGACATCGCCGAGACGGCGGCTGCGATGGGTTGTTCGGAAGGCAGTGTGAAAACCCATTGTTCCCGGGCAACGCATACGCTGGCGGCAGCACTCAAGGCGAAAGGCATCGAGTTATGAACAACGAGGAGTTGAAAGTCGCGTACAAGGTTCGGCAGATGCTGAACCAGGGTACGGACGCGCTGGACAAGGATGTCGCCGCACGCCTCTACGAGGCGCGGCAGTCGGCGCTCGCGCGTCACAAGGTGCATGCCGGCGGCTTGGCCTTGGCGGGTCTAGGACATTTCGCATCGCACCGCCTGCCGGCCTTCGGACGCACGCTGGTGACCGCCTTCGCCCTGCTGCTGGGCGTCGTTTTCGCCTACTACTGGAACCACTTCGAGCAAGCTGCGGAGAACGAGGAGGTCGACAGCGCATTGCTGTCGGACGATCTCCCTCCCGCTGCTTACCTCGACAAGGGCTTCCAGGCATGGCTCGCTCACTCGCCGCAGTCCTCTCGGTAAGCTTTTCCCTTCTGCTGACCCCGGTACCAGGCGACGCCGCCGTCCCGGTGCCGGCGGTGCCTGTCTTGCAGCCGGCCTGGGTCGAACTCACTCCGGAGCAGAAACAGATCCTGGCGCCGCTGGCATCGGATTGGGACAACCTCGAGCCCTACCGTCGCAAGAAGTGGCTCGGCATCGCGCAGCGCTACTCGACGCTCGGCGCTGACGAGCAAACCCGCATCCAGCGCCGCATGCGTGAATGGGTGAAGCTGAGCCCCGAGGATCGCAAGGCGGCACGGGAGAAGTACAAGACCTTGCGCAATGCGCCGCCCGAGCACAAGGAAGCGCTGAAGCAGAAGTGGCAGGAATACAAGGAGCTTCCCGAAGAGGAGCGGGCCAAGCTCACGCAGGAGGCCGCCAGAACCAAGCCCCAGCCGCGACCTGGCCGCCCCGTGAAGCCGCTCGCGCCAAGCGCTCCAGCGGCGTCAACGCCCTCGACTGCGCCGGCGCCTCCGCCGGTGATTCAACCTCCCTCACCGCCGTCGGAGCCGCCCGCTCCGTTGCCGAACGAGCAGTTGTCGCCCCCCACGTCCTGAGCATGCAAAACAATACAGGCGCCTTGCCGACGCCGACGATCGGTCGCCGGCTTGCCAGCATGATCTACGATGCCCTGCTCTTGATCGGGGTTTCGTTCTTCGGCTTCATGGCGCCGAACATCGTGCTCGGGGTGGTCTTCGAGTACATGCTGCCGCAGGGATTCCTGCTGCTGAATCTGATCGGCGTGGTCGCCGTCTATTTCCTCTGGTTCTGGTCGCGCCGGCGGCAAACGCTGGCGATGCGCACCTGGAAGATAGAACTCCGCTCCGCGGACGGCGGACCGCCGGCGATCGATCAGATGCTGCTGCGCTTCATGCTGGCGTGGCCGAGCCTGTTCGTCTTCGGCATCGGCATCTTCTGGGCGTTGATCGACCGCGACCGCCAGTTCCTGCACGACCGCCTCTCGGGCACACGTCTGGTCTTCACCGGCTGAAGCGTCAGCGGCGCTCGACCCACCACATCATCCCGCCGGCGGCGAGAAGGAACAGCAGGCTCGGCGTGATGGCGGCGAAGAACGGCCGCCAGTTGTTGATGACCCCGAGGTGCGAGAACAGGCCGTTCAGCATGTGGAAGGTGATGCCGATCATGACTCCCGCGAACACCTTGATGCTGACTGCCGTCATGCGGTCATGCGAGTAGGCGAAAGGCAGCGCGAGCGCCATCATCACCAGCGTCGCCAGCGGATAGATGAGCTTCTTCCACAACGCGATGTCGTAGCGCTGCGTCTTCTGCTGGTTGTCCGCGAGATGGCGGATGTAGCGGTACAGCGTCACCACCGACATGCGGTCCGGCACCACCATCAGCACGGAAAGGATGTCCGGATTCAGGTTCGAGCGCCACTCGGCTTCCGGCACCCTGACGACACGCGCGCCGCGCTCCTCGAACAGCGTCTGCACGACGTCCTGCAGCTTCCATTGCCCCGGCGGGGTGAACTGCCCGCTCGCAGCCTCGCTGATCGAGCGCAGCTGGTAGCCGGGGTCGAACTCATAGACGCGGATCTGGCGCAGGCTGGCGTCGGGCAGCACTTCGCGCACATTGACGAAGGACAGCTCGTCCTTCACCCAGAGCCCCGACCGGAACTCCTGTGCCACCAGCGCGCTCGTCGCCTTGAGCCGCAGTTGCTGCGCGGCCTTCTCGGCCGGCGGCGCGATGAATTCGCCGAAGACGAATGTCAGGACGACGAACACGATGCCCAGCTTGGCGAGGCTCTGCAGCATGTCCCGCGTGGACAACCCCGAGGCGCGCAGCACCGTGATCTCCGAGTGGCGAGCCAGCAGCGTCAGCGCGTAGAGCGTGCCGATGAGGACCGCGATCGGAAACAGTTCATACACTCGCCCCGGCATGGTCAGGGTGACGTAGACCAGCGCATCCTGGAATTCGTAGCCGCCCTTGCCCAGGTCCTGGAACTCGTGGATCAGGTCGAAGAACGCGAACAGCGCCAGGAATGCCGCCAGCACCAGCGCGGTCGCCGAGTAGAGCTCGCGCGCCAAGTAACGCTCGTAGAGCTTGAGCTTGCGGTTCACCGCCACAGGCGCCCCCACGAGAGCACGTAGACTCGGCGCGAGAACAGCAGGAGCAGCGCGCCGAACATGACCAGGTGCACCAGCCAGACGCCGATGCCGAAGCTGATCCTGCCCTGGATGACCCACGCCTGGCTGAGGCTGAGCAGGTTGCTGTAGATCATGTACGTCAGCAGCGCGAATATCAGGTTGTTCGTGCGCCCCGCGCGCGGATTGACGAAAGACAGCGGGATCGCGAGCAGCGCAAGGTTCAGCGCGGCGAGCGGAATGCCAATGCGCCAGAGCAGTTCCGCCAGATTGGGTGGCGTCGGGCTGCGCACGAGCTCCAGGACCGACAGGTTCTTCGGGCTCTCCTCGATGCCGCGCGCCTCCTTGGTCTCCGTACGCACCGCGTAGCGCTCGAACTCCATCACGCGATACTCGGCCGTTCCCGCCTTGCCCTCATAGCGCCGCCCCTTGTCGAGCACGAGGAACTTGTCGCCGTTGGGCATGACCTCGCTGTGACCCGTCGCAGCGGCCATGATGCCGAGCCGGCCGTGCTGGAACGAGCTGATGAAGACGTTCCTGACCCGTCCCTCCTCGCCCGCGACGGCCTCGACGAAAAACACGCGCTCCGCGTTCGCCGACTCGTTGAACGAACCCGGCGCCACGCGCGAGGCGTCGTCGCGCTGGTCCATCTGCTGGCGATACTCGGTGCTCTTGTTCAGCGCCCAAGGCGACAGGAACAGCGACAGCACCGTGATGGCGCCGACCATCGGCAAGGCGAACCTCAGCACCGGGCGCACCCATGCCGTCAGCGATTGTCCGGCGGAAAACCATACCGCCATCTCGGAATCGCGATAAGAACGCGACAAGGTCAGCAAAACTGCAATGAACAGCGTCAGCGACAGCAGGACCGGCAGGTAGTTGATGGCGCCGAAGCCCAGCAGCGCCACCACGGACTCCGAAGCGATCTTGCCCCCGGCCGCCTGGCCGAGCAGGCGGATCAGCTGCGTGGTCAGCAGCACCGCAAAAAGTGCCACAAAGACTGCGCCCGCCGTCTGCGAAAACTCTCTCAGGGCGGCACGCTGGAAGATCATCGGGACTTTGACTTCTGTCGAAAACTTGGGGAATAATGGCGCGAACGGCTCACAGACAGAAAAACTGGGCTTTTCCCCAATGGAACCCGAAGGAGCAGCACGTGGAATTTAGCATAAAGAGCGGCAGCCCGGAGAAGCAGCGCAGCGCCTGCGTGGTCGTCGGCGTGTTCGAACCGCGCAAGCTTTCGGTTCCCGCCGAAGTCATCGACAACGCCGCCCGCAACCATCTTTCCGACCTGCTTCGCCGCGGCGACATGGAGGGCAAGGCGGGTTCGACGCTGCTCCTGCACAACGTGCCGGGAACCGAGGCCGATCGCGTGCTCCTCGTAGGACTCGGCAAGGAAAAAGAGTTCCGCGAAAAGGAATACCGCAACGCCATCGCCACCGCCGTGCGCACGCTGAACGAGACCGGCGGCTTCGACGGCACCATCTACCTGACCGAACTCGTCGTCAAGAAGCGCGACGTCGCCTGGCGCATCCGTCAGGCGACGATGGTCGCGCTCGAGACGCTCTACCGCTTCGACCAGATGAAGTCCAAGAAGGACGAGGTGCGCCGTCCGCTGCGCAAGCTGACGTTCTGCGTCGAACGGCGCAACGAGCTCGAGATCGCCGAACAGGCGCTCGCCGAAGGCCACGCCATCGCGGCCGGCATGGCGACGATGAAGAACCTCGCCAACCTGCCGGGCAACATCTGCACGCCGGCCTACCTCGCCGAACAGGCGCAGGCGATGGCGGCCGAGTACAAGCTCGATTGCGAAATCCTCGAACGCGAGGAGATGAAGAAGCTCGGCATGGAGACGCTGCTCTCCGTGGCGCGCGGCTCGCACCAGCCGCCGAAGCTGATCGTGCTCAAGTACCACGGCGGCAAGAAGGACGCCAAGCCCTATGTGCTCGTCGGCAAGGGCGTCACCTTCGACTCCGGCGGCATCTCGCTGAAGCCGGCGCCGGAAATGGACGAGATGAAATTCGACATGTCGGGCGCCGCCAGCGTGCTCGGCACGATGCAGGCCATCGCCAGCATGAAGCTGCCCCTGAACGTCGTGGCCGTGATCCCGGCCACCGAGAACATGCCGGGCGGCGGGGCGACCAAGCCCGGCGACATCGTCACCTCGATGTCCGGCCAGACCGTCGAGATCCTCAACACCGACGCCGAGGGCCGGCTGATCCTGTGCGACGCGCTGACCTACGCCGAGCGCTTCGATCCCGAGTGCGTCGTCGACGTCGCGACCTTGACCGGCGCCTGCGTGATCGCGCTCGGCCACGTCGTCACCGGCCTGCTGGCCAACAACGACGCGCTCGCCCGCAAGCTGCTCGACGCCGGCCAGGAGGCCTACGACCGGGCGTGGCAGATGCCGCTGTGGGATGACTATCAGGAACAGCTGCAGAGCAACTTCGCCGACATCGCCAACATCGGCGGACGCCCGGCCGGGACGATCACCGCCGCCTGCTTCCTCTCCCGCTTCACCAAGAAGTACGAGTGGGCGCACCTCGACATCGCCGGCACCGCCTGGCGCTCGGGCAAGGACAAGGGCTCGACGGGCCGCCCCGTCCCGCTGCTGACGCACTTCCTGATGGCAAGAGCCGAAGAGGCCAAGGCAGCATGACGCGCATCGACTTCTACTCGAATGCCGGCGACCGCCTCCAGGCGGCGTGCTCGTGGCTCGCCGCGAACTGGCGCGAGAAGAAGTCGACGGTCGTGTTCGCACCCGAGGCGGACGTCGCCGAGCGCCTCGACCGCATGCTCTGGATCCAGCCGGCGACCGGCTTCCTGCCCCATTGCGACGCTGGTGACAAGCTTGCCGCCGAGACGCCGGTGCTGATCGCGCGCCGGATGGAGGACGTCGGCCACGATGCCTGCCTGCTGAACCTCAGCGACGACATCCCGGCCGGCTTCTCGCGCTTCGAGGAACTCGTCGAAATCATCAGCACCGAAGATGGCGTGCGCCTGCCGGCGCGCGAGCGCTTCCGCTTCTACCGCGAGCGCGGCTATGCGCTCGAGAACCACAACGTCGCGGACGGCTTCTGACGTGGCCGCCAACGACGACGACGTCCTGCAGAAAGCCGACGCCTTCATGCGCCGGCATCGCGTCTTCGTCGCCGGTGCCGCTGCGCCGGTGGAGGAAGACGTCGAAGAGCCCGCCGCTGAAGACGAGGCCGACATCCCGGTACTGACCGAGGTCGTCGCCGGCGAAATCGCCGGCCCTCCCGCGCCCGCCGTGGACCCGACAGTGCTGCAGGCCGCCCTCGCCGCCGAGCTCGATACCTGGCTCGACGAGCAGCTTCCCGCGCATGTCATGCGCGTCATGGACGGCATCACCGACCAGATGATCGGCCAGCTGTCCGAAAAGGCGCGCGGCGAGTTGCTGCCACGCCTGCAGGCACGCCTGGAAGCCTTGCCGGATCAGGGCTCCAACGAGGTTTGAAGCGGTCGGCGCGGGTATAATCCCGCCCTTCGCGCCGGGTCTCCGGCGGACCCACTTCCGAACGATTCATGGAACTCGCAAAAAGCTTCGAGCCGGCCGACATCGAGCGCCGCTGGTATCCCCTGTGGGAATCGCGCGGCTATTTCGCCGCCGGCCTCGACACGACGAAGAACGACAACTTCTGCATCCTGCTGCCGCCGCCGAACGTCACCGGCACGCTGCACATGGGCCACGGCTTCAACCAGACGCTGATGGACGCGCTGACGCGCTACCACCGCATGCGCGGCGACAACACGCTCTGGCAGCCGGGTACGGACCACGCCGGCATCGCGACGCAGATCGTCGTCGAGCGGCAACTCGATGCGCAGGGCGTGTCGCGCCATGACCTCGGCCGCGAGAAGTTCCTCGAGAAAGTCTGGGAGTGGAAGGAGTACTCGGGCGGCACGATCACCAAACAGATGCGCCGCCTGGGCACCTCGCCCGACTGGGACCGCGAGCGCTTCACGATGGACGCCGGCCTGTCGAAGATCGTTACCGAGACCTTCGTCCGCCTCTACAAGGAAGGCCTGATCTACCGCGGCAAGCGCCTCGTTAACTGGGACCCGAAGCTGCTCACCGCCGTCTCCGACCTCGAAGTCGTCAGCGAGGAAGAGAACGGATCGATGTGGGAGATCCGCTACCCGTTCGTCGACGGCGGCGGACACCTCGTCGTCGCCACGACGCGCCCCGAGACCATGCTCGGCGACGTCGCCGTCGCCGTGAATCCCGAGGACGAGCGTTACCAGCACCTGATCGGCAAGCAGGTCAAGCTGCCGCTCACCGACCGCACGATCCCGATCATCGCCGATGCTTACGTCGACAAGGAGTTCGGCACCGGCTGCGTCAAGATCACGCCGGCGCACGACTTCAACGACTGGCAGGTCGGCCATCGCCACGGCCTGGCGCCGATCTCCATCTTCACGCTCGACGCGCGCATCAACGAGCACGGCCCGGAGAAGTATCGCGGCATGGATCGCTACGACGCGCGCAAGGCGATCGTCGCCGACCTCGAAGCACAAGGCCTGCTCGAGAGCGTCAAGCCACACAAGCTGATGGTGCCGCGCGGCGACCGTACCAACGCCGTGATCGAGCCGATGCTGACCGACCAGTGGTTCGTCGCCATGAGCAAGCCGGGCGCGAACGGCAAGAGCATCGCCGGCCAGGCGCTCGAATGCGTCGCCAGCGGCGAGATCAAGTTCGTGCCCGAGAACTGGGTCAACACCTACAACCAGTGGCTCAACAACATCCAGGACTGGTGCATCTCGCGCCAGCTCTGGTGGGGTCACCAGATTCCGGCCTGGTATTCGGACGACGGTCGCTATTACGTTGCCCACGACGAGGCCGAAGCCTACGCCCAGGCGAAGCAGGACGGCTACACCGGCGGCCTCACGCGCGATCCCGACGTGCTCGACACCTGGTACTCGTCCGCGCTGTGGCCGTTCTCGACACTCGACTGGACGCCCGAGTGGCCGGCGAAGTCGAACCCGGCGCTCGACCTCTACCTGCCATCGACCGTGCTCGTCACCGGCTTCGACATCATCTTCTTCTGGGTGGCACGCATGGTCATGATGACCAAGCACATCACCGGCAAGATCCCCTTCAAGCACGTCTATGTGCACGGCCTGATCCGCGATGCGGAAGGCCAGAAGATGAGCAAGTCGAAGGGCAACGTGCTCGACCCGATCGACCTCATCGACGGCATCGCGCTCGAAGACCTGATCAAGAAGCGCACCACCGGCCTGATGAATCCGAAGCAGGCCGAGCAGATCGAGAAGCGCACGCGCAAGGAGTACCCCAACGGCATCCCCGGCTTCGGCACCGACGCCCTGCGCTTCACCTTCGCCTCGCTCGCCAGCCCGGGCCGCGACATCAAGTTCGACATGCAGCGCTGCGAGGGCTATCGCAACTTCTGCAACAAGCTGTGGAACGCCACGCGCTTCGTGCTGATGAACTGCGAAGGCAAGGACTGCGGCATCGCCGCGCAGCAGGGCGGCGAGTCGTGCAAGACGGGCTATCTCGACTTCTCGCCGGCCGACCGCTGGATCGTCAGCCGGCTGCAGCGCGTCGAGGCCGAAGTCGAAAAGCACTACGCCGACTACCGCTTCGACCTGCTCGCCAAGGCGATCTACGAGTTCGTCTGGGACGAATACTGCGACTGGTACCTCGAACTCGCCAAGGTCCAGATCCAGAAAGGCACCGACGCGCAGCAGCGCGCGACGCGGCGCACGCTGGTGCGCGTGCTCGAGAGGACGTTGCGCCTCGCCCACCCGCTGATTCCCTTCATCACGGAAGAACTCTGGCAGACCGTCGCGCAAGTCGCCGGCCGCGCCAAGGGCGACGGCTCGGAGTCGCTGATGCAGCAAGCCTACCCGAAGGCCGACCTCGCGCGCTGCGACGCCGAGGCCGAGGCATGGGTGGGCACGCTCAAGTCGATGATCAACGCCTGCCGCAGCCTGCGCGGCGAGATGAACCTGTCACCCGCGCAAAAGGTTCCGCTCGTCGCGGCCGGCGACAAGACAGCCGTCGAAGCCTACGCGCCCTACCTCGCAGCGCTCGCCCGGCTGGCCGAAGTCACCGCCAGCGGCGACGTCCTGCCCGACTCGGACGCCCCGGTCCAGATCGTCGGCGACTTCCGCCTGATGCTCAAGATCGAAATCGACGTCGCCGCCGAGAAGGAACGCCTCGGCAAGGAGATCGCGCGCATCGAGGGCGAGATCGTCAAGGCCGAGAAGAAGCTGGCGACGCCGAGCTTCGTCGAACGCGCGCCGGCGACTGTGGTGGCGCAGGAGCGCGAGCGGCTGACGGGCTTCGTGGGCCTACTGGACAAGCTCAAGGCGCAGGCGGCCCGGCTCGGATAAGCCGGGCCAGAGGTGGTAGGCGCCGCTATTCGGCGACGCCCGCCACCGCCTGCATCATCTTCATGGTGGTGTCGGGGTGATTGCTGATGCCCATGAACTGGCCCATGCCGAGTTCGGGCCACGCCAGCGCGGTGCGGAAGCGGCCGTAGAGCGACATCACCTTCTTGTCGACGACGAACACTTCCCACGGCAGGGCGGCGACGTGGTCGGCGCCGATCTTGACCGCCCACCAGCTCTCGCCGTAATTGGAGTCGTTGGTAGCGACGCCGAACACCGCCAGTTTCTTGTCAGGCATGGCGATCTCGTAGACCTTGGACGTATGGGCGACGCCCTTCGCCAGGTTGTCGCGCACGGCCTTCAGTGCTTCGTCAAAGCTGGCGTATTCCTTGAGCTCGCTGCGCTCGTCGAAGTACTCCATGCCGAACATGTAGTGGTACTTCGGCAGTTCCTCCGCCTTGACGTCGCCGCCGAAGGGCTTGCCGGCACCCAATGCCTTTTCGAGCTTGGCTGCCGCCGCTTTCGAGGCTCCCTCGATCTTCGGATAGTCCTTGCGGACGTAGCCGCGTCCCCAATACTCGAGATTGAGGTAAGAAACCGTGCCGTCGGCCGCAACACCGACGCGAATCGGCACCGCAACCACCGCTGAGCCGCCGACCGACTTGAGGGCATCGGTTAGGCCAGCCTCAGTTGCAACGATGCTGCCGTGGCCGGAATGCCCTTTCAATGTGTGGCGCCCGATCACGGCGAAGCCGCCTGCCGTAAGTTTCTGCTCAACGGCCGCCATCGCCGACTTGAGGTCGCCGGCGGTGACCTTGGTGTCCGAAGCAACGTACGGTTGAACGGCCTGCGCCGACCATGAGGCGAGGACGCAAGCCACGGCAAGAAGATATTTTTTCATTTTGTCTCTCCGATTTCTCTCTGTTGTTGAGGCGAAAAAAAACCGGAAGAATCTTCCGGTTTTTTAGTGGTGCTCTTACTGATTACATCTTCCAGCCGTAGGCAATGCCAATTGCGTCTTGGTGCATCTTGAGGTCGACCGGATGGCCAATAATGCCCCCGCCAGTACATCCAGCGCCCAAGTTGTTACATCCGCCATCGCCATTGGAAACACCTGTGACCTTATTTTCAAAGGCGTGCATGTAAGACAGGGTCAGTTCGGACTTATTGGCCAAGGTCCAGGTGGCGCCGAATGTCAGGTGGGTATCGACAGTGGCAGGCGCCAAGATGTTGAAGAAGGTCTGGGTCGAACCGATCGGTGCCTTCGCGTGATTCAGTCCAGCTCGCAACAGCAAGTCGGCCGCGTACTGATAAGTGACGCCGAGTTTGTAAACCGTCTGGTCCTTCCAGCCGAAACCAGAACCGTTGTCGGAACCGAGAAGCGTACCGGCGACAGCGGGGAACTTGTCGCCATTATTGGAAATCGATTTGACGCCGCCGTAGTTGATCTGCACGACATCGGCGGCGACCATCAACTTGTCGCTAGCCTTGACGGCGATACCTACACCATAGGTTTCAGGAATGTCGAACTTGCCGGCTTCGGCGAACAGGCCCTTGTACTTGTCGAACTTCGACATCTTGGTCTTGGGCTGGTAGGTCGCCCCCATGGTGACGGCTGGCGAAAGCTGGCCGGTCCAACCGAACTTCAGGCCGACGCCGCGCGAAGTATCCTTGCCGCGGTTCGTAACGCTACCTTGGTAAAGAGTCTGGGCATCAGCACCTACGCCGTCGTCGAACGACTCCAGCCCGCGCGCCTCGAAGTTCTGGAAGACCAGATTCAGGCTGACGCCGATCGAGTGGTTCTTCGCGACTTTCCAGGCGAAGGTCGGCGAGATGAACAACTGCTCGAGATTGCTATAAGTATTCGAGTTTGCGGCGCCTGCGATGACGGCCTTACCATAATCGGTGTTCATGCCGCCATTGCCATAGACGGAAATGCCAACCGCCATGTCCCCGCCGAGCATCCTGTTGTACCCAAACTCGGGGATAGCGAACAGGTTCTTGCCACTCTTGTAATCCGTATTCGGGCTAACCGTTTGATAGGCGTTGTTGATCGTCGGTCCAGGAGTTGCAGTACCAGTCCATCTTGAAGTGCGGATCGGCGCAAACAGGTCAAGACCCAGGTCCATCCGATCGCCAACCATCGCCATGCCTGCCGGATTCGTGGCGGCGGCCAGCGAGTCTTGCGGCAGCGCGATACCGACCCCCCCCATGCTCTTGGCCTTGATGCCGTAGCCATGCGAGAAATAGCCGTTGGTGGCGAACGCCGAGGCCGAAAGGCCAGCGGCGGCGAAGAGTACTGCAAGCTTCGTTAATTTCATCTTCTGTGTCTCCTCCCTGAACGGGACGTGGTTGGGATTGTTAGATGAACAGGCAAACGTCGGATTGCTGGGCGACCGGTAGGAAGGTTGCGGCGCCGGCGTAGTCCATGTCGCTGACGAAATCGTCATGGCTGAAGCCGAACAGCTCGACCGTCATCTGACAGGCGACGAACTTGACGCCGGCTTCCTGGCTGAGGCTGCGCAGTTCGTCGATGCTGGCGACGCCGTTGTTGGCGATCGTCTGCTGCATGAGGCTGGTCGCGACCGTTTCAAAACCGGGGATGCCGGCTTGCACGATGTTCGGGATGTTCCAGTTGATGCCCTTGAACCAGTCGGGGCCGAAAGGCATTTTCATCGGCATGCCGGGGTTGCCGAGCGGGCTCACCTTGAGGTCCGAGACATCCTTCTTGACCAGATTGAGGCCATAGAAGGTGAAGAAGATCGTCACGTCCCAGCCAAGTGCGGCGGCCGTCGAGGCGAGGATGAAAGGCGGATAGGCCCAGTCCAGCGTGCCCTTGGTGGCGATGATGGCCATCGAAGGAGTCTTCGACTCCTGGATTTCCCTGAGCTTCTCTTCGATCTTGCCCGGCAGGATTTCATCCAGCCGCTGGCGAATCAGGTCGTCGATGACGGCGACTTCGGGTGTGGCACCCATGGTGTTCTCCTCTCTGCTGTCGATTCATCGATCTTGTGTTATCTCCGCATCATGAAGTATGACGTTCGCCCAAGAGAACGATTGTCCTTATGCGGGAATAACCCTAGATGATGAATTCTGACTTCTAAAGCGACGCGGGGAACGCCATCGGCGCTCCCCGCTATCAATCGACATGCGCGGCGCAAGCGCCGCAGCGCGTTACTTGCGCTTCATGAAGAATTCGAATTCCTTGTTGTTCTCGGCGGACGAGAGCAGTTCGTTGCCGGTCTGCTTGGCGAAGGCGGCGAAGTCCTTCACCGAGCCGGGGTCGGTCGAGGTGATGCGCAGCACCTGGCCGGCGGTCATTTCGGCCAGCGCCTTCTTGGCGCGCAGAATGGGCAGCGGGCAGTTGAGGCCGCGGGCGTCGAGATCCTTGTCGAAGTTCATGTCGTTTTCCTCGTGATTTGGTTGGTCTGTGGAACTGTCTTTGCCGACTCTTGGAGCCGCCTGCGCTCTGCAGGCGTTCCGGCCGGCGTTTCTTGTAGAACTTTAGCGGGCGATAATATTCTCATGCATCCTGTTTTCGCAACTGTCTTCCGTCATTCGGCGCTGCGGGGTCAGGCCACCGACTGGTAGTACAAGTTTTGCGGATGGTTGGCCTGGGCGAAGAAGAACCAGCGCTCGACGATCAGCCCTGCGTACTGAACGACGAAGGCGGCCAGCAGCGACTCGGCCGCCGCTCCCGCAAAACCCGCGAGCAGCAGGCTTGCCGGCACGACGAACACGCCGACCAGGAACACCCACTTCAGCGAGCGCAGGAAGCTGGCGCTGCGGCCATGGAAGAACTCGCGCGTGTTGAACGAGCCGCCCATGAATCCCTGCGTCTTCTGCACGATCTTCGGATGCTTGATGCCGATCGCCGACTGCAACGTCGACTTCGGCTTGAGGCGGCAGTTGCGCACCAGCGAGGCCACGCGTGCAATGAGGCCGACCAGCAGGATGATCAGCGCCCAGCCGGCGAAGAAGCTGGCGAGCGCCGGCGCCACCAGCGCCGCGAAACCCGCCGCCAGCGTGAAGCCCGAGGCGCTGCCGAGCAGCGTGTAGTTGATCACCGTCAGCGGCGTGTGCCATTCGCGCAGGAAGCGCAGGCAGGCGTAAATCATTCCAGTGGACAGGTACAGCAGGAACGCGAGCAGTGTGCCGATGACGCCGAGCGCCACGGTGACGTCGACGACGATGCCGCCGGGCAGCGTCGCGATCGCCGGTTTCCAGTCGAGCAGATGCGCGGCGCCATAGAGGAATACCGTGCCCATGAACGCCGGCAGCACGATCACCTCGCGCGACAGCCAGGACGTGCGCCATTGCGTCGCCGAACGCCAGGCGCGCTCCGGACGGCCGAGGTGGAAGAACGAGGCCACCAGCCCGCCGATGAGGAACAGCAGCGCCAGCGCGCTGCCGTGGGCGTAGAACGTATGCCCGTCCTGCTTCGGCAGCAGATCGAACAGGGCATACGACTGGGCCGTGAACAGCGCCAGGAACAGGCCTTGGCCGACGCCGATCAGCGTGGTGAGGAAAATGACGGAAAAGGCGGGATGCATGTCGTATTCGTCCTTACCAGCTCGTGACGTCGTCGAGCGAGGGCTCTGCCATGCCGGGCTTGGGCAGCTGCTCGTCGATCTTGAGCGGATTGTCGGCGCGCTCGATCTCGTCGACGCGGATGCGCAGCCGCGTCTTGCGTCGCGGCAGGTAGTGGTTCGCGGGGCTGGTGCCCCATTCGGGCATCAACTGGTAGCCGCCGGCCTCGCGGATCGCCTGCGAGACTTCCGAGTCCGGATCGTGGATGTCGCCGTAGAGGCGCGCACTCGTCGGGCACGCGCGCACGCACGCGGGGCGACGCTCCTCCTCGGTCATCTTCGGGTCGTAGATGCGGTCGACGCACAGCGTGCACTTCTTCATCACCTTCTGCTGCTCGTCGAACTCGCGCACGCCGTAGGGGCAGGCCCAGGAGCAGTACTTGCAGCCGATGCACTTGTCGTAGTCGACGAGGACGATGCCGTCCTCCTTGCGCTTGTACGAGGCGCCGGTCGGACAGACCGGCACACAGGGCGGGTCTTCGCAATGGAGGCAGGACTTCGGGAAGTGCACGGTCTCCGTGTTCGGGAACTCGCCAACCTCGAAGGTCTGCACGCGATTGAAGAAGGTGCCGGTCGGGTCCTTGCCGTAAGGGTTCTGATCGACCATCGGGCCGGCCGGGCCCGAGGTGTTCCATTCCTTGCAGTTCGTCACGCAGGCCTGGCAGCCGACGCAGACGTTGAGGTCGATGACCAACGCGAGTTGGGTCATAGCGAGCGTTCCTTGCAGTCGAGCTGGGTCATTTCGTCACCTTTCCGGCGAAGAAATTCCACACGCTGCGGCGTTCGCTCTGTCCCGGATACTGCTTCAAGGGCTCGAACTGCGGCGACGTCTGCTGCGGTTCGCCGGCTTCCGCCTTGCTGATGCGCACGCGCACGTCGTACCACGCGGCCTGGCCGGTGATCGGGTCGGAGTTGGAAACGCGGCCCGCGCCTCCCGGCAATTCCTCGGAGATCAGGTGATTGAGCAGGAAGCCCTGCTGCGACTCGTTGGCGTCCGGCGTCAGGCCCCAGGCGCCCGCGGCCTTGCCGATCGCGTTCCAGGTCCACACCGTGCCGGGCTCGACGGCTTCCGAGTGCTTGACCATGCAGCGCACCTTGCCCCACTGGCTTTCGACCCAGATCCAGTCGCCGTCGTCGATGCCGGCGATGCGCGCCGTCTGCGTGTTCACGTAGAGCAGGTTGTGGGCGTGGATCTGGCGCAGCCAGGCGTTCTGGGAGTCCCACGAGTGGTACATCGCCATCGGCCGCTGGGTGATCGCGGCGA
The DNA here is from genome assembly GCA_046726235.1 of Pseudomonadota bacterium. Taxonomy (GTDB): domain Bacteria; phylum Pseudomonadota; class Gammaproteobacteria; order Burkholderiales; family Rhodocyclaceae; genus Nitricoxidireducens. Next base: position 181,060 of record JBKPAD010000005.1, read on the forward strand.
GCGGATACTTGTGCTTGTCGGTCGCCTGGCCTTCGAGCGTGTCGGCGTAGAAGGGCAGCGGATCGAACCAGGTCTCGATGCGCTTCTTCAGGTGCTCCGGCGGCTTGCGCGTCAGCCCCTTGCCCTGCGCCGCGGTGCGGAATTTCTGCAGCACCTCGGAATACAGGTGGATCAGGATCGGCTCGGCGTAGCGCGTGACGCGATTGCGCTGGCTCCATTGCAGGTAGCCGCGGTTCCAGTTGCGCATGTACTGGTAGCTCTTCGGCAGCTCGTAATGGAAGACGCAGTTGTTCTTGGCGTACATCTCCCACTGGTTCGGGTTCGGCTCGCCGCGCATGAACTTCTCGCCGCCTTTGCCGCGCCAGCCGGCGAGGAAGCCGATGCCGGAGCCGGGCTCGGTCTCGTAGTTCACGATGAAGTCGGGGTAATCGCGGTACTTGCGCACGCCCTCCTTGGTGACGAAGGCGGGCAGCTTGAGGCGTGTGCCGAGTTCGATCAGCACTTCCTGGAAGGGCTTGCACTCGCCCGTCGGCGGCACGACCGGGATGCGTACCGAATCCACCGGGCCGTCGAACTCCGAGATCGGCCGGTCGAGGATCGACATCACGTCGTGGCGCTCAAGGTAGGTCGTGTCCGGCAGGATCAGGTCGGCGAAGGCCGTCATCTCGGACTGGAAGGCGTCGGCGACGACGATGAACGGGATCTTGTAGGTCCCGTCCTCCTCCTTGTCGACGAGCATCTTGCGCACCTCGACGGCGTTCATCGTCGAGTTCCACGCCATGTTCGCCATGAAGATCAGCAGCGTGTCGATCTTGTACGGATCGCCGCGCCAGGCATTGGTGATGGCGTTGTGCATCAGCCCGTGCACCGATAGCGGGTATTCCCACGAGAAGGCCTTGTCGATGCGGACCGGCTTGCCCTCGGCATCGACGAACAAATCGTCGGGGTCCGACGGCCAGCCCAGCGCCATGCCGTCGAGCGGCCGGTTCGGCTGCACGGCGCGCGGATCGTTCGGCGTGCGCGCGCAGGGCGGGATCGGGCGCGGGAAAGGCACCTTGTGACGGAAGCCGCCGGGCCGGTCGATGGTGCCGAGCAGCGACATCAGGATGCCGAGCGCGCGGATGGTCTGGAAGCCGTTCGAGTGCGCGGCGAGCCCGCGCATGGCATGGAAGGCGACCGGGTTGCCGGTCACCGTGTCGTGCTCGACGCCCCAGGAATCGGTCCAGGAAATCGGCAGCTCGATCTTCTGGTCGCGCGCCGTGACGCCCATTTCGTAGGCGATGCGGCGGATGGTGTCGGCCGGAATGCCGGTGATGCCTTCGGCCCACTCCGGCGTGTAGTCGGCGACGCGCTCCTGCAGCAGCTGGAACGCCGGCTTGACCCTGGTGCCGTCCTTGAGCGTGAACTCGCCGCGCAGGAAGGGATCGGCGCCCGGCGTGTGCGTGATGACCGGCTTGTTGGTGTTGCGGTCCCACCAGAGCTTGTCCTGGGGGTCGTAGCAGGCTTCTTCCTCGGGCACCTCGGTGCGCAGAAACATGCCGAACTCGTCGCTGTCCGCATCGACGTTCACCAGTTGCCCGGCGTTCGAGTAGCGCACCAGGAACTCGCGATCGTAGAGGCCCTTGCCGATGATCTCGTGCAGGAAAGCCAGCAGCAGCGCGCCGTCGGTGCCCGGACGGATCGGCACCCATTCGTCGGCGATGGCCGAATAGCCGGTGCGGACGGGATTGATCGAGACGAAGCGGCCGCCGTCGCGCTTGAACTTCGCCAGCGCCATTTTCATCGGGTTCGAGTGATGATCCTCGGCGGTGCCGATCATCACGAACAGCTTGGCGCGGTCGAGGTCGGGACCGCCGAACTCCCAGAACGAGCCGCCGATGGTGTAGATCATGCCGGCGGCCATGTTCACCGAGCACAGGCCGCCGTGGGCGGCGTAGTTCGGCGTGCCGAACTGGCGCGCGAACAGGCCGGTCAGCGCCTGCATCTGGTCGCGGCCGGTGAACAGCGCGAACTTCTTCGGGTCGGTCGCGCGGATCTTGCCGAGGCGCTCGGCCAGCGTCGAAAACGCTTCCTCCCAGGAGATCGGCTCGAACTCGCCCTGGCCGCGCTCGGCACTCGGCTTGCGGCGCAGCGGCCGCGTCAGGCGCGCCGGCGAGTATTGCTTCATGATGCCCGACGAGCCCTTGGCGCAGATCACGCCCTTGTTGAGCGGATGGTCGGGATTGCCGTCGATGTAGCGGACTTCGCCATCGCGCAGATGCACGCGGATGCCGCAGCGACACGCGCACATGTAGCAGGTGGTCTTCTTGATCTCTTCGACGGGAACGGTCATCTCTGTTCTTGCGACGGGCTGGCGATTCGTAAATTAGAATTTTGCGATATTCTCCGCGACCTTTCCCCGCGGCTCAAGGGGAAGCTTTTTATTCCCGCATAGAAAACTGGAGGAATGCATGGCCACCGTACCCGATTTCACCGACGCCGAAATCAAGCTCGCCGGCCAGACGCTGCTCGAACGCTACGGCCGCGCGGTGCCCACCGAAGTCGCCGACGCCGAGATCGGCCTCGGCTCGGAGGGCGGCGAGCTGACGACCTGCCCCGTCCTTTACTGGGAAGAGCGCGGCGCGCACTTCGTCGTCTTCAAGATCGCCGAGAGCCGTTATCGCGCGCAGTTCTACTACTCCGAGGCGCAGCAGTACGGCACCGGCAAGGACAGCTTCGACAACCTCGGCGACTGCATGATCACCGTGCTGCAGGTGCAGAGCGACCACGAACGCCAGATGCAGGGCATCCGCACCGGCACGACGTCGAAGGACCTGAACGGCGACGACTACGACGGCCCGCTGGTGATCTGATGAAAGTCTGCATCGTTTCCGACAGCCACGACCGCGGCCCGATGCTGGCGACGGCGGTCGCCACCGCCATGGCCGAAGGCGCCCAGGCCGTGATCCACTGCGGCGACCTGATTGGCGTCAATACCGTCAAGGCTTCCCTGAAGCTCGGCCTGCCGCTGCACGTGATCCACGGCAACAACCTCGGCGACCTCGTCGCCCTTGCGCGCGTGTCCTGCAACTCCGAAGGCCTGCTCAACTACCACGGCCGCGACGCCACGCTGCAAATGGCGGGCCGCCGCATCTTCGTCACCCACTATCCGCACTACGGCCACGGCATGGCCTGCACAGGCGACTACGACCTCGTCTGCTGCGGCCACAGCCACGAGCCGCTGGTCGCGCAGCAGCCCAACGTCAAGGGCGGCCAGACCTGGCTGGTGAATCCCGGCACGGTGGCCGGCCTCGGCGCACCCGAGGCGACCTGGATCCTCGGCGACCTCGAGGCGATGACTTTCGAGATTCGCAAGCTCGAGACGTAACCGGGCCGCTCACGTATACACACACTCTATTTCGCCATAGGAACATTTCACCGCCGATCTTGAGGAATCGCAGGAAGGGCGCGGGACAGCGCGGGTAGAATCCGCCGCGTTCGCAAGGAACGACCTTTCCCGGAGGCTAGCTGTGACAGCTTCAATCGCAACCAACCAGACGATCCTCGTCGTCGGCGGCGGAATTTCCGGCATGACCGCTGCCCTCGAGGCCGCCGAATGCGGCAAGCAGGTTCTGCTGGTGGAGAAGACCCCGACGCTCGGCGGCCGCACCGCCCAGCTCTACCGCTACTTTCCCAAGATGTGCCATCCCACCTGCGGGATGGAAATCAACCTGAAGCGCATCAAGGGCAACCCGAACGTTCGCGTCATGACGATGACCCAGGTGGTCGGCGTCAGCGGCAGCCGCGGCGACTACAGCGTGACGCTGAAGGTCGCCCCGCGCCACGTCAACGAGAACTGCACGGCCTGCGGCAAGTGCAACGAAGCCGTGACGAGCGAGATTCCCGACGCCTACAACTACGGCCTCGGCAAGGTCAAGGCGGCGTACCTGCCGCACGCGATGGCCTATCCCCAGCGCTACGTCGTCGACGCCTCGATCGTCGGCACGCCGGAAGGCGAGAAGGCCAAGGCGGCCTGCCCGGTCGGCGCCGTCGATCTCGAGATGAAGGAAGAAACCGTCGAGATCAAGGTCGGCGCCGTGGTCTGGGCGACCGGCTGGCGTCCCTTCGACGCCAACAAAATCCAGCCCTACGGCTACGATCGCTTCGCCAACGTCATCACCAGCGTCGAATTCGAGCGCCTGGCCGACCCGCACGGCCCGACCGGCGGCAAGCTGCTGCGCCCGTCCGACGGCAAGGAAGCGAAGAACATCGCCTTCATCCAGTGTGCCGGCTCGCGCGACGAGAACTACCTGCGCCACTGCTCGCGCATCTGCTGCATGGCCTCGCTCAAGCAGACGCAATACGTGCGTGAAGCCTTCGGCGAAGAAGGCAAGTCGACGGTCTACTACATCGACATCCGCGCCATCGACCGCTTCGAGGACTTCTACGCCAACGTCTGGAAAGACCCGACGGTCAGCTTCGTCAAGTCGAAGGTCGCGCGCATCGCCGAGAACGAGTCCAACGGCAACCCGGTCCTGCACGGCGTGAACACCGAGGGCTACCACCGCTACGCCACCGAGCACGACCTCGTCGTGCTGGCCGTCGGCATGGAGCCCGAAGTCACCGGCGTCAAGCTGCCGGACGACATCGTGATGGATTCCTCGAACTTCATCGAGGGCTCCAAGGACGGCGGCATGATCGGCGCCGGCGCGGCTTCCAGCCCGCTCGACGTCAACCGTGCGGTGCAGAGCGCCACCGCAGCCAGCCTCAAGGCCATCCAAGTGATCCACAAGAACGCATCGACGGAGGCCGCGTAACCATGGCCGACAACAAATTTGCTGCCTACATCTGCTCCGGCTGCGGCATCGGCGACAAGCTCGATGTCGGCGCGCTGGAGAAGATCGCGACCAAGGAAGGCAAGATGGCGATGGTCAAGAACCATCCCTTCCTTTGCTCTTCCGAAGGCGTCGATCTGATCAGGAACGACATCGCCAACGACGGCGTCACCCACGTCTGCATCGCCGCCTGCTCGCGCCGCGCCAAGGCCGAGGCCTTCAGCTTCCCCGAGACCGCCGTTTCGCGCGCCAACCTGCGCGAAGGCGTGCTGTGGGTCGTCGCCGAAGGCGCGGACCATGACGAAGTGCGCCAGGAAATGGCCGAAGACTACGTCCGCATGGGCTGCGCCGAGGTCAAGAAGATGATGGCCCCGGCCGGCAACCCGAACAAGGCCGAGTCGAAGCGCATCATGGTCGTCGGCGGCGGCATGTCCGGCATGACCGCGGCGCTGGCCGCGGCCGACACCGGCTACGAGGTCGTGCTGGTCGAGAAGACCGGCAAGCTCGGCGGCTTCGCCAACAACCTGATGAAGCGCGTGCCCTTCAACGCGCCGCACGCCGAAGCCCAGCCGACCGGCGTCGAGGAACTCGCCGCCAAGGTTTCCGGCCACGCCAAGATCAAGTTGCACCTGAATTCGACGCTAACGGAAACCGCCGGCGCGCCCGGCCGCTTCATCGCCAAGATCGCGCAGGAGTCCGGCGCGGTCAGCGAGGAAACCGTCGGCGCCATCGTTCAGGCGACCGGCTTCACCACCTATCCGCTCGACAAGCTGCCGGAACTCGGCGGCGGCCAAGCCAACGTGGTGGACCAGGTCGGCCTCGAAGCGCTCGCCAAGGCGGCCAACGGCGGCGCCATCAAGCGCGCCGACGGCAAGGAAGTGAAGTCGGTCGTGTTCGTCCAGTGCGCCGGACAGCGCGGTGCGGGCGGCAACGGCGACGGCTCGCACCTCGAGTACTGCTCGGGCCACTGCTGCGCCACCAGCATCAAGCAGGCGACCTACTTCAAGGACGCCAATCCCGACGTCGACACCGTCGTCATGTACCAGGACCTGCGTGTTCCGGGCATGGGCGAGGACTTCTATCGCGCCGCACAGAAGAAGGGCGTCATCTTCACCAAGGCCAAGGTCAACAAGGTCGCGGGCGGCGACAGCTGCACGGTCGATTTCAAGGACCTGATCCTCGACGAAGAGACCGCCACCGGCGCCGACCTCGTCGTGCTCGCCACGGGCCAGGTGCCGGTGTCCGGCGTCAATCTCGACGAGTGGACCACGACCGTCACTGCCGCCGAAAGCGGCGACGAGGCGGCCAAGCAGAAGAAGTCCGAGCTGCAGAAGATCTCCGTGCTCAACCTGAACTACCGTCAGGGCCCGGACGTGCCGCAGTTCAAGTACGGCTTCGCCGACTCGCACTTCATCTGCTTCCCGTACGAAACGCGCCGCACCGGCATCTACGCCGCCGGCCCGACGCGCCGCCCGATGGACATGTTCCAGGCCCAGGAAGACGCCACCGGCGCCGCCATGAAGGCGATCCAGGCCGTCGAGAACGCGACGCGCGGCCGCGCCGCGCATCCGCGCGCGTGGGACCTCTCGTTCCCGAAGGCCCGCCTCGAAGGCTGCACGCAGTGCAAGCGCTGCACGGTCGAATGCCCGTTCGGCGCCATCGACGAGGACGAAAAGCGCTTCCCGGTCTTCAACGAGCAGCGCTGCCGCCGCTGCGGCACCTGCATGGGCGCCTGCCCGGTGCGCGTGATCTCGTTCGAGAACTACTCGTGCGACACCGTCGGCAGCCAGATCAAGGCGGTCAACATCCCTGACGAGTTCGAGGAAAAGCCGCGCATCCTGATCCTGGCCTGCGAGAACGACGCCTACCCGGCGCTCGACATGGCCGGCCTGCAGCGCCTGACCTACTCCGCCTACGTGCGCGCGATTCCCGTGCGCTGCCTGGGCTCGGTCAACACCATCTGGATCACCGACGCGCTGAACTCCGGCTACGACGGCGTGATGATGATGGGCTGCAAGAAGGGCGACGACTACCAGTGCCACTTCGTCAAGGGTTCGGAGATGGCCTACTACCGCATGAGCAAGATCGGCGACACGCTGAAGCAGCTCGGCCTCGAGCCCGAACGCGTGCAGACGCAGGAAGTCGCCATCACCGACAACGCCAAGGTAGCCAAGCTCATCGACGACTACGTCGCCCAGTTGAACGACATGGGCCCGTCGCCGATGAAGGGCTTCGGCTGATCGAGGAGCGAGAACAGACATGACTAGCGCAAACCAACAAGCCGTGGCCAAGTACCGCAACAACTTCCTCAAGGAAGTCGAGGCCAATGTCGAGGAAGGCCACTGGGTCAAGATGTGCATGCAGTGCGGCGTCTGCGCCGGCTCCTGCCCCCTCGGCCCGCACTGGGAACACTCGCCGCAGAAGATCTTCATGATGATCCGCGCCGGCAAGCGCGAGGAAGTGCTGACGTCGAACTCGATGTGGATGTGCACCTCCTGCTACAACTGCATCGTGCGCTGCCCGCGCAAGCTGCCGATCACGCACATCATGCACGGCCTGGCGAACTACTCGAACCGCCTCGGCCTCGCGCCGCAAGGCCAGCCGACCAAGGAAATCGCCAAGCTGTTCTGGGACAACATCGTCAAGACCGGCCGCGTCAACGAGCTCAAGTTCTCGCTCGCGATGTACTTCAAGGACGGCATCGGCCAGGGCATCAAGAACTCCATGGCCATGCAGGGCGTCGGCCTCGGCCTGATGAAGGCCAAGCGCCTGAACCCGATGGAGATCATGGGCGGCCACACCTGCAAGGACAAGGGCGGCATCGGCAAGATGATCGCCAAGGCGCGCGAGATCGAAGACCGCCGCAAGGGCTTCGCCGCCTGAGAGGAACCAGACAAATGACCAAGAAACAGTACGCGTTCTACCCCGGCTGCTCTTCGCAGAAGGGCGCCTCGGCGGACAACTTCCTGCGTTCGATCGGCGTCATGTGCGACAAGCTCGACGTGCAGCTGAACGAGATTCCCGACTGGAACTGCTGCGGTGCCTCGATCGGCTACGGCGAAGGCGGCGAACTGCCGCGCCTGGTCCTCTCCGCGCGCAACCTGGCGCTGGCCGAGAAGGAACTGCCCGGCCAGGAAATGGTCTCCGTCTGCCCCGCCTGCTGGCTCGCCAGCCGCGAGACCGAGGAGCGCCTGCACGAATCGTCGAGCCTGCTCGCCGAGACCAACGAAGCCCTCAAGGAAGCCGGCCTCAACCTCCGCAACGAGGTCAAGCAGCGCCACATGGTCGAGGTTCTGATCGAGGACATCGGCTGGGAAGGCATGAAGAAGCCGGTAGTGAAGCCGCTCGACGGCCTCAAGTTCGCCGGCTATGTCGGCTGCCAGACCAACCGTCCGTTCGGCATCGTCGGCGAGTCCTTCGAGAATCCGCAGTACCTCGACAAGATGATCGAGACCTGCGGCGCCGAAGCCGTCAAGTACGACCAGAAGGTCACCTGCTGCGGCGGCGCCCTGGCGTTCTCCGAGCCGGAAAAGGCGCAGAAGCAGATCCGCGACATCGTCGAGTCGGCCTACGACCACGGCGCCGACATGATCGTCACGCCCTGCCAGTTGTGCCAGGCCAACGTCGAGATCTACCAGTCCGAGATCAACAAAAAGCAGGGCACGAAGTTCAGCATGCCCGTCGTTTACTACTCGCAGCTCATGACCGTCGCCTACGGCGGCAGCGCGAAGGATGCTGGCCTCGACGGCCAGCTGATCCGCGCGGAGAAACTCGAAAAAGCAGCGGGCGGATAAGCGAATCAATACATAAAGCACTTGCTCAGGGACATAAAAAGGCCGGAATCCACCGGCCTTTTTTTTCGGTAACGTAGTCGTGCGGCGTACCCGCCGCCAACGAAAATACGACAGGAGACACCGATGGTCCGCACGATCTACAAGCCTCTGAACTTCCGCAAGCTCAAGCCCGGCGCCGGCTATCAGCGCGCCGTCAGCTCCAAGGCCGTCAGCGCGGATTCCCCCGCGCTCGACGTCATGACCGACCTCTCGACCGTCGCCGCGGCGACGATAGCGCCCGATGCGCCGCTTTCGCAGGCGACGCAGGTGATGGTGGCGCGCGGCGTGCGCCTGCTGTTCGTCGTCGAGCCCGACGGCGAGATCCTCGGCCTGATCACCGCGCGCGACACCATGGGCGAGCGCCCGATCAAGATGATCCAGGAGCAGCGCGGCAAGCACGGCGACCTCAAAGTGCGCGACTGCATGACCTCGCGCGACAGCATCCAAGTGCTGCCGCTGGCAGACGTCGAACGGGCCGAGGTCGGCCACATCGTCGCCACGCTGAAGAACGTCGGCCGCCAGCACGCGCTGGTCGTCGACAACGACCGGCTGACGGGCGAGGAGCAGGTGCGCGGCATCTTCTCGATCACCCAGGTCGGCCGCCAGCTCGGCATGCCCCTGCAGACCTTCGAGGTCGCCAAGACCTTCGCCGAGATCGAGGCCGCGCTCGCTGCCTGATCAGGTGGTGAGCCGGCGGTAGATGTCGGCGATGCGCAGCGGCAGCTTGCGGACGTCGGCGAGCACGGTGTAGCTCGCCGGTCCGTACATGTGGCGCAGGTAGTCGGCGCCATGGCGGTCGATGGTCACGCAATAGGCACGCACGCCGGCCAGGCGCGCTTCGAGCAGCGCCTGGCGCGTATCCTCGACGCCGTATTGGCCGCGGTATTCGTCGCCGAAATCGTCGGGCCGTCCGTCGGACAAGGTCACCAGCAGGCGATGCTTCGCCGGCTGCGCGAGCAACTGGCGCGTCAGGTGCCGGATCGGCGGTCCCATGCGCGTGTAGTCCTTGGCTTCGATGGCGGCGATGCGCGCGCGGACCTCGTCGTCGTAGGCATCGGCGAAATCCTTGATGCGATAGACCTCGCAGCGCGTGCGCGTCCAGCCCGAAAAGCCCCAGATCGCGTAACGGTCACCGAGCGCTTCCAGCGCCTCGCAGAGCATCACCAGCGCCTCGCGCTCGGCCTCGTTGACCCAGCCCTTCGTCGATCCGCTCATGTCGACCATGAAGGCGGCGGCGAGCGAACGCTCGTTGCGCTCGCGGCGCATGAACAGGCGCTCGTCGTGCTCGGCGCCGCCGCGGCGGTCGGCGATCGACGCCACCAGCGCATCGATGTCGATCTCGGGTCCGTCTGACTGGCGGCGCAGCATGCGGTCCTCGCCGCGCAGGGCCTCGAAGCGTCGCCGCAACTGGCGGATCAGCGGCGCGTGGCGGCGCCGCACCTCCTCGACGTAGCCGGGCTCGCCGCTCCCCGGCTCCCGCAGGAACAGGTGGCACCACTGCCGGCGGTAGGCGCGGCGGCGGTAGTCCCACTCGTCGTAGAGCGCGTCGGCATGAGTCTCCATGGTGCCGCTGCGCGCATCGCCCTCGGCCTCGCGCGCGGTCGGCGTCCAGGCGCCGGGACCTGCCGGCGTCAGGCACTCGGGTGGAATCTCGCCGAGGTCGATCACCAGCGACTGTGCGGCGGCGCGCGCATCGGGCGGCAGCGTGAGCACCTCGCCGTCGATGCTGAGCGTCGGCTCCTGCCCCTCGAACTCGAGCGCGAGTTCGCTGCCGCCTTCCGGTGCTTTTCGCCCGTGCGATTTCATCAGGCCGGCGATCGCCTTGCGCAGCACGAGCCGGTCGGCCGCCACGCGCTCGGCGCGCACGCGCAGCGCCAGCGCGACGCGCAAGCCGCCGAGCGGCGCCCCGGCCGGCGGCACCAGATGCATCAGGCGCGGCAGGCAGGCGAGGCTGTCGGCGAGCGTGGCGCCCTCCTCGGCGAGCAGCGCCTGCGAGGCGCCGAGTTCCGCCGGCAATTCCGCCAGCAGTGCCAGGAGCGGCGCGGCGAGGCCGGGCAGTTCCCGCTTCAGGCGCGCGGCAAGCCGCTGCGCCTCCAGCAGCGCCAGCCACGCCGCCGCGCGCTCGGCGTCGCCCATCGCCGCGAGCGCCGCTTCCAGCCCCGCATCGAACGTCCCGTAGCGCGTCTGCGCCCATAGCAGCGCCGCGAGCGCCTTGTAGCGGGCGACGGCGTCCGCCGCCGAGGACGCAGGCGGCAGGTAGATCGTTTCGGTATCGGTCCAGGCGCTGTCGCCGGCGGCGACCTGGAGCGGCCGCCCGGAGAGCCCTTGCACGAAACGCGCAAGGCGCGCCTCGATGCTCTCGAAACCGACCGTCCGGCGCTGCTGCGCGTAACCGGCGACGTCGCGCAGGACCGCGACGGCCGCACGCACGCCCTCGCGGTCGTAATGGTCGAGCGCCGCCAGCACCCAGCGTTCGGCAAGCGCCGGCGCCATCGCCTTCAGCGCCTGCGGCGCGAGCTGCACGACGAGATAGCCGACCTCGAGATCGGTGCGCACGGCGACCTCGCCCCAGTGCAACGCGAAGTCCTGCACCGCGCGACGCTCCAGCGCCAGCGCATCGAGCAGGCGCTCGTAGCTGCGGCCGCCGACGATGTCGAGATAGAAGATTTCGTCGAGCCGCGCCTTGAGCTCGTCGAGCGTCAGGCGCGAGGCGGGCTCAGAAGACGGCACGGATCAGGTCGTCGATCGACTCGGCCATATCCGGATCGTCGCCGAGCGCCTGCGCGATCGCGGCGGTGCACGCGGATGCGGCGGGAATGCCGTCGGCGATCAGGTGGCCGGCATGCACCAGCAGGCGCGTGCTGGCGCCTTCGTCGAGGCCCTGGCCCTTGAGGTTGCGCGTCAGTTCGGCGACGCGCACCAGGCGTGCCGCGGTCTCGGCATCGACGCCGGTCTCGCGCGCGACGATCGCCGCTTCGATCTCCGGCCCCGGGTAATCGAAGTCGATGGCGACGAAGCGCTGGCGCGTGCTCTGCTTCAGTTCCTTGAGCACGCTCTGGTAGCCCGGGTTGTACGAGACGACGAGCATGAAGCCTTCGGCCGCGTGCACGACCTCGCCGCGCTTCTCGACGGGCAGCGTGCGGCGCGTGTCGGCGAGCGGATGGATCACCACCGTCGTGTCCTTGCGCGCCTCGACGATCTCGTCGAGATAGCAGATCGCGCCGGCGCGCACGGCAGCCGTCAGCGGCCCGTCGAGCCAGACCGTCTCGTCGCCGGCGAGCAGGTAGCGGCCGACGAGGTCGGCGGTGGTCAGGTCGTCGTGGCAGGCGACGGTCACGAGCGGGCGCTTCAGCTTCCACGCCATGTACTCGACGAAGCGCGTCTTGCCGCAGCCGGTCGGCCCCTTGAGCAGCACCGGCAGGCGCCGGCGCCACGCCGATTCGAACAGCGTCGCCTCGTCCCCCGTCGGCTGGTAGTGCGGCTCGTCGAGCGGCGTCTCGAGCATGGAGGAGAGGCTGCGGGATTCTGGTTTCGTCATGAGGCTCGAATACGGCTCGTGGTCATGCGCCGAAGTCTGTCCAAGCCCGCGGCGCGTGTCAATTCTGGTGTTCCGCGCGGCGCCTGCATGTGCTCAAATCCGGGTTTTGCATTAGCCCCGGCGTACTCATGGGCACGCCGCGCGACGGAGCCGCATGAAAGTTTCAGTCAGCGAAGTGATCGTCCGCTTCATGGAGCGGCTGGGCATCCGCCGCATCTACGGCATGCCCGGCTCGCACATCCTGCCGGTGTACGATCGCCTGCGCGATTCGACCATCGAGACCGTGCTGGCCAAGCACGAGCAGGGCGCCGCCTTCATGGCCTGCGGCGAGGCGCGCGCCGCCAACCGGATCGCCGCCTGCATCACCACGGCCGGCCCCGGCGCGACGAACCTCGTCACCGGCATCGCCAACGCTTATGCCGACAAGCTGCCGATCCTCGTCGTCACCGGCGAGACGTCGACGTCGATCTTCGGCAAGGGCGGGCTGCAGGAGAGCTCGGGCGAAGGCGGCAGCATCGACCAGTCGTCGCTGTTCCGCGACATCACGCGCTACCACCGCATCGTCGAGCGCACCGATTACCTGCTGCAGGTGCTGCGCCAGGCCACCAACGTCCTGCTGTCGCCGAATGCCGGCCCGGTGCTGCTGAGCTTTCCCTACAACATCCAGAAGGAACTCGTCGACGCGAGCCTGCTCGACGAGATCCGCTTCGCGCCCGACCCGGGACCGATCTGCAACCGCTTCGCCGCCACCGACGACCTCGCGCGCATGATCGCCAACGCCGCGCATCCGGTCGTCGTCGCCGGCCACGGCTGCCTGCTCGCCGGCGCGCAGCCAGCGCTGAACCGCCTCGGCGAGGCGCATGGCCTGCGCATCGCGACGACGCTCAAGGGCAAGGGACTGGTGGCGGAAGGCGCGCCGCACGCGCTCGGCTGCCTCGGCATCACCTCGGACGGCAGCGCCTATCGCCACATCGTCGAGCATGCCGACCTCGTCATGGTGCTCGGCGCCGCCTTCAACGAACGCACCAGCCACCTCTGGGACGGCAAGCTGCTGGCCGGCAAGCGCGTGATCCAAGTCGACCATGACGCGGCGCAGCTCGAGAAGGTGTTCAAGGCCGACCTGACGATCCACGGCGACATCCGCGCCGTGCTGGAAGACCTGCTCGAGTCCCTAGGCGCTCCGCCGCAGCGGCCGGACGTCCCGCCCCCGGCGCCTGTGCCGATGCCGCCGCACTTCGCCGTGATCGCCCATTTCTTCGAGCGCCTGGTCGAGCGCCTGCCGCAAGGCGCCCAGATTTTCGACGACAACATCATCCTCGCGCAGACCTACCTCAAGGCCTCGCCGGCGCACCGCTACTATCCGAACTCGGGCATCTCCTCGCTCGGGCATGCGATTCCTGCCGCCCTCGGCGCGCGCTGCGCCAGCGCCCTGCCGACCTTCGCCATCCTCGGCGACGGCGGCTTCCAGATGTGCTGCATGGAGCTGATGACGGCCGTCAATTACAAGTTGCCGATCAACGTCGTGATGATCAACAACGGCACGCTCGGCCTGATCCGCAAGAACCAGTTCCAGTTCTACCAGGAGCGCTACATCGACTGCGATTTCGTCAATCCCGACTTCGCGCTGCTGGCAAAATCGTTCGGCATCGCGCACTGGCGCGTCGGCAGCGTCGAGGATGTCGACGCGACCTTCGACCGCGCCGACCTCGCGGGCGGCATCAACCTGATCGAGATCCTCTGGGACAAGCACGTCTTCCCGGCCTACAAGGCCGAGCGCTAAAGAGTCCCAGACGGCGATGCGCCACCGCTTCCTGATCGTCATCCCGGTCGCCGACCGGCCGCTGCACATCAAGGCCTGCCTCGACAGCCTGACGGAATTGCTGCGGCGCCATCCCTGCGAGCGCGAGGTGCACGTGCTGCTCGCCGACGACAGCGCCGATGCCGCGAACGTCGCCGCCAACCGCGAACTCGCCGCGCGCTACAGCGCCGCCGGGCTGCCGACGGTGCACTTCGGTCCCGACGAACAGTTCGACCTCGTCGCGCCGCTGCGGGCGCCGCTGGCGCGCGTGCTCGGCGACGCGCCGCGCGAGCGCTTCGGCCACAAGGGCCAGGGGGTGATGCGCAACATCGCGAACCTCAAGGTCCTCGACTTCATCGACGGCCTCGACGACGACGTGCTGGTCTGGTCGCTCGACAGCGACCAGGAGTTTCGCGTCAATGTCGCGACGCCCGCCGGCGAGGAACTCGTATATGCGATCGATTACTTCCGCGACCTCGACGCGATCTTCTCGCGCACCGATGCGCTGGTGCTGACCGGCAAGGTGGTCGGAGATCCGCCGGTTTCGCCGGCGGTGATGACCGACAACTTCCTCGCCGACGTGCTCGGCTTCCTGCGCGACATGGCGGGCGTCACGGCCAACGCCGCATGCGGGCGGCACGGCGGCGCCGCGCAGCGCTCAGGCGATGCCGCCTACCACGACATGGCCGACCTCTTCGGCTTCGCGCAGGCCGGCGAGACTTACGACTATCCCTGCCCGCTCCAGGGGCCGCATACCGAGGCCGACTGTTTCGCGCACTTCGCCGCGCGGCTCAACGGCTTCTTCTACGGCGAGCACCCGACGCGCGTCTCGACCTACGAGCCCACCGAGTTGTTCGGCACCGTGCAGCCGGCGCGCACCGTCTACGCCGGCAACTACGTCTTCCGCCCGGCGGCGCTCAAGTACTTCATTCCCTTCGCGGCCTTGCGGCTGCGCATGTCGGGCCCGACGCTCGGCCGCCTGGTGCGCGCCGAACTCGGGCCGCGCTTCGTCTCGGCGAACCTGCCGATGCTGCACCGGCGCACGCTCGAAGGCACCGGGCGCTCGGAGTTCCGGCCCGGCATCAGCCAGCAGGTGGCGTCCATCGATCTCTCGGGCGAGTTCGAGCGCCAGTTCTACGGTGACGTGATGCTGTTCTCGATCGAGCGGCTGGTCGCCGGCGGCGCGGGCAGCGCTGCCTTCGCCCGCAAGCATGTCGCCGCGACGATGGACACCGTGCATGGCGAAATGCTCGAGCGCTACAACCTCCGGCAGGGCTCGATCCTCGACAAGCTGGCGCAGGTCGAGGCGCTGCTCACGGATTCCGCCCGCTGGTGGCAGCGCCAGGCGGCTGCGCTCGCCGACTTCAAGGCCTTCGTCGCGAACGTCGCGGGCAATTTCGGACCCGGTTCCGCCGGATACCTGCGCATCAATTCGGCCGAGGGCTGGACCGACTGGCGCAGCCGCCTCATCGACGCGGTCGTCGCTTACCCCGCCGACCGTGCCGCCTGGGAGGCGGCGCTCTCCGCGAGGATGGCGATGTGAGCGCCGGCTTGCGTCGCTGGCTGCACCGGCGCCAGCGTCCGCTGCGCTACGCGCATCTCGACGAACTGCTGCGCACACAGGCGTTGCCGCGAAGCGAACTGCTGCGCAAGCAGCGCGACGACCTCGCTTCGATCGTCCGCTGTGCCGCGGCGCAGACGCCCTACTACGCCGGGACGCTATCTCCCGTGCTCGCGGCGAAGGGCGACGGCTGGACCATCGACGACCTGCCGGTCCTGCGCAAGGACGACGTCCGCCAACGCCTCGATGACCTGCTGGCGCGCGACGCGGACCGCGCCAAGGTCGGCGTCGGCCACACCGGCGGCTCGACCGGCAAACCGCTCGCCTTCTGGTACGACGAGGCAAAGCACGAACTGATGCGCGCCGGCATGATGCGCAGCTACATGATGGCGGGCTGGCAGCCCGGGCAGAAGGTCCTCAACTTCTGGGGCGCGCGCCAGGACACGGTTTCCGGCGGCGTCTTCGGCACGGGCTGGGGCGACTTCATCGCCGCCGAGCGGACCATCCCGGCGCACGAGTTCGACGCGGCGAAGCTGAGCGTCTGGGCGAACGAGATCCGCACCTACCGGCCGGTGCTGCTGCAGGGCTACGCCTCGATACTGACGGCGCTCGCGCGCCATGTCGCCGACAACCGCATCGCCATGCCCTCGTCGCTGATCGGCGTCTACTCGACGGCAGAGGTGCTCGAGGAGTGGCAGCGCGAACTCGTGGAGCGGGCGTTCGGCTGCAAGGTGTTCAACCAGTACGGCAGCCGCGAGGTGCCGAACATCGCCTGCGAATGCCGGCTCGGCAACATGCACGTGTTCACCGACATGGTCTGGCTCGAGTCGCTGCCCGGCGACCGACTGCTGGTGACGTCGCTGACGAATCGCCTGATGCCCTTCATCCGCTACGACATCGGCGATTCTGGACGGCTGAAGGACGGCGAGTGCGCTTGCGGCTCGCCGTTCCCGCTGATGGAGATGGGCATGTGCCGCCAGAACGACATGATCCGCGCGGCCAACGGCAGGAGCGTGCATCCCTCGTACTTCAACCGCCTGCTCTACGGCATGACGCAGATCGAGCAGTACCAGTTCGTGCAGGAAGCGCCCGACCGCATCGTCCTCGACCTCGTTACGGCGACGCCGTTATGCGCCGACGTCGCCGACGAACTCGGAAACAGCATCCGCCGCGACGTCGACCCGGCCATGCGCTTCTCGATCAACTACGTCGACGCGATAGCGCGCACGGCTTCGGGCAAGCACCGCTTCGTGATCAGCCGCTGCAGCTGACGGCTTACTCGTCGTCCTCGAACGGGTAGTCGCCGTCCTCGGCGCGCGCCAAGCGCTCGGCAGCTTCGCGTTCCTGCTGCATGTGCTTCTCGCGCACCTTCTCGGCGCGCGCCTTGGCGGCTTCGTCGTTGAGCGGGATCGACTCTTCGCCGAACAGCACCTGGCGCAGGAAGCGGAAGCCGAACTGCATCAATTCGACATCGTCCGACACGAGGTCCTCGCGTTCCTCGCGCGTCAGCGCGAACAGCTGGCCGAAGGCGTCGGAAGCGATGAAGGCGCGGAACTGGTCGATGTCGTAGCAGGCCATGAAGAACAGCTGGCGGCTCTTCAGCGAGGGCTTGCCGATGTGCGGGCCGGACGACTTCTTCTTCAGCACCAGCTGGCGCCAGCCGCGTGCGAGTTCGTCGTAATCGACGAGGCCCTGCTCCTGGCGGTACTCGTCGATCGTCAGCTTGCGCTCGACCTGGTGGCCCTTGCAGTGGTCTTCCTTGACCAGGGCGTAGGAGGCGGTGTCGAAGCTCTCGCCTTCCTTGCGCATCGACAGCAGGGCGACGGGGTAGTAGCGGCAGGCGGTGGGACGATCCTCGTAGACGCTGCAGCCTTCGGTGGTCATGAACTGGCAGGCGGTGCCGCCTGCGACCGGGCGGAATTTCACGCCAGCGATGTCGTCCTTGTCGAGCTCGTAAGGAACGGTGTATTTGGTCAGGAACTCGGCCGACGACATCTCGAGGCGCTTCTTGAGGCGCAGGATGTCGTAGGGCGTCAGCGTGATGTCGATGTTCGCGCAGCAGGCGTTCCAGCAGCCGATGCCCTTGTGGCAGGAGAACTGGATGACGTGATCGCCGCCGACCATGCTGGGCACGACGGGGCTTTGCGGAAACGGGATGTTGGTGGGCTGGGACATGGGGAAAACCTCGATGCAGCGGGGACATTCTGCCCGCCGTAAATAAACAGGCCGGAGGTCTTGCGACCCCCGGCCTGAGTGTAGCAGCCTAAGCGGTTGCTTAGTGCGGCTGGGCCGGCTTGAACAGCTTCGACTTGTCGACCAGATCCACGTGCTTGCGCTTGAAGCAGGTCCACTTCTTGGACTGCTTGTCGTAGATCGAGTTCACGAAGCAGTGCCAGTTCTTCTCATCGACGAAGTTCTTGTCGGTGCGATAGTAGAAGCCGGGGTAGCGGCTCTCTTCGCGGAACTGGATGTGCTTCATGTGGGCTTCGGCCGTCAGGATGCGGTGGTAGTTTTCCCAGGCACGCAGCAGCTCGTGCAGGTCCTTGGCGCGCATCTTCTCGGCGTCTTCCTTCAGCATGCCGAGCTTCTCTTCGGCAACCGCCAGCATCTTGTCGTTGGTGTTGTAGTACGTGGCAACACCGGCGACGTATTCGTCCATGATCTTCTGCAGGCGGAACTGCAGCATCTTGGGCGTGATGTAGTTGGGGTTGACGTCGATGGCGGTCGTGTAGTCCTTGAACTGCAGGAAGTTGCGGACCGGCTTGTAGATCTCTTCGGCCAGCTGCTCGACGGGCGTGTCGAGTTCGACCTTGAGGTCCTTGTTGTCCATGCAGTACTTGACCATGGCCTTGGCAGCCAGGCGGCCTTCGGTATGCGAACCGGAGGAGAACTTGTGGCCGGCAGCGCCGACGCCGTCGCCGGCCGTGAACAGGCCCTTGACGGTGGTCATGCCGCGATAGCCCCAGTTCCAGCCCGAGGGCAGGTGGCCGGGGATGCCGTCGTACTCTTCCTTGGTCGGCGCGCCGACGTCGGTCGGGCCGGACACCCAGATGCCGCAGCAGCCGGAGTGCGAGCCGAGCAGGTAGGGCTCGGTCGGCATGAGTTCGGACATCTTCTTCTCGGGCTCGATGTTCTCACCGACCCAGATGCCGCACTGGCCGATACACATGTCGAGGAAGTCTTCCCAGGCCTCGGCTTCGAGGTGCTTCACTTCCTTCGGCGTCAGGGTCTCGGCCAGCTTGGCCAGGGCGGTGACGGTGTCCATGTAGATCGGGCCGCGACCTTCCTTCATCTCCTTGAGCATCAGGTGGTTGCGCAGGCAGGAAGCGGGAACGGCGGCCTGCCCGTAGGGCGGGTAGTCGTTCAGCATGTCCTTGTTCTTGGTCATGTAGTCTTCGCCGTAGGCGTTGGCTGCACGGGCCTTGAACAGCAGGAACCAGGCGCCGACCGGGCCGTAGCCGTCCTTGAAGCGGGCGGGCACGAAGCGGTTTTCCATCATGGTCAGCTCGGCGCCGGCTTCAGCGGCCATCGAGTAGGTCGAACCGGCGTTCCACACCGGGTACCAGGCGCGGCCCTGGCCTTCGCCGACGGAGCGGGGACGGAACAGGTTGACGCAGCCGCCGGCGGCGAGCAGCACCGACTTGGCCTTGTAGATGTAGATCTTGTTTTCGCGGACGGAGAAGCCGACGGCACCGGCGATGCGGTTCTTGTCGTTCTTGTCGTTGATCAGCTTGACGATGAACACGCGCTCCTGGATGCGGTCGAGGCCGAGCGCCTTCTTGGCGGCTTCGGCAACGATCCACTTGTAGGATTCGCCGTTGATCATGATCTGCCACTTGCCCGAACGGACCGGCTGACCGCCGTCCTTCAGGGCCGGGATGCCTTCGCGGATCGACTCGGCGCCATCATGGCGAACGCCAGCGGCGTCGGTCTTCCAGATCGGCAGGCCCCACTCTTCGAACAGGTGCACGGAGTCGTCGACGTTGCGGCCCACATCGTAGGCCAGGTCGTCACGGGTGATGCCCATCAGGTCGTTGGAGACCATGCGGGTGTAGTCGGCGGGATCCTGCTTGTCGCCGATGTAGGTGTTGATGGCGGAGAGGCCCTGGGCAACGGCGCCCGAGCGGTCCATCGCGGCCTTGTCGACCAGCTTGATCTTGAGCTCGGTGCCCGTTTCGGCCTTGACGGCCTCGGCCCAGCGCATGATTTCGTAAGCGGTGCCGCAGCAGGCCATGCCGCCGCCGATCAGCAGGACGTCCAGGTCTTCCTGGACAATTTCCGGATTGTCAAAAGTACCAGCCATTTTCAATTCCTCGATTCGTTGATTACTTGCGGATCAGTTCGGCGGGGTTGCCGGAGCGGAAGCCACCCATCATGTCGCGGGTGAAGGAACCGACGGCCTCGATGTCCGCCAGCTTGGGCATCGGCTTGCTGCCATACGGGTCGATCGAGCCTTCGGGCGTGGTACGGATCGGGAACTTGAAGCGCTTCATGTTGCCGTTGCGGAACTTGATGGTCCACATGATCGAGTCCGAGCCGCGCAGCGGCTGAACCGAGCCGCCCAGCGGCACGACGTCAGCGTAGTGACGGGCTTCGATGGCGCCTTGCGGGCAGATCTTGACGCAGGAGTAGCACTCCCAGCACTGCTCCGGTTCCTGGTTGTACGCCTTCATGGCGTGGCCGGTGTCGGAACCGTCCTTGTCCAGCTTCATCAGGTTGTGCGGGCAGATGTACATGCAGGCGGTCTTGTCTTGACCCTTGCAGCCGTCGCACTTTTCGGTACGAACATAGGTAGGCATTGCTTACTCTCCTTGATAAAAACGATCCGCCCGTAAGCGGTCCAGCTTCAGATTCGAAAAGGGCCGGCCACTCTCGCGGCCGGCCCTCTGAATTACGCGGCCGAATGGCCCTTGAGTTCCACCTTCACGTTCTGTTCCGCGGTCAGGCCCTGGTAGTACTTCTTGAGCACCGCGGCGACTTCCGGACGGCTGAACTCGACCGGCAGATCCTGGCCTTCGGAAAGCATCGAGCGGACCTTGGTGCCGGACAGCAGGATGCGGTCGTCCTTGCTGTGCGGGCAGGTGCGCTGCGAGGCCATGCCGCCGCACTTGTTGCACCAGAACGTCCAGTCGATGTTCATGTTGACCGTCTCGAGCGAACCCTTCGGGATCTGGTCGAAGATCTTCTGCGCGTCGAACGGGCCGTAGTAGTCGCCGACGCCCGCGTGGTCGCGGCCGACGATCAGGTGCGAGCAGCCGTAGTTCTGACGGAACAGCGCGTGCAGCAGCGCCTCGCGCGGACCGGCGTAGCGCATGTCGAGCGGGTAGCCGGCCTGGATCGTGGTGTTCGGCGCGAAGTAGTTCTTCGTCAGCACTTCGATGGCTTCCGAGCGCACTTCGGCGGGGATGTCGCCCGGCTTGAGGTTGCCCAACAGCGAGTGGATCAGCACGCCGTCCATGGTCTCGATGGCGATCTTGGCCAGATACTCGTGCGAGCGGTGCATCGGGTTGCGGGTCTGGAAGGCGGCGACGCGCGTCCAGCCGAGCTGCTGGAACTTGGCGCGGGTCTCGGCCGGCGTCATGAACTGCTCGCCGTACTTCTCCTTGAAGCCGCCGGTCGACAGGACCTTGATCGGGCCGGCCAGGTTGAACTTGCCTTGGGCCATGACCATCTTGACGCCGGGATGCTCGACGTCGGTGGTCTTGTAGACCTGCATGCACTCGTGGGCCTTGTCGATCGAGTACTTCTCGGTGACCTTCATGGTCGCGAGGATCTCGCCCGTCTCGCCGTCGGCCAGTGCGATCTCGCTGCCGGCCTTGATGGTGTCGCTATCGGTGGACAGGGTGACCGGGATCGGCCAGAACAGGCCGTTGGCCATCTTCATGCCGTCGCACACGCCCTGCCAGTCGGAGTGGGTCATGAAGCCGTCGAGCGGGGTGAAGCCGCCGATGCCGAGCATGATGATGTCGCCCGCTTCGCGCGAGCTGACCTTGACCTGGGGCAGCGTCTTGGCGCGCGCCTGCTCGTCCGTAAGTGCCTTGCCTTCGAGCAGCAGCGGCTTCAGATTGCCGCCGCCATGCGGATTGACCAACGCCATCTTGCCTTCCTCCTGAAAAATCTCGTTCTTTTCGATGAGGGCGGAAGGCTAGCAATTTCGTCAGAGGCCCACCAACTCTATTTTTCGATGGGGTAATAAGCGACCCCGATTAGAGCCATTCGGACCATTGATCCAGATCAAAAGCCCGTCCCTACTGGGTTTCAGGGCTTCTTCTTTTTCAGCTCTTCGAGTTGGCGACGCTTGAGTTCACGCAGGCGCGCATCGACCTCCGAATGCTCGTAGAAGTCGCCGTCGGTCGACTTCTGGGCGAGCTCGAACTGCTCGATCGCCGGCATCAGCAGGCCCTGGAGGAAATAGGCTTCACCTTGTGCGCGATGTTGCTGCAGGCGCTTGCCGAGCAAGGCGTAGCTCTTGGCCTGGAAGGCGTGCATGCGGTAATCGGTCGTGTAGGCCTGCAGGTCGGCGACGGTGACCTTGAGCGCCTCGTCGGCGCGGCCCGCCGTCAGGAGCGCGTCCACCAGGTCATAAGTGACCGCCCGCTCCTGCGGAAAACGCGTAGCCGCCGAGCGCAGCAGGCTGACGGCGCCGGCGGCGTCGCCCTGGCGCAGGCGCAGTTCCGCGGCCAGCGTCTCGACCATGAACGACGTGACCTTGAGCCGGCGCAGTTCGGCGACCTGCTTTTCGGCCGCGGCGTAGTTCTTGGCGCGCCACAGCGCGATCGCCAGGCCGTAGCGGGCGGACTCCTCGCTGGCGAACTTGCGCTCGCGCAGGCGCGTCTCGAATTCGGTAATGGCATCCTGAACGGTCCCCTCCTGCGCCTTGAGCTTGGCGCGCACGAGGCCGAACTCCATCGAGTCCGGTACCTGCTTGTACGGCCGCATCTGGATGCGGTTGTCCATGTCGGATATCCGCTCGACCGTCAGCGGGTGGGTCATGAGGTAGCCGGGAGCGTTGTTTTCGTAGAGGCGGCCCGCCTGCTGCAGGCGCTCGAAGAAGGCGCCCATGCCGCGCACATCGTAGCCCGAGCGTTCGAGGACGTTGAGGCCGACGCGGTCGGCCTCGCGCTCGAAGTCGCGCGAGTACGCGAGCTGCGACGAGGCGCCTGCCGCCTGGCCGGCGACCATCGCGCCCATGGCAGCGTCGCTGTTGCTGCGCGCCGCGAGGATGGCGACGGCGATCGCCAGCCAGGACGCCGCCTGCGACTGTTGCGCCTTGTTGATGCCGCGCGCGATGTGGCGCTGGGTGACGTGCGAGATTTCGTGGGCCAGCACGCCGGCCAACTCCGACTCCGACTGCGCCGCCAGGATGAGGCCGGTATGCACGCCGATGTAGCCACCGGGCAGCGCAAAGGCGTTGAGCGTCGAGTCCTTGAGGGCGAAGAACTCGAATTCCTGGCGCGCCTCCTCGCTGTTCGAAGCCAGCCGCCGGCCGAGCTTGTTCAGGTAGCTGGCGATCTCCGGGTCGTCGAGGTAGGAAGGTTCGCGCAGGCGCACGTCCTGCATGATCTGCTCGCCGACGCGCTTTTCCATCAGCGGAGAGAAGTCGGCCTGGGCGACCTCGCCGAGGTCGGGCAGGCCTTCGGCGAGCGCGAGCGGTGCCAGCAGGCCCAGCAGGAAGACGAGAAGGAATCGGCGCATCGGCGTAATGATAAACCGCGGCTAGGGGCGGTTTCGTTGCCATTACATGCCGTTACACGTAAAGTCGCGCCGACATGAGCTCACCGTTGACCCATTTCGACGCCGCCGGGCAGGCCCATATGGTGGACGTCGGCGACAAGGCCGAGACCGAGCGCGTCGCGCGCGCGGCCGGCACCATCACAATGCTGCCGGCGACGCTGGACCTGATCAAGTCGGGCAGCGCCAAAAAGGGCGACGTCCTCGGCATCGCCCGCATCGCCGCCATCCAGGCCGCCAAGCGCACGTCCGACCTGATTCCGCTCTGCCATCCGCTGCCGCTGACCAACGTCGAGGTCGAGTTCGCCGTCGACGACGCGCGCCACGCCGTCACCTGCGAGGTCACCGCGCGCACGCGCGGCCGCACCGGAGTCGAGATGGAGGCGCTGACCGCGGTCGGCGTCGGCCTGCTGACAATCTACGACATGTGCAAGGCGGTGGACCGCGGCATGCGCCTCGGCGACATCCGCCTGCTCGAGAAGGCGGGGGGCAAATCGGGGCATTGGCAGACGGCGCCACGGTAGCATCGCACTTTCGTATGAGCGACGCTTATTTGCCTATCAGTATCGCCATTTGCGCGCCGGCCGACAGACCCGCAGAATTCGCCGTCCGGTCGCTGGACCGCAAGGTTTTCATTCAGGAGGAGTAACAGATGGACATGATTCGCAGAACGCTGCTGAAGGGCGCGGGCAGCACCGGCGTTCTCGCCGCTGCGCTGGCGACGGGCATTCTCAAGCCGACCGGCGCCTGGGCGCAGGAGTGGAACCGCGCTGCCTTCGAGGCCAAGG